>NZ_JACKQP010000001.1:0-617649 GCF_031625235.1 Amycolatopsis sp. 505
GGGCGTCCAGAACGACAGGGCGGCCACTCCTCAGAAGCCACCACACAAGGCAAGGACCGATCAGCCACACCCCATCGCCCTGGGCATCCAGGACAACCCGTCCTGAACACCAACAATCTTATGGAGGACCGATGGCAGCACAGCACGCCCTGTGGCACCCGTTCGCCGACATGGGCGCGGTCGACGGTGACCGGATGGTCGTCACCCGGGCCGAGGGTTCGTACATCTGGGACGACACCGGCCGCAGGTACTTCGACGCGACGGCGTCGCTCTGGTACGCGAACTTCGGCCACGGCCGTCCCGAGATCACCGAAGCGGTTTCCCGCCAGCTGTCCGAGCTCGACTCGTGGAACCTGTTCGGCTACAACGCGAACCGCCCGGCGATCGAGCTGGCGGACCGGGTGGCGGCCTTGGCGCCGGAGCCGGGGTCGAAGGTGTTCTTCGGTTCGGGCGGCGGCGACGTCATCGACACGGCGGTGAAGCTGGCCCGCGCGTACTTCGCGCAGACGGGGCGGCCGGAGAAGGTCCACGTGATCGGCCGGGCGCAGGGCTACCACGGAACCCACGGTTTCGGCACGGCGGTGGGCGGCATCCCGGCGAACGCGGCGGGGGTGGGCCCGCAGCCGCCTTCGTTTTCCCACGTGGCATATGACGATGCGACGGCGCTGGAGGCGGAGATCGAGCGCGTGGGCGCGTCGCGGGTGGCGGCGTTCTTCTGCGAGCCGGTGATCGGCGCGGGCGGCGTGCTGCTGCCGCCGGAGGGCTACCTCGAGGAGGTGGCGGCGATCTGCCGCCGGCACGAGGTGCTGTTCGTGGCGGACTGCGTGATCGCGGCCTGGGGCCGGCTGGGGACGTGGTTCGGGATCGACCGGTGGCCGGTGCAACCGGACATGATCACGACGGCGAAGGGCATCACGGGCGGAACGATCCCGCTGGGAGCGCTGGTGGTGGCGCCGAAGGTGGCTTCGCCGTTCTTCACGGGGGCGCCGGGAGCTCCGATCTTCCGCCACGGCCCGACGTACGCAGGGCACCCGGTGGCGTGCGCGGCGGGCTTGGCCACGTTGGACATCTACGAGCGCGACGGCTTGATCCCGCGCGGCCGCGAGCTGGAGAAACCCCTGGCGGACGCGGTATCGGGAGTGGCGGGGCATTCGCTGGTCGCCGAGGTGCGGGCCGGCCTGGGCTTCTTGGCGGCGGTGGAACTGAGCGCGGAGCTGCTCGACGGCGACCCCGGGGCACCGGTGAAGCTGCAGCGAGCCTGCCGCGACGAGGGTGTGATCGTGCGCAACCTCGGGCGCGGGGTGGCGGTATCACCACCGTTGGTGGCGGCAGAGCCGGAGCTGGATTTGCTGGCGGCGGCGTTGCCGAAGGCGCTGGACCGCCTGGCGGCGCAGGTGTGAGGTCGCGAATGACTCATTCGGGACGTCGGAGGTCCCGAATGAGTCATTCGCGACGCTGGTGCTGGTGGCGGCTGAGCGGAACTCGCGCGCTCCAGCGCGGGGTGGGTGTGCTCCGGCGCGGGAGTGGCGTGATCGGAACCGGAACTCACCAAGCCGGCGGCGGCCCCCAGTCCGCCGCCGACCTAGCCTCATCCCGGCCCCGGCCCCGGCCCCGGCCCCGGCCCCGGCCCCGGCCCCGGCCCCGGCCCCGGCCTCACGAAACGCAGAACTCGTTCCCCTCCGGGTCGGCCATCGTCACCCAGCTGTGTGGCCCCTGCCGCCCCCGCCACAGGAACTCCGCGCCGCGTGCCTTCAGCTTCTCGACCGATCCCTCGACGTTCTCCGCGCCCACCCACACGTCCAGGTGGAGGCGGTTCTTCACCGTCTTGGCCTCCGGGACCTCCTGGAACAGGATCCGCCGTGGCGGGCCCTCCGGTGGCGAATCGGGGTGCCGGATGCCCGCCCCCGCTTTCCACACCAGCGAGCCCCGGTACGTGCGGGTTTCCTCCTCCGTCGCGTACCCCTTCGCGATCATCTCGCGGACGAAGTCCGCGTCCGTCGGTTCCACGGACCAGCCGAGCGTCTCGGCCCACCAGTCGGCGAGCGCGTGCGGGTCGGCCGAATCCACCACTACCTGGAAGTCATGCGCCATACCGGCACGTTAACGACGGAGTCCGACATTTTCCGGAGCATCGGGTCCTCGGGGACGACCGTGAAGCGCCACTTGTCCACGCCGCCGCCCATGATCTCGGCGTACCGGCGGGCCCCGTCCGCGTTGGCGAACCGGACCTGCTGGCCGTTCGTCAGGTGGGTGATCTTGACCGCCACGACTACCTCCCGAAGTTGGTGGGCCGGCCCTCGGAGCTTCCCCCTCCGGGACCGGCAAGGCACAGTAGAACACATGTTCGACCGCCCGCGCCACTCTCTCCCTCAACTAGGGGACCAACGGGCAAAAGGCCAGGTCAGAGCGGGCGAATCAGGGCGACACGCGGCCAGGCGTCGAGGCCGCGGGCGATCTCGGCCCGGCGGATCGAGCGCAGTCCGTCGCCGATTTCCGCCTCCGGGACGGCCCGGAACCCCAGTCGTTCGTAGTACGGCGCGTTCCATGGCACGGTTTCGAACGTCGTGAGCGTCAACGCCGGCAATCCGCGCGCACGGGCCCACTCCGCCAGCGTCTCGATCAGCGCGCGGCCGATTCCCCGCCGCGCGTGCGACGGCCGGACCGACACCTGCTCGATGTGCGCGCACCCGTCCACGACCTCGGCGATCAGGTAGGCCACCGGCCGGTCCGCGGAGTCGGCGCTCACCCAAGCGCGGCCCGCCGCTTGGAAAACCGCCAGCGACTCCACCGAACCCGGGTCGTCGTCGGCGATCGCCGCCATGTCGACGTCGCGGAACAGCGCACCCGCCTCGCGCTCGACGTCGATGAGCGCGGGCAGGTCGTCGGGACGCGCGAGCCGGATCACCCGGGCAGTTCTACGCGCCCGCGCGGATTTCTCACAGCGAATAAGACGCGATCGCCCGCTGGATGCGGATCGCGTACTCCTGCAGGGCGGTGATCGCCGCCTGCCGGGCCTCTTCGGTGATCCGGGCGGCCGGGCCGGCCAGGCTCAGCACGGTGGGCCGCCTGCCGATCGTCTGCACCGGCACCGAACAGGCCCAGACGCCCTCGTCGAGCTCGCCGGAGCTGACCGCGTACCGGTTCTCCAGCGCCTGCTTCAGCTCGTCGCGCACCGCCGCGCCGCGCTGCGCGACGATCGACGCCCACCGCTGGTCGCGCTCGATCTCCGGCAGCAGCGCGAGCAGCATCTTGCCGGACGCGCCGACGCCGAGCGGCAGCGAATGCCCCGGCTCGAACGTGAACCGCATGGCGCGGTCGCACTCGACGCGGTCCGCGCACACGGCGGCGTCGCCGAACCGCTGGAACAGCATCACCGTCTCGCCGAGCTCCCGCGCCGCCTCCTCCATGGCCGGCCGCGCCAGCTGCACCATGTCGTTGGCGAGCTGGGCGGCCCGCGCCAGCGGCATCACCTGGCTCGTCAAGTGGTAGTGCCCGGCCCGGCCCTCCTCGAGCAGCTGCAGCTCCTTGAGCAGGGCCACGTACCGGTAGGTCGTCGCCACCGGGGTGCCGATCGTCGCGGCCAGCTCGGCGACGCTCGCCTCCCACCGGCGCTCCGAAAAGGCCAGCAGCAACTGGAGGACCTTGCGGGAACTGCTGGCACCGGGGGTGCGCCGGGGGGAAGTGGTGGCGGAACCGTCGACGGTACTGACGGCAGGCGTCATCGTGACCTCTCGGTGAGACAAAAACGACCTTCGCTATCACACGGGGTGAATAAATTAGCACGTAGTGTGAAAGGAAGGCCAGCAATGGCCCGGAATAGAGCCATCGCCGGCGCACCGGACGTCACATGGTGAGAAACTCGCCCGGTTTCGTCACCACGGGTGACTCCACGTACAGGCCGCGGTACTCGTCCTGGATCCCCGAGTTGTGCACCTGCAGCGCGAGCGGGCCGACGCGCCCGGCCGTCTTGTCGGTGAACTGCAGCACTTCCACGCCCTTGCAGGTGATCGCCGTGCCGGTGAGCGGGCAGCAGGCCATCCGCGCGACCCCGGTGGCGGCGTCGCCGATCAGCTCGCACTGGGCCCACTTCTTGATGTCGATGCTGGTGTGCGGCAGTTGCCGGAACAGTTTCCCGCCGCCGTTGTTGTGCCCCGGCCGGTAGTCCCAATGTCCCCCGTTCGGCGGTTGGAACTGGATGGCGCTCAGTGCGTCGCGGATCGGGTCGGTGGTGCCCCAGATCAGCACGGTCGGTTTGTGGTTGCCCTTGACCTGCCGCACATTGAATATCCACCGAAACGTGCCGACCTGCTGTTTGTTGTAGTACAACCAGCCGCGCGCGGTGCCATTGCCGTGGATGACGCCGTTTTTCGCCGACCAGAGCCCGGCTTTCGACGACGTCCACGCGCTCAGGTCGGTTCCGTCGAACATCGAGACCAGATTCGGGTCACCATAAGGGTTTTCGGCCGCCGCGGCCGGCGCCGGGACCGAAGCCGCGACGATCCCCGCGGCCACCACACCGAGAAGCTTCCGGAACATCCTGCCGTCCTCTCGTCGAACGCGAATCGAGGGTTCGGACGGCGGATTTTCACGTTAGGAGCGGCCCGGGCCGGGCGTCAACCGCGGTCCCGGTCACCGGTGAGGAACGGCGTCAGCAGGCCGGGGACGGCCCGGTCGGCGAGCGCCAGCCCGTCGGCCTCGCCGACGTCGAGCACCTGGTACCTGCCCTTGCCCGCGGCGACCGGCGCGATCAGCGTGACCAGCCCGGCCCGGCGCTGGAAGTACGAGCGTTCGACGACGATCCCGGTCATCCCGTCGCAGCGGACGGCGGCCGTGCCGCGGTCCAGCGAACCCGACCGCGTCACGAGGTACCGGCCGGTGAGGGCGTGGCCGAGGCCGCGGTAGCGGTCCCAGCCGACGAGCGCGGCGACCGGCACCAGCACCAGCGCGACCTGCCACGGCCAATCCGGCAGCGCGCCGAGCCACGCCAGGCCGTAGAGCGCCGCGGCGAGCAGCAGCACGCTCAGCACGGCCCGGGACAGCCGCCGGTACAGCGCCCGGCGGGGGTGGCGCACCAGCGGCGTCGCGGCCGGGTCCTCGCCCAGTACCCGGGCGACGACCTCGTGCGCGCGGGCCAGCGGCGCCGGCGGCAGCAGCAGGCTGCCGCCCTTATCCGCGCTCTTGCCCTCCCGCAGGCCGGCGGCGATGGCGACGCAGCGGGCGCCGCCGGCCAGCCGCAGCGGCAGCGGCTCGCGGATTTCGGCGCCGCGCAGGCGGTCCTCCTCGATCGACACCGACCGCGTGGTGATCAGCCCGCGCCGGATGTGCAGCGTGCCGGCGGGCTCGCGGGTGAGCCGGAAGTTCCAGAACGACAGGACGTACCCGCCGACGGACAGCAGCGAGACGAGCACCAGCAGCCCGGCGGCGGCGAGCACCAGGCTCAGCCACACCGGGGTGTCGGCGAAGTGCCCGACGACGGCCTGCACCAGCGAAAACTGGATCGGGTCGAAGTGCAGTTCGTGCGCGAAGTGGTAGACCGTGCCGACCGCCGCACCGACCACGGCCAGCCCGGACAGCGTGAAGGGCGCGTACCGCAGCCACCGCTTGTCGACCGCGGCGATCAGCTGCTCCGGCGGCGCGGCGGCCTCTTCGGAGACGGCTTCGGCCTTGCGGTGCAGCAGGAGCGTCCGCAGCCGCTGGGCCTCGGCGATGGTGACGGCGTCGAGGACGAGCTCGTCCTTGCCCGGTCCCTTGCCGTGCGAGTGCCGCCCGGTGCCGATCCGCGCGGCGGCCAGCGAGAACAGCCGGTGCTTCGGTTCCGAGGTGACGTCGACCGTGCGGATCCGGTCGCGCGGGATGGCCCGGTGCTTGCGCTGCAGCAGCCCGGTGCGCCACTCGACCTGCGCCTCGGTGATCCGGTAGCGGGAGGTCAGCACGTGCGAGACGCCGGTGAACACGGCGATCGCGGTGAACACGAGACCGATCCACTGCCACGGTTCGCCGTGGCCGAACAGCAGCGCGCCCAGCAGCACCGGCAGCGACTTCACCAGGTCCAGCACCGGGCGGATGAGCAGCATGCGCCGGTCGAGGTGGTGCCACGGCGCGTCCTGCGTGCCCTCGGCGGGCGGGGTGAGCACTTCGGCGGTGCTTTCTGCCGCCTCCGCGGGGAAGAGTGCGTCGGCGGGGCTCACGTCGCATCGCCCCGGACGGCCTGGGTCGTCTTCGTGAGCTCGTCGGCCAGGGCGAGCGCGCGGTCGTGCGCCAGGCCCGAGATCCGCAGCGGGCCCGCCGCGGACGCCGTCGTCACGGTGATCTTCGCCAGTCCGAACAGCTGCTCGAAGGGGTCGCGCTCGATGTCGACGGTCTGGATCCGCGAAACCGGCGCGATCCGCCACTCCTGCTTCAGCCAGCCCGCCTGGGTGTAGACGGCCTCGTCGGTGACCTCCCAGCGGTGCACCCGGTAGCGCCACTGCGGCATCACGATCAGGTGCAGCGGGCCGAGCACGCAGGAGAGCACCAGGGTCACGGTCAGGAACGACGGCGCGTCGTCGCTGGTCACGACGATGAGCGTCTGCACCCCGACCAGGATGATCCACAGGATCGACGCGGTCACCGTCCAGTAGCCGATGGCCCGGCGGCTGACCCGGTGCGCCGGCGGCCGCAGCCGCAGCGCCGTGTTCGTGGTGTGTTCGCTCACGGGTCAAGCGTGCCCGATCGGTGCCTTGCGCGCCCACGACAGTTGTCACGATGGCGATCCGAACCGGCCTCGATCGCGTGGCGTTACGATCGGCGACACCGTCGGCGGAATGGAATCCCACCCGGGGTGTGTTGTGCTTGACGGATTGGTATAGCGGCGAGCAGGAGGATCAGGTGGGACTCGATCCCGACGACCTGTACGAGGTGGACTCGGACGTCCCCGACCTGACCGGGGCGGTGCTGCTGCACCACTTCGAAGGGTTCATGGACGCCGGCTCGGCGGGCCGTCTGCTGGCGGAGCACCTCCTGGGCGGCGAGCACCGGGTGGTCGCCCGTTTCGACGTCGACCGGCTCATCGACTACCGCTCGCGGCGGCCGACGATGACCTACGCGGTCGACCACTGGGAGGACTACGACGCGCCCGAGCTGGTGGTGCACCTGCTGCACGACGCCGACGGCACGCCGTTCCTGCTGCTGTCCGGCCCGGAGCCGGACCACGACTGGGAGCGGTTCAGCGCGGCGGTCCGGAACCTGGTCGAGCGCTGGGGCGTCCGGCTGACCGCCGGCTTCCACGGCATCCCGATGGGCGCGCCGCACACCCGCCCGCTCGGCGTCACCGCGCACGCGACCCGCAAGGACCTGGTCGTCGACAACCAGCAGCTGCCGAACCGGCTGCAGGTGCCGGGCAGCCTCGCCGCGCTGCTGGAGTACCGGCTCGGCGAGTGGGGCCACGACGCCATGGGCTTCGCCGCGCACGTGCCGCACTACCTGGCGCAGTCGACGTACCCGGCGGCGTCGCTGATCGTGCTCGACGCGCTGAGCCGGGCGACCGGGCTGAGCCTGCCCGAGGGCGAGCTGCGCGCGGCCGCGGACCTGGCGGACGCCGAGATCAACCGGCAGGTCGCGGAGTCCGACGAGATCGCCGACGTCGTCCGCGCCCTCGAGCGGCAGTACGACACGTTCATCGAGGCGTCCGACCGCGGCAGCCTGCTGGCGGAGTCGGTCGAGCACATGCCGACGGCGGAGGAGCTCGGTTCGCAGTTCGAAAGGTTCCTCGCGGAGCAGAACGGCGGCGACGGCCCCGAGCGCGGATGACGCGATACGACGAGATCGGCGTCGGTTACGCACGGGGCCGGCGGACGGACCCGCGCTGGCTCTCGCCGGTGCTGTCGGCGCTGGGTCCCGCGGCTTCGGTGCTGGACGTCGGCTCGGGGACGGGCTCGTACGAACCGCCTTCACGGCACGTCGTGGCGGTCGAGCCGTCGGCGGAGATGATCCGGCAGCGCGCGGCGGGGGCGGCGCCGGTGGTCCGCGCGGTCGCGGAGGCGCTGCCGTTCGCGCCGGGCACGTTCGACGCGGCGCTGGCGGTGCTGACGGTGCACCACTGGCCGGATTGGCGCGCGGGGTTGCGCGAGCTGCGCCGGGTCGCGGCCCGGCAGGTCGTCCTGGCGTACGACACGGCGTTGCACAGCGAGTTCTGGTTCGTGCGGGAGTACGTGCCGGAGGTCGCCGCGCTGGAAGCGTCCCGCCCTTCGGCGCCGGAGATCGCGGACTTCCTCGGGGCGTCGGCGGTGGTGCCGTTGCCGGTGCCGTGGGACTTCACGGACGGAGTGTTCCCGGCGTACTGGCGCCGGCCGGAGGCGTACCTGGACCCGGGGGTGCGCCAGTCGTGCTCGGCCCTGGCCCAGACCTCGCCGGCGGCGGTCTCGCGGGGGATCGCGCGGTTGCGGGAGGACCTGGAGTCGGGGCGGTGGCACGCGGACCACGCGGACCTGCTCGATCTGCCGGAGTGGGACGCGGGTTTCCGGCTGATCGTGGCCTAGCTCGGCTCACCACTCCCGGCGGGCCAGCTTGCCGACGGCTTCGGCGGTTTGCCGGAAGCCGGCCTCGCCGAGTACCGCGCGCAGCTGCGCGTTGAATTCCTCGATCTCCGGCGCGACGCGGACCAGCGCGTCCTCGCCGGCGGCGGTCAGCTCCAGGACGACCGCGCGGTGCTCGTGCGGATGGGTGTTCTTGCCGACGAGGCCGGCGTCCACCAGCCGGGTCACCATGGCGGTCACGGCCGATTCGCGCTGACCGAGCCGCGCGGCGAGCTCTCGCTGGGTCAGGCCGCCTTCGCGCACGGCGAACAGGGCGCCGAGCTGGGCGGTGGTGATTCCGGCGGCGGCCAGGCAGCGCCGGTCGGCGGCCACGCGGAGCCGGTGGGCGGCTTGCTGGAGGAGGAAGAACAGGCGCTGGTCGGGTTCGGGCGGGATTGGCCGGGCAGCCGTTCAGCCGCCTGCTCGGCGCACGGCTCACCGAGTTCGGCGACGGCGCGGCCACGCTGGAGCTGGAGGTGCGCGAGGAGCTGAAGCAGCAGAACGGGTTCCTCCACGGTGGCGTGCTGGCGTATGCCGCCGACAACGCGTTGACGTTCGCTGCCGGAACCGTCCTGGGGCCTGCGTTGCTGACGGCCGGGTTCACGATCGATTACCTGCGACCGGCGGTGGGGGCGGTGTTGCGGGCCCGCGCTGTCGTGCTGCGAGCGGGGCGATCGGCAGCCACCTGCCGGTGTGATCTGTACACAGTGGACGAAGGTCGGGAGCCCGTGCTGTGCGCCGCTGCGCAAGGAAGCGCCCGGGTGGTGCACGACTGATCAGTGGCTGGTTACGGTGTTTCGCTGAGCACCGGCCCTGCCGGCTTCCGACCCTAGCCGTGGCAGCCTTCTTCGTTCAGCGGCCCGAACGAAGGCAGCACCAGCCCGCACAGGTACCCGTCGATCCAGCGCCCGTTCCCCGCGAGGTTCGTCCCCAGCCGCACGAACGGCGCGAACCCCCGGATCCCCGCGGCCAGGGCGTCCTGGTTGCGCTGCAGCATCGACGTCAGCTGGTCCAGCTGGGTCAGCAACGGCTCGACCGGCGACTCCCCGATGAGCCCCGACAACTCCGACGACAACCGCCGCGAGCCGTCGAGCAACCGGCTGATCGCCGCCTCGCGGTTGCTCACCGAGGCGAGCAGTTCGTTGCCGTCCTCCAGGAGCCGGCGCACCGCCGCGTCGCGGTCGACGAGCGTCTGCGAAATCACGCGCGTGTTGCCCAGCAACGCAGTCAGCTGCCTGTCGCGCGAGGCGAGCGAGTCCGAAAGCCGAGATAGCCCGGTGAGGGCGGCGCGGACGCTCTGCGGCGTGTTCGCCAGTGTCGACGAAAGCGTGTCGAAGCTGCGAGCCAGCCGCGCGGTGTCGATCCGGTCCACTGTGGACGACAGTTCCCCGAACGCCGCCAGGATGTCGTACGGCACCGTCGTGCGCGACCGCGGGATCGGCGACCCCGGGTCGAGCGTGCCCTCGCCCTGCGGATCGAGCGCGAGGTACTTCTGGCCCAGCACCGTCTTCAGCCGGATCGCCGCGCCCGTCGCGTCGCCGAGCCAAGCTCCCTTGGCCCGGAACGAAACCAGCACGTGGTCGCCGCGCAGGCGCACGTCCGACACGCGCCCCACCTCGACGCCGGCGATGCGGACGTCGTTGCCGGCGCTCAGCCCGGCCGCTTCGGTGAACTCGGCCGCGTAGGTCGTCCCGTCGCCGAGCACCGGAAGCGACCGCGCGTTCAACGCCGTCACCACGCCCAAGGCCAGCACGGCCAGGCCCGCGACGGCCGTCCTGACCGGATTTGACATGGCGTCAAGAGTGACCCACCTCACGCCGGGTCGCCAGCCGAGTCCCCCGATGAGAGGAATCGGGGTATTCGCGGTACTCCAGCGCGTTGGCCGCGCGGTCGGTCATCCAGGCGAAGATGCCGCCGAACAGCCGGGTGCTCAGCATCCGGTAGGCGCGGTTGCGGCTGCGGATCTTCGCGGCCGTGCGCGGCGCGAGGAAGTTGCCGGACCCCTTGCCATTCTTTTGCCCGACCGCGGCCGGCTTGCGCAGCCGCCGCTCGTACTTCGCGAACGCCGTCACGTGGTCGCCGCCCGCCGCCGCGAGCTCGCCCGCCAGCACCTGGGCGCCCATCATCGCCAGCCCCGTGCCGGACCCGCCCGGCCCGGCGCACCAGGCGGCGTCGCCGAGGAGCACCACGCGCCCCTTCGACCAGCGGTCGAGGTGGATCTGGCTGATCGAGTCGACGTACAGGTCGTCGGCCGCGGGCAGCGCTTCGAGCAGCTTCGGCGTCTCCCAGCCGGTGTCCGCGAACAGCTGCGCGAGCAGCGCACCCTGCTCGGCGGGTGTGCGGCGGTGGAACTCGACGCCGTCCGCCGCGAACACCAGGCCGACGTGCAGCCGGTCCGGCAACCGGTGGCTGCTCACCATCAGGCCGCGGCCGGGCTCGTTGTACAGGACGCTGGTGTGGTCGAGCCCCAGGTGGTTGGGCGCGGTGAACCCGGCGATGCCGAAGCCGAGGTCGCGCCGGAAGTCCGGTTCCGGCCCGAAGGCGGCGGCCCGGACGCCGGAATGCACGCCGTCGGCCCCGACGACCAGGTCGAACGTCCGCGGTGCGCCGTGGCGGAAAGTGACTTCGACGCCGGCCGCCGTCTCCGTGAGGCTCGTGACGCGGTCGCCGAAGACGTACTCGGTGTGGTCCGCGGTGTGCTCGTACAGGATCCGCGCGAGGTCGCCGCGCAGGATCTCGACCTCGCCGCTCCAGGCGGCGCCGGGCACGGTCAGCGCGGGACGGCCGTCGAGGCCGAGCACGGTCTGGTCGCCCATCGCCGTCTCGTACCGGCGGACCTCGTCGAGCACCCCCATCGCGGCCAGCAGTTTCACCTGCTCGCCGCGGAAGTCGACGGCCTGGCCGCCGGGCCGCGGGGCGGGCGCGGACTCGACGACGGTGACGCGGTAGCCGGCGCGGTGCAGCCAGTGGGCGGCGGACGGGCCGGCGATGCCGGCCCCGGAAACGAGCACGGTCCTGGTGGTCATCGGGGGGTTCCTCTCGGGTCGGTGGCTGCCGGCACCGAGACTGCGGGCGACCGCTTACCGTCTTCGCACGATCCGCTGACGGCTCGGCCAGTGCCGCGCGGTTGCAGTCGCTAACATGGCCCGGGTGGACCGCGCCGCCGAAGGCCGGATCCAGGAGGACGGCGACGGCGTCGTCGAGGCACGCATCCTGGATGCCGCTGCACACCTGATCGCCGAAGAGGGCTTCGGCAGGTTGAAGATCGGCGGCGTCTGCGCCCGCTCCGGCTACGCGCGTTCGGTCGTCTTCCAGTACTTCGGCGACAAGGACGGGCTCGGGCGGCGGCTCGTCGAGCACGCCGTCGAGGCGTTCACCGACGCCTACAGCGAGGCTGTCGCGGCCCGGACCGGATCGGCGAACGCGACGCCGATGGACATGCTGCGCGCGCTGCTGGACATCATCTTCGAGCTGATCCGCACGATGCCGACGCTCAACCAGGCGTTCCTGGCCCTGTGGGGCGACGCGGCGGCGGAGTACTCGGCCCTGCGCGGCGCGCTGACCGAGGCCGACCGCCGGTTCCGGTTCGCCATCGCGCAGACCGTGGCCAGCGGGGTCGCGGACGGGTCCATCACCGGTGTCCGCGACCCCGATTCCTACGCTTCGGCGCTGCTGGCCCAGCTGCGCGGGATCTCGATGCAGGCCCTGATCGACCCCGACGGCGTCGACCTGCGCGGGCTGCGCGCCGAGCTCGAGCGCAGCGTCGACCGGCTGTCCTCGAGCTTCCGCGGCACGCTTTAAAGCGCGTACACGATGCTCCGCAGCACGATCACGCCGATGAAGACGAGCGTGAAGGCCAGGTCGAGCGAGATCCCGCCGATCCGCACCGGCCGCACGACCCGCCGCACCGGCCCGATCACCGGTTCGGTCGCGGCGTAGGCCAGGCCACGGGCGCGCCGCGCCCACGGCGGGGTGTTGCCCACCACCGCGACCCAGTCCAGCACCATCCGCGCGACCAGCACCAGCAGGTACAGGCTCAGCGCGAACCCGAGCAGCGTCCCTAGCGCACCCATGGCCCCTCCGTTCTTCCTACCCCGAGAACGCGCGAGGGGAGCCGGGAGTGCCAGTTCTGTCCGGTTCACAGGATTTCGACAGGATCGGGTGACGGCGGTCACCGCGGGTAGCGATCAGCCGAAGGTCACCACGAGCCGGCCGTCGGAGGCGAAGGACCACCTCATGGTGCCGGCGTAGGACGAGCACCGGGACCCGTTCTTGCCGGTCCAGAACTGGTCCGAGCTGTCGACGTTGCCGACGGTCTTGTCGTTCGAGCCACCACTGGCGAAGCGGCATGAAGTGTCGTTGCGGAACACCGAAGTCCCGGTGTCGAAGGAGAAGTTGCGTTCGGCGTTGTCGATGCCGACGTTGTCCGTGACGGACATCGAGCCGGGGTTGCTGTTGTAGGTGAAGCCGTGGTGGCCGTTGCGGTAGGCGATGTCGCGCCGGACGACGTGGTTCACCGCGATCTTGTCGCCGCCGAGCTTGTAGCCGTTGCGGTCGCCGTTCTTGTTGACGGTGCCGTTGCTGAGGGTGCCGTTGGCGTAGGCGAGGGAGTCTTCGATGGTCACCGGGCCGATCGGGCCGGTGTCGGTCTTGGTGTAGAGGTCCCAGCCGTCGTCGATGTTGTTGTGCGAAACGTCGTAGCGGAAGACGTTCCCGGGCCCGGCGGTGAGCTTCGCGGCGAACCCGTCGGCGTCCTCGCCGTCGGAATCGGCGTTGTCGTGCGATTCGGAGCTCACGACGAGGTTGTTCGACGGCCACTGGTCCTTCGGCGTGCTCGACGCGATCCGCGAGATCTGCAGCCCGGAGTCGCGGTTGAAGCGGGTGACGACGCGCTCGATGACGTTGTTGCTCCCGCCGACGAAGATCCCGTTGTCCCCGGCGCGTTCGACGACGATCCCGGCGACGCGCCAGTAGGAGCCGTTGACGGCGAGACCGCGGTTGGCCGGGTCTTCCTTCATGGCCGAGAAGTTCAGCACGGGCGTCTCGCCGGGGTAGGCGGAGAGCGTCTTGCGCGCGCTGGAAGTGCCGCTGTTGGCGGGCGCGATGGTGACGGTCTGGCTGTAGGAGTAGGTGCCACCGCGCAGCGAAATGGTGCCACCGGACCCGATCCGGCTCAGGGCCGACGGCAGGGTGGTCGGATCCACCTGCGTCCCGGCGGCGGAGTCCTTGCCGTTGGGCGCCACGTAAAGCGTGGTGGCCGCGGCATCGGACGGCGGAGCCAGCGCGGCCACCGTGACCAGCGCGGCGGCTGCTGTAAGCGCTTTCTTGATGCTTCCGTACGAACTCATGCACGCCTCCTTGCGGGCAAGAACTGTCGGACACCCGGATCCGAGAGCGCTCCCAGGAGGAGCGGGATTTCCGGTGAGGCGACGGTAGCACCGGGTAGCGGCGGCCCGAGTGGGCCAAGCGGGTCGTCTGTACTGAAAACGCTTTCAGGGCGCGATAACCACGTGGCTTTCCCCGAGTCCAGGTTCAGGCGGCGGTGCCCGGCCCGGTCGCAAAGGTGTCGAGGTCGGGCAGCGGACGGCTGCAGACCTCGTGGGCTTCGGCGGCGCTGAGGCCGAGCATGCGCAACAGGTCCTCGGCCACCTGGTCGGTCGTGGCGGCGTCGTCGCGTTCGGGGCGGCAGTGCAGCAGGTGGCCGAGGCCGAGTGCGGTGCCGGCGACCGTGACCATGGCCAGTTCGGTGTCGGTGACCGTGAAGCGGCCGGCCCGCACGGCGGCCTCGATGTCGCGGCGGGCGCGGGGAGCGAGTCCGCTCTCCGAGGTGGCGAGCTCGAGCCCGTGGTGCAGGAGCACCTTGCTGAGTTCGGGGTGCCGCCGGTGCAGGCGCCCGGTCAGCCGGAAGCTCTGCGCGAAGACCTGCGCCGGGTCGTCCAGGCCGGTGGTCAGCTCGTCCAGCAGGGCGCCGTGGACGTCGAGGGCGTCTTCGACCGCCGCCTGGTAGAGCTGCTCCTTCGTCTCGAAGTGGTTGTAGAACGACCCCATCCCGACGTCCGCGGCCTGGGTGATCTCCAGGATCGGCACTGCGGTCTTCCCCTCGGCGATGAGGGCCTGGGCCGCCCGGATCAGCGCCGCGCGGGTGCGTGCCTTGCGCCGTTCCAGCCGGCTCGGAACGTGCTCCGGCATCCGTGCTCCCGTCTTCGCTGGTCGTGGCCGCATCCTAGCGCATTACGTCATTGCTGAGGAATTCGTCAGAAACTCTTGACTGAGGAGATGCTCGTAACTGACGATGTCGTCATCAACGTCGATGGAGGGAGCAGCCGTGGGAGATCCGCACAGCGGGCTGCACAGCGAGCGCGGCGCGCTCGCGGGTGAGCACCCCGGCCGGGCGGCGAACCCGGTGATCAAGGTGCACGACCTGGCGTGGCTGGAGTTCGAAAAGCCGGACCTGGAGCGGGCGGAGGTGTTCGCCAGGGCTTTCGGGTTCACCACCGTGCTCAGCACCGGCCGCGAGCTGCACTTGCGCGGCACCGACGCCGGCGCGCCGTGCGTGCTCATCCGCAGGGGCGCCCGGTCGAAGTTCCTCGGGCCGGCGTTCCTGGCCGCCACCTCGGGCGACGTTCTGCGGCTGGCCGAAGCCACCGGGCGGCCGGTCGCCCGGCTGCCGGACACGCTGGGCGGCGTCGTCGTGGACCTGCCCGATCCGAGCGGCCTGCGGGTCCGGGTCGTCTCGGACACCCACGAGCTGCCCGCGCTGCCGCCGCAGGAGCCGCACCTGCTCAACTTCGGCCACGAAGCCCGGCGGGTCAATGCCACGCAACGCCCGCCCAGAGCACCCGCGCTGACGCAGCGGCTCGGGCACGTGGTGCTGCAGACGACCCGCTACCGCGCGGTGCTGGACTGGTACCTGGAACACCTGGGCCTGATCGTCAGCGACTTCCTGTACCACCCGGGCCGGCGCGAGCGCGGGCCGGTGATGAGCTTCATCCGGTGCGACCGCGGCGCCACCCCGGCCGACCACCACACCCTCGCCCTGCTGCTCGGCCCGGCCGACCGGTACGTGCACTCGGCGTACCAGGTCACCGACCTCGACGCGCTGGCCGCGGGCGGCGAGTACCTGCGCGAACACGGTTACCACCACTCGTGGGGCATCGGGCGGCACATCGAGGGCAGCCAGTTGTTCGACTACTGGCGTGATCCGGACGGGTTCATGGTCGAGCACTTCAGCGACGGCGACCTGTTCGACAGCACCCTGGAACCCGGCTGGGCCCCGTTGACCGCCTCCGGGCTGGCCCAGTGGGGGCCGCCCGCGACCGCCGACTTCCTCGGCGTCAAGCCCGGCAAGGAATCCCTGCGCGAACTGCGCGCGATGTTCACCGCCCTGCGCGAAGACAACGAATTCGACGCCCGGCGCCTGCTGGGCCTGCTGAAGGTGGCCCGCTCATGAACGAGCTTGCGAGTGAATCATTCAACACAGCGCTTCCGGCTCAGGCGGCACCGAGCGTCAGCGAGGTGTGCGCATGAGTCCGACCGTCCTGCGCACCGCCGACGCCTGGTACCTCGCCACCCCGGACGGCGCGGCGAAGATCCCCACGGCCGCGAAGACCACCGGCGAGCTGCTCGCCGACCGCACGGCGATCGCCGCCGCGGGGCCCGCGACCGACTCCGTCGAGGACCTCGTCCTGGTCTCGCCGGTCACCGCGCCCTGCCGCGTCGTCGCCCAGATGACGAACTTCGCCTCGCACGTCACGGATTCCGGGATGGACCCGAAGACCGTGCCGTTGACGTTCTTCCGCAAGACCTCCGGCTCGATCAGCGGCCCGTTCGACGACGTCGTCAAGCCGTCGCACGTGCGGCTGCTCGACTACGAGGTGGAGATCGGGCTGGTCATCGGCCGCGAGATCCCGGTCGGCACCGACATCCCCTCGCTGAGCGAGTACGTCGCGGGCCTGGTCGTGACCAACGACGTCTCCGCTCGCGACATCCAGCTCCCCAAAACCCAGTTCTACGAAGCCAAGTCCTATCCGACGTTCACCCCGGCCGGGCCCGCTCTCGTGCTGTTGGACGCCGATGAGCTCGAGCGGTTCGGCGACCTGCGGCTGCGGTTGTCGGTCAACGGCTCGGTCCGGCAGGACTCGGTCGTCGGCGAGGACATGATCTACCGCCCGCTCGAAGCGTTGCGGGCGTTGACCCGGTTCCAGCGTCTGGATCCCGGCGACCTGGTGCTGACCGGAACGCCGGCCGGCACCGCGTTGTCCGCGCCGCCGAAGGTCGTGGAAAAGCTCGCCGCGCTCCTGCCCCCGGCGCTGAAGTGGAAGCTGTTCTTCAAGGGACAGGCGAAGAATCCGAAGTACCTGGCCGACGGCGACGTCGTCGAGGCGTCGGTCGCCACCGACGACGGTGCTCTCGACCTGGGCACCCAGCGCACGGTCGTGAGGCACAAGCGATGACCGGCGCTTCCCTGTGGCCGCGCTGTGCCGGGCCCACCGACCTGGCCGCGATCGAGGCCGTCCCGCTCGCCGAACGGGGTCTGCCGGAGTCGACGTACGCCCTGCTGCAGCGGGCCGCCGCGTGGTGGCCGGAGCACCCGGCGACCACCGTGCTGCCCGAGGCCGCGCGGTGGCGCGAGCCCGTCCGCGGCACGTTCGGCGAGCTGCTTTCCGACGTCCACCGCTACGCCAACCTGCTGCACGACCTCGGGATCCGGCGCGGCGATGCGGTCGCGCTGATGTCGCCCAACTGTGCCGACCTGGTCCCGGCGACCCTGGCCGCCCAGCTGGCCGGGATCGCGGCGCCGCTCAACGGCGGCCTGTCCCGCGACCACCTCGCCGAACTGCTCCGCCGGTCCGGCGCCCGCGTGCTGATCACCGCCGGACCCGAACTCGCGCCGGAAACCTGGGACACCGCGCAGGCGCTGGCCGCCGAGCTGGACGTCGTCCTCGTGCTGCGCCCGACCGGCGCGACCGGCGAACCGGCCGCGTTGCCGGCCATCGAGGGTGTGCACGTCGGCTACCTCGCCGGGCTTTCCACCACAATGGACTCCTCCGATTTCGCCGGTGAAGCCCCGGTGGCGTCGGACTTGGCCGCGTTGTTCCACACCGGCGGCACCACCGGAGCGCCGAAACTCGCCGCGCACACGCACGCCAACGAGGTCGCCGACGCGTGGATGATCGCGGCGAACTCGGTGCTCGACCCCGGCGCGGTCGTCTTCGCGGCGCTGCCGCTGTTCCACGTCAACGCGCTCGTCGTCACGCTGCTGGCGCCGCTGTTCAAGGGCCAGCACGCGGTGTGGGCCGGTCCGCTCGGCTACCGCGAACCGGCGTTGTACGGGGAGTTCTGGAAGATCGTCGAGCACCACCGGATCGCCGCGATGAGCGCCGTCCCGACCGTGTACGCGGTGCTCGCGCAGTGCCCGGTCGACGCCGACATCTCGAGCCTGCGCCACGCCATGGTCGGCGCCTCGCCGCTGCCCGCGGCCGTCCGGGAGGGCTTCCAGAGCCACACCGGCGTCACGCTGGTCGAGGGCTACGGGCTGACCGAAGCCACCTGCGCCAGCGCGCGCAGCTTCCCCGACGCCCCGCGCCCCGGCAGCGTGGGGCAGCGCCTGCCCTACCAGCGGATGAAGGTCGTCCACCCGGAAACGGGGGAGGAGCTGCCCCGCGGCGAGACCGGGGTGCTGGCCATCAGCGGCCCCACCGTGTTCCCCGGCTACGTCGTCGGGCGTGCCGAAACCGGGTACGTCCTGGACGGCCTCGGCAAACTCCGCGACGGCTGGCTGAACACCGGCGACCTGGCTCGGCTGGACGCCGACGGGTTCGTGCACCTGGCCGGCCGCGCCAAGGACCTCATCATCCGCGGCGGCCACAACATCGACCCGGCGCTGATCGAGGACGCCTTGCTCGCCCACCCCGAGGTGACCGCGGCCGGCGCGGTCGGCCGTCCGGACGAGCATTCCGGGGAGGTGCCCGTCGCGTACGTGACCCTCGCGCCCGGGGCCACGGCGAGCGAGGCCGAACTGCTCGCCTGGGCCGCCGGCCGGGTACCCGAGCGGGCCGCCGCGCCGAAAGACGTCACCGTCCTCGATGCCCTGCCGGTCACCGACGTCGGCAAGCCCTACAAGCTCGCGTTGCGCGCCGATGCGGCCCGCCGCGCGATCACCGAGGCACTGGCGGCGTTCGACGGAGTGACCGTCGACGCGGTGATCGAGGACGGCACGGTGACCGCCACGATCAGCCTGCCGTCCGATGTGGACGAACCGAAGGTGAGGGCCGCCCTCGGCCGCTACACCGTCCCCACCCGTCTGACCTTCCGAGGAGACTCGTGATCGTCCTGTCCGTCCTCGTGGCAGCCGTCTTCGTCCTGTTCGGGGCGGCCAAGCTGTTCGCGCTCGCACCCATGCGGGAACGCGCCGCACACGCCGGGTTCTCCGTCACGGCCTACCGCGGCATCGGCGTGCTGGAGATCGCCGGAGCTGCCGGGCTCCTGCTCGGCTTGACGGTGCCGGTGCTCGGCGCCCTGGCCGGAGCCGGCCTGCTGCTCCTGCTCGCCGGCGCCGTCGTCACGCACGTGCGCAACCACGACCGAGGCCGCGACCTCGTCCCGGCGCTGGTCTGCGCGGTGCTCGTCGCCGGCTACCTCGTGGCCCTCGGGGTGTCGCCGTGAAGGTCCCCGTCGTCATCGTCGGCGCGGGCCCGACCGGGCTGACCGCCGCGGCGCTGCTCGGCCGGTACGGCGTCGAGTGCCTGGTGCTGGAGCGCTGGGAGTCGGTCTACCCGCAGCCCCGCGCGGTGCACCTGGACGACGAGGTGCACCGCATCCTCGGGCGGCTCGGGCTGGCCGGGGCGTTCGCCGCCATCTCCCGGCCGTGCCACGGGCTGCGGCTGCTCGATCCGGACCTGCGGGTGCTGGCCGAGTTCCGCCGTTCGCCCGGCGGTGGCCGGCACGGCTACCCCGAGGCGAACATGTTCGACCAACCCGACCTGGAGCACCTGCTCTGCACCCACCTGGAGACGCTCGGCGCCGTCACCGTGCGCGGCAATACCGAGGTCACCGGTATCCGGCAGGACGGAACCGGCGTGCGGGTCGAGACCGCCGAGCGCGGCACCGGCACGCGCGAGACGATCCACGCGGATTACGTCCTGGGCTGCGACGGCGCCAACAGCCTCGCCCGGACGGCGATCGGCGCGACGATGGCCGACCTGAAGTTCGACCAGCGCTGGCTGGTGGCCGACATCGCCACCACCGCCGATCTCGGCGCATGGGAAGGCGTGCACCAGGTCTGCGACCCCGGCCGCGCCGCGACCTACATGCGCATCGGGAAAACCCGCTACCGCTGGGAATTCCGGCTGCTGCCGGGGGAGACCGCCGGCGACTTCGACGACCTCGGCCGGCTGCACCCGCTGATCGCGCCGTGGACCAGAGAAATCCCGGCCGACGAGCTGGAGATCGTCCGCGTCGCCGAGTACACCTTCCGCGCGCAGCTCGCGAACCGGTGGCGCGACCGCCGGGTGTTCCTGCTCGGCGACGCCGCCCACCTCACCCCGCCGTTCATCGGCCAGGGCATGGGCGCCGGGCTGCGCGACGCCGTCAACCTGGCCTGGAAACTCGCCGGCGTCCTCGACGGCACCCTGCCCGCGTCCGCGCTCGGCACCTACGAGGTGGAACGCAAGCCGCACGCCCGCGCGATGATCCGGCGCGCGGTGCTGGTCGGCAAGGCCATGACCGAAGGCGGCCGCATCGGCAACCTCATCCGCCGGGTGGTCGCGCCGCGCCTAAACGGCCGGGTCCTCGACAGCGCGACGCCCGCCCTGCACCGGTCGGACCTCGTCGTGCGGCCGCGGCTGGGGCGGACGGCCGCGGGACGGCTGTGCCCCAACGCCCTCCTCGACGACGGAACCCGTTTCGACGACGTCGTCGACGGCCGCTTCGCCGTCGTCACCACGAACACGCCGTCGGAGACCGAGCGAGCCGCCATCCGGGAGTCCGGCGCGGTCCTCGTCCCCACCCGGCGTTCCGGCGAGCTGCACCGCTGGCTGCGGACCGGCGCGGCCGTCGTCCGTCCGGACGGCACGGTGCTGAGCGCCGGCGACAGCCTCTCCCGGTGCCGGTACCCCCGATAAGGAGCGACGATGCCCCGACGCCACGAAGTGCCGGTGTACCGGCCGGACATCTATTCCCCGCAAGCGATCCTCGACCCGTACCCGCACTACGCGGACCTGCGCGAACTCGGTCCGGTGGTGTGGCTGCCCAAGCACAAGGTGTACGCACTGCCCCGCTACGCCGAATGCAAGGCCGTGCTGCTGGACGACAAGACCTTCGTCTCCGGCGACGGCGTGGCCCTGAATGCCGTCGCCAACCGGCTTTCCCGCGGCACGACGCTCAACAGCGACGGCGAAGACCACGCCCGCCGCCGAGCCCTGGTCGCCCACCGGCTCACGCCCCGGGCCCTGCGCGCGATGACGGACGTCGTGGAACGCCAAGCGGCCGAGATCGTCGACGCCGCAGTCGCCCAGCGCACCGTCGACGGCGTCGAAGTCGCGGCGGCACTGCCCGCGGCGGTGGTCCCCGACCTCGTCGGCTGGCCGGTGGAGGGGCGGGAGAACCTGCTGCGGTGGGGCGCGGCCACCTTCGACATCCTCGGTCCCTTGAACGGCCAGGCGGTGCAGGCGGTACCGGCCGGCCTGGGCATGACGCGGTTCGCGCACACCGTCGCGAAGCGGCGGAAGGTGCTGCCCGGCAGCATGGGCGACGACCTGCTGCGCGCGGCCGACGCCGGCGAACTCGCCCACGCCGAGTGCCCGGCGCTGATGATCGACTACCTCGCGCCGTCCCTGGACACCACCCTCAGCGCGATCGCGAGCGCCCTGCACCTGTTCGCCACCCACCCCGGCCAGTGGCGGCTCCTCAAGGACGACCCGGGCCGGATCCCCAACGCGGTCAACGAGGTCGTCCGGTTCGAATCCCCGCTGCGCGCCTTCAGCCGCAAGGTCGCGCGCGACACCGAGGTGGCCGGCACGGCCCTGCCCGCGGGCTCCCGGGTCCTCGTCCTCTACGCGTCGGCCAACCGCGACGAGCTGGAGTGGGACGACCCCGGCACGTTCGACATCCGCCGTGACGCGGCCCGCCAGCTCGGCTTCGGCCGCGGCACGCACGGCTGCGCCGGACAGGGCCTCGCCCGCCTGGAAACCCAGGCAATGCTGCGCGCGCTGGTGGCCCGCGTCGACAAGATCGAGCCGGCCGGCCCACCCGAGTGGGCGCGCAACAACATCATCCACCGCCTCGGGCGGCTCCCGCTCGAACTCATCCCGGCCTGAAAGGAAGGAAACCCGGTGAAGATCTCCGTCGACCACGCTCGCTGCGAAGGTCACGGCCTGTGCACCGAACAGGCGCCCGCGATCTTCGATTTCGACGACGAGGCCGAACTCGTCCACCACTTCGAAGGCACCGACATCCCGCCGGAGCAGCTCGCCGCCGCCCGGGCGGCCGTTACGTCGTGCCCGGTCGCCGCGCTGCGGGAACTTCCGTGAGACCGCCGTGGCGGGAGAGTTCCGGGAATTGGGTCACGCGAGTCCGATCACCGTGATCGGCGCGGAAGAGTAGGGGTGCCCTCGGCAGGATTCGAACCTGCGACACCTGCCTCCGGAGGGCAGTGCTCTATCCCCTGAGCTACGAGGGCCCATCGCTGGGCGACTCCGAAAGCTTAGCGCATGCCCCGCCACCTTCCTCCCGCAGGTGGTCCGACTGACAAACGCGCAGGTCAGCGCCAACAAGTTGATCCATTCGACCGGACGTCGCTAGCGTGGGAGGCCCACCTGAAGGAGCCGAGATGGCCGAGCCGTTCCAGGTAGCTCTCGATGAGGGCGATGTCGCCGATCTGCGGGAGCGGCTGAGGCGGACCCGGTGGCCCGAGCCCGAGACCGTCGATGACTGGTCGCAGGGGGTTCCGCTCGCCTACGTGCGCGAGCTCTGCCGTGACTGGGGCGAAGAATACGACTTCGGGTTCGCCCGGCGGCTCAACGCCTTTCCGCAGTTCCGGGCCACCGTCGACGGTGTCGGCCTGCACTTCCTGCACGTCCGGTCACCCGAGGCCGATGCGCTGCCGCTCGTGCTGACCCACGGGTGGCCTGGGTCCGTTCTCGAATTCCTCGACGTCCTCGGGCCGCTCACCGATCCCGCCAAGCACGGGGGTGATCCCGCCGATGCCTTCCACGTCGTCGCGCCGTCGCTGCCCGGGTTCGGGTGGAGCGACAAGCCCGCGCTGAAGATCCCGCGGGTTGCCGAGCTGTGGGACGCGCTCATGCAGGAACTCGGCTACGACCGCTACGGCGCCCAGGGCGGCGACTGGGGTGCCGCCATCACGAACGCGCTCGCGCGGTCCGGTCACGTGGCCGGCGTGCACGTCAACTTCGCGCCCGTGCGGATGGACATCGACGATCCGACGCCCGCGGAGCGCCGGGCGCTGGCCGATCTGCAGGAGTTCCGGCGGAACGGCAGCGGCTACTCCGCCCAGCAGGGCACCCGGCCGCAGACGCTCGGCTACGGCCTCACCGACTCGCCCGCCGGCCAGGCCGCCTGGATCGTCGAGAAGTTCTGGGCCTGGACCGACCACAAGGGCCACCCGGAGGACGCCGTCGACCGGCAGCGCATCCTGGACGACATCTCCGTCTACTGGTTCACCGCGACCGCGGCCTCCTCGGCCCGGATGTACTGGGAGAACAACGACCGCGATCTCTCCACTGTGGACGTTCCGGCGGGTGTTTCGGTGTTCCCCAAGGAAATCGTCCGGCCGTCGCGGCGGCAGGCCGAGCAGCGCTACACGGATCTGCGGTGGTTCGAGGAACTGCCTGTCGGCGGGCACTTCGCCGCGATGGAGCAGCCCGGCCTGTTCGTCGACCAGGTCCGCGGCTTCTTCCGGCTGGTGCGTTAGGCGAGCGGGTCGCTCACCCGGATGGTCGACGCCGAAGCGTGACGAGTCCGCCTGGCGGGAAACCCCGGCTGGTGGATTGGGCGGCTCCGCCGCGCGGGGTAGCTTGCGGATGGGTGAACTTAGGCTGCCCTCTGTTGCATATATGCGCATCCGACTATATGTTTGGCTCGAAGGCAAACCGGGAACGGAGGCGGAATGGGTCAGGGACACGGCCACGGGCACGCGGTCGCGCCGGCGAGCGCGTCGGGACGCCACGTGCGGGGGCTGGCCATCGCCCTGGGCATCGGTGCCGGGTTCATGGTGCTCGAGTTCGCCGTCAGCCTGGTGACCGGCTCGCTGGCCCTGATGTCGGACGCCGCCCACATGTTCACCGACGTCCTCGGCGTGGCGATGGCCCTGGCCGCGATCATGCTGGCGCGGCGCAGCGGCCCGACGGTCGGCCGCACGTTCGGCCTCTACCGCGCGGAGGTGCTGGCCGCGCTGGCCAACGCGCTGCTGCTGTTCGGCGTCGCGGGCTACGTCCTGATCGAGGCGATCGGCCGCATCGGCGACCCGCCGGCGGTCCCGGGCCTCCCGGTCCTGCTGGCCGCGGCGGCCGGCCTGGTGGCCAACCTGGTGTCGTTCGCGGTGCTGCGCGCGGGCGCGAAGGAGAGCATCAACGTCCGCGGCGCGTACCTCGAGGTCCTGGCCGACCTGATCGGCTCGGTCGGCGTCCTGGTCAGCGGCGCGGTGACGCTGCTGACGGGCTGGCGCTACGCCGACCCGATCATCGGTGTCGCGATCGGGCTGTGGGTGCTGCCGCGCACGTGGACGCTGGCCCGCCGCGCGCTGCGCATCCTGTTCCAGCACGCCCCGCAGGGCGTGGACGTCGGGGCGATCAACGCGGAACTGTCGGCACTGCCCGGGGTGGCGGACGTGCACGACCTCCACGTGTGGACGCTGACGTCGGGCATGGAGGTGGCTTCGGCGCACCTGACGCTGGCGCCCCCGGCGAAGCAGTCGGACGTGCTGACGGAAGCGCAGGACCTGCTGTCTTCGCGGTACGCGATCGAGCACGCGACCCTGCAGGTGGAGGCGCCGTCGTGTGCGCGCCGCTGCCAGGAGCTGTCCTGGTAGAACGCCCCGGTCAAGCGGGCAGCGGCTGGGCTCCCCGGCCCGAGAGCATCAGCTTCATCTGGTCCATTTCCGCGCCCTGCGACGTCAGGATGCTGTTCACCAGCGCCTTCAACGCCGGCAGCGTCGAATGCGCGGCCGCGTACTGGGCCATCGACGTCCCGCCCTGGTGGTGACGCAACATCAGCTGCAGGAAGAAGACGTCGAACGCGCGGCCCGACAGCGACCGCAGCTTGGAAAGCTCCTGGTCCGTCGCCATGCCCGGCATCAGCGGACCGCCCGCCGGGTTGATCGAAGACGGGGCCATCGACATGCCGTCGTGACCCGACATCGGTTCCGTCATCCACTGCATCGGGGCGCCGATCGGCTGCTCGGGCTGGTCCCACAGCATGAGCCAGCCCTTCATCCGGCCGACCTGCTCGAGCTGCGTGCGCTCGATGTCGAACGACAGCTGCTTGATCTCCGGGTCGGTCGTGCGGTCGCGGGCGATGCCCGCCATCGTCACCGCCTGGAGGTGGTGCGTCGACATGTCCTGGGCGAAGCCGACCTCGACCGAGCCGGCGGCCGGCACCGCGGCCGCCGGCTCGTCGTCGATGGCGCGGGTCAGGAACATCCCGGCCGTCGCGCCGATCAGCAGGACCGCCAGCAGCGTCCCGCCGATGATCACCCACCGTGACCAGGTCGGCTGTTCGGTGTCGAGGTCGGCTTCGGACATCACTTGGTCGGTGTCGGGGAAGCGGGGGCGGACGCGGGAGCGGAGGAGGCCGGCATGCCGTTCTCACCCTGGGCGGCGGTGCTGCCCTTGTAGTCCATCGGCTTCGCGTCGGGGCCCGGCTTCGACGCGTCGAACGGCGGCGGGTTGTCCGGGTCGAACTGGCCCGGGACCGCGTCGCAGGACGCGCCCACCTCGGGGTACACGCCGTTCGGGTTGCTGCGCAGCGCCGCGATGAACTCGTCGATCCGCGGGTCGTTGGCGTCGTCCAGCTTCAGCTGGTGGCCCCACGACTGCAGCGAGATCGGCTTGTCCAGGCCCGGGTACGGCGACATCATCGTGTACGGCTTGCCCTTGGCGCGGACGCTCAGCAGGTTGAGCGCGTCACCCGAGATCTGCTGCGGGTTGTAGGCGATCCAGACGGCACCGTGCTCCAGCGCGTGCACCATGTTCTCGGTGCGGACGGCGGTCGGGTACACGGTGCCGGTGCAGGTGGCCCAGGTCTGGTCGTGCGGGCCGCCGAACGGGGGGGTCTTGTCGTAGGCGACGCGCTCGGTCGGGAGCACGTGGACGCTGCCCGTGTAGGTCGCGGTCACCACGCCGGGGATGCGCTTCGAGGGGTCGGGGTCCTGCGCGCTCGGCGCGAACGACGCGGCGGCGGCCTCGCGGTCGGCCTGCTCACGCTTCGGCGCGGACTGCACCATGTAGTAGATGATCACCGAGGCGGCCAGCGCCACGACGGCGACGACGGCGACGATCGTGCCCCAGGGCGTCCCCTTCTTGCTCACCACGGAACCGCGGGCCGCCTTCACCGCCGACCCCTTTTTCCGAGTTGTCCCGTTCGCCATGGCTTCCGCGTTCTCCCTCTGGTGGCTGCGGACGGATTCCCGCCCGGGCCAGTGTAGAGACCACGCGTCTGATCACCGTTAACGCCTCACACACCCACGGATCGTGATGTGGCCGAGACCGATGAAAGCCCCCGACCAGGGCACACCTAGAATTCGGCAAGTGACTCCCGCCGCTCTCGCCGACCTGGTCCGCAGCTCCGCCGTGCAGGTGCTCGCCGCACGCGGCATCGACGACACCGTGCTGCCGGAGCAGGTGACCATCGAACGCCCGCGCAACCCCGAACACGGCGATTACGCGACGAACCTCGCCCTCCAGGTGGCCAAGAAGGCCGGCCTCAAGCCGCGCGACTTCGCCGAAGCGCTCGCCGAGGCGGTCTCGGCGGACGACGGCGTCGCCTCGGCCGAGGTCGCCGGCCCCGGCTTCCTCAACTTCCGGCTCGCCGCCGCCGCGCAGGGCGACATCGTGCGCCAGGTGCTCGACGCCGGCGCCGCGTACGGCCGCGGCGACGCGCTGGCCGGCACGAAGATCAACCTCGAGTTCGTCTCCGCGAACCCGACCGGCCCGATCCACCTCGGCGGCACCCGCTGGGCCGCGGTCGGCGACGCGCTGGGCCGCGTGCTGGCCGCGCAGGGCGGCGACGTCACCCGCGAGTACTACTTCAACGACGCCGGCGCCCAGATCGACCGGTTCGTCCGGTCGCTGATCGCCGCCGCGAAGGGCGAGCCCGCGCCGGAGGACGGCTACGCGGGCGGCTACATCAACGACATCGCCGCCGAGGTCATCAAGGCCGAGCCGAGCGCGCTGTCGCTGCCGGAGGAGCAGCGCCACGAGACGTTCCGCCGGATCGGCATCGAGCTCATGTTCGGCGAGATCAAGTCCAGCCTGCACGAGTTCGGCACCGACTTCGACGTCTACTTCCACGAGGACTCGCTGCACAAGTCCGGCGCGGTCGACGCCGCCGTCCAGGAGCTCAAGGACTCCGGGAACCTCTACTTCGAAGACGGCGCCTGGTGGCTGAAGTCCAAGGAGTACGGCGACGACAAGGACCGCGTCGTCATCAAGCAGGACGGCAACCCGGCCTACATCGCCGGCGACCTGGCCTACTTCAAGGACAAGCGCAACCGCGGCTTCGACCTGTGCATCTACATGCTCGGCGCGGACCACCACGGCTACATCGCCCGCCTCAAGGCCGCGGCCGCCGCGTTCGGCGACGACCCGGCGACGGTCGAGGTGCTGATCGGCCAGATGGTCAACCTGGTCAGCGACGGCAAGCCGGTCCGGATGTCCAAGCGCGCCGGCACCGTGATCACCATGGAGGACCTCGTCGAGGCCGTCGGCGTCGACCCGGCCCGCTACGAGCTGATCCGCTACTCGGTGGACTCCACTTTGGACGTCGACCTGGACCTGCTGCGCAAGCACTCCAACGACAACCCGGTCTACTACGTCCAGTACGCCCACGCGCGGCTGGCGTCCCTGCAGCGCAACGCGGCCGACCTCGGCATCAAGTCCACTTCGGACGTCGACTTCGGACTCCTGACGCTGCCCGCCGAGGGCGACCTGATCCGCACCATCGGCGAATTCCCGGAAACCGTGCGCCGCGCCGCCGAAATGCGGGAGCCGCACCGGATCGCGCGCTACCTCGAAGAACTCGCGGGCGCCTACCACAAGTTCTACACCGTGGGCCGCGTGCTGCCCATGGGCGACGAAGAGGCGACCCCTCTGACGTTCGCCCGGCTCGCGCTGTGCGAAGCCGCCCGCCAGGTGCTGGCGAACGGCCTCGCCCTCCTCGGTGTCTCCGCTCCGGAACGGATGTAAGAAATGGCGCACCCCGCGGGCCCCAGGCACGCCGACGTCTACCCCCACGCCGACACCTCCGGGCTCCAGCCGTCCGGGGTCGAGGAGCTCGACAAGCTGCCCGCGAAAGTGTGGCCGCGCAACACCTTCCGCGCCGCCGACGGCGTCGTCCGGATCGCCGGCGTCGACGTCCGCGAGCTCGCCGAGCAGCACGGCACGCCGCTGTTCGTCGTCGACGAAGCCGACTTCAAGTCCCGGTGCGCGGACTACGCCGAGGCCTTCGACGACCCGTCGCTGGTGCACTACGCGTCCAAGGCGTTCCTCTCCATCGAGATCGCCCGCTGGGTGGCCGAGCAGGGGCTGAGCCTGGACGTCTGCAGCGGCGGCGAGCTCGCCGTGGCGCAGCGCGCGGACTTCCCGGCCGAGCGGATCACCTTCCACGGCAACAACAAGTCGCCCGCCGAGCTCGAGGCCGCGGTCGTCGCCGGGGTCGGCACGGTCGTGCTCGACTCCTACTTCGAGATCGCCCGGCTGGCCGACATCGCCGCGCGCCACGACGTCGTGCAGCCGGTGCTGATCCGGGTCACCGTCGGCGTCGAGGCGCACACCCACGAGTTCATCGCGACCGCCCACGAGGACCAGAAGTTCGGGTTCTCCCTGGCCAGCGGGGACGCCGCCGAGGCGGTCCGCCGGGTGCTCAACGCGCGGTCGCTCAAGCTCGTCGGCCTGCACAGCCACATCGGTTCGCAGATCTTCGACGCCGACGGCTTCGAGGTCGCCGCCCGCCGCGTCGTCGGGCTGCTCGCCGACCTGGCCAAGGAGCACGGCCCCGAGCTGCTCGACCAGCTGAGCCTGGTCGACCTCGGCGGTGGCTTCGGCATCGCCTACACCGAGAAGGACAACCCGCCGCCACCCGCGCAGATGATCACGCAGATCCGCGAGATCGTCCGTAAGGAGTGCGCGTACGCGGGCCTGCCGGTGCCGCGGATCGCCGGCGAGCCGGGCCGCGCGATCGCCGGTCCCGGCACGATCACTCTCTACGAGGTCGGCACCATCAAGGACGTCTCGCTCGGCGACGAGTCGGCGCGGCGGTACGTCAGCGTCGACGGCGGGATGAGCGACAACATCCGGACCGCGCTCTACGACGCCGTGTACGACGTCCGGGTCGTTTCCCGCTCCGCGGGCGACAACGAGCAGCCGGTGCAGGCCGTGCTGTCCCGGGTCGTGGGAAAACACTGTGAATCCGGCGACATCGTCGTACGAGACTGCTGGCTGCCCGACACGCTGGCTCCCGGCGACCTGCTGGCGGTCGCGGCGACCGGCGCGTACTGCTACTCGATGGCGAGCACGTACAACCGGATGCCCCGCCCGGCCGTGGTCGCCGTGCGCAACGGCAGCTCCCGGCTGCTGCTGCGGCGGGAGACGACCGACGACATGCTGCGCCTGGAGGTCTGAAACACCGTGTCTGCCCCGGAACGACGTCCGATCAGGGTCGCGCTGCTCGGCTGCGGGACCGTCGGCGGCGAGGTCGCCCGGCTGCTCACCGAGCAGGCCGGCGAACTGGCCGCCCGCGCCGGCGCGCCGGTCGAGCTGGCCGGCATCGCCGTCCGCCGCCCGGACAAGCACCCCGAGCTGCCGCCGGAGCTGCTGACCGCCGACGTCGAGCAGCTCGTCACCAGCGAAGACGTCGACGTCGTCGTCGAGCTCGTCGGCGGCATCGAGCCGGTCCGCGGCTGGCTGCTCGCCGCGCTGAAGGCGGGCAAGTCCGTCGTCACGGCGAACAAGGCGCTGCTGGCCGAGCACTCCGCCGACCTGTTCGAGGCAGCCGATGCCGCGGGCGCCGACCTGTACTTCGAGGCCGCGGTGGCCGGCGCGATCCCGCTGCTGCGCCCGCTGCGCGAATCCCTCGCCGGCGACCGGATCACCCGCGTGATGGGGATCGTCAACGGCACCACGAACTACATCCTGTCGGCGATGGACTCGACCGGCGCCGGCTACGCCGAGACGCTCGACGAAGCCAGCCGGCTCGGGTACGCCGAGGCCGACCCGACCGCCGACGTCGACGGCTACGACGCCGCGTCGAAGGCCGCGATCCTGGCGTCCCTCGCCTTCCACACGCGCGTGACGGCGTCGGACGTGCACCGCGAGGGCATCGCCGACGTCACCGCCGCCGACCTCGCCGCGGCCCGGATGCTGGGCCGCACGGTGAAGCTGCTGGCCATCTGCGAGCGGGTCACCGACGACGACGGCGTCGAGTCGGTGTCCGCCCGTGTGCACCCGGTGATGATCCCGCGCAGCCACCAGCTGGCCGGCGTCGGCGGCGCGTTCAACGCCGTCTACGTCGAGGCCGACGCCGCGGGCGAGCTGATGTTCTACGGCCAGGGCGCGGGCGGCGCGCCGACCGCGAGCGCGGTGCTCGGCGACCTCGTCGCGGTGGCCCGCAACCGGGTCGTCGGCGGCCGCGGCCCGCGGGAATCCGCGCACGCGGCCCTGCCGGTGCGGCCGATGGGCCAGACGCCGACCCGGTACCACGTGAGCCTGTCCGTGGCCGACCGCGCCGGTGTGCTCGCCCAGGTGGCGCAGGCGTTCGCCGACCACGGCGTCAGCATCGCGGCGGTGCGGCAGAGCGACGTCGGCGACCGCGCGAGCCTGGTCGTGGTGACGCACCAGGCTCCCGACGCCGCCCTTCAGTCCACTGTGGACGAAATCGGCCGGCTCGACGTCGTCCACGAAGTTGTCAGCGTGATGCGGGTGGAAGGCGAAGACCAGTGATCAGGCACCCCTGGCCCGGGCTCATCGAGGCGTACCGGGACCGCGTCCCGGTCCCGGACGGCGCGCGGGTCGTCACGCTCGGGGAGGGCAACACGCCGCTGCTGCCCGCCCACCACCTGTCCGAGCTGACCGGCTGCGAGGTGTACCTCAAGGTCGAGGGCGCGAACCCGACCGGCTCGTTCAAGGACCGCGGGATGACCGTGGCCATCACGCACGCGCTGGCCAGCGGCCTCAAGGCGGTGATCTGCGCGTCGACCGGCAACACGTCCGCCTCGGCCGCCGCCTACGCCGCCCGCGCCGGGCTGACCTGCGCGGTGCTGGTGCCCCAGGGCAAGATCGCCATGGGCAAGCTCGCCCAGGCCGTCCTGCACGGCGCGCGGATCCTCCAGGTCGACGGCAACTTCGACGACTGCCTCGAACTGGCCCGCAAGACCGCGGCCGACTACCCGGTCACGCTCGTCAACTCGGTCAACCCGGTGCGCATCGCGGGCCAGAAGACCGCCGCGTTCGAGATCTGCGACGTGCTCGGCACCGCGCCGGACATCCACTGCCTGCCGGTCGGCAACGCCGGCAACATCACCGCCTACTGGGCGGGGTACGCCGAGTACGCGGCCGACGGTGTGGTGAAGAACACTCCGCGGATGTTCGGCTTCCAGGCGGCCGGCGCGGCGCCGCTGGTGCACGGCGAGCCGGTGGCGGACCCGGAGACGGTCGCCACCGCCATCCGGATCGGCAGCCCGGCGTCCTGGACCGCCGCGGTGAAGGCGAAGGACGAGTCCGACGGGCTCTTCGAAGCCGTCACCGACGAGAAGATCCTCGAGGCCTACCGGCTGCTGGCCGGCCGCGAAGGCGTCTTCGTCGAGCCGGCGTCGGCCACCAGCGTGGCGGGCCTGCTGGCCACGGCCGCCGACGGCCGGCTGCCGCGCGGTTCGCGGGTCGTCTGCACGGTCACCGGGCACGGCCTGAAGGACCCCCAGACGGCGCTGGCGGGCAACGTCGAGGTCGAGCCGCTGGCCGTGGACCCCTCGGCGGTCGCGGCGGCGCTGGACCTGCGGTGAACGCCTTCCGGGTCACCGTCCCGGCGTCCACGGCGAACCTCGGGCCGGGCTTCGACGCCTTCGGGATGGCGCTGAGCCTCTACGACGTCGTCGAAGTGCGGGTCACCGACACCGGGCTCAAGGTCGAGGTGATCGACGCGGGTGCCGGCGGCGTCGCGGACGTCCCCACCGACGAGACCCACCTGGTGGTGCGGGCGATCCACGCGACCTGCGAGCACCTCGGCGTCGAGCTGCCCGGTCTGCACCTGCGCTGCCACAACGCGATCCCGCACGCGCGCGGCCTCGGCTCGTCCGCGGCGGCGGTCGTCTCCGGCGTCGCCGCCGGGTACGCGCTCGCCGGCCGGGAAATCGACGCGTTCGACGCGCTGCAGCTGGCCGCGGGCTTCGAAGGCCACGCCGACAACGCCGCCGCGAGCCTGCTCGGCGGCCTGGTCCTGGCCTGGTGCGACGGCGGCCGCTTCCACGCCGAACGGCTCACCCCGCACCCGTCGATCCGGCCGGTCGTCGCCGTGCCGTCGGTGCGCTCGGCCACCGCGACCACGCGCGGCCTGCTGCCGTCGACCGTGCCGCACGCCGACGCGGCGCACAACGCGGGCCGCGCCGCGCTCGCCGTCCACGCGCTGACGGCGAAGCCGGAGCTGCTGCTCACGGCCACCGAGGACCGGCTGCACCAGGATTACCGCGCCCCCGCCTACCCGGCGAGCACGCAGCTGGTGGCGACGCTCCGTGCACGGGGAGTGGCCGCCGCCGTCTCCGGCGCCGGTCCGACGGTGCTCGCGCTGACCACCGCGGGAATACTTCCGCCGGAGGTGGGCGTTACCAGTTTCGACGTCCTCGAGCTGCCCGTGGATCTCACGGGCGTGCAGGTTGCGGCTCAGTAAAGGCTGGGTCACGTGGCCGACGAGGCAGCCGCCACGCGGGGGGTGGTTGTTGCACCCGGCACCGCCGCGGTCTACCCTCGGGGGCGTTCGATCACCGTGCGTTTCCGCACCCGATGCCGGTCCCGGGGAATCCCCGGATCCGCATCCGTCGTCGATCCGCCGAATCCGCACCGCCTGGCAAGCGGGGTAACGCGGAACGACTTGGGCGGGTTTCCGGTTTCGGCGGTGCCGAATTCCGTGTCCTCCGTTTGGAGGACGCAAACCCCTGTGGTGGAGGCGCTCCAGCTGTGTTCCGCACGGCCGAAGAGCTCATCTCGCGTATCGGGGGGCAACTACGCCGGTTCGCGATCAGAAGCGAGCGGCAGTCCGCTGATCCACCTGGAGGCGTGGATCGGTCAGGAAGGACATGTGTGAGCAACACCGATCTTTTGAGCGACGTGAGCGGCACGGCCGAGACGAACGGCACCGCCCCCGCTCCCAAGCGGACGGTCGGCGGGCTGACCGGTAAGACCGTCGCCGAACTGCGTTCGCTGGCTGGGGAGCTCGGCGTCGGCGAGACGACGGGCATGCGCAAGGGCGATCTGATCGCCGCGATCCGTGAGCGCCAGGGCAAGTCCCGCAAGCCGCGTGCGGCGGCCGAGACCTTGCCGCTGGAAGGTGTCGGCGAGCCGGCGAAGGCGGCCCCCAAGGCCGAGCCGAAGGCCGAGGCGCCCGCCACTGTGGTGGAGACCAAGCCGGAGCCGAAGGCCGAGGCGCCCGCGTCCGCGCCGTCGGACGCGCAGCCGCAGGCCGAGCGCCCGCAGCAGGACGGCCAGCAGGGCCAGGACGGCCAGCCCGAGGAGGGCGGCCGCAGCCGGCGTCGCCGCGGTTCCAACCGCGCCGCCGGGGCCCCGGACGGCCAGCAGGGCGGCGACCGCCAGCAGGGCCAGGGCGACCGCCAGCAGGGCGGCGACCGTCAGCAGGGCGACCGCAACCGCGACCAGCAGCGCCAGGGCGGTGGCAACCGCGGCGACAACCGGGGTGACAACCGCCAGGACGGCAACCGCGGCGACCGCCAGCGCAACAACCAGCAGGACGGCAACCGCGGCGACGGTAACCGCGGTGACAACCGCAACCAGCAGCCGGACGACGACGAGGAAGGCGGCCGTCGCGGCCGTCGCTTCCGCGACCGCCGTCGCCGGGGCAGCGGGGGCGGCCGGGGCGAAGGCGGCTCGCCGGACACCGAGATCCGCGAGGACGACGTCCTGCTGCCCGTCGCGGGCATCCTGGACGTGCTGGACAACTACGCGTTCGTCCGCACCTCCGGCTACCTCGCCGGCCCGAACGACGTCTACGTCTCGCTGTCGCTGGTCCGCAAGTACGGCCTGCGCCGCGGCGACGCCATCACCGGTGTCGTCCGCCAGCCGCGGGACGGCGAGCAGCAGCGGCAGAAGTTCAACCCGCTGGTGCGCGTCGACTCGATCAACGGCCTGGAGCCGGACGAGGCCAAGCGGCGTCCCGACTTCACCAAGCTGACCCCGCTGTACCCGAACGAGCGGCTGCGCCTCGAGACCGAGTCGCACAAGCTCACCACCCGCGTGATCGACCTGATCATGCCGGTCGGCAAGGGGCAGCGCGCCCTGATCGTGTCGCCGCCGAAGGCCGGCAAGACCACGATCATGCAGGACATCGCGAACGCGATCTCCACGAACAACCCCGAGTGCCACCTGATGGTCGTCCTGGTCGACGAGCGTCCGGAAGAGGTCACCGACATGCAGCGCTCGGTGAAGGGCGAGGTCATCGCCTCGACCTTCGACCGGCCGCCGTCCGACCACACGTCGGTCGCGGAGCTGTCGATCGAGCGGGCCAAGCGCCTGGTCGAGATGGGCCACGACGTCGTCGTGCTGCTCGACTCGATCACCCGCCTCGGCCGCGCGTACAACCTGGCGGCGCCGGCGTCCGGCCGGATCCTGTCCGGTGGTGTCGACTCGACCGCGCTGTACCCGCCGAAGCGCTTCCTGGGTGCGGCCCGCAACATCGAGAACGGCGGCTCGCTGACCATCTTCGCCACGGCGATGGTCGAGACCGGCTCGACGATGGACACGGTCATCTTCGAGGAGTTCAAGGGCACGGGTAACGCCGAGCTCAAGCTCGACCGGAAGATCGCCGAGCGTCGCGTGTTCCCGGCGGTCGACGTCAACCCGTCCGGTACCCGCAAGGACGAGCTGCTGCTCTCGCCGGACGAGCTCGCGGTCACCGTGAAGCTGAGCCGGGTGCTGCACGCGCTCGACTCGCAGCAGGCCATCGACCTGCTGATCTCGCGGCTGCGGAAGACGAAGACCAACGTCGAGTTCCTCATGCAGGTCTCGAAGACCGCCCTCGGCGGCGGCGAAGACGACTGAGTCCCGTCTGAAAGGGGGCCTTCCCGGGTGACCGGGGAGGCCCCTTCCGCGTCGGGAATAGCTGGTCAGCGGGGTGCGTTCCAGTACACGTCTGCCCGTCTGGCAGAATCACCCGCTGAAGTCCGGCGCCGGTTCACCCCGCGAGAACGACTGGGGACCCGGAGCCAACGAGAGAGGACACCATGAAGAGCGGTATTCACCCCGAGTACGTGGTCACGAACGTGAACTGCGACTGCGGCAACAGCTTCACCACGCGCAGCACCAAGACCAGCGGCAACATCCACGTCGAGATCTGCTCGAACTGCCACCCGTTCTACACGGGCAAGCAGAAGATCATGGACACCGGTGGCCGGGTCGCGCGCTTCGAGGCTCGCTACGGCAAGCGCCAGAAGAAGGCCGACGCCAAGTAGCTTTTCCGACGACGCCCACTCGCCCGCGCGAGTGGGCGTCGTTTTTTGTCTTGTTCCCCGGGCTGAGAGGTGGCAGAGGTGGATTCGAGCTCGCTCAAGGGGCTGCTCGCCGAGCACGCGGAGCTGGAGCGGCAGCTGGCGGACCCGGCGGTGCACGCCGACCAGGGGCGCGCCCGCAAGCTCGGCCGCCGCTACGCCGAGCTGACGCCGGTGGTGCGGGCCGTCCACGAGCTCGACACGGCCCGGGACGACCTCGCGGCCGCGCGGGAGATGGCCGCGGAGGACGCGGAGTTCGCCGCCGAAGCCGAGGAGCTGTCGGCGAAGATCCCCGACCTGGAGTCGAAGCTCACCGAGCTCCTGCTGCCGCGCGATCCGTACGACGGCTCCGACGTCGTGATGGAGATCAAGTCCGGCGAGGGCGGCGAGGAGTCGGCCCTGTTCGCGGGCGACCTGCTGCGGATGTACCTGCGCTACGCCGAGCGCCACGGCTGGAAGGCGGAGGTCCTCGACTCGGTGGACTCCGACCTGGGCGGCTTCAAGGACGTCACGCTGTCGATCAAGACGAAGTCGGCCGAGGTCGACGGGGTGTGGTCGCGCTTGAAGTTCGAGGGCGGCGTCCACCGCGTCCAGCGTGTGCCGGCGACCGAGTCCCAGGGCCGGATCCACACGTCGGCGTCCGGCGTGCTCATCTACCCGGAGCCGGAGGAGGTCGAGGTCGAGATCGACCCGAACGACCTGCGCATCGACGTGTTCCGGTCCTCGGGCCCGGGCGGCCAGAGCGTCAACACGACCGACTCGGCGGTCCGGATCACCCACCTGCCGACCGGCATCGTGGTGTCCTGCCAGAACGAGAAGTCCCAGATCCAGAACCGCGCCCGCGCCCTGCAGGTCCTCCAGGCCCGGTTGCAGGCGATCGCGGAGGAGGAGGCGGCGGCGAAGGCGTCGGACGCCCGCAAGTCCCAGGTCCGCACGGTCGACCGCTCGGAGCGCATCCGGACGTACAACTTCCCGGAGAACCGCATCTCGGACCACCGGGTGAACTACAAGGCCTACAACCTGGACCAGGTCCTGGACGGCGATCTGGACGGCGTGCTGGACGCCCTGGCAACGGCGGACCGCGAAGAACGCCTGGCGGCTCAGTCCGGCTGACGCCGTGTCGACCTCCTGATCACGCGTGTCGGCTTCCCGATCACGCGTGTCGACCCTTCACGCACAAGTCCCGGCTTCCGGTTCGTGCTTGGAGGGTCGACACGCGTGATTGAAGGGTCGACACGGCGTCACCCGGGTTGGGTGCCCGGCTGCCGGGCGACCAGCCAGCAGAGGCAGAAGGGGTGCCCGGCCGGGTCGGCGTACACCTGGAAGTCGTCGCCGGTCGTGTTGCCCGCCGCGGGCTTCAGCACCCTCGCGCCGAGGGCCGTCACCTGCTCGTGGGCTTCGGCGAAGTCCTCGACCCACAGGTCGAGGTGGATCTGCTGCTTGACCGGGCCGTCGGGCCACTCCGGCGGCACGTGGTCCGGCGTGAGCTGCACGCCGATCCGCGGGGCGCCGTCCACCAGCACCATGTGCCAGTCGCCGTCGTCGTCGACCTCGCCGCCGAGGACGCCGGCCCAGAAGCGGCTCTCGGCCGCCAGGTCGGCCGCGTCGAACGTGACGACCTGGTGCATGATCCGCATCGCGGGACCTTTCAGCCGGACCAGAAACCCGTGATGAAGCGCAGGTAGATCATCCCGCAGACCAGCGCGTTCGCGTAGAGCACGACGTGGACCGCGCCGCGCAGCCGCGGGCGGCGCTCGCCGAACAGCACCAGCGCCACGTACATCACCAGGCACGGCAGCAGGTACCGGTGCACCGACACCACGTTGTTGTTCATCGTCAGCATCACGATCGACGCGAACCCGAACAGCGCCAGCGGGATGCCCTTCGCGCGCAGCGCCACCAGGACGTACACCGAGGACGCGAACAGCAGCGTCAGGCCGATCATCGGCAGCACGTGGCTCATCAGCGTCCACGCGTCCATCTTGGTGTCGCCGAGCAGCGCGTGGCCGGTGATCTTGGCTTCGCGCCAGATCGTCTCGAGGATGTTCGGGTTGAACTTGTGGTACGACCACTCCCGCACGCCCTTGAGCGCGTTGAAGCTGCCGAAGAAGTCCCCGGTCTGGATCTTCATGACGACCATCACGCCGGCCAGGCCGACGAACGCCAGCGGGAACCACAGCAGGTTCCACGACAGCAGGCCGCGCACCTTCCAGTCCTTCGACCGCCAGAACTCCAGGAAGCACAGGCCGACGAACACCGCCGCCGTGATGCGGGACGCCGTCAGTGGGATGAGCGTCAGGCCCATCCAGAGCCATTGACGGCGCAGCGCGAACAGGTAGGCCCAGAAGCCCAGCGCGCAGAACACCGCTTCGCTGTAGAACGAGTGCAGGAAGAACGCGGCGGGCGCGGTGAGGAACGCCGCGACGACCAGCCACGGGGCCCGCTCGCCGTCGAAGAAGTGACGGCCGATCTTGAGCAGCGCGACCGCCGCCAGCCAGGTGGCCACCAGGTTCACCAGGAACCCGGCGGTGAGCAGGCCGATCGTGCCGAAGCTGACCGTCTGCACCAGCCAGACCAGTACCGGGAACACCGGGTAGAACGCCCGCGTCGGGGCGTAGCTGCCGGTGTAGGCGTGCATGGCGATCTCGCCGTAGTTGCCGGCGTCCCAGCGGTAGGTGTGCGCGAGCAGGCTCATCGTCGAGCCGATGCCGGTCTTCGGGATGCCCTCGTCGGTCGGGCTGGACGGCGCGAACAAGTACGCCAGCGCGATCAGCACCACGTTCCAGGCCAGCACCACGGCGAAGACGCGCGCGTAATCGCCGTTCAACCAGGCCCAGCGGCTCGCGCGGGCCGGCTCCGGCCGCTCCGGCTCGACCTGGTCGGTGACCCGGGACTCCACGGCCGTGCTAGTCATGCGTAACCTCCGCGACCGGCGCCCCGGCCGCGGGCGCGGGCCGGTGCCGGAAGACGACCTTGTGGTAGAGCACGTAGTTCCAGACCAGGCCGACCACGATCCCGGCGCCCTTCGGGATCAGCACGTTCACGCCGGGGAACGCGCTGGTGACCGCGAAGATGATGGCCGCCTGCACGACCCACAGGCCGAACGCGGTGACGCCGAAGAACAGCAGGGCCTGGCGCCGGACGTCGCCGTCCTTGGCGCGGAACGTGAAGTTCCGGTTGAGCGTGAAACTGAGCAGCATGCCCGTGGTCGTCGAGATGAAGTTGGCGACGAACAGCGGGACGCCCAGCGTCACCAGTAGCGCGTAGCCGAGGGCGTCGACGAGGGTGTTCGCCACGCCGACGATCCCGAAGCGCAGCTGGGTCGCCGAGATCAGCTTCACCGGGCGCCTCTTCCCGCGTCGGCGCCTTCCCGGGCCTCGGCCGGCACCGCCGGGCCCGTGCGCACCGACGCGACGCCGTAGAGCGGCCGGTTCTGCACCTGGGAGTACGTGCGGCCGATGTAGCTGCCGAGCACGCCGAGCATGATGATCTGGATCCCGCCGAGGAAGAACATCGCGATCCCGAGGAACGCCCAGCCGGGCACCGCGGTCTCCGGCGCGAACAGCTTGACGCCGCCGACGTAGAGGATGCCGACGAAGCTCAGGAACGAGATCAGGTAGCCCATCCGCGTGATCATCCGCAGCGGCGTCACCGAGAAGCCGAGGATGCCGTCGGCGGCGAAGCGCAGCATCTTGCGCAGCGGGTAGCCGGTGACGCCGGCGTGCCGCTTGTCGCGGTCGAACAGCACCGCCGTCTGCTTGAAGCCGATGTAGCTGACCAGCCCGCGCAGGAAGCGGTCGCGCTCGCGGTACTTGCGCAGCTCGTCGACGACCTTGCGGTCGATCAGCCGGAAGTCGCCGGTGTTCTTCGGGATGTCGACCGCGGCCATCTTCCGCAGGAACCAGTAGAACCCGCCGGCGGTGAGCTTCTTGAACGCCGAGTCCTGGCGCGAGCGGCGCTGCGCGTAGACGACGTCGAAGCCTTCTTCCCACTTCTCGATCAGCTCGAGCGCCACCCGCGGCGGGTCCTGCATGTCGCTGTCCATGATCACGACGGCGTCCGCGTCGACCAGGTCCAGCCCGGCGGTGACGGCCATCTGGTGGCCGAAGTTGCGGGACAGCTCGACGACCGTGACCCGCTCGTCGCGGGCGCTGAGCTCGGTGAGCTTGGCCAGCGAACCGTCCCGGCTGCCGTCGTCGACGTAGAGGAAGCTGAAGTCGTACTTGCCGGCGAGGGGGGCGGTCACCTCGTCCACCGTCCGGTGCAGCAGGTCGATGTTCTCTTCCTCGTTGTAGATCGGGAAGATGAACGCCACCCGGCGGGTGATCGGCTCTGTGGGCACTGCGGGGCTCCCCGGAGTTTCGGTGCGGAACGGTTCGGGCGGCGCCGTCGAGCAGGCGAATCCCCGACCCGGTGCCCTGCATCCTAGAAGATCGGGCCCGCCGCGATCCCGGCACCCGGCCGGGTGGGTAGTTGTCGGCCCCGCCGCGCGGGTGCCTCGATACGCTGGACGGCGAAGGACCGGCGCGTGTCCTCACGGGGGAGTTCCGCCTGGTGTGCCAGGCTCGACGAGGTGAAGGACGACGAGTGAATCGGCAGCCGCTGCGCCTGGCCATCATCGAGGCCACCCGGATCCTCGAGCGCGCGGGCGTCGCCTCGCCGCGGTTCGACGCCGAGGTGATCGCCGCGCACGTGCTCGGGGTCGAACGCGGCCGGCTGCCGATGGTGCCGCTGGTCGACCCGCCGGTCATCGAGGCCATCGGCCAGCTCGTCCAGCAGCGCGCCAAGCGCATCCCGCTGCAGTACCTCACCGGCTGGGCCGCGCTCGGCGACATCACGGTCGCGGTCGGTGCGGGCGTGTTCGTCCCGCGGCCGGAGACCGAGCTGCTGCTCGAGTGGGGCGTCAAGTTCCTGCAGGGCCGCGAGTTCCCGGTGGTGGTCGACCTGTGCACGGGCTCCGGAGCGCTGGCGCTGGCGGTGGCCCACGCCCGCCCGGACGCGGTCGTCTACGCGGTGGACATCGACCCGCAGGCCCTGGCCTGGGCCCGCCACAACGCCGACGTCCACGCCGACGCGGGCAACACGCCCATCCGGCTGTACTCGGGCGACATCGGCGACCCGACGATGTTCGCCGAGCTCGACGGCCTGGTCGACCTGGTGCTCTGCAACCCGCCGTACGTCCCGGAGGGCACTCCGGTGCCGCCCGAGGTCGCGGAGCACGACCCGCCGCGCGCGGTGTTCGCGGAGGAGAGCGGCCTGGCGGTGATCCGCCACGCGATCGCGGCCGGCGCCCGCCTCCTGCGTCCGGGCGGAGGACTGGCGATCGAGCACGACGACACACACGGCTCGGCGGTCCCGGCCCTGGTCCGCGCCCGCCGCGTCCTGACCGGCGTCGAGGACCACGCGGACCTGACCGGGCGCGCCCGGTTCGTCACCGCGCGCCGCCTGGGCTGAGCGGCTTCGTCGCCGACCTGCGACGGGCCCCTGGTCAAGGCAGATTTCTGCTGGTCGATGCGGACCTGGGGTTCCGGGGCCGGCTGCCGAGCCGCGGGCGGCTGCGCCGGGTCACCGGCTTCATCGCCGACCGGCGCCGGCTGCCGGCGCGTTCTTTCACCCGGGGCCCACTCCGCCGAGGCGGATCGCCGCGCCCCTCTCCCGACCTGCGGGCGGAAGGGTAAGCGCGTGCTCACCAGCCCGGCCGCCGCGGGGGCGCCCCCCCGTCTTCCACGCTACCGGCGGCCACCGACAGTTCCGGGCAGTCCGGAGGGGGTGCGGACCAAGTTGTCCACAACCCCTCCGGACCACTCACTCAGAAGCCGAACGCCGTGCAACTGGCCGTCGCGGTCTTCGACGGGTCGCTGACCGACGTCGCCGTCAGCTTCACCCTCGCCGCGAGGTCGCCGCCCTGGCCGCGCTTCGCGTACGCCGGGACCTTCACGTGCCCGCCGAACTTCGCCGTCGCCAGCTCGTTCGGCAGCCTGACCTCCCAGCCCTTCGCGTCCGTCGAGACGCTCAGCCGGTAGGTGTCGGTGTCGTACGGGGCCTTCGCGCCGCGCGCCGCGCCCGTGTTGAGCAGACCGAAGTCGCACGTCGCCAGGCCGCCGCGGGCGATGGCCGGGAGGGCCGGGGTCAAGGCGGCTCCGCGGGCCTGGCTGCCCGAGCCGTCCAGCGACGCCACCGTCACCGTGTACGACAGGATCCCGCGGCGGTCGCGGGCCAGGTCCGTGATGAGGAACCGCAGGCGGTTGGCCTCGTCGGTGTACTCGTACGGGCTCGCCGCCTCGGTGCCCGCCTTGAACAGGGCGTCGTTGAGCTGGCGGTAGTCACCGATGGTGATCTTGACCGGCGTCCCGTCCGGCTTCGTGTAGTCGGTGATGCCGATGTCCTGCGGGTTGGCGTCGATCACCCAGTCGAACGGGGCGTTGTCCTTGTTCTTCGTCTTGGTGATCATGACGCCGGAGTCCGGCGCGAACGAGTCCGCGCCCATCCGGTCGACGACCTCGACCGTGTAGTTGTCGTAGCCGCCGCCGTCGCAGAACGGGTCCTTCGACCGGTCGCACTTCGGTGCCTTGTCCCCGCCGGTGAGCTTGATGTTCAGGCCGGTGAACGCGCCGGGCTGCGCTTCGGTCTCGCGCGCGGTGAGCCGGGCCGAGACCGGGCCGGTCTTCGCGAGCTCGTCGCGGTCGAGCTGGAGCACGTCCGCCGGGTCGACGATGCCGAGCTTCAGCTTGTTGCGCAGCTGGTGCTGGGCGCCCATCGAGCTGCCCTGCGTCGCCGGGATCTGCCAGCGGGTGTGCGGGCCGCCGGGGCCGTTGAACGTGCCGCGCGACAGCATGTCCCACGGCCCGCTGTAGGAGCGTGACGGCGGGTTCCCGAACGGGTTGTTGTAGTTGTCGCCGATGCCCAGGATGTGGCTGAACTCGTGGGCGTAGGTCGACTGGCCCGAGCTTTCGGCCTGCACCGAGCTGCCGTCCTGGGCGTTCGGCCAGATGCTCGCGGCCGATGCCCACGACGTCCACGGCACGTACCGGGTGGCCGCGTAGTTGGGCAGGTCGTGGTTGGGCGGCCCGAAGCTGTCGGGCACGTTCTCCTTGGTGCCGAACTTCATCTCGCCGAACTCCTGCCAGGTCGAGCTCTCGTCCTGGCCGGCGGAGAGGTAGAAGACGAAGTCGAACTGGTTCGCGGTGTCGCCGACGTCGGCGCGCCAGGCGTCCCCGGCGTCCTTGCGGATGTCGCGGGCGCAGTTCGCGCCGGGCGGGCAGGCGCTCGGCTGGAACTCCATGCCGTATTCGTAGGATTTCCCGGGCATCCGGTACGGCCCGAACGCGGTCAGCTGCACGCCGAACCGGCCGCCGGAGTCCTCCATCCAGTATTCGTTGATCGTGTGGCCGTTGTTGAGGGCTTCGGGTTTGTTGAGGAAGTCCTGGTAGTACTGGGCGACCTTCGCCCGCGGGACGTTCGCGGCGGCGGGGCCGGGGTTGCCGAAGATCGTCGAGTTCGCCGGCTTCGTGACGACGAAGTCCTGATCGGGATAGTCGGCGAGGACGACGGCGCCCTTGAAGGTGCGCTGGGTGGGTTTCAGGGTGGGGTCGGCCCAGTTCGTGCCGGGGACCTTGCGGTAGTCGGACCAGGTCATGTGGTCCTGGTTCTCCCACCGGGCGGCATCGATCGGGGCGGGCCAGCCACGGGTGAGCGGCTCGGCCGCGGCGGTCCCGGCACCGAGCCCGCAAAGGACGGCGACGGCGGCGAGCAGGGCGAGCGCTTTCGGGGTTCTGGGGCGCATGTGCGGCTCCTTCACTGGGAACCCACAGGGGTGGTGGTTCCCGAAGATCGACCGTATTGAGCCCCGGTGTCGCGGTTCTGCCTCGCGGCGAGGTTTACCCGCTTGCCCCACGACGAAAGTCTGGCCGGATTGTCAGGCCGGCTCGGGTGCCGCGAATGACTCATTCGGGACGTGGGAGGTCCCGAATGAGTCATTCGCGACCTTCGGCTGGCCGGCCTCGCCGGGTGTTGTGGACAACTGCGGCCGGGTGCGCCGGGAGCGCCGGGAACTGTCGGTGTGGGCCGGTAGCGTGGAAAACGGGGGGCGCCCCCGCGGCCTGGGGCTGCGATGCCCGCCGGGCCTGGGGCTGCGATGCCCGCCGGGCCTGGGGCTGCGATGCCCGCCGGGCCTGGGGCTGCGATGCCCGCCGGGCCTGGGGCTGCGGTGCCCGCCGGGCCTGGGGCTGCGGTGCCCGCCGGGCCTGGGGCTGCGGTGCCCGCCGGGCCTGGGGCTGCGATGCCCGCCGGGCCTGGGGCTGCGGTGCCCGCCGGGCCTGGGGTTGCGATGCCCGCCGGGCCCGGGCTCCAATGCCCGCCCGGCCCGGGGCCGCGATGCCCCCCGGCCCCGAAGCCGCAATACCCGCCGGACCCGGAGCCGCAATGCCCGCCCGCCCCGGGCCCCAACACCCACCGAGCCGCTGCCCGCCCACCCGGTGTGACGCGGCGAACGTCCCCCAAGGGCGCCGGACTACTCTTGGCGCCCATGAGCGTGGTCTACGACTGCAGCAAGCGGGAGACCCGGGCCGATGGGCTGGCCGCCGCCGCCGGGGCGGTGCGGTCGAGCCGGCTCGTCGTGCTGCCGACCGATACCGTCTACGGGATCGGGGCCGATGCCTTCGACGCCGGCGCCGTTCAAGCGCTGCTGCGGGCCAAGAACCGCGGCCCGGACATGCCCGTCGGGGTGCTCGTCGGGTCCTGGTCCACTGTGGACGGGCTGGTGCTCGGGGTGCCGCCGCAGGCGCGGGCGCTCATCGAAGCCTTCTGGCCCGGCGATCTCTCCATCGTGCTGCCGCACGCGCCGAGCCTGCAGTGGAACCTCGGCGACGCCCGCGGCACCGTCATGCTGCGGATGCCGCTGCACCCCGTGGCCCTCGAACTGCTGCGGGACGTCGGCCCGATGGCCGTCTCGAGCGCGAACGTCTCCGGGCGTCCTCCGGCCAGCACCGCGCAGGAGGCGCAGGAACAGCTCGGCGACTCGGTCGCGGTGTACCTCGACGGCGGCTCGAGCGGTGAGCCCGTCGCGTCGAGCATCGTGGACCTGACCGGCACCGAACCGGTCGTGCTGCGCGAGGGCTCGGTGAGCAAGGACGCCATCGCGGAGGTGCTCGGTGTGCCCGCGGAATCGTTGGCCTGAAGCCGGATCACGGCGGAAACCGCGACACGATAGCGTGTCGCGGGTGACCCCGACCCCGCGAGCGTGACGTCCCCGTGCCGCCCACATCCGGTCTCCTCCCCATCCGGGAATACCTCCTCGTCGCGCTGACCGCGACGGCCGTGACCTACCTGCTCACCGGCGTCGTGCGCCGGGTCGCGATCCGGGTCGGCGCGATCGCCAACCCGCGCGCCCGCGACGTGCACGTCGCCCCGATCCCGCGGATGGGCGGGGTCGGCATCTACCTCGGCGTCGCCGGCGCGATGGGCCTGGCCCACCAGCTGCCCGCGCTGTCGCACGGCTTCGACGCCTCCTTCGACTCGGTCGGCGTGCTGCTCGCCGCCGGCGTGATCTCGCTGATCGGCGCGCTCGACGACCGGTTCGAACTGGACGCCTGGACGAAGCTGGCCGGCCAGGTCATGTGCGCCGGAATCCTGGTCATCTTCGGCGTGCAGTGGGTGTCGTTCTGGGTGCCGTGGGGCGGCACCGGCGGCTCGTTCGGCTCGGTGCTGGTGCTCGACAAGAACCAGGGTGCGCTGCTCACCGTCGTGATGGTCGTCGTCATGGTCAACGCGATGAACTTCGTCGACGGCCTCGACGGGCTGGCCGGCGGCCTCGGCTTCATCGCCGCCGCCGCCACCTGCGCCTTCTCGCTCGGCCTGCTCGACAGCTCCGGCGGTGACGTCGGCACCTACCCGCCCGCGCTGATCGCCGCCACCCTCGCCGGCGCGTGTCTGGGCTTCCTGCCGTACAACTTCCAGCCCGCCAAGATATTCATGGGCGACTCCGGCTCGATGATGATCGGCCTGATGCTCGCCGGCGCGACGACGTCGGCGTCCGGGCGCGTGCCGTACCCGCAGTTCAGCGGCAAGGACGCGATCGCGCTGCTCTCGCCGCTGGTGGTCGTGGCGGCGGTGCTGTTCGTGCCGATGCTCGACCTGATCATGGCGGTCGTCCGGCGCACCCGCCGCGGCGAAAGCCCGTTCGCCGCCGACAAGATGCACCTGCACCACCGCCTGCTCGAGATCGGCCACTCCCAGCGGCGGGCGGTCCTGCTCATCTACTTGTGGGCCGGGATCCTCGCCTTCGGCGCGGTGTCGGTGACGCTGTTCGACGACGCCGCGGCGCTGTGGATCATCGGGATCGGGCTGGTCTTCGCGGTGGTCGTCTCGATCGTCCCGCGGCTGCGCTCGCGCAACCAGCCGGGCACCTGACCGGCCGGGGTCTCTACACTCGGGTGGTAACCGAGCAGGGAGCAGGGTGTGAGCGAAGCCGAAACGCACGAGCAGGAGAACCCGCACGCCAAGGTGGTGCTGCAGGCGGCCCGCGCGATGACGAAGGCCTCGCTGCTGGTGACGCCGCCCGCGGTGCTGGTGTGCATCGCGTTGTTCAGCATCCTCAACGGCCTGCCCGGCTTCCTGGGCTCGCTCGTCGGCGGCGTGCTCGCGATGCTGGCGTCGCTGTCCACGCTGGGCATGATGAAGTTCAGCGCGGGCCAGGACCCGATGTTCGTCATGGTCATCGCGCTCGGCGGGTACGTCGTGAAGGTCGTCCTGCTCTTCGGGGCGCTGACGCTGCTGAAGGGCGTCACCGCGCTGCACCCGATGTCGCTCGGCATCACGATGATCGTGGCCATCATGCTCGCCGCCGCGGCCGAGTTCGCCGCCTTCCGCAAGACCAAGATCCCGACGATCATCCCGTCCTGACCGGTTCGGGCTCGTCACTCTTCGTGCATCCACATGCGGCCGCTTGAGTGTGACCGGGACCACAAAAGTGCGCTTCCGTGCGCTGCTGCGGACGGTGACCGGGACCCCTCGCCTGCGACGTTCCGGACCCGGTCCCGCCGCGCGCCGGACCTGGGTCCCGGGACGACCCGGGACCTAAGTCCTGGGCTGATCGGTTGGTTAGGAGTACGCCTGTCCGGCACGGATTGACCTGCTGGTATGGTCCGCGTCAAGGGTGGCGGCCTCGACCGCGCACTCCCTCAGACGAACCGCGATCAGCAGTGTGGCGACCGTGTAGTTCCGCCGTCCGGCCGCTGGTCCGAAGTAGACCGCAGGGCAGTGTTCACGCGAGACAACCCCGTGTGCAGAACGTGAAGCCGTGTTCATCGCACAGTGGGGCAGCCGCCTCCGACGTCCCGATACGTATCGGGTACGTTAAGTCCAGATCGTGACGATTCCCCCGGCGGAGTGAACGCCGGCCGGGAGAACCGGAAGGAGCCCAGTGGGCGCGCTGGTATTGGCCGAGGGTGCGACGTTCGCGCCGCCCGGCGCCGAAAGCTTCGAGTTGCCGGCGTTGTTCGGCGGAGTCACCAAGCCGATGCTGCTCGTCGTGCTTTCGGTTGTCATCATCGCGACGTACTTCCTGCTGGCGACCCGCAAGCTGCAGGTCGTGCCGGGCAAGGGGCAGTTCGTCGCGGAGTCGATCTACGACTTCAGCCGCAACAACATCGCGCGCGAGCAGATCGGTTCGAAGGATTTCAAGCCGTTCGTGCCGCTTGTTTTCGCACTGTTCACCTTCGTTTTGGTGAACAACCTCTACGGGATCATCCCGCTTCTGCAGTTCCCGACCATGGCGCGGTTCGGCTTCCCGGTCGCCCTGTCGGTCCTCGTCGTCTACCCGGTGTACCACTTCGTCGGGTTCAAGCGGCACGGTTTCAAGGGGTACTTCAAGAAGGAACTCGCGCCGCCGGGCGTGCCGGGACCGGTGCTGCCGCTGTTCGCGCTGATCGAGTTCGCGGAGAAGTTCTTCCTCAACCCGCTCACGCTCGCCATCCGTGTTTTCGCCGCCATGTTCGCGGGTCACCTGATCCTGGCGGTGTTCACCCTGGGCGGCACCTTCCTGCTGACCGAGACCTCGGGCTGGGCGCTGAAGCCGGTTTCCCTGGTGGCGTGGATCTTCGCCATCGGGATGACGTTCCTCGAGGCCTTCATCCAGGTGCTGCAGGCCTACATCTTCGCCCTGCTGTCGGCCGGGTACATCGGCGCCGCGCTGGCGTCGGAGCACTGAGAACACAAGCCCCCGATCCACGCGAGCGCGTGGACCGAAGTGAAGGGAAATGCACGTGAGCAACATCGTTCTGGCCCAGGCCGCGGAAGCCGCCGCCAACATCAACCCCGGCCTCGCCGCGATCGGCTACGGCCTGGGCGCGATCGGCCCGGGCATCGGTGTGGGTCTGATCTTCGCCGCCGTCATCAACGGCACCGCCCGCCAGCCGGAGGCGCAGGGCAAGCTGCAGGGCATCGGCTTCTCGACCTTCGTTCTGACCGAGGTGCTCGCCCTGATCGGCATCGTCATCTACTTCATCGCCTCCGCAGGCTGAGTCACGCTCATCTCGCTTAAGGAGACGCCGTGCTGAACAGTGCCTTGGTCCTCGCCGCAGAGGGCGAAACGCACAACCCGATCATCCCCGACATCTCGGAGCTGATCCTCGGCATCGTCGCCTTCCTGATCCTGCTGTTCATCCTCAAGAAGTACGTCGTCCCTCGCTTCGAGGCCGCGTACGAAGAGCGTGCGCAGAAGATCGAGGGAGGCATCGAGAAGGCCGAGCGGGCCCAGGCCGAGGCCGAAGAGGCGCTGGCCAAGTACAAGGCCCAGCTGCAGGAGGCCCGCACCGAAGCCGCGAAGATCCGCGACGACGCCCGGCTCGAAGCCGAGCAGATCAAGGCGGAGCTGCGGGCCGAGGCGGAGGCCGAGTCCCAGCGCATCGTCGCCCAGGGCCAGGCCCAGCTGCAGGCCCAGAAGGCGCAGATCATCGCGGAGCTGCGGGCCGACATGGGCCGCAACGCCGTCGAGCTGGCCAGCCGGATCGTCGGCGAGTCGCTCGAGGACGAGGCGCGCCGCCGCGGCACCGTCGACCGGTTCCTGGCGGAGCTGGAGACCGCCGGTGCCTCCAACGGAGCGGGGAAGTAACCAGAAATGACGCTGCATGCTGCGAGCCGTGAAGCGCTCGGCCTCGCCGAGGAACGCCTCGGCGAGGTTCTGGCCGACGCGGGAGCCGACGCGGCCACGGTCGGCGACGAGCTGCTCTCGGTCGTCGACCTGCTGGACCGGGAAATCGGCCTGCGCCGCGCGGTGAGCGACGCTTCCGCGACGGCGGAGTCGCGCACCGGGCTGGTGCGCCGGCTGTTCGACGGCAAGCTGTCCGAACCGGCCCTGAAGGTGCTCGACACCGTGGCGGGCAGCCGCTGGTCCAGCCCCCGCGAGCTGACCGACGGCCTCGAGTCGCTCGGTCGCTCGGCCCTGCTCACCGCGGCGGAGAAGACCGGGAACGTCGACACCGTCGAATCCCAGCTCTTCCAGGTCTCGCGGGTCGTGGCCAACCACCCCGAGCTCGAGAAGGCGCTGTCGGACCTGACCGGTTCCGCCGACGCGAAGCGCACCCTGGTGCGCGGGCTGTTCGCCGACAAGGTGGACGTGGTCACCGAGACCCTCGTCGAGCAGGTCGTGCGCCGGGCCAAGGGCCGCGGCGTCGGCATCGGGCTCGACAAGCTGGTGAAGCTGGCCGCGGAGCGGCGCGAGCGCTCGGTGGCCTACGTGACCAGCGCGAACGCCCTGTCGGACGAGCAGACCGCCCAGCTGGGCGCGAAGCTCGACGCCCTCTACGGGCGGCCGATCGCGCTGCACGTCGAGATCGACCCCCGGCTCGGCGGCGGCCTCGTCGTCCGCGTCGGCGACGAGGTCATCGACGGGAGTGCGGCGGGACAGCTCGCGGCGTTGCGCAGGCGGCTGGCCCGGGCATAGCCCCAGGTCACACAAGACTTTGCATACTGGCAAGAACGAAGCGAGAGCGGGAAAGACATGGCCGAGCTGACGATCTCCTCGGATGAGATCCGTAGCGCGATCGAGAACTACGTCTCGAGTTACGCCCCGGACGTGAGCCGGGAAGAAGTTGGCACCGTGGTGGACGCCGGTGACGGCATCGCCCACGTCGAGGGGCTGCCCTCGGCCATGGCCAACGAGCTGCTCGAGTTCCCCGGCGGCGTCCTGGGCGTCGCCCTGAACCTGGACGCGCGCTCCATCGGTGCCGCGATCCTCGGTGACTTCGAAAGCATCGAAGAGGGCCAGCAGGTCAAGCGCACCGGTCAGGTCCTGTCGGTGCCGGTCGGCGACGGCTACCTCGGCCGCGTCGTCAACCCGCTGGGCCAGGCGATCGACGGCCTCGGCGACATCGAGACCACCGACCGCCGCGCCCTGGAGCTGAAGGCCGCGTCGGTGGTCGAGCGCCAGCCGGTGTCGGAGCCGCTGCAGACCGGCATCACCGCCATCGACGCGATGACGCCGATCGGCCGCGGCCAGCGCCAGCTGATCATCGGTGACCGCAAGACGGGCAAGACCGCCGTCGCCGTGGACACGATCATCAACCAGAAGGCCAACTGGGAGACCGGCGACCCGAAGAAGCAGGTCCGCTGCATCTACGTCGCGGTCGGCCAGAAGGGCTCCACGATCGCCGCCGTGAAGAAGTCCCTCGAGGACGCCGGCGCGCTGGAGTACACCACCATCGTCGCGGCCCCCGCGTCCGACTCGGCCGGCTTCAAGTGGATCGCGCCGTACACCGGCTCGGCCATCGGCCAGCACTGGATGTACGAGGGCAAGCACGTCCTGATCGTGTTCGACGACCTGACCAAGCAGGCCGACGCCTACCGCGCGATCTCGCTGCTGCTGCGCCGCCCGCCGGGCCGCGAGGCGTTCCCCGGCGACGTCTTCTACTTGCACTCCCGCCTGCTCGAGCGCTGCGCGAAGCTGTCGGACGAGCTGGGCGCCGGCTCGCTGACCGGTCTCCCGATCATCGAGACCAAGGCGAACGACGTGTCGGCCTACATCCCGACCAACGTCATCTCGATCACCGACGGCCAGTGCTTCTTCCAGTCGGACCTGTTCAACGCCGGCCAGCGCCCGGCCATCGACGTGGGTATCTCGGTGTCCCGCGTGGGTGGTGCCGCCCAGGTCAAGGCGATGAAGTCGGTCTCCGGCTCGCTCCGGATCGACCTGTCGCAGTACCGCGAGCTGGAGGCCTTCGCGGCCTTCGCCTCCGACCTCGACGACGCGTCGAAGGCGCAGCTCGAGCGCGGTGCCCGCCTGTACGAGGTGCTCAAGCAGCCGCAGTACTCGCCGATCCCGGTCGAGGAGCAGGTCTGCACGGTGTGGCTGGGCACGAACGGCCACTACGACTCGGTCCCGACCGAGGACGTCCGCCGCTTCAACCACGAGTTCCTCGACTCGGCGCGCCGCAAGCACGACGACATCCTGGGCGCGATCCGCGACTCCGGGAAGTTCGAGGACGAGACGGCCGACAAGCTGGTGGCCGCGGTGAACGAGTTCAAGAAGGAGTTCACCACCTCCGAGGGCAAGCCTCTCGAGGAGAACGCGGACGCCATGGAAGCCGACAAGGTCGGGCAGGAGACCGTCAAGGTCAACAAGCCCGCCCCGAAGAAGTGAGCTGGTAGCTCATGGCCGCACAACTCCGGGAACTCCGGTCGCGCATCAAGGCGACCAAGTCGATCGGCAAGATCACCAAGGCGATGGAGCTCATCGCCACCGCGCGCATCACCAAGGCGCGGGCTCGGGTCGCCGCTTCCCGGCCGTACGCGGACGAGATCACCAAGGTGCTCTCGGCGCTGGCCGGCGCGGCCACCACGCTCGACCACCCCATGCTGGTCGAGCGCCCGAACCCGAAGCGGGCCGCCGTCCTGGTCGTGACCAGTGACAAGGGCCAGTGCGGTGGGTACAACTCCAACGTGCTGCGCGCGACCGAAGAGCTGCTTGCCCTCCTCCGCGAGGAGGGCAAGGAGCCGCAGGTCTACGTCACCGGCAACAAGGGGCTGAACTACTACCGGTTCCGGGGCCGCGAGGTCGTGGACGGCTGGACGGGCTTCTCCGACCAGCCGGGCTACGCGAACGCGGTCGCGGCCGGCGACGCCCTGGTCGAGTCGTTCATGCGGGGCGTCGACGACGAGCACGGCAACGCCGACGGCATCACGGGTGTCGACGAGATCCACATCGTCTACACCGAGTTCGTGTCGATGCTGACCCAGCGGCCGACCGCCAAGCGCGTCGCGCCGCTCGAGGTCGAGTACTCCGAGGGAGAAGAGGAGAAGCCCGCCGGGCTGCTCCCCAGCTACGAGTTCGAGCCGAGCGCCGACAAGCTGCTGGACGCCCTCCTGCCGAAGTACATCAACACGCGGCTCTACGCGGCCCTCCTCGAGTCCGCGGCGTCCGAGCTGGCCGCCCGCCGGACGGCGATGAAGGCCGCGTCGGACAACGCGAACGAGCTGGTCGGCAACCTGACGCGGGAGATGAACCAGGCCCGCCAGGCGCAGATCACCCAGGAGATCTCCGAAATCGTCGGTGGCGCGAACGCGCTCACCGCAGCAGGAAGTGATGATTGATGACCAGTACTGAAGCCCCGCGCGCCAAGGGGCGCATCGTGTCGGTGACCGGTCCGGTCGTCGACGTCGAGTTCCCGCGCGGTTCCGTGCCCGACCAGTTCAACGCGCTCAAGGTCGAGATCGAGTTCGAGCAGCTGCGCAAGACGGTGACCCTCGAGGTCGCCAGCCACCTGGGTGACAACCTCGTCCGCACCATCTCCCTGCAGCCGCAGGACGGCCTGGTGCGCGGCGCCGAGGTCACCGACACCGGCGGCCCGATCACGGTCCCGGTCGGCGACAAGGTCAAGGGCCACGTCTACAACGCCCTCGGCGAGTGCCTCGACGAGCCCGGCTACGGCGAGGACCTCGAGCGCTGGGGCATCCACCGCAGCGCCCCGTCCTTCGACCAGCTCGAGGGCAAGACCGAGATGCTGGAGACCGGCCTCAAGGTCGTCGACCTGCTCACCCCGTACGTCCAGGGTGGCAAGATCGGCCTGTTCGGCGGGGCCGGCGTCGGCAAGACGGTGCTCATCAAGGAGATGATCACCCGCGTCGCCCGGAACTTCGGTGGTACGTCGGTGTTCGCCGGGGTCGGCGAGCGCACCCGTGAGGGCAACGACCTCTTCCTGGAGATGTCCGAGGACGGCGTCATCAACGACACCGCCCTCATCTTCGGCCAGATGGACGAGCCGCCGGGCACCCGCATGCGCGTCGCGCTGTCCGCGCTGACCATGGCGGAGTACTTCCGCGACGTCCAGAACCAGGACGTGCTGCTGTTCATCGACAACATCTTCCGGTTCACCCAGGCCGGCTCGGAGGTGTCGACCCTGCTGGGCCGCATGCCGTCCGCCGTGGGTTACCAGCCGACGCTGGCCGACGAGATGGGGCAGCTGCAGGAGCGGATCACCTCGACCCGTGGCCGTTCGATCACCTCGATGCAGGCGATCTACGTCCCCGCGGACGACTACACCGACCCGGCCCCGGCCGCGACGTTCGCCCACCTGGACGCCACCACCGAGCTTTCCCGGTCGGTGTTCCAGAAGGGCATCTTCCCGGCGGTGGACCCGCTGGCGTCGACGTCGACGATCCTCGACCCGGCCATCGTCGGTGAGGACCACTACCGCGTCGCCTCCGAGGTCATCCGGATCCTGCAGAAGTACAAGGAGCTGCAGGACATCATCGCGATCCTCGGGATGGACGAGCTCTCGGAAGAGGACAAGCTGACCGTTCAGCGCGCGCGCCGCATCGAGCGGTTCCTGTCGCAGAACATGCTGGTCGCCGAAGCCTTCACGCAGATCCCGGGCTCGACGGTGCCGCTGTCGGAGACCATCGAGTCGTTCGACCGCATCACCAAGGGTGACTTCGACCACTACCCGGAGCAGGCGTTCCTGGGTATCGGTGGCCTCGAGGACCTCGAGAAGAAGTACAAGGAAATCACCAAGAAGTGAGCTCGTGAGCTCGGCGGGGGCTGTGTCCATTGTGGACTCGGGCCCCCGCCGTTCTCGTAGCTGGAGACAGACCTATTACACTCGGTGGCAACACCCCGAGTTAAGGAGTGCACGTGGCTGAGATGTCCGTGGAGCTGGTGGCCGTCGAGCGCCGTCTCTGGTCGGGTACTGCCACTTTCGTGGTGGCCCAGACCACCGAGGGTGAGATCGGCATCATGGCCGGTCACGAGCCCGTGCTCGGGCAGCTGGTCGAGGGTGGCGTGGTCAAGGTGACGACCACCGACGGTGAGACGGTCTGCGCGGCCGTGCACGGCGGCTTCCTCTCCGTGACCGGCACCGGGGTGAGCATCCTCGCCGAGAGCGCCGAGCTCTCCGACGAGATCGACGTCGAGGCGGCCAAAGCGGCCCTGACCGGGGACGACGAGACCGAGCGGGCGAGGGCCTCGGCCCAGCTCCGCGCAGCGGGTCAGTCGGCCTGAGCGCGAGACGGGCAGGAGCCGGGCCGTGAAGATCACCGTGGTCGTAGTCGGGCTCCTGATCGTGCTCGCGGTGCTGGCCGCCTGGTACGGCCAGCGGTGGATCCGGATGCGCCGCGGCGGCGGCGTGAGCGTCGCGCTGCGGTGGCGTCCGGACAACCCGCGGTCCAGCTGGCACCTGGGGCTGGGCCGCTACGAGGGCGACGAATTCGTCTGGTACCGGGTGTGGAGCCTGCGCACCGGCGCCGACCGCGTCTTCCAGCGCGAAAGCATGCAGATCGCCGACCGCCGCGACCCGTCCGGCACCGAGGCCTACGCCGTGCCCGAAGGCTCGACGGTGCTGCGCTGCGAGTCGGAAACCCAGGAAGCGATCGAGATCGCCATGGGGCCGGGCGCGCTCACCGGCTTCCTCTCGTGGCTCGAGTCCGCCCCGCCCGGACGGCGTCTCCCGCGCGCCTCCTGAAACCCTAGGGCGATCTGTCTCAAACCTGAGACAGATACGGCTAGGGTGTTGGCCTACCGTTGAGCGCATGATTCTCATCGTGGTCAAGTGGCCGGTGAAGCCCGAGTACGCCGATTCCTGGCTCGACATCGTCGGGGACTTCACCCGCAGTACCCGCGGCGAGGCGGGCAACAAGTTCTTCGAGTGGTCCCGCAGCGTCGACGACCAGAACACGTACGTGCTGGTCGAGGGCTTCGAAGGTCAAGACGCGGCCGTCGCGCACGTCAGCTCCGAGCACTTCAAGACGGCGGTGGCGACGCTGGGAAAGTACATCAGCGACAACCCGCAGATCATCAACGTCCAGGACGCCTCCGACTGGGGGCCGATGGCCGAGATTTCACCGCACTAAACTCGGGGTGTGACCCTCGTCGAGATCCCCGGCTCCAAGTCCGTCACCGCTCGTGGCCTGTTCCTGGCCGCCGCCGCGCACGGCACCACGACCCTCGGCCGTCCACTGCACTCGGACGACACCGAGGGCTTCGCCGAGGGCCTGGCGAAGCTCGGTTACCGCGTCGACCGGCAGGCGGACGCGTGGACCATCGAGGGCCGGCCGTCGGGTCCGGGGGTCGCCGAAGCCGACGTCTTCTGCCGGGACGGCGCCACGACGGCCCGGTTCCTGCCCGCGCTGGCCGCGGCCGGCACCGGGACGTTCCGCTTCGACGCGTCCGACCAGATGCGCCGCCGCCCGCTCGGGCCGCTGACCGACGCCCTGCAGGAGCTGGGCGTCGACCTCGAGTTCCGCGGCGAGCCGGGCCACCACCCGCTGACGGTCCGCGCGAACGGCATCAAGGGCGGTGAGCTGACCCTCGACGCGGGCCTGTCGTCGCAGTTCCTGACGGCGTTGCTGCTGGTCGGGCCGCTGACCGCGGAGGGAATGCGGATCACGGTGACCGACCTCGTGTCGGTGCCGTACGTCGAGATCACCCTGGAGATGATGCGCCGCTTCGGCGTCGACGTCCGCCGCGAGGGCCGGACGTTCGTGGTGCCGGCGCAGCCGTACCGCGCGTGCGAGTACCCGGTGGAGCCGGACGCGTCGACGGCCAGCTACTTCCTGGCCGCGGCGGCGGTCACCGGCCGCACGGTGACCATCCCGGGCCTCGGCTCGGACGCGTTGCAGGGCGACGTGAAGTTCGCCGACGTGCTGCGGGAGATGGGCGCCCACGTCGACCTGGCGCCGGACTCGGTGACGGTCGCGGGCCCGTCGGACGGCCTCCGCGGCATCAGGGTGAACATGCGCGACATCTCGGACACGGTCCCGACCCTGGCGGCGATCGCGCCGTTCGCGTCCGGCCCGGTGCGCATCGAGGACGTCTACAACACGCGCATCAAGGAGTGCGACCGCCTCGACGCGTGCGAGGAGAACCTGCGCGCTCTCGGTATCCAGGTCGAGACGGGCCGCGACTGGATCGAGATCCAGCCGGGACAGCCGACGGGCACCCTGGTGGCGTGCCGCCGCGACCACCGCATCGCGATGGCGTTCAGCATCACGGGCTTGCTGACCGACGGCATCACGCTGGATGATCCGGACTGCGTGAAGAAGACGTTCCCCGGCTTCCACCAGGCGCTGGGATCCCTGCGGGAGAGCTGGGGGATCTGATGGCCGAAGAGAGCCGCTTCGCGAAATTGCCGGAGCGCGTGAAGCCGGAGGACATGATCACCACCCAGGCCGTGGACCCGGCGTTCGACGGGACCCCGGACGTCGACCTGGAGCGCTACTGGGCGGCGCAGGAGCAGGGCCGGCTGGGCTAGGTGTGATGTTCGGGGAGGTCGGTCAGCGGTCGGTGAACCAGGCCATCGCCCGGCGCAGGACCGCGGTGGCGGTGGCGGCGGTTTCGTCGGGGTGGGTTTCGCTGACCGTGTGGACGCTGGGGGCGCGTTTGTTGATCTCGCTAGGGCCCGGCCGACGTAGCGGTGTCCGCCGCCGTCGGGGGTGTTGCCGAACTTGGTGACATCGACGTGGAGCAGCGAGCCGGGATGGTCGTGTTCGTAGCGGCGCAGGTCCGGCCGTGACCCCACGCACCCGACTGCAACTCGCCTGCCCAATCGTCGAACACACGGCAGGCCGTCACCGGTCACCTCAACTCGGGACAACGTCCCCGGACATCACACCTAGGGCTGCCCGCCCGGCTGCCACAGCACGTCACCCTCGGGGTTGGCCAGCCGGGCCAGGATGAACAGCAGGTCCGACAGCCGGTTCAGGTACTTCACCGCGATCGGGTTGGTCGCCTCGGGCTCCGCCTCGTGCAGGGCCCAGGCCGACCGCTCCGCCCGGCGGGCCACCGTGCGCGCCTGGTGCAGGAACGCGGCTCCCGGTGTGCCGCCCGGCAGGATGAACGACGTCAGCTTCGGCAGGCGCTCGTTGAACTCGTCGCACCAGCCTTCGAGGCGCTCGACGTACTTCTCGGTGATTCGCAGCGGCGGGTACGGCGGGTCGTCCGAGATCGGCAGGCAGAGGTCCGCGCCGACGTCGAACAGATCGTTCTGGACCGCACGCAGCACGTCCGTCACTTCGGCGGGCAGTGCGCCGACCGCGATCGCCAGGCCCAGCACCGAGTTCGTCTCGTCGGTGTCCGCGTACGCGCCCAGCCGCGGCGACGTCTTCGGCACGCGGGAGCCGTCGCCGAGCGCGGTCGTGCCGTTGTCGCCGACCTTGGTGTACACGCGGTTGATGCGAACGACCATGAACCCACCATAGCGGCCCCCGCCCGGGCCGAATCCGGGCGAGAGGGCATGATTGGCGGCCATGAGCGAGCACTTCGACGTGCATGGCGGAGCCCGGCTGGTCGGCGAGGTCGACGTGGTCGGCGCCAAGAACAGCGTGCTGAAGCTGATGGCCGCCGCCCTCCTCGCGGAGGGGACCACGACCATCACGAACTGCCCGCAGATCCTCGACGTCCCGCTGATGGGCGACGTGCTGCGGAGCGTCGGCTGCGAGGTCGTCATCGAGGGCGACACGGCCACCATCACGACGCCGGCCGAGCTGTCGCACCGAGCCGACTCGGCGGCGATGGGCAAGCTGCGCGCGTCCGTCTGCGTGCTGGGGCCGCTGGTCGGCCGGCTCAAGCAGGCCGTCGTGGCGCTGCCGGGTGGGGACGCGATCGGTTCGCGGCCGCTGGACATGCACCAGAACGGCCTGCGCAAGCTGGGCGCGACGAGCACGATCGAGCACGGCTGCGTCGTCGCGAAGGCCGAGACACTGGTCGGCGCGCAGATCTGGCTGGACTTCCCGAGCGTCGGCGCGACCGAGAACATCCTGATGGCGGCCGTGCTGGCCGAGGGCACCACGGTCATCGACAACTGCGCGCGCGAGCCGGAGATCGTCGACATCTGCACGATGCTGACCGAGATGGGCGCGAAGATCGAAGGCGCCGGGACGTCGACGCTGACCGTGCACGGCGTCGAGCAGCTGCACCCGACGACGCACAGCGTGATCGGCGACCGGATCGTGGGCGCGACCTGGGCGTTCGCCGCCTCGATGACCCGCGGCGACATCACCGTCCGCGGGGTCAACCCGCACCACCTCGACCTGGTGCTGAACAAGCTGCAGCTGGCCGGTGCGGACGTCGAGACGTTCGGCGACAAGGGTTTCCGCGTGGTCCAACCGGAGCGCCCGAAGGCGGTCGACTGGGTGACGCTGCCGTACCCCGGCTTCGCGACCGACCTGCAGCCGTTCGCGGTGGCGCTGTCGGCGGTGTCGGAAGGCACGTCGATGATCACGGAGAACGTCTACGAGGCGCGCTTCCGGTTCATCGAGGAGATGGTCCGGCTGTCGGGTGACGCGCGCACGGACGGCCACCACGCGGTGGTCCGCGGCGTCGAGAAGCTCTCGAGCGCGCCGGTCTGGGCGTCGGACATCCGCGCGGGCGCCGGGCTGGTACTGGCGGGCCTGTGCGCGGACGGCGTCACCGAGGTCTGGGACGTCTTCCACATCGACCGCGGCTACCCGCACTTCGTCGAGAACCTGAACCGCCTGGGCGCGAACATCAAGCGCGTCGCGGGCGAGCCGGACCGGAGCTGAATCAGCCGCCCTGCGCGCCCAGCGCGCGCAGGGCGTACTCCACGAGCCGGTCCACGTAATCCGGCTCCGCCTCGGCCTGCCGGACGACCAGGCGCCAGTAGATCGGCGCGGCCAGGACGTCCAGCGCCATCTCCAGGTCGAGGTCCTCGGGCAGTTCGCCGCGTGCGATGGCCCGGCGCAGCATCGCCTCGCCGACCTCGCGCCGCGGCCCGCCGATGTTCTCGCGCGTGCGGCGGCCGCGCTCCGGGTTCCGCGCGTCCTCCGCGACCAGGTCCGGCAGGATCCGCGAGAACAGCGGGTGGGTCAGCCAGTCGATCAGGGCCTGCATCGTCTCGCGGAGGTCGCCGCGCAGTGAGCCGGTGTCCGCCTCCACCGCCCGCGTCACGCTGAACTCCGTGACGACCGCGGCGATCATCTCGTCCTTCGACCGCCAGCGCCGGTAGAGCGCGCTCTTGCCGACACCGGCGCGCTTGGCGACGGCCTCCATCGAGAGCCGGCCGTAGCCCTGCTCGGCGAGCTCGTTCAGGACGGCGTTGGTGATCGCCGACGTGACTTGGTGCTGGAGGACCGCGGCGCCGGTCGGGGTGCGTGCCATGGATCGCAGTCTAACGGGTGGACGAGACGGTACCGTCCCGTCTATCGTGGTTGACGTCGGGACGGTACCGTCTCGTCCGAACGTCGAAGGAGGCTGCGATGCGCGACTTCGTCGAGCACGCGCTCGATCTGCTGCTGAAGCACGACATGAACGGGTTCGCCGGGCTGTGGGCCGAGGACGGCGTCCTCGAGTTCCCGTTCGCCGGTCCGGGCTACCCGAACCACGTCGAAGGGCGCGAGGCGATCCGCGAGTACCTGCGCGACTACCCGAACCTGCTGGACATCCGCGAGGTCACCGCGAAGACCGTGCACGAAACGACCGACCCGGCCGTGGTCGTCGTCGAATTCACCGTTGCCGGAGTCGTGGTGGCCACGCAGAAGCCGTACGAGCTGTCGTACATCGCCGTGATCACCGTTTCGGACGGTCTCATCCGCCACTACCGCGACTACTGGAGCCCGCTCGCGGCGGCGGAGATCCTCGGCGGCGCCGGCGAGCTGACGGCGGCGTTCGGTGGCTGACGTCCTGGTCCTCGGCGGCACCGGCACCACCGGCCGCCGGGTCGTCGCCGGCCTGCGTGCCGGGGGCTTCGCGGCCCGGGCGGCCACGCGGAAGCCGGGCGAGGCCGGGCAGGTCCGGTTCGACTGGGCGGATCGGTCGACCCACGCCGACGCGCTGCGCGGAGTCTCCGCGGTCTACCTGCTGGCGCCGATCGGCGAGGCTTCGCCGGCCGGCCTGGTGGCGCCCTTCCTGGACGACGCGCTGGCGGCGGGCGTCCGGCGGGTCGTGCTGCTCAGCTCTTCGGCGGTCACGCCCGACACCCCGGGCCTCGGCGACCTGCAGCGGCTGGTGCGCGCGGCACCGGAGTGGGCCGTGCTGAAGCCGTCCTGGTTCATGCAGAACTTCACCGGCGAGCACCTGGTCGCCCAGGGGGTGCGGGACGGCGAGATCGTCACGGCCACCGGCGACGCGCGGGTCGCGTTCGTCGACGCCGGCGACATCGCGGCGGTCGCCGTCCGCGCGCTGACCGATCCGGTACCGCACAACACCGACCACGTCCTGACCGGGCCGGCCGCGTTGAGCTACGCCGAAGCGGCGGCGATCGTGTCCGCGCGCCTCGGCCGCCCGGTGCGGCACCGCGCGGTCGGCACCGAGGCCTTCGCGGCTTCACTGACGACGTCCGGGATCCCCGCGGAGTTCGCCCGCGTGCTCGCCGCCCTGGACGAGGACATCCGGCGCGGCGCCGAAGACCGCGTCACCCCGGCCGTCGAGCAGGTCACCGGGCGGCCGCCCCGTTCGTTCGAAACCTTTGTGCAGGAGGAAATCCGATGAAGCAGCTGATGTTCGAAGAAGACCGGCAGTTCTGGTTCGAGACCCTCCGCCTGTTCGGCCACGCGGCCTACGGCGGCTCGGACTTCGGCGAGGTCCTCGCGGCGGCGTCGACGGTGACGCCGGGCGACTACGACAGCTGGCACGACGCCTACCGCGCGCTGGCCGACCGCCTGTACGCCGAAGCGGCCGACGCCGGCCCGGTCACCGCGCGGGACCTGCTGCTGCGCGCGTCGACGTACTACTTCTCGGCGGAGTTCTTCCTCCACGGCGACCCGGCGGACCCGCGCATCGCGGCGGCCTACGACCGCAGCGTCGAGTGCTTCCGCCGCGCGGAGGTGGCCGAGCCGGTCGAAATCCCGTACGAGGGCACGACTCTGCGCGGGTACTTCTACCGCGCGCCGGGTGCCGGGCCGAAGCCGTTGCTGATCATGCACAACGGTTTCGACGGCAGCGCCGAGGAATGCCACTTCATGGGCGCGGCCGCGGGGGCCGCGCACGGTTACCACGTCCTGACGTTCGACGGCCCGGGCCAGCCGAGCGCGATCCGGCACGAGAAGCTCGTGTTCCGCCCGGACTGGGAGCACGTGGTGACGCCGGTGGTCGACTTCGCCCTGGCCCTCGACGGAGTCGACCCGGAACGCATCGCGCTGCTGGGGGTGAGCCTGGGCGGCGAGCTGGCCCCGCGCGCGGCGGCGTTCGAACACCGGCTGGCGGCCGTGGTCGCGGTGGACGGCGTGTACGACGCGGGCGCGGCGGTGACGGGTCTGCTGCCCTGGCCGCGCGAGGAGATCGTGCGCCGGGCCCGGGCCGCGGAGGACGAGGAGTTCGACGCACTGCTCGCGGCGGGCCGCGAGGCGAGCCCGACGCTGCGCTGGGCGTGCGACCACGGCCGTTACGTCCTGGGCGCGGCGACCGACCGCGAGTTCATCGCGAAGTACCTGGAGTACACGCTCGAGGACGGCGTCGCGGAGAAGATCGAGTGCCCGGTTCTGGTCTGCGAAGCGGCGGACGACCTGTTCTTCGGCGGCGACCAGGAGACCGAGCCGAGGCGGCTGTATGCGCACCTCGAGGCGCCGAAGACGCTGCTGACGTTCACGGCGGAGGAGGGCGCGGACGCGCACTGCCACGTCGGAGCCCAGCGCCTGGCGACGGGCCGCATCTACGACTGGCTGGACCGGACGCTCTAGCCTTCGAGGGCGAGCGCCGCGCCGAACCCGACCAGCGCGGCGCCCGTCGCGCCGTCCATCGCCCGGCGGACCTTGCGCTCCTGCAACCAGCCCCGCACCCGGTGCACGAAGAACAACAGCACCACCTGCCACACCACGCCCAGGGCCGCGACCGTGTACGCCAGCAGCAGCGCATCGCCCTGGTCGGTGACTCCCGGCGTCAGGAACTGCGGCAGCACCGACAGGTACAGCACGATCACCTTCGGGTTGGTGATGTTGGACAGGAACCCTTCGCGGAACCGCCGTCCGCGGGAGGCGCGGGCTTTCCGGACGTCGTCGAGGGCGGCGTAGTTCCCGCGCCAGGCGCCGCGGAGGGCTTGGATGCCGAGGAAGACCAGGTAGGTCGCGCCGAGCCATTTCACCGTCTCGAACACCGGCTGGTAGCGGGTGATCACCGTGCCCAGGCCGAATGCCGCCGCCGTCCCCTGGAGGAAGTTCGCGAGCGTGATCCCGGCGCACGCCCAGCCGCCGCCCCGCGCCCCGCCGGTCAGGGCGTTCTTCAGCACGACCATGGTGTCCGGGCCCGGCATCATCGCCAGGAAGGCCATCATCCCGGCGAAGGCCGCGTAGGTGTGCCAGGTCATCAGGCCTCCAGGGCGAGGGCGGCGCCGAAGCCGAGCAGGGCGGTACCGGTGACGCCGTCCAGCGCGCGACGCACCCGGCGGCGCTCCAGCCACGCCCGCACGCGGTGCACGAACACCAGCAGCACCAGCAACCACAGCATGCCGAGCACGGCGACGGTGTAGGCGAGGGCGAGCGCGTCCCACGTCGTGGTGCGGACCGGGTCGAGGAACTGGGGAAGGACGGACAGGTACAGCACCAGCACCTTCGGGTTGGTGATGTTGGAGAGGAAGCCCTCACGGAACCGCCGGAAGCCCCCGCCCCGCCGCTGCCGGCCCTCTTCGACGGCGTGGTAGTTGCCGCGGAAGGCGCCCCGCAGCGCCTGGAACCCGAGGAAGACGAGATAGGCGGCGCCGGCCCACTTGAGCGCGAGGAACACCGGCTGCGACCGGGCGATGAGGACGCCGAGCCCGAGAGCCGCCGCGCTGCCCTGCACGACATTGCCGGCGAAGATGCCCACCGACGCGAGCAGCCCGCCCCGGAACCCGCCGGACAGCGCGTTCTTGAGCATCACCATCGTGTCCGGCCCCGGCGCGAGGACGATCAGAACCACGATGACCAGGTAACTCCCGTAGGTACTCCACGTCACGGCTCCCCACGCTAATCGAGAGGCTGGGGCTGGTCTCGCGGATTTCGGTCACACAGTCCACAAGTCGCGCAGGGTGTGGACAAGCCGGCCGGGTGGAGGGCTATCCGCTGGCTTGGGCAGGAGGTCATGGGTTGGTGCCCACCACCCCGAAGCCGGATTGTCACTACGGCCGGTGGTACCGCGTCAAGGCGGGAAAGCGTGCCTTGACCCGGCACCACCGGCCGTGTTTGGGCTTCGGATCGGGGTGGCGGGGGAGGTCTGGGCGGGGTGCCGGTTTTGGCGTCTTTGTGCCGTTAGGGTCGGAGATGCAGCGGCCGGAGGTGCGCCGCCGAAGACCGGCGCAGGCGGCTGATCGTCCACTTCGAACGGCATCCGGAGGGCGATCTGGTGCTCCGCGCGATCGGCCACGCACAGAGGGTGCACGACCACATCCAGCGCGCGCGGGACTCGGCGGAACAACCTCCGGCAGAGTAGTGTTCGGCCATGTCAGCAGGGGAAATCGAGCTTTTGCCCGGTGAACGCGTGCTCTGGGCGGGGGAGCCGGTCCAGCGCCCGCTCTACGTCGCCGCGGATGGGGTGGTTGCCTCCGTTGGGCTTCTCCTCGCCGCCGCCGCGCTCTGGCTGCTGCTCACCCGCGAACCCAGCGGGCTCACCATGGCCGCGGCCGTCGTTGCGCTCGTGATCGGTCTCTACGGCGCCGTCGGCCGGTCGATCGTCCGGTACCTCGCGCTCGGGCGCACCACCTACGCCGTCACCGACAGCCGGATCATCGCGCGCTCGGGGCTGTTCCGGCAGAAGGAACGCTCCAGCGAGCTGGCCGGCCTGCCCGCCCCGGTGCTCAAGACGGGCCCGTCCCGCACCGGCACCATCACCTTCGGCGGTGCGGGAACGGTGACGCTGATCGGCATCGGCGAGCCCAAGCGCGTCCGCGACCTGCTCACCAAGGCGATCGACGAAGCCCGCGCCCGCCAGGCCCCGCCGGAAGCCGACAGCCCGGCTGCCTGATCGGGGCAACCCGCGCGGCCTCCCGGTGCGTCACCCCGGCAACCGAGGAGGTCGCCGTGGACGAACCGCTGATCGCCCTGGAACCGGGTGAGCGGCTGCTGTGGTCGGGACGGCCGCGGCGGATCGCCCCGACGGGGCTCGAGTGGTACCGCCTCGTCTTCGGCTCGGTCATGGTGTCGGGGTTCGCCGTCGCCATCGGGCTGCCGGCCCCCGGGGCGGCCGTGACCTTCGGGAGCATCGGGCTCGCCATCGTCTGGGCGCCGGTGCTCTGGCGGCTCCGCACGACGCGCCGCGCGGTGTACGCGGTGACCGACCAGCGGGTCGTGGTGGCCGACCGCGTTTCGGGCCGCATCCGTACGTGCGAGTACCTGAGTGACCTGGAGTCGCCGGTCGTCCGGCGCGATCAGGACGGCGGCGGCCGGCTCACGCTCACGAGACGTGACGGGTCCGTGTACCTGCTCGGATATTCCCTGCCGAAGAAGGGGCAACCGGCCCCGATCGAGCTGTTCGACGTGCCGGACGTCGACGGGTTGCGCGACCTGATCGTGCACGAGCAGGCGGCCGGCTGACGTCACCCGGACGTGTCCCATTGCACTGCCACCATAAGTTACCGGTCGGTACACTCGACGAAACGTCCACCGCCGGAGGTGCCCAGTGCCGTACCCATCCGACAACGAGCGGGATCGCCCCTGGGTGATGCGCACGTACGCGGGGCACTCCTCCGCCGCCGCGTCGAACGAGCTCTACCGGCGCAACCTCGCGAAGGGGCAGACCGGCCTTTCGGTGGCCTTCGACCTGCCCACCCAGACCGGTTACGACCCGGACCACCAGCTCTCCCGCGGTGAGGTCGGCAAGGTCGGCGTCCCGGTGTCGCACCTCGGCGACATGCGGCGGCTCTTCGACGGCATCCCGCTCGCCGAAGCGAACACGTCGATGACCATCAACGCGCCGGCCATGTGGCTGCTCGCGTTGTACGTCTCCGTGGCGCGCGAGCAGGCCGAGGCCGAGGGGCGCGACGTCGACGAGGTGCTCGCGAAGCTCGCCGGCACCACGCAGAACGACATCATCAAGGAGTACCTGTCCCGCGGGACCTACATCTTCCCGCCCGGGCCGAGCCTGCGGCTGATCACCGACGTGATCGCCTGGACCGTGCACCACGTCCCCAAGTGGAACCCGATCAACATCTGCAGCTACCACCTGCAGGAAGCCGGGGCGACGCCGACGCAGGAGGTCGCCTACGCGCTGTGCACCGCGATCGCCGTCCTCGACGCCGTCCGCGACTCGGGCCAGGTCGACGCGGCCGACATGGCGAAGGTCGTCGCGCGGATCTCCTTCTTCGTCAACGCCGGCGTCCGGTTCGTCGAGGAGATGTCCAAGATGCGCGCGTTCACCGCGCTCTGGGACGAGCTCACGCGCGACCGTTACGGCGTAACGGATCCCAAGGCCCGCCGGCTGCGCTACGGCGTGCAGGTCAACTCGCTCGGGCTGACCGAAGCCCAGCCGGAGAACAACGTCCAGCGGATCGTGCTGGAGATGCTCGCGGTGTCGCTCTCCCGCGGCGCCCGCGCCCGCGCGATCCAGCTGCCCGCGTGGAACGAGGCCCTCGGCCTCCCGCGGCCGTGGGACCAGCAGTGGGCACTGCGGATGCAGCAGGTCCTCGCGTTCGAGACGGACCTGCTGGAGTACGAGGACATCTTCGACGGCTCGCACGTCATCCAGGCCAAGGTCGACGAGATCATGGCCGGCGCCCGCGAGGAGATCGCCCGCGTGCAGGACCTCGGCGGCGCGGTCGCCGCGGTCGAGAGCGGGTACATGAAGTCGCAGCTGGTCGCCTCGCTGGCCGAGTACCGCCGCGAGATGGAGAACGGCGAGCGGATCCTGGTCGGGGTCAACAAGTTCGGCACGACCGAGCCGTCACCGCTGCAGGCCGAGGGTGCGAAGGCGATCGAGACGATCGACCCCGCCGTCGAGAAGGCCGCCGTCACCGCGATCGAGGAGTGGCGCACCCAGCGCGACAACGAGGCCGTCGAACGGTCGCTGGCCGCGCTGAAGGAACGCGCGCAGACCACGGAAAACCTGTTCGAGGCCACTGTGGACTGTGCGCGGGCCGGCGTGACCACCGGCGAGTGGGCCGGCGCGCTGCGCGAGGTGTTCGGCGAATACCGGGCGCCCACCGGCGTTTCCGCTTCCGCGGTCGCCGGTGCCGGTGACCCCGAGCTGGAGCGGGTGCGCACGCGGGTCCGGGAAACCGAGGCGGAGCTGGGCGAGCGGCTGCGGATCCTGGTCGGCAAGCCGGGTCTCGACGGGCACTCCAACGGCGCCGAGCAGGTCGCGGTCCGGGCGCGCGACGTCGGCTTCGAGGTCGTCTACCAGGGCATCCGGCTGACGCCCGAGCAGATCGTCGCGGCCGCGGTGCAGGAAGGCGTGCACGTCGTCGGGCTCTCCGTGCTCTCCGGCTCGCACCTCGAGGTCGTCCCGCACGTCGTCGACGGCCTGCGCGCCGCGGGGGCGGGAGATGTGCCGGTGATCGTCGGCGGCATCATCCCGCCCGACGATGCCGCGCTGCTCACCGAACGCGGCATCGCCCGGGTGTTCACGCCCAAGGACTACGAGCTCACCGGGATCATGGACGGCATCGTCAGCCTGATCCGCGAACGGCACGGCCTCAGCTGAGCTCGGCCAGGACGTCCTTCGTGGACTTCACGGTGGCGAACTGGTTCGCCAGGTTCGCCGCCGTGACGCGGTAGAGCTCGTCCGCGGTCACGCCCGGGAGGTCGAAGGTGAACGTGGCGTCGAGGGCGAAAGTGACGTCGTAGCCGAGGTTCCCGCCCATCCGCGCGGTGGTTTCGCAGCAGAAGTTCGTCTGGATGCCGGCCACGACGAAGCTCGTGATGCCGCGCTTGCGCAGCCATGCGTCGAGGTCGACGTCGCCGAGGAACGCCGAATTGACCTTCTTGCCGAACACGAGGTCCGGCCGGGCGCCGTCGAGTTCAGGCTTGAAGTCGTTGCCCGGCTGGCCGGGACGCAGCGGCGAGCCGGGCTTCGGCGAGTCGTGGTGCACCAGGACCACCGGGAGCCGCCGCTCCTGCCACGCGTCGAGCAGGGCCTTCATGTTCGCTTCGGCGCCCGGGTTGTCGCGCGGGCCCCAGAACTCCGGGTCGTCGAACCCGCGCTGGACGTCGATCAGGATGAGTGCCGTTTCGGTCATGCCGTCGAGTTTCGCGGGAGTGCGGTGCGCGAGGGGAGTGGCAGAAGACGCGCGATGCGGTACTTTCCTGCCATGCGCACCATCGGCGTCCTCCTGCTGCCGGGCACCAGGATGTTCGACCTCGCGGTGATCGGCGAGGTCTGGGGCCAGGACCGGACCGACAGCGGCATCGGTCCGTTCACCGTGCGGCTGTGCAGCGCCGGCCGGGTGCGGACAGCCGTCTCGCCGTTCGGTGACGTCGCGGCCACGCACGGCCTCGCCGGGCTCGACGGCTGCGACCTCGTCCTCGCGCCGGGCCGCGACGACCCTCTCGCGCCGGTGCCGCCGTCGGCCGTCACGGCGCTGCGCCGCACCCACCGGGCCGGCGCGACCGTCGCCGGGTTGTGCTCCGGCGCGTTCACCCTCGCCGCCGCGGGCCTGCTCGACGGCCGCCCCGCGACCACGCACTGGCGCGACCTCGACGCCCTCGCCGAGGTCGCCCCGCGCGCGGACCTGCAGCGTGACGTGCTCTACACCGACGACGGCGGCGTTCTGACGTCCGCGGGCGTGGTCGGCGGCCTCGACCTCTGCCTGTACCTGGTCCGGCGCGACCACGGCGCCGACATCGCCGCCATGCTGGCACGCCGCCTGGTGATGCCGCCGGCGCGTGAAGGCGGGCAACGCCAGTACGTCGACAACCCGCTGCCGCCGAAGGCGGCCCAGCCCGGGATGGCGTCCACAATGGACTGGGCGCTGGCGCGGCTCGGGGAGGGCATCGGCGTCGAGGACCTGGTCGGGCACGCGCGGATGAGCGAGCGGACGTTCCACCGCGAGTTCGCCGCGGCGACCGGCGTGACGCCGGGACGCTGGCTGCGCGTCCAGCGCGTCCGCTACGCGCAGCGGCTGCTGGAGACGACGTCGCTGCCGGTCGAGCGCGTCGCCGAGCGGTCCGGGCTGGGCACGGCGGCCAACCTGCGGCGCCGGATGCGCGCCGAAGTCGGCGTCGCGCCGGACAGCTACCGGCGCACATTCCGCTCGGGAAGTACTACCGTCGGGGCATGACCGAGTACGAGCACATCCTGGTCAAGCGCGACGGCGACACCGTCACGATCACCATGAACCGGGCGGCGCGGCGCAATTCGCTCTCCGCGGACCACCTCGCCGAGCTGCTCGCGGCGTTCCGCGAGGCGGGGACGACCGACGCGACCGGCGTCGTGCTGGCCGCCGACGGCCCGGTGTTCTCCGCCGGCCACGACTTCGCCGACGTCGCCGCGCGTGACCTGGCGGGCGTGCGCGAGCTGCTCACGTTGTGCACCGACGTCATGAAGACGATGCAGTCGATCCCGCAGGTCGTCATCGCGCGGGTGCACGGCCTGGCCACGGCGGCGGGCTGCCAGCTGGTGGCGTCGTGCGACCTGGCCGTGGCCGCCGAGTCGGCGGGCTTCGCGCTGCCGGGGGGCAAGGGCGGCTGGTTCTGCCACACGCCGGCCGTCCCGGTGGCGCGGTCGATCGGCCGCAAGCGCCTGATGGAGCTGGCCCTGACCGGCGATGTCATCGACGCGGCGACGGCGCTGGACTGGGGCCTGGTCAACCGGGTCGTCCCCGACGAGCAGCTCGACGACGCCGTCGCGGAGCTGCTGGCCCGGGCCACCCGCGGCAGCCGCGCCAGCAAGTCGATGGGCAAGGTGACGCTCTACGCCCAGCTCGACCGGCCCGAGGCCGACGCCTACGCGATCGCGCTCGAAGTCATGGCGGCGGCGTCCCAGCTGCCCGGCGCCCGCGAGGGCATGGCGGCGTTCCTGGAGAAGCGCAAGCCCTCCTGGCCCGACTGATCGGCGAGACGGTCCGGCCGGGCTTCGTCGTGGCCGCCGTCCATACCATACGGTATGGTATGGCCATGGCGGGCAAGCGGGATTGGCTGGACGCGGGACTGGTGCTGCTGGCGGAGCAGGGCGCGCCGTCGGTGACCATCGAGCGGCTCACCGAACGCCTCGGGCTGTCGAAAGGCTCCTTCTACCACCACTTCAAGGGCATGGGCGGCTACCGCACCGCGCTGCTGGAGCACTTCGAAGCCGAACGCACCACGCGGTTCGTGGAGCAGGCCGAAGCGGCGGACGGCGACCGGCTGAGCGCGTTGCTGAAGCTGGTCCTGGCGCCGGGACCGGGGCCGGAGCTGGAGATCGCCGTCCGGGCGTGGGCCCTGCAGGACGCCGAAGCCCGGGCGGTGCAGGAGCGCGTGGACGCCACCCGCGTCGCCTACCTGACCGAGATCGGCGGCGACGCCGACCTCGCGCGGGCGTTGTACCTGGTCGTCGTCGGTGCCGGACAGGTCGTGCCGCCGCTGACCGGCCGGCAGCTGAAGAGCGCGTTGGAACTGGTACTGGGGAGACGGAAATGACCGAGCCTTACGTCGACGGCGCCGACTACGTCGAGTTCAAGGAAATCGAGAGCGAGAACAGCCTGCGCGAGTTCGTCGCCGGCGTCTTCGGCTGGTCGCCGGCCTGGGTGAAAGCCCTCTTCGGCGTCCGGTACGTGCTCGCCAAGGCGCTGCGGCTGGAGACCGCGTCGGTCCCGCGGACCGGCCGGCTGCGGCCCGAGGACATCGGGTTCGCGCCCGGCGACCGGGTCGCGTTCTTCACCGTCCGCGCCGGGGATCCGGAGCGGTACCTGATCGCGGGCGTGGACGACAGTCACCTGACCGGGTACCTGACGGTCGAAGCGGTGTCACGCGGCTTCCGGCTCGGCACGATCGTGCACTTCCACAACCGCGTCGGCCCGGCCTACTTCGCGCTGATCAAGCCGTTCCACCACCTGATGATCCGCGGGATGCTCAAGGCCGGTGCCGCTCGAACAGCATGAGCTGCGCCCACGCGGCGATCGACTGCGCGTCGGTGATGTCCCCGGCGAGGATCATCTTCTCGACGTCGGCGCGCGCGAACCACGCGCTGCGCATGTCCTGTTCCTCGTGCTCGCGCTCCGGCTCGCCCTCGCTGATGTCCGTGGCGAGGAACACCCAGCCGCGCTGGCTGCTCATGCCGGCGGCGACGTCGAGCTTGCCGAGCGGGACCATCGAGCCTGCCCGCAGGCCGGTCTCTTCGCGCAGCTCCCGCACGGCGAGTTCGGCCGGCGGCACGTCCGCCAGGTCCGGTGCGGTGCCCTGCGGGAACTCCCAGCGCCGCTCGCCGAGCGGGTAGCGGAACTGCTCGACCAGCCGGAACCGGTCGCCGTCCTGGGCGATGACCAGCGCGTACGACGGCTTGTCGATCACGCCGTAGATGCCCGGCGAGCCGTCGGGGCGACGGATTTCGTCCTCCCGCACGGTCATCCAGTTGTTCCGGTACACCTCGCGGGACGCGACACGCTGAATGGGGTCCACGCGCCCAGTATCGCCGACCCTGTCCTACCCTCCTCGGGTGCGTCTCGTGATCGCGCGGTGCCAGGTCGACTACGCCGGCCGGCTCACCGCCCACCTGCCGATGGCCACCCGCCTGCTGCTCGTCAAGTCCGACGGCTCGGTGTCGGTGCACTCCGACGACCGTGCGTACAAGCCGTTGAACTGGATGAGCCCGCCGTGCTGGCTGATCGAGGACGGCAAGCTCTGGATCGTCGAAAACAAGCAGGGCGAGAAACTGGTGATCTCGATCGACGAGGTCTTCCACGACCACTCCCAGGCCCTGGGCGCGGAACCGGGCCTGCAGAAGGACGGCGTGGAAGCGCACCTGCAGGAACTGCTGGCCGAGCACATCAAGACCCTCGGCGACGGCTACACGCTGGTCCGCCGCGAGTTTCCGACGGCCATCGGCCCGGTCGACATCATGGCCCGCGACGCGGACGGCCGTTCGGTGGCGGTCGAGATCAAGCGCCGCGGCGAAATCGACGGCGTCGAGCAGCTGACGCGCTACCTCGAGCTGCTCAACCGCGACCCGCTCCTGGCGCCGGTCCAGGGCGTGTTCGCGGCCCAGATCATCAAGCCCCAGGCCCGCACGCTGGCCGAGGACCGCGGCATCCGCTGCCTGACCCTGGACTACGACGAGCTCCGCGGCATCGAGTCCGACGAGTTCCGGCTGTTCTGAGGTGGAGCCGGGCCGGTACGTCCACTACAAGGGCGGCGAGTACGAGGTGCTGGGCGTGGCCCGGCACAGCGAAACGGAAGAGGAACTCGTGGTGTACCGCGCGCTCTACGGCGAGCGGGGACTGTGGGTGCGCCCGGCGGCGATGTTCGCGGAGACGGTCGAGACACCGGACGGCCGGGTGCCGCGGTTCCGGCGGGTGGCGGACTGACCGCCCGGCGTCGGGGAGACGGGTAGATCGTTCGGCTGGGCCTCGACACCGGAAGCCGACATCATGGGCGAGTGCGATCGATCCCGGAGAAGACGCTGGAGCACTGGGCCAGCATCTACCTGGCCAACCGGTTTCCCGACGCCGCTCTGTGGTGGCCGGCCTCAGGCGAGGACGTCCTGACCGAGTTGCCCCAGCTCGCGGCCTCCGCGCCGGGGAAGACACTGGCGTTGGAACTCAAGACGACCGAAGCGCGCGGTGACGACCACGTCCTGGAAATCGACACCCATCAGCTGGAGAGCTACCTGAACCCGTGGTCCGGGCCCCCGTTGCCGGTGTACTACGTGTTCCCCGTCCCCGCGCTGGACCGGCGCGCTCACCTCCCGCTCCGGGTTTTCGCCACCCGCTCCGGGCAGGTCGGGGGCCCCACCGGCATGGTGGCGGCGGCAAGCCGGTCCAGCGTGGTTCGGCGAATGGCTCTACGTGCTGCCGGCGCGCTCGGTGGCCGCTGCTTTGCCGTCCGGTTGGCGCTCGTCAGGCCGGAAGAACGAGAAGTTGTTCACCCTGGCCGGTTCTGGTCACCATGGCGCGCCGCTGGACTGGGTCGGCATGTTCGGCAAGGCCCTGGCCCGGCGGCCACCGAAGTGGGCGCACTTCTGGAAGTTGGTGACCCGGTGCGGGCCGGACGACGGTGTCCGGTGGCGCACGGTCTCCGGTCGGAGCGGCCGGCCCGGACGGTTGCTCGTGCTCGAAGGCGGGCAAGAGGGTGAATGGTCGGTCGGTGACCTGCTCGACCAACCTCGACGGCAGCGCCGTCCGGTGCCGGACGAAGGTGTCGAAGTCCTGGCCGGCTCGGAAAGCGCCGGCGACGAACGTCTGCTGGTGCACATCCCCGAGACCGCGCTCACCTGAGTGACCGGCGCTGCGGCGTCGAGGCACCTTCTGGCGGGTGGCGGACTGGCCGCGGGTCGTTGAAAAATCGACCCCGCGGCCGCCCGAAGGGGCGTATCTCGGTGCCGATACCGAATCGATGCCGAAATCGGTGTATCTGATTCGGTGATTATTACTCCGCCAGGAAATCTTTGACCCGATAGGTGCGCGTGTGGTCAGCGGAAACTTTTTCACCGTGATTCGTGCGCTGTTCGGGTGAGTTCGGGATCTTATTCGGTGTTTTCGTGCGACACTCGATTCGAGGGGTTCCGCCGGTGCGTCCGGCGTGGCCGGAGGGTGGTGCGCTCGGCCGTCTTTCTTCGTCGTGCCAACGTTTCAGTCCGCCTTCGAGCTCGGGGTGCGCATGCCATCCGGCCGGCGTGTGCGCATTTTCGCCTGCACGCAAGGAGGAAGTCATGCGTTATCGCCCACTCGGTTCCGATCCGGCCGACCCGCGCCTGGGCCGGTTCATTCCGGACGACTGGCGGCACGTGGAAAGGTATCCGCTCGGCGCGCTGGCCGACGAAGACCGGCCCACCCGGGCGCCGGTCGTGATCGGCGTCAACTGGTACTCGGCGTTCGACCAGCCCGAGCAGGACGAGAAGTCCGGCGAGTTCTTCATCGCGAAGGCCGGCGTCAAGAAGCTCGGCCGGATCCGCGGTGGCCACTGCGTGTGCCTCGAGCCGGGCGGCACCCCGGACACCGACGCCTGGTACGCGTTCTACGACCAGGGCCACGAAGGCGCCTGCGTCGGCTTCGGCTGGTCGCGGTGCATGTCGATCTTCAATGGCAGCGAGTACGCGGCCCGCTGGCTCTGGGACTCGGCCAAGAAGCGCGACGAGTGGCCCGAGACCAACCCCGGCGACGAGAACGGCACGTCGGTGCGGGCCGCGGCCGAGGTGCTCAAGGACACCGGGCACGTCCTGTGGGACGACTCCTACGGCAACGACGACTGGCACGCCCGCGAGAAGTACACCGCCGAGGCCAAGCAGGGCATCAAGGCGTTCCGCTGGGCGAAGTCGGTCGACGACGTGCACTCGGTGCTCGCCAACCCGCGGGCCGACGAGCTCGGCGCCGTGCCGATCCTCAACTCGTGGGGCCCGGGCTACCCGCACCGGACCTACCTGCCCGACGACGTGCTGGCCCACCTGATCGCCGAGGACGGCGAGATCGCCGTTCCGACCGACCGCTGATCCCCGCCACTCCCGCGGCGCGCGGAACGAGGGCGCGTTTTCCCTGGTCAAGGCCGGGAAAGCGCGCCCTCTGACCATTTTGGACACGTCGGCGTGCCGACCCTGAATCCATGCAGTACTGTCCGGATCCGACGGGATGCTGGTGATTCCTGTCGGATCTTGTCCTGTTTGAAATAGGGAACTGCCGGAGGTGGGTCGGGTGCTCGTCCTAGCCGATGCGAACCTGCGACTCGACGCGAGCGCGATCGACTACATCGAGTTGGCGTTTTACTTCGCGCTCGTGCTGGGCATCGGTTATCTGGCGCGGCGGCAGGTGTCGAGCAGCCTCGACTTCTTCCTGTCGGGCCGGTCGCTGCCCGCCTGGGTCACCGGCCTGGCGTTCATCTCGGCGAACCTCGGCGCGGTCGAGGTGATGGGCATGTCCGCCAACGGCGCCCAGTACGGCCTGCCGACCGTCCACTACTTCTGGATCGGCGCGATCCCGGCGATGCTGTTCCTCGGCATCGTGATGATGCCCTTCTACTACGGCTCCAAGGTCCGCAGCGTCCCGGAGTTCATGCGGCGGCGCTTCGGCAAGCCGGCCCACCTGGTCAACGGCGTCAGCTTCGCCGCGGCCCAGATCCTCATCGCGGGCGCGAACCTCTTCCTGCTGGCCAGCGTGGTGAACCTGCTGCTGGGCTGGCCGCTGTGGGTGTCGATCATCGTCGCCGCCGCGATCGTGCTCTCCTACACCGCGCTCGGCGGCCTCTCCGCCGCCATCTACAACGAGGTCCTGCAGTTCTTCGTCATCGTCATCGCCCTGGTGCCGCTGACGATCATCGGCCTGGTCAAGGTCGGCGGCTGGCAGGGCCTGGTCGACAAGGTGACCAACAGCCCGGGCGGCACCGCGCAGCTGCACTCCTGGCCCGGTGACAACCTGACCGGCTTCGGCAACAGCTTCCTTTCGGTGCTGGGCATCGTCTTCGGCCTCGGGTTCGTGCTCTCTTTCGGTTACTGGACGACGAACTTCGTCGAGGTCCAGCGCGCGATGGCGTCGAAGAGCATGTCGGCCGCGCGGCGGACCCCGATCATCGGCGCCTTCCCGAAGATGCTGGTCCCGTTCATCGTGATCATCCCCGGCATGATCGCCGCGGTCACCGTGTCCGAGTACGTCAAGGACAAGCAGGTGCTGCTCGACGGCGGCAAGGCCGAAAGCGGCGTCACCTTCAACAACGCGCTCCTGCTGCTGATGCGCGACCTGCTGCCGAACGGCATGCTCGGCATCGCCATCGCCGGTCTGCTGGCCTCGTTCATGGCCGGCATGGCGGCGAACCTGAGCTCGTTCAACACGGTCTTCACGTACGACATCTGGCAGACGTACGTGAAGAAGGACAAGCCGGACCACTACTACCTCAACCTCGGCCGCATCGTGACGTCGGGCGGCACGATCCTCGCGATCGGCACGGCGTTCATCGCGTCGAACTCCGGCAACATCCTGAACTACCTGCAGGACCTGTTCTCCTTCTTCAACGCGCCGCTGTTCGCGACGTTCATCCTGGGCATGTTCTGGAAGCGGATGACCCCGCACGCCGGCTGGAGCGGCCTGGTGCTCGGTACCGCCTCCGCGATCACGATCTGGGGCCTGTCCCAGGCCGGGGTGATCGGCCTGGAGGGCCAGGGCACCAGCTTCGTGGCCGCCGGTGTCGCCTTCGTGGTGGACATCGTGGTGAGTGTCGTGGTCTCGCTGGCGACCAAGCCGAAGCCGGACGAAGAACTGGTGGGCCTGGTCTACTCGCTGACGCCGAAGGAGACGCGCCAGCACGACGCGACCGGCGAGAACGCGGGCTGGTACCGCAAGCCGGGCCTGCTCGCCGGCATCGTGCTCGTCCTGACCATCGCCCTGAACATCATCTTCTAGGAGGTCGGAATGGCTACCGAGTCGCAGCCGCGCGCGCACAAGGCAGGCGCCTTCGACATCCGCCTGATCATCGCCCTGCTGATCGGCGTCTACGGCGTCATCCTCACCGTGATGGGTATCGGCTTCACCTCCGACGAGGAGATCAAGAAGGCGGCCGACGTCAACATCAACCTGTGGGCCGGGATCGGCATGCTGGTGGTCGCCGCGCTGTTCGTCACCTGGGCCCTGGTGCGCCCGCTCGTCGTGCCGGCCGAGCCGGAGACCGGCGACACACCGGCGGCGGCGGGCGAATAGCCGGGTTGTCCGGACAGCGGCGTTCGGCTGCCGCTACCGTGCATCGCGTGTTCCCAGACGTTCGGCACCGCCGTCTCCCGAAGCTGTTCCTGCTGGTCACCGCGCTCGCCCTGCCGCTGACGGCGTGCGGGCCGGACCTCGGCAAGTCCAACTTCGCCCGGACGACGGTGCCCGCGGCGGCCGGGTCCGGCCAGGTCCCCGACGGCCCGATCACCGACGCCGCCGTGGCGGCCGGCGTGCTCCGCACGATCCAGCCGTGCCAGTTCCTGACCAAGGACGCACTGGGCGCACTCGGCCTCGGCACGGTCGAGGACGACCCGTCGCCGTCGTCCATCGCCTTCGACACCTGCAGCAACAAGGTGAAGGACCCCGGTGGCAAGGAGATCCGGCTCGAACTCGAGATCGGCAGCACCGTCGTGCCGCGGGCGGACAAGACGACCGGAGTGGCCGGCGGGCTGCCGTTGCGCGTGAACAAGACCGGCGACACCGACTGCACCGTCGCGGTGATGACGGCGCTGAACCCGGATGTGGCGCTCCAGGTGTCGGTCACCTACGCGGGTGATCCCTGCCGCCCCGGGCAGGCGCTCGCCGAAGCCGTCGTCCAAAAGGTGCACAACTCGCCGGAGAAGTACTCGACACCCGCGGGCACCGTGCTGACCGCCGAGCCGTGCGCGATGGCCGACGCCGCGGCGGTGACCGCCGTCGTGCCGTCGGCGAAGCCCGCTCCCTCGGGGCTGCACTCGTGCGAGTGGCGGGACCGGGGCCCGGCGGTGACGGTCGGGTTCCGGCCGGGGCTGCCCCCGCTCGTCGGTGACGGCAACTCCAAGGTGGACCTCGGCAACGGCGTGACCGGCTTCCAGAAGCAGGCGACCGGGGGTTCGGCGCGGTGCAAGGTCGAGTGGCAGCATCGGCCGTGGCAGGGCGACGACGTCGAACTGGCCCAGGTGGACTACCAGGGGTATGCCGACAACGACACCGACCCGTGCGGCAAGGCGGTGACCGTCGCGAAGAACGTGGTCACCAAGCTCCCCAAACCCTGATCTGGCGGCGGGCCGCGCGGAGAGGTAGGAAGGGGACACCCCACCCGCCGATGTGCCGGAGGCTGCCGTGAAGAAGATCATCAACGATCCGGCGAACGTGGTCGCCGAGTCGCTGCGGGGCCTCGCCGCCGCGCACGCCGACGTCCTCCGGGTCCAGTACGACCCGGACGTCGTGATCAGAGCCGACGCCCCGGTCGCGGGCAAGGTCGCCGTCATCTCCGGCGGCGGGTCCGGGCACGAACCGCTGCACGGCGGGTTCGTCGGCCACGGCATGCTCGCCGCGGCCGTGCCCGGCGCGGTGTTCACCTCGCCGACGCCGGACGCGGTGCAGGCCGCCGTCACCGCGACCACCGGCGACGCGGGCGCGCTGCTCATCGTCAAGAACTACACCGGCGACGTGCTGAACTTCGAGACGGCCGCCGAGCTGGCCGCCGCCGAGGGCCTCGAGGTGCGCAGCGTCGTGATCGACGACGACGTCGCGGTCAAGGACTCGACGTACACCGCGGGCCGCCGCGGGGTCGGCGGGACCGTGCTGCTGGAGAAGATCACCGGCGCCGCCGCCGAGCGCGGCGACTCGCTCGACGCCGTCACCGCGCTGGCACAGAAGGTGATCGGCCAGGTCCGGTCGATCGGCGTCGCGCTCACCGCGCCGACCGTGCCGCACGCCGGCACCCCCAGCTTCGACCTCGCCGACGACGAGATCGAGTTCGGCATCGGCATCCACGGCGAGCCCGGCCGCGAGCGGCTCCCGGCCGAGCCGGCCGACGCGCTGGTGGCCCGGATGGTCGAGGCGGTCGTGTCGGACCTGCCGTTCGCCTCGGGCGACCGCGTGCTGCTGTTCACCAACTCGATGGGCGGCACCCCGCTCGTCGAGCTCTACCTGGCCCACGGCATCGCCGAGCGGCTGCTGGCCGACCGTGGGATCGTGGTCGAACGCCGGCTGGTCGGCCCGTACATCACCAGCCTCGAGATGCAGGGGATGAGCCTGACGTTGCTCAAATTGGACGACGAGCTGACCGAGTTGTGGGACGCCCCGGTCAACACCGCGGCCCTGCGGTGGGGGCTCTGATGGCGTGTGAGGCCGCGGGGGTCGCGGCGGCGGTGCGCGCCGCCGCGGCGGTGGTCGCCGAGCACCGGGTGGAACTGATCGACCTCGACCGCGCGATCGGCGACGGCGACCACGGCGAGAACATGAACCGCGGCTTCGCGGCCGTCGTGGCGGCACTCGATTCGGCGGTTCCGGACACGCCGGGCGGGGTGCTCAAGCTCGTCGCGACGATGTTGATCTCGAAGGTCGGCGGGGCCGCGGGCCCGTTGTACGGCACGGCTTTCCTGCGTGCTTCGGCCAAGCTGGGCACTGTCGAGGCCGTCGACGTCCCGGCGTTGCTGGACGCCTTGCGCGCCGGCCTCGAAGGCGTCCAGGCCCGCGGCAAGGCCGTGGGCGGCGACGCGACCATGGTCGACGCCCTGATCCCCGCGGTGGCGGCCGCGGAGAAGGCGGCCGAGGGCGGCGGGGACGTCGCCGCGGTGCTGACCGCGGCGGCCGACGCGGCCGACACCGGCGCGGAGTCCACAGTGGACCTGGTGCCGCGGAAGGGCCGGGCGTCCTACCTCGGCGAGCGGGCCGTGGGGCACATGGACCCCGGCGCGCGGTCGTCGGCGCTGCTGCTGCGGGCGTTCGCGGAGGCCGCCCGGTGAGTGTGGGAATCGTGCTCGTGTCGCACAGTGCGAAGCTCGCCGAAGGGCTGGCCGAACTGGCCGCCCAGATGGCGCCGGACGTCACCATCCTCCCGGCCGGCGGCCTCTCCGACGGCTCGATCGGCACGGACTACGACGAGGTCGTCGCCGCCACCCAGCGCGCCGACTCCGGCGACGGCGTCGTGCTGCTCTACGACCTGGGCAGCGCGCAGATGACGGCGGAGCTCGCCGTCGAGTCACTGGCCGACCCCTCGGCCGCGATCGTGGCGGACGGCCCGCTGGTCGAGGGCGCGATCGCGGCGGCGGTCGCGGCCCAGGCCGGGCAGGACCGCAAGGCGGTGGCCGAGGCCGCCGCGGCGGCCGGGATCCCCGATGACCTGGCGCCCGCCGAGGAGGCTCCGGCCGACGCCGCCGAAGTCGAGCTGGAGCTGCACAACGACGTCGGGCTGCACGCCCGGCCCGCCGCGGTGCTGGTGCGCACGCTCAGCGAGTTCGACGCCGAGGTGACCGTGCGGCTCGGCGACCAGGAGGCCGACGGCCACAGCGTCCTCGCCCTGATGTCGCTCGGCGCGCGCCAGGGTGACCGGATCCGCGTCCGGGCGCGCGGGCCACAGGCGTCCGCCGCGCTGGAGAAGGCGAAAGAGCTGGTGGACGGCAATTTCGGCGAGTGAAGCCGTCGTCGCCGACCGGGTGACTTGAGCCGTACTGACTCGATTCCGTCTGGGCTCCGGCGGTGGCCCGTGGCAGTATCGAGGCCAATTACCAGCGAGTAACATCTCTGGAGGCCTCGATGGCGCGGGACATTTCGACGGTCGGTGTGGTCGGCCTGGGCACCATGGGGGCCGGCATCGCCGAAGTGCTCGCGCGCAGCGGGCTCGACGTCGTCACGGTCGAAGTCGACGAAGCCGGCGTCGCCCGCGGCCGCGGGCACCTCGAGCACTCGACCGAACGGGCGCTCGCCGGCGGCAAGCTGGACGCCCCCGGGCGCGAGGCGCTGCTGGGCCGGATCCGGTACGGCACGTCCCTGTCGGATCTGTCCGAAGTGGACCTGGTGATCGAGGCGATCCCGGAGAGCCTCGAGCTGAAGGCCGAGGTCTTCGCCGAGCTGGACAAGATCACCCGGCCCGAAGTGGTCTTCGCGTCCAACACGTCGTCGCTGTCGATCACCGAGATCGGCGTGCACACCGCGCGGCCCGGCAAGGTCGTCGGCATGCACTTCTTCAACCCGGCGCCGGTGCTGAAGCTCGTCGAGATCGTCAAGACCGTGGTGACCGAGCCGGACGTGGTCGCCGAGGTCGTCGAGTTCGCCGAGCGGCTCGGCAAGGTGCCGGTGGTGATCGGCGACCGGGCCGGCTTCATCGCCAACGCGCTGCTGTTCGGTTACCTCAACCACGCGGTGCGGATGTACGAGCAGCGTTACGCCACCCGCGAGGACCTCGACGCCGCGATGCGCTTCGGCTGCGGCTACCCGATGGGCCCGCTCGCGCTGCTCGACCTGATCGGGCTGGACACCGCGAACGAAATCCTCGACACGATGTACCACCAGTCCCGCAACCGCCTGCACGCGCCCGCGCCGCTGCTCAAGCAGATGATCACGGCGGGCCTGCTGGGTCGCAAGACCGGCCGGGGCTTCTACACCTACGACGGCCCGGACTCGCCCAACGTGGTGTCCTCGGCGAGCGTGTCCACTGTGGAGGGTGTGCCGTCGCGCCCGGTGGCGCGGGTGGGCGTGGTCGGGACGGGCACGATGGCCACCGGCATCGCGGAGGTGTTCGCCAAGCGCGGCCTCGACGTCGTGCTGCGCGCCCGGAGCCTGGAGAAGGCGCAGGCGTCGGTGGCGCGCGTCAAGAAGTCGCTCGACAAGGCCGTGGTCAAGGGCAAGCTGTCCGAAGAGGACGCCGCGGTGGCGCTGGCCCGCATCACCCCGGTCACCGACTTCGAGGCGCTGGCCGACGTCGACCTGGTCGTCGAGGCGGTGGCCGAGGAGCTGGCGGTCAAGCAGGCGGTGTTCTCGGCGCTGGACGAGGTGGTCCGCCCCGGCGCGGTCCTGGCCACGACGACGTCCTCGCTGCCGGTGATCGAGTGCGCGGCCGCGACGTCCCGGCCGTCCGATGTGGTCGGTCTCCACTTCTTCAACCCGGCCCCGGTGATGAAGCTGGTCGAGGTGGTCTCGACGATCGCGACCGCCCCGGACGTGGTGGCGACGGCGAGCGCGGTCTGCGCCGCGGTCGGCAAGCACGCGGTGCACTGCGGCGACCGCGCGGGCTTCATCGTCAACGCGTTGCTGTTCCCGTACTTGAACGACGCGGTGAAGATGCTGGAGGCCCACTACGCGGGCGCGGACGACATCGACACGGCCATGAAGGTCGGCTGTGGCCTGCCGATGGGCCCGTTCGAGCTGCTGGACGTCGTCGGCCTCGACGTCTCCCTGGCCATCCAGCGGACGCTCTACAACGAGTTCCGCGAGGAGGGCTTCGCGCCGGCACCGCTGCTGGAGCACCTCGTGACGGCCGGCCGGCTGGGGCGGAAGACCGGGAAGGGCTTCAAGGACTACTGATCAGCGCTCGGCCACCTCGCCGAGGACGGGCTTGACGTCGAGCACCGGCGTTCCGTCGATGGCTTCCAGGCCGGCGACGGTGAGCGTGCTGCCCTCGACGGCCGTCACCGTCACCGTGTGGAGGCCGATCGGGTTCGGGCGGTCCGGTGAGCGCGTCGAGAACACGCCCTGCAGCGGACGGTCCGGATCGCTGCGCGGGTGGACCGCCTGGACGCCGCGGTCTGCTTCGTGCAGCCAGGTCAGCAGGACCAGGCGGTCGCCCGGGCGGAGATCGGCCGCTGCACGGGCGAATTCCGGTTCGAACACCACCCGGGACGGTGGCGCGCCCTCGTCACCCTGCTTCGGAGCCGACGCACGGTCCGTCAGGGATGACTCGATGCGCGCCACCGGGCGCACCTGGTAAGCCGTCACTGGTAATAGCCCTCGACCGGCACGCGGGCCTCGTCGAACAGGGCGGGACCCTCCATCTTGTGCTTGCCCCACGTGAGCGGCGGCCGCAGCGTGAGGAACTGCTCCGTCGACAACGCGAAGACGACGCGGCCGAGCCCGGACCGCTCGATCGCCCCGGTGCACATGCCGCACGGCTGCGTGCTGGTGAACATCGTCGTGGCCGCCGCGGTTTCCGGGTCCAGGTTCTGGACCGCCCAGCGCGCCAGCTTCAGTTCCGGGTGGGCCGTGATGTCGTTGTCGGTCAGCGAGGTGTTGCGGTCCTCGACCAGGATCTTCCCGTCGGCGTCGGCCAGCAGGGAGCCGAACGGCGGGTTGCCGTGCTCCTCGCGCGCCTCGCGGGCGAGCTCGATCGCCCGCCGCAGCAGGGCTTCTTCGGTGTCCTTCACAGGTTCTCCCTCCAGGATGCGGCCACCGCCGCGAGATCACGCCACGCCACCTCCGGGCGCAGCGTTTCGGCCGGGTCCGAGTCGAACGGGTCGAGCACGACGGTGTCCGCCCCCATCGCCCGCAGCTGCGCCAGGTCGTCGACGACCTGCTCGAGCGTGCCCTCGCCGGCGCGCCGGTCCGGCCCGGTCACCGGCGCCGCCGTCACCCGCAACAGGATCCGCGGCGCGAAGGCCGGCACCGGTCCGTCCCCGGCCAGCTTTTCCAGACGCCCCAGCGTTTCCCGGAACCCGGCCATCGTCAGCCGCAGCGGGTGCCAGGCGTCGCCGAGCTCGATCGCCCGGCGCAGCCCGGCGTCGCTGTGCCCGCCGAGCCACAGCGGGATCGACCCCGCGCGGTAGTCGTCCGTGTCGGCCCACGCGGCACGGATCGCCCGCAGGTGCTCGGTGGTGAGCTTGCCGCGCTGTTCGAACGGCACGCCCAGCGCGTCGAACTCCTGCTTCGCCCAGCCGATCCCGGCGCCGAGCACCAGTCGGCCGCCACCGCTGAGCTCGTCGAGGTTCGCCGCCATCCGCGCCACCAGCAGGGGATGCCGGTACGGCACCACGAGCACCGTGGTGCCCAGACGCACCCGCTGCGTCACCCCGGCCAGCCACGACAACGTCGTGAACGGCTCGTAGAACGGCGCCGGGTACTGGCCGGCGACGTCCGGCGTGATGGCGACGTGGTCGGACACCATCAGCAGGTCGTAGCCGAGGCCTTCGACCGTCTGCGCCCAGGCGCGCAGCACACCCGGGTTCGTGCCGGGGCCGAAATTGGGGACGTTCACGCCGATCTTCACCCGGAAAGGCTATCGACGTTTTGCCCGGATCCGGAAGGGAACGATCACGGCGTTCGCCCCGTTCCGCCGTGGATCCCACGGTATGTTCGGCGGATGACCGAGAGTCTCGACCCGACGGACTGGGCCATCCTGGCCGAGCTCCAGCGCGACGCCCGGCTGCCGCTCACCGAGCTCGGCCGCCGCGTGAACCTCAGCGCGTCCGCGGCGACCGAGCGGCTCCGGCGGCTCGAGACCGTCGGCGTGATCAGCGGCTACCGCGCGGAAATCGACCTCGGCAAGGTCGGCTACCCGGTGCTCGCCGTGGTCCGCCTCAAGTACCCGGGCAGCCGCCACGAGCCGTTGCACAAGCTGCTCGGCGAGCGTTCGGAGATCCTCGAATGCCTCCGCACCACCGGCGACGACTGCTACACGCTCAAGATCGCCGCGGCCTCGATGGCCCACCTCGAGCGCACGGTCGACGAGCTGTGCCAGTTCGGCAGCACGACCACGAACCTCGTCTACCGCCAGACCCTGCCCTACCGCGGACCGCGGGAGCCCGCCCGTGACCTCGAGGCCTGACCGGATCGTCGTCGTCGGCGTGACCGGCTCGGGCAAGTCGACGCTCGCGGCCCGGATCGCCGAGCGGACCGGCCTGCCCTGCCACTCCGCGGACGACATCTGCTGGCAGCCGGGCTGGGTCGGCACCCCCGACGACGAACAGCGCCGCCGGATCGCCGAGGTGTGCGCGCAGGAACGCTGGGTCCTCGACGCCGTCTACAGCAAGTGGCAGGACATCGTCCTGCCGCGCACCCAGCTGGTGGTGGGCCTCGACTACCCGCGCTGGCTTTCGCTGAGCCGCCTGGTGCGCCGGACGTTCGTGCGGGCGGCGACCCGGCGGCGGATCTGCAACGGCAACGTCGAGTCGTTCCGCCAGATGTTCTCCGCGGACTCGATCATCCGCTGGCACTTCACGTCGTTCGCGCGCAAGCGGGCCCGCATCCGGGCGTGGGCCGCCGAGCCACCCGGCCCGGCCGTCGTCCGGTTGACGTCCCCGCGCGAGACCCGCCGCTGGCTCGAGACGCTCTGACCTCAGGCCCCCGGCGGCAGCAGCGGGCCGCCGCTCCAGTGCTGGAACACCAGGTTGGTGTGCACGCGGGCGACCTCGTCCCGCGCGGTCAGCTCGTCGAGGACCAGCCGCTGCAGCTCCCCGGCCGAGCTGGTCGCCACGTGCGCGAGGAAGTCGTCCGGCCCGGTCAGGTGGTAGACCGCGCGCACCTCCGGCAGCGAGAGCAGGTGCTCGATGAACGGGTCCACCAGCGGCCGCCGGTGCGGGCGGACCTGGACGAACAGGAACGCCTCCAGCGGCCGGCCCAGCTTGGCCGCGTCGACCGACGCGTGCTGCCCGGTGATCACCCCGGTGTCCCGCAGCCGGGCGACCCGGTCCAGGCACGTCGACGGCGCGATGCCGACCGCGGCCGCGAGGTCCTTGTTGGTGATCCGGGCATCGTTCTGCAGCAGGCGCAGGATTGCGAGATCGACCGGACTCAGTTCGACGGAAGCGGACATCACCGAATGATATCCGAGAGTGTTGCCCCCGGCCCGGGGAAAGCTCGACCATGCTGCCATGACTTCCTCGCTGCGCACGCGAGCCGTCCACGCCGGCCGTGACGATCTCACGGACCTCGGCGTGCACGCCGCTCCGCTCGACCTGTCCACGACCTACCCGTCCCGCGACAGTGCCGCCGAAGCCGCCCGGATCGACGCCTTCGCCGCCGGCGCCGAACTCGACGGGCCGCCGATCTACGGCCGGGTGGGCAACCCGACCGTCGAGCGGTTCGAGCGGGCGCTCGCCGAGCTGGAGGGGTTCGAGCACGGCGTCGCGTTCGCCAGTGGCATGGCCGCCGTCTCGGCCTGCCTGCTTTCCGCGGTGGCGCAAGGGAAACGCCACGTCGTCGCGGTGCGCCCGCTGTACGGCTGCAGCGACCACCTGCTCGAGTCCGGGCTGCTCGGCACGGAGGTCACCTGGGCCGCGCCGGATGCCGTCGCCGCCGCGCTGCGGCCGGACACCGGGCTCGTGTTCGTCGAGACGCCGGCGAACCCGACCCTGGCCGAGGCCGACATCGCCGAGCTGGCCCGCGCGTGCGGAGAGGTGCCGCTGTTGGTGGACAACACGTTCGCGACCCCGGTGCTCCAGCGTCCGGGCCGCCACGGCGCGCGGATCGTGGTGCACAGCGCGACGAAGTTCCTCGGCGGCCACGGTGACGTGATGGGCGGGATCGTCGCGTGCGACGCGGCGGAGGCCGCCCGGCTGCGGCAGATCCGCTTCGCGACCGGCGGCGTGCTGCACCCGCTCGCCGGATACCTGTTGCTGCGCGGGCTTTCCACGCTGCCGTTGCGCGTCAACGCGGCCTCGGCGACCGCGGCGACCCTGGCGGCACGGCTCGGCGAGCACCCGGCCGTGACCGCCGTCCACTACCCGCGGATCGGCGGGCCGCTGGTGGCGTTCGAGGTCGACGGCGACCCGCACGCCCTGATCGGGGCCGTCCGGCTGATCACGCCGGCCGTCAGCCTGGGCAGCGTCGACACGCTGATCCAGCACCCGGGCTCGATCAGCCACCGGATCGTCGACGAGGGCGACCGCCACGGCGCCGGGGTCTCAGACCAGCTGATCCGGCTGTCCGCCGGCCTCGAGGACGTCGAGGACCTGTGGGCCGACCTGGAGCAGGCGCTGAAGGCGGTCTAGCCGCAGCAGCCGCCACCACAGCAGCCACCGCCACCGCCGGCCGGGGCCGCGGGACCGCTCGCGGCCCCGGTGAGGGCGACCGTGGTGAGCAGCTTGACGGTGTCGGCGTGGCCCTCCGGGCAGGTCGCCGGCGCGCCGGATTCGCTCATCGGGCGCAGGAGCTCGAACGTCTCGGTGCACTCGCGGCAGCGGTAGGCGTAGGTCGGCATGCCGCGATTATCGCCGGAGGCGCCCGGGGATGGGAAGCTGGGCGCGTGCAGCCGCCCTCGCTCGCCGACGTCCCGCACCTCGGCCAGGTCGTCCCGTCCCTGCTCGCCGCGCTCGGGGTGCCCGGTTGCGGGAACGCACTGGCGTTGCCGGAGGCCCGCAGCGCCGGCGTGCTGCTCGTCGACGGGCTCGGCTGGGAGCTGCTCGCCGAGCACGCGGCGGACGCCCCGGTGCTGACCGAACTCGCCCGCGAATCGCTGCGCGTGGGCTTCCCGTCGACGACGGCCGCCGGGGTGGCCGCGATCGGCACCGGGCTCGCTTCGGGCGAGCACGGGATGGTCGGCTACACCTTCGAAATGCCGGGCACCGGCGTGCTCAACGCGTTGCGCTGGTGCAGCCACGAAGACGGCAGCGACCTGCGGGGCGCCCTCCCGCCCCGCGAGGTGCAGCCGCTGCCGACGACGTTCGAGCGCGCCGCCGCGGCGGGCATCGAAGCGGCCGTGGTGTCGTCGGCCAAGTTCCGCGACACGGCGTTGACCCTGGCCACCCAGAGCGGCGCGCAGTACGCCGGGGTCCACGCGCTGGGCGACCTCGCCGCGCGGACGTTGTCGGTGCTCGGCGGGCGCGCGTTCTGCTACGCCTACCACAGCGAACTCGACCTGCTGGGGCACGTCTACGGGCCCGGTTCGACCGCCTGGCGGATGCAGCTGCGGCAGATCGACCGGCTCGTCGAGTCTCTTGTGGACGGTCTGCCGCCCGGCGCGCTGCTCGCGGTGGTGGCCGACCACGGGATGGTGACCGTCGAGGACAAGCTCGACCTCGAAGACGTCCCGGAACTGCTGGCCGGCGTCCGGACGTTCGGGGGCGAGGTGCGGGCCCGGCACGTCTACACCGAGCCGGGGGCGGCCGCCGACGTCCTCGCGGCCTGGCGGGAGGTGCTGGGCGAGCGGGCCTGGGTGCGCTCGCGCGAAGAGGCCGTCGCGGAGGGTTGGTTCGGGCACACGGTGAGCGACCGGGTGCTGCCGCGGATCGGCGACGTGGTGGCCGCGGCCCGGGACCGGTTCGGGATGGTGCGGGGGCTCGCGGAGGCCGTCGAGACGTCGCTGGTCGGGCAGCACGGGTCGCTCACCAGCGCCGAACAGCTGGTGCCGCTGGCGTTGGCCCAGGGGTAGGCCGTACCCGGGCGGACGACACGCGTACCTGGATGGACGACACGCGTACCTGGGTGGACGACACGCGGGCGGGCTCGGCGGTGCTTGGGCGGGCATCACGTGTGTCTGGAGGGTCATCTCGCGTGATTGGAGGGTCATCACGCGTGATTGGGGGGTCGACTCGTGTGCCTGGGGGGTTGGGTCGGGTGGGTGGCGGTTACCGTTTGGGCGTGCCACGACGCAACCGCCCCGGCCGCCGTTCGGAGGGCGGGCCGCCCGAGCGTGACCTCGGGGCCGCCACCGGGTGGGCGCGGGCCGAGTCCGGGGTGGACGGGGACTGGCTCGTGCGGACCGTGCCCGGGAGCCAGGCCACGAAGGTCTACCGCTGCCCCGGGTGCGACCACGAGATCTGGCCGGGGACGCCGCACCTCGTCGTCTGGCCCGCCGACGAGACCGGGTCGGTCGCCGACCGGCGGCACTGGCACCGGGCCTGCTGGGAAGCTCGGGCCCGGCGGCGGCCGTCCCGCCGCTGGTGAGGTGGGCGGCCGGATTCACTCTGGAGTTGTCAAACAACGACGGCGGGGTCAGCGCCGGTAGTGCCTCGACATCGCGCCCTCGTACACCTCCTCCGTGTACTCCGTGAAGCCCAGGCGCTCGGCCACCCTGAGCGAGGGCTTGTTCGCGGTGCTCACGCTCGCCAGCACCGGCACGGACGGCAGCTCGCGGGCGCACCACGCCAAGACCGCCTGGCCCGCCTCCACCGCGTAACCCTTGCCCCACGCCGACGGGCGGAAGCGGTAGCCGAGGTTGAGGACCTTTTCGCCGTGGAACTCGCGCAACCGCACGCCGCACATGCCCAAGACCTCCGTTCCGCCGCGCTCGAGGACTGCCGGGTAGCCGAAGCCGTGCTCCGACCAGTGCGCCAGCCACTCCGAGAACATCGCCGACGCTCGTGGCACGTCGGGTGGGTCGGGGTGGAAGCGGTTGGTGCGCGGGTCCGTGTGGATGTCGACCATCGCCTGCCTGTCCGCCTCGTGGAGCGGACGCAGCCGGAGCCGGTCGGTTTCGATGTCGGTGAACACATCGGCGAAGCTAGCGAGGGGGTCCGACAAAATGGCGCGCATGACCGAACTGCCGCTGGTCCTCCTCCACGCCTTCCCCTTGGATTCCCGCATGTGGAACGCGGTGCGCGCGCCCCTCGCTTCACACCTTCGGGTGATCACCCCGGACCAGCGCGGGCTCGGCCGCTCGCCGCTGCCGCAGACCGATCGCGAGCCGAGCCTCGAAGACGCCGCGCGGGACGTCGTCGCCCTGCTCGACCGGCTGGACCTGGACCGCGTCGTGCTCGGGGGCTGCTCGATGGGCGGCTACCTCGCCATGGCCGTGCTGCGGCTCGCCCCGGAGCGGGTCGGCGGGCTCGTGCTCATCGACACCAAGGCCGCGCCCGACACGCCCGAGGCCGCGCAGACGCGGCTGGACGTCGCGGCCCGCGTCGAGCGCGAGGGCACCGAGACCTGGCTCGCCGAGGCGAACCTGCCCAACCTCCTGGCCGGATCGACGCGGGAACAGCGTCCCGAACTCGTCGAGACGGTCCGGGGGATCATCGAATCGCAGCCGCCGTCCGGGATCTCCTGGACCGCGCTGGCGCTGCGGACCCGGCCCGATTCACTGGACCTGCTGCGGGACTCGGGCGTCCCGGCGCTGGTGATCGTCGGCGAAGAGGACCCGATCACCCCGGTCGCGGCGGCGAGCGAGATGGCCGAGGCCATGGACGGCGCGACGCTCGTCGTGCTGCCGGACGCCGGGCACCTCACCCCGCTCGAAGACCCCGCCGGCGTGGTCGAGGCGATCCTCTCCTGGTACCCGGCCACTCACGCGAAGTAGGCGTCGAGCGCCGAGCGGGCTTCGGGCAGCCGGTGCGGGAATCGGATGGCGATGACGAATCGCCACACAACCGAGTACAGCTCGCGTAGCCGCGTACACACGCGAAGCGCCTCTTCGTCCACGGAGCCCGGGTAGGCGGCCAGGAATTCCGGGCCGCCCTGCCGGGCCAGGATGCCCAGGTCCCACGCGAGCGGCCCGCGCCAGGTGTCCTCGAAGTCCAGCCAGCAGGGACCCGCGGGCGTGGCGATCAGGTTCCCGGGGTGGGCGTCGCCGTGCAGCGGCTGCACGGCGACCTCCGGCAACGCCGCCGCGAGGCGGGCCGCTTCCCCGCGCAACCGGGGGTCCAGGTCGTGGCGGTCGAAGACGTGGCCGAGGTCGTCCAGCGGGCCGCGGCGGGGCAGCTCGCCCGGGTACTCGCGCAGCGCCGCGTGCACCTCGGCGAGCGACCGGGCGACGACCTCCGGTGCGTACCGGTGGCCCGGGTCGTGCGGGGTGTGGTGCCAGAGCGTGACCGGCAGCCCGTCGGCGAAATGGGGTCCGGCCGGGGGATCCGTGCTGGGTGAGACGACGCGCACACCACGTTCGGTGAGGAACCGCGACACCGCCACGTCCCGCTCCTGCCAGGCCGGCCCGGTCCGCGCCAGGCGGGTGGTGGCGGGCACCCTGGCGACCAGCGGACCCAGCCTCACCAGCACGTTCGAGCGTTCGTGGAGCACTTCGGGTTCGTGGCCGGGCAGGCCCAGCCGGGCGGTCACGGCGCGGGCCGCGCGCACCGCCGCGCGGGTGTAGTCGTCGGCCACGCCCCGATCTTGCCAGCCGGTGCGCGCGACTGTCGGTAGCGAGGGCTACGATCCCCCTAAGCCGCCGGATCGGGCCTCGTCCGACCCGGTGGCGGGACGATGACCACCACAAGGTTTCAGTGTTGGAGGCAGGAGTGACGGCCGTAGCCCCCAAGCCGATCGCCACGCGCCCGTACCCCGCGCGCGAGTCGGTTAAGGGTTCGTACCTGCTGCGGTTGTTCCGCACGACGGACCACAAGCAGATCGGGATCATGTACCTGGTCACGTCGTTCGCCTTCTTCATGGCGGGCGGCGCGATGGCCATGCTGATCCGCACCGAGCTGGCGCGGCCCGGGCAGCAGTTCCTGTCGCAGGAGCAGTACAACCAGCTCTTCACCATGCACGGCACGGTGATGCTGCTGCTGTACGCGACCCCGATCCTCTTCGGCTTCGCGAACTTCGTGCTCCCGCTGCAGATCGGCTCGCCCGACGTCGCCTTCCCGCGGCTGAACGCGTTCTCGTACTGGCTGTACCTCTTCGGCGGCCTGATCGTGATCTCCGGCTTCCTGACCCCGGGTGGCGCCGCCGACTTCGGCTGGTTCGCCTACACCCCGCTGTCGGACGCCATCCACTCGCCGGGCGTCGGCGCGGACCTGTGGATCTCCGGCCTGGTGGTCTCCGGTCTCGGCACCATCCTCGGCGCGGTCAACATGGTCACCACGGTGGTCTGCCTGCGCGCGCCGGGCATGACGATGTACCGGATGCCGATCTTCACCTGGAACATCCTGGTCACCAGCATCCTGGTCCTGCTCGCCTTCCCGATCCTGACCGCGGCCCTGATGGGCCTGCTGGCGGACCGGCACCTCGGGGCGCACGTGTTCGACCCCGAAAACGGCGGCGTGATCCTCTGGCAGCACCTGTTCTGGTTCTTCGGCCATCCCGAGGTGTACATCGTCGCGCTGCCGTTCTTCGGCATCGTTTCGGAGATCTTCCCGGTGTTCAGCCGCAAGCCGCTGTTCGGCTACAAGAGCCTGGTCTGGGCGACGCTGGCCATCGCGGCCCTGTCGGTCGCGGTGTGGGCGCACCACATGTACGCCACCGGCGCCGTGCTGCTGCCGTTCTTCTCCTTCATGACGTTCCTGATCGCCGTCCCGACCGGCATCAAGTTCTTCAACTGGATCGGCACGATGTGGAAGGGCCAGCTGTCCTTCGAGACGCCGATGATCTTCTCGATGGGCTTCATCGTCACGTTCCTCTTCGGCGGTCTGACCGGCATCCTGCTGGCCGCGCCGGCGATCGACTTCCACGTGTCGGACAGCTACTTCGTCGTCGCGCACTTCCACTACGTGCTCTACGGAACGATCGTGTTCGCCACCTTCGCCGGCATCTACTTCTGGTTCCCGAAGATCACCGGCCGGATGATGGACGAGAAGCTCGGCAAGTGGCACTTCTGGACCACGTTCATCGGCTTCCACGGCACGTTCCTCGTCCAGCACTGGCTGGGCGCGGAGGGCATGCCCCGCCGGTACGCGGACTACCTGACCAGTGACGGCTTCACCACGCTGAACACGATCTCGACGATCGGCGCGTACATCCTCGGTGCCTCGACGCTGCCGTTCATCTGGAACGTCTTCAAGAGCTACCGGTACGGCGAGATCGTCACGGTGGACGACCCGTGGGGCTACGGCAACTCGCTCGAGTGGGCGACCTCCTGCCCGCCGCCGCGGCACAACTTCACCGAGCTGCCCCGGATCCGCTCCGAGCGGCCGGCGTTCGAGCTGCACTACCCGCACATGATCGAGCGCATCCACAAGGAAGGCGAGATCGGCTTCTTCGGGAAGCAGAAGGTCAACAGCCACGCGGCGCCGTCGCAGCTGCTCACCGAAGCGGTGATCCCGGGAGACCACTCCAAGGACAACGCGAGCGAGCAGGGCGATAAGTAGAACCTTATTCTGGTTAGGTCGGCGCTACGCACCGTAGGCGGTGCACCCACCGTGACGCTCGCGCCGACCGACGGCTGAATAAGGTTCTCCGGTACCTGAACGAGTGAGCGCGTGCCCGGCTGATGTGAAGCCGGGCACGCGCTCTACTTATGTCCGGCTCCGGACCGGCAGACTGGCCGGGCAGCGTTGCCGAACGAGGGATGACCAGTGACCCAGACCCCCGTCCTGATCACGACGACCGGCCCCGACAAGCCGGGTGTCTCGTCCGTGCTGTTCGCCGTGCTGACCCGGCACGACGTCGATGTGCTCGACGTCGAGCAGGTGGTCATCCGCGGGCAGCTCGTGCTCGGGGTACTCGCCGGGGTCTACCGCGACCCGGAGGGGCTACAGGAGACGGTCGAGCAGGCGATGGCGTCCGTCGGCATGCAGGTCGACGTCAAGATCGGCACGGCGATCGGCGAGGACCCGTTCGCGCTCGGCCGCCGCGACTCGACCCACGTCCTGGTGGTGCTGGGCCGCCCGGTGACCGCGCGGGGCTTCTCCGAGGTCGCCCGCCGGCTGGCCTCGCTGGGGGCCAACATCGACGCGATCCGCAGCGTCGCCGACTACCCGGTGACCGGGCTCGAGCTGTACGTCTCGGTCGACGAAGACACCGCCGGAGCCGACGCCGCGCTGCGTTCCGAGCTCGCCGACGCCGCTGTCCAAGCGGGGGTCGACATCGCCGTGGAGCGGGCGGGCATCATGCGCCGGGCGAAGCGGCTCGTCGTGTTCGACGTCGACTCGACCCTGATCCAGGGCGAAGTCATCGAGATGCTGGGCGCGCACGCCGGGGTCGAGCCGGAGATCCGCGAGATCACCGAAGCGGCCATGCGCGGCGAACTGAACTTCACCGAGTCGCTGGAACGGCGGGTCGCGCTGCTGGCCGGCCTGCCGGCGACGGCGATCGACCAGGTCGCCGCGTCGATCGAACTCACGCCGGGTGCTCGCACCACGATCCGGACGCTCAAGCGGATGGGCTTCCGCGCCGGCGTCGTCTCGGGCGGCTTCATGCAGGTCATCGAGGGCCTGGTCGACGAGCTCGGGCTCGACTTCGCGGTGGCGAACGAGCTCGAGATCGTGGACGGCAAGCTCACCGGGAAGGTCGTCGGCGACGTCGTCGACCGTGCCGGCAAGGCGAAGGTGCTTCGCCGCTTCGCCGCGGAGTACGACATCCCGCTCGAGCAGTGCGTCGCCGTCGGGGACGGCGCCAACGACATCGACATGCTGTCGGCCGCGGGCATGGGGGTCGCGTTCAACGCGAAGCCCGCGTTGCGCGAGGTGGCCGACGCCGCGCTGTCGCACCCGTACCTCGACGCCGTGTTGTTCATGCTCGGCCTCACCCGCGCCGAGGTCGAAGCGGCCGACGCCGCCGACGGGCTCGAGCTGATGCGTCCGTGAGCAGCGTTCTCGACCCCCTGGGCGCCCGCTACGCCTTCTGGCTGGGGCTTCCGGCCGAAGACACTTCGGACACCTCCGACGAGCTCCCGGAGGAAGTCCGCGCGATGCCGGTCATCCTGCGCATCGAACGGGCCGAGCCGCCGGGCCGCACGCCGCTGCTGGAGGCGGCGGCCGCGGCGGCGCTGGCGGTGTGCCTCGACGAGCGCGCGCAGCCCGGCGGCGAGTGGGCCGAGCCGATGCAAGCGTGGCTCGACAACCGGATCCGGAAGGTCGCACGGCGGGCGCGGGGCGCGCACTGGGCGGCCGTCCAGGACCTGCCGGGCGTCACCGTCGAGGTCGACGGCGCCGAGGCGCGGGCGCTCGTGCCGGGGCTGGTCACCGAGACCCCCAAGGAGGTCGCGCGGCTGCAGATCTCCGGCAGCGAACTGCCGGCGGACGAGCCGGGCCCGCCTCCGGAGGGCGTCCCGCTGCTGCTGCTCAACCCGCACGTGCCGATGACCGTCGGCAAGGGCGCCGCCCAGGTCGGCCACGCGACGATGATCCTGGCCGCGCTGCTGGACGACGCGGACCGAGCCGCCTGGGCCGCCCAGGGGTTCCGGGTCGCCGTGCGCACGGCGAGCCCGGCGCAGTGGAAGGAACTGCACCCGGGCGACGACCCGGAGGGCGCGTGGCGGCGCGACCGGGTGATCGCCGTGCGGGACGCCGGGTTCACCGAGGTCGACCCCGGCACGATCACGGTTCTCGCCCAGTGGGCGCCGGAACAAGCGGCCGGCTGAGCCGGTTGGAGCGGGCATGACACTGGAAGTGGAGCGCACCGGCGAGCACGCGTTCGTCGGGCGGAACGAGCGGGGTGCCGAGGTCCGGATCGGCCGCAAGGGCGCCGAAGGGGCGTTCTCGCCCGCCGAACTGCTGCAGATCGCGGCGGCGGGCTGCAGCGCGGTGACGGCCGAGGAGCTGATCACCCGGCGGATCGGCGAGGACGCGAAATTCCGCGTCGGTGTCTCAGCCGATCGGCGTGAAGGCGCTTCGGAACTGGACGCCGTGCACGTCGCGTTCGATGTCGACGTGTCGACTTTGTCGGCGGATCAGCGGGACGCCCTGGCCGGTGCCGTGGACCGTGCGATCGACCGGCTCTGCACGGTGAGCCGGACCCTCAAGAAGGGGATCCCGGTGACGGAGACCTTCCCGCAGGCCTAGTTCCGGCCGGATTCCCAGACGACGTAGGCCTGGTCGGCGTCGGTCGTCATGGCCTCGATGAACTTTTCGTTGTCGAAGCCCGGCAACGCCTGCAGGCGTTCGATGAGCGCGTCGGCCGCCGGGTCGCCGCTGGGGACTGCCGTTCCCTTGCCGTCGGTGCCCACCAGCATGAAGAAGACGTCCTCGTTCCACGGGCCGTCGGGGATGACCCGCACCATCACCGACGACAGGCCGGCCCACGTGACAGCTTCTTCGCTGCCGTCCGCGAGCCGCCGCCGCACGCCGGTGTCGTCGACGCTGACGGTCCGGGACTGGGCGCTGGACGAATCCTGGGTCAACCGGTGCTCCCTTGTTGCTTCGGTGGCTTCACCGTACCGGGCGCGGCTGTGGACCGCGTCACGCGGGCGCGGCTGCGTCCAGCCGGCGCAGCGCCTCCCGCACCACCTTCGGGTCCATCGTGGGCCAGAACGGCGGCAGCGACGCCCGCAGGAAGCCGCCGTACCGGGCGTTCGCCAGCCGCGAATCCAGCACCGCCACCACCCCGCGGTCGCTCACCGCCCGGTGCAGCCGCCCGGTGCCCTGCGCCAGCAGCAAAGCGGCGTGCGTGGCCGCCACCGTCAGGAACCCGTTGCCGCCGCGGGCTTCGACCGCGCGCTGGCGGGCCGAGGACACCGGGTCGTCCGGGCGCGGGAACGGGATCCGGTCGACCACCACCAGCTGCAGCGACGGCCCGGGCACGTCCACGCCCTGCCACAGCGAGAGCGTGCCGAACAGGCACGTGCGGACGTCCTCGGAGAACTTCTGGACCAGCAGTGAGGTCGCGTCGTCGCCCTGGCACAGGATCGGGAAGTCCAGCCGCTCGCGCATCTCCTCGGTGGCCTGCTTGGCCGCGCGCATCGACGAGAACAGCCCGAGCGTGCGGCCGCCCGCCGCCTCGATCAGCTCGGCCAGCTCGTCCATTGTGGACGAAGTCAGGCCGTCGCGGCCCGGCGGCGGCAGGTGCTTGGCCAGGTACAGGATGCCGTTGCGCCGGTGGTCGAACGGCGAGCCGACGTCCAAGCCGGTCCACTTCGGGCCCGACTCGTCCGACGGCGCTTCCTTCTCCGTCGCCGCGCCCGGTGCCTGCTCCACGCGGGCCGCGCCCGGCGGGAGACCCCATTGCCGCGCCATCGTGTCGAACGTGCCGCCCAGGGTCAGCGTCGCCGACGTCAGGATCGTCGTGTGCTGGTTGAACACGCGCTCGCGCAGCAGGCCGGCAACACCCAGCGGCGCCACCTTCAGCGCCGGCGGCCGCGGGTTCGACGAATACTTGTCGCCGGAGAGCCAGACGACGTCGCGCTGGTGCGCCTGGTCCTCGTCGAACGCCTCCAGCAGCCGGACCGCGGTGTCGTGCACCTCGTCGAGCAGCGACCGCGCCAGCTTCCGCGCGGTGGCCCCCTCGACGTCCTCCTTGCGATCGCTGCCCAGCGCCGTGATGCACGCGTGCGCGGCGTCGCGGACCGCCGGGATCGCGCCCTGCAACGGCCGCGGCAGCTCGTCCATCCGGCCCGCGGGCAGGTCGTCGACGATCAGCGCCAGCCCGTCACCCGCCTCCAGCAGGCGATCCGCGACGTCGGCGTCGATGAGCTTGCCGCAGCGGCGCGCGGCCGACGCGCACATCGCGCTGGTCAGCTCGCCGGTGGCGACCGAGGTGACCCGGTCGACCAGGTCGTGGGCCTCGTCGATGATCACCACGTCGTGGTCCGGCAGAACCTGGTAGCCCTGCAGCGCGTCGATCGCCAGCAGCGCGTGGTTGGTGACGATGACGTCGGCGCGGCCGGCCTCGGCGCGGGCGCGCTCGGCGAAGCAGTCCGTGCCGATCGGACAGCGCGAAGCGCCGAGACATTCCTTCGCCGTCACCGAAACCTGGCGCCACGCCTGGTCGGAGACGCCGGGGACGAGCTCGTCGCGATCGCCGGTTTCGGTGTCCGAGGCCCACTCCCGCAGCCGGGTGACCTCCTTGCCCAGCCGGGACACCGCGAACGGGTCGAAGAGCTGGGCGTCCTCCGGCTCGTCCGGCGCGCCGGAATCCAGCCGGTGCAGGCACATGTAGTTGCGGCGGCCCTTGAGGATGGCGAAGGTCGGCTCGCGGCCGAGCGGCTTCTTCAACGCCCTCGCCAGGCGCGGCAGGTCACGGTCGACGAGCTGGCGCTGCAGCGCGATCGTCGCCGTCGAGACCACGACCGTCGCTTCCTTCTCGACGGCGTGGCGGATAGCGGGCACGAGGTACGCCAGTGACTTGCCGGTGCCGGTGCCGGCCTGCACGGCCAGGTGCTCACCGGTGCGGATGGCGCGGCCGACGGCATCGGCCATCTGGACCTGCCCTGGGCGTTCGGCACCGCCGACGGACTCCACCGCGTGGGTGAGGAGTTCGAGGACGCCGGGGAAATCGGTTCGGGCGGGCACAGCGACACATTAGCCGCCACCACCGACAGAGATCGGTGCTCCGTCGCGAACGGGCCACTCGCGTCGCGGGACCTCCCGGGTGGGAGGCCCCGCGACGAGTGGTCACTCCTGCTCGCGGCCGGAGACCAGCTTCCAGGTCAGCGGCAGCAGGCCGGCGGCCACGACGATCTTGATCGCGTCCCCGGCCAGGAACGGCGTGACGCCCTTGGCGAACGCCGTCGACAGGTCGAAGCCGGTCGAGGCCATCAGCCACGGCACGCCGAACGCGTAGATGACCAGGTTGCCGAGCACCATGGTGCCCGCGGTGCGCACCGGCGTCCGGTCGCCGCCGCGGCCGGCGAGCGCGCCGACCAGGGCACCGGCGAAGACGAACCCGACGATGTAGCCGGCGCTCGCGCCGGACAGGCCCGCGGTGCCGTGCTGGAACCAGGGCACGCCCACGGCGCCGACCAGCAGGTACACCAGCATCGAAGCGGCGCCGCGCGACATGCCCAGCGACGCGCCGACGAGCAGCGCGGCGAACGTCTGGCCGGTCATCGGCACCGGGCTGCCCGGCACCGGGATCGTCAGCTGCGCGGCGGCGCCGGTGAGCACGGCACCGCCGGCGACCAGCGCGATGTCCCGCACGAGCGAGCCGGGCACGAGGTCGGCCAGCACGGGCCGCTTGCCGGCGAAGGACAGCGAAGACACGAAACCTCCCGAGGTGAACAGGCGACGCCCGAGGTTAACGCTCGTTACCGTCCCGTGGACCCGCCGAGTTGCGTTCCTCACCGGCCACTCGTCCGGGTGGACCCGATCAGGGCGGGCGCCGGACCGGCCGATGACGAAGGGCACAGCTGCGATCTGTCACGGGACCGAGGAGGCCGGAGCATGCGGAACGCCAGGAAGAGGACATATCGGTTGCTGGCGGTGACGACGCTGGTCGTTCCGCTCCTCGGCGCGGCGGCCCCCGTGACGTCCACCGGATGGGCGTCGTCCGGCTCGGTGGACGTGACGATCGACAACGAGCACGTCGTCACCGGTGAACTGGCGAAATGCACCGTCGACGGCCCGTACAAGGGCTGGACGCAGGGAGGTGCCACGGGCGACATCGCCGTGTTCGGGGCCGGGGACACCGGGTGCGGGCGGTCCGGCGAGGTGGCGATCGCCCAGGCGGCCGGGCGCCGCTTCAAGGCGACCGTGCTGAAGCGCTACGGCGGCCCGGAACTCACCGTCCGGACGTTCTCGGCGAAGTGCGCGACGACCGCCACCGGCAGCCTCGGCGAGGTGACGGTCGGCGCCGTCGAGGGCGTCACCGTGCCGGAGGAGATCCCGCCCAACTACCGGATCGTCATCCCCGGCGGGGCCGCCGGCACCGCGCTGGCGACGGTCGTGCTCAACGAGACCGTGACGCCCCAGCCACCGGACGGCAGCCTGGTGACGCACGCGGTGCACATCAAGCTGTTCCCGCAGGGCGGGCCGGCCGGCGGCGACCTCTACCTGGGCACGGCCGCCTGCGACCCCTTCGGGAAGTAGCCCAGGCGGGAAGCCGCCGCGACGAACTCGCCCGCGCGGGTGGCCAGGTCCGGCAGGCTGCCGCCGGAGGACAGCGCGTCACCCAGCAACGGCGTCGCCGCGGCGACCGCGATCGCGCCCGCCCGCAGGTAGCCCTCGACGTCGGCCAGGTGGACGCCGCCGGTCGGCACCAGGGGGACGTCCGGCAGCGGCGCCCGCACCGCGCGCAGGTACGCGACCCCGCCGACGGCCGCGACCGGGAACACCTTCACCGCGGCCGCGCCGAGCCGCCAGGCCTGGTCGATCTCCGTCGGCGTCAGCGCGCCGCAGATCACCGGGGTGTCCAGCGCCGCGGCGCGCTCGAGGACCGCGGGGTTGACCGTCGGCGTGATCAGGTACGCGGCACCGGCGTCGACCGCGACGTCCACATCGGACGGCTCGCGGACGCTGCCCGCACCGATCAGCGCGTCTTCGCCGAGCGCCAGCCGCAGCGCGGTGATGGCCGCGGGCGCGCCCGGCGTCGTCAGCGTCGCTTCGAGCAGGCGGACGCCCGCCGCGTGCAGCACCATCGCCGCGTCGGCGAACCGGGAAGCGTCCGAAGCACGCAGGATCGCGACGAGCCGGTGTTCCGCCAGCGCGGCCTGCAGGTCCTTCACGCGGCCGGGCCGACGGCGGCGGTGCCGGTGTAACTGACGCCCGCCTCGTCGAAGTCCTTCAGCGTCGCCTCGACCGTGGGCTGCGAGCCGCCGACGGTGAGGTCCAGCAGCACCCGCACGCCGAAGCCGGCCTTCTTCGCGTCGAGGGCCGTCGCCCGGACGCAGAAGTCCGTCGCGATGCCGACGACGTCGACGTCGGTTACGTCGTGCTCGCGCAGCCAGGCTTCGAGGGACTTCCCGTCGCGGGCCGCGCCTTCGAAGCCGGAGTACGCGGCGCTGTACTCGCCCTTGGAGAACACCTCGCCGATCGGGACGACGTCGAGCGCGGCGTGGAACGACGCGCCCGCGGTACCGGCGACGCAGTGCACCGGCCAGCTGTCCTTGAAGTCCGGCGTCTCGCTGAAGTGGTCGCCGGGGTCGATGTGGTTGTCGCGGGTGGCCACGACGTGGCTGTACCCGCCCTCGGCGGCCTGCTTGGAGATGGCGGCGGCCGCGGCGGCCCCGCCCGGCAGGCCGAGTGAGCCCCCTTCGCAGAAGTCGTTCTGCACGTCCACCACGATCAGCGCGGTCCCCATGGTCGAACTCCGTTCAGAGAAACAGCGTGGGAATTGCGGGCTCGCCGTGCGAGAGCTTGAGGCCCTCCCACGGCAGGCTGACCAGGCCGCGGCGCAGCCGCTGCCTCGCGTCGTCGAGCGTAGGCAGGTCCGGCTCCGGGCGGCCACCGCGGATCAGGGGGATCTGCAGCGGCCGGTCGTTCGCCTCGGGCTCGGGCGCGCTCGTACCGGACGCCCAGACGACTTCTTCGACCGCCGTGCCGGTGCCGCGGTGGCGCCGCAGCGCGGACTTGCGGCCGCCGCGGGACTCCTTGTGCGCGCTGCGCTTGGCGACCGGCTTGCCGTCCACTTCGACCAGCTTGTAGACCATGCCGGCGGTCGGTGCGCCGGAACCGGTCACGACCGAGGTGCCGACGCCGTACGCGTCCACCGGCTCCGCGCGCAGCGCCGCGATGGCGTGCTCGTCCAGGTCGCCGGACACCACGATCCGGGTGTCCTTGGCGCCCAGGGAGTCCAGCTGCTCGCGGGCGCGGCGGGCGAGCGGGCCGACGTCGCCGGAGTCGATCCGGATCGCGCCGAGCTCGGGGCCGGCCACGCGGACGGCCGTCTCGATGCCCGCGGTGATGTCGTAGGTGTCGACCAGCAGCGTGGTGTCCGCGCCCATCTTGTCCACCTGGGCGCGGAAGGCGGCTTCCTCGCTGTCGTGCAGCAGCATGAAGGCGTGCGCGACGGTGCCGCGGGTCGGGATGCCGTAGCGGCGCCCGGCTTCCAGGTTGGACGTCGTCGCGAACCCGGCCAGGTAGGCGGCGCGCGCGGCCGCGACGGCGGCGTACTCGTGCGTGCGGCGGCCGCCCATCTCGATGATCGGGCGGCCGTGCGCGGCGCCGGACATCCGGGCCGCCGCCGACGCGATGGCGCTGTCGTGGTTGAGGATCGACAGCACCAGCGTCTCCAGCAGCACGCATTCGCCGAACGAACCGGTGACCGTGAGGATCGGCGAGCCCGGGAAGTACAGCTCGCCCTCGGGATAGCCGTCGATGTCGCCGGAGAACTCGTAGTCGGCCAGCCAGGCGAGCGTCGCGTCGTCGACGACCGCGGTGGCCTCCAGCTGCGCCAGTTCGGCGTCGGTGAACCGGAAGTCCGCGATCGCGTCGAGCACCCGGGCGGTGCCCGCGACGACGCCGTAGCGCCGCCCGTCCGGCAGCCTCCTGGCGAAGACCTCGAACACGCAGGGCCGCTGTGCGGTCCCGTCGGCGAGCGCGCTGCCCAGCATGGTCAGCTCGTAGTGGTCGGTGAGCAGCGCAGTGCTGGCCGTGACCGGCTCCGGTGAACCCATGGGGTAAGCCTATTCACCCACATGGCCGGACCTGGCGCGGCGTACCCGGTGACCTCCGTGACACCATGGGGTGCATGTCCACGCCTGTCGCATCCGAACAGACGCAGGTCGAACCGGCCGGTGCCGAGGTCGCCGAGTCGGACACACCGTGGCGGACCGTGGTGTGGAACGACCCGGTCAACCTGATGTCGTACGTGACGTACGTCTTCCAGAAGCTGTTCGGCTACAGCCGGGACCACGCCACCAAGCTGATGCTGGACGTGCACCACAAGGGCAAGGCGATCGTCTCGTCCGGCAGCAAGGAGAAGGTGGAGACGGACGTGGCGAAACTCCACGCGGCGGGCCTCTGGGCCACCATGGAGCAGCCCTCGTGAACGGTTGGCGGCGCAAGGGCGCGGTGATCCACGCGGGGTTCGAGCAGCAGGAGGCGGCCGTGCTGCGCGGGCTGGTCAGCCAGCTCGAGGACATGCTCACCGCGCGGGCCGAAGAGGCGCCCCAGGACGAGCTCGCCGAGCTCACCGGCATCCGGACCGGGCCGACGGAGTCCCCGGACGACCCGGTGCTCTCACGGCTGCTCCCGGACTTCCACAAGCTCGACCCGGACAACCCGTCCCGCGAGGACATCGACTCGGTCGCGGCGATGCGCTCGCTGCACGAGCCGGAGCTGCTCGACATCAAGGTCGGCGTGGCCAAGATCGTGCTCGACACGCTGCCCCGCGACGGCGGCCACGTCCGGCTGACCGAGGAGCAGGCCGACGCCTGGCTGGGCGCGCTCAACGACGTCCGGCTGGCGCTCGGCACCGCGCTCGACGTCACCGAGGACATGCCGGACGAGCTGCCCGAGGACGACCCGCGGGCGCCGCACCTCGGCGTCTACCACTGGCTGACCTGGGTGCAGGAGACGCTGATCCAGGCGCTCACGGGATGATCACCGACGTGCCGGGTGTCCTGGTCGGGCACCACGAACGGGTCGGCGACGGCTGGGCCACCGGGACGACGGTGGTGCTGGTGCCCGAGGGCGCGGTGGGCGCGGTGGACCAGCGCGGCGGCGCGCCCGGCACGCGGGAGACGAACCTCCTGGAACCGGAGAACCTGGTCCAGCGGGTCAACGCGGTGTGCCTGTCGGGCGGCTCGGCGTACGGCCTCGCCGCGGCCGACGGCGTGATGCGGTGGCTTTCGGAGCGCAACCTGGGCTTTCCGGTGGGCGCGCAGCCGCACGAGGTGGTGCCGATCGTGCCCGCGGCCGTGCTGTTCGACCTGCCGCGGAGCGAGTGGGGCAACCGGCCCGATGCGTCCTTCGGCTACGCGGCCTGCTCGACGGCGTCTGCCGGTCCGGTGCCGCAGGGAACGGTCGGGGCGGGCGCGGGGGCGGCCGTCGGGTCGCTGAAGGGCGGGATCGGGTCGGCGAGCGAAGTCGTGGGCGAGTTCACGGTCGGGGCGCTGGCGGCGGTGAACGCGGCCGGCGAGGCGGTGGACCTGTCGACCGGCCGGGCGTACGCGGCCGACCACGGCGACTTCGGCGTGACGTGGCCTTCGCGTCCTGCCGACCTGCCGTCCCGGCGAACGGACCTCAACACGACGATCGGCGTGGTCGCGGTCGACGCGGCGCTGTCGAAGGCCGAAGCGCGGCGGCTCGCGGTCGCGGCGCAGGACGGGCTGGCGCGCGCGGTGCGGCCGGCGCACACGATGTTCGACGGCGACACGGTGTTCGCGCTGGCCACGGGGGCGCACGAGCTGCCGGGCGCGAGCGGCCCGTTCGGCGCGGCGGCCCGGCCGGCGGCGCTGGACGCCCTGTGCTCGGCGGCGGCGCAGGTGTTCGCGCGGGCGATGGTGCACGGGCTCCTGGCGGCGACCACGGCCGGTGGCGTGCCGGCCTACCGGGACGTCTGGCCGGAGGCCTTCGCCTGAAACGCCCTGGTGAGGGCTGTATCTCATCATCTGGACGAGACTTGTCCACCCCCTAAGATGGCGGTGTGCTCCGGATCCGCCGTGAACTCGTCGACGAGATCGTCGCCCACGCCCGTCGTGACCACCCCGACGAGGCGTGCGGGGTGATCGCCGGGCCCGAAGGCTCGGATTCCCCCGAGCGGTTCATCCCCATGCTGAACGCGGCCCGGTCACCGACGTTCTACGAGTTCGACTCCGGCGACCTGCTGAAGCTCTACCGCGAGATGGCCGCGAACGACGAGGTGCCGGTGGTCATCTACCACTCGCACACCGCGACCGAGGCCTACCCGTCGCGGACCGACGCGAACATCGCCGCCGAGCCGGACGCGCACTACGTGCTCGTCTCCACCCGCGACCCCGAAGTGCACGAGTTCCGGTCGTACCGGATCGTGGACGCCGAGATCACCGAGGAGCCGGTCGAGATCGTCGACTGAGCCCTCGGAATAAACCGCCGCGCCACCGGCGTCTGCGTGTAAGAACCCACCGGAGGTAAGAACCCATGGCCGTGACCGTCTCCATCCCGACGATCCTGCGCACCCACACCGGCGGCGAGAAGTCCGTCGAGGCGAAGGGCGCGACCGTCCTCGAGGTCATCGACGACGTCGAGGCCCGGCACGCCGGCATCAAGGCGCGCCTGGTCAAGGAGGAGAAGCTGCACCGCTTCATCAACGTCTACGTCAACGACGAGGACGTGCGCTTCGCCGGCGGGCTCGAGGCCGAGGTCAAGGACGGCGACACCCTGACCATCCTCCCCGCCGTGGCCGGTGGCTGATCGATGGCTCGCTTCGAGTCCCTGCTCGACGCGCTCGGCGGCACCCCGCTGGTCGGGCTGCCCCGGCTCTCCCCGACGCACGACGTGCGCCTGTGGGCGAAGCTGGAGGACCGCAACCCGACCGGCTCGATCAAGGACCGGCCCGCGCTGGCCATGATCGAAGCCGCCGAGCGTGAAGGCAAGCTCCGGCGCGGCTCCACGATCCTGGAACCGACCTCGGGCAACACCGGCATCTCGCTGGCCATGGCCGCCAAGCTCAAGGGCTACGGGCTGGTCTGCGTGATGCCGGAGAACACCTCCACCGAGCGCAAGCAGCTGCTGCAGGCCTACGGCGCGCGGATCGTCTTCTCGCCGGCCGCGGGCGGCTCGAACGAGGCCGTCCGGCGGGCGAAAGAACTGGCCGAGGCGAACCCGGACTGGGTGATGCTCTACCAGTACGGCAACCCGGCCAACGCCGACGCGCACTACCGCGGCACCGGCCCGGAGCTGCTCAAGGACCTGCCGACGCTGACGCACTTCGTCGGCGGCCTCGGCACGACCGGCACGCTGGTGGGCGTCGGGCGCTACCTGCACGAGGCCAAGCCGGACGTCCAGATCATCGCGGCCGAGCCGCGCTACGGCGAGCTGGTGTACGGCCTGCGCAACCTCGACGAGGGGTTCGTGCCGGAGCTGTACGACGCTTCGGTGCTCAACGGGCGCTACTCCGTGGGGGCGTACGACGCGTTGCGGCGCACCCGGGAGCTGCTGGAGCACGAAGGCATCTTCGCGGGCATCTCGACGGGCGCGGTGCTGCACGCGGCGCTGGCCGTGGCCGAGAAGGCCGCGGCCCGGGGCGAGCAGGCGGACGTCGCGTTCGTCGTCGCCGACGCCGGGTGGAAGTACCTGTCCACCGGGGCTTACGCCGGGTCGCTCGACGAGGCCGCCGAACGGCTCGACGGGCAGCTCTGGGCCTGAGTCACTCCCGCCGCCAGAGTTCGGGGAGGGCGAGGTCGACGCCGTCGGCCTCGGCCAGCCGCTCGAAGGTCGCCATCGTCGCGCCGAAGTCGTCGAAGAGCTTGGGCAGCAGCTTGAGCGGCTTGGACAGCGGGCGCCAGAAGGCGTCCCAGTGGATCGGGCGGACGACGCGGGCGCCGAGCGCGCCGACGGTCTCCCGCCAGTACCGCTCGCGCCACTCTTCGGTCTGCTTGCCGGCCGCTCCGGCGCCCAGGTAGACGGTGTCCGCCCGGTAGCCGGCCAGCGCGCCGGGCACGAAGTTCGCCGACGCGTGCACCAGCACGTTCCCGGCCGGGTGCGCGATGTGGAACGAGTAACACCGCCCGGTCTTGAACGCCTTCGCCCTGGCCGGCAGCCGGACCGGCTCGGTGATCTCGCCGGGCACCCGGTCGCCGGCGCTGTGGACGGCGCCGACCGGCGTCACGGTGAAGGCGCCGAACTCGACGGGCCTGCCCGGCACCAGTTCCGCGAACGGCTCCGCGGCCAGGCCGTACCCCTCCTGGACCTTCCGGGTCGACGGCGAGCCGGCGAGCGTGGCGCCGGTCAGCTCGGCGACGACCGGGGCGTCCAGCACGTGATCGACGTGAGAATGCGCGACCAGGACCGCATCCAGCGCCGTGACACCGAGGCGCCGCAGGGCCGCCTCGATCCGGGCGCGGTCCGGCGCCACGCGCGTCGCCATCCTCAGCAGGCACGGCCGCGAGAAGAAGCCGTCGACCAGGACGGCCGAGGTGCCGTCGGTGACCAGGACGTTCGCCACTCCGGCGAACGCCGTGCGCAGTGGGGGCATGCTGGACATCATGAAGGTCATCGGACTGCTCGGCGGGATGAGCTGGGAATCGTCGAGCGAGTACTACCGGCTCGTCAACGAACGGGTGAAGGCCCTCCTCGGCGGGTTCCACTCGGCGCACACCGTGCTCTACTCCGTCGACTTCGCCGCGATCGAGCGGATGCAGGCCGACGGCCGCTGGGACGACGCCGGTGCCGAGCTCAACCGGGCCGCCAAGGCCCTCGAAGCGGCCGGGGCCGACTTCGTGGTGCTCTGCACCAACACCATGCACAAGGTCGCCGACCGGCTCGAGGACGGCCTCGGCATCCCGCTGCTGCACCTCGCCGACGCGACCGCCGCGGCAGTCGAAGCCGCCGGCGTCCGCCGCGTCGGGCTGCTCGGGACCGGTTTCACCATGGGGCAGCCCTTCTACCGCGAGCGCCTCGCCGCGCACGGCCTCGACGTGCTTGTGCCGGCCGCCGAAGACCGCGACCTCGTGCACCGGATCATCTACGACGAACTGGTGCTCGGCGTCGTCGAAGACAGCTCGCGAGAGGCCTACCGCGGCGTGATCGCCCGGCTGGCCGACGCGGGCGCCGAGGGTGTCATCTACGGCTGCACCGAGATCGAGCTGCTCGTCGGCCCGGAGGACAGCCCGGTGCCGACGTTCCCCACGACCCGCCTGCACGCCGAAGCAGCGGTGGACTACGCGCTCGGCACCACCTCACTGCCCCGGCCGCCGGCGTGAGCCTCGTGCTGGGCGACGCACTGCCGCCACAGCCGCTCGCGCTCCTCCGCCGTGAACAGCGCCGCCGGGATGCCGAACACGTCACCCGCGGCCGCCCACCAGTCGCCGGGTGACTCGACCACCTCCTTGGCGCCGTGGCGGTCCAGGGTGAGCGCACGCAGGGTGTCGACACCCGCCTCGTCCCGCCGCTGCACCACGCACACCCGCACGAACCCGGACTCGGGTGCCGTCGACAGCCAGGCGTGCTTCTCCGCGAAGTCCGCCATCTCCGCGACGCCGGGCGCGAAGTCCATGCCGGTGAAGCTGCCCGACGGGTCGTGGTCGAACCGCCAGCCGCCCGGCGCCACCTCCGACGGCCGCAGCCGGTAGGTGTGCGGGCCCTGCACGTAGGTGCCTTCCCGGAGGGGGAGCGGCTCGTGCGGGCCGTCCCCGAGCCCCACGTCGACCAGCCACGCCGTTCCCGGGGCGTCCGGCAGCCCGGTGACGGTCAGCGCCAGGTGGTTGCGGCCGACGTTCGGCTCGTCCGCCGGGCTGCCCTGCACCCCGCCCAGGTGCCGGGTGACCTGGTAGCCGAGCGCCGCCAGCAGGGCCGAGAATGCCCCGTTCAGGTGATAGCAGTACCCGCCGCGGCCCCGCAGGATCCGCGCCAGCGACGCCGACGGCTCCAGCGGGGTGGGCCGCCCGAGCTGCACCTCCAGCGCCTCGTACGGCACGCGTTCGACGTGCGCCGCGTGCAGCCGCCGCAGCGCACCGAAGCTCGGCGGCTCGGGATCGAGGCCGAGCCGCGCGAGGTAACCGATGACGTCCATGCCCGACAAGCTAGCGGCGACCACCGACAAAACCGCGGGATCAGGGATTTCACCCGAGGTGAAGGGGCCGTGGCCGGACGTAGCCTCGAAGGCGTGAGCACTCTGCAACCCGCCCCGGAAACCGACGCCGCCAAGCGCGTGCTGCCGCCGAAACCGATGGCGGCCGCGATCGTCGCGCTGTCGTTCACCCTGCTCCTGTACCTGGTCGAGCTGGTCGACGTCATCCTTCCCGGTGACCTCGACCAGGGCGGCATCCACTCGCGATCGCTGTCCGGGCTGGACGGCGTGCTGTTCGCGCCGGTCCTGCACGCCGGCTGGTCGCACCTGTTCGCGAACACCGTGCCGGTGCTGCTGTTCTCGTTCCTCGCGATGGCGGCGGGCATCGGCCGGTTCGCGCTGGTCACGGCCATCATCTGGGTGGTCTCCGGGCTCGGCGTGTGGCTGATCGGGCCCACGGACGGCGTCACCGTCGGCGCGTCCGGCCTGGCCTTCGGCTGGCTCGCCTACCTGCTGGTCCGCGGCCTGTTCAACCGCGCGGCCGGGCAGATCCTGGTCGCCGTCGTCCTGCTCGGCGTGTGGAGCGGCATGCTGGCCGGGCTGCTGCCGGGCAACCCCGGCGTCTCCTGGCAGGGCCACGTGTTCGGCGCGCTGGCCGGCGTCCTCGCGGCGTGGCTGACCACCCGGCGGTCCCGCAAGGCCGCCCCGGGTAACCTCGAAGGGTGACGTCTCCGCCCGCTGATGCCCCGATCGGCGTGTTCGATTCCGGCGTCGGCGGGCTGACGGTCGCGAGGGCGATCCTCGAGCAGCTGCCCGCCGAGCAGCTCCGCTACGTCGGCGACACGGCGCACAACCCGTACGGCCCGCTCCCGATCGCCACCGCCCGCAGCTACGCCCTCGCGGCCCTCGACGAGCTGGTCGAAAGCGGCGTCAAGGCACTGGTGATCGCCTGCAACACGGCGTCCGCGGCCTGCCTTCGCGACGCCCGGGAGCGCTACGACGTCCCGGTGATCGAGGTCGTCCTGCCCGCCGCGCGCCGCGCCGTCGTGGCGACCCACACCGGCCGGGTGGGCGTGATCGGCACCGAGGGCACCGTGCGGTCGCGGGCCTACGAGGACGCCTTCGCCGCGGCGCCGGACATCACGCTGACCAGCGTCGCCTGCCCGCGGTTCGTCGACTTCGTCGAGCGCGGCATCACGACCGGGCGCCAGGTGCTCGGCCTGGCGCAGGGCTACCTGCAGCCGCTGCTCGACGCGCAGGTCGACACGCTCGTGCTCGGCTGCACGCACTACCCGCTGCTGCAGGGCGTGCTGCAGATCGTGATGGGCCAGGAAGTGACCCTGGTCTCGAGTGCCGACGAGACGGCGAAGGACCTGGTCCGCGTGCTCACCGAGGGGGAGCTGCTGACCACGCGGGACACCCCGCCGCGGCACGAGTTCCTCGCCACCGGCTCCGCTGAGCCGTTCACCCGGCTCGCCCAGCGGTTCATGGGATTCGCTCCGGGTGTCCTCGCTCCCACCACCGCGTGATCGCGGCGGTGGACGCTTAGGGTGTCGAAGTGCGACTGACCATCCTCGGGTGCTCCGGCAGCATCCCCGGGCCGAACGCCGCCGCGTCCGGTTACCTGGTCGAGGCCGAGGGCTTCCTGCTCGGCCTCGAACTCGGCAACGGCACGCTCGCGCAGCTGCAGGCCGTGGCCGACCCGTTCGACCTGGACGCGCTCGTGCTCACGCACCTGCACCCCGACCACTGCGCCGACGTCAGCGCGCTCACCGTCCTGCGGCGCTACCACCCGGCGCCGCCGTACCCGGCGCGGCCGCGGCTGTTGCCGCTGTACGCCCCGCCGGACGCGCCGGTCCGGCTGGCCAACGCGTACGCGCCCAACGAGACCGAGCGGGCCGTCACGGACCTCTCCGACGTCTACGACTTCCGGCCGCTGCGGCCCGAGCCGTTCCGGATCGGGCCGTTCGAGGTGGTCGCGGTCGAGGTCGACCACCCGACCCCGGCGTACGGCCTGCGCATCTCCTACGGCGGCCGGATCCTGGCGTTCACCGGCGACACCGGGCCGTGCGCGGCGCTGAACGAGCTCGCCGACGGCGTCGACCTGCTGCTCGCCGAGGCGTCCTGGACGGACTCGGCGGAGCGGCCGGCCGGGGTGCACCTGTCGGGCAAGCAGGCGGGTGAGCTGGCGCGCGACGCCGGTGTCGGGCGGCTGCTGCTGACGCACATCGCGCCGTGGACCGACGCCGGGGCGGTGCTGGCCGAGGCGTCGGCTGGGTTCCCCGGCGCGGAGGTCGTCAAGCAGGGTGCCGTCTACGACGTCTGACGGGGCGGTCATAGAGTGCACCTGTGGCTCGTAAAGATGGCAGGAACGACGACCAGCTCCGTGACATCAAGATCACCCGGGGGTTCCAGCAGTGGCCGGCGGGGTCGGTGCTGATCGAATTCGGCAACACGCGGGTGCTGTGCGCGGCGAGCGTCACCGAAGGGGTGCCGCGCTGGCGGGCCGGCTCCGGCCTCGGCTGGGTGACGGCGGAATACGCGATGCTGCCGTCCGCGACCAACACCCGGGGTGACCGCGAGTCGGTGAAGGGCCGGATCGGCGGCCGCACGCACGAGATCTCCCGGCTGATCGGCCGGTCGCTGCGGGCGTGCATCGACCTGGCGGCCCTGGGCGAGAACACGATCGTCATCGACTGCGACGTCATCCAGGCCGACGGCGGCACCCGCACGGCGGCGGTGACCGGCGGTTACGTGGCCCTGGCGGACGCGATCACCTGGCTGGGCGCGGCGAACCGGCTCAACGACCCGCAGCCGCTGTCGTCCTCGGTGGCGGCGGTCAGCGTGGGCGTGGTCGACGGCCGCGTCCGGCTGGACCTGCCGTACGAAGAGGACTCGCGCGCCGAGGTCGACATGAACGTGGTGGCCACCGACGCGGGCACGCTGATCGAGGTCCAGGGCACCGGCGAGGGCGCGACGTTCGCGAGGTCCACTTTGGACACGATGCTGGACATGGCGCTGGCGGGGTGCGCGGAGCTGACCCGCTTGCAGAACGAGGCGCTGGCCCTGCCGTACCCGGGCGAGCTGCCGGAGCCGCGCCCGGACAAGAAGAAGGGCTCGAAGTGACGAAGCTGCTGCTGGCCACGCGCAACGCGAAGAAGCTGGGTGAGCTGCGGCGGATCGTTGCCGCGGAAGGGCTTTCGGGCCTCGAAGTGATCGGTCTCGCCGACGTGCCTTCGTTCCCGGAGGCGCCGGAGACGGCACCGGACTTCGAGGGCAACGCCGTGGCGAAGGCGCGTGACGCTGTTGCGGCCACGGGGCTGCCTGCCATTGCGGACGACTCGGGGATCGCGGTCGACGCGCTGAACGGGATGCCCGGGGTGTTGTCGGCCCGGTGGTCCGGCAAGCACGGGGACGACGAGGCGAACCTGGACCTGGTGCTGGGGCAGCTTTCCGACGTGCCCGACGAGCGGCGCGGGGCGCAGTTCGTGTGCGTGGCGGCTTTGGTGCTGCCGTCGGGCGAGGAGACGGTCGTCCGCGGCGAGTGGCGGGGGACGCTCGTGCGCTCGCGGCGTGGGGTGAACGGGTTCGGGTACGACCCGATCTTCCGGCCTGATGGGGAGTCGCGGACGTCGGCGGAGATGGAGCCGGCCGAGAAGGACGCGGTTTCGCACCGGGGGCTGGCCTTGCGGGCACTGGTGCCGGCGCTGCGCGAGCTGGCTTAGAGGAGTTCGACGCCGGGGCCGAGTTCTTCGGCGCCGATGAGTTCGGTGTCGTCGACCTTGATGGTCAAGGCCAGCTCCGCCAGCGGACTGACATCGACCGGCCTGTTCAGCGAAGCGAACGAGAGGTTACGAAGCTGGGGAAGAGCGAGCTCGCGCAGGCCGGTGACCTCCAGACCGTAGAGGTGCAGATCCCGCACGTGGGGAAAGCACCGGATGATGGTTTCGCCGGTGAGCTCGACATCCTGGTCGTGGAAGAGGTAGACCTGCTCGGGGCCGGGAACCGGTGCCGAGGCGGCGAGTGCCTCCTGCGGAAGCTGCCCCAGACTGACGAACCGCAGATCGTCCAGTGCTGCCAGGGGATCGAGGGTCTCGACCTGCCGCAGGTTGTTGAGGGTGATCCTCTTCAGGCCGGACAGTTCGCCGAACACTTCGAGGGTGCCGACCGGCACGCTCCGGAAAAGCGCCAAACTCACCAGTTCCTTGAGGCTCTTCAGGTGGTGTTCACCGGTGTACTGGAAAGCCGAATACAGAGAAAAGGTCGCGAGTTCCGGGTGACTGCTCAGGGGAGCCAGATCGACGGTCGCATCGCCCTGGAGATCGCATTCGAGCCGGCTGAGCCGAGGCAGGCCGTCGAGTGCGTTCAGATCGGCGAGCGGCTCCGTCCGTGGCAGGAACACGGTCAGTTCGGTCAAGGCCTTCAGATGCCGCACCAGCGGAAGTAAGCGTGCGGCCCGGACCGTGATCGCGCCGTCGGCCAAAGGTGAGTCGGCCAGCACCTCCGCGGCATAGCGTTCGGGATCGAAGTACTGCCAGGTCTCGGCCAGTTGTTCCTGCACTGCCTTGCGTGGGTCCTGGGCGTAGTTGCGCAGGACCTTCAGCGCATCCTCTCCCGCGGTCAGCGCTGCCGCTCGAACCGACGCAGCCGCTACCGCGTCCGAAAGACCATCCAGACTCTCCGGCAGGTAGCGCAAGACGCGATGCCCGATCGACGCCAGCGACCGCGTCTCCCGCAGACTTCGCGGTGGCACCAGCTTGTCCTGGATCACCGCTTCGATCCGGGCCAGGACTTCCGGGGAAGCGTTGCTCACCGTCTCCAGGCACGCTGCCGCGAGCAGGCGCAGGTGCCTGGCGTGGCGGGGTTCCGCGTCCGCCCGGTCCAGGATCCCGCTCAGCAAAGTCCCGGCCTGGTGGTGCTTCGCGTGGCCGCACGCCATCACGAACGTCTCCCACCACGTGTCCAGGTGGGCCCGGTCGATCAACGTCTCCAGGTGGTCCTGTTCCGTGGCCTCGTTGGCCGCCAGGCACTCCTGGAACGTCCGGTGCACGAAATCCACGCGGTCTCGCACCGGCTCGCGCAACACCCCACTGCGCTCCAAAAGGTGGTCCAGAACCTCGGCCGGTGTGTGATCGACGTGCGGCAACGAGGGCAGCCGGCGCGAGACGTGCGAGAGGACTCGCTCCTTGGGCAGCTCCACCTTCGACGCCAGCGACAGCCGCCATGCCAGGTCTCCCAGCAGGATCTGCTTCTGTGCTTCCGTCAGGATCACGTCGATGCGGCGCTCGGCGTCGCGCAGGTGCAACAGCATCGACAACGCCTTGCGGTACAGGTCCATCCGGTCCCGCGGCAGCTCCGACCGGTGCGCCAGGTTCAACGCGCACAACATCGCGCACAACAGGGGGCTCGCGGCCAGAGTACGCAGGTGCGGCCGGGAATCGAGCTGGTTGAGCAGCCGTCGCTGGACCGCTGCCAGGTCCGTGTCCGGGCGGACCGTCCCGCCCGCCGCGGCCGCGTTGTGCCAGCGGGCCACCAGTGCCTCGATGTCCTCCGCGCCCATCGGCTCCAGCAGGACGCAGCCGAAACCCTCGTGAGCCAGCCAGCGGTGGTCGGCCGCCGCCGTGCGGGACGTCACCACGATCACCGTGTCCGGGAACGCCGAAGACAGCTTGCGCAGCCACGATTTCACCTCGCGGCGATGGCCGGTGCCCACCTCGTCGACGCCGTCGACCAGGACCATCGCGCGGCCGCTGTCCAGCACGCGACGGGCCCAGCCGTCCGGCGGGGCCAGCATCGGCGCGATGTGCGCGAGGAATTCCTCAGGCCGCGGCAACGGCTCGGCGGCGAAACTCCGCAGCCGGATCGGGAACGGGACTCGGCCGTTCCAGCCCTCGAGCTTGCCGGTGAAGCCGGCGCGCGCCGCCGTCACCGCCAGCCAGTCCAGCAGCGTCGTCTTGCCCGATCCGGCTTCGCCGCGGACCAGCACGTGCGTGACACCGCTCAGCGCCGTCTCCACGCGCACGTTCGCGCTGCCCGTGCGGTTCTGCCGCTTCTCGAACCACAGCTCGTCCATGCGCCGCTCGGCCCGGCGGGGTTCGCCCTCGGGGGAGACGCTCAGGCTCAGGTAAGCGACCGTCAACGGCAAAGCCGGCTGGTCGTCCATCGTCAGGCCGAGCAGTTCGAGCCGGTCGAGGTCGCGGGCGAGCTGCCGGCGGTACGCCGCTTCGAACTCGGCGTCGCGGTCGGTGCCGTCGGGTGCCGCGAGGCTGGTTTTCGGCACCCGGGCCAGCAGCTCTTCCAGCTGGTCGCTCTGGCGGCTCAGCCTGCCGAGGACGTCGGCGAGCGCTCGTGGCTGGAACGACGGCAGGTGGCGGACCACCTGCACAAGGTGCCTGCACGCCTGGTCCAGCGCCAGTTCGTACAGCGCGGCCGCCTGGGGCGCCAGAAGCCGCTCGCGCGGGAGGTTGCCGCGGATCTTCCTGGCCAGCTGCTCCGGATCCGCGTCCGCCGCCAGCAACGCCTCGTCGGACAGATCGGCCTTGCCCAGTGCATCCGCCACGGCGACGAAAGCCGCTTCGATCTCGTGCGGTGGCAGCGTCGAAAAACGATCCGCGAGGACCGGCTCCAGCTGTTCGGCCACCTGCATTCCGATGTGCTGGACGAGGTTCTCCAGCTTCGCCCGCTCCAGCGGCCCCTTCAGCTCGCCCGCCGCCAGGTCGACCAGATCGGCCGACCGCGCGACGCCGGCCTTCCGCCGCTGCAGCCACGACTTCGCCGCGGCCGAGGCGATCTGGCCGCCCAGTTTCAGCGCGGGCCCCTCCAGGCTCGTCACGGCGTCAGGAAGCCAGGCCGAGGTCCCGGATCAGCTTGGCCACGTGGCCGGTCGCGCGGACGTTGTAGAAGGCGTGGGCGATCTTGCCGTCGGCGTCCACGACGAACGTCGACCGGATCACGCCCAGATAGGTCTTCCCGTAGTTCTTCTTCTCGCCGTACGCGCCCCAGGCTTCGATGACCGTCTTCTCGGGGTCGCCCAGCAGCGGGAACGTCAGGCCCTCGTTCGAGACGAACTTGGCGAGCTTCGCCTGCGTGTCCGGCGAGATGCCGACCACCTGGTAACCCGCGTCGTTCAGGTCGGCGAGGTTGTCGCGGAAGTCGCAAGCCTGCTTGGTGCAGCCCGGCGTGCTCGCCGCCGGGTAGAAGTACACCACCACGGACCGGCCGCGGAAGTCGCTCAGGGACACTTCCTTGCCCTCGCTGTCGGGCAGGGTGAAGTCCGGGGCTTCGTCACCGGGGGAAAGGCGCTCGGTCATGCCCCGAGCCTAACGTCAAGCCGGCCCGCAGTAGGTGACCGCGGCGGCTTCGGTTGCGCTCGGGCGGATCTGCAGGCGCAGCTGCGTCGGCTCGCGCGAGACCGCGAACGCCAGCGTGATGTGCACCGAACGGCCCGGCAGCACGTCCTTGCCCGCGTCGGTGATCCCGGTGAACCCCTGGGTGGTGTCCACGACCTGCTTGACCGCGGTGCCGCCCGCGGTGGCCGTCACGTTGAGCCCCGACAGCTTGTACGTCGTCGAGCCGTCGTTGGTCAGCTGGACGTCGAAAGCGGCGCCGCGCGGGCTCTGCGGGTACGCCGACGGGCTGGGGCGGAACGACTGGGGAGAGCCGACCGAGATCCTGAGGCCGCTGGCGAACCGGTGGTCGGCGCCGAACTTGAGATCGTTGCCGGCCGGCGCGGCCGAGGCGCCGGCGCCCGCGGGGGAGCCAGCCGCGCCGAGCGCCGCGGTGCCCTCGTGCGCCGAAGGGACCCCGCACGCCACCGCCAGGCCGAGCAGTCCTGCGGTGAACATGATCTTGCGGGTGCGCGCGAGCGCCATTGCGGGTACTCCAGTCGGCGGGTCGGGTGCCGTCGGCAACGGGGGATTGCCGGGGGAACCCGCTCCACTCTGGCCGTGATCGCGCGTGGTTACGAGGCGCGACCGGGGGTTGTCGCGCACCTGGTGCCACCCCGTGGCCAATCCGTGACCGGAACGGCACGGCTGGTGACAATCTCTGGCCACATGCCACTTAAACCGCGAGCGCGAACAGCAGGATGAAGATCGCGACGCCGGCCACCCACGCCGTCATCAGCCAGCCGAAATCGCGGACCGGATCAACGGCGCGGCTCTCCTCGCCGGGCACGTACACGCCGCGCTCCTCGAACCAGTCCGCCCAGCGGGCGACCCAGCGCAACGGGTTGCGCGACGCCATGCTTCACCTCCGGGGACCGGTTGACCCCGTCACAGTACGCGTTCGGTCACGCACACCGGAAGGCGCGGGCGGCCGTCCACTCCCGACATCCCACGGCCGGGTGAACGTCGGCACCACTCGTGTAGAAGCTCAAGCCAGGCCGTGACGGCGCAGGATCGTCACGGCACGGACGGTCGCGTACCCCCGCCATTCGAGCGACGCGGCGGGCGAGAAGCTCGCGAAATCCACCCGCCAGCCGCCGTCGTCCTGTTGCGCCTCCGCGAGCCGCCGCAGTTCCGCGTCGACGACGTCGGCGGCGAACAACGCGCGCGCCGGGCGGTCCGGCAGCGGCGCGAAATCCAGGGCGCGGAGGGTTTCGCCCTCCGAACCACCGTCCACCGGGGCCAGTCCGTCGGCCGGGACGAACGCGGCGAGGTGCTCCAGGAGCGCCGGGGCCTCCTCGTGGAGTTCGTGCGCGGCGTCGACGAACTGCACCGCGAAGGACAACGCGATCGCGTGCGGTGGCCCGGAAAGTTCGCGGATGGCGCGGAAGCAGTACTGCGTCGCCGCGGCCAGCCACGGGTGTTCCCGCACGGCCCGGTCGTGCCGGGCGACGCGCAGGGCCACGCCGGCGGTGAACGCGGTGCTCTGCAGGGTGGTCACGGCCGGATCGGCCTGGGCCCAGAAGGGCGCGCAGCCGGCCGGGTCCGCCACGGGCAGCGCGAACGGCAGGCCACCGTCCGGACGGGACGCCGTCGCCAGCCAGTCGCAGAGCCGCTCCGCGTGCGGTGTGGTCCGCGGGGCGACTTCCTCGAAGACCTCGAAGGCGTGGAGGGCGCCGCCGGGCTGGCTTTCCGGCGCTCGCAGGTCCGGTTCGAGGCCCCAGCCGTAACCGCCGTCCGGGTTGCGGTAGCCGTCGACGGCGGCCAGCACCGCGTCGGCGTCGGTGGCGCCGTCGAGCAGTTCGAAACGGCGGCGGTCGAGGAGGCGGGCGTGCGTCGCCATGAAGGACGCCGCCGCGGGAAGGTTCACGGACATGCCGCCAGCGTCGCACCCGGCGCGGCTGGCCGTCTTGAACGGATCGGACGTCACGGCAGCTGCGGTCCGGCCGGGGCCGAGCGCAGCCGCGCCGCGTCCTGCCCGGGCGGGGCGCCGAACAGGCGGCGGTACTCGCGGTTGAACTGCGACGGGCTGTCGTAGCCGACGAGGTGCCCGACCCCGGCGACGTCGCCCGCGTCGGCCAGCAGCAGCGACCGGGCTTCCTGCAGGCGGATGCGCTTCTGGAACTGCAGCGGGCTCAGCGCCGTGGTGGCGCGGAACTGGCGGTGGAACGCCGACGCGCTCAAGCCGCTCAGCCGCGCGAGCTCCTCGATCCGCATCGGCTCGGCGTAGTTCTCCCTGATCCAGCGGATCGCCCGCCCGACGTGCGCGGCGCCGCTGCCGGCCAGGCCGATCCGGCGGACCAGGCCGCCGGGCGGGCCGGTCAGCAGCCGCCACAGGATCTCCCGCTCGATCAGGGGCGCGAGCACGGGCACGTCCGACGGGTGGTCGAGCAGCCGGAGCAGGCGCAGCGCCGCGTCGAGCAGTTCCGGACCGGCGTCGTCGATGGCGATCGGGGACGACGGCGGGGTGCGGGGCGGTGCCTCGGGCAGGAGCGGGGCGATCGCCGCGGGCCGCAGGGCGAGACCCAGGCCCAGCGCGGGCGTCCGCGGGGTGGCGCCGACGAAGTGGCCGGTCACCGGCAGGTCGGTGCCGACTAGCAGGTACTGCCCGGCGCGGTACTCGTGCACCTGCTCGCCGAGCAGCAGGCGCTTGCCACCCTGGGCCATGACGACCAGCAGCGGCTCGGCGAGCGAGTGGTGCGGCTCGCTCGATTCCACTTTGGACAGCAGCAGGCCCGGCACCGGCGTGCGCAGGTCGGCGTGGGCGTGCCGGGCGACGAGGTCGCGGAGTTCTTCGAGCACCCGTCCAGGAAACCTGCGTCGAGAGGATTGTGCAAGAGGTCGCTGCGATCGGTCTACCATTGAGCAGGACATACGCGGTTTCCTTGAGTGGTCGATCCGACGACTGAAGGAGAGTTTCGTGTCACTCGATCACTACGTCACCCTCGGCCGCTCCGGCCTCCGCGTCAGCCCGTTCGCCCTCGGCGCGATGACCTTCGGGGAAGACCCCGGCGGCGCCGGCTGCGACGTCGAAGAGTCCGAGAAGATCCTCGCGACCTACCTCGACCTCGGCGGCAACTTCGTCGACACGGCGAACTTCTACACCAACGGCCATTCCGAGAAGATCCTCGGCGACTTCTTCGCCGCCCAGCCGGGCCGCCGGGCGCGGGTGGTGCTCGCGTCGAAGTTCTTCGGCAACATGTTCCCCGGCGACCCCAACGGCGGCGGCGCCGGCCGCGCGTCGATCATCGCCCAGCTCGACGAGACGCTCCGGCGGCTGCAGACCGACTACCTGGACCTGTACTGGCTGCACAACTGGGACCGCGCCACGCCGATCGAGGAGACCATGCGGACCCTCGACGACCTGGTGCGCGCGGGCAAGATCCGGTACGTCGGCTTCTCGAACACCCCGGCGTGGGTCACCGCGCAGGCGCAGACCACGGCGTTGCTGCGCGGCTGGACGCCGTTGATCGCGCTGCAGGTCGAGTATTCGCTGCTGGCGCGGACGGTCGAGGGCGAACTGGCGCCGTTCGCGCTGGACCAGGGCCTGGCGCTGGTGCCGTGGAGCCCGCTGAAGAACGGTTTCCTGTCCGGCAAGTACCGCCGCGGCGCCGCGACGCCGGATTCCGCCCGCGCGGCCTTCGTCGGCGGTCCGTCCGAAGCGGAGTTCGCGGTCATCGACGCGGTCGCGGCGATCGCCGAGGAGCTCGGGTCGACGTCCGCGGCGGTGTCGCTCGCGTGGCTGCGGGCGCGGCGCGGAACGGTGGTCCCGATCATCGGCGCGCGGCGGCTGGAGCACCTGACCGGCAACCTGGCCGGGCTGGACGTCACGCTGACCCCGGCGCAGCTGGCTGCTTTGGACGAGGTTTCCGCACCGGAGCTGGACTATCCGGCCCCGATGCACGGCGCCCAGCGGGCGATGCTGCAGTACGCGGGCACGACGGTCGACGGTGAACCGTCCACTGTGTACCCGCCGTTGCTGCAGAGCGGGGTCCGCTACTGACCCACCGTGATGTGCGGCGCCAGCGCCCGCAGGAAGTCGGCCGCGTCGAACATCTCGCCGGCCGTGGCGACGCCCTTGGCCTTCGTCCGCCCGGTCAGGATCCGGTCGACCGCTTCCACCGCCAGCGGCGCGCTCACCGCGTAGATGTCCTCGCCGCGCGCCACGATCCGGCGTTCCTCGTCGCCGGCGCGCACCACGACGTCCACCACGAACGTCTCGGCCGCGTCGCGCTCGCCGGCCGCCGCCAGGCCCTGGGCCGCGTCGACCGTCATGTAGCTGATGACGTCGCGGACCTCCAGGTGCCGCGGGATCGTCACGATGTCGGCCATCGAGAACTCGCCGAAGACCGGCCGGGGGCCGAGCGGTTCGGGGAACGCCCACTCGCGCGTCGGCAGGGCGTCTTCGCGGTAGTCCAGCCGGCCGCCCGCGTACCGGATGCGCTTGCCGCCACGGCGTTCCCGGGACACCCGGCCCGCTTCGAGGGTGCCGGCCGTCGGGCGCCAGCCGCTGAGCCCGTAGGCGACGTGGATCTCGGCGGCCGCCGTCCAGTCGCCCATCGCCGCCGTGGCGAGCAGGTCGGCCAGGCCGCCGAAGAACGCCATCGCGGGGACGACCGCGGTGTCGGCGGTCAGCGCGAGGGTGTCGAGGTTCGCCTCGATCTCGGCGGCGACGTCGACGTACGGGACGCCGGCGCGGATGGCCGCCTCGGCGAGCGGGACGGCCGTGCCGGCGAACGGGCCCGCGCAGTTGATCACCGCGTCGACGCCGTCGAGCGCGCGGTCGAGGGCGGCCGGGTCGTCGGCCGGCGCCGGCCGCCCGCCCGGCAGCTTCGCCGCGTTCCGTCCGGAACGGACGGCGTCGAAACCGCGCTTTTCCAGCTCCGCCACCACGAAGCGGCCGGTGTGCCCATAAGCGCCGTAAACCAGTACCGAAGTCATGAGGTGATCCTCGCGAGCCCCGGACATCGTCACCAGTGTCCGGAACGACATGATGCGTACACTTTCGGACATGCACGTGGTCGCCCTCGCCGCCACCGACGGGATGCTGTCGTTCGAACTGACGATCGCCACCGAGGTGTTCGGCGAAGACCCCCGGTACGGCTTCGCGGTCTGCGGCTCGGCCCCGGTGAGGGTGGGCCGCTTCCTGCTGGAGCCGGACCACGGCCTCGACCGGCTGGCGCGCGCGGACACGGTGCTCGTGCCGGGCTGGGCCGACGTCGACGCGGCCCCGCCGGCGGACCTGGTCGACGCCGTGCGCGCGGCCCACGCCCGCGGCGCCCGGGTGGCGTCGCTGTGCACGGGCGCCTTCGTGCTGGCGGCCGCCGGCCTGCTGGACGGCTTGCGCGCGACCACGCACTGGGCCCACACGGACGTCCTGGCCGCCCGCTACCCAGAGGTGACGGTGGACCCGGACGTGCTTTACGTGGACAACGGCCAGGTCCTCACGTCGGCGGGCAAGGCGGCGGCGATGGACCTGTGCCTCCACCTGGTCCGCGCCGACCACGGCCCGGCGGCGGCCAATGCGATCGCCCGCCGCCTGGTGGTGCCACCGCACCGGGCGGGCGGCCAGGCCCAGTTCGTGACGACGCCGGTTCCGAGCCGCGACGACCACCCGCTGGCCGAACTGCTCCCGTGGATCACCGCCCGCCTCGACCGGCCGCTGACGGTCGAGGACCTGGCCCGCGAAGCGAACATGAGCAGCCGCCACCTGGGCCGCCACTTCCGGTCGGCCACGGGCACGACGCCGTTGCAGTGGCTGCTGAACCAGCGCATCCGCCGGGCCCAGGAGCTGCTGGAGAAGACGGACGCGAGCATCGACGCGGTCGCGGAGGCCGTCGGCATGGGCACGGCGACGACGTTGCGGCGGCACTTCAACCGGACGGTCGGGGTGCCGCCGGACACCTACCGGCGGACGTTCCGGAGCTGAGGGATCGGCGAGCGCTCTCCGCGAGCAGACCTCGCCCAACCCCGAGTGGGCCCGGAGAGACTCGAACTCTCACTGGCACGGACCTAAACCGTGTGCCTCTGCCAATTGGGCTACGGGCCCCCGGTACTCCGCAGCCTAGCGTGCGGCGTGGCCCGTGCGGACGCGGCGGGGCGGTCGACTAAGTTGGGGCCTGGAAGTCCCATGCGGCGAGGAGGACACGTGGCCCGCGATCCCGAGACGATCGAGCGTGAGATCGAGCAGGCTAGGACCGCCCTGGCGGCGACGCTCGACCAGCTCACCGTCAAGGCCGACCCGAAGAAGCTCGCCGACGCGGCCAAGGACGGCGTGCGCGCCAAGCTGGACAACCCCAAGGTCAAGTTCCCGCTGATCGGTGCGGGCGTCCTCGTGCTTGTCCTGCTGGTGCGCAAGCTCCTCAAGTAGCGCTAGGCCTGCTTCGCCGGCGCCTTGCTCTCCGCGGCGGGCGCCGGCTCGGCCGGGGCCTTGCGGTCCTCGACCGCCTTCGGGAGTTGCTTGCTCGGCGGCAGCTGGGGCTTCTTGTCCGCCGACGCCGGAGTCTGCTGCTTCGGCACGCTGCCGGGCGGCGGCACCTCGAGCGGCGGGAGCTTCGGGAGCGTCAGGCGCGCCGTCATGTACGCGCTGGTGAAGTCCAGCGCACTGCCGTTGAGCAGGTGGACCACCGTCGTCTTGGCGTCGCCGGCGAGCTCCTCGACCAGCTGGTCGGCCCGGTCGCGCGCGGCGATGATGCCGGGCTCACGGGCGGTCAGCTCCTTGCCGCGGCCGCTGACCGTGATGGCCCAGTCGGCGTCTTCCTGGACGTATGTCGCCGTGATCGTTTCCACCATCTGCCTCACACCCCTCTCCCTCACCAGCATCCTTACACAACCGTGACGCGCTCACCGCGCTTTCGTGACGCGGCTCCCGTGCCCCTCCTCCGGCCGTGAAGGTCCAGCACACTTTCTACCGTGTCACCAGAACAGTAGAGCAACTCTGTGTCACAAGACACGATTGCTGTGAGTAACCACCGGATGGCCTAGTGCACGCGCAAGCTAACGTGCACGGTCTCGCAGGCCGCTCCACAGCACGTCCATGGCGTACTCGGTGGCCAGCTCGGGGGTCACTTCCTCGTGCCGCTCGCACCAGATCGCGAGCCGTTCGCACGCGCCGACCACGAATTCCGCGGCCGCTTCGGCCTTCAGGTCGTCCCCGTTGTCGAAGTGGCCGCTCATCAGCGCGGCGATGAGGTCGGTCTGCTGGCGGCGGGTCTCCTCGACCTCGTCGGCGGCCGGCGTGCCGATCAGCGCCATTTCGTGCCGCAGCAGCGACCACGCCTGCCGCCGTTCGCGGATGAAGACGAAGAAGGCCAGCAGGCCGCGGCGGAGCGCGTCCTCGGCGTCGGCCGCCCCGACGGTCGCCTGCTCGGTGACCTCGCGCAGCACCGCGCGCGACTCCCGGATGCAGGCCAGCAGGAGGCCTTCCTTCGAGTTGAAGTACTCGTAGAGCATCGGCTTCGAGACGCCCACCAGCTCGGCGATCTCGTCCATCGACGCCGCCGCGTAGCCGCGCTCCGAAAAGACCTGCTCGGCGACCTCGATCATCTGCCGCATCCGGTCGGCCCGTGGCATGCGCTTGCGCTTGGCGGTGGTCACGGGTAACACTCTACCGCTGGTAACCTACTCCCAGTAAGATGGACGACGAGTAACAGGAACCCGGAGGCGTCATGGGCAACCGCACGGAGACCGGGGTCGTCATCGTCGGGACCGGCTTCTCCGGTCTCGGCATGGCGATCCAGCTGCGCAAGGAGGGCCGCGAGGACTTCGTCATCCTCGAAAAGGCCCACGACGTCGGCGGCACCTGGCGGGACAACAGCTACCCGGGCTGCGCCTGCGACATCCCGTCGCACATGTACTCGTTCTCCTTCGAGCAGAACCCGGGCTGGTCACGGGCCTATTCGCCGCAGCCGGAGATCTGGCGGTACATGCGCGAGGTGGCCGACAAGCACGACCTGCGCCGGTTCATCCGGTTCGGGCAGGAGATGACCGGTGCCCGCTGGGACGCCGAGGAAGGCCGGTGGCACGTCGCCACGAGGGGCGGCGACGAGTTCGCCGGGACCGCGCTGGTCGCCGGGGTCGGCGCCCTCCACCTGCCGATGATCCCGGAGCTGCCCGGGATCGAGCGGTTCGAAGGCCCGGCCTACCACTCGGCGCGGTGGCGGCACGACGTCGACCTGAAGGGCAAGAAGGTCGCGGTCATCGGCACCGGCGCCAGCGCGGTCCAGTTCGTCCCGAAGATCGCGCCCGAGGTGGCGGAGCTGACGCTGTTCCAGCGGACGCCGCCGTGGATCATGCCGAAGGCCGACCACGAGATGTCCGGCCGGACGCGCGCGCTGTTCAAGGCCTTCCCGCCGGCCCAGCGGGCCTACCGCACGCTGCTCTACTGGCTGCTCGAAGCGCGGGCGGTCGGCTTCAACGGCCAGTCGTGGGTGATGAAGCTCGGGCAGCGGATCGCCAAGCGCAACATCCACCGCGCGATCGAGGACCCGCAGCTGCGGCGCAAGGTCACCCCCGACTACACCATGGGCTGCAAGCGCGTGCTCATCTCCAACGACTACTACCCGGCGCTGGCGCGCGACAACGTCGACGTCGTGACCGAGGGCGTGCGGGAGGTCCGCGAGCGCAGCGTCGTCGACGCCGCGGGGGTCGAGCACGCGGCCGACGTCATCATCTACGGCACCGGCTTCCACGTCACCGACGCCTTCGACGACCTGGAGATCGTCGGCCGCGACGGGCGCAACCTCGGCAAGGAGTGGGCGACCGAGGGGATGCGGACGCACCTGGGTATCACCGTCGCCGGGTTCCCGAACCTGTTCTTCCTGCTCGGCCCCAACACCGGGCTCGGGCACAACTCCGTCGTGTTCATGATCGAGGCCCAGATCTCCTACGTCGCCGAAGCGCTGCGGCTGGCCCGCGGGAAGCCCATCGAGCCGAAGCCGGAAGTGCAGGAGCGGTTCAACCGGCAGATCCAGCGCAAGCTCGCAAAGGGCATCTGGACCCGCGGCGGCTGCAAGAGCTGGTACCTCGACGCGAAGGGCGTGAACCGGACGATCTGGCCCGGCTTCACCTGGCGGTACTGGCTGGACACGCGGAAGGTGCGGCGCGAAGACTTCCAGGTCGGCTGACCCGGCCGGGGCCCTCACCGAGGGAGGTGGTGAGGGCCCCGGCCGGGGGATCAGCGGGAGGTGTAGCGGCGCAGGCGGGCGACCAGGTCGACGGTCGGCAGGCCGCACAGCTCGGCCATGCGCTCGAGCGCGGGCAGGTCGAGGGCGACCTCGCCGCCGCCCTGCTCGCCGGCCTGCCGCAGCCGGTCCTCGGCCCAGCGCCGCAGCGGCAGCAGGTCGGCCGGGGCGTCGGCGACGACCTTGCGCAGGTCGACGCGGACCCGGCCGGGCTCGTCGAGGAACACCCGGCGGTGCACCTTGGCCAGCAGGTCCTGGGGGAGTTCGTCCATCGCGACGCACAGCTCGACCAGGCGCACGACGGAGCACTGTCTGGTGCCCAGCTCGTAGGTGGCCAGCGTCTGCAGCGAGATCTCGCTCTGCAAGTGCTGGTTCAGCTCCTTGCGCGTCCACCCTCGGCTGCGCCGGAGCTTGCGGAGCTCGTCTCCGAGGATCCGCTGGTACTCCTCAGCGTCGATCAGCACATCAATGTCCCCTGCCGTGCGCTCCCACGGCACCGCACGGGCGTGATAATTCCCGTGCAGGTGCACCCTCACGTGTATGTAAGTGCGCTGGGGCCCGCCCCTTACGCGATTTCGGGCATGTCTTTGATACCGATTGCGCGAGTTAGGCCGAACGGGTTAACGCCGGCTCGCTGAGCGGGTCAGTTGACGCAGGGAACGCCCTCGGCGGTGATCGGCTTCTCGTCGCTCGCGGCCGGCGGCGGCGCCGCAGCCTGCGACGTTGCGCCCGCGGCACCGGAGCCGGCGCCCGAACTCGTGTCGGAGGTCGAGCCCTGGTAGTCGGCGCCGAGGAAGACCGTCACGTGGCCGGCCGGCACGCTCTTGTCCTCCTGGACCGTCGGCGAGCCGCCCAGCGCGTCCGCGACGGCCTGGCCCTTGTCCTTGCCGCCCTTCGGCACCCAGATCACGGTGGTCTTGCGCGCGGTCGCGTTGGCCGTCTCGCCGGGGGTGAAGCCCTTGCCTTCGAGCGTTTTGGCCACGTTCGCGGCGAGCCCGGTGCGGCCGGAGGCGTTGCGGACGTCGACCGTGGTCGCCTTGTTGGCCGGGTCGGCCTGCTGGGCGGGCGGCGCCTGGCCCGGCGGCGGCCCGGCCAGGCCCTGCACGAACTGCTTCACCTCGGCGGGGTCGACCTGGATGGCCGAGCCGTCTTCGGGGGTCTTGTAGTCGATATTCTTCACCGGGATCGTGCGAAACTCGAGCTGGCCGCCGGTCAGGCCCTTCATCTGCTGGGCGAACCCGAAGATGTCCCAGTTCTGGTTGAGCACGACCGACTTCTTGATGGCGTCGATCAAGTCCGACAGCTTCGCCGGGTTGGTCAGCGTGCCGGCCGAGAGCACCTTGCGGGCCATGCCGGCCATGAACACCTGCTGGCGGACGACCCGGTCGAGGTCGCCGTTCGGCAGGCCGTGGCGCTGCCGGACGAACTCGAGGGCCTCGACGCCGGAGATCGTGTGCTGGCCCTTGGTGAAGTTCGCGCCGGAGTACTGGTCCTTGACGGTGTTGTTCAGGCAGACGTCGACGCCGCCGATGGCCTTGGTGATCTCGCTGAAGCCGAGGAGGTTCACCGCGGCGTAGTTGTCGATGGTCGACCCGGTGAGCTTCTCGACGGTCTCGATCAGCTCCTTCGCCCCGGCCTGGTTGGCCTTGACGTCGAGCTCCTTCGGGTCGGTGACGCCCTGCTTCTGCAGGTCCTTGCGGGCCGACAGCATCGCCCGCGCGTACGCCGAGTTGATCTTGTGCTTGCCGTAGCCGCCGGGGATGTCGACGTAGGTGTCGCGCGGCAGCGAGATCGCGACGGCCTTGCTGCCGTCGTTCGGGATGTGCACGAAGATCAGCGAGTCGGTGTTGAGCTCGCCGTCGGCGTCCCCGGCGCGCAGCTCGTCGAGCACCTCGCGCGGCAGCGGGTTGCCCTGGGCGTCGGTGCGGCTGTCCAGGCCGACCAGCAGGATGTCGCGGGCGCCGTCGGCGGGCTTGTCGCCACCGCCGCCGTCGCTGAGCACGTTCGTGTAGTTCAGCCCGTTGACCAGGCCCTGCATGGCCGCCCAGGCGTACCCGGTCAGGCCCATCACCAGCAGCGAGACGACGGCCAGCGCGATCTTCGCGCCGCGGAAGGAGTTGCGGCGGGCGCGCGGGGCCGGGCGGGGCTCGGGCCGCCGGGACGGCGGCGCGGCCGCCCGGCGGGAGTCCGCGGGCTCGCGGCGGGAGTCCGCCGGCTCGCGACGGGGTGCGGGGCGGCGCGGCGGAGTGCTGCGCCGTGCGTCGGCCCGGCCTGGCTCGTCCTGCCAGGGCCGGGCGGGGCGGCGGCCGCCTTGCCCGTTCCGAGGCGGGTGATCCACGCGGGCGACTCCTCACTCCATCGATCGGGTGGTGCTAGGGAATGGGACGCATGGTGCCTGCCCCGGGTTGCCGTAGCGTTACACATCCCCCCGCGAATGTGTCACGCACCACCCAGTTTCCCGCATGTTCGACGGTTTCGCCTGGTCAGGACGTCGCATTCGCCGGTGGTCGAGCCGGGAGCAGGGTTCCCGCGGCGGCCAGCAGCGCAAACCCGGCCGTGACGGCGTGGAGCGTGACGCCGAGGAAGCCCGGGGTGCTGCCGTCGGCGGCGAACAGCAGCGACGGGGCGCAGGCGAGCGCCGTGACCAGCCACGTGCCGGTCGCCGCGCCGGCGCCGATCCGGATCGTGTGCAGCAGGAACACCCCGAGCAGCAGGTGCACCAGGCTCTGGATCGGGTCGAGCCGCAGACCGAGCAGGTCGGCGTCGGCGGCGACCCCGCCGAAGCGGGTCAGCGCGAAGCCGAACACGCCCAGCGTGGCGTACCCGATCCCGAGCCCGGCCGCGGCCCGGGTGAGCACCGCCGTCCGGCGGCCCGGGTGGTCGGCCGCGCGCGGCTGCCGGACGCCGTGGCCGTGCCGTTCGAACCCCCAGAAGACCAGGGTCGCGGGCACGGCCAGCAGCCCGACCGCGACCAGCGTGCGCGGGCGGATCAGCCAGCTGAGCCCGTCGGCGATCCGGCCGGGCAGGTAGACGACGGCGACCAGCAGCAGCATCGCGGCGAGGAACGCCAGGTAGAGGCTCATCGGCGCGCGCAGGACGAACCGGCAGGCGCGGGCGACGCCCGGCCGGTCACCGAGCCTGCCGAGCGGACGGGCCAGCAGCCCGAGCACGCCGAGCTGGACCAGGCCGAGGAGGAGCACGCCCCACGGCGGGGCGGAGAACGCGGCGGGCGCGCCCGGGCTGCCGAGCAGGACGGGTGGCCCGCCCCGCAGGACGCTCATCCCGGCGAGGCCCGCGACCCCGGTGGTAACGGCCGCCGCGAGGAGCCGCCGGGACGGGCGGACGCCGTCGGCGTGGGCGAAGGCGAGCTGCTGGGCGAGCAGGGCGATGGCGAACGTCGCCGCGTAGCGCGGCAGCGGCGAACCGGACCAGCTCGCGGCCAGCTCACCGGCGCCGACCAGCACGAGCAGACCCACGGCTGCGCTCACCGGCGCCCGGCGGTGCAGGGCGAGCAGCGGAGGCGCGCAGACGATCGTCAGCAGGTAGACGCCGAGCAGCCAGAGCGGGTGCAGCGCGATCCGCATCACCGTCGCCGTCGTGCCCGCCGGGCTGCCGAGCAGTTCGAGCGCGAGCGGCGTCAGCAGTGCGACGACGGCGAAGATCAACGCCGGCCGCAGCAGCGGGCTCGCGCGTTCGGCCAGGTAGTGCCGGTAGCCGCCGCCCGCCTGCTGCTCGGCGCGCCAGCCGGCCGCGTTGGCGTGGCCGCCGGCGAAGTAGATCAGCGGGGCGAGCTGGGCGAGCCAGGTCAGCGGCCAGAGCGCCGGTTCGGGGGCGCCGGCCCAGTGCGCGAGCGCCGTCACCGATTCGCCGAGCAAGAGCAGGACGACCCCGCCGGCGCCGAGCAGCGCCCACCGGCTGACCTCCGCAGGGTCGGCGAGCGGAACGGGCGCCCGCGGCTCGCGCCGGGCGCGCAACCAGCCGCGCAGCCGGAAGATCAGCAGGCAGCCGATCACCAGCACGCCGGCGACCATCGGGCCGATCGGGTCGCCGACCGGCGGGCCCCAGCGCTGGTGCCACGAGTTGACGACCAGCCCGGCCGAATAGAAGGAGGCGACGGCCCGGCAGGTGAGCGCCGAGTTCATCGGGTTGAGGTCGCAGGCGTGGTGCATGTCGTAGGACAGCCGGTCGTCCAGGGCCTCCCGGACCTCCGGGCCGAGCGGGTGGCCCTTGCGGTCGGCGTACCGGAGCAGGTCGTAGCCGAGGTCGTGGGCCTTGCACGGCACGGCGTAGTCCCACTTCGTGTTGTCGTCGCCCCACGGGGTCGAGCAGCCGCCGTCGACGTGCACTGCCCGGACGGTGCCGTCGCGCGCCGGCATCGCGCCCGGGGTGACGCCGCTGAGCGCGGTGAAGTCCTTCGGCAGCCGGGCGAGCGCGTCGGGGTGCGGGCCGGGGTGGACCAGCGCCTCGATGGCGTTCTGCGCGGCCAGCACGTCACCGGTCGGCGGCCCCTGGTCCGGCGGCGACGGCGGGCGTGAGGCGATCAGCCCGAAGGCGAAGACGACCAGCAGGACCAGCAGCAGCCAGCCCGACGTCGACCAGGGTCGGCGGGTGCGTGGCGGATCGGTCAGGGCCGGCATGGGTTCAAGGGTGCCAGCCGCGCTCGGCGGCCGACATGGGGATAACCGCAGGATCGGCTTGCGGTTTTCCGCAAGCTGCCCGGACGGCTGCCCGTTCCGCCCTTCCTCGGGGGGAAGGTCCTGGTGAGACTGGGGAGAGGGGGCGCGGCGACCAGGAGGCAGCAGTGCGCTCGACCGAGCTCGCCGTGCCCGCGGAGAACACCGTGCGCGCACTGCGCCGCCTCGCCCCCGGCGCCCGGTTGCGCACGCCGTGCACGCCGGAGCTGCGGGTGATCGCCGAGGCGCTGCGTTCGTGCGCGCCGGCGGAGCTGTCCCGGGTCCACCCCGGGCCGGTGGGACGGGTGGTGCTGGCCGCCCAGTTGCGGGCGCTGGATCGGGCGATGACGGGGTTCTTCGCCACGGGCGTCCCGGAGTCCGCCCGGCTGGTCCGGGCCGCGCGGTTCGGCCGGGTCCGCCCGGGGCGGCGGCTGCGCGAGCGGCTGGCCACCGAGCCGGGCCTCCGGACGGCGGCGCTGGCCTGGGCGGAGGCGGTCGGGTACCGGATGTTGGCGGCGGAGCTGCGCGGGGTCCGCGAGCTGCCGGAGGAAGAGGACGGCCGGCTGGCGGCGGAGCTGGCGGTAGCGGAGTTGTTGCCGCAGGCCGAGCTGCGGACGAGCGGGCGCGAGGTGCTGCGGCCCGGGCCGGCCGAGGAGGGAGCTGGGCCGCGCGGGGTGGGTGGGGTGGCCGGTGCGCCGCCGGGGCCGGATGCCGGTGCGGGCGGGGTGGGCGGTGCGCCGCCGGGGCCCGATGCCGGTGCAGGCGGTGAATCCGCTGGCCCGCCGCTCGACCCGGGCGGCTCGCCAGCCGCCGGTGGTGGCCGGTCGGGTTCACCGCTCGATCCGGGTGGGGGTGGCTCGGCGGCTGGTGGTGGTCGGTCGGGTTCGCCGCTTGGCCCGGGTGGGGGCGGGGAGTCGGCGGCTGGTGGCCGGTCCGGTTGTCGGTCCGGCCTGCCGCCCGCCGCCGCGGGTGCGGGCTCCGCTCCGCCCGCCCACAGCGCCTTCCTCCACGTCCGCTCGGTCCGCGTCACCGAGCAGGGCTTCCAGGTCGACGTCCACGCCGATCCGCCGGCCGAACTTCGGCGCGACGGCGGTGGTCTCACCCTGCGGGCCCTCTGGTGGAACGGCCTCGGCCGGGTCGTCGACGACCTCGGGTACGAGTACCTCCTGCTGGCCAAGGACCACGCCGGCACCGGGATCGTCCGGCACTGGTGCCACCCCCGCCTCGCGCCCGGGGCCACCGTCCTGCGGCTCGAGTCCGCCGGCTACCGGGGCGAGCGGCTCCGGCTGGAACCCGCCGCCGCCGGGAGTTGTGCCGAGGTGCTCGTCAAGCTCGAACTCACCGTCCGGCTGGGGGTGTGACCCCGTCCGGGGCGAAGCACACCTGGTCGCGGCCGTTCTCCTTCGCCAGGTAGACCGCCGCGTCGGCCGATTGGAGGAGACGCTCCAGGGTGTCGCCGTGGCGGGGGTGGCGGGCGACGCCGATCGACGTCGTGCGGTCGGCGATGGTCGCCGGGTCGCCGCGCTTGTCCGTCGTCACCATGTGCAGCTTGGCGATCGCGATCCGGATGCGCTCGGCGGCGTCCCAGGTCGCCTCTTCGTCGATGTCCGGCAGCAGAATGAGGAATTCCTCGCCGCCGAAACGGCCGACCAAGTCGCTCGGTCTGGTCACTTCGTCGAGCGTTTGCGCAACGGTGCGCAGCACGTCGTCGCCCGCCGGATGTCCATAGGTGTCGTTAATCCACTTGAAGTGGTCCAGATCGACCATCAGCAGCGCCAGTTGATCACCCGATCGAGCGGTCCGTTCGAGAGCGCGTTCCGCCGCCTCCGACCAGCCACGCATGTTGAGAATGCCCGTTTTCGGGTCGGTCCGGACGTCGTTCTGGAGCTGGTCGAGTTCCGCGAGGCGATTGAAGACCACGGTGACCACGGCCATCACCGCCACCATCGGCGGGACGGCCGCGAGCAGGATCGCGGTCACCGCGCCGAGGCCGATGGTGATCGCTTCGAGCATGTTGTCGGCCGGGCTGCCCAGTACGTTACGAACCGTGCGCCCGGCGGGGGATCCGAGCAGCAGGACCCCGCCCACGTACGCGATCTGGATCGCTTCGTAGATGGCCCCGGTGACGACGATGGTGCCGAACTCGCGGAGGAAGTCACCCCAGCCCGGACGGCCGAGCGAGTGCGGCCCGAGCGCCGTGTAGGTGAGGTGCGCGAGCGCGCCGGCGAGGCCGTGCGTGATGGACGAAAAAATGAAGTTGTGCGCCGGCCGCCGGGCGATGAACCAGTGCTGCAACCGGATGACGGCGATGACGAAAAGGGTGAGCGGTACCGGCAGTATCATCGCGGCGGAAAACGTCCACACGGCGGTGAGGTCGATCAGCACCGTTTTGGTCCGGTCGCGCCGCCGCTCCTCTTGGCGCTGCGTCAGTTGAATGTGGACGGTGGCGCCGGCGGCCAGAATCGCGAAATTGATCCAGTCGTTTCCGGACGGAATCGGCGAGCGCGCGAACGAGACGGCGAGAATCGCGACCGCGACGGCTTCGGCCGTCAGCATGAACGCGACCTGCACCGGGCGGCGGCGCCAGAGCGCCCAGTTGCCCGGCCAGTACGCGTGCCGGACCCGGACGCCACTGGTCGTGGTCACGGGCGTACCTGTGGTCACGCCCGGTTCTCCGGCGCTTTCCGCCCGCTCCGCGGCCGAGCCGCCCGGTTCGCCCGGCGCGCCCGGGCCACCGTCCGGTCCTGGATGCAATTGGTCACCTCCTTTCCAGCCTAGTCCCGGCCTTGAGTAATCTCATCGGTACCTGGCAGAGTGTTCACGCATTCCGTGGCCGGGTACCATCCCACAGCAACGGACCGGCCAAGGCCCCGGAGTAACTGCCGGGAACGCGGCGCAAAAGGTTCTGCGAGACTCTCCCCGCATGGAGGTGGCCCCCATGAGCAACCGCGACTTCTGAACCACCCTCGAATTGTCACCCGTGACGTCCGCGAATGCCATTCATGATCTTGTCCGTACCCCGGAGGTGGCACCTGGCGATCACGACGGCCAGTGCCGCGGCTCCGCCCCGCCCACCCGGCGCCAGGCGAACGCCACCGGCACGGCCAGCAGCAGACCCACCGCGCCCGCCAGCGCGATGGTCGCGTGCGCGGAACCCAGCGCCTGCGCGGCCAGCCCGCCCAGGCCGACACCCACGCCCTGCGCGACCCGCAGCCCGGTCCGGTACAGGCCGCCCGCACTGCCCCGGATGTCGTTCGGCACCCAGGTGATGAACGTGGCCGACACCGTGATGACGTACGCGCCCGTCGCGCCGGCCAGCGCGAGCAGGATGAGCGCGAAGGTCAGGTTCGGCCGCAGCGCGAACGCCGCCAGCGCGGCCAGCGGCAGCGCGGCCAGCACGCCCAGCAGCTTGCGGCGGTGTTCGGTCGTGACGAACCGCGACAGCAGGAACGTGCCGGCGACGAAACCGAGCGGGTCGGCGGCCAGCAGCCAGCCCACCGCCTGATCGCCCGCGCCCAGTTGTGCGGCGAGCGGCGCCGCGAGACCCTCCGGGATCACCGCCAGGCCGACGAGCCAGGACAGGTAGAGCAGCACCCGCAGCCGTTCGTCGCCGAAAACCTGCCGGACGGCGCCGAACCACGGGGCGCCGCCGTTGCCCGCCGCGGGCCGGCGCAGCACCAGCAGCCGCACGGCGACCGCGGCCACCAGGAACGTCAGCGCGTCGATGGCCAGTGCCCACGACGTCCCGATCGTCGTCACCAGCAGCCCGCCGGCGGCCAGGCCGGCCAGCATCGCGGTGTTGTTCGTGATCCCCCGCAGGTCCTGGCTCTGCAGGTAGACGTCGTCGTCGGCGAAGACCTCGCGGCCGAGCGCGTTCTGCGCCGCGTTGCCCGGCGCGTTCGCCAGCCGCGCGAGGACGAACAGCGCGAACACCCAGCCCAGCGGCATCCCGGGCAGCGCCATCAGCCCGATCAGCACGGCCTGCGCGAACGAGCCGGCGACCAGCACCGCGCGCCGGGGGAACCGGTCGGCGAGCTGGGACAGCCCGAGCCCGCCGGCGAGCGCGGGCAGGAAGGTCAGGGAGTAGACGACGGCCGACAGCAGCGGCGACCCGGTCCGGTCGAAGGTGAGGATGGCCAGCGCGACGATGGTCAGCTGGTCGCCCAGCATCGACTGCGTCTCGGCGAACCACAGCGCGCGGAACTCCCGGTTGGCCAGGACGGCCCGGAACCGGGGTGTCGCGCGTGTCGTCACCTCGTAACCACCGTCCCCCGATCGAGTGAACATGGACCGTCCGCATTGTGCCTCTCCGGTGATGACTCCATCCGGGGGAGTCACCGGTCTACCACCGGAAAGCACCCACAGTATGCCGCCGGTTACGCCCCGGCGTCCCCCGAACGCCGGTCAGTCACCCCCTCGTGACCGGCCCGCGGGTACGTCCGGACTGATCGAACCGGACTCGCTCGGCGCAGGGCGGCGGCCGCTCGTCGTCGCGCCGATGCCGCGTTGGACCGAATGGGCCAAGACTGGACATGAGCCGGCCGGGGTGGACGGACCGCGCGCCGCCGGCGCTGCAGATCGGGGAGAGCAATGGACGGGTTGATGCAGGGCAAGGCGGTCGTGGTCACCGGTGCGGGCCGGGGCCTGGGCGAGGCGTTCGCGATCCACGTCGCGCGCGAAGGCGGAGCGGTGGTGGTCAACGACGTCGACGCCGAGCTGGCCGAGCGGACGGCGGAGACCATCCGCGCGCACGGCGGCCGCGCCGTCGCGAGCGGGCACAGCGTGGCCGAGGCGGGCGAGGCGCAGGAGATCGTCGACCTCTGCGTCAAGGAGTTCGGCGGGATCGACGGGCTGGTCAACAACGCGGGGCTGAACTACGAGGCCCTGCCCTGGGAGGACGACGCCGAGGCGGCCCGCGAGCTCGTGCAGGTCAACGTCCTCGGCGTGGTGAACATCGGGCTGGCGGCGATCAAGGCGATGGTCGACGCGGGCACCGGCGGCTCGATCGTCAACATCTCCTCGGGCGCTTCGCTCGGGCAGCGCAAGCTCGGCGTGTACGCGGCGAGCAAGGGCGCGGTCGCGTCCTTGACCTACTCGTGGGCGCTCGACCTCGAGGACGTCGGGATCCGCGTCAACGCGGTCTGCCCGCTCGCGCACACGCGGATGGTGTGGAAGTCGGAACGCTCCCTGCGCGCCTGCCCGCCGGACCGCACGCCGTCGCGGATCGCGCCGGTCGTGCTGTTCCTGCTCGGCGAGGGCTCGCAGGGGATCACCGGCCAGATGATCCGGTGCAACGGGCCGCAGCTGCACATCATGGGCCAGCCGTTCCTCAAGCAGCCGATCCTCGAGCGCCCGGTGTGGGACACCGAGACCGTGCAGAAGGCGTTCGACGAGGTCTTCTCCGCCCACCTGGAGAACTACGGCCTGGAGAAGCGCGTCCCGCCCCGGCTGCGCAAGTGGACGGAGTCGACCTCGCCCCGGACGGCCTGACGCGCCGATGCCGCGAATGACTCATTCGGGACCTCGGAGGTCCCCAATGAGTCATTCGCGACGCTGCGGGGCCCACGCGCGAGGAGCTCATCCCGGAGCCGGCGGGCCGGGCGGGAGCGGGACGGTTCGGGTCAGGAACCGGCGGCCGGCTCGGGGTCGCGGACCGCGGCGTAGAGGGCCTCGATGTCGGCCGAATAGCGGTCGTTGATGACCCGGCGCTTGAGCTTGAGCGTCGGGGTCAGCTCGCCGGATTCGGGCGTCCACGTCTTCGGCAGCACGTGGTAGCGCTTGATCTGCTCGATCCGGGCGAGCCTGCTGTTGGCCGACTCGACCGCGCGCTCCAGCTCGGCCCGCACTGCGGGGTGCGACGCCAGCTCGTCCGGCGAGGCCTCGACGCCGTTCGCCGCGGCCCAGCCCGGGGCGATCTCGTCGTCGAGGACGATCAGGGCCGTCACGTACGGGCGGTCGTCGCCGATCGCGACCGCCTGGCCGATCAGCGGGTGCTCCTTGAGCAGGCCTTCGATCCGGGTCGGCGCGATGTTCTTGCCGCTCGAGGTGATGATCAGTTCCTTCTTGCGGTCGGTGATCGTCACGAAGCCGTCTTCGTCGATCGTGCCGATGTCGCCGGTGGCGTACCAGCCGTCGGCGTCGGTGGCGTCGGCTATCGTGCCGTCCTCCTGGAGGTAGCCGAGGAACACGATCGGCCCGCGCACCAGCAGCTCGCCGTCCTCGGCGACCTTCACCTCGACGCCGTCGAGCGGTTTGCCGACGCTGCCCGCGCGGAAGTCCGAGCCGGAGTTGGACGTCGCCGCGCCGGTCGTCTCGGACAGGCCCCAGACCTCGCAGATCTCGATGCCGAGACCGGCCAGGAAGTAGATGATCTCCACCGGCAGGGCGGCCGCGCCGCTGGAGGCGACGAGCACCTTGTCCAGCCCGAGCAACGCGCGCACCGGCGCCAGCGCGGCCTCGTCGGTCTGCCGGATCTTCTCGGCCAGCTCCGCGGGCACCGGCCGGCCGGCGCTGCGCAGCTTGTAGCCCTGCTGCAGCAGCTCGTTCGCCTGCAGCAACGCGGTGCGCCGGTCTTCCGGCACGCCGCCGAGCATGTTCTTGAGCCCGGCGACCATCTTCTCCCACACGCGCGGGACGCCGAAGAAGCTCTGCGGGTGCACCTTGCCGAGCGCGCCGACGACCCCGCTCGGGTCGGCGAGGGTGTGCACGTGCCCCGCCCAGATGATCGGGAGGTAGATCGACAGCTCCCGCTCGGCGATGTGCGCGAGCGGGAGGTACGCGATGTTCGTCGCGTGCATCGGCGGGTGGTGCAGCTCGGTGACCGCGTACCCCTGGTGGATCGCGTTGCGGTGCGAGAGCACGACCCCCTTGGGGTCGCCGGTGGTGCCGGACGTGTAGATCATCGACAGCGGGTCGTCCGGCTTGATCTCCTGCCACGACCGCTCGAAGGCGTCCGGGTCGGCGGCAAGCGCTTCCCGGCCCCGGGCCCGGAGGTCGGCGAAGGAGAGGAAGCGGTCGTCACCCTCGGGGATCGCGGCCGCGTCCAGCACGACGATGTGCCGCAGCGCCGGGAGGTCGTCGAGCACCGGCCGCCAGCGCACCAGCTCGTTCTCCCCGCCGAGCACCACGACCGGCGCCGCGCTGTGCCGCGCGACGAACCGGATCTGGTCCGGGCTGAGGGTGGCGTAGGCGGTGCAGGGGATCGCGGACAGGTGCGTCGCGGCGAGGTCGGCGATGATGTGGTCCGGGCAGCCGGGCGCCATGATCAGCATGCGGTCGCCCTTGGCGAGCCCGAGCCCGGCCAGGCCGCGGGAGACCTCGGCGATCGCGGTGCGGAATTCCAGCCAGGTCAGCGTGGGCTGCCCTTCGAGGTCGAGCGAGGTGATCGCCGGCAGGTCCGGGTATTCGACCGCGTTGCGGTGCAGCAGCCGCGGGATCGTCTGGCCTTCGGTCTGCTCGGCGACGGACGGGGTGGTCAACGCTGGCCTCCTCGGAGCTCCGGATGGCCACACTGTAGGGGCTCCCGGCGCAGGTGGATAGAGAATCGCGGCCACGTCAAGCGTCGCCGTCGAACCGGACATAGCGGTCAGGTCTCCACCACCGTCCACTGTGTACACGGGCGTTCCCGCGCGAACCGCGCTTCAATGGGGGAACCACGGACTCCAGGGGGAAGCGATGACGCGGTCGGCTCGTGAACTGCTCGGGAAGATCCAGGCCGAACTCGCGCCGCGCGACGGCGACAACCGGCTCGTGCCGCTGATCACCGCGGGCCGGGCGCCGCGCGCGGTGTTCGCCGCGCTCGCCGCCGAGGAGAAGCTGATCACCCTCAGCGACTGGCGGAGCTTCCACGAACTGGCCGCCCAGGCCGACGAGCCGCACGCGCGCACCTTCTTCGGTGGCCTCGCGCCGGGGGAGCAGCAGGCGAACGGGATGCTGGACGCGCTCCTCGCCGCGACTGGTCCGGACCACGGGAAGGAGCGGCCCCGCGCGGGCTGCCAGGTCTACCCGGCCTACGTCGCCTGGCTCGCGCTGAACGGCGAGTCGTCGGCGACCGCGGCGGGGATCTTCGCCAATTTCGCCGCCTTCGGCCGGTACTGCCGGGACGTCGCCGCCGGCATGCGCGAGCACTACGGCTTCACCGACGAGCAGTGCGCGTTCTTCGACTTCTTTGCTGCGGACGTTCCGGAAATAGAAGAACAAGCGCTCGCCGCTATCCAGGCCGGTCTCGACGCGCGCCGCCTCGACGAACGCGAAGCGCACCGCTGCGCCCGGCTGTTCCAGAGCTACGAGCTGCTCTTCTGGAACACGCTGGCCGACGAGTTCCCGGGCTGACCGGGCCGGCGGCGCCCGCGGAACCGGTACCGGGGCCCGCGCGGCGTGATCGATCGGCCGTGATTGCGGAATGCCGGGAATTCCGCCCGTCCGCCCGGGGAATCCGCGGCTGTGCTCGCGAATGCTGCCCATTCCGCTTTCCCGGGGCCGTCCACACCGGACGAACGGGGCGTCCGGGTGGGCCCGCGCGGGTCCGTGATGTTTGTCACCGAACGATTCGCCGCTGTCGTACGTAGGAGGCCCCGGTCCGGACGCGCGGAGGGTCCGGGAGCGCTTCCGTTGCTCACATACGTGCATGGAACGAAAGTCGCCCTGCGACGAAGCTCACGACTTACGGTGGTGGACTTTCCAAGCGCAGGCAGCGAGTGTGGAGGGGTCACCGTTCCAAGATCACGTTCTCGCCACGGACTTGACGCGCCCTGGAGGGCTGCCTAACGTCGTCGCGGGCGAAGCAGACCACGGTGATGTTGATCCGGCTGGTCGGAATCCGGGTGTTGACCGCCTCGGGCGACCCGAAAACCATGTACTGCCGGAAGGAAAACGGACCCAGGTGAAGCAGATTTCTCTTCGACGCAACCGGGGATCCTCGATTCGGAAGCGCGTGCTCACGATCGCGCTGATCCCCAGTGTGGCGCTGTTGCTGGTCGGCGTGGCCCTCGCGGGCTACCTCATCTACGACGCGGTCACCGCTCGTGATTACACCAGCCGCATCCGGAACTCGGAAGCCCCGGCGATCCCCTTCTTCGCCGCGCTGCAGCAGGAGCGCCAGGCGACCCTGAGCCTGCTGGCCGGGCAGAGCAACCAGCGTGCCGTGCTCGCGGCCGTCCGCCCGAAGACCGACGCGACCGCCGCGAAGGAAATCGACAACCTCCGCGAGAACTTTGCCGACTACGACAACACCCCGCCGAGCGTGCAGAAGAACATCGCCACGTTCTTCGGGCTGTTCCAGCAGCTGCCGCAGACCCGGCAGGCGGTCGACAGCGGCCAGATGCAGATCGGCCAGGCGTTCGCCTACTACAACAAGCTGTTCGACCAGTTCACCGACGGCGTGGCCGGGCTCGCGCAGAACGCGCGCGGTGCCCAGAACGCCTACGACCGGCTGACCGCCATCCCGCTGTTCACCGCCGCCGACGCGATGCAGCGCAGTGACGCGCTCGCCGCCGCCGGGCTGGCCGCGGGCGGCCTGTCGAACGACGACTTCCGCGCCTACGTCGGCCAGGTCGGTGCCTACCACGCCCAGCTCGACGCGTCGGCGCCGAAGATGATCCCCGACGTCAAGGCGAAGTACGACCAGCTGCTGGCCAGCCAGCCGTGGCAGGCCGTGACCCAGGTCGAGACCGCGTTCCTGCGCGGCGACCTGTCCAAGCTGCCGGTGCCGCAGGACCAGTGGCGGGCCGCGGCCCGCCAGGTCGGCGACGCGCTGATGGGCATCTTCATCCTGCAGAGCTCGAACGCGAGCCAGGCGGCGATCAACGACGCGGACTCGACGTTCACCGAATCGCTGATCGCCGGTGTGATCGCGGTCCTGTTCGCGGTCTTCGTGGTCTTCGTCGCCGTCCGGCTGTCGAACCGGCTCATCGGCCGCCTGCACCGGCTGCGCGAGGACACCCTCGACGCGGCCGAGGTCCGGCTGCCCGAACTGGTCGCCCGCGTCCAGGCCGGCGAGCCCGTCGACCTCGAAGAGGGCGGGCACTTCCTCGACCACGGCACCGACGAGATCGGCCAGGTCGCCGACGCGTTCAACAAGGCGCAGCAGACCGCCATCGCGGCCGCCATCGACGAGGCGAAGACCAAGGAGGGCACCAAGACGGTGTTCCTCAACATCGCCCACCGCAGCCAGGTCATCGTGCACCGCCAGCTCAAGGTGCTCGACCAGGCCGAGCGCAAGCAGGAGGACCCGGACCAGCTGGACACGCTGTTCCAGCTCGACCACCTCTCCACCCGCGCCCGCCGCAACGCCGAAAACCTGATCATCCTCGGCGGCGGGCAGCCGGGCCGTCAGTGGCGCAACCCGGTCGGCCTGGCCGAGCTGGTCCGCGGCGCGTCCGCCGAGACCGAGGACTTCGCGCGGGTGAAGACGGCGGTGCTGCCGCAGATCGCCATCCGCGGTCCGGTCGTCGGCGACCTCGTGCACCTGCTCGCCGAGCTGATCGACAACGCGACTTCGTTCTCGCCGCCGCAGTCGCGGGTCGAGATCCGCGGCAACGTGGTCGGCAAGGGTGTCGTGATCGAGGTCGAGGACCAGGGGCTCGGGCTCGAGCCGGACCAGACCGAAGAGATCAACTCGATGCTGGCCGACCCGCCGGACTTCGGGATCATGGCGCTGTCGGACGAGCCGCGCCTGGGCCTGTTCGTGGTCGCGCGGCTGGCCGCCCGCCACGGCATCCAGGTGCACCTGCGGGAGTCGGCCTACGGCGGCACCCGGGCCATCGTGCTGGTGCGCACCGACCTGCTCGCCCCGCTCGCCGAGTCCGAGCCGGAGCAGCCGATCACCCCGCCGAAGCCGGAGCTCGTCCCGAACCCGGTCGAGCCGGAGACCACGGCCAACGACGAGGTCGCACCGCTCAAGCGGCCGCAGCGCCGCCCGGCGCGGCACCGCACCGAGCCGCCGGCCCCGCCCGTGACGGCCCCGGCCGCGGTGACCCCGCCGCCGGCGCCCGTGGTCGTCCCGCCGGTCACCGTCCCGCCGCCGACCCCGGAGCGGATGCCGGCGCAGCCGTCCTCGGAGCGGCCGCCGTCCGTGCCGACTCCGGTCCCGGTCGGGTCCGTGTCGGAGCCGGTCAGCCAGCCGACCCAGGCCCAGCCCGTGGCCGCCGTCCGGCCGCCCGCCCCGCCGAACCGGACTTCGCGCCCGGCTCGCCCGGCCGCGCAGCAGCCGGTCTGGCCGCCGCAGGAGCCGCGGGCCGCGGCGACGCCGGAGAGCCGGCCGCAGCAACCGCGCCGTCCGGAGGCACCCGGCCGGCCGCCGCTGCCGCAACGGCGACGCCAGCAGAACCTCGTGCCCCAGCTGCGGGAAGATAAGCCCGCACAGGAACGCGAAGAGGTCCGGCTGGACTCGCCGGAGGCCGCCCGCAGCAGGCTGTCCGCCTTCCAGCAGGGCACCCGGCGGGCCCGTGACGAAGAGTTTCCCGAGAACGACGACAGGTACGGAGAGCGCGAGTAATGGTCAACTCAGGCGCCCACGAGCTCGACTGGCTGCTGGACGACCTCGTCAAGCGGGTCGCCGGGGCGGACCGGGCGGTGGTGCTGTCCTCGGACGGCCTGCTCATCGGGAGGTCGGGCAACCTTTCCGAGGAGGACGCCGAACACCTGTCCGCGGTGGCTTCGGCGTTCCAGAGCCTGGCCCGCGGCACCGGGCGGCACTTCGGCGGCGGCAACGTCCGCCAGACGATGGTCGAGATGGACCACGCGTTCCTGTTCGTGACGGCGGCCGGGCGAGGCGCCTGCCTCGCCCTGCTGGCCCGTGAAGACGCGGACATGGGGCTGGTCGCGTACGAGATGAACCTGATGGTGAAGCGGGTCGGTCAGGTCCTCACCTCGGCCCCGCGGACCGCCGGCGCGCAGCCCACTGCGCCATGAGCCCACGGCACGAAGCCTGGTTCGACGACGAGGCCGGCCCCCTGGTCCGGTCCTACGCCGTCACGGGTGGCCGCACGCGGTCGGACACCCTCGGGCTCGACCTGATCACGCTGGTGGTCGCGCTGCGCACCGCGCACGAGGCGGGCATGCTCGAACCGGAGTACGCCCGCATCATCGCCCTGTGCCAGCGGCCGGTCTCGGTGGCCGAGGTGGCCGCCCGGGTCGATCTGCCGCTGCCCGTGGTGAAGGTGATGCTCAGCGACCTCATCGAGCAGAACCTGGTGCTGTTCCGTACCGCGGCACCGGTCCAGGAAACTCCCAACCGACACGTATTGCAGGCGGTTCTTGATGGCATCCGGAAACTCTGACCCCCGGCGGAACCTGACCGCGACCGCGGTCAAGGTACTCATCGCCGGCGGGTTCGGGGTCGGCAAGACCACGATGGTCGGTTCGGTGAGCGAAGTGCCGCCACTGCGGACCGAAGAGGTCATCACCACCGCGTCCGAGGGTGTCGACGACCTGTCCGGCGTCGAGCAGAAGACCACCACGACGGTCGCGCTCGACTTCGGCCGCATCACGATCAACCCGGACCTGATCCTGTACCTGTTCGGTACGCCGGGGCAGGACCGGTTCTGGTTCATGTGGGACGAGCTGGCCGAAGGCGCGCTCGGCGCCGTCGTGCTGGCCGACACGCGCCGGCTCGACAGCTGCTTCGCGGCGGTGGACTTCTTCGAGCGCCGCAACCTGCCGTTCGTCGTCGGCGTGAACTGCTTCGACGGCGCGTACCGCTACGGCACGGAGGAGGTCCGGCAGGCGCTCGACGTCGGCATGGACGTCCCGCTGCTGCTGTGCGACGCCCGCGAGCGGGAGTCGACGAAGCAGGTGCTGACCAGCCTGATGGAGCACGTGATGGCGCGGTCCGACCTCGCGGCCGCCCAGGGCGGCTACTAGCCGGACCGCGCTCGGCCGGTCAGCGCTTGCGCAGGTTGTCGAGCGCGAACCGGCCCGGGCCGATCGCGGCGAACAGCAGGAAGACCCACGAGTAGACCGCGGCGGGCTCGCCCATGTTCTGCAGCGGCAGCAGGCCCATCGGGGCGTGCACGGTGAAGTAGGCGTAGGCCATCACGCCGGAGAGCAGGATGGCGGCCGGCCGGCTGGCGAGCCCGACGAGCAGCAGCAGCGCGCCCACGAGCTCGAACACGCTGCCCCACCAGCCGGGGAACGAGCCGAACGGGACGCCGCCGCCCTGGCCGTCGATCCCGCCGAAGAAGCCGAATCCCTGCAGGCCGTGGAAGCCGAACAGGAACGAGATCACGATCCGGCTCGCGCCGATCACGAGCCCGGTGACCTTGGTCTTGGCCGGGGTGGCGGTCTGGCTGTCGCGGGCGATGGTGGCGGTCATGGTGGTTCCTCCCTGGGTTTTCGGTGCCTTCTGCCAACGCGTCGATCGGGCCCGGCGGGTTTCGACACCCTCGCGGAAAAATCTTGGGAGACTTTCTCCATGGCGGGCAAACAGAGTGCCGGGCTTCTGCTTTACCGAGGTCACGGCGAGGACGTCGAGGTGCTGCTCGGGCACATGGGCGGGCCGTTCTGGGCGAAGAAGGACGCGGCCGCGTGGTCGCTGCCCAAGGGCGAGCTCGATCCGGACGAGCCCCCGGAGAAGGCGGCCCGGCGCGAGTTCGAGGAGGAGCTCGGGCTGCCCGCCCCGTCCGGTGAGTACGTCCCGCTGGGCGAGGTGAAGCAGTCGGGCGGCAAGGTCGTCACGGCGTGGGCGGTCGAGGCCGACCTCGACCCGGCGACAGTGGTGCCCGGGACGTTCACCATGGAGTGGCCGCCGCGCTCGGGCCGTCAGCAGGAGTTCCCCGAGGTGGACCGGGTCGAGTGGTTCTCGCTCCCGGACGCTCGCGAAAAGCTGCTGAAGGGCCAGCTGCCGTTCCTGGACCGGCTGCTGGCGCTGGTCAGCGGCTGAGCAGTGCCTCGAGGGGCTTGGCGGTGAAGGACGGCAGCAGGACGTCCGCCTGCCCGAAGTCGAGGTTCCGGGTGATGGCGTTCGGCACGGCCACGCAGGTCAACCCGGCGGCCTTGGCGGAGGTGACGCCGTGGGGAGTGTCCTCGAACGCGATGGCGTCGGCGGCGTCCGCGCCGAGCGCGTCGAGGGCGGCGAGGTAGAGGTCGGGGTCGGGCTTGGCCTTGTGGAGGTCCCCGGTGAGGACGGCGTCGAAGTAGTGGTCGAGGCCGAGCCGTTCGAGGTGCGGGTTCACCCACGCCCCGGACGAGCTGGAGGCGACGGCCAGCTTGAGGCCGTGCTGCCGCGCGGCCTCGAGGTAGTCCCGGACCCCCTCGCGCGGGCCCAGGTCTTCGAGGAGCTTCAGGACGTGGGCCCGGGTCCTGGGTCGCAGCGCGTCCGGATCGATGCCGGGGACGTGCTCGGCGAGCAGCGCGAACATGGCGGGCGTGGTGCGCTGGGTCCCGATGACGGCGTACCAGGCCTCCAGCGGGAGCTCGGTCCCGTGCTCCCGGAAGACGGCCTGCCACGACTGCAGGACGGCGGATTCGGTGTCGGCGAGCGTGCCGTCGAAGTCGAAGACCAGGGCGCGGGTGGGCACGTCTGCACCCTGCCCGGTGGGTGATCGTTCAGGCAAGGGAGTTGTGACGTGCCCGAAAGGCCTGGACGGCCGCTTCGCCGCGCAGGGCGAAGACGACCTCCTCGATGGGGCCGGGCTCGGCTTCGGCGACGGTGGTGAGCGCGATCCCCGCGGCCGACTCCAGCGGCCAGCGGTAGATGCCGGTGGAGATCGCCGGGAACGCGACGGTCCGGGCGCCGAGGTCCCGCGCCACCCGCAGCGCGTTGCGGTGGCAGTCGGCGAGGAGTTCGGAGCGGTCTTCGGAGGCCGACCACACCGGGCCGACGGTGTGCACGACCCACTGCGCGGGCAGGTTCCCGGCGGTGGTGGCGACGGCCTGCCCGGTCTTCAGGCCCTTGCCGTAGTGCCCGGCCCGCAGCTTGCGGCACTCGGCGAGGATCTCCGGGCCGCCCTTGCGGTGGATGGCCCCGTCGACCCCGCCGCCGCCGAGCAGCGAGGAGTTGGCGGCGTTGACGACGACGTCGACCTCGAGGGTGGTGATGTCGGCGTCGAGGATCCGGATGCGCATGGACTGCATCCTGCCGGACACCATGGGCCGGCGCTGCTGGATTCCATCGCCGGGCCGGGCACCACCGAAGTGCCCGGCCCGCCGCTCCCCGGCTACGGGTGCACCGTCAGCCGGTACAGGCGCTCACCGATCTTGTAGTACAGGTCGCCGAACGCGTCCGCCGTCAGGTCCTCCAGGCCGGTCTTGGTCAGCAGGACCGTGACCGCCTTGGTGGCCTTGTCGATCTTGAAGATCCGGTCGCCCTGGGTGCCGTACACGTGGTCCGGGTCCTTGGGCACCGTCAGCAGCACGCCGTCCCGCCAGGCCATCGTCGGCTTCGCGTCGTAGTCCGGGTCCGGGAACAGGCGCTGCGTCCTCAGCGCCGACGGCGATGCCGGGTCGAACGTGAGCAGCGTTCCGCCGGCCAGGCCCCACACCTGGCCGTCCACCTCCGTCAGCGCGGTGACCGCCCGGGTCGACGGCAGCGGGAACCGCGTCACGACGCCGTTCGCCGGGTCGTAGGCGAACACCTCGGCCGAGGCGTCCGGCGCGAACACCGGGCTGACGCCCAGCGCGCCCCGCGTCGACGTGCCGCCGAAGACCTTGCCGCCCGCGAAGGCCAGTGAGACCACCGCCTGGTCCGGGACGACGCAGATGGCCCGGCCCGGTGTGCCGTCCTTCCAGATGTTCAGCGCGCCGCTGCGCTTGCCGTACTTCGGGACCGTTCCCATGTAGATGGTCCCGTCGGGCGCGCCGGCCAGCGCGTACGGGCGGTCCTGCGGCGGCGGGCCCTCACCCGCGCGACAGTCGGCGGCCTTGTCGCCCGCGGCGCCTCCGGTGTACTGCAGCTTCGGCGGCCACGCCCCGCCGGGTTCGTAGCTGTACAGCCGGGCCGAGGGGTAGACGCCGATGTAGAGCTTCCCGTCGTGGGCCAGCAGGCTGTCCGTCTGGTTGAGGCCGGTGCGGGTCTTCGTGTCCGGGTGGTTGTCGTCGGCGTCGCCGTGCAGCGGGTCGTACACGCCGGTGCCGCCGGTGAGGTAGCCGCCGGTGTAGATCTTGCCGTCCGGGCCGGTGCCGAGCGCGTTGATCGCGGCGGGCAGCACCGGGGTGCCGGTGACGAGCCGGGTGCTCGACGCGCCGGTCGCCGGGCTGTACTTGAAGATCCGGGTGCCGTCGGGGCCCGCGCCGAGGCCCGCGAGCGTGCCGTTCTCCCAGCTGTACCCGGTGACGTCGAGGTCGGGCCGGACGGCCGTCGCCTGCACGGCCTTCGTGGCGATGTCGTAGGACTGCAGCAGCCCGTCCTTGACGAACCAGACCTTGCCGTCCGCGGCCGGGGAGTGGTGCAGATCGGTGTCGGTGATCGTCGCGTCCACCACCGAGCGGTACGAGCCGTCGGCGTTCTTGACGACCTGCAGCACGAGCAGCGTCCGGTCGAGCCAGGCGAACAGCCGGCCGCCGGTCCAGGTCAGCCCGCCCACCATGGAATTGTGTGCGTACTGGGCGGGCAGCAGGCTGTCGGTCCGCCCGGTGACGTTGTCGTAGCGCACCAGCGCAGCGTTCGTCCCGGTGCCGAGGTAGGTCGCGTTGGCGGCCGGGTCGTGGGCGACGCTGCGCACGTACTCGGCACCGGCAACGACCGGGGTGGCGCCGATGGTGGTGAACGTCCCGTTGTCGTACTTGAAGTAGCGGCCGTTGTTGTAGGTGCCGCCGTAGACCTTGCCGTTCGCGCCGGCTTCGAGGTCCCAGATGAAGGAGTACCCGCTTTCGGCGCGGCCGAGGTCGGTCAGCGTGCTGGTGCCCGGCACGTGGCGGTACAGCTTCGAGTTCGGGTAGGTGCCCAGGTAGACGCTGCCGTCGGTGGCCGTGGTGGCGGCCCAGCCGCCGACGGTGGGGGTGTCGGCGGTGTCCGGGAAGGTCAGCTTCGAGGTGACCTTCTCGGTGGCGACGTCGATGACCGCCAGCTGGGGGTTGCTGTCGGCGGTTCCGGTGTAGACCGCGTAGGCCTTGCCGCCGGCGAAGGTGGTGGCGTTCGGGACGCTGCTTTCCAGCTGGACGCCGAGGTCCGTGTCGTCCTTGCTGATCACGACCTCGTCCCAGTACGCCGTGCCGACGTTGCCGACGCCCGAGTAGATGAGCGCGGAGACGCTGGCGGTGCCGGCGGGCGCGGTTCCCGAGGCGTCGGCGGTGTTCCACTTCTTGCCGGAGACCGAACCGCCGGTCACGCTGCCGAGCAGTTGCCCGGAGGAGTCGCGGAACCGCAGGTACAGGTCGGCCGCGCCGCTCTCGGTCCACACCTGGGCGTACGCGGTGTACCGGACGCCGGCGGTGGCGGGCAGCCCCGGCTGGCTCTCCCGGCCGTAGGCGTTGTCCGGGGAAGTGTCGTCCACGCGTGCCGTGGTGCGGCCGTCCCACGTCACGGCGGTGACGCCGCCTGGGCTGTGCGATCCGCTCCAGCCGGTCAGCCCCTGGTCGAACCCGCCGTTGGCCATCCGCAGGTCGGCCGCCCACGCGGGGACGGGCGCGGCGAGCAATCCGGTGGCCAGTGTGGCGGCGAGGGCGGTGGGCAGCAGGCGTCTCATGACGGCCACGATCGGGCGTGGCCGTACAAAACGGGTACAACGCGCCTAGCGGAGGAAGAACTCCTTCAGCACCGGCGCCAGCGCCGCCGCCTTCACGATGTGCGTCTGGCCCGGCAGCGTCCGGTACTCCGCCGACGGCAGCACCTTCGCCAGGGACGCCACGCCGTGGCGCATCCAGTCCGGGCTGCGGCCGCCGTCGATGGCCAGCGTCGGGATCTTCACCTCCGGCCAGGCCGCCGGCAGGGGCTCGCCCGCCTGGTGCTCGACCACCAGCGCCGTGTCGTACGGGATGGTGTGGGCCACCTTCTTGAGCTTGGCCCAGAACGGCATGATCCGCATCGTCGCCACCATCAGCCCGCCCAGGCCGACGCCTTCGGTCATGAACATCTTCACCGCCTTGCCGCGCTTGCCGTCCTTCAGCGCCTGGTCGAGGCGGGCCACGTAGTCCTCCGGGACGCGGCTGCGGCTGCCGTCGACGATGAACGGGGGCTCGTACAGCGCCAGCTTCGGGACCGCCAGCCGCGGGGCCGCTTCGAGCGCCAAGCCCACGCCCGACGAGATGGCGAACAGGAACGCCTCGCCACCCGCCTCCTTGACCACCCCCGCGAGGTCCTCGACCTCGCGCTCGACCGCGTACGGCCCGGTGTCGCCGCTCTCGCCGCGGCCGCGGCGGTCGTAGGTGTACACGGTGAAGTGCGCGGCCAGCTCCTTCGCCAGCGCGTCGTTGGGGGACGAGCCGCGGTAGCACATCGCGCCGTCCACGAGGACGAGCGCGGGGCCGGTGCCGGCCCGGGTGTAGGCGATCCGGGTGCCGTCGGCAGAAGTTGTCGTCGTCATGCGAAACAGCCTGAACCCGACGCTTCGATCTGTCAAGACAAAAAAATTTGTCGGTAGCGATCGCGCCCGGGCCTCGAGCGGCCGTCAGGCGGAGCGCAAGGTCAGGAGCGTGATCTCGCTGGGCGCGAAGATGCGGAAGGGCGGCCCCCAGAACCCCGTGCCGCGGCTGTTGTACAGCTGCGTCTCGCCGTGCCGGGTCAGGCCGGACAGTGTCGGCTGGTCGAACCGCACCAGCAGGTGGAACGGCCAGATCTGCCCGCCGTGCGTGTGCCCGGAGATCTGCAGGTCGACACCGGCCTCGCGCGCTTGGCGGACCTGCTTCGGCTGGTGGGCCAGCAGCACCACCGGGACGCCGTCGGGCCGGCCGTCCAGCGCCGCGGCCAGGTCGGGGCCGTGGCCGGGCAGCCCGGACGCGGTGCCGGTCGGGTCGTCGATGCCGGCGAACAGGATGCGGTCGCCGCCCCGCTCGAGCAGCGTCGACCGGTTGTGCAGCGTGTCCCAGCCGAGCCCCTCCATGTGGTCGAGCCACGCCTGGGCCTCGCCGAAGTACTCGTGGTTGCCGGTGATGTAGAACCGCCCGAGCCCGGCCTGGACGCCGCCGAGCGGGTCGACCTGCTTGCGGCGCTTGGCCACCGCGCCGTCGGCGAGGTCGCCGGCGTGGCAGACGACGTCCGCCTCGAGCGCGTTGACCGCCGCCACGACCTCTTCCGACCACTTCGTCCGGTCGATCGGCCCGAAGTGGGTGTCGGTCAGCACGGCGACGCGCAGGCCGTCGAGCCCCGGCCCGAGCCGCGGGATGACAACGTCGACCGCCTTCACCGGCGGCACGCGCATGGCGACGCGGTTGCCGTGCAGGAGCAGCCCGGCGGCGATCAGCGCGGTGGCGCCCGCGACGATCCGCGACCGCGCCGGGTCGTCGACGCCGAGCAGCGCGACCCGCAGCACCAGGCTCAGGATCGACCAGCTGAACAGCACCCAGATCACGGCGAGCAGCGAGTCGCCGAGGCGGGCGGCGGCGTCGCTCTGGTGCCGGGAGTGGCCGCGGAACATCGCGACCGGCATGGTCACCAGGCCCAGCGCGAACAGCGCCGTCCCGGCGATCGTGGCCGCGGTGCCCCAGTCCGGCGCGAGCACCAGCGTCCACCACGGGACGGTGAACAGCAGGAGCACCGCCAAAAGCGGCACGACGACGAGTTGCCCTCTCATCGAACCAGATTACAGCCCATCGGGCTGTTACCGTTTTCGCTCCTCTGGAGCGGCGCGGTGACCACGTTGGCCGGAGCTGGCGTTCCCCGCGTTGACCGGCCCGGTCGCGCGGTGGTCCATGCCGGTCCGCAGCCGCGCCACGGCCTCGCGCCGCCGGGCCCGGCTCGCCGAGTCGATCCGGCTCCGCGACCCAGGGCCGAAGTTCATCCGGTACCAGTCGCACGGCTGCGTTGGGAACCGCCGGGATCCACCTTCTCACCACGACCGCGTGGAGTGTGGCGGAACGGGCCTTGGCTACGACGCCGCTCGTGAGCGGCGCCAGTCCGCGACCGCCTCTTCGACGTCCACCAGCGCCACCGTGAGCGGCGGCCCGGTGTGGTGGTTGAGGTAGGCCTGGCGGATCCGCGTGTTGAGGTCCTCGACGATCTCCCGGACCTGTCGTTCGGCCCGCTCCCCGGCGAGCCGCTCCGGCAGGTCCTGGACTTCGCGTTTGAGCGCGAGCGCCGGCGGCAGCAGCGCCTTCGTGTCGTGCCCGCCCCTCCTGACTTCGCGGAGGACCCAGTCGGTCGCGGCGTCGTTGCCGGTGGGCTTCGGCAGCGGCTTGCCGGTGCCGGGCAGGTCGTCGAACTCGCCGCGCTTGCGGGCTTCGTCGATCTTCCGGTCGACCCACCAGCGGAAGGACACCTTGGGCGGTTTGCGCTCGCTCATCTCCTCGCACCCCCTCCGTCTGCTTCCAGGGTAATGTCCGGACGAGAAGCGAGGGGACCGCATGACCGTCGAACGCACTGGCGCCGAGGACGTCGACCGGACGCTCGCGCTGCTCTGGCGCGCCCGCGGCGGCGCCGCCGAACCGACCAGGGGCCGCCGGCCGACGCTGACGATCGAGCGGATCGTCGCCGCCGCGATCGCGGTCGCGGACGCCGACGGGCTCGCCGCCGCGTCGATGCACCGCGTCGCCAAGGAGCTCGGCGCGGGCACGATGACGCTCTACACCTACGTGCCCGGCAAGGCCGAGCTGGTCGACCTGATGGTCGACGACGTCCTCGTCGGGCGGCGGCTGCCCGGGCCGGGCGAGCCGCGCCGCGGGGACTGGCGCGAGCAGGTGGCGCTCTACGCCGAGCGGACCCGGCAGGCCTACCGCGACCACCCGTGGCTGTGCGAGGTCTCGCGCGTCCGGCCGCCGCTGGGCCCCGGCCAGCTCGCGGGCCAGGAGTACCTGCTGTCGATCATGGACGAGCTGGGGCTGCCGCCGCGCCAGGCCGTCGCGGCGGCCAACGGGATCGGCACGTACGTCGACGCCAACGCGGCGCTCGGCGCGGAGAACACGCGGCTGGAGCGCAGCACCGGCCAGTCGACCGAGGCCTGGTGGCACCAGCGGTCGTCGTTCTGGGAGAACTACTTCGTCGTCGACGCGCACCCGGCGATGAACCGCATCTGGCTCGGCGGCGGCTTCGACCAGAGCGCGAAGGCCCAGGGCGACACGGCGTACGAGTTCGGCCTGAACCGGATGCTCGACGGCATCCAGGCCCTGGTGGACTAGGTGTTCTGCCCGGGCCCGGCCGACGTCACCAGCTGCCGATCGCGTGGTCAGGCGGCTCGACCCGGAGGGGTCGCGTAGTTCGCTCCAGCCCTGAGCGTCGGCTTCGGCGAGCAGGCGCGGCAGCACCGTGTCGCCGATTCGGCAGGCACCCCTAGCGCCGGCTGCGCCACCGCAGCCGGCGTCGCTCCTGCCGGGGCACTTCGGCCGGGTGGGGTGGCCCGGCGCGCAGGAGGTCCCGGCAGACCGGGTCGAACCGGCCCGGCTCCTCGATCATCGGTGCCGCCAGCACGACGTGCCCGCACACCGCCCGGAACCGCCCGTCGTGCCGGCCCGCCGCGAACTCCTCCTCGGTGACGGCGTGGGTGTAGCCGTCGGTGTCGCAGCGGATGTGCACCAGGAACGGCTCCACCGAGCTCACCCGGCCGAGCTGGTCGAGGTGGTTTCGGTCGGGGCGTCCGTCGAGTCCGCCGGGGTGTTGGCGGCCGTCGACGAAGGGGGCGGGGTGGTGCTGGTCGTCGACGGCGGTGGGGTGGGCGTCGACGGAGTCGTCGGTTCGGTGGTCGGCGTCGCGGGGGTGGTCGGCGTGGTGCTGGCCGGGGTGGTCGACGACGGCGTGGTGGGGGTCGTCGACGTGCCGGGCAGCGTCGTGCCCGGCGGCGGCGTGACGACCGGCGCCGGCGGGGCCGGGACGCCGACCGGGGACCCGGCCGCGGCGGCGTCCGGGGCGTTGGGCGTGCCGATCGGCACCTGGCTGTCGGGCAGCTGGGCCACCCCGCCGCGGTAGGCAGCGGCCCACGCCATCACTGTGTCCACATAGGACGAAGAGTTGTTGTAGCGCCGCACGGCGATGCGCTGCCCCGCGTCCGTCGAGAGGTCGAGACCGCCCGAGCACAGGTAGCGCGCGGTGGCCAGCGTCTCGTCGTAGATGTTGTTGGGGTTAGACACGCCGTCACCGTTGCCGTCGGAGGCGTACCCGCGCCACGTCGAGGGGATGAACTGCGTCGGGCCGACCGCGCGGTCCCACACCGTGTCGCCGTCGTACTTGCCGCCGTCGGTGTCCCGGATCGCGGCGAACGCGCCGGCGCCGTTGAGCACCGGGCCGAGGATCGGCTCCAGGGTGTCGCCGCCGGCGTTGACGTACCCGCCGCGGGCGTGGTTGGACTCGATCCGGCCGATGCTGGCGATCAGCGCCCAGTCCAGGTGGCAGTCCGGCTGTTCCTTGGCCAGGATGTCGGCGGCGTTCTTGTAGGCCTTGAGCATGCTGCCCGGGATGCCGAGCGACCCGGAGATGCCCGCGGAGCCGGCTCGCCCGCCCGGCACGACCAGCGGCTCGGGCAGCGGCGGCTGGGGGAGGCTGCCGTCGACCGCGATCGGCGGCATGACGATGTTCGGCTGCTGCGGCGGCGCGGCGACGGCCTGGTCGGGCTGGCTGTCCCCGGCGTTGGCCACGACGACCGGCGCCGGCAGGCCGGTGGTCAGCGTGGGCAGCACGACGAGCGCCCCGCCCGCGAGCGCGGCGGCGGTCCTGCGGACCGAACGCGCGTTCCTGCGACGTGGCCGGTGCTTGGGCATGCTCGTCCCCGCTTCCCTCGATCTGTCGCTGATCGCCTCACCCGATCGGCCTCACCCACCGGTACTGACCGGTAGGAGCAAGCTATCCGATGGAACCAAACTTTGGCGAATGGCACAGCCGAATCTGCCCGTGAGCGAGAAGTTCGTCTGGATGGCACAAAACCTTCGTAGGAAATCTGTCAGATTCACCAGGACTTAACCGGGTGCCGCGGACAGTTTGTCCGACAGGACACCGGGCACGGTGAGCCCGCGGTGCGTCACGTCCGAGCAAAACCGCCGGACGAGCGAATCCGACGGCGTCGCCGTGAACGTCACGACGTCCCGGTGCAGCGGGGGCTTGAGCCGCCGCAGCGCGCCCGGGAAGGTCCGGGTGAGCGCGGTGGTCGGGACCAGTGCCACGCCGAGTCCCGCCGCGGCGAGCTGGGCCGCCGTCGCCGCCTGCTTGGTCCGCATCACCGCCTCCAGTACCGTGCCGCGCCGGGCGGCCTCCTGGTCGAGCCATCCGCCGAGGCCATTGTCGCGGTGGTAGTGCACCATCGGAATGCCCGCGAGGGCGGCCATGGGGACATTCGCGCGGGTGCCGAGCGGGTGGTCCGCGGCCAGCGCCACGACGATCTCCTCGCGCCCCACCACCTCGGTGGCCCCGGTCCAGCGGCTCGGCCGGGGCCCGACCGCGACGTCTGCTTCGCCCGTCTCCAGGGCTTCGACCAGCGCATCCGCGCTCGTGGTCTCGGTCAGTGTGATCAACACTTCGGGCCGGTGCCGGTGCCACGCCCGCAGCACGGGGGCGAGCAGACCGGCGGTCATGCTCTCCGCGCACGCGATCCGCAGCGTGCCTTCGCCGCCGCCGGCCACCGCGCGTCCGGTCCGGACCACCCGTTCGGCGGCGGCCAGCGCCGCCCGCGCGTCGGCGAGGACGGCCCGTCCCGCGGCGGTCGGCCGGACCCCGCGCGGCAGCCGTTCCAGCACCGGCGTCCCCAGTTCGCGTTCCAGCGCACCGATCTGGTGCGACAACGCGGGCTGCGAAAGGTGCAACCGCGCGGCCGCCTCGGTGATCGAGCCCGCGTCGAGGACCGCGACCAGGCATTCGAGTGCGCGCAGCGTAGACATTCGTGAATTCTATCGCAGCCATCGAAAACCTTCGGATCACGACGGGATTGTTCCGGCGGCGCCGAGCGCTGAACGCCGTGTGCGAGACGAAAGGAGCACGGAAATGTCGTTCGAGGGAAAGCGCCTGGTCATCGTGGGTGGCGGTGCGGGTATCGCCCGGCAGATCGCCGCGGACGCGGTTGCTGCGGGCGCGGAAGTGATCCGGGCCGGACGGAATCCGGCCGCGCTGGCGGAGCGGGGGATTCGGACCGCGTTCGCGGACCTCGGTGAGGAATCGTCGTTGAAAGCGCTTGCCGACGAAGTGGGCGAAGTGGACTTCGTGGTTTCGCTCGCCGCGGCGCCGGCGAACGGGCCGGTCACGACGCTGGAGCGGGCCGCGGTGCTGCGGGCCTTCGACGCCAAAGTGGCCGGTCCGCTGATGCTGGCGAAGCACTTCGCGCCCCGGTTCCGGGACGGCGGTGCCATGGTGCTGTTCTCCGGCGTCGCCGCGTGGCGCCCGGCACCGGAACGGACGGTCATGGCGACGACGAACGGCGCGGTCGCGTTCCTCGCCGAAGCGCTGGCCGTCGAGCTGGCACCGATCCGCGTCAACGCGATTTCCCCGGGCATCGTCGATTCGGGAGCGTGGGACCGGCTCGGCGAGGCGAAGGCGGAGTTCTTCCGCCGGACCGCGGAAGCGATCCCGGCCGGCCGGGTGGGCCGGCCCGCGGACGTTTCGGCGGCCACGCTCCTGTTGCTGGCGAACCCGTTCGTCACCGGCTCGGTGCTGCATGTGGACGGTGGCGGTCGGCTCGGGTGATCGAGCCTTTACACGGACTTGAAGCGTTCCTATGATCGGCCGTCCGGACGTGTTGCCGCCCGTCCGGACGGCCCAGGTGGAGGGTTTGATGGCACGTAGGGCTCCGCGCCGAGAGCAGGTCACCGTCGCCGAGCTGCTGGTCCGGTCCGACGCACCGCGCGACCGCTACCGCGACGAAGACACCCTCGTGCTCCCGCGGGCGCGCCACCGCGAGAAGCCGCAGGTCCTGCGCTCGCTGACGCGGTTGCGGATGTTCTCGGTCGTCGCGGGAGCGCTGGCGCTGACCGGCGGGGTCAGCGCGGCGGTGTCGATGCCTCCCACCCGTGACACGGCCGCGGCCTGGCCCCCGGCCGGCTTGGAACCCCCGGCGGTGGCGCTGGTCCCGTTGCCGGCGGACGTCATCGTGCCGCCGGCCAAGCACGCGGCCCCGACGCCTCCGGATTCCGCAGTGCCGCCCGCGGAGCCGGCCGAAATCACTCCAGTGATCGCCGATCCGGAATCGAATTCCGTCAATCCGGTGGTGCACCGCGGAACGCTGGTCCGGGCGGTGAAGATCGTCGACAAGGTGAAGGAACCGGCGAAAGCGAAACCGAAGCCGCCGGAGAAGGCGGCGCCGGTCCGCCACGAGATCCCGGACATTCCCTTGTGGTCCCGCGGCCGCCCGAAGGGGCCGGACTGGCCGTCGATGTCGGCGGGCCGCCGCCCGGCGGGCCTGCCGTTCGGCGGCCACCACGGATGCGGTGGCGGCGGCCGGCACCGCCGGTGAGGGTCAGCCGAGCGGGATCTGGTACTGCATGAAGCCTTTGTCGAGCGCGACCTGGTCGTAGAGCCGCCGCGCGGTGGTGTTCGACGTCTGGGTGTGCCAGTAGACACGCACGCAGCCCTGCGCCCGCGCCCACTCGGCGACGGCTTCGATGAGCGCGCGCCCGACCCCGCGCCCGCGGACGTCCGGATCGGTGAAGAGGTCCTGCAGGTAGCAGACGTCGGCGGAGGTGGTGCTGACGTGCGTGAAGAAGTGGACGATGCCGACGAGCCGCCCGTCGGCCCGCGCGCCGAGGGCGTGCATCCGTTCCCCGCTCGCGAACTCGCGCCACGCCCGGTCCACGAGGTCCGGAGCAAGCGTCCGGCCGTAGAACGTGTTGTAGCCGGCGAACAGGTTTTCCCAGGCCGTGCGGTCGGTTTCGGTCAAGCCCCCAATGGTGATCATGGTTCGAGGCTAATGCCCGGGGGACACGCATCGGACACAACTCACGAGTAAGGTGACGAACCCGAATCGAATTCATAGAATCGCGGAGCCCGGTCGGCGAAAGCAGCGGAGGTTCCTGATGGCGCGCACGGCGCACCGTGCCAGTGGCAGGCCCGTGACGGTGAGCGAGCTGATGCTGCGCCCGGATGTCCGCGGCCGCCGCCGCCCGGAGGACCTGGAAGTGCTGGAACTCGCCTACCGCATGCGCCGCCGGATCGGCCCGGAGGCCGCGGCGCGGGTCCCGTCGCCGGGAGCCCGCGCGCTGGCGGCCGTGACCGGTCTCTGGCGGCGCCGGCCGCGGTAGGCCCCGTTTCAGAAGCCGATCGTCGACGGTGGCCGGGCGAGCATCGCCGTCGCCGTCCCCGGCTCGACCGCCGGGCAGTGCGTGCCCCGGGCCGGAAGCTTGCCGGTGATCAGGTAGTCGTCGGTCGCCTTGGTCACGCACGAGCTGTTCTTGAAGTACGCGCCGTGGCCCCAGCCGTCGTAGGTGAGCAGGGTGTTGCCCGTCTGGCGGGCCACCGCCTGCGACCACGCGTACGGCGTCGCCGGGTCGTGCCGGCTGCTCAGCACCAGCAACGGCGGTGCGCCGTGCACCTGCAGCGGGTGCTGCGGGTTGCTCGTCCGGTTCGGCCAGCCGATGCAGCCGGTGACCGCCGTCCAGCCCAGGGAGTTGACCTTGACGTCCGGGGCGAACGCGGCCGACACCCGGCGGTAGGTTTCGAGTTCCGCGAAGTTGTGCACCGGCATGCGCCAGTCGTCGCAGAACACGCTCTGGAAGACGTAGTTGATCGGGATGTCGTCGCTCAGCTTCGCCGACGCCGCCGGCGGGGTGCCGTCCGCGAGCGACTTGAGGACGGTGGCGAGCCTGTCCCAGCTCGGGCCGTAGAAGTTGCCCTGGAAGAGCGACGCGAGGTCGAGCGGCTGGAGCACCTCTTCGCTGCGCGGGTCCTTCAGTTCCCCGCGAGCGGCCTTGTCCTGGAGTTCGCGGGTGAGCTTGGAGACGTCACGGCCGTGCAGCGCGCAGCTCGGCGTCCGGTCGCACCAGGCCACGAACTCGCCGAATTCCGCTTGCACCGAGCGGGTTTCGCTCAGCAGGAACTCGCCCGCGGTGAACTGCGAGTGGTCCATGTTGCTGTCCAGCACGAGGGCGCGGACCTTGTCCGGGAACAGTTCCGCGTACTGCTGGCCCATCAGCGTCCCGTAGGAAACGCCGTAGTACGTCAGTTTCGGCTCGCCGAGCGCGACGCGGATGGCGTCCATGTCCCGCGCGACGCTCTTCGTGTCGCCGAACTGCCCCAGCGGCCCGGAAATGCGGTTGCAGCTCTCGCCGAGCTTGCGGTTGTACTCCGCGAGCTGCTCGAAATCGGCCTGGTTGCGCGGCATGCGCGGGTGGTCGGCGATCAGCTCCTCGAGCCCGCACGAGATCCGCGTGCTGGCGCCGACGCCGCGCGGGTCGAACCCCACGGTGTCGAACCGCCGGGTGACCTCGGGCGAGAGCGACCAGCCGTTCTTGACCTCCTCGGTGCCCGACCCACCGGGACCACCCGGGTCCATCAGGACCGAGCCGATCCGGGCCTGCGGGTCCGTCGCCTTGCGGCGGGCGAGCGCGACGGACGTCGTGCCCCGGTCCGGGTGCGCCCAGTCCACCGGCACGGTCACCGTGCCGCAGTCGACCTCGGGCGCGTCGGCGCACGGCCGCCAGTCGACGGATTCCGCCGCCGACACCGGTGGGGCCAGCAGCACGCTTCCCAGGATCGTCGTCACGGCCACGGCCGTCATCAGCCGCTTGCCCACCCTCGCCATCGTCAGTCCTCCCCTACCGACAGTGCATGACCGACTCCAGCAAATCACCGATCCGGGGATCCCGCCAGCTTCCCAGGTGAATCACGCCTTCGCGTCCACTGTGGACGACCGCTCGGCCCGCCGGACCCAGGCCGCGGCCAGCGTTCCCAGCGCGCACAGCGCCCCCAGCACGCCGAACGCCCAGCCGAACCCGGTCGCCGGGCCGGCGGCCAGGCCCTGGGACAGCACGATCACGCACAGCGCGCCGCCGAGCGCGCCGCCCACGCGCAGCACGATGTTCACCAGCGCGGTGGCGTGGCCGAGCTCGGCGGCGCCGACCGACGCGTACGCCGCCGTCGACGCGGGCATGATCGACAGCCCGAGCCCGGCGCTGCGGACCAGGAGCACGGCCTGGACCAGCCACATCGGCGTGTCCGGGCCGAACCACGGCAGCGGCACCGTGCTCACCAGCACCACCAGCGACCCGGTGAGCGCGACGGTCCCGCCGCCGTAGCGGTCGGTCAGCCGCCCGGCCACGAACACGAACACCGTCGTGGCCAGCCCCATCGGCGCGAGCAGGACGCCCGACTCGGCGGTCCCGGCGCCGAGCCGGAGCTGGAACCACAGCGGCAGCAGCAGGACGGCGCTGAACATCCCGGCGCCGCCGAGCAGCACGGCCGCGAGCGCGGACCCCATGACTGGCCGCCCGGCGAGCCGCAGTTGCAGGACCGGGTGGGGCGTGCGCAGCGACCACCAGGTGAACAAGCCCATCGCCGCGGCCCCGATGGCGGCGAGGACGATGTTGAGCGAGCCGGGCGCGCCGAGCTCGGTCAGCGCGTACACCAGCAGGGGCAGGCCGAGCGACACCATCGCGAGGCCGGGCCAGTCCATCGGCGGCGGCTGCTGCCGGTCGCCGCGCGGGACGTACCGCAGCGCCAGGCCGAACGCGAGCAGCCCGATGGGCAGGTTCAGCCAGAACAGCACCGGCCAGGAGAAGTGCGCGAGCAGGAAGCCGCCGACGCTCGGCCCGACGACCGGCGCGAGCCCGACCACGAGCGCCAGCGTGCCCATGGTGCGGCCGAGGCGTTCCGGGCCGACGGCCAGCCCGATCACGGTCTGCCCGGCGGTGACCATCACGCCGGCGGCCATGCCCTGCACGGCCCGGAAGCCGATCAGGGTGACCGCGTCCGGGGCGAGCGCGCAGGCCACCGACGTGAGCAGGAACGCGGCCAGCGCGGCGAGCCACAGCCGCCCGGCGCCGAACTTGCGCCCGAGCCACGGCGTGAGCGGGAGCGCGGCGGAGAGGCCGAGCAGGTACGCCGTCGCGACCCACTGGATTTCGACGAGGGCGACGCCGAGGCTGTCCCGCATCGATTCGAGCCCGACGGCGACGATCGACGCGTCCATGTTGCCCAGGAAGCCGCCGAGCGCCATCACCCCGGAGGCGATCCAGACGGTGCGCGGGATCGGCGGCGGTGCGGTGCGGAGATCGGTCATGGCTTCGACGGTAAAAGCTCGAGGAAGGTTGAAGTCAACCTTGCTTCGTGCCGGGCACTCGGGTATGCATGAGTAATGCATGAGACGCGGCTGGCGAACCTGCTCGGCGCGGCGGTGCTGAACCTGTCCGACCGGATGACGGGCGCCGCCGCGGCGGCCGCCGGGGTCAGCCCGAGCGGGACCGCCGCGCTGGTCGTGCTGGCGGAGTTCCCCGGCCTCGGCGGAACCGAGCTGGGCCGGCGGATCGGGCTCAGCCAGCCGGCCTGCGCCCGGATGCTCGACCAGCTGGCGGCCCGCGGGCTCGTGCGGCGGCAGGCGAAGAGCGGCCGCGCAGTCGGCGTAGTGCTCACCCGGGCGGGGCGGGCCGCGGCGCACCGCGCGCTCGAGGCCCGGCAGGACGTGCTGACCGGCGCCCTGGCCGCGGTATCCGATCAGGACGCTCTGGAGCCGTTGCTGGAACAGCTGTTGCGGGGGCTACACGCCGAGGTCCGCTCGGGCGACCTGATGTGCCGGCTCTGCGACCGGCCCGGCTGCGTCGCGCAGGACCGGCTCTGCCCGGTCGGCCAGGCGCAGCGCGAACTCGGGACGCCGTGATGGGCAACGTCCTCGCCCTCGTCTCGGCCCTGTGCTTCGGGATCACGCACTTCGTCAGCGGGCTGGTCTCCCGCCGTGCACCGGGGATGACCGTCTCGCTGTACGCGCAGGTCGCGGGCACGGTGGTGACCGTGCCCTTCGCCGCGTTCGCCGGTTCGGGCACCGTCACCGCGGCGTCGCTCGGGTGGGGCGCGCTTTCCGGCGCGGGCACCGGGGTCGGCGTCGCTTTCCTCTACCGCGCGATGGGCAAGGGGGCGATGAGCCTGGTCGTGCCCGCGAGCGACGTCGCCGCCGTCGTCCTGCCGGTCCTGTTCGGCCTGGTCCTGCTGGGGCAGCGGCTTTCGGGCCTCGCGCTCGCCGGGGTCTGTTGCGCGGTACCGGCGTTGTGGCTGGTCTCGCGCTCGCGCGGGGAGCGGGCCGGCCGGACGGCGGCGGGGATCCCGGACGCCTTCGTCGCCGGGCTCGGCTTCGCCCTCCAGTTCGTCGCGCTCTCGCGGATCCCCGCCGAAGCCGGGTCCTGGCCGGTGGTGTTCAGCCGCGCGGTGTCGGTGGTCGCCATCGCCGGCCTGGTCGCGGCGACCCGGGCGCCGTGGCGGCTGCCGTCCCGGCTGTGCTGGCCCGCCGCGTTCGCCGGGGTGTGCGGCAGCGCGGCGATCGTCCTCTACCTGCTGGCGGCCCAGCGGCAGCTGCTGGCGGTCGCGACCGTGCTCGCCGCGCTCTACCCGGCGGTGCCGGTGCTGCTGGCGCTGGTCTTCCTGCGGGAACGGCTGAGCCGGGCCCAGCTCGCCGGGCTGCTCGGCGCGGGCGCGGCGATCGCGCTCGTGTCACTGGGCTGACCGGCGGGAGACGACGCTCCGGCTGCCCGCGTCGAGCCCCCGGTAGTGCTCGAGCGCGGCCACGGACTCGGTGACCTGCTCGAAACTGGGCAGCGCGCGCACGTTCGCCACCAGTGTCATGTCCTTGCGGGGGATTTCGATGAAACAGACCTCGACCCCGGCGTGCTCGGCGTGGGCGGCCACTTCCGCCTGCCAGGTGGGCAGGTCGAGGTCGTCGCCGAGCCATTCGTGCAGGTAGACGCACCACTTGCCGCGCAGCAGCTCACCCGCGATGGCCTCCAGGCCGACCACGTACGGCTCGGTCACGTGTTCGGCCATGACCGTTCCCCGCAACACCAAGGCACTGTTCCCTCCTGCGCCCGGCGGCGACCCATACCGCCGGAAAGCGCTCTCTCGGCGGTAGCCTCCCCCGCTTCGCCGAGCAGCGCGAACCCCGATGACCGAACACCGGGGTCCGCGCCAACTTACCGGTGGATTTGGTCACCGGCAACCGTTTCCCGAAGATCGAGGAAAGCGCGTGCACACTCGGCGTGCGGATGCACGTTCATCACAGCCGCGTGCGCAGCAGATTGGGCGATCCGCCGAAGTATGCGCTGTCGGCCACGTACAGCGTGTCACCACGGACGGCCACCGAAGTCGGGTTGGCCAGGCCGTCCGAAGTGGACAGGATGATCCGGATCCCGCCGTGGCCGACCGTGACGACCCGGTTCTCCTGGTTGACGGCGGCGACGACGTCACCGCCGTGGAACGCGAAGTCGTCGACCGGCCCGAGACCCGAGGCGACGACCCGGCCGGGTGCGCCGGTGAGCGGGAACCGGACGAGCGTGCCGCGGTCCAGGTTGGACACCCAGAGCGCGCCGTCGTGGACCTTGACGCCGTTCGCGCCGAAGCCGGCGACCGGGGCGAGCAGTTCGCCGGTGGCCCAGTCGGTGACCCGCCCGGTGCGCGGCGAGACGCGACGGACGACCGAGCCGAACGAGTCGGCGACGAAGACGTCCCCGCCGGCGGGATCGCGGGCGACGCCGTTGTGGAAACCGGCCGGCGGCAGGGCGGCGACCTTGGTCGGGGTGCTTCCGGGGCGGACGCGGTAGAGGCCGGTCGCCGCCGTGCCGGTCGAAACGGCGACGTAGAGGTCGCCGCCCGGGGCGCGGGCGATTCCGCCGAGGAACAGTTTCCGGTGCACCACCGGGACGTCGCCGTCGGCGGGGACGGGGATCCGGGCGATGACGCCGATTCGCCCGCCGGGCGTGACCCGGCCGATTTCGCCGGTGTAGGCGAAGGTGAGGTCGGCGGAACCGTCGGGTTCCAGGGCGATGTTCTCGGGCTGCTGCCCGGCGGCGAGGTCGAGCGGGATGATCCTCGGTGCCGCCTGGGCGGGCGCGGCCGGCACGGCCAGGGCGACGGCCAGCGCGGCACCGATCAGCTTGATGCGCAAGGGAAACTCCCGGTTCGTGGAGAGCTGCGGTACGTCGACCGTAGGCCCGGTGCGCACCCGGCCGCCAATAGCCCGGCCTGGGCCGGCCATCGGAAAACCGATCACAGGTCCCGGGCGAAGCAGCGCGAGATCGGTTCGCCGCGGTAGGGGCCGTACGCCTCGATCGGCTCGTAGCCTTCGCGCTGGTAGAACCGGATCGCGTCCGGCTGCCCGGTGCCGGTTTCCAGCAACAGCCGGGTGATCCCGAGGCGCCGCGCGTGGTCTTCGAGGGCGCGCAGGAGGGCGGTCGCGACACCGGTGCCGCGGGCCGCCGGCTCGACGTACATGCGCTTGACCTCGCCCGATCCCGGGCCGAGCAGCCGCAGTCCACCGCAGCCGATGGCGGCGCCTTCGGCGTCGCGGGCGAGCAGGAAGACAGCGACGGTCTCGGCGGTCGGGACGGCGCCGGGCTCGTGATCGTCGGTGCCGTAGCGGGCGTCGAGCTCGGTCCGCTGGGCTTGACGCAGCCGGACGGCGTCCGGATCGTCCCAGGTCACCGGAGTGATCGTGAGTGTGCAGTCGATCATCAGGCCGCCCTCCCGTTTCCGTAACAGGCGTTACCGTAGCATCTGTTACGCTTCCGGGCCATGCCCAGGCAGCGAGACGTGCACGCCCAGCGCGAGCTGCTGTCGAACGCCACCTGGCAGGTCCTCGCCGACGACGGCCTGCCGGGCCTGACGCTGCGCGCGGTCGCCGAGCGCGCCGGCTGCACGACCGGCCTGGTGATGCACGCGTTCCCGACGAAGAAGGCGTTGCTGCTGCACGCACGCGACCTGCTGTACGAACGCACGGCGGTCCGGGCGGACGCGGCCGAGGCGGCGTGCTCGTCCGCGCCGGACGCGCTCGCGGCGGTGCTGGGCCAGGCGGTGGACCTCCCGCACGGCCACCACGAGGAATCCCGCGTCTGGGTGGGTTTCCTGGCGGCGGCGCTGGCCGACGAGGACCTGGCCGAGCGCCACCGGGCGGCGAACCGTTCGTTCCTGGCCCGAGTCCGCCGGTTGGTGGCGGCGTGCCGTCCGGAGTGGACGGACGAACGGCTGGAGCTGGCCACGAAGAGCCTGGTGGCGTTGGTGGAGGGGATGAACGTCCTGGCCGCGGCGGATCCGCGGACCTATCCGGCCCGGCTGCAGCAGGCCGCGCTGGCCGAGGCGCTCGCTGTTTTCACGCCGCCGGGCCGAAGCGGCGGCGATAAGCGCTCGGGCTGAGGCCCGTGTGGCGTCGGAGTTGCGCCCGGAGGTTCGCCGCCGTTCCGAAGCCGCTCGACGAGGCCACCCGGTCCAATCTCAGCTCGCCCCGCTCGATCAAGCGGCACGCCAAGCTCACCCGTTCCGTCGTCAGCCACGCCAGGGGGGTCGTGCCCAGTTCCGCGCGGAACTTCCGGTGCAGGGTCGCGGGGCTGGTCGCCGCCCGCGCGGCCAGGTCCGTCACCGTCAGCGGGGTGTCCAGGCGCTCCAACGCCCAGGCCAGGACCGGGGCCAGCGACGTCTCCGGGACCTCGGGCACCGGGCGGGCGATGAACTGCCGCTGGCCGCCGTCGCGGTGGGCGGTGAACACCAGGCGGCGGCTCACCGCGTTGACCACCTCGGCGCCGTGGTCGCGGTGGATGAGGTGCAGGCCCAGGTCCAGCGAGGCGGCGCTGCCGGCCGCCGTCAGGACGGTGCCTTCGTCGATGAACAGCACGTCCGGCTCCCACCTGACCCGCGGGAACCGGGCGGCCAGCGAGGCGGCCCACTGCCAGTGGGTCGTCGCGCGGCGGCCGTCCAGCACGCCCGCTTCGGCGAGCGCCAACGCTCCCGTGCAGAAGCTCACCAGGCGGGCTCCGCGGTCGTGTGCCCGGCGGATCGCCGCGATGATCGCCGGGTCCGTCGGGACGCCGGTGTTCGGGCGGGCCGGGACGATCAAGGTGTCCGCCGTGTCGGCCGCCTCGAGGCCGGCGACGCCGGAGAGCGTGAACATGCCGAGGTTCATCCGCACGTCCGGCGTCGCCGAGCACAGCGTGAAGTCGTACCAGGGCCGGTCGAGTTCGGGACGGCGGAGGCCGAACAGCTCGGTCGCCACGCCCATCTCGAACGGGTTCGACTCCTCGGTGACGATCGCGACCACCCGGTGCGAGAATTCTTGCGGCATGTGCGATTCCTAGCACTCGCGCCCGGGAAACACCAGGTCGAGCATGGGAGGCATGAACCCGATCGACCTCAACGAAGTCCTGGCGAGCTTCGAAGCCGCCTGGAGCCCGCGGATCGTCACCCGCGTCAACGACTACGACATCCGCCTCGCCCGGTTCGACGGCGAGCACGTCTGGCACGTCCACGAAGACACCGACGAGTTCTTCCTGGTCCTGGACGGCGAGATCGAGATCGGCCTGCGCGACCCGGACGAACGCGTGGTCACGCTCGGCCGCGGGCAGGTCTTCGTGGTCCCGAAGGGCACGTTCCACAAGCCGTCGTCGAAGGCGGGCGCGAGCGTGCTGCTGGTCGAGCCGGCGGGCACGCTCTCGGTCGGCGACGTGCACGACGAGGTCCCCGAGCACGTGGACGTGACCACCGGGCATCTTGTCTGACCTGCTGAGTCTCTTCCCGGAACGGCGTACCCTCGGCCGCATGAAACGGACATCGTTCGCGCAGTGGCCGTGCTCGATCGCGCGCACCATGGATCTGCTCGGCGACTGGTGGACGCCGCTCGTGCTGCGAGACGCCTTCTACGGCGTGCGCCGCTTCGACGAGTTCCAGCAGGCGCTCGGCATCGCGCGCAACACCCTCGCCGACCGGCTCAAGCGGCTGGTCGACGAGGGCCTGCTGGAAAAGGTGCCGTACCAGACCGAGCCGGTGCGCTACGACTACGTGCTCACCGAGAAGGGCCGCGACTTCTACCCGGTGCTCCTCGCGATGACCCGCTGGGGCGACAAGTGGCTCGCCACCGAAGCCGGCCCGCCGATCACCGTCCACCACCTCGCCTGCGGGCACGACACGCACGCCGAAATCGTCTGCGCCGGCTGCCGGGAGCCGATGACGCCCGACGACACGCGGATGCGGCGCGGCCCCGGCTTCCCGCCCCGGCTGGCGCAGCGGCCCGACGTCGAGGAGCGCTTCGCCCGGCAGGAGTGATTGACAGAGTCAGTCTATCTACGCAACTATCGTGGTCAGCCGAGGAAAGGGAGCGACCACGATGGAGTGGACGGGTGCGCGGTACGCCGACCTGCCGACGGCGGAGGTTTCGACCTGGATCGACGCCGCGCCCGAGGAGGTCTGGCCGATCGTCTCGGACATCTCGCTGATGCCCGAGATGAGCGCGGAGCTCCAGTCCGTCGAGTGGTGCGAGGTCGGCCGGAAGTTCCTCGGCCGCAGCAAGCACGACGCGTTCGGCGAGTGGGAGACGACCTCGTACGTCGTCGAATGCGAAGCGCGGCGCGTGTTCGCATGGGCCGTGCAGGACCCCGAGGAGCCCAGCGCCGTCTGGAAGTTCACCCTCGAGCCGGACGCCGGCGGCACGCGCCTGAGCCAGTGGATGCGGATGGGTCCCGGCCGGTCCGGGCTGTCGTTCGCCATCGACCGGATGCCGGAGAAGGAACAGAAGATCGTCTTCGTCCGGATGCGGGAGTTCGAGACGGCGATGAAGGGCAACCTCGCCGCGATCAAGGCCCGGGCCGAAAACCGATGAAAACCGCGACGACCGTCGAGTTCTCCCAGGACACCCGCGCGACGCTGGACTTCGTGCTGGAGGCGGAAAAACTCGGCCTCGACGTCTGCTGGGTGGCCGAAGCCTGGGGCTCGGACGCGCCGTCCGCGCTCGGCTACCTCGCCGCCCGCACCGACCGGATCCGGCTCGGCTCCGGGATCATCCAGCTCGGCACGCGCACGCCGGTCGCCATCGCGCAGGCCGCGCTCACCCTCGCCGACCTCTCCGGCGGGCGGTTCGCGCTGGGGCTCGGCGCGTCCGGGCCCCAGGTCATCGAGGGCCTGCACGGCGTCCCGTTCGCGAAGCCCCTGACGCGGATGCGCGAAACCGTCGAGATCATCCGCCAGGCGTTCGCGGGGGAGAAGATCTCGTTCTCCGGCGCGGCGTTCGAGATCCCGCGGCCCGGCGAGGCCCGCCCGATGCGGCTGTCCACTGCCCCGAACCCGGACATCCCGATCTACCTCGCGACGCTGTCGCCGAAGCTCCTCGAGCTCACCGGCGAGGTCGCCGACGGCTGGCTCGGCACCAGCTTCGTCCCCGAAGGCGCCGACGCGTACTTCGCGCACCTCGACGCCGGACTCGCGAAGGCGGGCAGGGAGCGTAAGGACATCGACGTCTGCCAAGGCGCCGAAGTCGCCTTCGCGGACAACGAAGACGAGCTGCGCGCGATGGTCGGCAGCCGCAAGAAGGAGCTGGCCTTCAGCCTCGGCGGGATGGGCTCGGCCAGCACGAACTTCTACAACGACGCCTACAGCCGCCAGGGCTGGGCCGACGTCGCCGCCGAGGTCCGCGAGCGCTGGCAGGCCGGTGACCGCGACGGCGCCGCCGCGCTCGTCACCGACGAAATGGTGCTCGGCACGACGCTGATCGGCACCGAAGAAATGGTGCGCGAGCGGTTGCGCGTCTGGCGCGACGCCGGCATCGACACCGTCCGGCTCTACCCGGCCGGCGAAACGCTCGAAGCGCGTCTCACGACGCTCGGCCGTGCATTGGAGCTGATGTGACCGGCGACTGGCACCGCACCGCGTGCAGCCTCTGCTACCTCAACTGCGGGCTGGAGGTCCAGCTCGACGGCCGGAAGATCACCCGCGTCCGCGGCGACAAGGCCCATCCGCGCTCGGCCGGGTACCTCTGCCAGAAGGCCCAGCGGCTGACCTGGTACGGCGACCACGAAGACCGCCTGACGTCACCGCTGCGACGGCGTCCCGACGGCACGCACGAGCCCATCGACTGGGACACCGCGCTCGCCGAGATCGCCGTGAAGCTGCACACGATCCGGGACGCCGACACCGCGGCCGGGCGGCCCGGCTCGTTCGCCTACGTCGGCGGCGGTGGCCAGGGCAACCACTCCGGCGGCGCCTACGGCACGTCGCTGCTGAAGTGGATGAACTCGACGCGGCACTTCAACGCGCTGTCGCAGGAGAAGACCGGCGACTTCTGGGTCAACGGGCACCTGTTCGGCTCGACGATCGTGCACACCGCCGAGGACGTCGAGCACTGCGACCTGCTGGTCGTGCTCGGCTGCAACCCCTGGCAGGCGCACGGGTTCAGCAACGCCCGGCACGCGCTCAACACGCTCAAGAACGACCCGGACCGCCGGATGATCGTGATCGATCCGCGGCGCACCGAGACCGCGGAGCTGGCCGACCTGCACCTCCCGCTGCGGCCGGGCACCGACGCCTACCTGCTGGGCGCGCTCCTCGCGCTGCTGCTCGAACGGGGTGGCGCGGACCAGCGATTCCTCGCCGAGCACACCGAAGGCTTCGACGAGGTCGCCGCCGTGCTGGCGAAAGTACCGGTGGACGCCTGGATCGCCCACGCCGAAGTGTCCCGTGTGGACGTCGAACGGGCCGTCGACCTGATCCTCGCGGCGAAGGCGATGACCGTGCGCGTCGAGCTGGGCATCCAGCAGGTAGCTGCTCACCGGGCACTTCGGCCGGCGCGGGACGAACAACCTGCACTCGTGGCTGCAGCCGCTGTGGGGCGCGACGACCGGGCAGCGCTCCGAGATCACCGGCTTCGAGTACATCGGTGGCCTGCTGCCGGCGAACACCCTCGCCGAGGAGGTCCTCGCCGACCACCCGAACCACGTCCGCGCGGTGTGGGTCGAGTCCTCGAACCCCGCCAACACCTTCGCGGGGACGAGGGACGTCGAACGCGCTCTGGAGGCCGCGGAGCTGTCCGTGGTGGTCGACGTCGCCTACACCGAGACGGCCGCGCTGGCCGACTACGTGCTGCCCGCCGCGTCCCAGCACGAGAAGTGGGAGTTCACGCTCTTCACCTTCGAATGGCCGACGAACTACTTCCAGCTGCGGCCGCCGCTGCTGGACCCGCTGCCGGGCACGCTCGTCGAGGCCGAGATCTACACGCGGCCGGCTGCCACCGCGCGGCGAAGACGATGACCGTGCCGGTGCAGCGCGCGCTGGGCAGCTCGGCCACCGGTCCGCAGCTCGGCGAAGAGCTCTTCGAACGCGTCCTGGCCGGTCCGACGCCGTTTTCGGCGCACGAGCAGGACGAAGTGTGGAGCCTGATGCGGCGCGAGCGCGTCCAGCTCGCCGTGCCGGACCTGCTGGACTGGCTGGCCGCGCTGGACCCGGCCGCCGAGCAGCCGGACCCGGCGTACCCGTTTTCGCTGCTCAACGGGCAGCGGCGGGCGCACAACGCGAACCAGATCCTGCGTGATCCGCGCTGGCGCCGCACCGATCCGGACGGCGCTCTGCGCGCGCGTCCCGAAGAACTGGCGTCGATCGGCGCTTCGCCCGGCGATTGGGTGGCCGTCGTGACGCCGGCGGGGCGGGTGGTCGTCCGCGCCGAGGCCGATCCCGCGCTGCGGCCGGGCCAGCTCGCGCTCCCGCACGGCTACGGCATGGCCCACCCGGCCGCCGACGGCCGCCGGGTGGTCAGCGGGCCGCGGATCAACCTCCTCACGGACGCGCTGGACCGGGACCCGATCGCGGGCACGCCGCACCACAAGGACGTCCCGGCGCGCCTCGAACCCGCGACCGAAGAGGAGCGGGCCCGTGCGGAGGCGGACAGCGAAAGCGTCGCTAGTGGACGGTCCGGACGTTTCGCCGGTTTATAGTGGGCGCATGCGCAAGATCGTCGCGAACCTGTTCATCTCCCTCGACGGCGTGGTCGAAGCGCCCGACAAGTGGTCGTTGCGGTACTGGAGCGACGAAATCGGCCAGGCGGTCGGCAGCGGGATGGCCGCCGCGGACGCGATGTTGCTCGGACGCGTCACCTACGAAGGGTTCGCCGAGGCGTGGCCCGGCCGGACCGTCGAGGACGACGAAGGTGCCGAGTTCATGAACAACGTGCGCAAATACGTGCTTTCGTCGACTTTGTCCGAAGTCGGCTGGAACAACTCGACGCTGCTCACCGGCGACCCGGCCGAAGCGGTCCGGACGCTGAAGGCCGGAACCGGCGGCGACATCATGACCAGCGGCAGCCCGACGGCGGTGCGGTGGCTCCTGTCGGAAGGCCTGGTCGACGAGCTGAACCTGCTGCTCTACCCGGTCGTCGTCGGGCGCGGCATGCGGTTGTTCCCCGCGGAGGGGCCGTCGTTCCCGCTGGAGCTGAAGAAATCCGCGACGTTCGGCAACGGTGTCGTGCAGCTGACCTACGTGCCGGCGTGACCACGCCGTTCCGGATCGAGATCCCCGAGGCCGACCTCGACGACCTGCGGGTCAGGCTGCGGCGGACGCGCTGGCCCGAAGCCGAGCCCGTGGCCGGCTGGAGCCAGGGCACGCCGCTGGGCTACCTGCGCCCGCTGTGCGAATACTGGGCGACGGAGTACGACTGGCGCCGCGTCGAAGCCCGGTTCAACCGGTTTCCGCAGTACCGCACCGAAATCGACGGCCTGGGCATCCACTTCCTGCACGTGCGCTCGCCGCGGCCGGACGCGCTCCCGCTGCTCCTCACGCACGGCTGGCCCGGCTCGTTCCTGGAGTTCGGCAAGGTGATCGAGCCGCTTGCGGAGGAGTTCGACCTGGTGATCCCGTCGCTGCCGGGCTACGGCTTCAGCGACAAGCCGTCGGCGCCGGGCTGGGGCATCGAGCGGATCGCGGCCGCGTGGGCGGCCCTGATGGCCCGCTTGGGCTACGCCCGCTACGGCGCCCAGGGCGGCGACTGGGGGACGTCGATCACGACGTCACTGGCCCAGCAGGACGCGGCCCACCTGGCGGGCATCCACCTGAACCCGCCGATCGCGGCCCCGGACCCGGCGACGTTCGACGACCTGACGGCGTCCGAGCGGGCCGCGCTGGCCGCGCTGGAGAACGCGCAACGCTGGGAGGACGGGTATTCGGTGCTGCAGTCGACCCGTCCGCAGACGATCGGCTACAGCCTGCTCGACTCCCCGGCCGGCCTGTGTGGCTGGCTGGTGGAGAAGTTCCACGCCTGGTCCGACGGCTTCCCGTTCACCCGCGACGAGCTCCTGGACGACGTGACGCTGTACTGGCTGACGGGCACGGCGGCGTCCTCGGCCCGGCTGTACTGGGAGAGCATCCGCAAGGTCCAGAAGTGGTTCTCCGAGGCGACGGACGACACGGTGGACGTGCCGGTGGGGTGTTCGATCTTCCCCGGGGAGATGCCTCGGCCGTCGCGCCGGTGGGCGGAGAAGCGGTACACCGACATCCGCCACTGGAACGAGCTGGAGCGGGGTGGGCACTTCGCGGCTTACGAGCAGCCGGAGCTGTTCGCCGACGAGGTGCGGACGTTCTTCCGGCTGGTCCGCTAGGCGTTCGGTCCCGGCGGGGCCGGGTCGGGACCGACCAGCCGGCCGATCTGCCACTCGTAGCTTTCCGGCAGGTCCCCGACGGCGATCCCGATGTCCGCCTTCGCGGCCTCGTAGAACCGGCGCCGCGCCTTGCTCACGGCCTCGATGGCTTCGGCCCACGGCAGGTCGGCTTCCGCGCCGGTGGCGATCCGCTGCAACCGGAAGGCGCTCTCGTGCCAGGCCCGTGCGGCCAAGACGGTGCTGCCGGTTCCCAGCAGCAGCACGGTCTCCCACTTGACCGTGCGTTCCTCCTCGGCCGCGGCCAAGGCGGGCAGCCCTTCTTCGGGCGGCAGGGAGTCGATGTCGGGGTGGATGCCGCGATGTGCCGCGATCCGGACCGAAAGAGCGATGACTCGCTTGAGCGCGAAGGCGTAGTCGGCGTAGGCGGTGAGCCGCCGTTCGTCCCAGCGCACCGACTGGGCCCGCCGCCAGCGCCCGCGTTCGGCGGCCGAGGTGGCCGCGAATGACGCCAGCGCGCCGATGACAACTCCGATCAGGGCCGGGAGCTGCTGGAGGAACGTCTGCACGGAAGCTGCCTCTCGTCGTGGCGATCCGGTTCGCTTGCTGGGTCGCCGCGGAGGAGCTCGGCGCTACATCTCCGTCTCGGCGCGCTGGTCCGCTAGCGCCTGAACCCTCCCGGATCGGCCAGGTACCGATCCAGCTCCGGGTCTTCGTGCAGCTCGGTGAACCGGTCCTCCACCCCGTGCCCCAGCTCCTCGCGCAACCGGCCCAGGACCGCACGCACGTCGGCGTTGAAGCGGGCGCACCGCGCCTCCCGCCACGGTCCGGGGTCCGGCGGGTAGTCCCAGTTCACCGACTCGTCGTACTGCTCGACCAGGCTGTCCACCGAGGCCCGCAACGAGGCGCTGATCGGCAGCTCGTCGAGATCCGCCGGTCCGGCGTCGTCCCACAGCGCCGCGCCCGAGCCCGGGTCGAAGAAGAACCGCACCTCAGTTGACCTGCCGCGACTGCCCCTGCCAGAACGGCTCCCGCAGCTTGAACTTCTGGATCTTCCCGGTCGCCGTCCGGGGCAGCGCGTCCAGGAACTCGATCCGCTTCGGGCACTTGTAGCCGGCCAGGTACTCCCGGCAGTGCCGGATCAGCTCCTCCGCCGTGACCGAACCCTCCACCACGACCAGCGCCGTCACCAGCTCGCCCCACTTCTCGTCCGGGATGCCGATCACCGCGGCCTCGCGGATCGCCGGGTGCGAGTTGAGCGCGTCCTCCACCTCGATCGACGACACGTTCTCGCCGCCCGAGATGATCACGTCCTTCTTGCGGTCCGCGATCGTCAGGTAACCCTCGGAGAACGTTCCGCCGTCGCCGGTGTGGAACCAGCCGCCGTCGGTGACCCGTGCGGTCTCCGAAGGGTTCTCCCAGTAGCCGTCGAGGTTGTGGTTCGACTGGGCGAGCACCTCGCCGTCGCCGTCCACCGCGATCCGGACGCCGAGCGCCGGCGTGCCCGCGCGGCCCAGCCGCCGCGCCTGCTCGTGCGGGTCGAGGTCCGCCCACTCGCTGCGCATCCGGTTGACCGTCAGCAGCGGCGCGGTCTCGGTGAGCCCGTAGATCTGGATGAACTCCCAGCCCAGCTCGGCCCGCACGCGCTCGATCGTGCGCGTCGGAGGCGGCGCGCCGGCCACCACGATCCGGACGCGGTCGCGGCCGGGGATCTCGCCGTCCCAGGCCGCGGCGCCGTCCAGGGCCGCCGTGACCACCGCGGGCGCCGCGCACAGGATCGTCACGCCGTGTTCGTCGATGCGCCTCAGGATTTCGGTGCCGTCGACCTTCCGCAGCACGATGTGCCGCCCGCCGAGGCCGGTCACCGCGTACGGCATGCCCCAGCCGTTGCAGTGGAACATCGGCAGCGTGTGCAGCAGGACGTCGTTGTCGCTCAACGTGGTGTGCAGGCCGAACACCGCGGCGTTCAGCCAGATGTTGCGGTGGGTGAGCTGCACGCCCTTCGGCCGGGCGGTCGTCCCCGACGTGTAGTTGAGGGTCGCGGTGGCCGACTCGTCGCCGTCCCAGGGCCGGGGCGTTCCGTCGCCGCCCCAGATGGCGTCGTCGTCGCGGCCCAGGACGAACACGTGCTTCGCCGTCACCGTGCCGAGCAGGTGCTCGAGCTCCGGGTCGACGATCAGCACCTCCGCCCCGGAGTGCTCCACTATGTACTTGACCTCGGCGGGAGCCAGCCGGAAGTTGACCGGCACCAGGATCCGGCCCCAGCCGGACACGCCGAAGAACGACACGAGCAGCCGCGCGGCGTTGTGCGACACCATCGCGACCCGCCCGCCGGCCGGCACGCCCAGCGCGTCGAGGTTGGCGGCCTGCGCGCGGGCCCGGCGCGCCACCTCGCGGTAGGTGAGCGAACCCCAGCTCGGCGCCGGCTGGTCCGGCTCGTCGACCACGGCGACGCGGTCCGGGTACACCGTTTCCGCGCGGTCGAGGAAGTCCCGGACACCCAGATCGAAGAACATCCCCCGATGATGACTCCTCACCGGGTGCCCGCACCAGTCCGATGTGGTTCGCTGGACCACGATGGACTTCGACACGGTGGCCGGCGAGCTCTACGGGGGCGACCTCGCGGAGTTCGTCAGCGCGCGCAACGCGGCGGCGAAGGCGGCGAAGGCCGAGGGAGACGCCGAGCTCGCGAAGCGGATCCAGCAGCTGCGCAAGCCGACCACGGCCGCGGCGATCGTCAACGGCCTGGCCCGGGACGATTCCGATCAGCTGCGTGAACTCGCCGAGCTCGGTGCCGAACTGAGGGATGCGCACACCCGCCTGGCCGGCGACGAGCTGCGCGCGCTGACCCGGCGCCGCGGCGAGCTGGTGCGGCGGATCCTCCACGAGCTGCCGTCGATGAGCGACACCGTCTCCCGCGAGGTGGAGTCGACCTTGGAGGCCGTCGCGGCCGAGCCGGACACCGCCGCGCTGGCGCTCGCCGGGCGGCTGACGTCGGTCGCGCACCAGGACACCGACCAGTGGTTCAGCCTCGCCGCGAGCGTCCCGCCCGTCACCGGGAAGCGCCCGGCGAAGCTGGTGGACAAGGCCGAACCGGCCAAGCCGAAGCGCGACCACCGGCGTGAAGAAGAGGAGCGGGCCCGGGCGCGGTCGGAACGCGAGCGCCTGCGCAAGGAAGCCGCCGAGCGGGACAAGGAACGCGCGACCGCCGAGCGCGACCTGGTCCGCACCGAACGCGCGGCCGAGCAGGCCACCGCCCGCGTCGACGACCTGCGCGAGCGCTTGGCCGAAGCCGAGGAACGCGCCGAGCGGGCGACGGCGGAGTTCGAGACCGCGAAAGCGGCCTTCGACGAAGCCGACAAGGCCGCCACCGCCGCCCGGAAAGCCGCTGACGCCGCCCGCTGAGCCAGGCCCGATCTATGCGGTTGAGGGATGTCCGGCTGCCGGGCCGGTCGGTAACGTGCGATCGTGCCCCGTTCGATCATGCTCACCACGACCGGCGCCCGGACGGGCCGGAAGCACCGCGTTCCGTTGGGCGCCTTGGACATCGACGGCCGGCTGGTCGTCGTCGCCTCGGCGATGGGTGCGCCGAAACACCCGGCCTGGTACCACAACATCCGGCGCAACCCGCTGGTGCTGGTGGAAACGGACACCGAGTCGTACGAGGCGATGGCGGCGCTCCCGCCGGACCGCGACCGGCTGTTCGCCGAGGTGCTCGAGCGGGAGCCGGGGTTCGCGGACTACCAGGCGCGAACGACCCGGATCCTGCCCGTCGTCGAGCTGCACCGGTTCGACACCGCGCGGCGCATGGGCGACTGGCTCGTCGAGATGCACGACTGGCTGCGCGGTGAGCTGAAGGAAATGCGCGCCGAGCTGGACTGCGGCATCCCGCGGCAGCTGCGCACGCGGTGCGCCGGCTTCTGCACGGCCCTCGGCCGGCACCACACCGGGGAGGCCACGAACATCTTCCCGCTGCTGGCCGAGCGGTTCCCGGCCCTCAAGCCCACGCTGGCGAAGCTCGACGAAGAGCACGTCGTCGTGGGCCGGCTGCAGGAGGAGATCGAGCGGCTCGCCGAGACGGAAACCGACCCGGCCCGGCTGCGCGCGGAGTTCGACCGGCTCCAGTCCGCATTGGACAGTCACTTCGCCTACGAGGAGCGCACGCTCGTCACCGCGCTGAACGTCCTGCTGCCCGCGCCCGGCTGATCAGAGCAGCACCTCGGCCAGCCGGCGCTGGTTCGCCAGCTCCACCTCGGGGGAGGGGCCGAGCACCTGCACCGCCACGTGGTCGGCGCCGGCGTCCACATGGGACAGCAGCCCCTTGGCGACGGTCTCCGGTGTCCCGTGCAGGACGAGGTCGTCGATCAGGCGGTCACTGCCGCCGCCGGCGACGTCGGCCTCGGTGTACCCGTGGCGCAGCAGGTTGTTCACGTAGTTGCTGAGGCCGAGGTAGGGGGTCTGGACGTACGGCCGTCCGATGGCGCGCGCCGCCACGCTGTCCTCGTCCAGGACCACCTTGTGCTCCGGTGCCAGCAGCTTGCCCGCGCCCAGGATCGCCCGCGCGTGCCGGGTGTGCGCGACCGGCACGAGGTAGGGGTGTGCGCCCGCGGTGCGCTCGGCGGCCAGCTTCAGCACGCGGTCGCCGAGCGCGGCGAGCACCCGGGCCTCGGCCGGGACGCCGGCCGCGTCGAGCCGGTCGAGGTAGTCGACGATCTTGGCGTACGGGCTGCGGTACCCGGTGACCGACTCGGGGTGGCCGACGCCGATGCCGAGCAGCAAGCGCTTTCCGTACCGGCCCGCGAGCCGGTGGTAGGACTCGGCGAGCGTCTCCGGCTCGTCGACCCACACGTTGACGATCGCCGTCGCCACGGTGATCCGCTCGGTGGCGGCCAGGACGTCCTCGACGAGCGCGAGGTCGCCGACCGAGTTGCGGCCGGTGCCCAGCCAGACCGCGCCGTACCCCAGTGCGTCCGCCGCGATCGCCTGTTCCTTGCGGACGACGTCGTCGCGGTGCGGGGCCAGGAACACGCCGAACCTGCTCGATACATTTGTCATATCGAGTAATGTAGCAAATGTAGCGCTCAGGGCGCCAGCCGGTGGAGCCACTCGCGCAGCATCTGGCGCTCGGTGGTGGTCAGGGCGTCCGTGTCGTCCTGGAGCGCGGTCGACAAAGCGACAGCCAGCGCGCTGACGGACGAGCTTTGGGCGGGCCGATCGGCGAGCAGCCCGGCCAGGACGGACTCCCTGACCTGCGCGGACATCGCCAGGTCCCGGCTTTCCTCGGGCTGGGCGATCAAGCTGAGCGTCACGCCGCTGTTCGCCGCCGCGAACTGCCGCGCGGCCTCCGCCGCGTCGACGCGCAGGCGGCCGTCGCGCGCCAACGGCGTGAAGAGCTCCAGCAGCATCGCTTCGGCGCTGGAGGTGAGGTTGCACGGGACGCCCGGCTCGATCTGGCCGTAGAGCAGCACGTAGAACGCCGGGTGCTCCAAGCCGTACTCGACGTGCCTGTCCCAGCCCGCGCGGATCCGCTCCACCGGGTCGCTGCCCGGTTCCGGTGCCTGGACGTACTGGGTGAAGCCGTAGTTGACGACCGCGTCGAGCAGGCCCTGCTTGCTGCCGAAGTGGTGGTACAGCGTGGGGGCCTGGACGCCGGCGCGCTCGCAGATCGCCCGCGTCGACACCGGCCCGTCGCCGGCTTCGTGCAGGAGCTGGCCGGCGGCCATGAGCAGGCGGTCGCGGGTACTGGTGGCGTTGCTCGATCGTCCGGCCATGTAGCAATTGTAACGACGGTCTGTAACGGGTCAGCGCAGGCGGAGCTGGACCCGCCGGAGCCCGGCGAAGGCGGCCAGCACGCCCCCGTCCGTCGTGGCGGCGGCCGGGCGGACCGACCGGTAGCCGTCCAGGAGAGCCTCCTTCAGCTCTTCGCGGTGGGGCAGGTGCGCGAGTGCGGCGCAGGCGACGGCGAGGTCGTAAGCGTAGTGCCCGTACCCGCAGTCGTCGAAGTCGATCACGTGCACGCGGCCGCGGTGCAGCAGGTAGTTCTCCTGGTGCAGGTCGCCGTGCACCAGGCCGAAGACGTCGGAGCCGTAGCCCAGCTCGGTCCGCACCGCGCGGACGCGGGCCACCGCCTTGCGGATCCGCTCGTCGCCGCCGGCCGCCGCGACGGCCCGGTCGACGACCGCCGCGGAGAAGCCGTCCACCTGAGTGCGGCCGAAGTCGGTCAGGTCGTCGACGCGGCGGCGGTCGAGGCCGTTCATCCGGGTGCCGTGCAGGTGCAGCCGCGCGGTGAACTCGCCGACGGCGTACAGCTGCGGCGCGCTGAGCCGCTCGTCGAGGAACCGGCCCTCGACCCAGTGGCTGAGCACGCAGGTGCGTGGTTCGGGCACGGCCGGGTCGGCGACCACGGTGACCAGGTCCCGCGCGCGCGTTGGCACCGGCTGCGGGACGACGAGGCCGGTTTCGCGGCGCAGCGTGGTCAGCCAGGCCATCTCGGCCCGGACCTGGGAGACGCCGGGGCCGTCCGGCCGCTGCACCCGCAGCACGTACCGGTGGCCGTCGGCGCCGTCGACGCGGAACGTCGTGTTGTGCCCGTGGGCCAGCGGGGTCAGGCGGGCCACCGGCACGGCGTAGGCCGTCAGCGCCGCTTCCGCGAGCCGTCGCAGGCGCCGGGTGCGGCCGGCGCGGTCGAGCTCGGCGAACGGCCGGGTGTTCGCCTGGAAGTCGGCCATCGCCCAGGTGCTCAGCTGATCGACCGTTCCGGCTCGCGCGAGTGGGAGACCAGCTCGATGGTCGGCGTCGTGTGCCGCCCGCCGCCGAGCCGCTCCACGCCGCGCAGTCCCTCGGCCAGCCGTTCGACCTCGGTGTCCGGCCGCACCCCGAAGCGCATGAACTGGCTGGTCATGCCGATCTTGTTGCCGCACTGGCGCACCAGCAGGTGGTGCTCGGTGAGCAGGTAGTCGCACAGCTCGGCGCCGTCGACCGACGCGGGCAACTTGACGAGCAGGAAGTTCGCCTGCGACGGGAACACCGTCAGCTCCGGGAACTGCCCGAGCTGCGAATGCATCATGAACCGGTCGAGCGCGAGCTTCTTGAGGCTGTCCTCGTACTCCGCGCGGTGCTCGGCGAGCATGAAGATCACGGTCTCGGCGAGCGAGTTCAGGTTCCACTTCGGCAGCGCGGCCGACAGCTTGCGCGTCAACGCCGGGTTCGAGACCTGGTAGCCGAACCGGATGCCGTGCAGCCCGAAGTTCTTGCCGAGGCTCTTCAGCACGATCACGTTCGGCCGGACGACGGCTTCGGCGGCCACCGACGGGTTCCGCTCGACCTCGACGAAGTCGATGAAGGACTCGTCGATCACCACCAGGTCGAGGTCTTCGAGGGCGTCCATGAACCGGATCACCTCGCGGCGCGGCAGGTACCCGCCGTCGGGGTTGTTCGGGTTGCACAGCACCGCGACCCGGGAGCCGCGGCGCTTGATGAAGTCGATGTACTCGTCCACCCGCAGCTCGAAGCCGTCCGCTTCCTTGAGCAGGAACATGTCGACGCGCTTGCCGGTCTCCATCGGCTGGTCGGTCCAGCGGCCGAAGGTCGGGATCGGCACGGCGACGCTGGAATCGACCAGCAGCTGGTCGATCCAGGTGATCAGCTCGGTCGAGCCGTTGGCCGGTGAGATCGTCGACGGGTTGAGCCGCAGGACGCTCGCCAGCTGGGCGGTGATCGCGCCGGCGTCGCTCGGGTAGAACTTGAGGATCGTGCGGAGGTTGCGTTCGAGCTCGCCGAACATCTCGTCGGTCGGGAAGTACGGGTTGCAGGGGATGCAGAAGTCCGCGAGGTCGTCCGCGTGCTGGCCCATCGCCCTGGCCACGGAGAAGAACGACGGGCTGTGGGCCTTGTTCTGCTGGAAAAGGCCGTGGGGGGTCATACCGTGCCGCACGCGTGTTCTCCGTCCGCCGCTTTACCGGCCCCTTGCCTTCCCGTTGAGGACACGTACGAATCGGACGGCCGGTTCAATGCCGGACAACGCGTGGATTCCGGTGCCCGCCAGCACCGCCGCGGCCAGCGCGGACAGGAGCATGAGCGGCAACGGCGCGGACAGCGGGTCGATGCCGGTGAAGGACTCGACGCCGATCACGGCGGTGAGCACGGCGTCGGCGGCGACGGCGACCTTCACGACGCGCAGCCGGTGGGCTTCCGGGTGGGGCGTGATGCGCAGGATCCAGGCCAGCGCGGGCAGCACCAGGATCGCGTGCATGGCGACCGCGTGCAGCGGCTTGAGCGAGCCGGCGGTGGTGTAGGCCAGCTGCGGGTCGCCGCCGCGGGCCGCGACGACCCCGCGGCCGATCATCACCGCCCCGGTGGCCAGCGCGACCAGCAGCACGACCAGGCCGGCGCGGACGGCCAGGCGCAGGCTCGGCGCGGCCGGGCCGGGTTCCACGAGCGCGGCGGCGGTGAAGCCGATGACCGTGAGGACGAGCACGCCACCACCCGCGGCCAGTGTCATCGAAACGGTACTGTCGAACGAGGTCTCGAAGTTGAAGTGCGACGGCACCCCGCGCCACGCCTGCATGCTGACCAGGGCGACCTCGGCGACGCTCGCCGCGGTGAACGCGCCGAGCAGGAGGTTGCGCACCCCGGGGCGCACGGTGAGGAACGAGGTCGCCCAGGCGACCGAGGCGAGCGTCAGCCCGAACGAGAGGCCGAACGTGACGGCCTTGCGCATCGACAGCGGGCCCAGCCACGAGCCGCCGGTGGCGATGAGGACGAGAGCGTGCGCGACGCCGCCGAGGAACAGCGCCGCGCCGACGGCGTAGGCGATCCGCTCGGCGCGGCGCCCGTCGTACCGGATGCGGGTCAGTGGGTTCATGCTGCCGAGTCTCGCTTGGCCGCCCGGTCGCCGCGTCGGCCCGGCGGCGACACCCCGACGTACGACGACGTGCGTACGGAAATCGGTGAGTGTGTCGAAAAAGGGTCGGTAAAGGAATTCCAATCTTCTTGACGGAATATTGACGGCGGACGTGCCGGGCGCCACTCGCCAGGCGGATGCGATGTCGGCAAAGGCGTTCTATCCTGCGAACATGTACATCGCATTGCTGACCTATACAGCGCCCGAAACAGAAGTCGACTACGCGCTTCCGGACCATTCGGACTGGGTGCGCAAACAATTCACGAAAGGACTCTTCCTGGTTTGCGGAAAGGGCAACGGCTCGGCCGACCACGTGATCCTGGTCCGCTCGGTGCTGCGCGGCAAGCTCGACGCCGTGCTGGCCAGTGACCCGTTCGTGGTCCAGCGGCTCGCCCGGTACGACGTCATCGAGTTCACCGCCACGCGCACCGCTCAGGAGCTGCTGGCGATCAACGAGGCCATCGCCTCCTGAGGAGCCGTCAAGTCGGGTGGCCCGGCGACGAAGCCCCGCCACCTGACGGCGAAGAACACTCACCCGCTGGTCGCTTATGATCGCGAAGGACGTCCAGCCAGGGAGAGTGCGATGAAAACCCCCGACCTCGTCTTCCGGGGCCGCCGGTTGAGCAGTGACCGCGCGCTGGTGCTGGCCGCGGTCGAGTCGCTCCCCGCGGCCCGCGCCGCTGTTGCCGACGGCGCCGATCTCGTGGGTTTCCCCGGTTCCGCGTCCCTCGTCGAGCAGGCGCGTCAGAGTTTTCCCGGCCTCGTCATCGGGGTCCACGCCGCGGACCCGTCGGTCGCCGCGGCCTGCTGCGAAGCGGGCGCCGACCTGATCCTGACGCGCGCGGACCTGGCCGAGGTCGCGGCCCGGTACGACGCCGGTTACGCCGCCCCTGCTGTTCCCGCCGTGCCCGGTCTGTCCGTTGTCCTGGACATCGGGGAGTTCCGCGCGCCGCTGCCTTCCGCGGACGTGCCCGTGCTGGCTTCGGTGCCCGGCGACGGAACACCCGCGGGGCTGGCGCTGGCGGCCCTCGCGGCCTCGGCGGGGGTGGCGATCATCCGCACGAAGCACGTCCGCCAGGTGCGTCACGTGGCGGAGATGGCGGCGAGCATCGCGGGCACCCGCCCGCCGGCGAAGGCGGTCCGATGGGAGTGATCCGCCAGATCTGGCCGTCCCCGCGCGACCTGGCCGAGGGCGATCTCGAGCAGCTGTACCGCTACCCGGCGAACCCTCGCTGGCTGGCGGTGAACTTCGTGTCGAGCACGGACGGTGCGATCGCGGTCGAGGGCCGGTCCGGGGCGCTGTCGACCCCGGCGGACCGGGTGGTCTACCGCCTCGGCAACGACCTGGCTGACGTGGTTCTGGTGGGCGCGGGGACGGCGATGGCGGAGGGCTTCGAGGGAATGCGCCCCGACGCCGCCACGGCGGACCGCCGCCGCCGGTTCGGCCTGGCCCCGATCGCCCCGGTGGCGGTGGTGACCACGGGCCGTTCCCTGCCGCCGGACGCCCCGGTGATCACGAAGGCGGCGGTGCCGACGCTGGTCTTCACCTCCTCGGCGGCGCCGGTCGCGTTGCGCGACGCCTGGACGGCTCACGGCGCCAGGGTGTTCGTGGTGGGGGAGCAGGAGGTTTCGGCCTCGCGGGTGGTGTCGACCCTGGTGGCGGAAGGCTTGGGCCGCATCGATTGTGAAGGCGGGCCCCGGTTGTTCGGGTCGTTGATCGAGGCGGGGCTGGTCGACGAGTTCCGGTTGACGGTGGCGCCGTTCCTGGTGGCGGGGACGGCGAGCCGGGCGTCCGTCGGGGTGCCGGTCGACCCGGCGGAGCTGGAGCTGGCGTCGGTGCTCACGGACGGCGCCAGCGTGCTGCTGCGGTACCTCGCACCGCGGTAGTTTTGTCGATACCTTGGGGTGCAACGGAAACTGCTGCTCAGGCCCGCTCCTGAGTTCACCCGTTCCAGCGATGACGTTCGCACACGTGTTCGGATAAGGTCGAAGACATGACCGCGAACCGAAGACCCCGGCAGCACCGCGATCCGGTGCTGCACAAGCGAAATGTCCTACCGATCGAGCAGTCGCCGGAAATGGTCCGGCAGCAACAGTTCCCGCGCCTCCGCCCGCGTCAGCCACGCGAAGTCGTCGTGCTCCTCGGGGTTGAGCGTGACCTCGCGGGCGCCCTCTTCTTCCACCGTGTAAACGAAAGCGTGGATGCGCAAGGTCCGCCCCGCCACATCCGGCCACGCGTCGCGCGCGAGCTCGCCGGTGACGCGGACCGTCAGCCCGGTCTCCTCCGCCGCTTCGCGCGTCGCTGTGTCTTCGAGGCGCTCGCCTGGTTCTGCCGTGCCGCCGGGCAATTCCCACCGGCCCGCGAGGAAGACGCCGGGCCCGCGGCGGAGGAACAGCACCCGGTCGCCGCGGGCGATCCAGCAGTAGGCCAGGTGCTTGTGCGCGCTCTCCGTCATGCGCGCGATTCTCGCTCAGTTGGTCTTCGACGTCGGCAGGTGGGCGCCGAGGTACCCGATGTAGACGATGCCCGTGCCGTCGGTGTCGTCGAGGAAGTGCAGGCGGGGTGCCGGGGATTTGAAGCGCTCCAAGGCGATGTGGGCGCCGAAGTAGTCGCGGCCGGCGGGGTTCGTCCGGGGATCGACGCGGAACGTGCGGGCCTGGCGGAGCCGCTCGTTCGTCGTCACCGTGTCCGACTCGGCCAGGGCGATGATGTTCGCGCTGATCAGCGAACCCGGCTGGCCGGTGCGGGCGAACGCGAGCACGTCCGACAGTTCGGGGCCCGGATCCTGGCCTGCGCCGAGCAGGGACGTCCGGGCGCCCGCGTAGGCGTCGAGGGTGCGGAGGGCGTCCCACGCCTTACGGCGCCAGGCGGCGGCTTTGGGGTGGTGGTCGAGGATCGCCGCCGGCGCCGGTTCGGCCGTGATGGCGAGGTGCTTGAGCGAAGCGCTCGCGGCGCCGATCAGCTCGGCGAAGCTGGGAAAGTCCTCCGGCGGGCGTTCGGCGGCGGCGACCTCGTCGTCGGCGTCGTGGTGGCGCGCGAGCCGGCCGGCCAGCAGGCCGTTGACGCGTCTGAGTTCGTCGCGCTCGGTCTCCGTCTCCTCGAACGCCCGCGCGTAGTCGTCCACCTCCGCCTGCAGCTGCGCGAGCTGGTCGCGCAGGCAGGCGACGTCGGTGGCGCAGGCGTCCTCGAGGCGGCGGCGGAGCGTCTTCACCTCGCAGGCGTGCCGGTCCCGTTCTTCGGCGTGGGCCTTGGCTTTCTTCCGCAGGATCGTGATCACGCCCCGCGCCTCGGCCAGCTCCCGCTCGGCGCGGCCGAGCTTCTCGACCAGTTCGGCGTCGGGCTCGCGGTCCGGCGAGGCGAACGGATCGGCCTCGTACCAAGCCCGCACGCTCGGCACGTCCGCCCACTCCTCGGGCAGGGGCGTCCGGCCGCGGGTCTGGATGAGCCGGGTGATCGCACCCTCCAGCGCCTCGCCGGACACCGGGCTCTCGCTGAAGACGAAGTCCGGCAGCTGGTCGCACGGCGGCACGTAGAGCCGAGCGCCCTGCGGCAGCGCGCACCCGAGCGGCAGGTGCCGGTTGAGGGTGTGGCGGAACCGATCGTCGACGTCGAAGACGTTGACCAGCCCGGGCCACCCTTCCACCGGAACCGTCGGCGGCTCGGTGAGCACCAGCACGGCCGAAGAGCGCCAGGGTGCCGCCAGCGCCTCACCGAGCAGGTCGGCGAGGTGGTCGCATTCCTTACGCGACCACCCGCGCATCGCCAGCACCGGCGTCTCGATCGGGATTTCGTCACTGCCGCTGGCGCCCAGCTCCTCCAACCCGATCCGCCAGGCGGGAGCGTCATGGCAGCTCCGCCAAGGCCGCGTGCACGCCGCGCTCAGCAACCAGGTAACCCGATCCTCGCCGGCGCGGTAGCAGAGCGAAAGCAATACCTGAACGGAGTAGCGGCCTTCGCCGCCCTCGTACGCGAACTGGAGATCGCACCGCCGCGAACCACCGTCATCGGACGACCCGAGATCGATCACCGTGTAGTCGTCCTGCTGCCGCTGGCGGCTGATCAGCCTGCTGCGCAAGGCGTCCAGGGGGCGTTTCCCCTCGGTGGGGACCAGTCCGTGGTGCCAGATCCGGTGCACCCCCACAGGACTCAACTCCGTTCGCCGGAAACAGGACCTCCGCCGAACATAGCGGATCCTGTGACCGACCGAACGCGGGGCGTCACCCCACCCCCACCGGCGCCACGCAGCACGCTCCAGAATCGCCAGCGCCGACCCGCGTGCCTCGCTCCAGCGCCGCCGACCCCGGCCCGCCCCGCTGACGGCCCGCGCCCCACCCCGCCGGCGCCGCTCGTCCGCACCGCCAGCATCCACCCACCCACCGGCAGCCCGCGCCGCGCCCAGCGCCGCCGACCCGGCCCGCCCGCTGAAGGCCTGCGCCGGGCTCCGCGCCCTCAGCGCCCGGCCCGCGCGTTGGTGGTCCGCGCTGGGCACGGGATGCCCTCCGCGCCTATCCGCCCGCTGGCGGCACGTGCCGCGCTCCCGTGCGGCCAGCGTCCGCCCGGTCTTTGCGGCCCACGCCGCACTCCCGTACCGCCAGCGTCCGGCCGCTCTCTGGCGACCCGCGTGGTGCTTCCATGCGGCCATTTGCCGCTCTACCCCGCTGAGGACAGACGCGGTGCTTCGGGCTCGGCCGGTGCCCGCCCTCGCGGTCCCTCCGTGCCGCCAGCGTCGGCTCTCCCCGCTGATGACCCGCGCCGTGATTCCGCGTCACCGGCGCCCGCTCCGCTGATCACGCTCGCGGTGCTTTCCGTACCGACGGCGCCTACCCCGTCCCGCTGACCACCCGTGCGGCCTGTCCATGCCGTCCGCGGTCGCCTCGCCCCGCTGAGGATTGCGTCTTGCCGTGCCGATGACGCCTGCCCACCTGCTGATGACCCGCCTGATGCCGTTGGGCACCCCCGGGGTCCGTGCCGGCAGCACTCGTCCGCTGCGTTGCGCGCGAGATCGACTGCCGCCGCGCGCTGCGGCCTGCCCACCCGCGAAGGTCCGTCCGGATCGCGTGACACGTCAGGAACCGCGCCAGAACGAGGCCCTCGACCAGCGCCCGCGCCGAAACCGCCAACGTCGGCGACCGCTACAGCGTGAACCCGTCGTGGGCCGAGAACCCCGCCCGGTCCGGCCTCACCCCTCGCGCTTCCACAGGCAGAACGGGTGCCCGGCCGGGTCGAAGCACACTCGGACATCCTCCTGCGGCTGGAACTCCGCGACCACCGCGCCCGCCGCGGTCGCCGCCGCCGTTGCCTGCTCGAGGTCGTCGACCTCGATGTCCAGGTGCAGTTGCATCTGCTGGGCACCTTCGGCCGGCGGCCACACCGGCGGGATGTGCTCGTTCTCCAGCTGGAACGACAGGCCCGCGCTGCCGTCGTCCGGGCGGAGGGTCACCCACTCCGGCTCGTCCGTGCGGATCGGCCAGCCGAGGAGCTTCGAGTAGAACTCGGCGAGCGCGCGGGGTTCCGGCGTGCCGAGCACGGTGGAAGTCAGCTTCATGATCGGACTGGTACCCGCGCGGCCGCGTCTCTACCGCGTTCCGAAACACCGAGCGGCCGGAATACCTCGGCTTCTCGTGGGTTGGTTCCTGGCGCAGACGTCGAGATCACCGAGGGAGCCGCCATGTCGTCCGAGCACGTCCAGGGGACCGTCGCCGATGGGTTCGAGTCCGTCCGGGAGGAGTTCGCCGCCGTTGCGGCCGATCAAGGCGGTGACTACGCCGCGCAGCTCGTTGCGCACGTCGGCGGCGAACGGGTTGTCGACCTGTGGACCGGGCCCGCCATCACCGGTGACTCGCTGACCGGCGTCTTCTCCTCCACGAAGGGGGCCGCGCACCTGGTGGTCGCGCTGCTCGTGCAGGACGGCGTGCTCGACCTCGACCAGCGGGTCGCCCACTACTGGCCGGAGTTCGGCGCCGCCGGCAAGGACGGGATCACCCTGCGGGACCTGCTCGCGCACCGCGCCGGCGTCGTGGGCGCCGATGAGGGGTTCAGCGCCGAGGAGATCGCCGACGACCGCATCATCGCCGAGCGGCTCGCCCCGCAGCGGCCGTACTGGCGGCCCGGCACCGCGTTCGGCTACCACGCTCTCGTGATCGGCGCCCTGACCGGCGAGGTCGTCCGGCGCGTCACCGGCCGCAGCATCCAAGAACACTTCGAAGAGCGCGTCCGGAAGCCGTTCGGCCTGGACTTCTACCTGGGGCTGCCCGAGGACCTGGAGCCGCGCTTCCTGACCACGCAGCCGATGCTGCCGACGCCGGAGCAGCTGGCCGAGCTGGAGGCGAACGCGACCGGGCCGGACAGCATCACGGGCATCGCCTTCAACCGCAACCACCCGAAGGCGCCCGAACTCTGGGAGCTGCCGAACCTCAAGCTGGTCCGGCAGCTGAGCCCGGCCTCGGTGGGCGGCGTTGCGTCGGCCCGTGGCCTGGCCGGCATGTACGCGGCGGTCATCAGCGGCGCGGAGCCGCTCCTGCGGCCGGAGACCGCGGCCGAGTTCGCGCAGATCCATTCGATCGGGGACGACCTCGCGACGCGCAACCACAACGCGTTCGGCCTCGGCTTCGCGATCGTCTCGGACGACTACCCGGTGCTGGGCCAGGGCGCCTTCGGCCACAGCGGCGCGGCCGGCTCCCAAGCCTTCGCCGACCCCCGCAGCGGCCTCGCGTACGGCTACAACCGCCGCCGGTTCGCCTTCCCGGGTGGCGCGGCCCCGGAAAACGCTCGCCTGGTTCGCGCGGTCCACGCGGCAGCGACGGCCTAGCCGTCCACACGCGACAGTCCCGCCGGATCGTCCGGTCGTCACGGTCCGCATCCGGAGCAACACCGCTCGCCCACTGGTCGGAATGCACGTCTGTAGTGGACGTCGTTACAGACTTCACCCTTTAGGACGTTCCGGACGGGACATCGACGCTGCTCACGCGCTTCGGACTGACTTTCCGTAGCGAAAACTCTCCCGATCATTGCTCCGATGTGAAACTATTGGTCCGTTCGCGAGGAGAGGGCCTCGCGACAGGGGGACTCACCGTCACGGCAGCGTCCCCATGAAGATCCCCAGGGGAGAGGAGATCGACCATGTCGACGCCCACGGATGTCAAGCCGGAGGAAACGCCGGAGCCGGTCGAGAAGGCCGGCCCGGTGGTCCCGCACCCCGAGCCCGACCAGTTCGGCTGGGTGCACATCGGTCACGACCACCTGAAGGAAGAGCCGGTCGTGACGCCGAACTGCGCACCTCCGTGCTACCAGAAGGTCAACTGAGCTTCACCAAGCTGTGACCGCCCGCCTGCCGATCTTTGACCGGTAGGCGGGCTCCGTTCTGCTTTCGCCTGTGCTGTCATAGGAGAGTGCCTGTGACAAAGCTGGACCCGTCCGAGACCATCGACAGGGTCCGCAAACTCCAGCAGACCGCTTCGGACGTCTCCTGCCTCGGGCGTTTCCACGAAGGTGTCCGCCTCCTCCGCAAGGGGATGGGCCTGCTGGACGCGATGTATCCGGTCGAACCCGAGCACCACACCGACTGGATGATCACGCGGATCCGGCTCTCCAGCACGCTCGTGGCACTCACGTCGGAGATCACCGGAGACTTCAAGGCCGGTCTGGCCGGGCTGAACGACGTCCGCCTGCTGATCAACGGGGTGGTCGACCCCGTCGTGCGCGCCGAGCTGAGTGCGGCGCTGGAGCACAACTACGGGGCCCGGCTGATGAGCGTCGGCCGGAACGAGGAGAGCCTCGCGTACTTCGCCGCGTCGATGGAGCACCGGCGCTACTGGCTCGACCACACCCCCGAACCCGAGCCCCGGATGGTCGGCCTGGTCCAGACCCTGGCCGCCACCGGGTGGGTCCACACGAAGCTGGGCAACGTCGCCCAGGCCCGCGAAGACCTCAACCGCGCGATCGAGCTCGCGGAGAAGTTCGAGCTGCGCGCCGACGCGGCGGACGGGCGCCGGTTCCTCGGCACCCTGGCCCTGCGGACCGGTGACGTGCCGGAGGCGCTGCGGCTGTACGAGGTCAGCGAGCGGTCGTACCGGGCGCTCGATCTCGACGTGCCGTCCCAGCTCCGGCTGGAACAGGCCGAGGCGCTGCTGGCCGCCGGCTTGGCCGGTGAGGCGGGCGAACACCTCGACGACCTGATGGCGACGATGCAGTCGCAGCCGAGCGTCACCCGCGAGCTGGCCTACATCGAGCTGCACCGCGCGGAGGCCGCGCTGATGGCGGACGAGCTCGACCTCGCCCGGCAGATGGCCGGGTCGGCCCGGCGCCGGATGCTCAAGGTGGGCTGCCAGACCTGCGTCGGGAACGCGAAGATCATCGGCTTGCAGGCGGACGTCCGGGAAGCACTGCGGTCCGGGGAGATCCCGGCGGCGCTGCCCCACCGGGCGATCCGGACCGCCGAGACGCTGCCGGTTCCGCGCCTGACCGAGCAGGCCGCCACCGCGCGGATGCTCGCCGTCCGGCTGGACATCCGGCGGGGGAACCTCAAGCGGGCCGTCGAGACCCTTCAGAAGGTCCCTCGGCCGGGCCAGCTGACCCCCATCGACTACCGGATGCTCCGGCGGCTGTGCCGGGCCGAGCTCGCCGTTGCCCAAGGGGACCGGGCGAAGGCGCTCACCGAGATCCGGTCCGGGCTGACCGAGCTCGATGCCGTCCGGGATCGGATGGGCGGGCTGGACCTCGTCTCCGGGACCGCTCTGCACGGGCAGGAGCTCGCCGATCTCGCCGTCAAGCTCGTGTTGGAGCGCAACGATGCGCGGCGGCTGTTCGTCTGGCTCGAACGGACGCGCGCCCAGACCTACCGCTACGAACCGCTCTCCGCCGGGACCGATCCGGAGCTCGCCGCGCGCGTGGCCGAGGTGCGGGGGCTCGGGCAGGCCATCCAGGAAGCCCAGCACGACGGGCACCCCATCGCCGGTCTGCGGGCGAAGTACAACGAACGGTTGCGGGAAGCCCAGCGGCTCGGCTGGCACACCGGGCGGTGGGGCCGGCCGCGGCCGGTGGCCGGGCTGGCCGAGGTCGTCGCGCGGCTCGGCGAGCGGGCCATGGTCAGCTTCGCCGCTTCCGGGGACGAGCTCGTCGCCGTCGTCATCGCCGGGGGCGAGTGCCGGCTCGTGCGGCTCGGGTCCGCCGAATCCGCCGCCGAATCCGCGCGCGTGCTCAACGTCGACCTCGACGCCCTGGCCCCCGACAACCTGCCCGAGCGGCTGGCCGAGGTCGTCATGACGTCGGCGCACAAGCAGGCCGACAAGCTCGACACGCAGCTCATCCAGCCCCTCGCCGACCTCATCGGCGACCGCGAACTGGTCGTCGTCCCGACCGGGCCGCTCTACGCCGTGCCGTGGGGGGTGCTGCCCGGGCTGCGGGGGCGGCCGACCGTCGTCGCGCCGTCGGCGACCGCCTGGCTCGCCGCCGAGCTGACGAAGTCCTCGCGGGCCCGCAAGATCGTGCTCGTGCGCGGGCCCGGGCTGGCCGGCGCCCGCGGTGAACTCGAGAAGCTCACCACGCACTACCGCACCGCGACGACGATGACCGGAGCCAAGGCCACCGTGAAGTCCGTGCTGCGCGCGATGGACGGCGCCAAGCTCGCGCACTTCGCCGCACACGGCGCCCACGAGCCGGAGAACGCGCTGTTCTCCCGGCTCGAACTCGCCGACGGTGCCCTCTTCGGCCACGAGATGGCCGGGCTGCGGCAGCCGCCGCGGCAGGTCGTGTTCGCCGCGTGCGAGCTCGCGATGAACCGGATCCGGCCCGGTGACGAGGCCCTCGGCTTCGCCAGCGCGCTGCTGGCCAGCGGCTCCCGGACGGTGATCGCGCCGCTGTCCCGCGTCGGCGACCTCGCCTCGGCCGCCGCGATGGACGACTACTACCGCGCACTGGCCGTCCGGGAGAGCCCGGCGCTCGCGCTGGCCGACGCCATCGCCGTCGACCCGTTCCGGCGGCCCTTCGTCTGCCTGGGTGCCGGATAACGCGTCAGGTCAGCTGGGCCGGCGGCGACCACACCAGCCGCGGGTCGGTCTGGACGAAGCTGCCGAGCAGCTGGTCGATCCGGGTCAGCACGTCGAGGTCGAGCCGGACGCCGGCGGCCTTGGCGTTCTCCGTGACCTGCTCCGGCGTGCTCGCGCCGGCGGCCGCCGCGGCGACCGTCTCGTGCTGCAACGTCCACGCCAGCGCGAGCTGGGCCATCGTCAGGCCGGCGTCGTCCGCGACGCCGCGCAGGAGCTCCACCCGCTCCAGCAGCTCCGGCAGGAGCAACGGCCGCGCGTACGACGGCCCGGCCCCGCGTGAGCCCGGCGGCGGGATCCGCCCGTTCCGGTACTTGCCGGTCAGCACGCCCTGCGCGAGCGGCACCGAAGCGAACTGCCCGACGCCGATCCGTGCGCCCACCGGCATCACCTGGGCCTCGGGCACCCGCCACAGCATCGAGTAGTGCGGCTGGTTGGCGATCAGCGGCACGTCGTACCGCTGAGCGGCTTCGTGGGCCTGGAGCAGCTGCTCGGCCGTCCATTCCGACGTGCCCACGTAGCGGATCTTCCCCTGCCGCACCAGGTCCGACAGCGCGAGGAACGTCTCGGCGACCGGCGTGCGGTAGTCGAAGCGCAGCAGCTGGTAGACGTCGACGTAGTCGGTGCGCAGCCGCCGCAGCGAGCCCTCCAGGGACGCGATCACGTGCTTGCGGCTCAACCCCGCGTCGTTGGGGCCCGGCCCTTCCGGCCAGAACACGCCGGTGCACAGCACCAGGTCTTCGCGGCGCACCCCGGCGAACGCCGCCCCGAATGCGGCTTCGGCGGCGCCGCCGTCCCAGGCCGCCGCGGTGTGGAACGTCGTGATGCCCGCGTCCAGCGCCGCCGCGACGCAGCCGGGCGCGCTGTGCGTCAGCCAGTTGCCGTAGGCGATCTCGCTGACGGCGAGCCCGCTCGCGCCGACCCTGCGGTACTCCACGTCAGCCTCCCACGGCCATCTCGTCGATCCACGCGTCGACCGCGCCGGCCTTGCGCGCGAAGGACTCCCGTACCGATTCGTGCGGCAGGATCAGGAATTCCTCCTCGCCGAGGCCGCGCACGACCGCCTCGGCGACGTCTTCGGGGTCGATCAGCGGGGCCGCCGCGGCGATGGCCAGCGCGGCCGGGTGACCGGCGGCGATGCCGGGCTCCAGCAGCGCCGTCCGGACGCCGAGCGGGCACAGCGCGCTGACCCGCACCCCGCGCGGCCGGTAGGTGATCGCCAGCCACTCGGCGAGGCCGACGGCCGCGTGCTTGGTCACCGAGTAGGGCGCGTCACCCGGGATGCCGAGCAGACCGGCGCCCGACGCCGTGATCAGCAGATACCCTTCGCCGCGGGCCAGCATCGCGGGCAGCACCACCTGCGCGGCGTGGACGTGCTGCATGACGTTGATCTCCCACGACCGCTGCCACTGCTCGTCGGCCGCGTGCACGCCGGTGCCGAACGCGGCGCCCGCGTTGGCGCAGAACACGTCGAGGTGGCCGAACTCCGCCCGGGCCGTCGCGACCAGCGCCTTCAGGTCCTGTTTGGACGTCGCGTCGGCGGCCACCCCGACGGCCCGGCCGCCCGCGACGGTGATCTCGGCCGCCACCCGGGCGGCGCCGGCGGCGTCCACGTCGGACACGACCACCCCGGCCGCGCCTTCCGCGGCGAAGCGGCGGGCCATGGCGGCCCCGATTCCGTGTGCCGCGCCGGTCAGCGCGACCACGCGTCCAGTCAGTTCCACGCGAGCTCCAGATATTTCAGCTTCGAATTGTCACGTGCGTGCGGGAAATGTATTTCCGGGTTGCGATGCGGGTGATAAAAGTGCTGCTCAGGGCCAGGATCCTGCCTTGTTCCACGGTTTTGCACGTTAGCACGAGTATTGCGTTTCCGGTGCCTCGTGCGTTATTCCTGAAGATCGCAACGCCCCGTGCACAGGAGGTCCGCCGATGGCCGAGCTCGTCCCGCCGTCGCACGCTCGTCGGCTGCGGTGCCTGGGGGTCGGCGATCCCGACGTGGTCGCCGCGGTCGCGCGCGGCGGCGGCCTCGGCGTCCTCGACGGCGCCGATCCCGCGGACCTGCGGCTGGTCGCGGCCCGGGTCCGGGTGCCGTACGCGGTGCGGACGGACGGCCCGGTGCCCGCGGGAGCGGCCTTCGCCGTCCGCACGAAAGCGCCGTGGGCCGGGGCGCTCGCCGAGGTCGCGGACGTCGTTACGGCCGCCGAAGCCGTTCGCGGCGGCGCGCTGGGACTCGTCGCCCGAGGTGGTGACCTGAGTGACTTCGTTCTGCTGCAACAGCTCCTGAACACCTTCGACGTCCCGGTGTGGGGCCGCGCGGCCGGGCCGCGGACGGCGGTGGGTGCGCTCGCCGGAGGCGCGACGGGCGTCGTCGTCGAATCCACTGTGGACGTCGGACGGATCGTCGGCGCGCAGGTGCCCGCGGCCGGGCTCGGCACACGGTTGTGCGCGACCCTGGGCAGTGCGCTACCGGTCGTGCAGGGCCCGATGACGCGGGTGAGCGACCAGCCGGGCTTCGCGGCCGCGGTCGCCGACGCGGGCGGGTTCCCGTTCGTCGCGGTGGCCACGGCGAACGGCGCGCGCACCACCGAGCTGCTCGCCCGGACCGCCGAGCGCCTCGGCGACCGGCCGTGGGGCGCGGGCATCCTCGGCTTCGTCCCCGACGACCTGCGCGTCGCCCAGCTCGCCGCGATCCGCGCGGCGCGGCCGCGGTGCGTGCTGGTCGCGGGCGGGAAACCGGGGCAGGCCAAAGCCCTGGAAGCCGAGGGGATCGCGACGTTCCTGCACGTGCCCTCGCCGGTCCTGCTCCGCCAGTACCTCGACGCCGGGATCCGCCGGTTCGTCTTCGAGGGCGCCGAGTGCGGCGGGCACGTCGGCCCGAAGGCGAGTTTCGAGCTGTGGGAGGAGCAACTGGCCGTCCTCGGCACCGCGAAGGACGTCGAGGTGCTCTTCGCGGGCGGGATCCACGACGCCCGTTCGGCCGCCATGGTCGCCGCGATGGCCGAGCCGCTCGACGCCGCCGGCGTCCTGATGGGCACCGCCTACCTGTTCACCGAAGAAGCCGTGGCGCACGGCGCGATCACCGGCCTGTTCCAGGACCGCGCGCTCGCCGCGGACACGACCGTCACGCTGGAAACCGCGCCGGGCCACCGCACGCGCTGCCTGCCCAGCCCGTACACGGCGGAATTCGCGCAGGTCAAGGCCGGTCTGGGGGACACGCCCGAAGCGTGGCAACGACTGGAGGAGCTGAACACCGGACGGCTGCGCGTCGCCAGCAAGGGCGTCCGCCGCGACGGCGAGGCCCTGGACACGGCCACCCAGCTGGCCGAGGGGATGTTCATGGCGGGCGAGGTGGCCGTCCTGCGCGACCGCCGGACGACCATCCCCGAACTGCACCGCGAGGTCACCGCCGGGAAGGCGTTCGTCCGCCCGGAAGAACCGGCGCCGGACTCCGGTGACCTCGCGATCATCGGCATGGCCTGCACGTTCCCCGGCGCGCCCGACCTGCCGGCGTTCTGGTCGGCCATCCTCCGCGGCGACGACGCCGTCACCGAGGTCCCCCGCGAGCGCTGGGACCCGGACGTCTACTTCGGACAGTCGACGTCGAAGTGGGGCGGCTTCCTGCCCCCGCTGGACGTCGACCCCCTGGAGTTCGGCATCCCGCCGTCGGCGATGGGCGGCATCGACCCGGCGCAGCTGGTGTCCCTGGAGACCGCGCGCCGCGCGCTGGCCGACGCCGGGTACGCGAACCGGGACTTCGACCGCGAGCACACGAGCGTGGTGTTCGGCGCGGAGGCCGGCGGCGACCTGGCGAACGCGGGCACCCTGCGGTCCCTGCTCGACGGCTACCTCGACGAAGTGCCACCCGAGCTGCTCGCCCAGCTGCCCGAGCCGACCGAGGACACGTTCCCGGGCACGCTCGCCAACGTCATCTCCGGCCGGATCGCGAACCGCCTCGACCTCGGCGGCGCGAACTACACGGTGGACGCGGCGTGCGGCTCGTCGCTGGCCGCGCTCGACCTCGCGGCGAAGGAACTGCGCGCGGGCACGAGCTCGCTCGTCCTTTGTGGTGCGGTCGACCTGCACAACGGCATCCACGACTACCTGATGTTCACGTCGGCGGGCGCGCTGTCCCCGACGGGCCGCTGCCGCCCGTTCGACGCGGCGGCCGACGGCATCGCGCTGGGTGAGGGCGTGGCGTGCCTGGTGCTCAAGCGCCGGTCCGACGCCGAGCGCGACGGCGACCGGATCTACGCGCTGGTCAAGGGCGTCGGCGCGGCCAGCGACGGCAAGGCGCTCGGCTTGACGGCGCCGCGGCCGGAGGGGCAGCGCCGGGCGCTGGAGCGGGCGTACCGGGACGCGGGAGTGTCCCCTGTGGACGTGGGGCTGGTCGAGGCCCACGGCACGGGAACGGTGGTGGGCGACGCCACCGAGCTGCGCACGCTGACGGCGTTCTTCGCGGAGGCGGGCGCGGAAGCGGGTTCGTGCGTGCTGGGGTCGGTGAAGAGCCAGATCGGCCACACGAAGTGCGCAGCGGGCTTGGCGGGGCTGATCAAGGCGGCGCTGGCGCTGTGGCACGAGGTGGTCCCGCCGACGTTGCAGCTGACCAGGCCGAACGACGCCTGGGACCCGGCGGCGAGCCCGTTCACGTTCACGACGGCGGCCCGGCCGTGGGCGCACCCGGCCCGGCTGGCGGGGGTGAGCGCGTTCGGCTTCGGGGGGACGAACTTCCACGCCGTTCTGGGCGCGGCACCGGTGGCTCCGGATCGCCGGCACGGGTTGCGGGACTGGGCACCGGCGGCCGAGAAGGCGTTGGCCGAGTTGGAACGCGCGGTGGCGCGGCGGCGCGACGCGGCCGGCGATCCCGGCAAGATCGCCTTTCTCTTCCCCGGCCAGGGCAGCCAGCGCACCGGCATGCTCGCCGAGCTCTTCGTCCACTTCCCCGAGCTCGCCGAACTCCTCCGCCTCGCGCCCGACGTCGCCGCGACGGCCTTCCCGCCCCGAGCCTTCACCGCCGAGGCCGCCGACGCTCGAGAAAGCGCCCTCACCGACACCCGGGTCGCGCAGCCCGCGCTCGGGCTCGTCGAAACCGCCGTCGTGAAGCTTCTCGGCCAGCTCGACGTCCATCCCGACTTCCTGGCCGGGCACAGCTACGGCGAACTCGTCGCCCTCTCCGTCGCCGGGGCCTTCGACACCGCGACCCTCCTGCGCCTCAGCCGGGCCCGTGCGCAAGCCATCGCCCAGGTCGCCCGGCCCGGGACGATGGCCGCCGTCAAGGCGAACCGCGACGCGCTCACGGCCACGCTGATCGGCCCGGACGTCGTCGTCGCCAACCACAACGCGCCCGAGCAGGCCGTCCTCTCCGGACCCGTCGCCGCGGTCGAACGGGCCATCCGGCGGCTCGAGGAGGTCGGCGTCTCCGCCCAGCGGATCCCCGTCGCCTGTGCCTTCCACAGTCCGCTGGTCGCCGGTGCGGGCGAGGTTTTCGCCCGGGCACTGAGCGAAGCGGCGATCGGGACTCCGCGGAAGCCCGTGTGGGCCAACCGGACCGCCCAGCCGTACCAAGACGACGTGCGCGGTGAACTGGCCGCGCAGATCGGTGCCCCCGTGCGGTTCCTCGACCAGATCGAGGCCATGTACGCGGCCGGGGCGCGCATCTTCGTCGAAGCCGGGCCCGGTCGGGTCCTGACGCGGCTGGTCAAGGACATCCTCGGCGACCGGCCGCACACCGTCGTCGCCTGCGGGCCCGACCTCACCGGCTTCCTGGCCGCGCTCACCGCACTGGCCGAAGCCGGGGTCGACGTCCGGACCGAACGGCTGGCCAGGCCGAAGCCCCCCGAACCGTCCCCGACCGCCTGGGCCGTGGACGGGCGGTCCGTCCGCGCGCCCGGCTCCGCCGTCCCCGCCCTGCCCCCGGCCCGACGAATCCGGAGTACCGCCATGACCCAGCCCGCGCCCGGCCGCGACCAGGCGATCGTGGACTTCCTGCGCACCACCCGCGAGCTCGTCGCCGCCCAGCGGGAGGTCATGCTCGGCTACCTCGGCAGCGCACCCGCGCCCGGGCCAGCGCCCGCCCCGGTACCGGTGCCGGTGGTGCTCGAGGAGCCGCGGATCGAAGAGCCGCAGCCGGAACCCGAAGCCCCGGCCGACGTCCTCGGCACGGTGATCGGCGTGATCAGCGAGCGCACCGGCTACCCGGCCGAGATGATCGCCGGTGACCTCGACCTCGAAGCCGACCTCTCGATCGACTCGATCAAGCGGACCGAGATCGCCGGCACGCTGCTGTCGCGCCTCGGTCTGCCCGCCGACGACCGCACCGACCAGCTCAGCCGCGACCGCACGGCGGACGCGCTGACGGCACACCTGGAAAGCTGGCTGAACCCCACACCGGCCACGGAAGCGCCCACCCGGTACCGGCTCGAGCGGGTGCCGGTGCCGCTCGACCCGGATCCCGGGCGGTTGCGCGGGAAGACCGTGGCCGCGCCGGACGACGCCGTGCGGGCCGCTTTCGCCGCGGCCGGGGCGGAGGTCGTCACCGGGGACGCGGACCTCACCGTGCTGTTCGCCCGCGACCTCACCGAGGTGTTCACCCGGCTCAAGGCGCTGCGCGGGGACGTTTTCGTGGCGGCGGAGCCGGACACGGTCCCCGGGCTGAGGGGCCTGGTCCGGTCGGCCGCGCTGGAACGCGAGGGGGTCACGCGGCTCGTCGAGGTCACGCAGGACGTGGCGAAAACGCTGGTGGACGAGGCCCTCAGCGACGGTCCCGCGGTCGTCGGGCACGACAACGCCGGCCGGTTCACCGTCGAGCCGCGGCCGGCGGACCTGCCGTCGATCGCCTACTCCGGCGCCGGCCCGGTCAGCGGCGAACTCGCCGCGCTGGGCCTGGGCCCGGACTCCGTCGTGCTGCTGATCGGCGGGGCCCGGGGGATCACCGCCCACGCGGCGGTCGCCTTCGCCGCCTCCGGGGCCCGGATCGAGCTGGCCGGGCGCACGCCGTGGCCCGGCGAACCGGACGACCTGCCCGCCGACCCGGCCGCGATGCGGGCGGTGCTCGCCGGCCGCGGGGGCTCGGTGGCCGGCATCGAACGCCGGGTGCGGACCGTGCTGGCCCAGCGCGAGATCGGGCGGACGCTCGACCAGATCCGCGCCGCCGGCGGCGACCCGGCCTACCACGCGCTCGACGTCCGTGACGCGGACGCGGTCCACCGGCTGGTCAAGGACCTGGGCGGCCGGGTCGACGGCGTCGTCTTCGCCGCCGGGGTGATCGACGACAGGCTGATGGCGGATAAGGACGAATCGTCGTTCCGGACCGTCTTCGACACCAAAGTGGACGGTGCACGCGCCCTGCTCGAAGCGTTCGAGACCGAACCCGGGTTCGTCGCCTTCTTCGGCAGCATCGCCGCCGTGCTCGGCAACCGCGGCCAGACCGACTACGCCGCCGCGAACGACGCGCTGGAAACACTCGGGACGGCTTGGCCGGGACGCGCGGTGACCGTCCACTGGGGACCGTGGGCGCCGGAGCAGGACCACGGCGGCATGGTCTCGCCGGAGCTGGCCCGCGAGTACGAACGCCGGGACGTCGCCCTGCTCGACCCGGGCGAGGCCACCGCGGCCCTGCTGCGCGAACTCGCCTACGGCACGGACCGTGCGGTGCTGTACACGGCGTCGCTGTGGTGACCCCGGTCGCGATCGTCGGCATGGGCGTGTTCCTGCCCGGCGCGTCCACAGTGGACCAGTACTGGCGGAACCTCGTCGACGGCACCGACGCCGTCACCGATGTCCCGCCGCACCGGCGGGACCCGGAGTTCCACGGCCGCGACGGCGCCGCGCCGGACCGCACCCACGGCCGGCGTGGCGGCTTCACCGCGGACACCCTCGACTTCGATCCGGTCGCCCACGGTGTCCCGCCGACGTCCCTCGACGGCACCGAGCCGGACCAGCTGACGGCGCTGGCCGTCGCCGTCGGCGCGGTCGCGGACGCCGGTGGCCTCGGCCGGCTCGGCGACCCCGAGCGGATCGGCGTGGTGCTCGGCCGCGGCGGCTACCTCTCGCCCGGGCTACAGGGCTTCGACCAGCGCGTCCGCACCGTCCGGCAGATCACCCGCACGGTCGGCGAGCTGATGCCGTCGGCCGGTCCGGCCGTCCTCGAGCGGTTGCGGACGGCGCTGCTGGAACCGCTCGGCGAGTTCCGGCCCGAGACCGCGGCCGGGCTGGTGCCGAACCTCGCCGCCGCGCGGGTGGCGAACCGGCTGGACCTCGGCGGCCCGGCGTACACCGTCGACGCCGCCTGCGCGTCTTCGCTGGTCGCCGTCGACCAGGCGATCGGCGAGCTGGCCCGCGGCCGCTGCGACGTCGTGCTCGCCGGTGGCGCGCACCAGACGCAGGACGACACGCTGTGGTCGCTGTTCACCCAGCTCGGCGCGCTGTCGCCGAGCCAGCGGATCAGCCCGCTGTCCCGCGACGCGGACGGCATGCTCATCGGCGAGGGCACCGCGATCGTCGTGCTCAAGCGGCTGGCCGACGCCCGCCGCGACGGCGACCGCGTGTACGCCGTGATCCGCGGCTGCGGCACGTCGAGCGACGGGCGGGGCGCGAGCCTGCTCAGCCCGTCCGTCGCCGGCCAGACCCTCGCCCTGCGCCGCGCCTGGGCGGGCCGCGATCCCGCGGAAATCGGCCTGCTGGAAGCGCACGGCACCGCGACCCCCGCCGGGGACGCCGCCGAGCTGACCACGGTCGCCGATGTCTTCGGCCCGGCGGCCGGGCCCCGCGCGGTGATCGGCTCGGTGAAGTCGATGATCGGGCACACGCTGCCGACCGCCGGGGTCGCCGGGCTGGTCAAGGTGGCCCTCGCCCTGCACCACGGCGTCCTGCCGCCGACGCTGCACTGCGCCGACCCGAACCCGCTGCTCGACAAGACCCGCTTCCGGGTGCTGGCCGAGGCCGAGCCGTGGGGCGCGCTGCCGCGGGTGGCCGCGGTCAACGCGTTCGGCTTCGGCGGCGTGAACGCCCACGTCGTCCTCGAAGCCGGGGATCCGGCCCCGAAGCGGCGGGTGCGGGTCGACGAACCGGAACGCGTGCTGCGCCTGGCCGCCCGCACGCCGGAGGAACTCCTGGACCAGCTCGACACGCCCGGTCCGGGGGACGGCCCGTGCCGGCTCGGGATCGTCGGCCCCGACGAGCGCAAGCGGGCCACGGCCCGGCGGGTGATCGCCAAGGTGGCGGCCGAGGGCCGGTCGTGGCACGGTGCCGGCGACGTCTGGTGCAGCGTCGATCCGCTGCTGCCGGGCGGGAAGACCGCGTTCGTCCACCCGGGACTGGAAGCGGGCGGCGAACCGCGGCTCGACGACGTGGCGAAGCACTTCGGACTCGACCGTCCCCAGTGGTCGACGGCGAGCGTGCTCGACCGCGCGGCGAGCGTGTCGGCGGCCGGGCTGCTGCTCGACGACGTTCTGCGGCGGCTGCGGATCCGGCCGGACGCACTCGCCGGGCACAGCGTCGGGGAGTGGACGGCGATGCAGGCCGCCGGGATGTACACCGCGGCGCCGGACGCGGTGGCGCGCTACTGGCCGGACGGCTTCGAGCTGCCGGAGGCGGACTACCTCGTGCTGGGCGCCTCGGCGGCCCGCGTGGCCGAGCTGCTGCCCGCCGACCTGGTCGTCTCTCACGAAAACGCGGCGAGGCAGACGATCGTGTGCGGGCCGCCGGACGCCGTCGCGGACTTCGCGGCGACGTGCCGGGGCGCGGGGATCGTGGCCACGACCCTGCCGTTCCGCTCCGGGTTCCACACCCCGCTGATGGAACCGCACCTCGCGCCCTTCGCCCAGCTCGTCGCGGGCCTGGACCTGCGCGCGCCGGCGCTGCCGGTCTGGTCGGCGACGACCGCGCGGCCGTACCCGGCGGACCCGGCCGAAGTCCGCCGGCTCTACCTGGACCACCTGCTGCGCCCGGTCCGGTTCCGGGAGCTGACCGAGGCGCTGCACGACGCCGGGTTCCGGGTGTTCGTGCCGGTCGGCGCCGGTCAGCTCGGCTCGTTCGTCGCCGACACGCTGGGCGAGCGGCGGCACCTGGTCGTCGCGGCCGCGTCCGGCACGCGGCCCGGACTCGCGCAGCTCCGGCGGCTCACCACCGCGTTGTGGACCGAGGGCGGCGACCCGGACTTCGCGGCGCTGGAACCGCGGCGGATCCGGCTCACCACCGGGAACTCCCTGCTCTCGCTGGGGGAGTCGGCGCGCGGCCTGCTGGACGAGCCGGGTCTGCCGGCCGGGGTGCCGGACCCGATCGTCGCCGAGTTCACCGCGCTGCTCACCGAAACCCGCCAGGCCGCGGCGGACGTCGTCGCGGCCGCCCGGCGCCGCGTCGAGTCCACTGTGGACGTGTCCCTGACGGCCATGCCGTACCTGCGTGACCACCGGTTCTTCCGGCAGCGCGACGGCTGGCCCGACGAGTCGGACTTCCGCCCGGTGGTCCCCGCGACGACCCTGGTCGACCTCGCCTGCCGGGCCGTCGAGCGCACCTGGCCGGGGACGACGGCGGTCGCGGTGCGGGACGCGGTGTTCTCGCGCTGGCTCATCGCCGCCCCGGCACAGCAGGTGCCGCTGTCGATGAGCCGCGAGGGCGATCATGTGACCGTCGAAATCGGGCCGTACGCGCTGATGACCGTCGAACTGGGGACCTTCGCGCCACCGCCGTCACGGGCCGGGGTGCCCGGGCCGGAGACCGCGCCGCCGCTGTCCGCGGCCGAAATCTACGCGCGGCGCGAGATGTTCCACGGCCCCGCGTACCAGGGCCTGGCCCGGCTGATAGGCCTCGGCGAGCAGCACATCCGCGGCGAACTGGTCGTCCCGGACGCCCCCGGCGGGCTGCTCGACAACGTCGGCCAGCTGCTCGGCTGCTGGCTGATGGCCACCCGGGCCGGCGACCTCCTGGCCTTCCCGCGCTCGATCGGCCGGCTGACCTGGCACGGCCCCGAACCGGCGCCCGGAACGCGGCTCGAGTGCCTGGTGCGGGTCCGGCTGCCCCGGCCGGACGTCCTCGAGATGGACGCCCAGCTGGTCGGCGACGGTGACGTTTTGGCGAGCATCGAAGGCTGGCGGGACGTCCGGTTCCCGTGCGACCGCGCCGCCCACCGCGTCTACGCGTTCCCGGCGGAGCACCTGCTGGCCGAACGGCGGGACGACGGCTCGGTGGCCGTCACCGACCGCTGGCCGACGGTCGCCGCGCGGGACATCTACGCCGGGATCTACCTCAGCGCGTCCGAACGCGCCGAGTTCGCCGCCGTCCCGCCGCGGCAGCAACGCGGCTGGCTGCTGCGGCGGATCGCCGTCAAGGACGCCGTCCGCGCCCGGCTCGGCGAACCCGTCTACCCGGCGGAAATCCGCGTCCACGACGACGGCACGGTGTCCGGACGGCACCGGGACCTGCCGCGCTTCGCCGTCCCGGTCGAGCTGGACGGCGACACCGCCATCGCCCACGTCAGGAGCACGAAATGACCATCGCGTCCACCACGTTCGACGTCGTCGCCGAGCTGCTCGCCGAGCTCGTCGGCGACGCCGAAGTCCTCGGCGTCGAGATCACGCCCGACACGACGTTCCACGAGGACCTGCAGCTGGAGAGCATCGACCTGGTGACCTTCGCGAGCATTCTCGCCGAGCACTTCGGGCCGGCCGTCAACCTCGCCGAGTACCTGGCGGAGAAGGACCTCGACGACGTCATCGGCCTGACCGTCGGCGACATCGCCCGGTTCGTGGGGGAGCGCACGTGCCCACGATGACCGTCAACGGGCTGCGCACGAACGTGCAGCTCGTGCCCGCCGGCGGCACCGAAACCGTGGTGTTCCTGCACGGCATGGGCACCGACAGCCTGGCGAGCTTCTACCTGACCCTGGCCCCGCCGGTCGCGGCCGCCGGGATCGACGTGATCAGCTACGACCTGCGCGGGCACGGCAAGACCGAGCGGCCGGAGCGCGGCTACACGCTCGGGGACTTCGTCGCCGACCTCGACGACCTGCTGCGGCAGCTCGGCGTCGACCGGCCGGTGCACCTGGTGGGCAACAGCTTCGGCGGCACGCTGGCCTACAGCTACGCCGTCGCTTGCCCGTCCCGGGTCCGCAGCATCGTGTGCATCGAATCGGAGCCGGCGACCGAGGTGTGGGCGGAGAAGATGAGCGCGATCCTCGCGCACACCGTCCGGTTCCTGCAGGTGGAGGAGAGCTTCGACTGGATCGAGGCGAACTTCAGCGCCCACCACCGGCGGCTGGCGCGGATGGCGGCCGAGCGGATCACGTCGACGAAGATGGCCGAGGAGGTCCCGCTCGGGCCGTTGCTGACGTGGGAACAGGTGGCGGCGATCGGCTGCCCGGTGCTGTCCATCCTGGGCAGTCACGGCTACCAGGCCGACGACCTCGAAGCCCTGACGTCGTTGCTGCCGAACGGCGAGCTGCACGTATTCGAGGGGCAGGGGCATTCGGTGCTGGTGGAGCAGCACCGGGAGGTGCGCGAGCTGGTGCTTCGCTGGATCGGGCGGCACGCGGCGTGAGGTTCCTGCTGGTCGTGCCGCCGCTGGCCGGGCACGTGGCGCCGTTGCGCGGGGTCGCTGAGGTGCTCTCTTCGCGGGGCCATACCGTCGCTTGGTGCGGCCCCGAGCCTGCTCTGTCCACTTTGGTCTCCGGCACGGTTTTCCCGGCCGGGGATTCCGCGCCGTTCGAACTGTCCCTGCGGCCGCCGGGGTTGCGCGGGTTCGCGGCGCTGAAGTACCTGTGGGAGTCGTACCTGGTGCCGCTCGCGGACGCGATGGTGCCGGGCGTGGCTTCGGCGGTCTCGTCGTTCGCGCCGGACGTGGTCGTGGCGGACCAGCAGGCGATGGCGGGGGCGCTGGTGGCCGCGCGGTGCGGTCTGCCGTGGGCGACGTCGGCCTCGACGTCCACCGAACTGGCCGACCCGCTGGGGTCGTTGCCGAAGATCGCGTCCTGGGTGTCCGAGCTCCAGGCCGGGCTGCGCGCTCGCCACGGGGTCCTGCTCGGCGACCTGCGGTTCTCGCCGCACCTGGTGCTGGCGTTCACGACCCGCGCCTTGGCCGGAGATCCCCGCTTGGCGGTGCCGGTGGCGTTCGTCGGGCCGGTGCTGCCTTCGCCGTCGGACGACTGGTCCTTCGTGGACTCACGTCCGCTGGTCGTGGTGACGTTGGGGACGTCGAACGCCTCGGCGGGGGCGCGGTTCCTGGCGGAGAGCGTGGACGCGCTGGCCGGGATGCCGTCGGTGCAGGGGCTGGTGGTGGATCCCGCCGGCTCGCTGATCAGCGGGAGCGTGTCGTTGGCCCGCCGGATCCCGCAGGTGGCGGTGTTCGCGAGGGCATCGGTGGTGGTCTGCCACGGCGGCCACAACACGGTGTGCGAAGCACTGGCGGCCGGGGTGCCGTTGGTGGTCGCCCCGATCCGCGACGACCAGTCGATGCTGGCCCAGCAGGTGGTCGCGGCTTCGGCGGGGGTGCGGCTGCGGTTCGATCGCGCAAAGGCGGCGGATATTGGGAAGGCGATCGAGTCGGCCCCGGAGTACACGGAAGGGGCGGCGCGAATCCGCGAGTCGTTCGAGGCAGCCGGCGGCGCGGAAGCGGCGGCGACGCACCTGGAGTCGTTGGGTTAGCTGCGGGCGCGGAAGGTGCGGGCGGCCAGGAAGCTGCCCGCCACCGCGGCCACCGCGGCGATCACCAGGGCCGTCAACACCGACCAGCCGATCGGGCGGCCCAAAGCCAGCGCCCGCGTTGCGTCGATCGCGTACGTCAACGGGTTCACCGCCGAAACCGCGCGGACCCACGCCGGCATCGTGTCCAGTGGCATGTACGCGCTCGATGAGAACATCAGCGGGAACATCACCACGAACGATGCCGCCTGCAGCGTCTCCGCCTTGCGCAGCCACGTCGTGATCGCCACGAACACCCAGCTCAGGCACCAGCCCACCACCAGCGTCAGCGCCAACGCCAAGCCCAGACCGGCCACGCCGCCCGCCGGGCGGAAGCCCAGGAACGCCACGCTCGCGAGGGCCGTCACCACCAACTGAACGCCCAGCCGTGCCGAGTCCGCCAGCGTTCGGGCCACCAGGACCGAGAACAGCGAGATCGGCAGGCAGCGCAGGCGGCCGGTGAAGCCGCCGTAGATCTCCGCCAGGAGGCCCGCTCCCGAGCTCATCGCCGTCGTCATCGCGATGTTGACCAGCGTGGCCGGCACCAGGAAGTTCACGTAACCCTGGTACGCCGCGACGCCCGGCAGGGCGCCGACGCCGCTGAACACCTGGCTGAACAGCAACAGCAGCACGATCGGCTGCAGCAGGCCGAAGAAGACCAGCCGGCGGTCGCCGAACGCGGTGCGCAGCGATCGGGCCGTCAGGACGCGGACCTGCGTCCAGAAGCCCGATTCCGGCCACGCCGCCGGATCGGCCAGCGCGGCGACGGCCGCGTGGTGGCGGGATTGCGTCACGATGCCGCCCGGTGCAGCGAAAGGTAGACGTCGTCGAGCGTCGGCTCGGTCACCGTCAGGTCGCGCAGGGGCGCGCCCGCCGCGTCGAGGGCGCGGACCACCACCGGGATGTCGCCCGGGCCGGACAGCGGCACCGTCAGCACCAGCCCGGCGCGGCCGGCCGCGAGACCGAGGCGCGCCAACGCGTCCGCCGCGCGCCGCAACGCCAGCTCGGTGCCGAACGTGCAGGTCGCGGTGCGGGTGCCGAGCCGGGCCTTCAGCTGGGCCGGCGTCCCCGACACCGTGATGTGCCCGAAGCCGAGGACGACGACGTGGTCGGCCAGCCGGTCCGCTTCCTCGAGGTACTGGGTGGTGAGCACGACCGTGGTGCCGCGCGCCGCGAGGCCCTCGACGATCGACCACAGCCCGGCCCGGCTCACCGGGTCCAGCCCGGTGGTCGGCTCGTCGAGGAAGAGCACCTGCGGCGCGCCGACCAGGCCCGCGGCCAGGTCCAGCCGGCGCCGCATCCCGCCGGAGTACGTCCCGGCCGGGCGGTCGGCCGCGTCTTCGAGGCCGAAGGCGGCGATCAGTTCGGTGGCACGCGCGAGCGCCTGCCGCGGTTTCGCGCCCAGCAGCCGGGCGATCAGCACGAGGTTCCCGCGGCCGGACAGCGTGTCGTCGACCGCGGCGAACTGCCCGGTCACCCCGATCCGCCGCCGGACCGCGCGGCCGCGCTGCACGACGTCGTAGCCGCAGACGCGGGCCGTGCCGGCGCTCGGCCGGACGCGGGTGCTGAGGATGTCGATCAAGGTGGTCTTCCCGGCGCCGTTGTGGCCGAGGACCGCCAGCACCGCGCCGCGGGCGACGGTGAGGCTGATCCCGGCGAGCGCGGTGACTTCGCCGTACTGCTTCGCGAGGTCCGTCACGGCGATGACCGGCTGGGGCATGGCCGCTCCTTTCCTGCCTCGCAAAAGGTATCGGGACCGGGCCGTCGCGATCAAGAACTCCGCCGCCATTCGCCGGGCACGTGACAATTTTCGCGGAATCGGATCGCACCGGCGTGACAAGGGCTGACCTGCGTGACCCTTCCGGACACAGGCGATCCCTCGCGCGTGACAAAGAATCGGGAGCGGCTTGTTCACCCGGAAACACGGAGGTAGCTTTGCCGAAATTCCCCCATTTCCCGAGGTGACGACCCGTGAAGTTTTCGTGGAAGTCGAGAAAGCCCGCCTTCGGCCTGGCCGCCGCGACCGCAGCGGCGGTCGCGGCGACCGTCGCGCTCGTCGGGGCGGGCCCGAGCCAGGCCGCGCCGGTGAGCCTGACGCTCAACTACAACTGCCCGTTCCCGCTGATCGGCGACCAGGTGCTGTCGGTGAAGATCGACACCAACCTGCCCGACAACGCCGTCGCGGGCGCGTCGTCGACCCCGATCACCTTCGACGTCGACGTCACCGTGCCGGAGACCGCCACCGAGGGCCTCGCCCTGGTCGGCGCCACTTCGCTGGACGGCTCGGCGAAGGCCGCGGCCGTGCTCAAGTACCCGGTCGACAAGACGCTGAACCTGAACCTCCCGTTGACGATCGCCTCGACGCCGGTGCCGCCTTCAGGCGCGTTCCACGTCAAGAGCAGCGGGAAGGCGCCGGCGGTGACCTTCCCCAGCCCGGGCACCGCGTCGGTGACGGTCGGGAACTTCAGCACCACGATGACCCCGCGCACCGCGGACGGCCAGCCGACCGACCTCGGCACGTTCACCTCGGACTGCGTCGCGGTCCCGGGCCAGAACCAGCAGCTGGGCACGTTCGAGATCAAGCCGGCGGGCGGCACGACGACGCCGACCACCCCGACCACGCCCACGACGCCGACCACCCCGACGACGGAGCCCACGACTCCCACGACGGAACCGACGACGCCGACCACCGAGCCGACGACGCCGACGACGGAACCGACCACTCCGACCACGGAGCCGACGACCCCGACGACGGAGCCCACAACACCGACGACGGAGCCCACAACACCGACCACGGAGCCGACGACTCCCACGACCGAGCCGACGACTCCGACGACCGAGCCCACGACCCCGACGACCGAGCCGACGACGCCGACCACCGAGCCGACGACGCCGACGACGGAACCGACGACCCCGACCACGGAGCCGACGACCCCGACGACGGAACCGACCACGCCGACGACCGAGCCCACCACCCCGACCACCCAGCCGACGACCCCGAGCACCACGCCGACGAACCCGCCGGGCGGCATCGAGGTCAAGTACGCCCTGCAGGGCAAGTCGGTCCTCAAGCAGCTGCACGCCACGCTGCCGCTCGGCCCGGGCACCCTGGACGCGAAGCTCGACGCGGCTTCCGGCAAGTTCGGCGCCCAGCTCGCACTGCCGAAGTCCGACGTCCACTTCCGCGTCCTCGGCTTCATCCCGGCGTCCGCGACGGTGAAGCTCGACCAGGTCGGCGCGATCACCGGCACCCTCACCGCCGGGGCGGTCAAGGCGAACGCCCAGGTCGACGTCCAGCTCACCAAGGTCCGCGTGTTCGGCTTCCCGATCCTGTCGTCGAAGTCGTGCCACACGGTCAAGCCCGCGGACGTGCCGCTCGTTTCGGCGCCCGGCTTCGACCCGCTCAAGGGCGGCAAGCTGACCGCGACCTACGGCATCCCGCAGTTCACCGGCTGCGGCTTCCTCACCGGCCTGATCACCGGTATCACCTCCGGCCCCGGCAACAAGCTGGACGTGAACCTCACCAAGAAGTGAACTCGATGAAGCTGATCCGTTTCTCCCTGCCGCTCGTGCTGGCAGTGGTCGCGTTCTCGCTCGGCGCCGCGCAAGCCGCGCCGGGCGAGAACGCCCCAGCGGTGCAGGCAGCCACGCAGATCCCCTTCGGCTTCACCCTCGGGGACGCGCAGCAGCCGACCACGAGCCACGTGGCCAAGCTCGGCTCCGACATCGCCTTCCCGCCGGGCACCTTCGACGGCGCGCTGGGCGGTCTCACGAGCACCGTGCCGATCACCGGCAGGCTCGCCATCCCGCCGGCGAACGGCTACTTCGTCGCGTTCCGGTTCATGCCCACCACCGGCCGGGTCGAGATCGTCCCGGACGGCGACGCCAGCGGGACGGCGACCGTCCACACGGGCAAGGACAAGGACTGCAAGGCCACGCAGACCAACATCTGCGCCGACACGGACGTGACCGCGAAGGTGTTCATCAAGCTCTCCGACGTGCGGGTGGACGGCAAACCCCTCGACGTCGGCCCGGACTGCCGCACCGCCCAGCCCGCGGCGGTCACCATCAAGGCGCTGGTGCCGATTTCGCTGCCCGCGCCGCCGGTGAAGGTGACGTCGACCTTCACCACACCGGAGTTCGCCGGGTGCGTCGGGCACGAGGACGTCAGCCGGCTGCTCACCGGCCTGGTTTCCGGGCCGGGCAACACCTTCGTCTCCAACCTCCAGCTCCGCTGCTTCAGCACCGGGTGCAAGCCATGACGATCCAGGTGCAGGAGAAGGCCGCGAACGGCCTGCGCGAGTTCGGCCGGATGTGCGCGATGGGCCTCGACGTCCTGCTCGCCATGCTCCGCCGCCCGTACCAGGTGCGGGAGTTCGTCCAGCAGTTCTGGTTCATCGCCAGCGTGTCCATCACCCCGGCGATCCTCGTGTCGATCCCGTTCGGCGCGGTCATCTCGCTGCAGCTCGGCTCGCTGACCAGCCAGATCGGCGCCCAGCAGTTCAACGGCGCGGCGAGCGTCCTGGCCGTGGTGCAGCAGGCCAGCCCGATCGTGACGACGCTGATCATCGCCGGCGCGGGCGGCAGTGCCATCTGCGCCGACCTCGGCGCCCGCAGCATCCGCGAGGAGATCGCCGCGATGGAAGTGCTCGGCGTCTCGCCGATCCACCGGCTGGTCGTGCCGCGCGTGCAGGCCGCCGTCGGGGTGTCCGTGCTGCTCAACGGCCTGGTCAGCGTGGTCGGCGTGCTCGGCGGCTACTTCTTCAACGTGATCGTCCAGGGCGGCACCCCCGGCGCCTACCTGGCCAGCTTCAACGCCCTCGCCCAGCTGCCCGACCTCGTCGTCAGCTCGATCAAGGCCGTCATCTTCGGCTACCTCGCCGGCGTCGTCGCGGCCTACCGCGGCCTGAACCCGAAGGGCGGCCCCAAGGGCGTCGGCGACGTCGTCAACCAGTCCGTCGTCATCACGTTCCTGCTGCTGTTCTTCGTCAACACCGTGCTCACCGCGCTGTACCTGCAGCTCGTCCCGGCGAAGGGAACCTGAGTGGCCATCCTCGGCAAACCCGGCGACCGGCTGTTCGACCTCGGCGACCAGCTGCTGTTCTACGCCCGCGCGCTCGCCGCCGTCCCGCTCGCCGTCACCCGCTACTTCCGCGAGGTCGTGCGGCTGCTGGCCGAAGTCACGTTCGGCAGCGGCGCGCTCGCGGTGATCGGCGGCACGATCGGCGTGATGGTCGGGCTGTGCGTGTTCACCGGCGTCACCGTGGGCCTCCAGGGCTTCAGCGCGCTGAACCAGATCAACATCTCGGCGATGACGGGCTTCCTGACGGCGTACTTCAACACGCGCGAGATCGCGCCGCTGGTCGCCGGGCTCGCGCTGTCGTCCACCGTAGGCAGTGGGTTCACCGCGCAGCTCGGCGCGATGCGGATCTCCGAAGAGATCGACGCCCTCGAGGTGATGGCCGTGCGGAGCATGCCGTACCTGGTCACCACCCGGATCGTCGCCGGGTTCATCGCGATCATCCCGCTGTACGTCATCGGCCTGCTGATCTCCTACCTCGGCTCGCGGCTCACCACGGTCGTCTTCTTCGGACAGTCCGGCGGCACCTACGACCACTACTTCACGCTGTTCCTGCCGCCCGGCGACGTGCTGTGGTCGTTCGGCAAGGTGCTCGTCTTCAGCGTCGGCGTCATCCTGACGCACTGCTTCTACGGCTACCGCGCGAGCGGCGGGCCGGCCGGGGTCGGTGTCGGGGTCGGCCGGGCGGTGCGGACGTCGATCGTGCTGATCAGTGTGCTCGACCTGTTCCTGTCGCTGGCCATCTGGGGTGCGACGACCACGGTGAAGGTGTCCGGATGAGCCGGTTCCGCACGCAGCTCGCCGGGGTCGCCTTCCTCGGCGTGCTGGTCCTGCTCGGCTGGCTCGCGGTGGCGATCTACGACAAGGACTTCGACGACGCCGAGCTGGTGACGCTGCGGGCGGACCGGGTCGGCAACCAGCTCGCGCCGACCGCCGAGGTCAAGGTCAAGGGCGTCCCGTTCGGCGAGGTCCGGGCGGTGCGCAGCACCCGTGCGGGCGCCGAGATCGACCTCGCGCTCGATCCGGCGAAGATCGGGCTGCTGCCGGGGAACGTGTCCGCGCGGCTGCTGCCGAAGACGGTGTTCGGCGAGCGGTACGTCAACCTCGTGCTGCCGGACAGTCCACAAGGGAAGCTCCGGGCCGGTGACGTGATCGCCCAGGACCGGTCCAGCAACGCCATCGAGCTGGAACGCGTGCTCGGCGACCTGCTCCCGCTGCTGCGCGCGGTCCAGCCGCAGAAGCTGAACAGCTCGCTCGGCGCGATCTCCCAGGCCCTCGACAACCGCGGGAAGCCCCTCGGCGACAGCATCGTGCAGCTGCAGGACCTCCTGGGCCAGGTGAACCCGCTGATGCCGCAGTTCAAGGCCGACATCACCGGACTGGCCGACGCCGCCGACGTCTACACGAAAGCCGCGCCGGACATCCTGCAGGCGCTGAGCGACCTGTCGACGACCGCGAAGACCATCGTGGACACTCGCGCGGACCTCGACAACCTCTACGCGAGCGTCACCAGTGCCACCGGGCACCTCAACGACTTCCTGCGCAAGAACAAGGACAACCTCATCGGTGTCTCGGCAGCGAGCCGGCCGACACTGGAGCTGCTTTCGCGTTACTCGCCCGAGTTCCCGTGCCTGTTCGACGCGGTCAACCGGCTCAAACCCCTGATGGAGAAGGCCCTCGGCAAGGGCACGAACGAACCGGGCCTGCACGTGACACTCACCGTCCAAGACCCCCGCGAGAAGTATGTCCCCGGCCGGGACACCCCACGGTTCGACGCCACCGGCGGGCCGAAGTGCTACGGCGGCGGCGCGGCGGCCGCAGGCCCGACGGACGGCGATCTCGGTCCCGCGAACTCGCCGGGTGAACGGCAGCTGGTCGCGGAACTGCTGCGTCCGGCGCTCGGTGAAGTGCCGGACTGGAGCAGTGTCCTCGTCGGACCGGCGCTGCGCGGAACGGAGGTGACCGTCCGATGAGGAGCGTCAGCGGACCGGCCGTCAAAGGGCTGATCTTCTTCCTGGTCACCGCGGCCGCAACGGCCGTGCTCGCCATCACCATCGCCAACTCCAGCGTGGGCGCGACCATCGGCTACACCGCCCGCTTCACCGACGCGACCTCGGTCAACCCCGGCGACGAGGTGCGAATGGCCGGCGTCCGGATCGGCCAGGTCGACTCCGTGCGGGTCGTCGAACACCGCCTCGCCGACGTCGAGTTCTCGGTCGGCCGCACGCACCGGCTCACCGCGTCGGCGTCGGTCACCATCCGCTACCGCAACCTGGTCGGCCAGCGGTACCTCGCGGTCGACCCCGGCGCCACCGACACCTCGCCGACGCTGGCCGAAGGCGCGCAGATCCCGCTGGACCGGACCAGGCCGGCGCTCGACCTCACCGCGCTGTTCAACGGCTTCAAGCCGCTCTTCCAGGCGCTGTCGCCCAACGACGTCAACCAGCTGTCGTTCGAGATCATCCAGGTCCTGCAGGGGGAGGGCAGCACGATCGACAGCCTGCTGCGGCACACGGCGTCGCTGACCTCCACCCTGGCCGGGAAGGACGCCCTGATCGGCCAGGTGATCGGGAACCTCAACACCGTCCTCGACACACTGAACGCCCAGGGCGACCAGTTCGACACGCTCGTCGACACCACCGCCCAGCTGGTCACCGGCCTCGCCGCGGACGCCAAGCCGATCGGGCAGGCCATCGGCGGCCTCGGCGAACTGACCACCGCGACGGCCGGGCTGCTCGACCAGGGCCGCCGTCCGCTCAAGGACAGCATCACCGCCCTCGGCGACCTGTCGAAGAACCTGGCCGACAACACCCCGGTGTTCCAGCAGTTCATCGACAACCTCCCGAAGAAGCTCGACCGGATCGGCACGCTCTTCTCCTACGGCTCGTGGGCGAACTTCTACCTGTGTTCGGTGCGGACCGACGCGAAACCGGCACCGGGCGGCCCGCCACCGGGCATCCCCGTCACGGCTGCGAGGTGCCGGTGAAACCGTTCCGCAGCCGCAACCCGATCGCCGTCGGCGCGGTGACCGCGCTGGTCATGGCCCTCATCGGCAGCGCCACCTTCTTCTCCGACGACCTGCCGCTCATCGGCGGCGGCACCACCTACAAAGCCGAGTTCCACGAGGCCGCCGGGCTCAAGCCGAACGACGAAGTCCGCGTCGCCGGGGTGAAGGTCGGCGAGGTCACCGACGTCCGGCTGGCCGGCGACCACGTCGAGGTGCTGTTCCGGGTCCGCGACACCTGGGTGGGCAACCGGACCACCGCGGCGATCAAGATCAAGACGTTGCTCGGCCAGAAGAACCTGGTGCTCGACCCGGTCGGCAACGCCGAGCTGAACCCCGACCAGCCGATCCCGGCCGAACGCACCAGCTCGCCCTACGACGTCACCGCGGTCTTCAACGACCTCGCGAGCACGGTCGGCGCCATCGACACCGACCAGCTCGCGCAGGCGTTCCGGGTGCTGTCGGACACGCTCGGCGCGTCCGCTCCCAGCGACGTCAAAACGGCCTTCAACGGGATCGCGGCCCTGTCGCAAACGCTGGCTTCGCGGGACGAGGAACTGGTCAAGCTGTTCCAGAACACCAACCAGGTCTCGAAAACGCTCGGTCAGCGGTCCGACCAGATCCAGGCGCTGATCCGCGACGGCAACACCCTGCTCACCGAACTCAACGCCCGCAAGGACGCCATCGCCAAGTTGTTCACCGGCATCAAGAACCTCTCGATCCAGCTGCGCGGACTCGTCGCGGAGAACCAGAAGACGCTCGGGCCGGCCCTCGACCAGCTCGACCGCGTGGCGACCGTGCTGCAGCAGAACCAGGGGAAGCTGGAGGACAGCCTCCGCCTGGCCGGCCCGTTCTACCGGCTGCTCGGCAACGCCGTCGGCAACGGCCGGTGGATCGACACCTACATCTGCGGGCTGATCCCCACCGGCAGCACGCCGGGCAGCTGCCAGCCACCGAAGAACGGGGGACGCTGATGGCCCACCAGCTCATCGACTTGGGCGCCGAGGCGCGCCGGCGAACGCGATTGCGGGCCCTCGCGCTCGGCGTCGTGCTCGCGCTCGTCGTCTCGGCCGCCTGGCCGGTCCTGACCGCACCGGCCGAGCGGACGCTGACCGCGTACTTCACCGCCGCCGTCGGGATCTACCCGAACTCGGACGTCCGCGTCCTCGGCGTCGCGATCGGCTCGGTGTCCGAAGTGGAGCCCAACGGCACCGACGTCAAGGTGACCATGACGCTGAAGCCCGGGGTCCAGCTGCCGGCGGACGCCGGGGCCGTCGTCATCACGCCGAGCCTGGTCGCCGACCGGTACGTGCAGCTCACGCCCGTCTACCGCGGCGGGCCGCAGCTGCCCGACGGCGCGTCGATCCCGCGGGAGCGCACGGCGACCCCGGTCGAGGTCGACGACCTGCTGCACAGCCTCAACCAGCTGATGTCCGCGCTCGGGCCGCAGGGCGCCAACAAGGACGGCGCGGTCAGCGAGGTGCTGACCCGGTCGGCGGACTACCTGAACGGCACCGGGCAGACCATCGGCACGGCCATCAAGAACCTCGGCGAGTTCGCGCGCGCCGCGAGCGACTCGAAGGACGACCTCTTCGGTTCGGTCGACGACATCAGCAAGTTCACCGCGATGCTCGCCGCCAACGACGGCCAGGTCAAGCAGGCCATCGCGCAGATCGCCTCGCTGAGCAAGGTGCTGGCCGACCAGCGTGACCAGTTCTCCGGCGCGCTGACCGAGCTGACCCAGGCGCTGAGCGTCGTGCAGGGGTTCATCAAGGACAACCGGGGGCGCGTCCAGTCCGATGTGGACAAACTGGCGGACGTCACCGAGGTGCTGGTGAACCAGAAGGATTCGCTCTCCGAAGCGCTGCAGGCGGCCCCGAACGCCCTGACGAACCTCCTGGGCGCCTACGACCAGGCGAACGGGACCATCGACGGCCGCGGCAACCTCCTCGAATTCGCGGAGCCGAAATGAAATCCCTCGTCAAACTCGCCGCGGTCGTGACGCTCGCGCTGGTCACCACCGGCTGCGGCAGCGGCGTGAGCGTCTACGACATCCCGCTGCCGGGCGGCGCCGCGCTCGGCGACCACCCGATCCACGTGACCGCGGGCTTCACGAACGTGCTGGACCTGGTGCCGCAGTCCGGGGTCAAGGTCAACGACGTCCCGGTCGGGCAGGTCGTCAAGGTCGAGCTGGCACCCGACGGGCACAGCGCGGTCGTCGAACTGCTGCTCAACGGCGACGTCGACCTGCCCGGCAACGCCGTCGCCCGGCTGCGGCAGGCGAGCATCCTCGGCGAGAAGTTCGTCGAACTCGCCCCGCCGGACGACGCGACACCGTCGGGCCGGCTGCTCGACGGCGCGACCATCCCGCTCGACCAGTCGACGTTGACGCCCGAGATCGAGGAGGTCTTCGGCGCGTTGTCGTTGCTGCTCAACGGCGGTGGCGTCGCGCAGGTCCAGAACATCAGCCACGAGCTGAACGACGCCCTCGGGGGCAAGGAGACCGCGGCGCGCTCCCTGCTGTCCGATCTGGACACTTTTGTGAAGGGGCTCGACGAGCACCGCACCGAGATCACCAGGGCCATCGAGAGCGTCAACAAGCTCGCGGCGACGCTGAACGCGCACACCGACCGGATCACCACCACGCTGAACGGCCTCACACCCGGCATCGGCGTGCTCAACCAGCAGCGGGAAGCACTCGTCGGGATGCTCAAGTCCCTGGACGGGCTGACCTCGGTCGCCGTCGACACGGTGAACCGCAGCAAAGACGACCTCGTCGCGGACCTGCGGGCGCTGGAGCCGGTGCTGCGGCGGCTGGCCGACTCCGGCGACAAACTGCCGAAGGCGATGGAGATGATCTTCACCTTCCCGTTCCCGGACGCCGCACTGGACACCATCCGCGGCGACTACCTCAACGGGTTCCTGAAAGCAGGTCACTGATGCTGACCCGGTTCGTGCGCGTGCAGGTGACGCTCTTCGTCGTCATCGCCGTCGTCGGCGTCGCCTACGTCGGGGCCACCTACGCGGGCCTCGACAAGGTGTTCTTCGACCGCGGCTACACCGTGACCGCCCAGTTCCCGACCGGCGGCGGCATCTTCACCAACGCCGAAGTCACCTACCGGGGCGTGCCGATCGGCCGCGTCGGCGAGCTGCGGCTGACCCCGGCCGGGATGGAAGCCGACCTCGAGATCGACTCCGGCACCGCACCCGTTCCGGCCGACACCGAAGCCGTCGTCGCCGACCGGTCGGCCGTCGGCGAGCAGTACGTCGACCTGCGGCCGCGGGTGGACAGCGGCCCGAAGCTGCACGACGGCTCGGTGATCACCCAGGCCGACACGAAGATCCCGCTGCCGGTCGACGTCGTCTTGTCGACAGTGGACTCCTTCGCGAACTCGGTGCCCAAGCCCGCGCTGCGGACGGTCGTCGACGAGCTGTACAACGCGACGTCCGACGCCGGCCCGGCGCTGGACCAGCTGGTCGGCCGCGGCATCGAGTTCGTGCAGGCGGCGAGCGCGCACGTCGCGCCGCTGACCCGGTTCGTCACCGACGCGCACACCGTGCTCGACACCCAGGTGCAGCAGGCCGGCGCGATCCGCGACTTCGGCGTCAACGCGAAACTGCTGGCGTCGACGCTGAAGGCGTCCGACGGCGACCTGCGGACCCTGATCCCGGCGGTGCCCGCGGCCGCGAACGAGGTCAGCGCGCTGATCCGCGACTCCGGGCCGCACCTCGGCGTGCTGCTGGCGAACCTGCTGACCACCGCGGACGTCCTGGAAGCGCGGCAGGACGGGATCCGCCAGCTGCTGATCACCGCGCCGCAGGCGGTCGCCGCGGCCGGCACGATCGTGCGGCCGGACGGGGTCCACATCGGACTGTCGCTGACCTTCTTCGACCCACCGCCGTGCACCACCGGGTACCCGACGCCGTACCGCAACGGTCTCGACACGTCGGTCCGCCCGCTGAACACGGCCGCGCGCTGTGCGCTGCCGAAGGGCGACCCGACGAACGTGCGCGGTTCGCAGAACGCACCGGGAGGACGGCCGTGAGGATTCTTGCTTGGCTGACCGCGGTCTTGGCGACCGTCGCGGCCGGGTGGTCGGGGTTCACCTGGTGGCAGGCGGCGCACGACGACGGCGTCGCGCGTGCTGTCGTCCGGGAAGAGGCGTTGCAGGCGGGCCGGGCGGCGGTCGCCGGACTGACCACTTTGGACTACCGGCAGGCCGCGCCCGGGTACCAGCACTGGCTGGACCTCTCCGGCGGCGCCTTGCACGACGAGCTGGCGGCCGACCGGCAGGGGAGCCTCGACCGGATCGCCCAGGCGAAGACCGTCACCACCGGGAAGGTGACCGACGCGGCGGTGACCGAAGTGGACACCGGGACGGGGACGGCGAAGCTGATCGCCTCGGTCGAACTGGTCGTGGCGCCCGACGGCGGCGACGCCGTGACCAAGCGCAACCGGTTCCAGGCCGACCTGACCCGCGGGCCGGGCGGCTGGCGCGTCACCGGCCTCGGCCAGGTACCCGTGGGGGAGGCACCATGACGGTTCCGACGAAGAAGCGAGTCGTGAAGGTCGCGGGACGGCACCACGAGCCGGAACCGGCGCCTCCGGAGCCGACCACCGGGCCGCGGCGGCGGGTGTGGGTGGTGCCCGCGGTGGTGGCCGTGCTCATGGCGGGCCTCGCGGTGTGGTTCACCTTCGAAGCGCGGAGCACGCAGGCTGTGGTCGCGCACAACAGCGCGCTGTCCGATGTGGCCGGCACGGGTGAAGCCGCGAAGCAGGTCAGTGCCGCGCTCGGCACGGTCTTCTCCTACCGCTACGACAATCCGGCCAAGAGCGAGCAGGCGGCGAAGGACGTCCTGACCGGGCCCGCGCTCGCGCAATACGAACAGCTCTTCGGGCAGGTCCGGAAGCTGGCCGCCGAGCAGAAGCTGGTGGTGACGTCCACCGCCGTGGCGTCCGGCGTGAAGCTCCTCGACGGCGACCGCGCGGCGCTGGTGGTGTTCCTCGACCAGACCGGCACGCGCGGCGACGGCCAGCGGAGCACCGGCGCGGCCCAGTTGAGCGTCACGGCCGAGCGCGTCGCCGGGAAGTGGCGCGTCACCGGGATGTCCGCGGCCTGAACATGCGCGAGGACCCCATGACCCTCTCCGAGCTGCTGGCCGGCCGCGCCGCGGCGGCGGCCGACGCGCCGGCCATGACCTGGACCGCTCCGGCGGTCACCGTGACCTGGGCCGAGCTGGACCGGCGCGGCACCGCCGTCGCCGCGGCCCTGCGCCGGGTCACCGAGCCGCGGCAGCGGGCGGCGATCCTCATCGAGCCGTCACCCGACTACGTCGTCGCGTTCCTCGGCGCGCTGCGGGCCGGGCTGGTCGCCATCCCCGCGGGGCCGGACCGCCGGGCGAGCGTCCTCGCCGACGCCGAGCCGTCGATCGTGCTGGCGACCGCGGCCACCGTGCCCGCGATCCGGCGGTTGCTGGCCACTTTGGACACCTGCGGGCACCGGGTGCTCGCCGTGGACGGCGTTCCGGACGCGCCCGGCTTCACCTCGTATCCGGCGGTGCCCGACGACATCGCGTACCTGCAGTACCCGCGCGGGGTGATGGTCACGCACGCGAACGTCGTGGCCAATGCCCGGCAGGCGGCTCAGGTGCTGGGGCGGACCGCCGTGGTGAGCCTGCCGCCGAGCGATCCGCTGGGGCTGGTGCTCGGGGTGGCGGTCCCGATCGTCACCGGCCGGGCCGTCGTGAACGACGCGGCCGCTCCCGAGGCGCTGCCGGGGTGTTACGTCGTCGCCGAAGCGACCGCTCTGGTCGCTTGTGGACGCCCGGTCGGCCAGCAGGTCGCGATCGTCGACCGCGAAGGACGGCGTGGGGCGGTCGGCGAAATCTGGGTCAGCGGGCCGAACGTCGCCCGGGGCTACTGGCGGCGGCCCGAGGAGTCCGCGCGGATCTTCTGCGCCCGGATCGTCGGCGACGACGAGCCTCGGTGGTGGCTGCGGACCGGTGACCAGGGCTTTCTGGACGCCTCGGGCGAGCTGTGCGTCACCGGCCGGAGCTTCGTCGCCGGGCACCGCCCGGAGGACCTCGAAGCGACGGCCGAGCAGGCGCACCCGGCGATCCGGCCGCGTGCGGCGTCGGCGTTCGCCGTTTCCGGCGGCCAGGCCGTGGTGGTGCTCGAGCTGGCCGACGGCGTCATCCCGCCGCGCGGCGAGGTCGAGCGGGCGGTGCGGCACGCGGTGTCGACGCGGCACGGGCTCACGCTGCGCAGAGTCGTCGTGCTGCAGTCCTCCATCGGGGACGGCCTGTGGTGACCGGGCCGGCCGAGCGGGCGCTGTCGCCGGGCGTCCCGTTCGCCACGTCGTCGTTCGAGGTGACCTGGCCGGAGGTGCCGTTGCCGCCTTTTTCGCCTGCTGGTCCGGGCGCGTGGCTGCTGCTCACCGACGAGCACCCGGCGGCGCTCGGCCGGGCCGTCGCGCTCGCGCTGGCGCTGGCCGCGGCGGGCGACGACGCCCTGTCGCTGCCGCGCGACGACCTCGGCGAGCTGCCCGGCTTCCTCGCCGAACGGCCGGTGCGCGGGGTGGTCTTCCTCGCCGGGTCGCCGTACGCCTACCACGACCCGGAGGCCGCGCAGGAGCTGCTGCTTTCGGTGTCGTCGGTGGTCGCGCGGCTCGGCTTCGGCGTCCGGTTCCACCTGGTCACGCAGGCGGCGGGGGAGCCGGGGCTGGCGTTCCTGCGCGGGCTGGTGCGGGTGCTCGCGGTCGAGCGGCCGCAGCTGCGGGCGAGCCTGGTCGACGTCGACGCGCGGTCCGATGTGGACGTCCTGGTCCGCGAGCTGCGCTCGGACGCGCCGGACGACGAAGTCCGCTGGCGGCACGACGTCCGGTACGCGGCACGGCTGGCCCGCGTCCCGTTCGCGGCCGACGTGCCGACCGGGCCCGGCGCGTACGTGGTCACCGGCGGCCTCGGCCCCGCGGCCGCGCGGTGGCTGGCCGGGACGGGCGCCACCCGGGTCGTCCTTTGTGGACGTCATGGTGGGGAGCCGGAAGCGGTGGTGGTCCCCGGTGACATCGCCGAGCCGGGGGTCGCGGAGCGGCTGGTCGCGGCCGCCACCGCGGACGGCCTGCCCCTGCGGGGCATCATCCACGCGGCGGGCGTCCTCACCGACGACCCGTCGGCCGCCTGGCAGCGCGGCGTCCTGGGCGCCCGCCGCCTCCACGAGGCGACGGCGGACACCCCACCGGACTGGTGGCTCCTGGCCACCTCGGCCGCGGCGTTGTTCGGCGCCCCGGGCGAGACCTCCCGCGCCACCGCCGACGCCTGGCTGGACGCCTTCGCCGCCTGGCGCCGCTCCCGCGGCCTCCCCGCCACGACCGTCCAGCTCGGCACCCCCCACCTCCCCGACCTCCCCCGCCCCTACTTCACCACCCTCTGACCGTGTCGACCTCCCAATCACACGTGATGACCCTTCAATCACGAGTGATGACCCTCCAATCACGAGTGATGACCCTTTCCGCCCGGGCAGCTCTTGTGCGGCAGGAGTCATCACGCGTGATTGGAGGGTCGACACGCGTGATTGAAGGGTCGACACGCTCAGGGCAGGGTGGCGCGGAGGGCGAGGATCATCTCGAAGCGGTCGTCCGGGGTGCGGAGGCTCTCGGCGAACAGGGTCTCCAGCTCCTGGGCGCGGGCGCGGACCGTCTGGGGGTGGATCGCGAGGCGGTCGGCGACCTCGCGGACGTTGCCGCACGTCTCCAGCCAGGCGAGCAACGTCCCCGCCAGGCGGTTGTACTGCTTCGGGGTCAACGCCGTCAGCGGGGCCAGGCGACGCCGGGATACCTCCGTCACCAGGAACGGCTCTTTGCGCAGCCACAACGTCGCGAGGTGGTCTTCGCACCAGGTCAGCGGCTCGTCCGGGAGGACCTCCGCCGCCACCAGCCGCAACGCCTCCTGCGCCGTCGCCAGCGAGCGGCCCGCCTGGCGTGGCGGGACCGGCGGCCCCACCGCCGCCCGGTGCCCGGCGAGGGCCGCGGCCAGCGCCCGCCGGTCGGCCGGGGCCGGCAGCAGCAGCCGCGGGGTGCCGTCTTCGAAGTCCTCCAACGCGGCCAGCCCGGTGACGTCGGCGGGGCCGTCGAGGGCCACCGCAACGAGCCGGTGCGGCAACGGCCACTCCGCCGCCGTCGCCGCTTCCTGCACCGTCCGGGACGGCGACGGCGGGTCCGCCAGCAGCAGGTCCAGCAACCGGCGCCGGCGCCGTTCCAGCGCGCCCGCCGCCCGCGCCTGGGCCGCCGCGTGCCCCTCGATCGACAATGCGGACAGCTCGTCGATGTAGGCGAAGATTGCCTCGGCCAGCAGGCACAGCGTCGCCGACGGGACGCCGGCCCGCGTCCCCACCTCGGCCATCCGCCGCCACGTCACCCGCGCGCCGACCCGGTACGCCGCCTGCAGGACGTCGAGGTTGCGGCCCTGCGCGAGCTCGTGCACGCCGAGCCCGACGAACACTTTGCGCCGCTCCTCCGGCAGCGGTCCCGACGCCGCGATCCGGTCGATGAACTGCAGGATCGCCGCCTGGACGCCGGCCCGCAGCGCCTTGCCGAACGTCCCGTCGAGGGGCCGCGCGTAGTCCGGGATGGTCCGCTGGATTTCGCGCAGCACCTCGTCGGCGACGTCCAGCAGCCGCGGCCGGAACACCGCCGCCAGCTCGCGGGGGAGCATCGCCCACAGCTGGCCCGGCCGGCCGTCGCCGCCGAGCATCGGTCCGAAGTTCGTTTCGACGGGCGGTCCCGTCATCGCCCACCCCATTGTGGAAGAGGAGTCAGGAACCGAGGAGTGCCTCCGCGCGCAGCGCGATCTCCATGTCGAGCCGGTCGTCGGCGTTGTTGAGCCGGTCGCCGAACAGATCGATGAGCTGGTGCATCCGGTACCGGACGGTCTGCGGGTGCACCTTCAGCTTCTTCGCGATTTCGGGGGCGCTGCCGCGGGACTGCAGCCAGATCAGCAGCGTCTCGCCGAGCCGCGCGCGCTGCTTCGGCGTGAGGTCTTGGAACGGCTGCAGGCTGCGCGCGCACAGCTCGCGGACCAGGAACTCGTCGGCGAGCAGCCAGAGCGTGGACAGGTGGTCGGTGCAGCGCGTCACCGGCGCGTCCGGCAGCACACCGCGCTGGACGAGCTTCAGCGTGCGACGCGCCCAGAGCAGCGAGCGCGGCGCGTCGGTGAGCCGCACGGTCGGGCCGATGACCGCGCGCCAGCCCGGCAGCCGCTCGGCGAGGTTCCTCAGGTGCTTCTCCGGCGCGCCGGTGACCAGGCACGGCTCACTGCCCTCGAGGTCCATGAGGACGTCGGAGTGCAGGTCCGGCGCGGCCAGGCTGTGCTGGTCGGCGCGTGGTTCGAGGGCGACGACGGTGACTTCGGCCGGCAGCGGCCACTGCGCCGTGGCGGCCTGCGCGGTGATGGTCTGCGGCGCGGACGGCGGGTCGGCGAGCAGCAGTTCCAGCAGCCGTCTCCGGCGCCGGGCGCGGGTGCCGGCCGCGCGCGTCTGCGCCGCGGTGTAGCCCTCGATCGAGAGCGCGGAGATCTCGTCGACGTAGGCGAAAATGGCTTCGGCGCTCGTGCAGAGCGTGTCCGCGGAGACGCCGGCGCTCTGCCCGAACTCGCTGATGTGCCGCCACGCGACCCGCCCGCCGACCCGGTAGGCGGTCTGCAGGCAGTCGAGGCTGCGGCCCTCGTTGAACTCGATCTTGCCGAGGTTGCGGAACACGGTCGTCCACGTCTCGAGCGGCACGGCACCGGGGGTGCCGACACTGTCGAGGCACTGGATGATCGACTGCCGGACACCCTGCGTGATGATGTGCCCGAACGCGCCCTCCAGCGGCTGGCGGTACTCGGGCACCGCCCGCTGCACCTCCTGCAGGATGGCGCGGGCGAGCGGGTCGACCCGCGGCTTGAAGCGGACCGCCAGCTCGCGGGGCAGCGACGCCCACAGCCCGATTGCGCCGGAAGCCCGGCCGGACCGGGGATCCGCCGGGGTGCGCGGGGCGGGCGGGTAGGCGGGGCGGGGCCGGTCGGCCGACACGGACTGCTGCCGGTAGGCCGGTCCGGGAATGCGCTCGCCGGGGTTCGGCCGTCCGGCCCGCAGGGCGGGGACGGTGACTCCGGTGTCCACGTCGGTCATGTATTTTATCCTTGCTGGCAACAAAATCGGCCTCGTCGGCGGGAACGCCGATCCGGTTTTTGTGGCTCAGGCAACATAATTTCGCGCGAACGGCACTGTCAACGGGTTGTCTGCTGACTTTGCGGTAACCCGTCCGGACTACACCCGAACGGGTGGAACGGCGCGAGAGGAGGTGACACTTCCGGCGCGTGCCGATGGTGCGCGCGTGACAACTTTTCAGAGGGGTGGCCGCTCGGCTGTCAGTCGCGTGACGACGTCGTCGAGCGTGAGCCGGGCGGGCGCGGTCTCGGTGAGGAACTCGTTGAGCAGGGCGCAGAAGCGATCCGGCTCGGCCACGTGCGGAAAGTGTTTCACGTTTTCCAGAACGGTCAAGCTGCTGTCCGGCAGCAGTGCGGCCGTCCGGCGGCCGTGCGCCACCGGGATGAGCGGGTCGCGCGCGCCCCAGACCAGCAGCACCGGCATGGCTTCGGCGAGGTAGAGCTTGTCGACGGCGCTCGCGCGCTGGCCGCGCAGGTCGATCAGGCTGCGCGCGATGAACAGGAACGCCCGCCGCCGCGCGGGGTCGGCCAGCGAGCCGAAATGCCGGGCCAGTTCCCGGGTTTCGGGCTTGAGCGACCCGCCCAACCGGCGTCCGAGCCGCGCTGCGGCCCGGGCGATCGCGAGGGTCACGCGGTTGACGGCGATGGCCATTGTGGCCGGTGCGCCCGGCAGCGCGGCGGCCCGCAGCACCGGGCTGACCTCCGGCCCGAGGCCGGCGCTGCCCACCAGGACGAGGCGGTCGCACATCTCCGGGAATTGGTAGGCGAACTGCAGCGCGATGCCCCCGCCGAGCGAGTGCCCGACGATCGTCGCGTGCTTGACGCCGGACACCGCCAGGACGTCCCGCACGGTGCTCGCCATCGCGCCGAGGCCGTAGTCGGCTCTGGGTGCCTCGGATTCGCCGTGGCCGGGCAGGTCGAGCGCCAGCACGCGGCGGCCATCGCAGCGGGCCAGCACCGGCGCCCAGGTCTCGGCGCTGCCGGCGATCCCGTGCAGCAGCACGACCGCTTCGTCACCGGAATGTGCGGGCGGCAGGTGCTCGTGCAGCCGGATGCGGCGGCCGTGCAGGGTGAGGGTCTTGACGGTCATGGGCGGCCTTTCTCGCGGACCCGAAATTAGGGCATCCGACTGCTGCCGCGGATGTGGTGAACGCCACCACCGGAGAATCACGGACGGCCATGACAAGAACGTTTGCGAAAAAGCGGCGGCGGGTGCGGGTTTTCGCGACGTCACCGGGAATGCGTATCGACATTCCGCCGGTATCCGGTAATCCTCGAAGGCATGGTCGCAATGACGCACCGGACGCGCTGATGTCCTGCCGCGCGAGTTTCCTTTTCGGTCCTCATGGCCCACGGCCCGCTTGGCCGGGACGCCGCCCGTGGCGGCGGGTGCTGCCGATGCCGGTGCGCACGTTGGACCGCCTGCTCAAGGCGCAGGGGCACGGCCCGGGCGGCCTGGCGTGGCTCGGTGAGCGGTGCGCCCCGGCGCCGACGTCCTGAGCTGCGGATTTCCACCCGGCGAGCAGTGTGGTCAGGCTTCCGGAGGCCGGTGGGCGCGCATCAGCCGCTGCGCCCGCAACGCCAGCTGCATGCCCAAGCGGTCGTCGGCGTCCTTCAGCCGGTCGCCGAACAGCTCCTCCAGCTGGCGCAAGCGGTTGCGGACCGTCTGCGGGTGCACCCCCAGCCGCTGGGCGATCTCCGGCGCGCCCCCGCGTGTCTCCAGCCAGGCCAGCAGGGTCTCGCTCAGCCTGTCGCGCTGCTTCTCGCTCAGCGACGCGAACGGGTCCAGGCTCTGCCGGGCCAGCTCGGCCGCCAGGAAGTCCTCGGCCAGGAGCCAGAGCGTCGCCAGGTGGTCGCGGCACCAGATGATCGGGCCGGGGACGTCCGGGCTGGACAGCAGCAGCGCCCGCCGGGCCGTGCGCAGGGCTGCCGGGGCGTCGGCGAGGGGGACCGTCGGGGAGACCGCCGCGCGCCAGCCGTCCAGCTTCACCGCCAGGGGGGCCAGGTCGGCATCCGGGTCGCTGGTCAGGAGGTACGGCTCGGGCCCTTCGAGGTCGGCGAGGACGCCGTCGCCGAGCAGGTCCGCCGGGAAGTCCGCCGCGTCGGGGCCGCGCTCGAGGGCCACCATCGCCGCCGTCTCCGGGAGGGGCCAGCCCGCTCCGCCCGCCAGGCCCGCGATGCTGCTCGCCGAGCCTTCCGGGGCGCCCGCGATCAGCTCCAGCAGCCGTTTCCGCCGGACCGGGACCGCACCCTCGGCCTCGGCCTGCGCCTGCTGGTACCCCTCGATCGCGGTGGCGCACAGCTCGTCGACGTAGGCGAAGATGGCCTCCGCGGCGACCGAGATGACGGCCGGGTCGACGCCGGCCGCGACCACCCCCGGGTGCATCGCGCGCCAGGCGACCCGGGCCCCGATCGTGGCGCTGTCCTGCAGCGCGTCGAGGTTGCGGCCCTCGGTGAACTCGATCCGGCCGCGGCCGCGGTAGAACTCGATCCAGTGCTCGTGGTCCAGCGCCGGCTCGCCCATCGAGTCGACGCAGTGCTGCACCGCGAACTCGACGCTCTTCACCAGGACCTTGCCGAACACCCCCTTGAGCGGCTGCCCGTAGGCCGGCACCGTGCGCTGCACCTCCTGGATCATCGAGGCCGCCGCGTGCCCGACGTGCGGGCGCAGGCCCGTCCCGAGCGCGCGCGGCAGCGAAGCCAGCAGGCGAAAGCTGCGGTACTCGACCACCAATCCCCCTTCGAGTGCGAGTGTGCGCCGAGCGTATCCGACGCATGTGTCACTGAAAAATCAACGACCGGCTCCCGGAAAGGGTGACGCTCACACATCCTTTTGACACGGACGGGTGCGCGTTCTACGCTCCGTGTCAGTATTTCCGAGGAGCCATTTCCCAGTGGAGGACTGAATTCCCCATGCGCGGTTCCGCTGCCTCGGACAGTTCCGTGTGGTCCCGGCTGCCGCACGAGCTCGGTGACGCGGTGCGCCCGCGCATCCCGGAGATCGCCCGGGCCTGCGTCGACGCCATCGCCGCCGAGATTCCGGAATATTCCCGGAGATTCGCCGACGGCCCCGGCCGCGCGACCGCGATCGAGCTGGCGCGCCGCGGGATCGAGCGGGACGTCGGCCGCGTCGGCACGCCCGCGCTGTGGCAAGCCGACCGCCTGGCCGGCTTCCGCGGCCACGGGCGCGACGCGTTCCACAGTGGCCTCAGCCGCGAAGCCGTGCAGGCGGCCGTGCGCGTGTCGAGCCGGGTCACCTGGAGGTGGATCGCCGACATCGCCCGGGAAGCGGGGCTGTCCAGCGACGTCCTGTACGGCGCCGCCGAGGGGATGTTCGCCGACGTCGAGACGTCGATGGCGGCCGTCGCGGAGGGGTACAGCGCGGCCGAGGCGGCGGTGTCGGGCACGGGCGAACGGCACCGCCGGCTGCTGCGCGCGTTGCTCGGCGGCCGCACGCCGGCCGAAGTGGACGGTCTGATCGCGGTGTCCGGGCTGCCGGTGCCCGAGCGGGTGGCGGCGGTGGCGTTCCGAGCGTTGCCGGGCGCCCCGGAGTTCCCGCCCGGCCTGCTCCCGGAGCACGTCCCGGCGGACCCGGCCGGCGACCCGCCGGCGGCCCTGACCCCGGCCCCGGACGTCGACCTGATCGGCTTGACGGCCCTGCCCCCGGGCTGGACGGCGGCGGTCGGCCCCCTGGTCCCGCCGTCGGACGCGCCCGAGTCGTTCCGCATCGCCCGCCGGGCGGTGGACCTGGCCGCCCGGGGGTTGCTGGACGCGCCGGGCCCGGTGATCTGGTGCCGCGACCACGTGACGACGCTGTTGTTGCTCGCGGACGAGTTCCTGGTCGGCCAGCTGGCGTCGACGACGCTCGAGCCCCTGGCGGGACTGCCCGAGCGGCGGCGTGAGCAGCTGGCGGAGACGCTGCTGGCGCTGGTCCGGACCCGCGGGAGCGCGCCCGAGCTGGGCCGGCTGCTCGACCTGCACCCGCAGACGGTCCGCGCCCGGCTGAAGAAGCTGGGCGAGCTGTTCGGCGAGCGCCTGGACGACCCGGCCGAGCGCCTGCGGCTGGAGCTGGCGTTGCTGGCGGAACGGGCCCTGCCGGACCTCGGCTGACGGGCCGGCCTCGTACCTGGCCGGACGACACGCGTACCTGGGCGGACGACACGCGTGATTGGGGGGTCGACACGCGTGATTGGGGGGTCGACACGCGTGATTGGGGGGTCGACACGGGAATGGCCTGGTTCGGCTGGGCCGGATTGGCTCGTGGCTGGGGGCCGGGGTCGCTTTAGGGTGGCCGGTATGACCGGATTGCTTACCGAGCGGCTGCGCCAAGCCTCCGAGAACGCCGTCGCCATGTGGAGCACTCTGGCCCGCGCGCGGGGGGACCGCGTCGAAGACCACGCCGGTTTCACCGTCGTCGACGGGCGCCGGTTCCGGATCATGCTGCGGACCGCGACGCCCGGCGACGCCGCCGTCGAGGAGCTGAGCGCGCTCGCCGAGGCGAGGCGGGCCGAGGGGCGGGCCGTCGTCGTCGAAGATCCCTTCCGGACCCTTGACCTGACCCCTCTCGGGATGACCGCCGGGCACCTGCCCGTGATGGCCCGCGAGCCCGGGTCCGCCCTGGAAACCGACGGCGTCGAGCGCATCCGGACCGCCTCCGACCTGGTCGGAGCCGAAGACCTGATCGTCCGCGGGTTCCCGCTGGAGGAATACCAGCCCCACCGCCCCGGCAGCGTCTTCCCGGCCGTTCTTCTGCAACAGGCCACCGCCTTCTTCCGCAAGGACGGCCAGGGCGCCTGCCTCACCATGGCCCACGGCGGCGTCGGCGGCGTCTACTGGGTGACCACCCTGCCCGAACACCGCTCCCAGGGGGTCGGGCGCGCGCTGGTGCACGCCGTCCTACGGCACTTCGAGGGCCTGCCCGTCACGCTGACCGCCTCGCGGTCCGGGCGGCCCCTCTACGAGAAGCTGGGCTTCACCGACCTCGGTGACGCGAACTGGTGGCGCTGACGGGAACACCCACCGCCGGTAGCCGAACCAGCGGAACGCCGTCCCCGCCAGGGTGCCGAGCAGCATCCCGGCGACGAAGTCCGCGACCTCCTGCGTCCAGTAGCCGACGTGCGGCACCGACAGGTGCAGCACGTACCGCGACACCAGCGCCGGCACCAGGTTCACCGCCACCGCGCCCGCGTTGACCGCGAAGAACAGGGTCGCCTCCCGCAGCCGCCCGTGGCCGCCGCGGGAGGCGAACGACCAGCGGCGGGACAGCAGGTACGCGAACGCCGTCGAGACGATCGTGGCGATCGCGAGGGCCGTCACCGGCTTCTCACGGCACACGGTGAGCTTCAGGCTGTAGTCGCCCAGTAGGGTGACCGCGTACGCGGCCAAGCCGACGACCGCGAAGCGGAACAGCGCTTGCATGGTTCCTCCAGGTGACGCCGAACGGGTGGAGGTTTTCGATGGCACGCACAGGCGGTGAGGGCGAGCTCCCCTCGGTCGCCGAGCTGGTGAACCTTTCGCAGACGAAGCCGCTGATGATCCGCGGTGAACTCGACGCGAAGCTCGCCGAAGAAGCGGCGGCCACCGAACCCGATCCCACCCCGGATCCGCTGGCCATCCTCGACGCCGAGCTGGCCGCGGACGACGCCGAAGACAGCCGCCCGCAGGAGGCGCCGCCCGCCGACCGGACCCGCCGCGCGAAGCCGTACGTCCTCGCCGCGGGCGCGGCCGTCGGGCTCGGGCTGGCCGCCGTCGTGCTGCTCCAGCCGCACCAGGTGGGCGGGACCGCCGTGCCGCCGCCCGGCGCGCCCGCCCCGGTCGTGCCGCCGCCGACCTCCAGCGAAGCCGTCGAGACGATGAGCGCCTCGGCCGCGCCGCCGCCGCTCACCGCCGAGGTCCGGCACAGCACGGCCGAGACCACCAGCGCGCCGGCCGGTGCCGGGCGCAAGCCCGCACGCGCCGACGCGCCGACGCCGACCTCGGGGTCGCCGGAAGACCAGTGGCGCGAGTACGTCAGCTCGGTGATGAGCTCGTGGCAGCAGCAGCACCCCCGCGGCGGCCGGAACCGCTGATCAGCAGCTCGCCGGGGCCGGCTTCCCGGCGATCCGGTCCTTCACGAAGGCCAGGACGTCGGCGTTGCCGGTGTAGACCAGCGTGATGTGGTCGGTGTCGTAGGTCTTCCAGGTCTCATGGACGCCGGCCGCGCAGTACGCCTTGTGCAGGCTGTCGGCCTGCGCGAACTGCACCAGCTGGTCGCCGGTCGCGTGGTAGAGGAACACCGGCACCCGCGGCGGGGTCCCGCCCAGCTTGTTCTCGTTCAGCCGCGCCACCCACGCGGGCTTGATGTAGCCCGGGCCGGTCGTGTAGTCCGCGATCTTCTGGTTCGCGTACGTCGTGAGCAGCTCGAACGTGCACGCGCTCTGCTTCATCTCGGCCAGCTTCGCCCGGCCGTTGTCGCTGAGGAACGAGTCGAGCTGCAGCTCGGGATACGCCTGGTCGAGGCCGAGCAGCGCGTAGGCGAAGACGCCGAAGCCGAACTTGCCGTCGAGCTGCAGCGTCACCTGGACCAGCTCGGCCGGCACCCCACCGGCCGCGATGCCGACGAGGTTCAGCTCCGGCGCGTACGTCGGCTGCAGCTCGCCCGCCCACGCCGCGGCCCCGCCACCCTGCGAATATCCGCGGAAGACGACCTTCGCCGACGCCGACAGCCCGGCCGCGCCGAGCCGCTGGGCCGCGCGGACCGCGTCGATCACCGCGGGCCCCTCGGACCGGCCCACGACGTACGTCGTCTTCGGGGCCGGCTGGTAGCCCTCGTAGTCCGGGACGGCGACGGCGTACCCCGCGTCGAGCAGGTCGTCGAGGCCGGGCTGCTCGTAGAAGGCGCCGATGTCGATCATCTTCGACGGCGTGCAGGCGAACGCCGGGCCGTGCGTGCCCGGGGCGAACGCGACGATCGGCGCCGTCGCGCGGTCGGCGGTCTTCGGCACCAGGACCGTGCCGGTGACGGCGTCGGGCTGCCCGAGCGCGTTCGTCGACAGGTACATCACCTGCCAGGCGTCGACCGACGCGTGCCGGGGGCCGGCGTTCGACGGCCGCCACCGGATGACGTCCCCCGGTTTGCCCGCCGGCAACGGGGACGGCGGCACGTAGAACGCGTCGTCGGCCGGGGCGGGCGCGGCGGCGGCCACCGCCGGTGCGGAGACCGTGGCCAGCACCAGTGCCACCAGCGTGGCGAGCACGCGGCGGGCGGTCACGCGCCGGTCCCGTAGACGCGCTTGCAGGTCCCGGACTCGCTGAAGGCCAGGTTCAGCTCGGGGTTCGCCTTGAGGTCCTTGATCGGGCCCTCCGGGTCGGCCAGCTGCCCCATGGTCGAGTCCGCCTCGGCGATGACCTTGCGCAGGCTGGGCTGGTCGGTCACCTTCGCCTGCGCCATCTTGGTCTTCGTCTCGGCGAGCTTGGTCTTCGTCTCGGTGAGGTTGCCGGTGGCCTTGTCCACAACGGACTGTCCATCCGGGACGGGCGGAACACCGGCGCCGCGCAGGCCGCCCGCCATGTCGTCGAGGGCCGAGCCCAGGCGCCCCAGGAAGTCCACCATCGCGTCCCGGGTCTTCACCGGGTCGGCTTCGTCGACAGCGGGCGGCTGGGAGAGCTTCGCCGAGCCCGCGGCCACGCCGGTGCACACCTTGTCGACCCAGGCGAGCGCCGCGGGGTCGGCGTGCCGGCCCGGGTCGGGCGGGGTGTCCGAAGCGCACGCGGCGCACGACAGAACCGCGGCCGCCGACATCACGAGCACCGCGCTGTGCATTCTTTTCATGGGTTTCGAAGCTACGCGTCGCGGAACTGGGCGGGCAAGAAGAGAATGGGTGGTTGGCACGTGCGTCAACATTCCGGAGCCCGGATTTGTCACCCGCGTCAGCGATTCGAAGGTGCCGCTGGGCTGGGTAAACCTTCCCTGGCCTGCTAGGAAACCGGGTGGTCTGACGTGCCGGTGTGACAATTTGCGGTGTCCGTGTGGCCTTTTTACCGAAAACCCTTGATCGGCGCCGCAGGCGCTCGTTAGCTTACGGTCCGGCCGCGATTACGTGAAACGCGCCGCCGTTTCGTATCACTGTTGATACACGGAAGGACCATCGTGAGTCACCCAAGAGGCAAGAAGAAGACGGTCGCGGCCGCCGCGGCCGCGGGTGCGGTCGGGCTCATCGCCACCGCGCTCGTGGTCGGTGCCCAGGCCAGCGCCGCCGACCCGATTTCGCTGACGCTGAACTACCACTGCACCTTCCCGCTGGTGGGTTCCCAGTCGCTGAAGGTGGTGATCAACACCGACCTGCCGACCACGGTGAACACCGGGCAGCCGACCGGCGCGTTCGACATCAAGGCCGTGTCCACCATCAACGCGGACACCGTCAGCGGCCTGAGCCTGATCGGCGCCACCACGCTGGAAGGCACCGCCACGGCCAGCGCGACCGTCGCCGCGCCGAGCCTCAACCTGCCGGTCAGCGTGCCGATCACGCTGGACAAGACGAACATCCCGGCGTCCGGTGAGATGAACATCAACGCGGCCGGCAAGACGCCGTCGCTGACGTTCACCCAGGCCGGCCAGGCGAAGATCACCGTGGGCGACCTGAACCTCAAGGTCACCCCGCGCAAGGCCGACGGGTCGGTCACCGGCATCACGCCGGACGGCACGATCGACGCGCCCTGCACGCAGGACAGCGGCCAGAACAACACCCTGGCCACGATCACCATCAACGGCGGTGGCGGGCCGACCACGACCCCGCCCACCACGACCCCGCCGGTCACCACGCCGCCGACGACCACGCCGCCGGTGACGACCCCGCCCACCACCACGCCGCCGGGCGGGGGCATCAAGTACTCGTTCGGCATCACCGGCCAGACCGCGCTGAAGTCGCTCGGCAGCACCGCGCCGATCACCGGTTCGTTCGACGCCGACGTCAACCTGTCGGCCAAGACGTTCACCGGCAGCCTGCAGCTGAACCCGACGCACACCGACTTCAAGCTGTTCGGCTTCCTGCAGGGCAGCTCGGACGTCAAGGTCGTGCAGAACGGCCCGCAGACCGGCGAGCTGGTGGGCACCGGCTTCAAGGCGCACATCAAGTTCGACACCTTCCTCACCACGGTCAACCTGTTCGGCATCCCGATCAGCACCGACCCGAAGTGCGGCACGGTCAGCTCCTCGACCAGCGAGATGACCACCGGTCCCGACTTCGACCTGCTCAAGGGCGGCAAGCTGTCGGGCACGTACTCGCTGTCCGCGCTGCAGAACTGCGGGGCGTTCAACGACATCATCAGCGCCTTCGCCAAGAGCGACGGCAACTCGCTGAACCTCACCCTCGCCAAGAAGTGACCTGATCTGCCGGCCCTCGCCGCGCGCCGACCGTGCCGCGGCGGGGGCCGGTGCCACACCCGGAACACTCGAGGAAGGGATCGCCCGTGCGGATCGCCCGGTCGTTGCTCGCCGCCTGCGTGATCGCCTGCGCCGTCGCCACGCCCGCTTCGGCGTCGACGCCGATCGACAAGAAGCTGAACTTCACCTGCCCGTTCCCGCTGATCGGCCTGCAGCAGCTGGCGGTGGAGGTCAAGGCCGCGTTCGAAGTGCCGACCGCACCGGGTGGCACGTTCACGACGAGCGACCTCGCGGTCTCGGTGACCGTGCCCGACAAGTCCGCCCGCGGGCTGGCCCTGGTCGGCGCGGCGAGCATCGAAGGGACGGCGTCCGCAGGGGTGACGCTGACCAACGGCCCGCTGACGCTGCCGCTGAGCCTCCCGCTGACGGTGGCGAAGACCGCGGTGCCGCCGTCGGGGGCGTTCACCACGCAGGCGTCCGGTTCGGTCCCGCCGGTCCAGCTGCCGAACGCGGGCAGGACGACGCTGACGATCGGCGGCTTCAGCGCCCGGCTGACGCCGAAGAAGGCGGACGGCTCCTACACCGGGCTGGGTTCGTTCACCTCCGACTGCACGCTCGACCCAGGCCAGGACCCGGTGCTGCTCGGCTTCGACCTGGGGTCTTCGCGCGAATACCGCGTGACCGGCTCGACGACGCTGCCGGCCCTCGGGGCGACCGCGCCGCTCACCGGGTCGTTCGCGGTACCGGCGTTCAGCCCGGCGTTCGACCGGACCCGGGCGGAGTTCAAGGTGTTCGGGTTCGTGCCCGGGACAGCCGACCTCCAGTTCAGCCCGGACGGCCCGCAAACCGGCGAGATCACCGGTGACGGCTTCGTCGCGCACGCGAAGCTGGCGCTGGCGTTGCCCCGCGTGACGTTGTTCGGGCTGCCGGTCGCGGACGCCGGGTGCCGGGCGAGCGCTCCGATCCCGGTCGACCTGAAGACGGGCACCGGGTTCGCGCTCGCGTCGGGCGGGCCGGTGAGCGGGCAGTACGCCATCCCGCCGCTGACCGGCTGCGGCACGTTCACGGAGTACCTCAGCTCGCTGGTCCGAAGTGACAGCAACACGTTCGCCGTCACGTTGACCGCGCGCTGACTGCCGCTCACCTTCCGCGCGTATACCTGGGGGAATGCGCCGAACCACTGTGGGTATCCTGGTCGTTGTCACGCTGCTCGCCACCGCCGCGCCCGGGGAGGCGGCCGGCCTGAGCCGGGACCCGGTGGCGGTGCTCTACGACCGGGACCACGCGTTGCACGTCCTCAACGCCGGCGCGACCGACGACGAGCTGACGCTGCGGACGCAGGCGCTGGCGTCGAGCGCGTGGGCGTTCTTCCGGGGCACTTCGCCGCTCTACTACCGCGACCTGGGGGAACTGCCGCCGTCGGCCTACGCCACCGCGGGCGGGGACGTGTGGCTGACCGGTGACGCGCACCTGGAGAACACCGGCGCCGACCGCGGGGCCGACAACGAAGAGCAGTTCGCGCTGAACGACACCGACGACGCCTGGCGCGGTTCGTGGACGTGGGAGCTGCGCCGCGAAGCCGTGTCGATCGTCCTCGCCGGCCGGGCGGACGGCCGCGGTGCGAGCCAGATCGCCACCGACGTCGACACCTTCGTCGCCGAGTACGCGCAGTGGATCGCCAAGTTCCACGGGACCGGTGACGAGGCGAGCTGGCGGCTGACCTCGGGCAACACCTCCGACCTCGTCGGGGACCTGATCGACGAGGCCGCGGGGGACAAGCGGGCCGACCTGATCGCGAAGTGGACCACCGGCGGCCACTTCAAGAGCGATCCGCAGCTGCCGGCGGTGTCCGCGGCGACCCGCACCCAGGTCGTCAACGCGATCGCGGCCTACCGGACGACCGCGGGGCGGCCGCTCAAGGCATCCGAAGCCGTCGTCAAGGACGTGCGGCGGCGGACCGGCGCGGGCACCGGCAGCCTCGGCCGCTTCCGCTGGTACGTGCTCGTCGAGGGCGACACGACGGCGAATTCCGACGACCGGATCCTGGAGGTCAAGCAGGAGGTCGACCCGGCGCCCCGGCAGCTCGCGCCGAACGCCACCACCCTCACCGGCGGGCAGCGGCCGGCGCTGGCCCTGCGCTGGCTCGCCGGCCAGTCGGACCCGCTGGCCGGCTGGGCGAGCGTCGGCGGCACGCCGGTGCTGGTCAAGGAGAAGTCCCCGTTCGCCGAAGACCTGGAGATCGGCGACCTGACGACGTCGGCGATCTGGGACGACACCGTCCGCGACGTCGCCCGCCTGCTCGCCGCGGCGCACTCGCGCGCCGACCAGGACATCGCCGGCACCGGGGTGACGTACTCGGCCGACGCGGCGATCGACGGCGCGATCACGTCCGTCTCCGGGCTGCAGGCCGAGACGCGGGCCTTCGCGACGAGCTACGCCGACCAGGTCACCCGCGACTGGCAGGCGTACGTGACCGCGAAGAACAGCGGGCGGCCGCTCTTCTGAGGCGTCCCGCGAGGCGGTGTCCGGCTGTCACCCGAACCGTTATCCACCAGGTGTCACACGGAGGTGCTATAAAACGCTACCCCGGTGGGACCGGTTTCGCGGCCGTAGGCGGCCGCCGCCGGTGCCGCTAGGGTTGATCGTCTGGATGTGCTGGCTCAAGAGCAGCCGAACGGGAGACGCCGGTGACCGCCGCGCTCGACTCATCGTGGGATCCCCGCACGCGCCTGCGGGTGCTCCTGATCGAGGACGACGACGGCGACGCCCTGCTGGTCGAAGAGATGCTGGCGGACACGAACGTGCCGTACGTGCTCGAACGCGTCGAGACGCTCTCCGCCGCGCTCAACGGCCCGCTCACCGCCGACTGCGTCGTGCTCGACCTCCAGCTGCCCGACGCGATGGGCCTGAGCGGGCTGACCAAGCTCGGGCAGCACGCCCCCGGGGTCGCGGTGGTCGTCCTGACCGGGCAGCACGACCAGGCCACCGGCGTCGCCGCGGTCGCCGCCGGCGCGCAGGACTACCTCGTCAAGGACCAGGTCGACGGTCCGCTGCTGGTCAAGGCACTGCGGTTCGCCCGCGAACGCAAGCGCGCCGAGCAGGTCGAGCAGCAGTTCCTCCAGCAGCAGCTGCTCGCGCGGGAGAACGCGCGGCTCGAACGCGGCCTGCTGCCCAGCCCGCTGCTGCGCGATCCCCACCTCGACCTGGCCGCCCGCTACCGGCCCGGCCGCAACGGGTCCCTGCTGGGCGGCGACTTCTACGACGCCATCGAGCTCGACGACGGCACCGTGCACATGATGATCGGCGACGTCTGCGGCCACGGCCCGGACGAGGCCGCGCTCGGCGTCGCCCTGCGGATCGCGTGGCGCTCGCTGGTGATGGCCGGCCTGCCGATGCCCGACGTGCTGAGCATGGTCGAGCGGGTCCTGGTGCACGAGCGGATCGAGCCGCTGTTCGCCACCGTCTGCATGGTCGTCGTCGCGCCGGACCGAAGATCCCTGCGCCTGTCGCTGGCCGGGCACCTGCCGCCGCTGCTGCTCACCCCCGGCGACGGGCACCTGCTCTCCGGCGAGCGCCTCGGCGTCCCGCTCGGCGTCGTCGAGGGCGCCAAGTGGGACGCGCTGGAAGTGCCCCTGGAGCCCGGGTGGTCCCTGATGCTGTACACCGACGGCGTGTTCGAGGGCCGCGTCGGCGCCGGGTCCGAACGGCTGGGCCACGAGCGGATGGCCGCGCTGGTGCTCGACATCAAGCGCGGCACCGGGCTGGACAGTCACGCGCTGCTCGACGAGCTGATCGCCCGCGCCGAACGGCTCAACTCCGGCCCGCTCGACGACGACGTCGCTCTTGCCCTGCTCAGCCACGACCCGGAAGCCGAGGCCGATGAGCGCTGACGTACGCGGCTGGCCCATCCGCCGCCGGCTGGCGGTGCTCGCCGCCGCCGAGACCGTGCTGCTGGTGGCCGCGCTGATCGCGGCCGGGATCGCGTTGCACAACCTGACCGAGGCCCGGACCCGCCTGCTCGACGTGATCGCGCCACAGCGCCTCGCCGCGACCCAGCTGTCGACCGCCCTGCTGAACCAGGAAAGCGGGGTCCGCGGCTACCAGCTCGGCCGGCAGCCGGCCTTCCTGGTGCCCTACACGGACGGGATGCGGTCGCAGGCCGACGCGGTGAGGCAGCTGCGGCAGCTCGGCGCGACCCCGGGCACGCAGATCGGCGACGACCTCGACGCCGTGCTGCGGGCGGCCACCGCCTGGCAGGACGCGGCCGCGCCGACCATCGCGCCCACCGCGCCGCCGGTCACCGTGGACCAGGTCGAGCGCGGCCGGACGCTGTTCATCGAGGTCCGCACGGCCCTCGACACCCAGCTCGACCACCTGGCCGCGCTCCGCGACACCGGCCGCGGCGACCTCGACGCGGCGGCGAACTTCCTGAACGCGATGTTCGTGGCCGTCGCCGTGCTCGTCCTGCTGCTGTTCGCGTTCCTGTTCTTCGGCCTGCGGCAGGTCGTCACCCGGCCGATCCTCCGGCTGGCCGGGCAGGTCCGCCGGGTCGCCGACGCCGACGTCCACAGCCCGGTGCGGGGGAGCGGACCGCGGGAGATCGCCCAGCTCGGCGCGGACGTCGAGGCGATGCGGCAGCGCATCCTCGACGAGGTGGCCGAGCTCGAGCAGGCGCACGCGCTGCTGGACCGGCGCACGCGCGAGGCGGAAGAGTCCAACGCCATGCTGGACCGGCGCACCCGCGAGCTGGAGCGGTCCAACGCCGACCTCGAGCAGTTCGCCTACGTCGCTTCGCACGACCTGCAGGAACCGCTGCGGAAGGTGGCGAGCTTCTGCCAGCTGCTCCAGCGGCGCTACCAGGGCCTGCTCGACGAGCGCGGCGAGCAGTACATCGAGTACGCCGTCGACGGCGCGAAGCGGATGCAGGTGCTGATCAACGACCTGCTGGCCTTCTCGCGAGTCGGCCGCAAACCGGGCGAGCACGTCGTGGCCGACGCGGGTGCGCTGGCCGACGACGCGATCGCCAACCTCGAGGTGGCGTTGTCGCTGAGCGGCGGCAAGGTCAGCCGCGGCGAGCTGCCCGAGGTGCGCGTCGAGCCGGCGCTGATGACGGCGGTGTTCCAGAACCTCATCGGCAACGCGCTGAAGTTCAAGGGCGAGACGCCGCCGGAGGTCCGGGTCAGCGCCGAGCGCGACGGCGACGACTGGGTGTTTTCGGTGTCGGACAACGGGATCGGCATCGACCCCGAGTACGCCGAACGAGTGTTCGCGCTGTTCCAGCGGCTGCACACGCGGTCGGCGTACCCGGGTACCGGGATCGGCCTGGCCCTGTGCCGCCGGATCGTCGAGTACCACGGCGGCCGGATCTGGCTCGACACCGAAGCCGCGGACACCACCTTCCGCTTCACCCTGCCCGCCGCCGCCGAGGAAGGGGGCACCGCGTGACGCAGCAGCCCGCCCCGATCGACATCCTGCTCGTCGAGGACGACCCGGGTGACGTCCTGATGACCAGGGAAGCCTTCGCGCACCACAAGATCCGCAACCCGCTGCACGTCGCCGAGGACGGCGTCGAAGCGCTGCGGTTCCTCAAGCGCGAAGGGCCGTTCGGCGAGGCGCCGCGGCCGGGGCTGATCCTGCTCGACCTCAACCTGCCCCGCAAGGACGGCCGGGAGCTGCTCGGCGACATCAAGCAGGACCCGGGCCTGCGCACGATCCCGGTGGTCGTGCTGACCACGTCCGAAGCGGAGGAGGACATCCTGCGCAGCTACGAGCTGCACGCCAACGCCTACGTCACCAAGCCGGTCGACTTCGAGAAGTTCGTCGAAGTGGTCCGGAAGATCGACGATTTCTGGGTCACCGTGGTGAAGCTCCCGCACCGGTAGCCGTTTGGCGGGGAGTGCGGCACGATGGGAGGCCGTGACCCCTTCGACGCCGGACCTGCCCGCCACCGAGCTGGCGGTGACGCTCGACTGGCGGGGCCGAGCCGCGGTGCTGGCCGTGGCGGGGGAGATCGACCTGGTCAGCGCGCCGGAGTTCGGGGAAGTCGTCGACGTGGTGCTGGCCCGCGGGCCGGAGAAGCTGGTGGTCGATCTGCGTGAAGTGACGTTCTTCTGCTCGGCGGGGCTGCAGGTGCTCGCGGCGGCCCACCGCAGGCTGGCCGAGCGCGCGTTGTGCGTGGTGAGCGATTCCCCGGTGACGTCGGGCCCGTTGAAGACGACCGGGCTCGACACGTGGATCGGCGTCCACCCGACCGTCGACGAAGCACTCGCATGACCCCGCAACCGTTCCGCTGCCACGACGTCCCGGCGGCGCCCGGTGCCCTCCGCAGCCTGCGGCACGACCTGATGGCGTGGGTGCTGGCGGCGGGCGTCGACGAGGCCCGGGCCGGCGACATCGTGCTGGCCAGTTACGAGGCACTGGCGAACGTGGCCGACCACGCCTACGACGGTTCGGGCGACGGGCTCGTGGACGTCGACGCCACGCTGCTGCCCGGCCGGCTCGAGGTGGTGATCACCGACCACGGGCAGTGGCGGACCCCGGTGCCGGACACCCGCCAGGTTTCGCTGCGCGGCCGGGGATTGCTGCTGCTGCGGGCGAGCGCCGACCGCGCGGACATCACGTCCGGCGATTCCGGCACGGTCGTCACCCTGACCTGGGACCTCGACGCGGTGCCCGACGTGGGCTGAAGGCCACCCCGGGGTTTCCGGGGTGGCCTTCAGCGGCTACTTGACGACGGCTCCGGTCTTCGGGTCGAGCGTCACCTTCCGGGCCTGCGGCCACCAGAAGTCGAACATCCCGTTGAGCGGATTCGCGCGCGTGTCGAACGACGCGTCACCGATCCGGCCGGTGAACCAGTTGTCCTCGATGAACTTCAGCACCGAGGTCTGGTCGGTCAGCGTGTGGTCGACGTGGTTCACCTTGCTGTACGGCGAAACCACCAGCAGCGGCAGGCGCGGGCCGTAGCCGCAGCGGTCGGCGTACTTGCCCACCGTCGTCGCCTTGCCCGTGCAGACCGCCTGGTCCTGCGATGCGTCGTGCGAGCCGTTGAGGATCGGCGACTTCTGGTGGTCGTACCAGCCGTCGGAGTCGTCGTAGGCCAGCACGATCGCCGTCGACTTCCAGTCCGGGGACTGCTGGATCTTGTTGATCTCGCTCACCACGAACTGCTGCTCGTCCAGCGGGTCCGAGTAGCCCGCGTGGCCGTCCTGGTACTGCGGGGCCTTCAGGAAGCTCACCGCGGGCATCGAACCGGCCTTGAGCGAGTCGTTGAAGTCGGAGATGTCGTACTGGTGGTTCGCGCGGTCGGTCTGGCCGATCGCCTGCACCGAGGACGGCGGGAGGTGCTTCGGGTTCGCCGTCGACGGGTAGTACTGGAACGGCTCGTGGTGCGGGCTGTAGTCGACGACCGCGTTGCCGCCGATGTTCGTGTGGGTCTGGCCGCACACCGCGTACCCGTTGGCCGTGCCGGTCGGGCGGAAGCCGCCCTGGAACCAGCCCCACGTGACGTGGCGCTGGTTGAGCAGGTCACCGATGTTGCGGCCGTGCATGGTGGCCAGGTTGTCCTTGCTCGTGTGGTTCTTGCCCGAGCAGTCGTCCCACGCCGGGTCCGGGTCGTTGATCATCGTGCCGATGCCGCTGGAGTCCGGCGACTGCACGGCGTAGGCGTCGCTGACCGGCTCGTGCGTCACCGGGTCGACGGCCTGGACACCGTGGGTGTTGCCGGAGATCAGGTCGATCGCGCCCGGGCTGGACGGGCCGAACACCGTGTTGAACGAGTTGTCGTTCAGCGCGTAGTGCTGGGCGTAGTTCCACATGCCGGTGACGGTGTTGCCGTCGTAGTAGTCCATGACCAGGCCGGGTTCACCGAACAGGATCGGCTGCCCGGTGCACTTGTCGGTCTCGGTCTTCTCGACGAACTTGTCCATCTTGCCGCCGTTGAAGGCGGCCTGCTCGGCGCCGTAGTTGTGGTTCTGGTCGCAGGTCAGCGCCTGCTGGGGCGTGAGCCGCTTCGGGTTGTAGGCGTTCGGGTTGTCGGTCAGCAGCTTCTTGTCGAGGCCGTTGACCTTCGGGGTGCCGTGCGCGGCGGTGAACGGGGTGCCGTCCGTGTTGGCCGCGTCCGGGTAGGTGCCGAAGTAGTGGTCGAACGAGATGTTCTCGCCGAAGATGACGACGACGTGCTTGATCGGCGTCGACGTCGGGATCCAGTGCGCGGGGAACAGGTTCAGCGGCTGGGCGTCCGCGGTGGTCGCCGCGGAGCCGGTGACGACGGCCAGCGCGGCCACCGAGGCGAGGGCCCCGGCACCGAGCAGGCCGCGTCGTCGCCGTCGGGTCTTTCTGTCCACAGGGGATTCCTTTCGTGGTGGGGTTGGGCTCGTCAGGTGAGCAGGGAACGCCCGAAGTGGTCGTCCGGGCCGGTGACGCCCGGCAGCGCGAAGAAGTAGCCGCCGCCGAACGGGGAGATGTAGTCGGTCAGGGGTTCGTCGGCCAGCCGCGTCTGGACCGCCTCGAACTGGCGCTCGAGGTCCTGCTGGTAGCAGACGAAGAGGAGGCCCATGTCCAGGTTGCCGTTGCTGTCGACGCCGCGGTCGTAGTTCACCGCGCGGCGCAGGATCCGGCTGCGGTCGGTCTCCGGCGTGCGCGGGTTCGCCTTCCGGATGTGGCTGGTCAGCGGGATGACGGTGCCGACGGGGTCGTCGGAGTACCGGGGGACCTCGGTCTCCTGCGTGCCGTCGAGCGGGGCACCGGTGTCACGGCGGCGGCCGAACATGTTCTCCTGCTCGGCCAGGGAGACCCGGTCCCAGAATTCGACGAGCATCCGGATCAGCCGGACGACCTGGTAGCTGCCGCCGGCGGTCCACGCGGGCTCGCCTTGTGTCCACACCAGACCGTCTATTTCGGACTCGGTGGGATTGGCCGTGCCGTCCTTGAAGCCCATCAGGTTGCGGGGCGTGCCGTCCGGGCGCGGCGGCGAGGTGAAGCCGTTGAGCTTCCAGCGCAGCTGCATGCCACCGCGGGTGGCGCGGGCGATGTCCCGCAGCGCGTGCAGGACGGTGTCGGTGTCGTTCGCGGACAGGACGAGGCTGAGGTCGCCGTGGCACTGGGCGGGATCGAGGGCGTCGTTCGGGAACGTCGTCATCGGCTTCAGCTTGGCGGGCTTGAGGTTCGCCAGGCCGTACCGGTCGTCGAAGAGGCTCGCGCCGACGCCGAGGACGACGCCGAGATCGCTGCCGGGCACCACGGGCCCGAGCACGCCGGAATCGGCGGGCGGAGCGGTGATCCCGAGCGCGGCGGGCGCCCCGCCGGCGGTGAGGAACCGCGCCCGCTCGGTGATGGCGCGGAACAGATCGGTGAGTTCGGCCTTGGACTCGGCAACGGCATCGAACGAGGCGACGACGGTCTGGGCCGGCGGCTTGCGGAGGATGGCGGCCTGGTGGGGCCCGTGGAAGGGCACGGGCGAGCTGCCCTCGGTGACGGTCGCGGAGGAGGCGCCCAGCCCGGCCCCGGCGGCCACGGTGAGGCCCGCGCCCATGGCGGCCCGGCGCAGGAAGGACCGGCGGGGGAGGCCGGTTCCGGGGCCGTGAGGCGTGCCCGCGGTCCGGTTTTCGCGAGGCAGGTCGGTCACGAGACCCTCCTGGGCTCGGCGATCGTGGTGTGGCGGAGGGGGGTTCGGTGAGCGGTGCCGGTTGCGGTGGTGTGGTGCGGCGAGTTCGTCACGAGACCCTCCTCGGCTCGGCGATCGTGGTGCGGTGGAGGGGGGGTTCGGTGAGCGGAGCCGGTCGCGGTGGTGTGGTGCGGCGAGTTCGTCACGAGACCCTCCTGGGCTCGGCGATCGTGGTGTAGCGGAGGGGGTTCGGTGAGCGGAGCCGGTCGCGGTGGTGTGGTGCGGCGAGTTCGTCACGAGACCCTCCTCGGCTCGGCGATCGCCGCGATCGGGGCCAGTAGTTCCGTCAGCTCGCTCACGTCCGCGTTGAGCTTCTGCCGCTGCTCCCGGCCCAGGTCGGCCGGGCGGAGCCAGGTGCCGTCCGGGCGGCGGGCCGCGTCCAGTGCCTTCTGCGTGCGGTCCAGCCAGCTGTCCACCTTGGACAGTTCCGGGTACCTCGGCGCGAGCAGCGGCCGCAGGACGTCGAGGACCGCGCGGGTGCCGTCGAGGTTCGCGCGGGCCGTGGCCAGGTTCGTGCCGCTGCCGTAGTCGGTGCGGCCGGTCAGTTCGAACTGCAGCGTGTTCTCCATGATCTCGTGCGCGCGCAGCCCGAGGTCGTTCCCGTCGACCTGGCTGTCGGCGAAGGACGTCTGCAACGCGTGGGCGTCGGTGTCGAGCTGGTCGGCGACGGCGCCGAGCGCGCCCAGGTCCTCGCCGTGCCAAAGGCCCTGCTCCAGGCGGTGGAAGCCGGTGAAACCCGGGTCGGCCGGGCCGTTCGGCAGGCCGTCGGCCGTGCCGTTGAGAGCGCCGTCGGAGTCGCCGAACGCGTCGTAGGCCGCGCCCAGCCGCTCGTACGTCAGGTGGGCCGTCAGCCACGCCGCCCGGCTCGCCGCGCGGTCGCCGCCGTGCACGGTGTTCTTCAGCGCGCCCGTGTTCGCGACCAGCTCGCCCAAACCCGTCCGGACGTGCTGCTGGTAGGCCTTGAGCGGCCCGAGCAGGTCGTCGTGCGTCACCGGCGCGACGCCCGGCCCGGTCCGCTCGGCGCCGCCGGTGATCCACACGGCCGGCCCGACGATCGCGCCCGCGTCCTCGGGCAGGCAGCGGAACGCGTAGCTGCCGTTGCCCAGGTTCACCTGCAACGGCCGGGTCGTCGCCGCGCCGAGGCCCTCGACCTCGCCGTAGATCACGCCGGTCGCCGGGTCGATCAGGTCGACCTCGGCGGTCACCGACCCGGTGTTGTGCAGGCGGAACGTCTGCGGCCCCGGCTTCGGATCCGTCCAGCCGGTGCCGCACGACGAGCGCGAGACGGCGATCTCGGGATCGACGGCGGCCGCGCTGTCCGGCCAGAACGCCACGACGGCGCCCGCCGCGGCGGCCACGACCACGGCCACCACGATCCAGCGGGTACGCACTGACCCCGGCACGCGCACTCTCCCGTCACTCGATCGGACCATCACCGGTCACGGATTATGCGAGCCTAACGCCCGGAAAACCGAACCGGATCCGATCGAAAGAGGGAAGTTCACCCGGACTTCAGCCGGCCGAACACAAAAGAGGGAGGATTCAGACGTATTGCTGTGCCAGATCTGTCTTGTTCGCGATGTTCGACCGGTTTGGCCAGGTCACGGAAGCGGAGAGCCGGTCTCCAACAGTGTCTTCAAGCTGGACAGCAGCGCGGGCCAGCCCTGGCTGCACATCTCCAACGTCGTGCTGCCGTCGTCGAAACCGTCGTGGAGCACGGTCAGCTTCACCATTTCCCCGTGCGGTTCCAAGGTGAACGTGACTTTGGACCGGCTTTCCCGCTGCAATTTCGCGAGCGTTTCTTCGTCGACGCCGTTCGCTTTCGCCCAATCCGCCGTGAACGTGTGCCAGGTGTAGGACAGCCGTCGATGGGGTTCCGATTCGAGGACGACCTGTTCGGCGTCGCTGGTTTTCGCGCCGCGCTCGGACCACGTCATCGACGAGCCCGTTTTCCAGTCGGTTTCGAAGGAGACGCCCCAGTACTGGCTCGTGAACGCCGGATCGGTAAGCGCTTGCCAGAGCTTCTCCGGCGTCGTGTTGATGTAGGTGGTGTACGCGAAATCGTTCATCGGTGCGGACTCCAGTGCTCGTTTGAGATCGGCCAGCGCGCCGGCCCGCCGCCGGTCGTAGCGGGTCATCCAGCGCTCGGCGATCGCGTTGATCGGCGCGGCGTCGAGGTGGTGCAGCTTTTCGCGGCCGCGCCAGGTGGTGGTGATCAGCCCGGCCGCTTCGAGCACGGCCAGGTGCTTGCTCACCGACTGGCGGGCCATGTCCAGCCCCGCGCACAGCTCGCGCAGGGTCTGGCCGTTGCGCTCATTGAGCACGTCCAGCAGCTGGCGGCGGCTGGGGTCGGCCAGCGCCTTGAAGACCTCGTCCATCGCACCTTCCCGGTGACATGCAGCCATTCGGCTGCCTTTCGACGATAGGCAGCCGGACGGGTGCATGTCAACCGGGGGTCAGCGGAAGCGGATCACCGTGATGCTCGCGAGGACGAAGAAGACGAGGACGACCAGCGTGCCGGTCTGCCCGCCGGACGAGCGGGTCACCACCTGGTCGACGGCGCCGGTCAGCCGCACCCCGCACTCCGCGATCACGGTGTGCCGCCCGGCCTCGATGCGGGTGAACTCGACCGGCGCGGTGAAGGCGCCGGAGCCGTCGGTGAAGGCGGTGCCGACCTCGGTGCCGTCCGACACGAGGGTCACCATCCGGCTCGGCCGGCAGCCCTTCCCGGACGCCGAGAGCGGCTCGCCGGCCTTGATGCTCGGCCGGTCGAGCACGAGTTCACCGGGCTTCGGAGCGGTGCTGGACGTCGTGGGGGTGCCGGGCGTGACCGGCGGGGTGGTGGTCGGCGGGGTGGTCGTGGTGGTCGGCGGCGTGGTGGTGGCGGGGGTGGCCGGGGTCGTGGTGGTGCCGGGCCGCGTCGGCCGCGTGGTGACCGGCGGGGGCGGCGTGGTCGTCACCGGCGGCGGGGGCGTGGTGGTGGTGACCCCGGTGACGACGAAGGTGCCGCTGGCGGTCTGCTTCTGGCTCGTGCAGGTCGCGGTCACCGTGTAGGAGCCCGGCTTCGCGTCGGACGGGACGGCGGTGGCGAACTGCCCGCTGGTCGCCGGGGCCACTTTCTGGCCGAGCGTCGAGCCTGCCCAGAAGAAATTGATGATCCGGCAGGTCGGGAAACCGTTCCAGGAAATGGTGAAGGAACTGCCCGCCGGGCCGGTCGACGGTTTCAAACCAACCGACGGCGGAACTTGTGCGTTACCCGTGCCCGCCGCCGTGAGCAGAAGCAACGTTCCGGCCACGGCGCCGAAAAACAGCCGAACCACGAATCGCATTGGGACGTCCCTCCCCGGTGTGTGCTCGCTGTAGCATTCCGGACCAGTCGGATAACGCAAGTAGGGGATGCCCAATGGGACGTGTCATCGCGGCGGGGGTTGCGTTGGGTTTGTGCTTGCTCGTGGGTGCGCCGCCCGCGTCGGCCGACTCCGGGTCACTGCGGCTGCAGGTGTCGATCGACCAGCGGCCGATCGAGGACGCGACCGTCCCGATCGATCCGGCGAGCCAGGTCGAGTTGCAGGTCGTGGCGACCAACCCCGGTGTCGCGCCGGTGAAGGTCCGCAGCGTGCGGCTCTCCGGCGTCGCGCTCGCGCTGACCTTCTTCGCCTACGACACCACCGCGCCCTTCGAGGTGCCGGCGCGCGGGTCGGTGTCGCGGACGTTCGTCCTCGACCTCGGTGACCTGGCCGGGCAGGCGACCGGGCTGCTGCCGTCCTCGGTCGAGCTGCTCGACGCCGGGCGCGTCACGCTGGGTGAGGCGACGACGGTCGCCGACGTCCGCGGGTCCTTCTGGTCGGTCTACGGCGTCTTCGGCCTGGCGATGCTCGTGCTGACGATCCTCGCCTGGGTGACCGCGCTGCTCGCGCTGGCCCGGCACCGGCTGGCGCCCAACCGCTGGCGCCGCGGCGTGCGGTTCCTGCCCGCCGGGTTCGGCACCGGCCTGGTCGCGGTGATCAGCCTGTCGGTGCTGCGCCTGGTCCCGCCCGAGCCGGCGATCGAGATCCCGGTGGTGCTCGGCATGGCGGCGATCGCGTTCCTGCTCGGCTACCTGACCCCGCACCCGGCGGCCCCGCCCGCGGAGACCGAGAGTGACAAGACGGTCCGGCTTCCGCTCCCGTCGACGCAGGAATTCACCCGATGAGCGCACCGGCCGAGCTGGTCGCCGCCCTGCCGCAGTACGACATCGGGGAGTCGATCGGCGAAGGCGGCATGGGGGTCGTGTTCGCCGGAGTGCACCGGACGCTGGGCCGCAGCGTCGCGATCAAGCAGCTGCCGTGGGACGTGCTCAACCACGCGGCGAGCAGCGAGCTCTTCGACCGCGAGGCGCGGGTGCTGGCGAGCCTGGACCACCCGCACATCGTGCCCGTGTACGACTACGTCCGGACCGGCCGCGAGCACCTGCTGGTGATGGAGCGGCTCGACGGCGGGACGGTGCACAGCCGCTTCCACGGTGGTGGCGTGAGCGGCGAGCAGGCGTGCGCGATCGGGCTGGCGATGCTGGCCGGGCTGCACGCGGCGCACCGGGCGGGGGTGCTGCACCTCGACGTCAAGCCGCGGAACCTGCTGTTCAGCACGCAGGGCGTGGTGAAGGTGGCGGACTTCGGCATCGCCCGGGTGATCAGCGAGGGCGCCACGCTGGTGACGCACGGTGGCGAGATCCTCGGAACCCCGGCGTACATCGCCCCCGAACAGGCGATGGGCAACGCGCTCAGCCCGGCGGCCGACGTCTACGCGGCGGGGACGGTGCTGTACGAGCTGCTGTCAGGCCGCCTGCCGTTCGACAACACCCGCGGCGCGATCAGCATGATGCGCCAGCACATGTTCACCGACCCGCAGCCGATCGCCGGGGTACCGTCGCCGATCGCGGCGGTGGTGATGCGCAGCCTGGCCCGCGAGCTGGACGCGCGGTACCGGGAGGCGGAGTCGTTCGCGGCGGACCTCGCGGCGGCGGCGACGGTGGCGTACGGGCCGGGCTGGCTGGAGCGGTCCGGGGTGCCGGTGCTGCACCTGACGCCCCGGGTGATCGCGGGCCTGAACTCGGCGACCGCACCGGCGCATCCGGCGGAGGCCCGGACGCGCCCGGTGTCCCGGCCCGGGGCGACGCTGGTCGGAGCGCCCGCCGAGGTGGGTGAGCCGGGGTGGCCGGGCGCCGACGCGCCGGGCGCCGGGCGGCCGGGTGGCGCCGGATCGGGTGCCGGGGTGGCCGGCGGCGAGTGGCCGGGTGGCGCCGGTTCGGGTGCCGGGGTGGCCGGCGGCGAGTGGCCGGGTGGCGCCGGATCGGGTGCTGGGGTGGCCGGCGGCGAGTGGCCGGGTGGCGCCGGTTCGGGTGCTGGGGTGGCCGGCGCTGGACCGGGTGGTTCCGGGCGGGCCGGTGCCGACGCCGGCGCCGGGTGGTCCGGCGGTGCGACCGGTTCCGCGCCGGACGAGTCCGCTTCCCAAGCCGCCGTGGTGTGGCTGCGGCTGGCGGCTGCGGCGGCCGCGGTCGTTCTCGTCGTGCTTGCCCTGCTCAACCCCGCACGGCTGCCGCACCAGGTGTCCACCGTGACGCTCGGGGGTGACTCCGCCGCCGCGCCCGTCGAGGTCGATCTCAGCAAGCCTGTCGTGCTGACCGGGCCCGGCCAGCCGGGCCGCGTTGCGCTGGCGCTTTCCGCCGCCGGGATTCCGCTCGGGTCCGCGTCCGCCGAGGCGAAGCCCGAGGGCAACGGCTTCAGCGCCGAACTCACCCTTCCGGGGGTTGCCCGGTGGATCGTCGGGGGCGCTGTCACCGCCGAGGTGCGGACCGACTCGGCCACGCAGACCTTCACCCTGCTCACCAGCCAGCACCCCCTGGCCAGCGCGATGGGCGCGGGCAGTCTCATCCTGGCGCTGTTCGCCCTCGCCTACCTCGAATCGGGGTTGCGGACGATCCGCAACGGCCACCGCTGGCGGGGCGCGGCAGTCGGCGGCCCCGTGCTGGGCCTGCTGTTCGGCGCCGCGGTGTGGCTGTGCGTGTCCGTGCTGCGGGTGCACGAGCCGTCGCCGGGGTTCGGGGCCGGGTGTGCGGTGGCCGGCGCGGTGGCGGCCGGGCTGGTCGTCGCGGCGGCGCGGCGCCGGGCGTCCACAGTGGTCAGTCGACCATCCGGACGGTGACGTGCGGGCTGTAGCTCTTGCGCCGGCTCCACCCCAGCTCGGCGCACAGACTCAGCTGGATGGCGCGGTCCGCGGGCGCCCAGTAGCCGGTGCGGACGAAGTAGCCCTCCATCGTGTTCAGCGCGCCGAGGCTCTTGCGCGCCGAGCACATCTCCCAGCCCCACTGGCGTCCGGTCTTCTCGACGCCGTTGCGGCGCACGGAGATCCGCGGGTTCCCGACCGCGCGGATATCGGCGTCGCCCTCGGAGACGTAGACGACGCCGTCGATCTTGTAGAACCGGTTGTTGTCCAGCAGGGACACCTGCCCGGAGAGGGTGATCCCGACCCGGGCGCCTTCGTCGCCCGTGAGCGTCCAATCGAGACAGTATTCCTGGACCGGGAGTTCCAGCGACTGGGTCATGACGAGTTTCCCCTGTTCTCACTGAGCGTCCCTTCCAGAAGATAGGGATTTTCCGGACGCCGGGAAGGTCTTCGGGCGATCTTCACCCGAAGCGGTTCCGGCGTCGGATGCCTTGGCGCGCATGGGTTTTCAGGCGATGGAGTGACTAAAGGCGCGGCCGGGTGGTCTCCGGCGTGCCGATCACTCTGCGTAAGGTAAAGGAACCATTACCTTCGCCGGGACGTTGACGAGGCATGAGCGAGCCCACTGTCATCGAGCTCGGCCGGCGCGACCTGCTCGTCGTGGCGGGGTTGCCGGGAGCGGGGAAGACGACCATGCTCCGCCACGCCGCCGCCGGGCTGCCGGTGCTGGACTCCGACCAGGTGCGGGAGAGATTGGGGGCGCTGGTTCCGGCTCTGCCGTACCGCTGGTACCGGCCGGTGGTGCACGCGTGGCACCGGGCGCGGATCGTCGCGCGGGCGCTCGGTGAGGACGGGCCGGTCGTGGTCCACGAACCGTCGACGCGGGCTTCTACTCGGGCGTTGCTCGCGCTGGTCGGGGCGGTCAGCCGACGGCCGGTGCGGTTGTTGTTCCTGGACGTGCCCGCGGAGGTGGCGCTCGCCGGCCAGGTGAGTCGGGGGCGGGTTGTCCGGGCTCGGTCCTTTGCCCGGCACGTCCGGCGGGTGGGGAAGTGGCGGGCGGGGTTGCTGGCTGATCAGGTTCCCGCTGGGTGGCGGAGTGTTCAGGTCATCGACCGGGCTCGGGCTTCGCGGGCTCGGTTGGTGGTTGCGGGGGTGATTCCTTGCTGGGCATGTGAAAAGCCGTCGTAAGGTCGCCTGGGGGTCCTCCGCCGACCCGGACGCCGGATTGTTCAGCGGCCGGCACGCCGTGTCAAGGCGGGAAAAGCGTGCCTTGACACGGCGTGCCGGCCGCTGAGGCGGCTGCGTATCGGGTCGGCAGGGGAGTGTGGTCGGAGGGGTGCCGGGGTGGCGGTGGCGCCTGGTCGTGGGGCCGCCGAGCGGCGGGTTGGTGAGGCGCCTGGCGGCGGGTTTGTGCGGCCGCCTGGCGGCGGCTGGTGCGTCGGGCTGGGGGTCGGTCCTGCGGCGAACCCTTCCTTTTGGTCTGGACAACTTGCGTATTGGTCCAGACAATTAGGGCCTCCCCTCGACTGGAGGACCGATGAGGCGTTCCCGACTTTCCGCCATCCTCGCCGCCTTGCTGCTTGCCCTCTCCGGGCTTCTCGCCGTCCCGGCCGAGGCCGCCAACCTTCTCGCCAACCCCGGGTTCGAAGGCGGCTCTCTCTCCGGCTGGACCTGCGCCAACGCCACCGCCGTGAGCACGCCCGTCCACTCCGGCAGCTATGCCCTCGCTGGGACCCCCGTCGGGGCCGATTACGCTCAGTGCTCGCAGACCGTTGCCGTTCAGCCCAACACCAGCTACTCCGTCTCCGCCTGGGTTCGGGGGAATCCCGTCTACCTCGGTGTCACCGGCGGCCCCTCGACCTGGTCGGGCAACTCCGGCTACAACCAGCTCCAGCTCACCTTCACCACCGGTAACCAGACCTCCGCCCAGCTCTACCTCCACGGCTGGTACGGCGCCGGTACCTACTACGCCGACGACGTCGTCTTCGACGGCCCCGGTGGCAACACTCCCGGGACCCCCTCCTCACCCGGCGCGCCGCAAGTCACCGGCGTCACGACCAGTTCCATCGCCCTGAGCTGGGCGGCAAGCACCGGGACCGTCAGCGGGTACCGCGTCTACGAAGGCTCCACCGCCGTCGCCACGGTCACCGGTACCAGCGCCACCGTCGGCGGACTCACCCCCTGCACCACCCACACCTACACCGTCGCCGCCTACAACAGTGCCGGTGAATCACCTCGCAGCCCCGCCGCCACCGGGAGTACCGCCGGCTGCGTCGATACCGGCCTGCCCAAGCACGCCCTCGTCGGCTACCTGCACGCCAGCTTCGCCAACGGCTCCGGCTACGTCCGGATGGCCGATGTCCCCTCGGCCTGGGACATCATCGATCTCGCCTTCGGGGAACCGACCTCCGTCACCTCCGGGGACATCCGGTTCACCCGGTGCCCCGCCGGCGAATGCCCGAACGTCGAGAGCGACGCCGACTTCATCGCCGCCATCAAGGCCAAGCAGGCCCAGGGCAAGAAGGTGCTCATCTCCATCGGCGGGCAGAACGGCCAGGTGCAGCTGACGACCACCGCCGCGCGGGACAAGTTCGTCAGCTCCGTCTCCGCCATCATCGACAAGTACGGCCTCAACGGCCTCGACGTCGACTTCGAGGGGCACTCGCTGTCGCTCAACGCCGGGGACACCGACTTCCGGAACCCGACCACGCCCGTCATCGTCAACCTGATCTCCGCGCTGAAGACGCTCAAGGCCAAGTACGGCTCCGGTTTCGTGCTCACCATGGCGCCGGAAACCTTCTTCGTGCAGGTCGGCTACCAGTTCTACGGCGGCTCGGGCGCCGGTGACGCGCGCACCGGCGCCTACCTGCCCGTCATCCACGCCCTGCGGGACTCGCTCACCGTCCTGCACGTCCAGGACTACAACTCCGGCCCCGTCATGGGGCTCGACAACCAGTACCACAACATGGGCGGCGCCGAGTTCCACATCGCCATGACCGACATGCTCAAGGCCGGCTTCACGGTGGCCAACACCGGGCAGTTCTTCCCCGGGCTGCGACCCGATCAGATCGCCATCGGGCTGCCCGCCGCCGTCAGTGCCGGCAACGGCTACACCTCGCCCGGCGATGTCCAGACGGCGGTGAACTGCCTGGTCAAGGGCAGTGGCTGCGGCTCGTACACGCTGCGCGGGGGCACCTCGCCCGCCCTGCGCGGGCTGATGACGTGGTCGATCAACTGGGACAAGTACTACGGCTGGGAGTTCCAGAACAGCCACGAACCGTTCCTGAACGCGCTTCCCTGACGCGGGCAGTGTGCCCCGCCGCCCGGGTGGGGCACACTGTCCGACGTGGTCAAGCCGGCGCAGGGCGAATCCGTGCTGAGCCGCGTCGTCCGGATCTTCGAGACCTTCGGGCCGGACACGCCCGCCCTGCGCGTCACCGACATCGCCCGGCGGGCCGGCCTGCCCGTCGCCACGGCGTCGCGGCTGGTCGAAGAGCTCGTCGGGCACGGCTGGCTGCGGCGCGATCCCGACCGGCGGGTGCGCGTCGGCCTGCGGCTGTGGGAGCTGGCCTCCCGCGCCTCACCGACCCTCGGGCTGCGCGAGGCCGCGATGCCGTTCATGGAGGACCTGCACGCCGTCGTCGGGCACCACACCCAGCTCGCCGTGCTGGAAGACCGGGAGGTGCTGTTCGTCGAGCGGCTCTCCGCGCCCGGGGCGACGCTCAACGTGACGCGGGTGGCCGGGCGGCTGCCGCTGCACGCCTCCTCGTCCGGGCTCGTGCTGCTCGCCCATGCGTCCGCCGACCTGCAGGAACAGGTGCTGGCCGGCCCGTTGGAAGCCTTCCGGCGGACGACGCTGACCGAGCCCGCGCGGCTGCGCCGGTTCCTCGCCGACGTCCGGCGAACCGGCTACGCGTTCTGCGCCGGCTTCATCGACGAAGAAACCACGGGCATCGCCGTCCCGCTGCGGGGGCCCGGCGGGGACGTCGTCGCCGCGCTGTCGGTGATCGTGCCCAACGACCGGAACGCGCGGGCGCCGATCCCCGCCCTGCAGGCCGCCGCGCGGGGCATTTCACGGGCGATGGGGAATTTCTCTCACTGAATGAGAATGCCGTAGTGTCGGGCGGGGCCGCCGATCCATGCTCGGGCTCTCCCGCGGGAAAGGACCTCCTCCAGTGCGCACCCAGGTCGTCATCGTCGGCGCCGGCCCGGCCGGGCTGCTGCTGTCCCACCTGCTCGGGCTCGAAGGCATCGACTCGGTGCTGCTCGAGCGGCAGACCGCCGAGTACGTCCAGGCGCGCATCCGCGCCGGCATCCTCGAGGCCGGCACGGTCGAACTGCTGCGGCAGGTCGGCCTCGGCGCCCGGCTCGACGTCGAGGGCATGGAACACCGCGGCATCCACCTCCAGTGGCCGGGAAACCGGCACCACGTCGACTTCACCGACCTCATCGGCCGGTCGGTGACCGTCTACGGGCAGACCGAGGTCACCAAGGACTTGATGGCGGCGCGGGAAAAGGCCGGCCGCCCGGCGTACTACTCGGCCGCCGACGTCACGCTCCACGACGTCACCGGCGAACCGCACGTGACCTTTGTGGACAGTGACGGCCGGGCGCGGCGGATCGACGCCGACGTCGTCGTCGGCTGCGACGGCTTCCACGGGCCGAGCCGCGCATCGATCCCCGAGCCGCGGGTCTGGGAGCGGGCCTACCCGTTCGCGTGGCTGGGCGTGCTGGCCGACGTCGCCCCGTCGACCGACGAGCTGATCTACGCCTGGCACCCGGACGGGTTCGCGATGCACAGCATGCGTTCGCCGCGGGTGAGCCGGTTCTACCTGCAGGTCGCCCCGGACGAAGACATCGCCGAGTGGAGCGACGACCGGATCTGGACGGCGCTGTCCGAACGGCTCGGCGTCCCGGGGTGGACCCTGGAAACCGGGCCGATCACGGAGAAGAGCGTCCTGCCGATGCGCAGCTTCGTGACCACCCCGATGCGGCACGGGAACCTCTACCTGGCCGGGGACGCGGCGCACATCGTGCCGCCGACCGGGGCGAAGGGGCTGAACCTGGCGGTCGCGGACGTCGCCCTGCTGGCCAAGGCGCTGACGGCGTCCTTCCGCGGGAACGACGAACTCGTGGCCGCCTATTCGGAGACGGCCTTGCGGCGGGTCTGGCGCTGCACGCACTTCTCCTGGTGGATGACCTCGATGCTGCACCGCCACGGCGACGACTTCGACGCCCAGCTCCAGCTCTCGCAGCTGCACCGCACGGTGACCTCGGCGGCCGCGAAGACCGAGCTGGCCGAGAACTACGCCGGCCTGCCCCTGTAGGACACCGGCAGCCGGACGGTGAACGTCGATCCGGCATCCACTTCGGACTCCGCGGTCACCGTCCCGGCGTGGGCCTGCACCAGGTGGCGCACGATGGCGAGGCCGAGCCCGCTGCCGCCGGTCTGGCGGCTGCGGGACTTCTCGGCCCGCCAGAACCGGTCGAACACGTGCGGCAGGTCCTCGGCGGCGATGCCGGTCCCGGTGTCCGCCACGGCGAGCGTCACATCGTCCACAGTGGACGAAACCCGGATCGTCACCCGGCCGCCGGACGGCGTGTGCCGGATCGCGTTCGTCACCAGGTTGCCGACGACCTGCCGCAGCCGCACCGGGTCGGCCTCCAGCGCGCAGTCGCCGGTGGCGGACACGGTGAGGGTGACCCCGGCCGCGGCGGCGCGGTCGGCGAGGGCCGCGGCGACGTGGCCCGCGAGCTCCGCCGCGTCGACGGGCTCGGGGTGCAGGCGCAGCTGCCCGGCGTCGGCCGCCGCGAGGTCCTGCAGGTCGTCGACGATGTGCTGCAGCAGCACGGTCTCTTCGAGCAGCGACGCGGTCAGGGCCCGATCGAACGGCAGGTGCCCGTCTTCGGCGGCCTCCAGCCGGCCGCGGATGACGTTGAGCGGGTTGCGCAGCTCGTGGGCGATGTCGCTGACCATCGCCTTGCGCTGCTCCTCGATGCGTTCACGTCGCGCGGTGAGGTCGTTGAACGCGGCGGCGAGGTAGCCGACCTCGTCGCGGGACTTCACCGGCGCCGGCCGGTCCTGCTTCGCGGCCTCGGTCAGGGCCCGCAGCGGGCGGGACAGCCGGAGCGCGACCAGCGCGGTGAGCGCGACGGCCAGCGCCAGCACGCCCCCGGTCACCGCGAGGATCCGGGTCAGGTTCTCCTTCGACAGCGTGAACGTCGGCAGCGGCGACCCGCCCGGGCCGAGCGTGAACAGCAGCGCCGGCGGCGCGACGTACGGCGTGAGCTGATCGCGCCGGGCCGAGTCGAGGCAGCCCTGAGTGGGCCGCTGGTCGGGGACGTCGCGAGCCTGCAGGTCGAGGTCCAGTTTCACCTCTCCGCCGCCCTGGTTCTGCAGGCAGCGGTTGACGGCCTCGTTCAGGCTCGTGAGCGCGGCCTGCTCGGTCGGGGTGGGGAAGGCCAGCTCGAACAGCCCGCACTTGGCCGCGTAGTAGCGGGCGGACAGCGGGTCGAGCCCGGCCAGCTGCGGCCGCCCGCTCGGTGAGTCCTGCACCTGGCCGGGGAGGCCGAGCGAGGCGAGGCAGGCGGTGGCCTTCCTGGCCAGCGCGGTCAGTTCCTCGCGTTCGGACGGCGGCAGCTTGAACGGGCCGACCGCGCGCGGGTCGATGCCGCTCGTCCCGGCCTGGGGCAGCAGCACCGGGTCGACGTGCAGCGGGTCGACCGACGCGGTCGCCTTGACCGGCAGGGTGACCGGCGCGCCGCCGGAGTCGCCGAGGACGTGCCGGTCGAGGGTGGTCAGCACGACCCGGCGGCCGGTCTGCTCCGACAGCGCCCGCAGCCGGGGGCCGACCTGGTCCCACGTGTGGTTCACCGCGGCGAAGCCGAGCAGCTCGGTGTAGATCGTCGCGTCGCCGGAGAGCGCCTGGCCCTGCTCCTGCTGGATCGCCCGGGTGGTCGTCTGCACGGCGAGCCACGCGGTCGCCGCGATGGAGGCGAGCGCGATGAGCAGCGAGACGGCGGTGAGCCGGACGACGAGACTGCGCCGGCGGGGGAAGCTACGTGTCATTTTCCGCCGTCAGCTTGTAGCCGACGCCGAAGACGGTCCGCAGGTACACCGGCTTCTGCGGGTCCGGTTCGAGCTTCTTGCGCAGGTTGAGCACGTGGACGTCGATGATCCGGGTGCTGACGAACCGGTCGTCGCCGCGGGTCAGCTCGAGCAGCTGGCGGCGGGTGAACACCCGGCCCGGCTGCCGGATCAGCGTCTCCAGCAGCTGGAACTCGCCGGGGGTCGTCTCGACCGGGCGGCCGCCGACCGACACCTCGTGCCGCACCGGGTCGAGCCGCAGGCCGCCGGCGCGCAACGCCGTGTCGGGCGGTTCGCGGCGGCCGGCGGTGCGCCGCAGCAGCGTCCGGACCCGGGCCATCAGCTCGCGCGGGCTGTACGGCTTGGTCAGGTAGTCGTCGGCGCCGAGGTCGAGGCCTAGCAGCAGGTCGTCCTCGGTGGCGCGGGCGGTGAGCATCAGCACGGCGACGTCGGACTCCTGCCGCAGGATCCGGCAGACGTCGAGGCCGTCGACCTTCGGCATCATCACGTCGAGGACCAGCAGGTCGGGCCGGTCGCGGCGGGCCTCGTCGAGCGCCGCCCGGCCGTCGGGGGCCAGCACCACGGTGTGGCCTTCGCTTTCGAGGTAGAGCCGGAGGACCTCGGCCTGCTTCTCGTCGTCCTCCGCGACCAGTACACGTGCGCACACGGCGTCGAGGGTAGGCGTCTTGACACCGCGGCCACCGCATCCTGACCGGATCTTCACACCTTGGCGCGGCCGACCCAGCCGCGGACGACGTCGTCCAGCACGGTGAGCGGCAGCTTCCCGCTGCCGAGCACGACGCCGTGGAACTCCTTGAGGTCGAAGCCGTCGCCGAGGGTTTCTTCGGCGAACCGGCGCAGGCGCTGGATCTCGCGCCGGCCGGTCAGGTAGGCCAGGGCCTGGCCGGGCTCTTCGACGTACCGGTCCGCCTCGGACTGCACTTCGACCTCGCTGAGCACGGTGTGCGCGCGCAGGAACGCGGTGCACTGCTCCCGCGTCCAGCGCAGGGCGTTCAGGCCGGTGTCGGCCACCAGCCGGGCCGCGCGGACCGACTCCTCGGCGACCATGCCGAGCCGCATCAGATCGCTGGAGAACAGGCCCATTTCGGCGGCGAGCCGCTCGGTGTAGAGCGCCCAGCCTTCGTCGTAGGCGGTGACCAGCGCGATCCGCCGCAGCCGCGGGAGCCCGGGCAGCTCGAGCGCCAGCGACTCCGCGAAGTGGTGGCCGGGCACGGCTTCGTGGAACGCGACGGTCTCGGCGATGAACCGGTCGCGCGTGTGCACGTCGTGGGTGTTGGTGAAGTAGACGCCCGGGCGGGAACCGTCGGGTGCGGGCGGCATGTAGTACGCGGCCGCGGCGACCGGGGCTTCGGCGTCCGGCACCTTCTTCACGACGCACTCGGCCTTCGGCACGCGCGGGAACCAGCCGGGCGCGGCGGCGGTCGCGCGGGCGACGGCGTTCCGCGCGGTTTCGAGCATCTCCTCGGCGTCGCGCCAGCGGAGGCTCTCGTCGCTGCGCAGCCGGCGGCGCACCTCGGCCGGGTCGGTCAGCCCGAACACCCGGCCGCCGAGCTCGGCGTACTCGGCATCGAGCTCCGCCAGCACGTCCCGGCCCAGCTGGTGCAGTTCGGCGGGGGTGTGGCCGGTCGTCGTGTGCATGCGCACCAGGGCGGCGTAGTCCGCTTCGCCGTCTTCGAGCCAGCAGAGGCCGGACTCCTCGTCGGACCGGCCGCGGCCGGCGACCTCGGTGGCGAGGAACTCGCGGTAGCGGGCCAGCGACGGCCGCACCGCGCCGTCGACCAGTTCGTCGCGGCGCGCACCGAGCTCCTGGGGGAAGGGCGTGTCCAGCGCGAGGAACCGGTCGAGGAAGCCGATCGCGTTCCGCGCCATGCGGTCGACGGGCGGCCGCCCGCCGCGTTGCCGTTCGGCGAGGGCGCCGTAGAAGGCGGGGAAGGCGGCGAGCCGGGTCAGGAAGTCCTCCTCTGCCTGCGCGCCGGCGGGCTCGAGCTGCGGCAGGAAGGCCAGGTGCGACATGCCGGCGGCGTACAGGGGATCGGCGAGGGTGCACTCGACGAGGCGGGTGTCGATCCGGGTGATGAGCGCTTCGGCCTGCTGCACGACGACGCCCAGCGTCACGCGATCGGGGTCGGTGGCGGCCCGGGCCCGGTCGAGGATGCCGGCGGCTTCCGCGCGCAGGCGGGCGTGGCCGGGTTCGCTGGGGTCGGGGAGTTCGTGGTCGTACCCGGGGATACCGGCGTAGGTCGCTTCGAGGGGGGACCAGGTGGCCAGGACGTGGAGGAGCTCGTCGGCGAGGGTCACTTCTTCATCGTGCCGGAAACGAACCGGGCCGGGAGCGGATCGCTCCCGGCCCGGTCGCCGTCAGGTCAAGCTCGAACAAGGTCTCGCATCAGGATCCTTCGCCCCTTGCGGCACCCATCGCACGTTCGCGAACGACGCCTGGAACGGGCCGTCCGTGTACACCAGGAACGGGGTGTTGATGTGCTCGAAGTCCAGCCCGTTGTCGAAGCAGGACACCGGGATCTTCACCGTCGTCTTCGGGCCGCCCGCCAGGTCGGTGAACAGCTTGGTCGCGTTCACCTCGCTGAAGCACGGGTACACGCAGTGCATGCTGATCACCGTCCTATTGGCCGGGGCCTGCTGCACGGTCGTGTCGAACTCCAGCGCCGCGTTCGCGTTGAGGTAGCCGCGCAGGTCGTTGGTGCCCGCCGTGTTCTGCATGTACAGCTGGGCCGCTCCCGCCCCCGTCCAGGTGGCCTTCAGGCCGTCGCCCTGCACGTTGACGTCCGTCGGGACGACGTTGATCTCGGTGTGCGACGCCGTGCCGTCCGGGCCGATCACCGTGCCGCCCCAGTTCTCCGCCGAGCCGATCTGGCTCGTGTACGGCGGCACGTCGGTGCGGTCGTAGATCGACAGGTCCTCGGTCGCGGTCCCGCCGCCACCGGTCGCCCCGCAGGACGCCGGGCCGGACGTCTCGTCCAGCTGGCCGACCGTGACGCGCTGGCCGCTCTTCAGGCCGTAGCCCAGCTTGAACAGCGGGTCGTAGTCCGGCGACCACGGGTTGAGCGGCGACTGGCAGGCGCTCTTCGGCCACGAGTACGACAGCGTGCCCTGGTAGCCCGTGCCGTCCTTGCCCTTGACCAGCATGTCCGCGACGCCGCCGCCCTCGGTGCCGGGCAGCCAGGCCGCCACGAACGCGTCGGAGCGGTTGATCTCCTTGTTCATGTACAGCGGGCGGCCGCCGACGTACACGGTGACGACCGGGGTGCCCTTGCCGCTGACCTTGTCCAGCACGGCCAGGTCCTCGGGGTAGAGCCGCGCCGCTTCGAGCGACTTGCGGGTCAGGTCGCCGACACCTTCGGCGTACGGCGTCTCGCCGATGACCGCGATGACCGCGTCGAAGCCCTTCGGGTCGACGTTGCCGGTGGCGTCGAAGGTGACGTTGGCGTCGCCCAGGTTCTGCTTGATGCCGGTCAGGATCGACGTGGCGTTCGGGAAGTCGGCGTTCGTGTTGCCGGTGCCCTGCCAGCTGAGCGTCCAGCCGCCGGTCTGGTTCTGGATGTTGTCGGCGCTCTTGCCGACCACCAGGACCTTCGACGCCGGCTTGAGCGGCAGCACGTTGCCGTTGTTCTTCAGCAGCGTCTGCGACTCGCGGACGGCGTCGCGCGCCAGCCAGTTGTCCTTCAGCGCCTCGTCGGAGTTCGCGTAGGACCGGTCGGACGGCTTCTGCGACTCGAACAGGCCGTCACGCAGCTTGACGCGCAGGATGCGGGTGACGGCGTCGTCGATCCGGGACATCGGGATCTGGCCGCTCTGCACCTGGGCGACGGTGTTGGTGATGAACGCCTTCCAGTCGTTCGGCACCATCACGATGTCGATGCCGGCGTTGATCGCCTGCGGGCACGAGGAGTTCGTGCAGCCGGTGACCTGGCCGATGCCGTTCCAGTCGGACACGACCAGGCCGTCGAAGCCCATCTTGCCCTTGAGGATCTGGTTCAGCGCCTTGTCGCTGCCGTGCAGCTTGCCCTCGTTGATGCCGAGGTCGGCGTTGGTCCAGCTGTTGAACGACACCATCACGGTCTGGGAGCCGGCGGCGAGCGCGCCGTAGTAGCCCTGGCCGTGGATGTTGATCATGTCCGCTTCGGACGACGGGTTGACGCCCTGGTCCTGGCCCTTCAGCGTGCCGCCGTCGCCGATGAAGTGCTTGGCGGTGGCGATGACGCCGTTGTAGCCGATGCGCTTGGTGGCGCCGTCCTGGAGGCCGTTGATGGCCTCGAAGCCGTAGGAGCGCGTGATGCGCGGGTCCTCGGAGAAGCCCTCGTAGGTGCGGCCCCAGCGGTCGTCCTGGACGACGGCGAGGGTGGGCGAGAAGGCCCAGTCCTGGCCGGTGGCGCGGATCTGCCGGGCGGTGGCGCCGGCGACGTCCCGGACCAGGCACGGGTCGTGCGCGGCGCCGAGGCCGATGTTGTGCGGGAAGACGGTGGCGCCGTAGACGTTGTTGTTGCCGTGCACGGCGTCGATGCCCCAGATGACGGGGATCTTCGTGCGGCTGGTCTTGGAGGCGTTCCAGAAGGCGTCGGCGAGGTTCAGCCAGTCCTGCTGGGTGGCGTTCTTCTTGCCGCCGGGCCACGAGCCGCCGCCGTTGAGGACCGAGCCGATGGCGTACTGGCGGACCTCGTCGGGCGTGATGGCGGCGATCTCGGGCTGCGTCATCTGCCCGACTTTTTCCTCCAGGGTCATGCCCTTGAGGATTTCGGCGATCCGCTGCTCGTCGCCGGCCTTCCCCTTGAACCGGCTGTCGACCTTCGGCCAGTCCGCGAGGGTCGGCAGGCTCTTCTCGATCCGGGCGCAGCCGTCCTTGTCCTTGGCGGGCTGCCCGATGACGGGCTGCGGCGGCTCGGCGGCCTGGACGGGCGCCGCCTGGGCGACCCCGCCCAGCAGGCTCAGGCTCACCAGTGTGACGAGCGAACTTCGGCGCGCACGGGACCACGCGCGGGATCTTCTGGCCATAGGTCTGGTCCATTCTGCGATGAACGGCGGACCGGCCGATCCTCACCGGGCGACGGGGAGGGAGTCAATAGGTTTCGGGGTAGTTATTTCTCGACATAAAATAAGAGTCGTCCGGCGACCTGGTGACTTGCTGTCCTGTCTAGCTCTCGGCGGTTTCGGCGGCAAGGGTGCTTGCGGGCAGGGGTTTTGCCCGTTCGGCGGAGGTGCGGTGGTGAAATCGACGAATTCGGCCGCGCGGGCCTCAGCTCAGCACCGAGCCCGGCAGCTCCTCGAAGATCAGCCACGTCCGCGTCGACCGGACCCCCTCCAGTGCCTGCAGCCGCTCCAGGACCACGTCCCGCAACGTCGAGTTGTCCGGCGTCCGGACCAGCAGCAGGATGTCGAAGTCGCCACCCACCAGGGCCACGTGGTCCACGTACGGGATCTCGTGCAGGTCCGTCGCCATCGTGCGCCAGGACGTCTGCTCCACCGTCACCATGATGTACGCCGACGTCCCCAGACCCGCCCGGCGGGGATCGATCCGCGCGCCGAAGCCCGTGATCACCCCCTCCGCCATCAGCCGCTCCAGTCGCGCGTACGCGTTCGTCCGCGAGATGTGGAGCCGTTCCGCCAACGCGCGCACCGCCAGGCGGCCGTCCGCCGACAGCTCCGCCAGCATCGCCCGGTCGACGTCGTCCAGCGCCGGGACCGTTCGTCCCGGGAGACCCCCGTGAGCCAGGACACCCGTGGACGTTTGGTCACCGGAAGCCGGTGAAGGAGACCTTTTGTCGCTCATTTCCGCCAACCCTTGAACACAACGCCGCCGCGAACCACCATTTCAGCATCATATGTCTGGGAGAGGTGGTGTGCGTCATGGCTGTGGAGACCCTGCTGCCGTCCGCTGCCCCGGTGCGGTTCGTCGCCGAGGACGGAAGCCGTGCCGACCAAGCCGGCGGCTACGGCGAACCGGCCGGAGAGCGGCTCAAGGAGGCCTACCGGCTGATGGTCCTGGGCCGCCGGTTCGACGTGCAGGCGACCGCGCTCACCAAGCAGGGCCGCCTCGCCGTGTACCCCTCCAGCGCCGGCCAGGAAGCCTGCCAGGTCGCCGCCGCGCTGGCCCTCGACACCCAGGACTGGCTCTTCCCGACCTACCGCGACTCCGTCGCCCTCGTCGCCCGCGGCCTGGAGCCCGGCGAAGTCCTGACGCTCCTTCGCGGCGACGCGCACTGCGGCTACAACCCGGTCGAGACGCGCGTAGCGCCTCAATGCACTCCGCTCGCAACGCAGACGCTCCACGCCGCCGGCCTCGCGCACGCGATGCAGCGACGCGGCGAAGACGCCGTCGCGCTGGCGTTCATCGGAGACGGCGCCACCAGCGAAGGCGACTTCCACGAAGCGCTCAACTTCGCGGCCGTCTTCAAGGCGCCCGTCGTCTTCTTCGTGCAGAACAACCGCTTCGCCATCTCGGTGCCGTTCGAGAAGCAGAGCGCCGCCGAAGCGCTGGCGTACAAGGGTGTCGGCTACGGCATGCGCTCCGAGCAGGTCGACGGCAACGACGCCGTCGCCGTGCTGGCCGTCCTCGACGACGCCGTGAAGCACGCGCGCGAAGGCCACGGCCCCGTCCTCGTCGAGGCGCACACCTATCGCATCGACGCCCACACCAACGCCGACGACGCCACCCGCTACCGCGACGCCGACGAAGTCGCGAAGTGGCGCGAAGCGGACCCGCTCAAGCGGCTCGAGACCTACCTCAAGAGCCGAAACGTCCTCCAGGACGACGAAATCGAGCGGTTCGCGGCCGACGCCGAGGTGTTCGCCCAGTCCGTCCGCGACACCCTCAACGCCGAGCCCGAGCTCGACCCGCTGTCGCTGTTCGACCACGTCTACGCCGAACCGACCCGCCAGCTCGAAGCCCAGCGCGCCACCCTCGCAGCCGAACTGGAGGCCTGATGACGACCACCATGGCGCAGGCCCTCAACGCCGCCCTGCGCGACGCCCTCAAGGACGACGACGGCGTCCTCGTCTTCGGCGAGGACGTCGGCACCCTCGGCGGCGTCTTCCGCGTCACCGACGGCATCACCGCCGACTTCGGCGAGGACCGCTGCTTCGACACCCCCCTGGCCGAGTCCGGCATCGTCGGGTTCGCCGTCGGGATGGCCATGGGCGGCTTCCGCCCGGTCGTCGAAATGCAGTTCGACGCCTTCGCCTACCCCGCGTTCGAGCAGATCACCTCGCACGTCGCGAAGCTGCGCAACCGCACCCGGGGTGCGCTGCACCTGCCCATGGTCATCCGGATCCCGTACGCCGGCGGCATCGGCGGCGTCGAGCACCACTGCGACTCCAGCGAGGCCTACTACACGCACACCCCCGGCCTGCGCGTCGTCACGCCGGGCACCGCGCAGGACGCCTACGACCTGCTCCGCGACGCCATCGAGTCACCCGACCCGGTCATCTTCCTCGAGCCGAAGTGCCGCTACTGGTCGAGCGAAGAGGTCACCTTCACCCGCTCCGGCCCGGCCATGGACCAGGCCCTGGTCCGCCGCCACGGCAAGGACGTCACGCTCATCGCCTACGGCCCGATGGTCGCCACCGCGCTGGAAACCGCCGAAGCGGCGAAGGCCGAGGGCTGGGACGTCGAGGTCGTCGACCTGCGCTCGCTGGCGCCGTTCGACGACGAGACCGTCACGGCTTCGGTCCGCCGCACCGGGCGGGCGGTCGTGGTGCACGAGGCCGCCGGGTTCGGCGGGTACGGCGCCGAGGTCGTCGCGCGGGTCACCGAGCAGTGCTTCCACCAGCTGCACGCGCCCGTCCTGCGGGTCACCGGGCTCGACATCCCGTACCCGGCGCCGAAGCTCGAGCGCCACCAGCTGCCCGACGTCGACCGGATCCTCGACACGATCGCGCGCCTGCAGTGGGACGACACGCCGGTGGTGGCCGGTGCCTGACTTCCTGCTGCCGGACCTCGGCGAAGGCCTGACCGAGGCGGCGATCGTGGACTGGCGGGTCGAGGTCGGCGACACCGTCGCCGTCGACCAGGTCGTCGTCGAGGTCGAGACGGCGAAGGCGGCCGTCGAGGTGCCGGTGCCGTTCGCCGGCGTGGTGTCCGCGCTGCACGGCGAGCCGGGGCAGCTGCTGCCGGTCGGCGCGCCGCTGCTGACCGTCGGTGGGTTCGCGGAACCAGGCGTCACGACGTCTTCCGGGAGCGGCAACGTCCTCATCGGCTACGGCACCGCGCCGACGACCCGGCGCAAGCGGGCCCGGCGTCCGGTGAGCGGCACCGCGCCCACGCGGCCGAAGCAGCCCGGCGTGATCTCGCCGTTCGTCCGGAAACTGGCCGCCGACAACGGGATCGACCTCGCGAAGGTCACCCCGGGCGGTCCGGACGGCATCATCCGCCGCGCCGACGTCGAAGCGGCGCTGAAGAAGACCGGCTCGAAGGGCCGGCGCATCCCGCTCACCGGCGTGCGCAAAGCCGTCGCCGACAAGCTTTCGACGTCCCGGCGCGAAATCCCGGAAGCCACGGTCTGGGTGGACGTCGACGCGACCGGGCTGGTCGCCGCGCGGGCCGCGCTGAACGCCAAGAGCGACCGGCCGGTCAGCCTGCTCGGCCTGATCGCGCGGTTCGCCGTCGCGGGGCTGCGCCGGTACCCCGAGCTGAACTCGCGCGTCGAGGGCGACGAGATCGTCCTGCTGGACGAGATCCACCTCGGCTTCGCCGCGCAGACCGACCGCGGCCTGGTCGTGCCGGTGGTGCGGGACGCCGGGGCGCTGTCGACGCGGGACCTGTCGGCGGCGATCGGCGACCGCGCCCGCACCGCGCGGGAGGGCAAACTCGCGCCCGCGGACCTCGCCGGCGGCACCTTCACCGTCAACAACTACGGCGTGTTCGGCGTCGACGGCTCGGCCGCGATCATCAACCACCCCGAGGCGGCGATCCTCGGCATCGGCCGGATCATCGACCGGCCGTGGGTGGTCGACGGCGCCTTGGTGGCGCGGAAGATCTGCGAGCTGACCCTGGCGTTCGACCACCGCGTCTGCGACGGCGGCACGGCGGGCGGGTTCCTGCGGTTCGTCGCCGACTGCGTGGAGTCGCCGGTCACCGCCCTCGGTGATTTGTAGACGCACCGGGCGCATTGGCCGGTCGTGACGGCCGTGGCACTTACAGTGGTCGCGTGACGACACCGGCCCAGCACGACCGCGACCTCGCGGAGGGGCGCGTCGCCCGGCTCAAGCAGGACCTGCGGGACGGGCTCGCGACCCCGCCCGGGGACGTCGAGGCGATGGACGAGCTCGTGGCGAGCGCCCACCGGCTGCTCGACGCCGAGCTGGCGTTCGACGAGGCCAAGCGGCGGCTCGCCGACGCCGAACTCGAATCCCGGCACGCGGCGACCCAGCGTGCGGTCGTCTGGCTCGCGGCCGCGCCGGTGCTGGTGCCGCTGGTTTCCGCGGCGCTGGTGCTGTTCGAAGTGCTTTCGCCGGTGTGGCTGGTGGTCCTGGTCCCGCTGTTCGGCGCGGGCCTGTGGGTCGGCTTCGCGCCGGTCCGCCGGGCCGGGGCGGTGATCCGCGAGCGGACCCGGGCGGCGTGGGCGGGCAGCGCCACGGCGTCGGTGCTGGTGCTCGCCCTGGTCCCGTGGTCCGGAGCGGTGGTATGCACGGTCCTGGCGGCGCTGGGCGCCGCGGGCACGATCGCGCTGCTGTGGCGGGAAAGCCGGACGCCATGAGCCACGGCTACGCGACTTACGGCGACGACCCGGAGTTCACGCAGGAGTACGACTACCCGGACGCCGTCGACCCCACCCGGCGCGACCTCGACGAGCTGTTCACGGCGGTCGACGGGCTGCGCGAGGCCGGCGACCGCCTGGGCCAGGACGTCGCCGAGCTGACCGAGCGGCTCGAGAGCGGCGGCCCGGACCGGCAGGACGACCGGATCGACCGCCTCGGCCGGCAGCTGGAGCGGCTGCAGCAGCAGGTCCGCGTCCTGGAGCGCGCGGTCCGCGTGTCCGACGGCGTCCCGCAGGTGAACCTCGACGACGTCGGCCCGGAGACGCGGGCCCTCGCGGCGGAGGCGGCGCGCTGGGACGACCTGCACAAGGAGCTGGTCACGAAGGAGCAGCGCGCGCGGTACGAGGAGGAGATCGCGCACCTCGGCTCGCTGCGATCGGCGCTTTCCCGGTGCGACACCGACCTGCTGGAGGTGGTGCGCGTCCTGGCGTCGACGGAGCGAGCGTCCCGGACCCGGGGCGACGCGGAGTCGTCGTTGCGGGCCTTGTCGACGCGGCGCCGGACGCTGCTGGACGAGGAGATCCCGGCGGCCTCGGCGGCGGCCGAGAAGGCGCGGCTGGCGCTGCGCGAGGCGGACGCGGTCGAGGCGCGCGTGGTCCCGCAGCTGGAGCGGGCCGAGCGCGCGTGGCACGACCTACAGGTCCGGTTGCGGACGCGGATCACGGACGCGCTGGGCTCGAACGCGCTGCTGCCGACGTGGTTCGGGCACGCGCTGGGGGTGGCGCCGCCGTCGGGGACATCGGGTGACGCCTGGATCCGGACGGCCGCGTCGGTGCTGGCGTACCGGGTGACGTTCGGGGTCGCCGACCCGGCCCTGCCGCTGGGCCCGCCCGCGGGCGAGGACGCGGACACGACGGAACGGCGGTGGACCTGGCGGGCGAGGCTGGAGTCCGACTTGGACGACCTCTCGCTGTAGGCGGTTCAGTCGCGGAGGGCCGACTCCAGCCGGTGGTGCAGCTCGCCGAGGCGGGTTTTGCCCGGTTTGCCCGGCGGGAACTTGTGCAGGAGGACGCGGACCTCCGGTGGGGCCTGCGAAAGCGCCCACTCGACCTCCGCCTCCGCGGAGCCGCCCGCCAGTTCGCGCGCCAACGCTGCCTGCTGGGCCGGGCCCACGATGTGCTTCACCTGGTGCGGCGACTCCAGCGGATGCAGGTACGCCGCACCCGCCGCGCCGACCGCGGCCCGCGCCGCCGCCGAAGCCGCCGGGTCGGCGGCCGAGCCCGCGGCCGCCAGTGCGGCCCACGCCGCCGTGCGCAGGGCCTTGGTGCGCGGACCGCCCGCGGCGAACTCCCGGGCCGCCGTGATCGCCGCGGCCGGGCGGGGGTCGTCCGGGATCAGCGGCAGCACGCGTTCAGCGCAGGCGGCGGCCCAGCTCGTCAAGGCCCGCAGTTCGTCGAGATCCAGCTCCATGCCCCTGAAGCTTATCCTTGAACCGCCGGTTGAAACTCGGGGCGGCGCAGGGCCTGGCGGCGCAGGCGGTTGAACAGCTTCGCGTCGTTCAACGCGAACACCCCCACCGTGGCGCCGTCGCGGGAGAACGTGGCCACGAACGAGGCCGACGCCGGGTCGCCGGCCACGAACGTGAGCTCGTCGTCCGGGCGTGGGTGGCCGGCCAGCTGCAACGTCCCCGAATACTGGTCCGACCAGACGTACCCGCTCGGCGTGTACGTCCGCGTGGTGTGCCCGGCCAGCAGGTTGGCCACCGCGACCGGGGCCTGCTCCGAGGCGTTCGTCCAGTGTTCGTGCCGCCGCCCGCCGTACCGGGCCACGTCCCCGACCGCCACCACCTGCGGGAGCGAAGTGACCAGTCCTTCGTCCGTGTGGACGCCGTTGCCGACCTTCAAACCCGAACCCTCGAGCCACTCGGTCGACGGCGTCATCCCGACGCCCGTCACCACCACGTCGGCCGGGACGACCGCACCGGACGCCAGCGAGACGCCGGCCGGGGAGAGCCCGGTGACCCGGACGCCGCAGCGCAGGTCCGTGCCGTGGTCGAGGTGCAGCCGGGCGCAGACTTCGGCCAGCGAAGGGCCCAGCACCGGCGCCAGCGGCGCGGCCAGCGCTTCCAGGACGACCACGTCGAGGCCCAGCGAACGGCAGGTCGACGCCACCTCGGCCCCGATGAACCCGGCTCCGACGATGGCCACGCGGACCCCCGGGACCAGCGCGGCGCGCAGAGCGAGAGCGTCGTCGAGCGTCCGCAACACAAAGGCGCCCTCGAAGCCCGGCAGCGTGCGTGCGCGGCCGCCGGTGGCGATCACGACGCCGTCCGCGTGCACCGACGTGCCGTCCGACAGCAGCACGCGCCGGTCGGCCGGCGCCAGCGCCGTCGCCCGGACGCCGAGCCGGAAGTCCAGGGCCAGCGACGCCAGGTCACCGGCGTCGAGCAGGTCGAGGGACTCCCGCGACGCCGTCCCGGCCAGGAAGCCCTTGGACAGCGGCGGCCGGTCGTAGGGCAGGTGTACCTCGTCGCCGATCAGCACGATCCCGCCGTCGTACCCCTGCGCGCGCAGCTCCTGCGCCGCGCGGACCCCGGCGAGCGACGCGCCGACGACCGCGACCCGCTTCACGCGGCGTCCTCGCCGGCCACACCCCGGACGTAGACGACGCCGTCCTCGACGACCACGGCGTACGTGGGCACCGGGTCCTTCGCCGGCAGGCAGGTCGGCATGCCCGTGCGCAGGTCGAACAGCGCCGCGTGCAGCGGGCATTCGACGAAACAGCCTTCGAGCCAGCCGTCGGCCAGGGAGGCGTCCTGGTGGGTGCACGTGTCGCCGATGGCGTACAGCTCGCCCTCCTCGGTGCGGAACACCGCGATGGCGGGCGGTCCGGGGATCCGGACGGACTCGCCGGGGGGCAGCTCGTCCACCGTGCACGCGCGAATCATGACGCCTCCGGGAAAAGTTGCGCATTGGGGAACATCAACTGCGATACGCAACAAGTCTGAGTCCGGTGACGGGGTGCGTCAAGGGGGTACGCCCCGGTAGTTTTCGTTACCGGATAACGGGTATCCGGGCACGCCGAGACGCCCGTGCCGGGGATGGTGGCACGGGCGCGACGGCGCTGGCGGCTAGTTCTCCCCGTGCCGGTAGAACGGCGTCTTGATCGGGGCGAGCGGGGTGTTGCCGAGGATCAGGTCGGCGGCCTTCTCGGCGGTCATCATCACCGGGGCGTAGATGTTGCCGTTGGTGATGTAGGGCATCACCGACGCGTCGACCACGCGCAGGCCCTCGGTGCCGTGCACCCGCATGCTCTGCGGGTCGACGACGGACATGTCGTCCACGCCCATCTTCGTCGTGCACGACGGGTGCAACGCCGTTTCGGCGTCCTTGGCCACCCAGTCGAGGATCTCTTCGTCGGTCTCCACGGACGGCCCCGGCGAGATCTCCCCGCCGTTGTACGGGTCGAGCGCGGACTGGTTGAGGATCTTCCGCGCCACCCGCACCGCTTCGACCCATTCCTTGCGATCGGTCTCGGTCGACAGGTAGTTGAACCTGATCGCCGGGTGTTCCCGCGGGTCGGTGGACTTGATCTTCACCGAGCCGCGGGTGTCGGCGTACATCGGCCCGACGTGCACCTGGTAGCCGTGCCCTTCGGTGGGCGCCGAGCCGTCGTAGCGGATCGCCACCGGCAGGAAGTGGAACATCAGGTTCGGGTACTTCACCTCGTCGTTGGACCGGACGAACCCGCCGCCCTCGAAGTGGTTCGTGGCGGCCGGCCCGGACCGCAGGAACAGCCACTGGGCGCCGATGTACGGCCGCTTCCACTTCGCCAGCGACGGCTGCATCGACACCGGCTGCTTGCAGGCGTACTGGATGTACACCTCCAGGTGGTCCTGGAGGTTTTCGCCGACGCCCGGCAGGTCCTTCACGACGTCGATGCCGAGCTTCTCCAGCTCCGCCGCGTTCCCGACGCCGGACAGCTGCAGCAGCTGCGGGCTGTTGATCGCGCCGCCGCAGAGGATGATCTCCTTGCCGTAAACCTCACCCGGCACGCCCCGGCCCTGCGCGTACTCGACGCCGACCGCGCGCGTGCCGTCGAAGAGGATCTGCGACACGAACGCGTGCGTCTTCACCGTGAGGTTGGGCCGGTCCAGCACCGGGTGCAGGTACGCGCCCGCCGCCGACAGCCGCCGTCCTTTCCGGACGTTCCGGTCGAAGGCGGCGAACCCTTCCTGCCGGTAGCCGTTGACGTCGTCGGTGCGCGGGTAGCCTGCCTGCTCGGCGGCGTCGAAGAAGGCCTGGAACAACGGGTTCGACGCCGGGCCGCGCTCCAGTTCGAGCGGGCCGTCGTGGCCGCGCCACGGCCCGTCCGGCGGGTCGGCGAGGCAGTTCTCCATCCGGTTGAAGTACGGCAGGCAGTGCGCGTAGTCCCAAGTGGACATCCCGGGATCGCTCGCCCAGCGCTCGTAGTCCATCGGGTTGCCGCGCTGGAAGATCATCCCGTTGATGCTGGACGACCCGCCGAGCACCTTGCCGCGCGCGTGGTAGATGCGACGGCGGTTCATGTACGGCTCGGGTTCGCTGCGGTAGCCCCAGTCGTAGAACTTCGACCCGATCGGGAAGGTCAGCGCGGCCGGCATGTGGATGAAGACGTCCCACTTGTAGTCCGACCGGCCCGCTTCCAGGACGAGGACCTTGTTCGACGGGTCGGCCGAGAGCCGGTTCGCCAGCGCGCAGCCCGCCGAGCCACCGCCGACGATGACGAAGTCGTAGGTATCGGAACTCATGGCGCCTCCTATCCGGGCAGGGTGTCCGGGGCGTTGTCGGGCATGTGCTCGGGGCTCGTGTGCGACGAACCCCAGGTGCGGCGCCGGACGTAGAGCATGATCGCACCGATGATCACGATCAGCGCGGTGACGATCACCGCGCCCCACTGGAAGTACCAGTGGTCGTCGCCGTAGACCTCGGCGCGCGGCCAGATCAGGTTGATCGTCATGGCCGCGCCGTAGAGCACCGCGACCAGGTTCACCAGCGTGCCCCAGCGGCCCAGCTTGAAGTACGGCCCGTGCTCCGGCCGCGGCCAGTGGCCGCGCAGGCGGCGCACCAGCATCGGGCCGGTGACCATCAGGTAGGGGATGTAGAACAGGATGATCGCCGTCGAGGTCAGGATGAAGAACGCCCGCTGGTTGCCGAGGTTGATCAGCAGCACGACGACGGTGAGGCCGCCGGTCAGCAGCGCGGGCAGCACCGGCGTCTTGGACCGCGGCGACACCTTCGCCATCGCGGTGCTGAACGGCAGGCGGCCGTCGCGGGCCATCGCCCAGGTCATCCGGATCGCCGCGGTCTGCACGGCCAGGCAGCACACGGTGATCGCGATCGCCGAGCAGATCAGGAAGGCGTCGCCGAGCCCTTCGCCGAGGGTGCTCTTCAGCAGGTACGGCATGCCGGACGTGCTCAGCTCCTTGGCGCTCAGGTCGCCGACGGCCATCATGCCGAACAGCATGATCAGCCCGCCGACGATGAACGCCGCGGTGATGGCGCGCAGGATCGCGCGGGGCGCGTGCCGCCGCGGCTGGGTCGTCTCCTCGGCCAGCGAGCCCGCGGTGTCGAAGCCGTAGAAGACGTACGCGCTCATCAGCGAGGCCACCAGGAACGCCCCGAGGTACCCGAACGAGTGACCCTCACCGGTACCGGCGGTGTCGAAGACCAGGCCGGGGCCGCGCTTGATGTGGATGGCCAGCGCGATCACGAGCAGGATGCTCGCGCCGAGCTCCACCGCGACCCCGAAGTTGTTGATCTTCGCCATCAGCTTGACGCCGATGATGTTGACGATCGTGGCGAACACGACCAGCACCAGGGCCAGGATGATGGCGTTCTGAGCGCCGCCCGGGGTCGACGTCAGGCCGGCGTCTTCGTCGCTGCCGACGATCTGGAACGCGGTCGAGACCTGCGGCAGGATGATCTGGTAGGCGACCGCGACGGCCGCCGCCGTGACGATCGCACCGATGATCATGATCCAGCCGGCCAGCCACGACGTCGCCGGTTTCGCGATCTGCTTGGCCCACTGGTACACCGAGCCGGCGAGCGGGTACTGCCCGGCGAGCTCGGCGAAGCACAGGGCGACGGCGAACTGGCCGATGAAGACCAGCGGCCAGGTCCAGATGAAGGCCGGGCCACCCGACCCGAAGCCGAAGAAGAAGAGCTGGAACACGCCGGTCAGGATCGAGATGTAGCTGAACCCGGCGGCGAAGCTGGAGAACGAGCCGAGCGAGCGCTCGAGCTCCTGGCGGTAGCCGAACTTCTCGAGTTCGGAGCTGTCGTCCGGAGCAGGCCCCCCGCCCGCCGGTTTTTCCTGAGTGGTCATCGCGTGCGTCCTCACGTGGTGGGGGAAGGGGTGGTCTCAGCCCTTGAACCAGTGCTGCGGAGCGGGATCGATGTTCTGGTAGATGTGCTTGCTCTCCTGGTACTCGGCCAGCCCGGACGGCCCGAGTTCGCGGCCGATGCCCGATCTGCCGAAACCACCCCACTCCGCCTGCGGCAGGTAGGGGTGGTAGTCGTTGATCCACACGGTGCCGTGGCGCAGGGCCCCGGCGACCCGCTGGGCGCGGGACGCGTCCGACGTCCACACGGCTCCGGCGAGCCCGTACTCGGTGTCGTTGGCCAGCGCGATCGCGTCGGCCTCGTCGGTGAAGCGTTCCACGGTGACGACCGGGCCGAAGACCTCTTCCCGGACGATCGTCATGTCCCGGGTGCAGCCGGAGAACACCGTGGGGCGCAGGAAGAAACCGGTTTCGTACTCCGGTCCCTCGGGTCGCCGGCCGCCCGCCCGGAGCGTCGCACCTTCGGCGAGAGCGCTTTCGATGTAGCCCTCGACCTTGGCGCGGTGCTGCGCCGAGACGAGCGGGCCCGTCTCGGTTTTCGGGTCCAGCCCGTCGCCGACGCGGATGCGGTCGGCGCGCGCGGCGAGGTCCGCGACGAACCGGTCGTGGATTCCCTCCTGGACGATCAGCCGGGCGCCCGCCGAGCAGACCTGTCCGGAGTGGACGAAGGCGGCCATCAGGGCGTAGTCGAGGGCGGTTTCGTAGTCGGCGTCGTCGAAGACGACGTTCGGGTTCTTGCCGCCGAGCTCGAGGGCGACCCGGCGGACGCCCTTCGCGGCGGCCGTCATGATCTTCTCGCCGGTCGAGTAGCCGCCGGTGAACGAGACCAGGTCGACGCCCGGGTGCTCGACCATCGCCGCGCCGACGCGGCCGTCGCCGAGCAGGAGGTTGACCACGCCGTCCGGCACGCCCGCCTCGTCCAGCAGGGCGACCAGCTTGATGGTGGTCAGCGGGGTGACTTCGCTGGGTTTGAGCACCACGGTGTTGCCGGAGGCGAGGGCGGGCGCGACCTTCCAGGACATCTGGAGCAGCGGGTAGTTCCAGGGCGCGATGAGGGCGCAGACGCCGACCGGTTCGTGCACGATCCGGCTGACGACGGTCGCGCTGCCCGCGTCGACCAGGCGTCCGGCCTCCTTGTCGGCGAGGTCGGCGTAGTAGCGGAAGACGTTCGTCACGTCGTCGATGTCGATCCGGCCTTCGCCGAGCGTCTTGCCCGTGTCGAGGCTCTCCGTGCGGGCCAGCTCCTCGCGGTCGCGGACCAGCAGATCGGCGGTCCTGCGGAGGAGCTGGGCGCGTTCGCCGGCGGTGGTCCGGCGCCAGGGACCCTGGTCGAAGGCCGTTCGGGCAGCTTCGACCGCGGCGCCGACCTCCTGGTCGCCCGCCTCGGCGAGGGTCTCGATGACCTGGCCGGTGGCGGGGTTGAGCACATCGAACATGCGGCCCTTCCCGGAGCGGTAGTGGCTGCTTCGCGTCAAGAGTGCGTACATTTGTACGCGAAGTGTGTACAGATGTCCACAAGGGGGCTCGATGGCGAAGAGCGAACCCGGCGCGACGCGGCGCCGCGGTCCGAACGATCCCGAGCGGCGGGCGCGGATCGCCAAGGCGGCGATCGAGGTGGTCGCCAAGCGCGGGATCGACGGCGTCACGCACCGGTCGGTGGCGGCCGCGGCGGGCGTCCCGCTCGGCTCGACGACCTACCACTTCGCGACCTTGGACGACCTCCTGGAGGTCGCCCTGCACGAGGCGGCCGAGAAGAACGTGCACGCGCTGAAGGAGTGGGAGTCCGCGCTCCCGCCGGACGCCGACTTCGCCGCCGCGCTCGCCGACCTGGTGATGGGCTACATCAACGAGCAGTACCGGGACACCGTCGTGGAGTACGACCTGTACGTCGCGGCCCTGCACCGGCCGGCCCTGCGCAAGGCGAGCGCGGCCTGGGACGACGCCCTGATCGCGTTCTTCGGCTCCCGGACGGACCCGCTCACCGGGCGGCTGCTGGCCGGGTTGTTCTGCGGCCTGCTGATGCAGGCGGCCCTGGCCGACCCGCGCCCCACCCGCGACGAGATCGAAACACTGTTCCGGCGGGCGATCGAGGGACCGGCGGCCTGAACTTGTTGACAGCCGCGCGTGGCGGCAGTCACTCTGTTCCGGAGTGAGCAACAAGACGCGTTCTGCGCAACTACTCCCGAACTGATCCGCGGAGAGGACCACGCCGGTGACCGCAATCGATCTCCCGCCGAGCCTGCTCGCCACCCTGCCCGGCGCCGCCTACACCGACCCGGCGATCTTCGCGGCCGAACAGGCGAAGATCTTCGAGGCCGACTGGTTCTGCGCCGTGCGCAGCGCCGACCTCGCCGGGCCGGGGGCGTTCGAGACCGTGCAGATCGGCAAGGAGAGCGTGCTCGTCTCGCGGGGCCGGGACGGGAAGCTGAACGCGTTCCTCAACGTCTGCCGCCACCGCGGCGCCCGGCTGTGCACGGCCGAAACCGGTACCGTCAAGCGCGCCTTCCAGTGCCCGTACCACGCCTGGACGTACGGCCTCGACGGCAAGCTGATCGCCGCGCCCAACCTCACCGGGATGCCGGACGTCGACCGCACCGAATTCGGGCTGACCAAGGTCCACCTGCGGGAATGGCTCGGCTACGCCTGGGTCTGCCTGGCCGGCGAGCCGCCGTCGTTCGACGAAACCGTGATCGGTGCCGTCACCGAACGGCTCGGCGGCCCGGCCGAGATCGACGCCTACGGCATCGACGGCCTGGCGCTGGGCAAGCGCATCGAGTACGACGTGAAGGCGAACTGGAAGCAGATCATCGAAAACTTCATGGAGTGCTACCACTGCGCGACGATCCACCCCGAGCTCACCGAGGTCCTCCCGGAGTTCGCCGACGGGTACGCCGCGCAGTACTACGTCGGCCACGGCGCCGAATTCGGCGGCGACATCAAGGGCTTCACCGTCGACGGCAGCGAAGGCGTCGATCGCCTCCCCGGCGTCACCGAAGCCCAGGACCGCAAGTACTACGCGATCACCATCAAACCGGGCGTCTTCGTCAACCTCGTCCCGGACCACGTCATCCTGCACCGGATGTTCCCCCTGGCCCCGGACCGGACGCTGGTCCGCTGCGACTGGCTCTACCTGCCCGAGGTGGTTTCCTCGGGCCGCGACCTCAGCCGGTCGGTCGAGCTGTTCCACCGCGTCAACCTGCAGGACTTCGAGGCGTGCGAACGCTGCCAGCTGGCGATGGACTCGCGGTCGTACGCCAACGGGGGTGTGCTCGTGCCCAGTGAGCACCACATCGGTGCCTTCCACGACTGGGTCCGGGCGAGGCTGGCTTAGATCAGCGCCCGGATGGCGGCCTCGAACCCGGTGACGTGCGCATGGGTCAGCGCGGCCGCCTTCTCGGCGTCACCCTCGATGATCGCGGTGAGGAGCGGGACGTGCTCGTCGACGTGGCCGGCCATCCCGGACAGCCGGGGCACGAACACGCACCAGATCCGGGTGGCCAGGTTGTCGTACCGGATCAGCGTGTCTTCGAGGAACGGGTTGTGCACGCACCGGTAAATGGCCCGGTGCAGGGCGAGATCGGTGCGCAGCAGTTCGGCGTTGCCCCGGTCCGGGGCGCCCGCGTCGAGCTGCGCGCGCAGCTCGGTCAGCGCGGCCCGGTCGGCGTCGGTCGCGCGTTCGGCCGCGGCGGCCGTCGCCATCGGTTCGAGGGTGCGCCGGACCTCGGAGATGTGCGCGAGGTCGGAGATGTTGACGTCGGTGGCGAACGTCCCGCGCCGCGGGTAGGCGACGACCAGGCGTTCGGACTCCAGCCGCTTCAGCGCCTCGCGGATCGGCGTCCGGCCCATGCCGAGTGCGGTCCCGAGCTCCTCCTCGTTGAGCGGGGAGCCCGGCGGGATGTCCAGCATGACCAGGCGATCACGGACGAACAGGTACGCCTGTTCGGCCAGCGACGGGGGATTGACCTGCGGATGCATGGCGCTTAGCCTACATCGACGATTGATATATCAGAAGTCGACCAGTCCTCGGAGGACGCTCGATGACCGATCTGCCGGAGCACCCGGACTTCCTCTGGGACAACCCCGAGCCTCGCAACAGCTACGACGTGGTCATCGTCGGTGGCGGCGGGCACGGCCTCGCCACCGCGTACTACCTGGCCAAGCAGGGCATCACGAACGTGGCCGTGCTGGAGAAGGGCTGGCTGGCCGGCGGGAACATGGCCCGCAACACCACGATCATCCGCTCCAACTACCTCTGGGACGAGAGCTCCGGCATCTACGAGCACTCCCTCAAGCTGTGGGAAGGCCTCGAAGAGGACCTCGGCTACCCGATCCAGTTCAGCCAGCGCGGGGTGCTGAACCTGGCGCACAGCCTGCAGGACGTCCGCGACAGCGTCCGCCGGGTCGAGGCCAACAAGCTCAACGGCATCGACGCCGAGTGGGTGGACGCCGACGGCGTCAAGGAGATCTGCCCGATCGTCAACACCTCGCCGGACGTCCGCTACCCGGTGCTCGGCGCGACCTTCCAGCCGCGCGCGGGCATCGCGAAGCACGACTACGTGGCCTGGGGGTTCGCCCGCGCCGCGCACGAGATGGGCGTCGACCTCATCCAGAACTGCGAGGTCACCGGCATCACCACGAGCGGCGGGCGGGTCACCGGCGTCGAGACGTCGAGGGGCCGGATCGCCGCGGGCAAGGTGGGGCTGTGCGCGGCCGGGCACACGTCGGTGCTGGCCCGCATGGTGGGTCTCGACCTGCCGCTGACGTCGCACCCGTTGCAGGCGCTGGTGTCCGAGCTGCTCGAACCGATCCACCCGACGGTCGTCATGTCGAACGCCGTGCACGTCTACGTTTCCCAGGCGCACAAGGGCGAACTGGTGATGGGCGCCGGCATCGACAGCTACCACGGGTACGGCCAGCGCGGTTCGTTCCACATCATCGAGCAGCAGATGGCGGCCGCACTGGAGCTGTTCCCGGTGTTCGCACGGGCGCACCTGCTGCGGACCTGGGCCGGGATCGTCGACACCAGCCCGGACGCGTCGCCGATCATCGGCCTGACGCCGGTGGAGAACCTGTTCCTCAACTGCGGCTGGGGCACCGGCGGCTTCAAGGCCACCCCCGGCGTCGGGGACGTCTTCGCCGCGACCATCGCGCGCGGCAAGCCGCACGAGTACGCCGAACCGTTCAGCTTGGACCGGTTCACCACCGGTGCCCTCGTCGACGAGCACGGCGCCGCCGCCGTCGCGCACTAGGAGTACTGCCATGCAATTGATTCCCTGCCCCTGGTGCGGCCCCCGTGAGGAAGCCGAGTTCCACTACGGCGGCCAAGCGCACGTCGCCTACCCGGCGGATCCCTCGGCGCTGTCGGACGAGGAGTGGGCGAAGTTCGTCTTCTTCCGCGAGAACCCGAGCGGGCCGTTCGCCGAGCGGTGGAGCCACTCCGCGGGCTGCCGCCGGTGGTTCAACGCCGTCCGCGACACCCGCACCCACGACCTCCTGGCGGTCTACCGCCTCGACGAGCCCAGGCCGGTGATCCCGTGACCCGACTGTCCGGCGTCCCGCTCAAGTTCACCTTCGACGGCCGGGAGCTGACCGGCTACCTCGGCGACACCCTGGCGTCCGCCTTGCTGGCCAACGGCGTCCACCACGTCGCGACCAGCATCAAGTACGGCCGGCCGCGCGGCATCGTCGGCGCCGGTGTCGAGGACTCGAACGCCTTGGTGCAGATCGAAAAGCCGTTCCCCGAGCCGATGCTTTCGGCCACGACGGTCGAGCTGTACGACGGTCTGGAAGCCCGCGGCCTGCGCGGCCAGGGACGGCTCGCCACCGAGCCGGACCCGGCGCGGTACGACGCCAAGCACGCCCACTGCGACGTCCTGGTCATCGGCGCCGGCCCCGCCGGGCGAGCCGCCGCCGCTGCGGCGGAAGGCCGGGTCCTGCTCGTCGACGACCAGCCCGACGGCGAAGCTCCGGAGGGTGTCCGGTTCCTTTCGCGCACGACGGCGTTCGGTGTCTACGACGACGGTTTCGTGCTCGCCCTCGAGCGCCGCGGCGAACCTCCCGAGCGCATCTCGCGGCAGCGGGTGTGGCGGATCCGGGCGAAGCGGATCGTCGTCGCCACCGGTGCGCACGAACGGCCGATCGTCTTCCCGGACAACGACCGCCCCGGCATCATGCTCGCTTCGGCCGCGCGCACGTACCTGAACCGGTACGGCGTTCTCGCCGGGCGGCGCGTGGTCGTGTTCACCACCAACGACTCCGCCTACGAAGCCGCCTCCGACCTGGCGGCGGCCGGAGCCGAGATCGTGCGGATCGTCGACGCCCGCGAGGGCCACGGCGTCATCGGCACCGACGGCGACACCCACATCACGGCCGCCCACGTCGCCGGGCTGGGCGAGCTGCAGGGTGAGCGCGTCGAGTGCGACCTGCTGCTCGTGTCCGGCGGCTGGAACCCGGCCGTGCACCTCTACAGCCAGGCTCGCGGCACCCTCCGGTACGCCCCGGAACTCGGTGCCTACGTCCCGGCCGGCGACCTGCCGGACGTGACCGTCGTGGGCGCGGCCGCGGGCGAAGGACTGCCGGAGACCAAGGTGCTCTGGCAGGTGCCGGCACCCGAGTCCGAAGTGGACACGCGGTTCGTCGACCAGCAACGGGACGCCACGGTGTCCGACGTCCTGCGCGCCACCGGTGCCGGTCTGCGCTCGCTGGAGCACGTCAAGCGGTACACGACCATCGGCACCGCGCACGACCAGGGCAAGACGTCCGGCATGCTCGCCGCCGGCATCACCGCCGAGGCGCTGGGCGTCGACCTCGCCCACCGCCGTCCGACGACGTTCCGGCCGCCGTACACGCCGGTGCCGTTCGCCGCGCTGGCCGGGCGGAACCGCGGAGACCTGCACGATCCCGTGCGCGTCACGACGATCCACCCGTGGCACGTCGAGCACGGCGCCGAGTTCGAGAACGTCGGCCAGTGGAAGCGGCCGTGGTACTACCCGCGGCCCGGCGAGCCGATGGCCGACGCCGTGAAACGCGAGTGCCGGGCGGCCCGCAACGACGTCGCATGCATGGACGGGTCCACTTTGGGCAAGATCGACGTCCAGGGCCCGGACGCCGGCTGGTTCCTCGACATGCTTTACACGAACCTGATGAGCAACCTGAAGGTCGGCCGCATCCGCTACGGCGTGATGTGCGGCGTCGACGGCATGGTGATCGACGACGGGACCGTGATCCGCGTCGGCGAGGAGCGGTTCCTGGTCACCACGACCACCGGCAACGCGGCGAAGGTCCTCGAATGGATGGAGGAGTGGCTCCAGACGGAGTGGCCGCACCGGCGCGTCGACGCGACCTCGGTCACCGAGCACTGGACCACGATCCCGCTGGTCGGCCCGCGCTCGCGGGAAGTCCTCGGCCGCCTGGCACCGGGCCTCGACGTCTCCAACGAGGCCTTCGGGTTCATGACCTGGCAGGACGCCGAGGTCGCCGGTCTGCGGGCGCGTGTCTGCCGGATCAGCTTCTCCGGCGAGCTGGCCTACGAGATCAACGTCCCGTCCTGGCACGGGCCCGCCCTCTGGCAGGCCGTCGTGGACCAAGGGGCGACGCCGTACGGCACCGAGACCATGCACGTCCTGCGCGCCGAGAAGGGCTACCCGATCATCGGCCAGGACACCGACGGCACGGTCACCCCGCAGGACCTCGGCATGTCCTGGGCGGTGTCGAAGAAGAAAGCCGATTTCATCGGCAAGCGCTCGTTCGCCCGCGCGGAGAACAACCGGCCGGATCGCAAGCAGCTGGTCGGATTGCTCCCGGTCGATCCGGCGGTGCTGCTGCCCGAAGGCTCGCAGATCATCGAATCCGAGACGGTGCCGGAGCCGCCGGTGCGGATGCTCGGCCACGTCACCTCCAGCTACGACAGCGCCGCCCTCGGCCGCACCTTCGCGCTCGCCCTGGTGCGCTCCGGCCGGGAGCGGATCGGCGAAACGCTGTACGTGCCGGTCGGGGACCAGGTGGTGCCGGTGACCGTGACCGAATCCGTGCTCTTCGACAAGGAAGGAGCCCGCCGTGACGGTTGACCTCACCGAAGAGAAGTTCCGCACCCAGCTCACCGTCCGCCTCCGCGAAGGCGAGTCGCTCCTCGGCGTCCCGCTGCCCGGTGCGTGCACCTTCACCAGCGGCAACGGCGTCGAAATCCTCTGGATGGGCCCCGACGAATACCTCGTCCTCGCCGAACCCGGCCGCCAGGCCGAACTGGAAGCGGCGCTCTCCCGTGAATGCGACGCCGTGGTGGACGTCTCGGCCCAGCGCAACGTCTACCGGCTCACCGGGTCGCACGCCGCCGACGTGCTGGCGCACGGGTGCTCGATCGACCTGGAGGTGTCGCCGCCCGGCACCTGCGTCCAGACGCTGTTCGCGCGCACCGGCATCGTGCTGATGGTCCGGGAAGACTGCTACACGATCCTCGTGCGCCAGTCCTTTTCGGACTACTTCCGGGTGTGGCTGGCCGACGCGAGCCTGGAGTACGTCCCGTGACCTTCACCCTGACGCTCAAGTGCCCGGAACGCTCGGGCATCGTCCACGCCGTCACGACGTTCCTGGTCGGGCAGGGCTGCGACATCGTCGAGCACCAGCAGTTCGACGACGACGTCCGCGGCTCGCTCTTCCTGCGCACGTCCTTCACCTCCACCGAACCGGCCACAGTGGACGACCTGACCCGCGCGTTCGCCCCGGTGGCCGGGGACTTCGGCATGGAGTTCGGCTTCTCCGACGGCACCCCGCCCCGGATCCTCGTGATGGTGTCGAAGTTCGGGCACTGCCTCAACGACCTGCTCTTCCGCTGGCGCGCGGGCGGCCTCGGCGCCGAGATCGCGGTGGTCGTCTCCAACCACGAGGACCTCCGGCCGATGGCCGAGGCGGCCGGGGTGCCGTTCGTGCACGTCCCGGTCACGCCGGACACGAAGCCGGAAGCCGAGCAGCGGCTGCTCGACCTGGTCGGGGCGTACTCCGCCGATCTCGTCGTGCTCGCCCGGTACATGCAGGTGCTGTCGAACGAGCTGTGCCAGAAGCTCGAAGGCCGCGCGATCAACATCCACCACTCGTTCCTGCCGGGGTTCAAGGGCGCCAAGCCTTACCACCAGGCCTACGACCGCGGCGTCAAGTACGTCGGCGCGACCGCGCACTACGTCACGCCCGACCTCGACGAGGGCCCGATCATCGAGCAGGAGGTCCAGCGCGTCGACCACACGTACTCGCCGCGCGAGCTCGTGACCGTCGGCCGCGACGCCGAAGCGCTCGCCCTCTCGCGCGCGGTCCGCTGGCACTGCGAACGCCGCGTCCTGCTCAACGGCAACAGCACCGTCGTCTTCCGGTAGAAGGAGTTCCGCCATGAGTGCACCGAAGGTCGTGATCATCGGCGCCGGCATCGTCGGCGCGAACCTGGCCGACGAGCTGACCGCCCGCGGCTGGACCGACGTCACCGTGCTCGACCGGGGCCCGCTGCCGCGCACCGGCGGGTCCACCTCGCACGCGCCCGGCCTGGTGTTCCAGACCAACGCGTCCAAGGCGATGACGGACTTCGCGAAGTACACCGTGTCGAAGTTCCTGGAGCTGGACTGCTTCCTCCAGGTCGGCGGCATGGAGGTGGCGACCACCCCGGCGCGCTGGGAGGACCTCAAGCGCAAGCACGGCTGGGCGACGTCGTGGGGTGTGCCGGGCTCGCTGATCGACGCCGACGAATGCGTCCGGCGCTGGCCGCTCCTGGACGGTTCGCGGATCTTCGGGGCGCTGCACGTCCCGACCGACGGGCTCGCGCGGGCCGCCAAGGCCGTCGAAGTGCTGGCCGCACGCGCGAGTTCGCGGGGGGCCCGGTTCATCGGTTCCACGCGGGTGACCGACGTGCTCCAAGAGGGTGGGCGCGTCACCGGCGTCCGGACCGATCAGGGCGGCTTCCCGGCCGACGTCGTCGTCTCGTGCGCCGGGTTCTGGGGCCGGGAGATCGGCGCGATGGCCGGCATGGACGTCCCGCTGCTGCCACTGGCCCACCAGTACGTCAAGACCGGGCAGGTCGCGGAACTCGCCGGGCGCAACACCGAAGACGTCGAAGCGAGCCTGCCGATCCTGCGGCACCAGGACCAGGACCTGTACTTCCGCGAGCACGTCGACCGGCTCGGCATCGGCTCCTACGCCCACCGGCCCATGCCGGTCGACGAGTCCACTTTGGATCCCGCGGTGACCGAGACGGCCATGCCGTCCATGCTGCCCTTCACCGAGGACGACTTCGCGCCTTCGTGGGAGCAGAGCCAGCTGCTCCTGCCCGCACTGCGTCAGACCAAGGTGGAAGAGGGCTTCAACGGCATTTTCTCCTTCACCCCGGACGGCCAGTCGCTGGTCGGCGAGTCGGCCGACGTCCGCGGGTTCTGGCTCGCCGAGGCGATCTGGGTGACGCACTCCGCCGGCATCGCCAAGGCGGTCGCCGAACTGCTCGTCGACGGGCATTCCGAAGTGGACACCCACGACATCGACGTCCACCGCTTCGAAGAGGTGCAGCTCGCGCCGTCGTACGTCAGCGAGACGGCGCAGCAGAACTTCGTCGAGGTCTACGACATCCTGCACCCGTTGCAGCCCAAGCTGTCCCCGCGTGACCTGCGGGTGACGCCGTTCCACGCCCGGCAGCGGGAGCTGGGCGCGGTGTTCCTGGAGGCGGGCGGCTGGGAGCGGCCGCACTGGTTCGAAGCGAACGCGCCCCTGCTCAAGAAGCTGCCGCATGAGGCCCACCCGCCGGCGCGGGACGCGTGGTCGGCGCAGTTCCACTCGCCGATCGCGGCGGCCGAGGCGTGGCAGACGCGCAACGGCGTCGCGCTCTACGACATGACGCCGCTCAAACGCGTGGAGATCAGCGGCCCGGGGTCGCTGGAGTTCCTGCAGTCGCTGACCACCAACCAGCTGGACAAATCGGTCGGCTCGGTGACGTACACGCTGATGCTCGACAACGCCGGTGGCATCCGCAGCGACGTCACGGTGGCGCGGCTCGAGCCCGACGTGTTCCAGGTCGGCATCAACGGCAACATCGACGTCGACCACTTCGTCAAGCACGCGCCGGCCGGGGTGCGGGTCCGGGACACCACCGGCGGGACGTGCTGCGTCGGCGTCTGGGGGCCGCTGGCGCGGGAGCTCGTGCAGCCGCTGTCACGCGAGGACTTCTCGCACACCGGGCTGAAGTACTTCCGGGCCCGGAAGGCGCGGATCGCCGGGGTGCCGGTGGTCGCGATGCGACTGTCCTATGTGGGCGAACTCGGCTGGGAGATCTACACCGGCGCGGACAACGGCCTGCGGCTGTGGGACGCGCTGTGGGCGGCCGGGCAGCCCCTCGGCGTCATCGCGGCCGGGCGGGCGGCGTTCAACAGCCTGCGGCTGGAGAAGGGCTACCGGCTGTGGGGCACGGACATGACGACCGAGCACGACCCGTACGAGGCGGGCGTCGACTTCGCCGTGCGCCTGGCGAAGGACGACTTCGTGGGCCGGGAGGCGATCGAGGGCCGGACGCCGTCGCGGTGGCTGCGGTGCTTGACGATCGACGACGGCCGCACGGTCGTGCTCGGCAAGGAACCGGTGTTCGTCGACGGCGTGGCCTCGGGGTACGTCACGAGTGCGGCGTACGGGTACACCGTCGGGCGGCCGATCGCCTACGCGTGGCTCCCGGCGTCGGCGGACATCGGCAGCCGGGTGGAGATCGAGTACTTCGGCCGCCGGGTCGCGGCCACCGTGGCCGCCGAGCCACTGGTCGACCCCGGCATGGAACGGATCCGGCGCTGAGTGGCGTAACGCCGATCACGTCGGGTCACGCTCGGTTCTCGAACGGGTAATCCACAGCAAGTCCATGGAAGCGCACCAGGAAATTCTCAGGATCGAGGCGTTTCCTGGTGGGGCCGGAGGCTTGTCGAGAGCTGGAGCTGTGTATGAGCGAGTACGACCGAGGACCGCAGGGCGGCGGCGAGTACCCGTACGGCTACGGCCAGGGCGGGTACTCGCCGGACTTCTACGGCCGGAACGGGTATCCGCAGGACCACGGCTATGAGCAGCCCCAGTACCGGCGGCCCGGGGAGCAGGGCTACTACGAGCAGCCGCGTGACCAGTGGGGACGCCCGTACCCGGCTTACGCCTACCCGCAGCCCGCCTACCAGCCGCCGCCGCGCAAACGTCACCCGTTCCGCGCGCTGAGCTTCGCGATCGTCGCCATCGCGCTGGCCGTGGTCGCCGGGCTCGGGATCGGGCACCTGATCTCCGGGACGAACGCGCCCACCGCGGGCGGCAACCAGAACTTCGGCTTCTCCGGGCAGCCGAGCGAGACCAAGGCGGTCCTGGAGGTCGACGCCGTCTCGGCCAAGGTCAACCCGGCCATCGTGAACATCAACACCGAGCTCGGGCTGCAGGGCGCCGCCGCGGCGGGCACCGGCATCGTGCTCACCGCCGACGGCGAGGTGCTGACCAACAACCACGTCGTGGCCGGCGCGACCAGCATCAAGGTGACCAGCATCGGCACCGGCGACACGTACCAGGCGGAGGTCGTCGGCTACGACCGCACCGAGGACGTCGCGGTCCTGCAGCTGCAGGACGCCTCCGGCCTGCTGACGGCGTCGATCGGCGACTCGTCGACGACCCAGGTGGGCGATCAGATCCTCGGCCTCGGCAACGCGGGCGGCCGCGGCGGCGACCCGGTGCCGGCCCCGGGCACGGTGACGGCCCTGGACCAGTCGATCACGGCGTCGGACGAGTCCAGTGGCTCGTCCGAGCAGCTCACCGGGCTCATCCAGGTCCGGGCGAACATCGAGTCGGGGGACTCCGGTGGCCCGCTGGTCAACGCGAACGCCCAGGTCATCGGCGTCAACACGGCGGCATCGACCGGCTACCAGCTGAACGGCCGCCGCAGCGGCGGCACGGGCCAGGGCTTCGCGATCCCGATCAACCAGGCGGTCGACATCGCCCACAAGATCGTCGCGGGCCAGGCCACGGACAAGATCCACATCGGCAAGACGGCGTTCATCGGCGTCTCGGTGACAGACGGCCAGGGAGGGGCCAGGGTCCGCGAGGTGGTCCAGCGCGGCCCGGCCCAGAAGGCCGGCCTCGCGGCGGGCGACGTGATCACGGCCATCGACGGCAAGCCGGTCACCTCGGCGACGACGTTGACGAACGTGATGGACACCCACCACCCGGGCGACCAGCTGACGTTGACGGTGACCCGGGCTACGGGTGGGCAGCAGCAGATCCAGGTGAAGGCGATCGAGGGCCCGACGGGCTGACCGCTTCGCGCGCTGGCTGGTCGCGGGCCGGTGGCCACTGTGGGGACGAAGCCGTCGAAGGCGCGCTGTTCGGTTTCGCGGGCGGCTCGCGCGGGGGCCGGGGCCCGACCGGCTAGCGCAGGAATTCCGCCAGTACCTCGCGGTGCGTCTGCTTCGCCGCGAGGTACTTCTCCCGGCCCGCCTCCGTGATCGTCACGAAGATGCCGCGCCGGTCCATCTCGCACAGGGCTCGCTCGACCAGGCCCTCCTTCTCCAGGCGGGCGACCAGCCTGGACGTGGCGCTCTGGCTCAGGTGAATGGCCTCGGTGAGGTCCGCCGAGCGGCACTTGGACTCGCCGGTCGCGACGCGCTCCAGGGCTTCGAACTCGTTCGCGCCGATGCCGTGGCGCTCTTGGAGGCGGCACTCCAGCTTGCTGAACACGGCCGAGTAGCGGGCCAGCAGCTCGTGCCACTCCTGGACCAGTTCCTTCTCGGCGACGTCGCTCACGGCGACCAACTTAGCATGCGCAGACATCAGATGCAAGCACATTAAATGCTTGGACATTAGATGCGCGTGCATGTAATGTCGCCGCCATGAGCTCTTCCGTGTCCTTGTCCACCACTTCAACGCGGTGGGACGCACGTCTCTGGGGTGTCCTGCTCACCGTCTCGATCGTCATCGGCCTCGACGCGCTCGACGTGTCGATGGTCGGGGTCGCGCTCCCGGCCATCCAGGCCGACCTCGGCCTGTCCACCAACGCGCTGCAATGGGTCGTCAGCGGGTACGTCCTCGGCTACGGCGGCCTGCTGCTGCTCGGCGGCCGCACCGCCGACCTGCTCGGCCGCCGCCGGGTGTTCCTCGTCGCCGTGGCCGTGTTCGCGCTGGCTTCGCTGCTCGGCGGCCTGGTCGACGACGGTGCCCTGCTCATCGCGAGCCGGTTCATCAAGGGCCTGGCCGCCGCGTTCACCGCACCGGCCGCGCTGTCCATCATCACCACGACGTTCCAAGAAGGCCCGGCCCGCAACAAGGCGATCAGCATCTTCGCCGTGTTCGGCGCCAGCGGCTACTCCGCCGGCCTGGTGTTCTCCGGCCTGCTGACCGAGGTCGGCTGGCGCTGGACGTTCCTGCTGCCCGCCCCGATCGCGCTGGTCGCGCTGGTGGCGGCGTGGAAGCTGATCCCGTCGTACCGCGCCGAAGAAGGCCGCGGCTACGACTTCCCGGGCGCCATCACCGGCGCGGCCGGCTCGCTGCTGCTGGTGTTCGGCGTCGTCGAGGCGCCGGAGATCGGCTGGGCGGCCCCGCGCACGCTGATCACGTTCGCCGTCGCCCTCGCCCTGCTGGTGACGTTCGTGGTCATCGAGAAGCGCAGCCGCCACCCGTTGCTGCGCCTGGGCATCCTGCGCTCGGGCCCGCTGGCCCGCGCGAACCTCGGTGGCGCCCTGTTCTTCGGCGCGTACATCGGTTTCCAGTTCGTCGTGATGCTGTACCTGCAGCGGGTCCTGGGCTGGTCGGCGCTGCAGACGGCGCTGGGCTTCCTGCCGGCGGCGCTGATCGTGGCGTTCGGCTCCCCGCGCATCGAGCCGCTGATCGACCGGGTCGGCACGCCCCGCACGATCTTCGCGGGCGTGGTCTCGCACGTCATCGGGTACGCGCTGTTCCTGCGCATCGACGAGCACTCGGGGTACGCGGGCAGCGTGCTGCCGAGCATGATCCTGCTGGGCATCGGCTTCACACTGGCGTTCTCGTCGCTCAACATCCAGGCCACGGCCGGCATCGCGGACGACGAGCAGGGTCTGGCCGGCGGCCTGCTGAACACGTCCCTGCAGGTCGGCGGCGCGATCGGGCTCGCGGTGGTGACGGCGGTCCTGACCGCCAACGGCGGCCGTGAAGCCTCGCCCGCCGCGCTGCTGACCGGGCTGACGCCGGCGTTGAGCGTGGTCACCGGGATCGCGGTGCTGGGCCTGCTGATCGCGATCAGCGGCCTGGTGGCCCGGAAGCGGCCGGCCGAGGAGCCGGTCGTGCCGCAGGAGGACCTGCTGGCCCTCGCGGACTGAGCCGGCCGAGGGGACCGCGGAAGGGCCACCAGCCGGGGGGATGGTGGCCCTTCTCCGGCAAGGCCAGGCGCTTCACCGGGCGACCCGCTCGTCCGTGCCCGGCACCTTCGCCGTCGTGATGGCGATGCGGTTCCACGTGTTGATCGTGAAGATCAGCGCGAGGAGCTGGGCCAGTTCCTCCTCGCCGAACTCCTCGAGCGCCCGGGCGTAGACGTCGTCGGGGACGCCACCCGCGATCTGCGTGACGGCTTCGGTCAGCGCCAGCGCCGCCCGCTCCTTCGCGCTGAAGAAGTGGCCGGCCTCGTGCCACACCGCGACCATGTGCAGCCGCTCCTCGCTTTCGCCGGCCTTGCGGGCGTCCGAGGTGTGCATGTGCAGGCAGTACGCGCAGCGGTTGACCTGCGACGCGCGGATCTGGACCAGCTCGACCAGCGCGGGGTCGAGCCCGGCGCGAGCCGCGGCGTCGAAGCCGATCAGGGCCTTGAAGGCCTTCGGGGCGGTCTTGGCGAAGTTGATGCGGGAGTTCGTCATGACCAGAAATCTACGGCCGGTTTGACCCACCTGTATGGTGCATTTCCGTGGCAAGAGACTGGGTCAATTCCGGCGAGCGCGACCTCCACCTGGAGCTGGGACCCGGCAGCAAGCGGGCCGCGCTCATCGCCGCGCTGCGGGACGCCGTCCGCGCCGGACGGCTCGCCCCCGGCACCCGGTTGCCGCCCTACCGCTCCCTCGCCACCGACCTCGGGCTGGCCCGCAACACCGTTGCCGACGCCTACGCGGAGCTGGTCGCCGAAGGGTGGCTCACCGCCGTCCAGGGCTCCGGTACCCGGGTCGCCGAGCGGGCCGAGCCGCTGAAACCGGTCCGGGCCCCGGCCCGGAGACCGGCCGCGGCGAAACCGGCGTACAACCTCCGCCAAGGGCAGCCGGACGCGACGGCGTTCCCGCGCACCGAATGGCTCGCCGCCGCCCGGCGCGCGCTCGGCGTGGCGCCCCACGACGCCTTCGGCCCCGGCGACCCGCGCGGCCGCCTGGAACTGCGGGAAGCCCTCGTCCAGTACCTCGCGCGCGCCCGCGGCGTGCGGACGTCGCCGGAACGGATCGTCGTCTGCTCGGGCTTCGCGCACGCCCTGCGGCTGCTGTTCCCGGCCGTGCTGCGCGGGCCGCTCGCCGTCGAGTCCTACGGCCTCGCGTTCCACCGCTCGATCTTCGCCACCGCCGGCGTCCGGACGATCCCGCTGGACCTGGACGAACGCGGCGCGCGCGTCGAGGACCTCGACGTCCCGAGGGTGCTCTTGACGCCCGCGCACCAGTTCCCGACCGGCGGCCCGCTGCACCACGACCGCCGCACCGCGGTCCTCGGGCACGTTCGCGCGACCGGGGGCGTGCTCATCGAGGACGACTACGACGGCGAGTTCCGCTACGACCGCAAGCCGGTCGGCGCGGTCCAGGGCCTCGACCCCGAGCACGTCGTCTACGTCGGCTCGGTGAGCAAAAGCCTTTCGCCCGCGCTGCGCCTGGGCTGGCTGGTGCTGCCGGGGCACCTGGTCGACCCGGTGCTGGCCGCGAAAGGCGAGCGCGAGGCCTGGGCGAGTGTGCTCGACCAGCTCACGCTGGCCGAATTCCTGACCGCGGGCGGGTACGACCGGCACATCCGCCGGATGCGCCAGCACTACCGCCGCCGGCGCGACCACCTGGTCACCGCGCTCGCCGAGCGGGCACCGCACGTGACGCCGACCGGGATCGCCGCCGGCCTGCACGCCGTGCTGCGGCTTCCGCCGGGCACCGAGAAAGCCGCGCTGAAGGCCGCGGCCTGGCAGGGACTGGCGCTGGACGGCCTGGCCGCGTTCCGGCACCCGGACAGCACGATGTCCACAATGGACGGCTTCGTGGTCGGCTACGCGACCCCGCCGGAACACGCCTACCCCGCGGCCGTCGACGCGCTGTGCCGCGCGCTGCCGCCCGCGTGAGACCTACCCGGCGGCCAGGTGCGGGCTCACGCGAACCTGCACTGTCGCGAATGACTCATTCGGGACCTCCGCGGTCCCGAATGAGTCATTGGCGACACTGAACCCGCGACACCGGACCGCTCCCGAGCCGGCCTACCCGACGATGTCGATCTCGAACGGTTCGGCCGCGCTGTAGTTGATGTCCGCCCACACCGCGCCCGGCAGGTCGTACCGCCGGTGCGACGTCAGCTTCGAGTTGTACCCGCCCGTCTTCGTCGGGTTGTGGCCGACACCCTGGTGGTCGCTGCCCCAGGCGTAGATGTCGCCGACCCACATCGGCTTCGCGAAGCCGTCGCCGCCGAGGCGCGGGCGGATGATGACCGCCGCGGCGGAACTGCCGGACAGGAACACCCGCACCGCGTTCTCCGCGGCGTTCGGCGGGGTCACGGTGATGCGTTCCATGATCTCCACTCCACTCGAAGGGCCGGAGCCGTCCACGCCGGGCCAGTAGTCGGCGACGGACGACACGTCGTAGCCGGGGGCGACGTTCCCGCGGTACTGCTTGGCGATCGCGCCGGCCGGGATGGCGGGATCGCCGTTGTAGTGCGCGATCCAGTAGTGCGGCTCGGCGACACCGGCGGACGAGAACGCCGCCCGCACCGACGGCCAGGTCGACAGGTTGCAGTAGATCGTCGGGTCCGCGCCCGCCGCGCGGCGCATCCGGACCCAGCCCGGCGCTTCGGCCGGGGTGGCGTCGCCGGGCTCGACGTCGAGGACGTGCCCGTCGTTCGTCACGGCCTTCTTGACGATGGTCACCTTGACCGCGGTGGGAAACCGCGCCCAGTCGGCGGGCGTCCAGGGCGGCAGCTTGATCCGGTCGATGTAGCCGGCGACCATCCGGGCGTCCGCGGGGATGTTCGCGGCCGTCACCGCGTCGTACATGGTGCGCACGGGCTGGCCTTTCGTTCCGGGATTCGCCATCGTGCAATTACCCGTGTGGGACGGCGGTCAAGCACGAACCGCGTCACCGCACGGTCAATCACCAAAACGGCCGCAGCACGTCATTCCTTCACCGGACGCTCACGCACCCGTGGTGACGTTCCGCTTCCGGTACTGGCTTCCCGCTCACCCGGCTGGCAAGCTGCCAGCACCTCACCACGGAAGGACGTGCATGGCGGCACACCCGGCGCGGGCCCGGCGGATCGACGCGCGGGTCGTCGTCCTGAGCGCGCTGCTGGTGGTCGCGCTGCTGGCGTGGGCCGGGTTCGACTACCTGAAGAACCGGCTGGCCGGCGGCGGCTGCGACACGACGACCGCGGTGCACCTCACGGCCGCGCCGGACATCGCGCCGGTGCTGACCGAGCTCGCCCGGACCGTCCCGGCGCGGGACTGCTACTCCGTCGACGTCACCGCGAGCCCGTCGACGGCCACCGCGACCGCGCTGGAGGCCAACGGCGCGAACGGCCCGGACGTCTGGGTGCCGGAGTCGAGCACCTGGCTGCTGCAGGCCCGTGACGGCGGCGCGTGGAACCTCCCCGAGTCCGGTCAGCCGGTGGCGAGCTCGCCGGTGGTGCTGGCGCTGACCGAAGACGTCGCCAAGCGGGCCGGCTGGCCCGGGAAGTCGCCGTCCTGGGCCGACGTCCTGGCCGGGAGCCCGGTCGGGCTGCCCGACCCGGCCCGGGACCCGGCCGCCATCGGTGCGCTGATCGGCCTGCAGCAGGTGACCAAGAACGCGCCCGATCCGGCCGCGGCGTTCACCGAGGAAATCCGCAAGCTCTCGGCGGTGAAGCAGCCGTACACCGCGTGGCCGGCCTCGGAGCAGTCGGTGCTGGCGCGCAAGCTCGTCGCCGCCTACCCGGCTGCCGGGGTGCCGAGCTTCGACTACCCGTATGTCGTGCTCCCGCGGGCTTCGGAGGCCTCGCGCTCGGCGGCCGAACGGTTCCTGCGGCTGCTGCTCGACCAGACCGCCACCAAGGCGTTCGCGGACGGCGGGTTCCGGACGCCGTCCGGGCAGCTGCTCGGCGATCGTCCCCGCGACACCCGCACGGACGCCGGGCCGCGCCCGGCCGGCCCGCCCGCGCCCGAAGCGATGTACGGCGTGCTCCAAGCCTGGGCCGGGGCCAACCTCAGCGCCCGCGTCCAGGTGCTGCTCGACGTGTCCGGTTCGATGGCCGCCACCGTGCCCGGCACCGGCCGCAGCCGGATGTCGCTGACCCTGGAAGCCGCGACCCAGGGGCTCGGGCTGTTCAAGCCGACCACCGAGATCGGTCTCTGGCTGTTCTCGACCAAGCTCGACGGCACCAAGGACTACAAGGAACTGCTGCCGATGCGGTCGATCGCCGAGCAGCTGGCCGCGGGCGGGGTGGCGACCCTGCAGGCGGTCAAGCCGAAGCCCGGCGGCGCGACCGGGCTGTACGACTCGATCCTCGCCGCGTACCAGAACGCCCGGCAGAGCTGGCAGCTCGGCCGGATCAACGTCGTCGTCGTGCTCACCGACGGCCGCAACGAGGACAGCGACTCGATCGGGCTGCCCGGCCTGCTGTCCGAGCTGGGCCGGCTGCAGGACCCGCGGAAACCGCTGCCGGTGATCGGGATCGGCATCGGCCCGGACATCGATTCGAGCGAGCTCAAGCAGATCTCGGCCGCGACCGGCGGCGAATCCTTCACCACGCCGGACCCGCGCAAGATCTCCGACGTCTTCTACCAGGCACTGAGCAAGCTCATGTGCCAGCCGCCCGCCTGCAAGAAGTGAGGACCCCCGTGTTGGTGCAGACCGAACCGCCCGCGCCCCGGGTGGTCCGAAGACCGTCCACAGTGGTCATCGCCGCGTTCGTCGCCGGAGTGGTGCCGTTCGCATTCCACGTCTGGGCGGCCCTGCACGGCAGCCTCGCGCAGGACGACTTCGTCGTCACCCACCAGGCGGCCGCGGCCGGCCCGTTCGACCTCGGCTACCTGTTCCAGGACTACCACGGCCACCTGCAGCCCGGCGGGTTCTTCCTGGCCGCCGTGCTGACCTGGTGGGCGCCGCTGAACTTTCCGTTGCTGATGGCGCCTTTGCTGCTCATGCGGGCCGTCGCGATCGTGCTGTTCTGGTGCCTGCTGGTGCGCTGCTTCGGCCGCCGCTGGGCGATCCTGGTGCCGTTCACCGTGTTCACCGCGTCGACGTTGCTGCTGGTCCCGACGCTGTGGTGGTCCTACGGCATCCAGCTGGTGCCGGTGGTGCTGGCCACCGCCGGTGCGCTGCACGCCCACGTCCGGTACCTGCAGGACGGCGGGCGCTGGTGGCTCGGTGTCTTCGCCTGGACGCTGTTCGGCCTGGCGTTCTACGAGAAGGCCGCGGTGATCCCGCTGCTGCTGGCCGGCGTGACCGTCCTGCTCGGACGGTCGTGGCGCGAGCACGTCCGGTACTGGGCGGCGCACGCCCTGCTGCTGGCCGCGTTCGTGATCGTCTTCTTCGTGGCGACGTCGAGCCAGGTCGGCCAGGGGGAGCAGCCGATGTCGGCCGGCACCGTCGCCGACCTGACCGGCCGGATGCTCGGCGACACCCTGCTGCCCGGGCTGGCCGGCGGGCCGTGGTCGGGCCCGGGGGCGGGCGCGACCTGGGCGCCGTCGCCGTTCGTGGTCGTCGTCGCGCTGCTGACGGCCACGGTGGCCGTGGTGGTCGCCGGCGTGCGGACCGGCGGACGGCGGGCGTGGGGCGCCTGGGCGCTGCTCGCGGCGGTGTTCGCCGTGGACGTCGCTCTGCTCGCGCTGACCCGGCTGCGCGAAGTCGGCCCCGGGGCGGGTGACGACCCCCGGTACGTCGCCGATCTGGCGCTGGTGGCCGCGTTGTGCGGCGCGTTCGCTTTTCTGTCGCCGGGTGCGCCGTCCGGCGGAAAGCGTGAGCGGCCGATCGCCGTAATCGTGTGCGTGCTTCTGCTCGTCAGTTCCGCGATCGGCTTTTCCCGGCTCGCCCCGGCGCTGCGGTTCGAGCATTCCGGGCAGTACCTGGGAAATGTGCGCGCGGCCGTCGCCGAGGACCCGGATCTGGTGTTCTACGACACCTTCGTGCCGTCCGATGTGGTCCACGAATGGTTCGGGGCGGACTCGCGGGCGTCGCGCGTGGCGGGCCTGCTGCCCGGCACCCACTTCGACCAGCCGGCGAACCGGATGCACCAGCTCGACGCCGCCGGTACCCCGCACCTGATCACCGGCGTGGAACCGGTTTCCCGCAGCCGGCCCGGACCGGTGCCGAACTGCGGGAACACGATCGGCGAGACGCTGGTGCGCATCCCGCTGGACACCCCGGTGCTCGGCCGGCACCTGCTGAAGCTCGATTACTACACTTCGGACGGTGGCGAAGGCCTGGTCGAGCGGACGCCGGTGTGGTTCCAGGCCGGGCTGCACTCGCTGTACCTGCCGGTGGACGGCCTGTACGACCACATCGGCGTGCAGCTGTCCAGCCCGGGCGCGCCCGTGTGCCTCGCGAAGATCGAGATCGGGAAGCCGGTGACTCAGTAGGGGTCGTACGGGCTGTCGTGGCCGAGCAGCCGCGCGACCGGCCGCAACCGCAGGCGCAGCAGCACCTTGAGCACCACGTTGCGCAGGAACCAGGGCAGCTGCGCCAGGACGCGCAGCCGGTCCGCCGTGGACGGTGGCGCCAGCCGGAACCGCGCCAGCGACGTGGCCCGGTCCAGATAGGTGTACCGCCGTCCGAAGAGGACCTTCACGATCGTGCCGAGCGTGACGCCGATGGACGAAAAGCAGTCGTGGACCAGGATTTCCGCACCCGGCGGCAGGTGCGCCGACCAGCGCAGGTCGTCGGTGTAGGTCCAGTAGTCGTGCTTGCCGTCGATGTAAAGCAGCTGTATGGGCCGGTCCCAGTCAGGGCGCAGTTTCGTGCTGTAGCCGGCGACCAGCTCGACGACGTCGTCCAGCCCGGCCCGCCGGATGTTGCGCTCGAACAGCTGCCGCGTCGGCGATCCGCCGAACAACCGGCCGTCCACGAAGGGGTCGACGGCGATCACCGTGGCCCCGACCGTGCGGGCCGCGGCGCCGAGGACGATCGTGGACCGGCCCTGGTGGCTGCCGATTTCCAGGACGACGTCACCCTTTTCGAGGCGGCACGCGGCGTCCCACAGCGCTTCGCCCTGTGCGCGCGTCATCCAGCCCTTGACCGGCTCGGCCAGAGCCCAGGCATCTTCGAAGGAGATGGCGCACCTGCCAGGGGTTCGGGGGACTCGGGAAAATCGTCGGCACATGGTAGCCAGGTTTCGGCCTAGTATCTACCGGATGGTAACCGCCACCCGTGAACGGACCCGGGACAACGCTCCGCCCTCGAGCGGCGCCCGGAAGTTCTCGGTGGGCGCGTTCTTCCGCCGGCCCAGCACCTGGATCGTGCTGGCCCTGACCACGTTGTCCTTCCTGCAGATGCCGGGGAAGACGACGTTCGACACCAAACTGGACCTCGCGGTCGACCCGCTCGCCTTCCTCAGCCGCGCGCTGCACCTGTGGAACCCGGAGGCGACCGCGGGGGAGCTGCAGAACCAGGCGTACGGCTACCTCTTCCCGATGGGCCCGTTCTTCGCGCTGTGCCAGGCCGTGGGCGTCCCCGCGTGGATCGCGCAACGGCTGTGGGGTGCGGTCCTGCTTTCGGCCGCGTTCGGCGGCGCCCTGCTGCTCGCGCGGGCGATGAAGATCGGCTCCGAGCGCACCCGGCTGATCGGTGCGCTCGGGTACGCGCTCGCGCCGCGCATGCTGACCGAAATCGGCGGCCTGTCCGCGGAAATGCTGCCCGCGGTGCTGCTGCCGTGGGTGCTGGTGCCGCTCGTGCGGGCCGGGGCGATCGGCTCCCCGCGGCGAGCCGCCGGGCTGTCCGCGCTGGCCGTGCTGTGCATGGGCGGGGTCAACGGCGCGATGGTCGTGATGGCGCTCGTCCTCCCCGGGCTCTGGCTGCTGACCCGCCGGTGGACCCGGGCGCACGTCGAGCTCGTGCTGTGGTGGTTCGTCTTCGTCGTCGGCGCGACCCTGTGGTGGATCCTGCCGCTGCTGCTGCTCGGCGAGTACAGCCTGCCGTTCCTGGACTACATCGAGTCCGCGACGAACACGACCGCGCCGATGTCGCTGTTCGAGGTGCTGCGCGGCACCAACCAGTGGGTCGCCTACGTCGTCCAGGGCACGCCGTGGTGGCCCGGGGGCTGGTCGCTGATCGACAACCCGGTGCTGATGCTCGCCACCGGGCTCGTCGCCGGCGTCGGCCTGTTCGGGCTGACCCGGCGCGGCCTGCCGGACCGGCGGTTCCTCGTGCTCGGCGTGGTCACCGGGCTGACCCTGCTGACCATCGGGTACGTCGGCACGCTCGACAGTCCTCTGGCCGAGCAGGTCCGGCACCTGCTCGACGGGCCGCTCGCGCCGCTGCGCAACGTGCACAAGTTCGAGCCGGTGCTGCGGCTGCCGCTGATGCTGGCGTTCGTGCACGGCATCTCCGGCCCCCGTCCGGTGCGGTCCGCGCGCCGGTTCCTGCGGCCCGCGCTGGGCCTGCTGCTGGTGCTGGTGATGGCCGCGCCGGCGTGGCTGCTGAACCTGCGGTCCGGCCCGGGCTGGAACGAAGTTCCCGGCTACTGGTACGACGCGATGGGGTACGTCGCCAAGGCCGACCCGAACGCGCGGACGCTGCTGCTGCCGGCCACCGGCTTCGGCGAATACGACTGGGGCCGCACGGTCGACGAGCCCGCGCAGGCGATCGCGCGCAGCCCGTGGGCGGTCCGCAACCAGGTGCCGCTGGGGTCCGAAGGGAACACGCGGCTGATGGACTCGGTGGACGCGGCGCTCGCCGACGGCCGCGGCGACCCCGGGCTCGCCGCGCTGCTCGCGCGCTCCGGCTACCGGTTCCTGCTGCTGCGCAACGACATCGACCGCGAACGGACCGCGGCCCCGCCGATCGCGACCCTGCGCGCCGGGCTGGCCGGGTCGCCGGGGATCGCCAAGGCGGCCGTGTTCGGCCCCCTCGAGGTCTACGAGGTCCGGAAGCCGGTGCCGCTGGCCACCGCGACGTCCACCACGGACGTCCCGACGGTGAGCGGCGGCCCGGAGAACCTGCTGCCGCTGATCGACTCCGGGCAGCTCGACCCGGCGACGCCGACCGTGCTCACCGGCGACGGCGGGTCGCCCGGCGGCCCGCGGCTGGTGACCGACGGCCTGCGCCGGGCCGAGCGGAACGTCGGCGGGGTCCGCGACAACCTCAGCCAGACGCTGACCGCGGGCGAGGCCTACCGCCAGCAGCGCGCGGCGGGTGACCTGCTGCCGTTCCCGGGCCAGGAGCACCAGACCGTGGCCGCGTACCGGGGGATCCGCTCGGTGACGGCGTCGACGGCGGCGTCGTTCGCCGACGCCTTCGGCGGGTCCGATCCCTCGCACCAGCCGTTCGCGGCGATCGACGGCGACCCGCGCACGGCGTGGCACTCGTCGTCGTTCACCGGGCCGATCGGCCAATGGCTCGAGGTCGAACTGGACACCCCGCGGCTGGTGAACACCATCCAGCTGGAAATGGTGGACGACCTGCGGGTGGGCTGGCCGCCGACGCGGATCCGGATCACGACCGACAACGGATCGGTCGACCAGCCGGTGATCCGCGGGGCCGGGCTGCACGAGTACGCCGTCGCCGCCGGCCTGACCCGCAAGGTGCGGATCACGCTGCTGTCGCTGGTGGTGGGGCGGCAGGACGGGAACGTCGGCATCGCGGAGCTGACAATCCCGGGCACCGAGCCGCAGCGCGCCCTGGAAGTGCCCGCGGACCTGCCGACCGGGCCCGCCCCCGGGTTCGCGTTCACCCGCGGCCAGCAGCCGCGGTACGCGTGCCTGCCGCTGGGTGCCGCCGTGCGCTGTGACGCCACGGCCGCCCGTGACGGCGAGGAGCCCGACGGGATCCGGCGGCTGTTCAGCACCCCGGCGGAGCAGACGTACCTGGTCGGCGGTTCGGTGCTGCCGGCGGGCGGCGGCCGCAACCCGGTGTCGCTGCCGGGGGTCACCGTGGCGTCGACGTCCCAGCTGGGTGGCGACCCGGCGGCGGCCGGGTTCGCGGCGGTGGACGGCGATCCGGGCACGACGTGGCGCCCCGACGTCACCGACCTGCGGCCGACGCTGACCCTCGGGTGGCCGTCGCCGAAGCGGATTTCGGGGCTGCACATCGAGGTTTCGCCGGCCAGTGGCGCGCGGGCACCGCGGCAGGTGGAGCTGACCGGCCGGTCCGGGACGCGGACGGTGCAGCTCGACGCGAGCGGGTCGGCGTCCTTCGAGCCCCTGGACACCGACCAGCTGCAGCTCGTGCTGCCGGGCGACGACGACGATCCCGCGGCGCGCGCGGTGGTGGGCGTCGGCAGCCTGACGCTGTCCGGCAGCGACGGCCTGCTGCCGGCGCCGGACCCGGCGTTCACGGTGCCGTGCGGGTCCGGGCCGAACATCCACCTGGACGGGCTCGACTACCGGACGTCGGTGCAGGGCAAGCTGTCCGACATCACCGAGCACCGGTCGCTGACGCTGGGGATGTGCCGCGATTCGGAGGGTGGCATCGCGCTGCCGGCGGGCGGGCACGAGCTGCGGACGGACCGGTCGGAGTCGTTCGTCGTCCAGGACCTGTGGCTGAAGCCGGCGGGGAGCACGTCGCCGCCGGTGCACCGGGCGGTCCAGGTGGGTGCGTGGGACGCGGCGTCGCGGTCGGTGACGGTGGGGCCGGGCGCGGAGGCGGTGCTGGCGGTCCCGGAGAACGCCAACGCGGGCTGGACCGCCACTTTGGACGGACAGCAGCTGACCCGCACCCGGGTGGACGGCTGGCAGCAGGCCTGGATCGTCCCGGCGGGAGCGGGCGGCGTGGTGTCGCTGTCGTTCACACCGGACGCGCACTACCGGTCGAGCCTGTTGATCGGCGCGGCGGCGGTGCTGCTGTTGCTGGTGGGCGTCGCCTGGCCGGCCCGCCGCCGCCGGTTCACGATCTCGCCCGGCGGTTCCTGGATCCCGGTGGTGCTGATCGGGTTGCTGGTGGCGCTGGGCGGGATGTTGCCGGTGGTGCTGCTGATCGCGTGCCTGCTGGCCCGCCAGTTCTCGGAGCGGGCGCCGAGGTACCTGGCGTTCGGCGGCATGGCCGTGGCGGCGGCGGTGTCGGTGACGGGCCGGATCCTGGGCCACGGCCAGGAGTGGGCCTACGGCCCGGTCACCCAAGCCGCCCTCCTGCTCGCCGCGGCCGCGATGGTGGCGACGTGCGTGGATTGGTTCGTCCGAAAGCAAAACCCGACGGAACCGGCCGTTTAACCCCACCCGAAGAGCCGGCCCCCGTACCTGGAAGGCCGACACGCGTACCTGGGTGGACGACACGCGTACCTGCTTGGACGACACGCGAGTGGTCCGGTGGGCTACGCGTGTCGTCCGTTCAGGTACGCGTGTCGTCCGGCTGAGTACGCGTGTCGTCCGGCTGGGTACGCGATAGCGCGCCGGAACTGTCGGTGCCTGGCGGTAGCGTGGAAAACGGGGGCTGCTCAGGCCGGTTTGCGGGGCCGGAACTCGAGGAACGCCCCGGCCGCGGCCAACGCGCCGGCCGTGCACGCCGCCGCGGTGACCACCTGGGTGGGTGATCCGTGCAGCCACGTCGTGATCAGCAGCGCCTCCACGCCGACTGCCGACCACATCAGGACCGTCACGCGGCGGTCGCGGTCGGCCAGCCGTGCGTACAGCAGGATCTGGACCAGCGCCAGCATCGAACCCGCCAGGGCGAACGGCCACACCGGCATCGTGCTGCCCGCGTACCGCGCGCCGCCGATCACCGCCAGGAGCGAGGGGCCCAGCACCAGCGACACCAGCAGCACCAAGGCGTCCAACCCGCCGCACACCAGCAGCGCCACCGGCAGCACCCGCCGACGCCGGTCGGACACCGCGAACCGCGGCAGCACCAGCACCCCGACCGCCTGCGGCAGCCAGTACGCGATCTTCGTGACGATCGCCCCCAGCGCGTACTCGCCCGCCTCGCCCGCCGGAAGCGTGTGGCGCGCCAGGACCAGGTCCAGGTTGACCAGCAGCACCAGCGCCAGCATCGCCTGCGCCGTGTGCAGCACCTCGCCGCCGTGGCGGTCGGCCCAGCGGGGCCGCGGGCGGCCGCAGAGCTGCCAGCCCGCCACCACCACCGCGAGCGAACCCGCCGCCGCGCCGGCCAGCGCCCCCGTCGGGGACCCCGAGAGCACCAGCCCCACCAGCGATCCGCCGACCTTGCCGGCGCCCTCCAGCGCGATCAGGCCGGACAGCACGGCGAACCGGTGGCTGCCCTGGAGGAGCCCGTGGAACACGCCCAGCAGCGTCAACGGCCCGAGCGCCGCCGTCACCAGCAGCGCCGGGGCCAGCGAACCCAGGTGCAGCAACAGCACCAGCAACGGGCTCAGCATCAACGCCGTCGTCGCGACGATCGCGCTCGTCACCAAGCCCAGCGCGAACAGCGAACCCTGGGACAGCGACGGCGAGCGGGCCACTCGCAGCGCCACCACCGTCTGCAGGCCCATCGCCGGCACGACGCCGATCACCAGCACCGCCAGCAGCGAGCTCAGCTCCCCGAACGCGCCGGGCGCGAGGATCCGCGCGGCCGCCAGGCTCAGCACGTAACTGGCCGCGTTGTTGCCCGCGAGCGCGAGCGAGACGAGGATCGCCGCGACCCGGTTGCCCGTCCGGGCCGGGACTTCGGTGTCTACGCTCAACGGCGGGCTCCCGTTACCGGTGGGTAATGACCAGGGACCATAACCGCGCACGCAACGGAAAGGAAGGGCCGTGGACGCACCGGGCAGGCGGCTGGCCCTTCCCGCGCTGGCGGCCGCACTGGCGTTCGCCGTCTGCGGGCCCCTGCTCGGACGCGGGTTCGTCCTGAGCTACGACATGGTGTTCGCGCCCCGGCAGTACTTCGTGCCGGACGCCTTCGGGGTCGGCAGCACGCTGCCGCGGTCGGTCCCCGCCGACGCCGCCGTCGCGCTCGCCACCACCGTGCTGCCCGGCGACATCGTCCAGAAGCTCGTGCTGCTCCTGGCCATCTTCTTCGCCGCCCTCGGCGCGGGACGGCTCGTCCCCACCGAACGCTTGGGTACCCGGCTCGTCGCGGCGACGGCCTACGCCTGGACGCCGTACGTCGCCGAGCGGCTGTTCATCGGGCACTGGCCGCTGCTCCTGACCTACGCGGCCCTGCCGTGGCTCGTCGGCGCCGGACTCGCCGTGCGCGCCCACGAACCCGGTGGCCTGCCGCGGCTGGTGATCGCCGGCGCCCCGGCCGTGCTGACCCCGCCGGGCGGGGTCCTCGCGGCGGCCGTCATGGTCGTCGCCGCCGGATCGCGCCGGCTGTGGCAGACGGTTCCGCTCGCCATCGCGCTCAACCTGCCCTGGCTGGTCCCGACGTTCCGCAACGCCGGGGGCACGTTCTCCGACCCGGCCGGCGTGTCGGCGTTCAGCGCCCGCGCCGAAAGCTGGGGCCCCGCCCTGCTGAGCGTGCTGGGCCTCGGCGGCATCTGGAACGCCCAGACGGTCCCGGAAAGCCGGTCCGTGCCGCTGGTTCCCGTGCTGACGCTCATCGTCGTCGCGGTGGCGGTCGCCGGACTGTGGCCACTCGCGCGCCGCTGGGGGAAGGCCCCGGTCCGCTCCCTGACGGCTCTCGGCGTCCTCGGCGTCCTCCTGGCTTCGCTGGCGACGTTGCCGGGCGGCGACACGCTGCTCACCGCCGCGACGCGGTACCTGCCCGGGGCCGGACTGCTGCGGGACGCCCAGAAATGGGTGGCCTGGTGGGCCTTGCCGCTCGCCCTGGGCTTCGCGTTGGCCGTCGAAGCCGCCGCGGCGAAGCTGAACACCGCGCGGGGACGCGTCGGCTTGGTGACGGCGGCGGTCGTCTTCCCGCTGCTGACCATGCCGGACCTAGCGTGGGGAGGTTTGGGACGGCTGGCCACCGCGCAGTACCCGGCCGACTGGCAGGCAGTGTCCGAAAAGCTCGGTGACCGGCCCGGCGACGTGCTCGTGCTGCCGCTCTCGGCGTTCCGCGGGTTCGCCTGGAACGACGACCGCACCCAGCTCGACCCGGCGCCGCGCGTGCTGCCGAAACCGGTGCTGATGGACGACACCCTGCTGGTCGGTGCCGAGCGGATCGCCGGTGAGGACCCGCGGATCGGGGACGTCAACGCGGCGACGTCCGCGCGCGAGCTCACCGACGCCGGCATCGGCTGGGTCCTCGTCGAACACCGGACACCCGGCTACGTCGACCCGCGATTGCTCGCCGGCGCGACGCCGGTGTGGTCGGGTGAGTGGCTGACGCTGTACCGGACCCCGGGTGAGCCCGCCGTGAAAGCGATCTCGTGGGCGCCCGCCTTGCTGGCGAACGGAGTAGCGCTCGCGTTGCTGTGCGTCGCAGTGTTGTGCCGCATGTTACCGATGCGTACATTGGGCCGCGGCAGGATTCTCCCGCCGCGGAAGGAGTGACACGTGGGCACGGTCATCGGCGCGATCGTCGCCGTCATCATCGGCGGCGGAGCGGCGACAGCGGGGGGCTTCGCCCTCATCACCTCGGCCAACCCGGACACCGCCGCTCCGGTGCAGGAGAAGCTCAACGCGCAGGTGAAGTACAACCCGGCCGACCACCCGCTCAAGCTCTACGGGGACCACTGACGCTCGCCTCCGACCACGCCCACCGCGTCGTCGGGCTCTACGGCGACCCCACCGTTTCCTGGAGCATCCTCCTCGAAGCGGAACTCGGCGCGGCCGCACCGGAACCGGAGAAGCTCCGGGCCCGGCTGGCGGCCGCGATCCAGCAGTACCCGCACCTCGGTGTGCTGCCCGGGATCGAGCGGATCGGCGACCTGGCGGAAGTCCGGAATCGCTTCGCTTCGGCGCCCTACGAACGGGACGCGCCGCTGGTGCGCGTCGCCGTCGGCGAGCGGACGCTCCTCATCGCCGCGCACCACGGCGCTCTGGACGGCCTCGGCCTGCTGTCGCTGCTCGGCATCCTCCTCGACGTCCCGGTTTCCTCGGGGGCACGCGGGATCGGTGAACGGACGGGCGGCAAACCCTTTGCCCTTTCGGCCCTCCAGCGGCTCGCTGAGGCGCTTTTCGCGCCCCCAGGCCGGATCACGCCCGACCGAGGGAGCGAGGGCGTGGGAGACGTCTTCGTGGCCTGCCACGAGCCACGCCTGCGGTTGGGGGCCGCGGGGTTCGTCGCGGCCGCCGCCCGCGCCACCGAACGCTGGAACCGCGCGCACGGGGCCCGCACGGCCCGGGTCGTGGCGGCGCTGGGCGCGTCACGGAGGTCCGGTGCGGCGCCGGAACCGGTGCACGACAGCGCGTTCTTCCGGCTGCGGCTGGCGCGCGGCGCGGACGTCGCCGCGGTCCTGCAGGCTCAGCCGCCCGAGCCGGACTTCCCGGCCCGCAGCAGCCGGCTGGCCCGGCTGGGCACGCGGTTGCTGGCCGGCCGGCTCGGGTCGACGTTCCTGGTGTCGAACCTCGGCGTGGTGTCCACCGGGGACACCGTGCGGACGCTGGCGTTCTACCCGGCGGCGAGCGGCCGGTCAGGCGTGGCGTTCGGCGCGGCGACCACCGGCGGCCGGACCACGGTCACCGTGCGGGCCCGCCGCAAGGACTTCGACGCGGCCGCGGCCGCCCGGCTCCTCGGCGAGTTCCGGGACGCGGTGCGGGACCAGGGTCCGGGGCCGGGGGACCGGCTGCCCGGAGACGCTCCGCACCAGTGACTCGAACTGGCCGACACTGGCGTCCCAGCTGTACTTCCCGGCCCGCTCGGCGCCCGCCAGGCCCATCTCCGCACGGCGGAGACCGTCGGCGAGCAGAGCGTCGACCTGCGCGGTGAAGTCGTCGAAGTCGTCGGCCAGCAGGCCGGTCCGGCCGTCCACGATGGACTCGGTGACGCCGCCGGCGGCGCGGTAGGCGACCGAGGGGACGCCGTGCGCCGCGGCCTCCATGATGACGATGCCCCAGCCCTCCTTGACCGACGGGCACAGGTGCAGCCACGAGCGCGCGAGGATCTCGTGCTTGGCCTGCTCGTCGACCCAGCCGTGCAGGACGACCCGGTCGGCGACCCCGCGCGAAGCCGCGTGGTCGCGCAGGACCTCGTCCCACGGCCCCTGCCCGACGACCTCCAGCCGCAGCGACGGCCAGCGCCGCGCGAGCCGCGCGACGACGTCGATGGCGTGCTCGATCCGCTTGTGCGGCACCAGCCTGCTCACCGCGACCAGGGTCGGTTCACGGTCCCGTCCGGACGCGCACGGCGGGGGTGCGTCGAGGCCGTTGGGGACCACCGTGACGCGCTCGCGGCCGATGCCCAGCTCGGCCAGTTCCGCCTTGGTGACCTCGGAAACCGTGACGTAGGAGCACTTGCGGAACAGCCGCGGCGCCAGCCGCGACTCGATCCACCAGCCGACCCGGCCCAGGGTCTCGCCGAGCGCGCTGATCCACTGTTCCTTGTGGACGTGGTGGACCAGTACCAGCACCGGGCAGCCGGCGACCAGCCGGGCGAAGAACGGCATCCCGTTCTGCACGTCCACCACGAGGTCGGCGCGGGCGTGGCGGATCGCGCGCAGGGCGTGCAGGTAGACGCCGAACTTGTTGCCCCGCCGCCGGTAGCGGACGCCGTCGCGCCACTCGCCCGCGGTCGCTCCCGGGTAGGCGGCGCACTGGATCTCGACCCGGTACCCCGCGCTGGCCAGGCCTTCGGCCATCCGCTCGACGTACCGCTCCGAGCCGCCGCCTTCGGGGTGGCCGGTGTCGCGCCAGTTGAGGAGGAGCACACGAGGACGTTGCATCGGGTTTTTCCAAACTGTAGCGACGGTGCTAGGTTACTGGTGCGTACACCCTAGATGAACGTATTCCGGAAAGCGACGGTTCAATGGTAGGTAATCCGGTTCTCGTCGCGACGGGGCAACCGCATCGCGCCACGCTCCGCCGGTCCGTGACCCTGTTCCGGACATTCCTCACCGAGCAGACCGACCCGGACGGCTTCTATTCCGTGCTCGCCGCCGACTCCGTCCGGCAATTGGCCTCGCACGCTCCGCTGTCGGGGCGCACGGTGCTCGACGTCGGCGGCGGGCCGGGGTATTTCTCCGACGCCTTCCGCGCGGCCGGCGCGGTCTACCTGGGCCTCGACCCGGACGTCGGCGAGCTGTCCGCCCGCGGCGAGCCGGGGGAGAACATGATCCGCGCCAGCGGCACGGAACTGCCGGTGCGCAGCGGATCCGTGGACATCTGCTACTCGTCGAACGTGCTGGAGCACGTCTCCGAGCCGTGGGTCATGCTCGAGGAGATGTGCCGGGTGACCAAGCCCGGCGGCACGGTCTTCGCGTCGTTCACGCCGTGGTATTCGCCGTGGGGCGGTCACGAGACGGCGCCGTGGCATTTCCTCGGCGGTTATTACGCCCGGCAGCGTTATGCCCGGAAGCTCGGGAAGCAGCCGAAGAACAAATTCGGCGAAAGCCTGTTCCCGGTTTCGGTCGGCGCCGCGCTCCGCTGGGCGAAGGCGACGCCGCTCGCCGATCTGGTGGCCGGGTATCCGCGGTACCACCCGGGCTGGGCGATGTGGATCGTGCGGATTCCCGGCCTCCGCGAAATCGCGTCCTGGAATCTGGTCCTGGTGCTGCGGAAGCGCTGATTCAGGTGCGGGCGTAGACCGCCTGGCGCCGCTGCCTCGGCGCCGGCGGCGGGGCCGGGCGGCGGCGGACCAGCAGGTAGACCGCGACGAGGATCAGCACCCCGCCGCCGATGCCGAGCCAGAGCGGGCCGGTGCTCGACAGGAACTCCAGCTTGCCCTTGTTCGCGTCGATCTGGTCGACCATCTGCGCGATCGTCTTGCCGTTGTAGGCGAGCGTCCCGTCGAACACGACGGTCGGCGTGCCGCCGGTGGCGCGGCGCAGTTCCTGGTGCTGCTGTTGCTGCTGCTTCACCTCGACGCCGGTGACCGGTTCCACCCACATCGTGTTGACGCCGCGGTAGTACAGGTCCGCGTCGACGCTCGACTCGGTGGCTCCGACGAGCGAGCCGGGCACCGACTTCGTCTCGAGCTTGGTGTCCGGGATGTCCTGCACGAACTTGTAGGTCTCGATCCCGTTCACCTCCTCGACGCCGGTGAACCGGGCGGTGACGGCCTTGCCCGTGTTGTCGTCGTAGACCGGGTAGTCCTTCTGCTCGGTGCCGAAGGGGAACTTGAAGTTCAGGCCGGGCTGGGCCTTGTAGATGTTCTGCTCGGGCGGCTTCTGGCCGTCCTTGTCGGCCTTGTCCTTGAGCTCGGTGACGTAGCTGCTTTCCTTGGTGCAGCTCGGGTCGGCCGCGCCGCGCGGGTCGTAGCCCTCGGCGGTGCGCCGGTCGAAGCAAACCTGGCGCTTGCTCGCGGTGATGACGGTGCCGTCCGCGTCGTCCTTGACCTGCACCGCGAGCAGCCAGACCGCGTAGTCGGTGTCGGTGTGCATCTCCGGCCGGGCGAAGTTCGCCTGGACGCGGGCGGTGGCGGTCAGCTTCGCGTTTTCCCGGATCTCGGTGACCGGGCCGGTGCCCTTGTCGGTCACGGCGAGGACCTTGCTCGCGGTGCCTTCCAGCACCGACGTCGAATCCTGGTCGAGCGGCACCTTGGCGAGCTTCGGGTAGACGTAGGTCGGCAACAGCACCGCCCCGGCGACCGCGAAGACCCCCAGCGCCAGCAAGATCAGGCCCACAGCTCGTCGCAACGGTCCTCCTGGGTGGACACAAATTACCCGGCGGTAATCAGGTGCACGGATAGTGGCCCGCGCCACGTCGCGCGTCAAAGTGTGACCGGCGGTCACAGACTTCCGGTGCGACCGGAAGGTCGCATGCGCACGGCCGTTCGGACCAAGCGACCAAACATGTTTGTTCCCGGGCACAACGGGCCCGGCCGCACCATCGGACGATCCCCAGCCGCCGCGCCGGACCGAGAAGGAGAAAAGCCCTTTTGCCCCAGGACCCCTCGATGGTCGCCATCGCGGCGACCGCGCGCTGGCGGGCCCGGATCGTGGCGGCGGCCGCGAGCGCGGGAATCACCCTCACCGACCCGCTGGCGGGAGTGCCCGGAATCCGGGTGCTGACGTGCGCCTCGGGCGACCTCGCGGCGATCGTCCCCCGGCTGGACCGCGGCACCGCCGCGGCCCGGCCGGCGATCGGAGCGCATTCGGACTCGATCGCCGACCGGGAGCTGAGGGACGCGGTGGCGGACGTCGCGGCCCTGCTTTCGTTGCACGGCAACGTGGTGCTGGACCTCGACGCGGGCGGGCGGCGGTCGCGTCCGGCGCGCCCGGACGTGGTGGTCTCGGCCGGAGTGGACCGTCCCCAGTGGACGGAGCCGGCGGTGACGCTCCCGGTCGGGCGCGACCGGCGGGGTGGGCCGCTGAAGGTGGCCCTGACGGCGGGCCCGGGTTTCGAGGGGGCGTTGCTGGAGCTGGCCCGCTTGGTCGAAGCCGACGCGGCTTAGCCGGTCAGTCCTCGCCGAGGATCGCCGTCGCCCGGATCTCGACCCTCATGCCCGGCGCGCCGAGTGCCGCCACGCCGAGCTGGGTCCAGATCGGGGCGCGGTCGCCCATGCGCTTGCGGAACTGCTCCACCATCACCCGCGTGTGGTCGTCGCCGATGGTGTCGTCCGCCGTGGGGAGGTGGAACGAATCCACCGAGACGACGTCCGCCCAGGTGGCGCCCGCCGTGGCCAGGGTGCGCTCCACGTTGTCGAACGCCCGGACGATCTCCTCCTCGAGGTCCGCCGGGAACACCGTGTCGTCGTCCCAGCCGCCCTGGCCCGAGATCTCGACGCGGTTGCCGATGCGGACCGCCTGGCTGTAGTGCAGGGCGGCCAGGTGGCGCGGGCCGTAGCCCGGGGTCACGAAAAACACGGTGTCTCCTCCGATTGACTTCACGCTTGAAGTCAAGCTAGCACAACTTCAAGCGTGAAGTCATCCTGCGGCGGATAGGGTGCCACCCATGGGCACGGATCACGGAGGCACGCGCTGGCTCAGCCCGGCCGAAAAGGAAGCCTGGACCGGGCTGGTTTCGCTCATCCTGCTGCTCCCGGGCCGCCTCGAAGCGCCGCTGCAGCACGAAGCCGGCCTGACGCTCTTCGAGTACCTCACCCTCAGCCACATCTCGGAGGCGCCGGAGCGCCGCCTGCGGATGAGTGAACTCGCCTACCTGGCCAACGGTTCCCTGTCCCGGCTGTCCAATGTGGTCAAGCGGTTCGAGCAGCGCGGCTGGGTCGAGCGCTCGCCCGATCCCGGCGACGGCCGGTACACCCTGGTCGCCCTCACCGACGCCGGGTTCGAGGTGGTCGAGGCCGCCGCGCCGACGCACGTGCGCAGCGTCCTGGACGTCCTCGACCCCCTCACCGCGGCCGACCAGCAGGCGCTCGCCCGGATCGCCGCCAAGCTGCGCGTCCGGCCCGCCGATCTGGGCCAGGCGTGATGTTCAGGGACGTTGCTCGAGGTTGCGGTGATCCGCGGCGGCCTGTCCCCGGACACCCCGGCTAGGGCCTGTATCGAAGTGGGTCAGAGCCATTCGTTGATGGCCGCGATGTGAACGGTGGTTTCGTAGCGGACGGCGAGCTTGTCATAGCGAGTGGCTACCCCACGGTGGCGTTTGAGCCTGTTGATGCCACATTCCACGGCGTGACGCTGCTTGTAGATCTCGGGATCGAAGGCCGGTGGCCGGCCACCCCTCGACCTCTTGGCCTTGCGGGGCGCGTCCTGATCAGCCTTGCTCGGGATGGTCGCCTTGATCCCACGACCGCGCAGGTGAGCTCGATTGGCCTTCGAGGTGTAGGCCTTGTCCGCCGACACCCGATCAGGACGCGCCCGCGGCCGGCCGACGCCCGGAGTGGTCCCTCCGGGCGGCTCGGCTTGCAGATGCCCCTTTTCCGCGCGCCCGCCGCATGCTGATGCGCCCGCGCGATCGTGGAATCCGCGCTCGCGTCCCACGGATTCGCCCGACCGCCTCTGCCGCGGCTTGCAACGCGGTCGGAATCGCCTGCTAGACACCGGCACGTTGCCAGCGCCGGAACAGCCGATAGGCCGCGGCCCAGGATCCATACCCTGCGGGCATGTCCCGTCACGGCGCACCGGTGCGCACCCGCCACCGGATTCCGTCAAACAGCTGCCGTCTGCTCCACAACGACGGCCGACCGGGCCGTGACGACACCGGCAGCAACGGCTCCAGCGCTGCCCACTGGTCGTCGGTCAGGTCAAACCGCCCCGCCACCGCCAGGGTGTCCACGAGGTCTCCGGTATTCAGGTTCTTCTTGGTCGACGAACCACCTACCGGAGACCTCACCCATGTCGGCTACCGACACGCCCAACAGCGCCGACTCAGCTCCACTTGCTCGAGACGACTTCGATACAGGCCCTAAAGGTCTTCTTCGACCCACTCCAGCAGGTCTCCCGGCTGGCAGCCGAGCACCCGGCACATCGCTTCCAGCGTGCTGAAGCGGACCGCTTTCGCGCGGCCGTTCTTCAGCACCGCGATGTTGGCCGGCGTGAGGCCGACCTTCTCGGCGAACTCCCCGACGCTCATCTTCCGCTTGGCCAGTTCGACGTCGATGCGCACGACGATCGGCATCAGATGACCGCTTCCAGGTCGGACCGGAGCGTGGTCGCCTGGCGCAGCAGGGCGCGCATGACCACCATCAGCAGCCCGATCACCGTGATCGCCACGGTCACCAGGAACAGCAGCATCGGCATCCCCGGGTCGTCCGCGTTGAAGCCGACGAAGAGCAGCATGCCGACGAACACCAGCCACGCCGCGGCCACGGACCACACGATCGCGTCCACCCACTTCAGCGACGCCGTGGTGAAGATCCGGTCCTTCTTGACCAGGGTCAGCAGCTTCCACGTCGCGACGACCACCACCTGGACGCACAGCACCAGGAAGACCGCGATGGCGGTCAACGGCCAGCGCAGCGGCGCGTCGTGCGGGTTCTGCTGCGCGTGGTAGGCGATCCCGCCCGGCAGCGACAACGTCTGGAACACGACGAGGACGCCGAACAGCACCACGAGGAACACTCTGAGCGCGGCGACAGCCCACTTCTCGGTAACCATGCGCCGACTATCGCCGGGTTCCTATCGAAAGTCAATCGGTAGTGATCGAAAAGCGATCATTTCGGCTCGGGATCCAGGCGGACCGACTCGAGTGCGACGTACAGCTCGCCGACGTCGACCGGGTCGGTGAGGTCGCGCTTGGTCAGCTCCTGCACGCGGCGCAGGCGGTAGCGGACCGTGTTCGGGTGCACGAACAGCCGGTCCGCGGCGTCCTTCGCCGAGCCGTGGCCGGCGAACCAGGCCAGCAGCGTGTCGAGCAGGACCTTGCGCTCCGCGCCCGGCAGGGCGAGCACTCCGGCCAGTGCCGAGCGGACGACGTCGCGGGCCATCCCCGGCGCGGCCGCGACCAGCGTCGTCACCGGCGAATCGCCGAACACCACCACACCCGCGGTCGCCGCCGGCAGCGAGCGGCGGGCGATCCGGGCCCGGTGCAGGGCGTCCGGGACCTCGGGGAAGCCGGTGAACGGCCTGCTCATCCCGGCCGCGACCGGCAGCGAACCCAGCACGTCGCGCAGCCGCCGGACGTCCTCGATCCGATCGATCGCGACCAGACCCGCCTCGCCGCCGGGGCGCCACGCCGACCGCCAGCGCCGCGCCCGCAGCAGCGCCTCGACGGAGTCGTGCTCGTCCGGCTCGACGCGTTCGGTGACCACGGCGACGAACATGCCCGCGGTCGGCAGGCCCAGCTCGCGGGCCGCGGCCTCCATCTCGGCCTGACCGGCGAGCCGGCCGCGCAGCAGGTCGTCCAGCAGCCGCGCGTTGGCGTGCGACGGCTCGGCCGCGACCTCCTCATAGGCGGTGGTCAGCGCTTCCGAGTAGTAGTCGATCGCCTTCCAGACGTAGGAGTTGATCTCGATCGTCCGGGCCGGGTTGAGGAACTCCGGGCCCGCGAGCTCGAGCAATCCTTCGTAGACGAAGGTGCCGCCGATCCGGAACGCGCGCAGCACGGCGGGCAGCGGGATGCCCTGGCGCGCCTGGGCGAGGCCGGTCTTGCGGGCGGCGTCGAGGGAGAGGCCGCGGCCTTCGGCCAGTGCCGTCAGCGCGCGTTCGAGGTTGGCCTCGCAGACCTGCCGCAGCTCGTCCGGGGCGGCGTCGGCCACCTGCCGGTAGAACTCGTCCTGCTCACTGAGCAGCCGGGCGAGGCGGTCGGCGAACTCCGGCAGCCGGGTCAGCATCTCGCGGACCAGTTCGCGGTGTTCGCGAGAGACCGGCCTGGCCGGAGCTTCGATGCCCATTCCTCACTTTAGCTCGGGTCTGCCGCCCGGGACACGCACGAACTTGAGCAAAATTCATGTCCACCGGGTGATCGACGTCGTGAGCTCTTGACGGCTCAGGCCGGTTTGCGTGCGGTCAGGTAGACGTGCGGCTCCGGGCCGGCGCCGGGGTGGTCGGGCACGAACTCGGCCTCGTCGGCGCGGACGATTTCGAGGCCCGCGGCCTGCAGCCGCTCCTTCAGCGGGCCGACGGCGAAACTGTACGCCCGGACCGGGTGCCCCATGAAGACGATGTCGACGCCGTCGACGTCGGCCGGCACGGTGGCGAAGACGAGCAGGCCACCGGGCTTCAGCCAGGCCGCCAGTCGGCCGAACATGGTTTCCTGCTCGGCCCGGGGGAGCTGGAGCATCGAGAAGAAGGCGGTGATCGCGTCCCAGGTGTCGTCCTCGAAGGACAGTTCGCGCATGTCACCGAGCTCGAACCGGGCGGCGGGCACCTGGCTGCGCGCGATCTCGACCATCTTCGGGGCGACGTCGTAGCCGGTGACGTCGTGGCCGCCGGCGACCAGGGATTCGGCGGTGGGGCGTCCGGTGCCGGAACCGAGGTCGAGCACCTCCGCTTCCGGCGGCAAGGCGTCGAGCAGGTCGGTGAGGGCGGCGCGGTGCCCGGTCGCGGTGCGGAAGGCGTGCTCGTAGTCGGTGCCGAGCGCGTCGAAGACTTCGGCGGCGGTTTCGGGGCGCGTCATGCCCGGGACTCTGCCAGACCTAGGATCGCGCCGTGGCTGGTTTGCGGGGTGTCTTCGCCGGGTTCGGCAAGAGCAGGGCGTTCGCGGTGCTCGGGCGGGCGCTCGTGCCGGCCGACCGGGTGCTGCTGCGGATCAGCGGCGGCCGGGTCGGCGTCGGCGCGGCGGTCGGGCTCCGGACGCTGCTGCTCACGACGATCGGCCGCCGCAGCGGCGAACCCCGTCAGGTGCCGCTGCTGTACGTCGCGCGGGAGACGGGGTACGTCGTCATCGGCTCGAACTGGGGCGGCGAGGCGCACCCGGCGTGGTCGGCGAACCTCCTGGCAAACCCGGCGGCGACGGTCGCGCTGAACGGGCGCACGATCGACGTCAGCGGGCGGCTCCTGACCGGGGACGAGCGTCAGGAGATGTGGGACGCGGTGGCGGCGTACTGGCCCGCGTACGACCGGTACGCCACGCGGGCCGCGCACCGGGACATCCGCGTCTTCCTGCTGGAGCCGGTCAGCCGATGAGGTCGGTGTGCCGGATCCGGTACACCTGCAGCCGCAGGTTGTAGTACTTGTCGGTCTCGCCGACCCAGTTCATGCCGAGCCGCTTGGCGACGGCGATCGCCCGCGTGTTGTTCGGCCGCGCGACGGCGAACAGTTCCTCGGTGTCCTGCGTGAAGGCCCATTCGATGAGGGCGGTCGCCGCCTCGGACGCGTAACCCTTGCCCCACACGCCGGGCGTCAGCTGCCAGCTCAGCTCGAGGTCCTCTTCGAAGGGCGGCAGCAGCCGGATGCCGAGGCCGCCGATCACCGCACCGTCCTCTTTGCGCTCGATGGCCCACCGCCCCCGCGGCGGCGGCAGGTTCGGCTGCGCTTCCTGCCAGGCGTGCAGCACCGCGCGCATCGCACCGATGTCGCCGACGCGGTCCATGGCCGGGGTCAGCCAGTGCGTGACGTCTTCCGCGCCGTAGATGGCGAACGCGGCTTCGGCGTCGGCAGGCGTCCAGTCCCGGATCACGAGCCGGTCGGTGCTCAACGGGGTCTCCATACCAGGACGTTACGCCGGGAGGTCGCCGATTGTTCTCGGAGCGGCGCCGCCGGTGGTGTCGCGAATGACTCATTCGGGACCTCCGGCGTCTCGAATGAGTCATTCGCGACCTTCGGCGGGGACCCGGGCTTACAGTCGGCGCGTGGACGAAATGCACGCGCTCCTGGCCCGCGCCGCCGAGCTGGCCGCCGACTACCGGGCCACCCTCGCCGACCGGCCGGTCGCCCGGGCCGTCGATCCCGCCGTCCTGCGGGCCGGCTTCGGCGGCCCGCTCCCCAAGCACCCCACCTCACCGTCCGAAGTGCTCGAACACCTCGCGCGGGCCGCCGAACCCGGTCTCGTCGCCACCGCCGGACCCCGGTTCTTCGGCTTCGTCATCGGGGGCGCTCTTCCCGCCGCCACCGCGGCCGATGTCCTCGCCGCCGGCTGGGATCAGAACGGGTTCAACGCCGTGCTCTCGCCCGCCGCGGCCGCCGCCGAAGAGGCCGCCGGCAGCTGGCTCAAAGAGCTTCTCGGCCTCCCGGCCACCGCCTCCACCGGGTTCGTGACCGGTGGCCAGGCCGCGAACACCGCCGCCCTCGCCGCCGCGCGGCACCACGTTCTCGCCGAAGCCGGCTGGGATGTCGAACGCGATGGGCTCGCCGGCGCCCCGCCTGTCCGGGTCCTCGCCAGTGAAGAACGGCACGCCACCATCGATCGCGCGCTGCGGCTGCTCGGCTTCGGCACCCGGGTCGTCGAACCGGTCAAAGCCGGCCCGCAAGGCGCCATCGACGTCGAAGACCTCCGCAGAAAGTACGAAGCCGGGCCGCTGATCGTCTGCCTGCAGGCCGGCAACGTGAACACCGGCGCGTGCGACGACCTCCGCGCCGCGCGGGAAGCCGCGCCCGGCGCCTGGCTCCACGTCGATGGCGCCTTCGGGCTCTGGGCCGCCGCCAACCCGGCCACCAGGCCGCTCCTCGACGGCGTCGAACTCGCCGATTCCTGGGCCTGCGACGGGCACAAGTGGCTCAACGTCCCGTACGACTCCGGCTTCGTCTTCTGCGCCCGCCCGGACGTCCACGCCGCCGCGATCTCCTACCGGGCCGCCTACCTCACCGGCGCCGGCGAGGTGTCCGGCATGGGCGATCTGACCCTGGAGTCGTCGCGCCGCGCCCGCGGGTTCGCCGTCTGGGCGGCGCTGCGCGAGCTGGGCCGCGACGGCGTCGCCGAGCTCGTCGACCGCTGCTGCCGGCTGGCCCGCCGGTTCGCCGGGAAGCTCGCCGACGGCGGTGCCGAGATCGCCAACGACGTCGTCCTCAACCAGGTCCTCGTCTCCTTCGGCGGGGACACCGACGCGCTCATCCGGCAGGTTCAGGACGACGGCACCTGCTGGCTGGGCGGCACCACCTGGCGCGGCCGCCGGTACCTGCGGATCTCGGTGTCCGGCTGGACGACGACCGAGGCCGACGTCGACCGCAGTGCCGCGGCGATCCTCCGCCTCGCGCGTCAGTGACCTTCGCGCACCGAAAGCGCGTCCGTCCGCCAGGCGATTTCCTTCTCGCCGCCGGTCGGCCAGCTCGACGACAGCCGGCGGCGGACGCTGCCCAGCGCGCCCAGCTCGGCCAGGTCCACCCCGGCGCCCTGCGCGGCCAGCGCCGACACCTCGGCCGTCGTGAGCGGCACGAAGTCGAAGTACTGCGCGTCTTCGCCGCCCGTCCAGTCGACGAACTCGGTGAAGATCGCGGCGAACGACTGCCCGCACTCCGGGCAGCGGCGCAGCGAGATGCTGAAATGCGACCGCTCGACCAGGCGATGGGTCTTGTTCAGCCGGGTCGTGCAGAACGCCAGCGCGGTCAGGGCGTCATCGCCGGAACAGCGGGCGCAGCCGAACTCGGTCATCGCCCGATCATCGCACGCGTGAATCCGCACCCGGCTGCGGAGGTACACCGAAACCCGCTGACCACACGATTCGCTCTGGTCCGCAGTGGTCTGGACCTGTTAGCCTCAGGCGTCCGCTCGTCTGGGCCGATGAGGAGAAACCCGTGCTCCGCATGAGAAAACGCATCGCCGTCGTCGCGCTCGCGCTCGCCGGTGCCTCCGTCGTCGCGCCGCCGGCGGACGCCGGGCAGGGCCAGGGCAAGGTGATGGCCTACTTCGCCGACTGGGACGTCTACGCCCGCGGCTACCACGTCAAGGACATCGAGACGTCCGGGTCGGCCGCGAAGCTGACCCACATCAACTACGCCTTCGGCAACGTGACGGGCGGCGGCTGCGCGGTCGGCGACCCGTGGGCCGACCACGACATGCCCTACGACGCCGCCACCAGCGTCAGCGGCCAGGCCGACAGCACCGAACCCGGCGCGCTGCACGGCAGCTTCAACCAGATCCTCCAGCTCAAGAAGCTGCACCCGAAGCTGAAGGTGCTGTGGTCCTTCGGCGGCTGGACGTGGTCCGCGGGCTTCACCGAGGCGGCGAAGAACCCGGCCGCGTTCGCGGAGTCCTGCTACAACCTGGTCAATGACCCGCGCTGGGCGGGCGTCTTCGACGGCATCGACATCGACTGGGAGTACCCCAACGCCTGCGGGAACACCTGCGACACCAGCGGCCCGAAGGCGTTCACCGGACTGGTCAAGGCGCTGCGCGCGAAGTTCGGGCGCCAGCTGGTGACCGCCGCGATCACCGCCGACGGCTCGAAGGGCGGCAAGATCGACGCCACCGAGTACGGCGCCGCGAGCCGGTACCTCGACTGGTACAACGTGATGACCTACGACTACTTCGTCGCCGGCGCCAGTCCGAACGGGCCGACCGCGCCGCACTCGCCGTTGCGCGCCTACCCCGGCCTCCCGACCGCCGGCTACTACGCCGACGCGGCCGTCCAGAAGCTGCGCCACCAGGGCGTTCCGTCGTCGAAGATGTTGCTGGGCCTCGGGTTCTACGGCCGAGGCTGGGACGGCGTGACGCAGAAGCAGCCGGGCGGCACGGCGACCGGCCCGGCGCCCGGCACCTACGAGGCGGGCGTCGAGGACTACAAGGTCCTCAAGACCAAGTGCCCCGCCAACGGCAAGATCGCCGGTACGGCGTACGCGAAGTGCGGTTCGCAGTGGTGGAGCTACGACACCCCCGAGACGGCGTCGGCCAAGGCCGGGTACGCGAAGTCGCAGGGGCTCGGCGGCGTGTTCGCCTGGGAGCTGTCGGGTGACACGGCGAACGCGGAACTGCTGCGGGCCATCGCCGGCCGCTGCTGAAAAGCTGGAGGGCCCGGGCGCGAGCGCGTCCGGGCCCTTCGTCCATTCAGGACGTTCAGGACCAGTCAGGACCGGCCGGGGAATCCGTGCCGGCGGGCGCCGAGGACCACCGCGAGCACCGGCAGCAGGAGCACGAGCAGCGTCCAGGGGAAGGACGCCGGCCCGGCGGCGTCGAGCAGGACCCCGCCGGCCACGCCGCCCGCGGCCATCGCCGCGTTCCACAGCGTGACGAGCATGGCCTGCGCGTGGTCCGCCGCGGCGCCACCGGCGTTTCCGGCCGCCGTCTGCAGGAGCGTCGGGACGCCGCCCCAACCGAGTCCCCACAGCGCCACCGCGGCGTAGACCAGTGCCGGACTGTGCGCGAACACCGCCAGCAGCGTCGCCGCTAGCGCGACGCCGACGGTGCTGAGCACCGTCAGCGTCCGCAGCGCGCGGTCGATCCGGGCGCCGACGATGCCGATGCCGGCCATCGACGCGATCCCGAACACCAGCAGCACGACGTCCACCGCGTCCGCCATCCCGGCGTGGCCGAGGAAGGCGGCGACGTAGGTGTAGAGCACGGTGTGCGCCAGCACGAACACGAGCGTCACGGCGAGCACGGGCACGACACCGGGGACGCCGAGCGTGCGCAGGACCGGCGTCCGCCCGGCCGTCTGCCCCGGCTGGTCCGGGACCGCCGCGGCGATCCATCCGAGCAGGCCGACCGCGATCGCCGACATGACGCCGAACGCCGAGCGCCAGCCGAGCAGGCCGCCCAGGAACGTCCCGGCCGGGATGCCGAGCGAGAGGGCCAGCGGGATGCCGGCCATCACGATCGCGATGGCCCGGCCCTGGTGGTCCGGGACGAGCCGGCGCGCGTAACCGGCGAGCAGCGCCCAGACGACGCCCGCGGCCACCCCGGCGACGAAGCGCGCCACCATCGTCAGCGCGTAGTCCGACGACAGCGTCGTGACCGTGTTGGCCACCGCGAACCCGGCGACGCCGGTGAGCAGCAAGCGTTTGCGGGACCAGCCCGCGGTGGCGGCCGACAGCGGGATCGCGGTCAGCGCGGTGCCGAGCGCGTAGATCGTCACCGCCTGGCCGGCCGCGGCTTCGCCGACGCCGAGACCGGCGCTCATCCCGGGCAGCACGCCGGCGGGCAGCGCCTCGGTGAGCACGGTGACGAACGCGGCGGTGGTCAGGGCGAGGAGGGCGGTGAGCGGGAGAGCGCGGGTCCGGATGTTCGTCATGCCGCTATGCTCGAACCCTCACATTGATGTGAAGGTCTACGTGAGGTGGGGCACATGCGGATCGGCGAGCTCGCGGAGCGCACGGGTACGTCCCGGCGGCTCCTCCGGTACTACGAGGAGCAGGGTCTGATCATCGCGAGCCGCGGCCCGAACGGGTACCGCGACTACGACGAGCCGACGGTCGACCGGGTGATCCAGGTGCGCGGCCTGCTCGACGCCGGCCTGCCCACCCGGATCATCAAGCAGATCCTGCCCTGCCTGGACAAACCCCGCACGATCTACTTCCCGGACGCGACCCCGGAGATGATCGCGACCCTGGAAGCCGAGCGCGACCGCATGACCCGGCGCGCGGAATGCCTGCTGCGCAACCGCGACGCGATCGGCGAGTACCTGGCCGCGGTCCGCGAGTACGACCCGGCCGTCCGGTGACCGGCGACGACTGGCTCCTGGAACCGGTGCCCTGGCGGGAACTTTCCCGCCCGGTGGCCGACCCGGACGAGCCGCTGATCGGCGCGACCTGGCAGGGATCGCCGGTCGCCGTCGTCGCGCCGAAGGTGGTCGAGGAGTGGGCCGCGGCGGCGCAGGCCGCGTTCTTCCCCACCGCGGACGGCGCCGCGCAGGTCGTGGACGTCCCGGCCACGCTCGAGGCCGAGGGCGTCACCGGGCTGCTGCCGCCGAACGCGCTCGTCATCAAGAACTGCGCGGGAATCCAGCTGGGCGACCGGAATTCGCAGACGAACATCCACAAGTTCCGGGTCGAGGACGTCCGGATCACGCTGGACAAGACGCTGGCGCGCACGCTGGCGGCGAGCCTGCCGCCGTCGGCGTCGCCGGTGGAAGGCTGCACGAAGGTGGCGATCTGGAACTCGCGAGGCGTGCAGATCGGGGACGGCAACCACCAGCGCAACGTGTTCCGGCACGTCGTCAAGGGCCCGGAAGTCCCGCTGGGGCCCGTCGATCGCGCGGTGGTGGACAAGCTCCGCGAGGGCCGGCTCGACGCGGCCGAGCGGGCGCTGCACAAGATGGTGCGCAAGGTGTTCGAGCAGGACGCGGCCGCGCTGTACGCGGCGCTCGACGTGACGTGCAACGAGAACGGCCCGGCACCGCCGGCGGTGCTCGAGGACACGATCACGTCGGCGTACGGCGAGGGCAACAAGCAGAAGATCCGCGAGGTCATCGACGTGCGCGCGCTGGACCTCACGGATCTGCTCGCGGCCTTGGTGACCGACGAGCCGCGCGGGGCGTTGAAGAAGCTGCCGGAGGAGGCGGTGGAGGAGCCCGCGGAGCCGGCGGTGGAGGAGCCTGCGGAGGAGGCCGTGGAGGAGCCCGCGGAGGAGGCCGTGGAGGAGCCCGCGGAGCCGGCGGTGGAGGAGCCCGCGAAGCCGCCGGAGCCCGAGCTGCCGGCGGTGAAGGCACCTCGCCCGCCGGCCGTCGAGCCGCCCGAACCCGAAGGGCCGTTCTGGAGCTTCCGCTAGCTCACCAGCGTCGGGACGGGTCGATCACGTGGACCGCCGCTTCCTCCGCCGATGCCGCGCCGTCGTCGATGCCGGCGTCCGAGGCGTACAGCTCTTCGTCGGCGTCTTCCCCGAAGCCTTCGTCCGTGGCGACCAAGCGGCCCGCGCGGACGTCGCCGACCTCGTCGTCGATCAGTTCGCCGTCGGTGTCCTCGGTGTCGCCCAAGCCGTCGTCGTCGAGGTCGTCGGCCAGGTCGGGGACTTCGCGGGCGAGGCGGCCCGCCCAGCTCTCACCTTCCGCCGTCTCGCGCGCGGTGGTGCCCCAGCCTTCGGTGGCCTGCGCGCGTTCCGGTGGTGAATAACCCTCCGCGAGCTCGTCGCGGTCGTCCAAAGTGTCCTCGGGGTCGAGGATGCCGTTGTCGGCGTTGTCTTCGATGTCGTCGTCCACGGCCACATCTTCGCGCAACTCATTGGCCGCGCCCAGTCCGGGTGATATGACCGTGGAAACAAGGCCGAAAGGTGATCCCTCATGCCGATGAGACGCAGGGTGCTGGCCGCGGGGCTGGCCGGGGTGTTCGGCGCCGCGCTGCCGGGGCGGACGGCGCAAGCCTCGGAAGCCACCGGAGCCGCGCCGCCGGTGCGGCTCGACCAGCTGAACCTGGTCAACCTCTCGCACGTCAACGACCCCGCCACGACCAACGTCTTCCCCGGAGACCCGGCCTTCGAGCTGGAGACCATCGCCACCATCCCCGAAGACGGCTACTACCTGCAGTTCGTCCGCGAAGGCGAGCACACCGGGACGCACTGGGGCGCGCCCGGGCACTTCAACACGGGGGAGCCGCTCGCCGACGACATGGACCCGGCGGACCTGTTCCGGCCCGCCGTCAAGATCGATGTCCGCGCGAAGGCGGCGCACAACCCGGACTACGCGGTCACGATCGACGACCTCAAGGCGTGGGAGAAGCGCCACGGCCGGATCCCGGACGAGTCCGTCGTCGTGCTGTGGACCGGCTGGGACGCCAAGTGGGGCACCCCGGCCTTCCCGAACACCGGCGCCGACGGCGTCCTGCACCAGCCCGGGTTCTCGATCCCGGCGGTGCAGTGGCTGATCGACACCGGCCGGCTGGGCCGCCGCGGTGGGACGGGCACCGACACGTTCAGCCCGGACGTCGGCACCGACGAGACGTACACGGTGTCCAAGCTGGTCTACCGGCGGCACCGGATCAGCCTGGAGATCCTGGCGAACCTGAAGGCCCTGCCGACGACGGGCGCCTGGGTCCTCGCCGGCGGCCCGATCAACCGCAACGGCGCGGGCTCGACGGCGACGATCTTCGGCGTGCTCCCGCCGGGGGTGAGCTAGCCGCGTCCGAACGTCGCGAATGACTCATCCGGGACCTCGGACGTCCCGAATGAGTCATTCGCGGCAGCGGTCAGCCGGCCGAGAGCGTCGACAGCCGCAGCGAAGACAGCGGGGCCGGGCGGCCGAAGCGGTAGCCCTGGGCGGTCGTGCAGCCCGCCCGGGTGACCAGTTCGGCCTGCTCGGCCGTCTCGATGCCCTCGGCGACCACGGCCACGTCGAGGTCGGCGCACAGGCCGACCAGCGATCGGCACAGGGCCGCGTCGCGGTCCGGGCGGACGCCGGTGGTCAGCGCGCGGTCCAGCTTGATCAGGTCGACCGGCAGCGCGTGCAGCACCGTCAGGGAGCTGTAGCCCGCGCCGAAGTCGTCGAGGGCCACCCGGACGCCCAGGTCCTGCAGCCGCCGGATCGCGGCCGCACCCGCCGCCAGGTCCGGGACCGGCACTGTTTCGGTGATCTCGACGATCAGGCGGTCCGCCGGCAGGCCGTACCGGTCCAGCGCGGCCCCGACGCTCTCCTCCAGCGTGGCAGCGCCGAGCCGGCTCGCGCACACGTTCACGTGCACCGTCAGGTCGATCCCGGCCGCGGTGATCTCGCGGCAGGCGAGATCCAGCACCAGCGCGTCCAGTTCCGCGCCGAGACCGGCGCCTTCCGCCGCGCGGACGAACGTCTCGGGCGACACCGAGGTGCCGTCCCGGGTGGTCCAGCGGGCCAGCGCCTCCACCGCCACCGGCTGCTCGTCGGCCAGCCGGACGATCGGCTGGAACACCAGCGCGAACCCCTCCGGGAGGCCGCCGCGGCGCAGCGCCGACGGGAAGTCGGGCGGCCCGTCCGGCGACGGGTGGTAGACGACCGTCGTGTCCTTGCCGAGCCGCTTGCCCGCGTACATCGACGTGTCCGCGCGGCCCAGCAGCACGTCCGACGTCACCGCCGGTTCGGCCGGGTCCGGCACGACCAGGCCCATGCTCGCGCGGACCGGGACCAGCGTGCCGTGCACCGCGAACGGCCGCCGCAGCGCGCTCTGGATCCGGTCGGCGACCGCCTGCGGGGCGTCGACCTCGCCCTCCAGCAGGATCGCGAACTCGTCGCCGCCCAGGCGCGCGACCGTGTCGCCGGCGCGGACGCAGCTCAGCAGCCGCTGGGCGACCGCGTGCAGCAGGACGTCGCCGCCGGCGTGCCCGAACCGGTCGTTGACCTCCTTGAAGTCGTCGAGGTCGACGAAGATCAGCACGAGCGGCCCTTCGGCGCCCTGTTCGATGGCGCGGTCCAGCCGGTCGGCGAAGAGCGCGCGGTTGGCCAGCCCGGTCAGCGGGTCGTGGTAGGCCTGATGGGTCAGCGCCTGCTGGCCCTCGTACACCCGGCGCAGCAGCAACCGGTTGTCCAGCAACGAAAGCAGCTGCCGGGCCAGCACCAGGAACACCACCAGCGCGCCGACGAAGACCTCGACGCCGTCCGGGCCGGCCCCGGCCACGATCTGCACGGTGATCAGCAGCGCGACCGCGGTGACCGGCAGGTACGGCAGCGCCACCTGCCACCAGTCGACGCCGACCGCCTGACCGGCGTCGTCCCGCCGTCGCGTGCTGGGCGTGACCAGCAGGGCGAAGGCGATGAACAGCGGGCCGAGCACGAATCCGGCGTCCGACCACGGCTTCATGCTCTCCGCGCCGATGCTGACCAGGTAGGCGAACACGCTGTCGGAGCAGGCCAGCGCGACGATCCCGAGGGCGGCGAGCAGCAGGTTCGCGCGGTAGGGACGGTCCACCCGGTCGAACACGACCAGCAGCACGGCGACGACCACGACCACCAGGTCGGTCAGCGGGTAGGCGATGGCGACGGCCCAGGTCAGCGCGTCCGGCCCGGTGGCCTGGACCACCTGCCCGAGCGCGGCGGTCCAGGTGAGGATGAACAGCGAGCCGGTGACGACCAGGCCGTCGAGCACCACGGCGACGCCGAAGTGGGCGGTCCACTGTGCGGGCTGCCAGCGTTCGCGGTCCGGCCGCGCGCGGGCCCGGGCGAGCACGAACAGCGCCGGCAGCGCGAACAGGGGGAAGCTCAGGTACCCGACGTCGGCCAGCGACGGCGACGGCAGCCCGCGGCCGTCGACCAGCTGGTAGTAGGACCAGACGCACTGGCCGAGCGACCAGCCGGTCATCCCGATCGCGACCAGCACCCGCCACCACCGCTGGTGCCCCCGCACCCGCCGGGCGACGACGACGCCGCAGACGATCCCGGTGACCCCGGCGCCGAGCTGCAGGGCGTCGTCGACCCACAGGGCGAAGGTGTCGCCCCAGAAGGCGAAGCCGTTGACCACGACCACGGCCGCCGTGACGAGGACGAGCAGGATGGCCACTGGGTACCGCCGCACTGTCATGGCACCTCACGCGGTCACGCACGCCGGTCGGACCGGCAAACACTACACCGGGCGTGATCAACCACAAACGCACCGGCACAGGCGCCGGTCAGGCGGTGGCGCGGGCCGGTGCCGGTCGTCGGCTTCCGGTCGCTTCCCGCGGCTGCCGGCGCTGGATCGGGCGCCGTCCCGGCGGGGATCGCCGCCGACCTGCGTGGGTCAAGTGATGTCGCGGCGCTGCAGCAGCCAACCCCCGAGGGCGCCGAACGCGAGCACGTACGCCGCCAGCACCGCCGTCGCCTGTCCGGCCCCGACCACCTGCTCGACCCCCGGTGCGCTCGCCCCGAACGCGGCGGCCAGCGCGCCCGCGTTCGGGCCCGGCAGCGCCTTCTGCAGCTGCGCGACCCAGTCCAGCAGCGGCGCGGCGATCGACGCCAGCAGGTTCTGCACCGCGAGCAGCCACACCAGCCCCAGCCCGATCGGGAGCGCCACCGAGCGCAGGCCGATCGCCAGCAGCACCCCGAGCGCGCCCCACATGGTCGCCACCAGCCAGCCCGCGCCGAGGCCGGTCAGGACGTCGGACGCCGCCGGCCAGCTGATCGTCTGCCCCTCGAGCGACGCCACCAGTGCGCTCGCCCCCGCCGTCGTCGCGAACAACGTCAGCACGGCAGCGAGGGCGGCCAGCGCGACCGTGACCAGCTTCGCGCCGTACACCGCCACCCGTGACGGGTGCTGCACGAGCACGGTTTTCCAGGTGCCGTAACCGTATTCGCTCCCGGCGACCAGCACGCCGAAGATCAGCGCCAACGCGCCGACGAAGATCGGCAGCCCGCCCAGTGCGCTGCCGACGAAGGCGTCCGGCAGCATCGCGGCCAGCCCGCGGCCGCTGCCCGGTGGCCCGGACGTCGCCCCGCTCAGGCCCGCGTACGGGACGGCGTACCCGAACGTCAGCGTCAGGACGACGGCGACGGCCAGCAGCAGCCAGGTCGCGGGACGGCGGGACTGCTTGGTCAGCTCGGCGCGGATGTCACGCAGCACCGGGGTTGCCTCCGGTCAGGGCGAAGAAGGTCTGTTCCAGGTCGGGTTCGTGCCAGCGCAGCTCGGTGACGACGAACCCGGCGCCGACCAGCTCGGCGTTGACCCGCCCGGCCTGCTCCGGGTTGACGTCGAGTTCGAGCGCGGTCCCGTCGAGACGGATGCGGGACGGGCCGAAGAGGCGGCCGAGGTGCTCGCGGGCGTTCGGGAGCGGATCGGCGACGACGCGCAGCGCGCCGCCCGCGCGCAGGTCCTCGACCGTGGTCTCGGTGACGAGCCGGCCGTGGTCGAGGACGCCGACGCGGTCGCAGATCTGCTCGACCTCGGCCAGCAGGTGGCTGGACAGCAGCACGGTGCAGCCGCTCGCGGCCAGCTTGCGGAGGGTGACCCGCATGTCGGCCATGCCCGCCGGGTCGAGGCCGTTGGTCGGCTCGTCGAGCACCACCAGCTCGGGGTCCTTCAGCAGGGCCGCGGCCAGGCCGAGCCGCTGCTTCATCCCGAGCGAGTAGGTCGCGTACCGGTCCTTGGCCCGGTCGGTGAGGCTGACGACGTCGAGCACGGCGTCGACGCGCGTCCGGCGCACCCCGGCGTGGTCGGCGAGCACCCGCAGGTTGGCCCGGCCCGACAGGTACGGGTAGAAGGCGGGGCCTTCGATCAGGGCGCCGACGCGGGCGAGGCTGGCGGGGCCCGGTTCGGCACCGAGCAGCCGGACGCGGCCGGCGGTCGGCCGGATCAGGCCGAGCAGCATCCGCAGCGTCGTCGTCTTGCCGGCGCCGTTCGGGCCGAGGAAGCCGTAGACCTCGCCGGCGGGCACGGACAGGTTCAGGTCTTCGACGGCGGCGATCTCGCCGTAGCGCTTGGTCAGCGCGGTGGTCTCCACGGGCAGGGTCACGGTGGCCTCCTTCTGGCGTCTCCCATGGTCGGGATCGCGGCGCCCGCGGGCGTCCGCCGCCGGACGGCACTTGCGCCTACGCCGGGCTGCGTACGCGGGTACGGTCGAGGTGGTGATCACGCGCATCCGGGGGTACGCGCTGCCGAGCGGCGAGTACGCCGACCTCTACGCCGACGGCGACCGCTGGACGACCGACCCGGTGCCCGGCGCGACCCTGGTCGCCGAAGGCTGGCTCCTGCCCGGCCTGGTCGACGCGCACACCCACCCCGGCGCGGAGGCGCCTGGGCAGCCGATGGACGACGAGCTGCTCCGCGAGCAGCTGCACCAGCACGTCGACGCCGGGGTCACGCTGATCCGCTCGCCGGGTCTGCCGGGCGAGCCGCCGCCGTGGTTCGGCGAGGACCCCGACGTGCCGCGGGCCCGGCACGCGGGACCGTGGCTGGCGCAGGAAGGCCAGTTCTTCGACGGCTGGGGCCGCCGCGCGGCCCATGACGAGCTTCCTGCGCTGGCGGCGGCGCAGGCCGCGCGCACGGGCTGGGCGAAGATCATCGCGGACTGGCGCGTCGGCGATTCCGCGGTCCCGGTCGACGTGCTGCGGGCGGTGGTGCGCGAGGTACACGCGGTCGGCGGGCGGGTCGCGGTGCACAGCCAGCACCCCGAGGGCGGCGCGGCGGCGGTGGCGGCAGGCGTCGACTCCCTCGAACACGGCATGTGCCTGGACCCGGGTCTCCTGGCGCGGATGGCCGCCCAGGGAACGGCGTTGACGCCGACGCTGTCGACGATCACCGAGAGTCTCGGGCGCCGGGAACAGCAGCCGGACAGCCCGGCCCGGACGTGGTACTTGAGCGGCGCGCGGGTGCACGGAGCACTGACCGCGGCCGCGGCGGAAGCGGGCGTGCGCGTGCTGGCGGGCACGGATTCCCTCCCGCACGGCGGGATCGTCGCGGAGATCCGGGCGTTGCTGGCCGCGGGAGTCCCACCGCACGACGCACTGGCGGCGGCGTCGTGGAGCGCGCGGGAGTACCTGGGGCTCGGCGGGTTGGAGCCGGGCGCACCGGCGGACGCGGTGGTGTACGACCGGGATCCGCGGGCGGAGCCGGATCAGCTGGCGGACCCGGCGGCGGTGGTGCTGCGCGGCCGGTGCGTGCGGCGCCGCGGGTGAACGCGGCGCCGCGGCCGGTCAGCGGTAGTTCTTCCCCAGCGGCAGGCCCGGGATCGGCTTCGCGATCAGCGCCACCGGGACGAAGTAACTCATCTGGCTCAGCACGAGCGTGAGCGTCCACAACGCCTTGTCGTCGTAGCACGCGGACGCCCGGGCGAACAGCTCGTCCGGCACCCGCTCGGTCACCGAGCTCGCCGTGAACACCGCCTCGGCGAGCTCCAGCGCCACGCGCTCTTCCTCGCTGAAGTACGGCGAGGTCGGCCAGGACGCCACGGACGTGACCTGCTCCTCGCTCGCCCCTGTCTTCCGGAGCAGCTCGGCCTGCCTGATCGTGTGGTACGTGCTGCCGACCAGCTGGCCGATGCGCAGCTGCACCAGGTGGATCGTGCTCCGCGGGATCGAGCCGTTCATGGTGATCCTGGTCAGCGCGCCGGCGAGGTCGCCCATCTCGGGGAAGAACTGCGCCGGGTCGGGAAGACGGGACATCTGTTTTCCTTTCGTCGTTTCGTGTCCTGACGAAACGGCCCGCCCGGTTGTGAGGCGACGTCACAAACCGCCGCCTCGGATCGTCGGAGTGGCGTGACTGATCTCTTGCAGGAGCGGCGGCAGCTGACCGGCCTCGCCTACCGGCTCCTCGGCTCGCTGAGCGACGCCGAGGACGTCGTCCAGGAGGCGTACGGCCGGTGGTACGCCCTGCCCGGGCCGCAGCGGGAGGCCATCGCGTCGCCCGGGGCGTGGCTGACGACGGTGGCCAGCCGGCTCTGCCTCGACCAGCTGCGGTCGGCCCGTGTCCGCCGGGAGCGGTACGTCGGCGAGTGGCTCCCGGAGCCGCTGCCCGGCGAGACCGGCGCGGGCACCGATCCGGCCGACCGCGTCACCCTGGACGAGTCGGTCACCATGGCGTTCCTCGTCGTGCTGGAGGCCATGACGCCGGCCGAGCGGGTGGCCTTCGTCCTGCACGACGTCTTCGGCTACCCGTTCGCCGAGGTGGCGGCCGTCCTGGGCCGCTCGCCGGCGGCGGCGCGCCAGCTGGCCTCCTCCGCCCGCCGCCGCGTCCGGGCCGCCCGGGCCCCGGAGCCGGCCCGGGGGAGCGCCGAGGTGGTCCGCGCCTTCAAGACGGCCTGGGAAGCGGGGGACATCGAGGGCCTGGTCGGCCTGCTCGACCCGGGGGCCACGGTCGTCGCGGACGGCGGTGGCCTGGTCAGCGCCGTGCGTCGCCCGATCGTGGGCGGCGAGCGGGTGGCGCGGTACGCCGTGGACCTCACGCGCCGGATCGCGCCGTTGTCGCTGGGGGAGGCCACCGTCAACGGGCGGCCGGGGCTGGTCGCCCGGCGGGACGGTGCCCTGGTGGCGGTGCTGGCGTTCGAGGTCGCCGGGGAGGCGGTCCGGCGGATCTGGGCGGTCCGGAACCCGGAGAAGCTCCGCTATTGGCCGGCGGGCTAGCCCGCACCCCGGTCGTCGTGCCGGGCGCGCGGGGCCGGCACGACGAACGCGATCACCGCCGCCGCCAGTCCGACGAGCACGGACAGGTGCGCGGCGGCCGGTACGGCGCTGATCAGGAACAGCCGCAGCGACCCCGAAATCAGCAGGCGCCACATCCTCGGGCTCATGATCAACAAGTACCCGCGGCGGGACGCCGTCAACCGGCGCCGGGGCAACGGCCCGGTCACGTTCACCCGCGGGGGTGGTGCGCCGCCCGGGTGACCGTCCCCGGGCCGGAAAGCCTGCCGCGGCAGCGAAGGCGCTCCGGTCATTTCGACACGTTCGACAGTGGTGGTCGGGTGAGTTTCCGCCCGGAATCGTTGCGCCGCAATGTGGTCGCTGTGAACAGAACGCCAACAAGTTTCGCCATTACCCGGATGGCGGAAAAGGAAACCGCGGGATAACGATCCGTTTGCCGGAGCGTGATCGACTGGACATCGGCGGTGGCGCTGGCGACCATTGACCTCCGTGCGTGGAAGGGGAGGGGAACGGTGAGCCTCAGTGCGGCGGACGTGGTCGGTGAACTCAAGGCCCTGCGCAAAGGGAGGGCAATTTTCACGACACCGCTCGCGGACCGGATCGGCCCCGCATTGCGCACCACTTGCGGCATTGTCGAAGATGACGGAACCGTGGAGATGCGGCGTAAGCTGTCCGATCGATTGCGCCCGCTGGTCGAGTCGCTGCCGGACGATCTGAAGATCGCTTTGCTCGCCGCATTCGCGCTCGAGGAGCGGGCGCGGAAACCGTTCTACCAGGAACGGGTGCACTGGGCCGCGATCACGCTCGACCGCGACGACCGGACGGTCCGGCGGCGGATCGACGAGGGGATCGAGCAGATCGCCGCGCTGGCCGTCGCGGCGGCCGGGCCGGCGCCCCGGCACTATCCGGGCCGCGGCTGGCACACCGAAGAACTGCGCGTCACGCTGGCTCTCGATCAACCGGTGCCGGAGGCGTTCGAATTCCGGCGGGTGGTCGCCGACGCCGACGAAATCGCCGCGCTCGACCTGGCGCTGACGTTGCCGGTCACCGGCGAATCGGGCGTTTCGGTGCACGAGTCGGATCTCGGAGTCGACGTGTTCCACGGCGGGGTGCTAACGCACCGGGTGATGGAATCGAGTGACCGGATCGGGCTCGTGCTGCGGCTGCCGGAGCCGTTGCGCCGCGGCGCGCGCCACGAGGTCGGGCTGCGATTCCGGGCGAACCTGCGAGAACCGCGGTACCTCTGCGTGCCGCGCCACCCGTGCGATCTCTTCGATCTGCACGTTCGGTTCGGTGAACGCGTGCCGAAGCGGATCGTGCGGCAGGAAAAGGTTTCCCCGGCCGACGACCGGTCGCACGCCGGTGCGGCGCTGCCGGCCGACGACGCCGGCGAGGTGCACGTCCGGTTCCGGGACCTCGAGCCGGGCTTCGCCTACGGAATCCGCTGGGCCTGATCGCCCGGTTTCCGCCCACATTTTGTCCCGTCCCCCGAAGGTGCCCGGCGGCCGTTTCGACGGGGTCGTGAACGATTAACGGACAATACCTGGACAACCACCAGCACCGTGCAACGTTGCAGGTCAGCGCCTCGATTACGCCATATGACGGATCGGGGACGTCCAGGCACCACACTGTCCGTTGTGGACGGACGCTCCCGGTGGCGGGCACGAGGAGGGCGCGTGGAAACCATGATCGCGGAGGCGGCGGAGGCCGTCGACGGCTACACGGTGCTGGCGGATTCGCCGAGGCCGGAGGGTGGCCTGGCCAAGGAGCAGCTCGACCCGGTGGTGGCGGCGGCGCGCGACGGCGACCCGGAGGCGGTCCAGGCGCTGCTGCGGCTGATCAAGCCGACGGTGGTGCGGTACTGCCGGGCGCGGATCGGCGGCCGGGACCTGTCCTACCTGTCGGCCGACGACGTCGCCCAGGAGGTGTGCCTGGCGGTGCTGAAGGTGCTGCCGGGGTACCAGGACCGCGGGGGCTCGTTCCTGTACCTCGTGCGCGCGATCGCGGCGAACAAGGTCGCCGACGCGTTCCGCTCGGTGGCCCGGGACCGGTCGAAGCCGGTGCCGGAGCTGCCGGACCGGCCGCTGGGCGGCAACGAGCCGGAGAACCACGTCCTCGAGCTCGACCTGGGGGCCCGGCTGGGCCGGCTGCTGGCGTTGCTGCCGCCGCTGCACCAGGACATCCTGTCGCTGCGGATCGTCGCCGGCCTGTCGGCGAACGAGACGGCGGAGGCGCTGGGCATCTCCGCCGGCAACGTCCGCATCACGCAGTTCCGCGCCCTGACGAAGCTGCGCGGCATGATCGGCGACCTGTAGGCGTCACTCGAGCCATTCGGTGATGAAGTGGTCGCTTTCGTGGATGTGCACGGCCTCGTAGACGCCGGGGCCGAGCACGGCGAACTTGTGCGGCGTGCCCGCCGGGACGACGAGCACGTCCCCGGCGCCGCCGTCGCGCTGCTCGTCGCCGACGGTGAACCGCGCCCGCCCGCGGATGATCACGAACGTCTCGGTGTAGGGGTGCCGGTGCAGCCGCGGCCCGGAGCCGACGACGTCCGTGCTTTCGCGGATGACCGAGACTCCGGACCCGACGTCGCGTCCTTCGAAATTCTCGCTGTCGCTCACCTGGCCAGGGTAGCCGTCGCGACGACCCGCCGAAGCTGCCCGAGCGCCCGGTGCTGCGCGACGCGGACCGCACCCGGCGTCGAGCCCACCGCGGCGGCGGTCTCCTCCGCGGACAGGCCGACGACCACGCGCAGGACGACGATCTCGCGTTGCTTCCGGGGCAACACGTCCAGGAGCTTCGCCATCCGCTCGCGCAGTTCGCGCCGGAGCGCGTGGTGCGCGGGATCGAGCGACGAGTCGGCCGCATCGGGCAGTTCGGCAACCGGCTCGTCCTGCCGCGCGGCGGCCTTCCGCGCGGCGGTGACCTTGGTGCGCGCGATGTCGCAGACGAAGCCGGGCAGCGGACGTTCCGGCGGCCGTCGCGGCAGAGCCGTGAGCAGGGCCACGCAGACGTCCTGGGCGACATCGTCGGCCGAGTCGGGGTCCAGGCGCGCGCGGCAGTAGCGCACCACGAGCGGCCGGGCTTCGGCCAGCGGGTGGTCCGGGCTGGTGGTCATGGCTTCCCTCCGTGCGGGGAACTACCCCCACGCCACGGAGATGGACCCGGCGCGCGCGGATTCCCGGCTATTTCCGGGGATGCCACGAACGAGGCGACGATCCTTTGATCGACGGGGGAGATGACCTAGGCCTGCACGGACGGACTTCAGTGGCGGCCGAGCAGCCTGCCGCCTATGGCTCCTGCTGGGAGGGTCGTGTTCGTGGCGACGCGGCGGTTCGCCGGTGGCCTGCCGTCCGGACTTCCGCGGCGGCCGAGCAGCCTGCCGCCTAAGGGTCCTGCCGAGACCGGAACGCGTCCAGCACCCGGCGCTCCCGTTTGGTCGGCCGCCCCGCGCCGCGGTCGCGGCGGGCGACCGGGATCGCCGTCTCCGGGGGCGGCTTCGGCGTGCGGTCCACGTAGCACGTCGCCGCGTCCGGGGCCCCCACGCGCTTCTGGATCACCCTCACCACATCGAGCACCTTCGTCGTCCCGCCGACGCGCAGGCGGACCTCGTCGCCCGGGACGACCGTGGTCGCCGGCTTGGCCGGTTTGTCGTTGACGCGGACGTGGCCGCCTCGGCAGGCCGCCGCCGCGTCCGGGCGCGTCTTCGTCAGCCGGACCGCCCAGAGCCAGCGGTCCACTCGGGTGGACTCCACAGTCGTCCATCATGGCCCATTCAGCGGCACGCGCTCGCCACCCCGCCAGGTTACTCGCGGGTATATGTCGACTTGTCTGCACCATCGAGCTATAACTTGTTCTAAATACCTCAACGGTGAGGAACAACACATGAGTGTCGAACCCGTGTGGAGAACAAACTCTGGCTCTGTATCCCGTCGCCTCTTTCTTGCTGGAACTGGTTCTATCTTAGCGAGCGCCGCACTGGCCGGTCGAGCCTCGGCGCAGTCCGCCGCACCGGCCGCCATCAGCGACGGCTCCCGCGTGTCCGCGCTGGTGATCGGGTCGGGCTACGGCGGCTCGGTCGCCGCTCTCCGGCTCGCTCAGGCCGGCATCGACGTGCAGCTGGTGGAAATGGGCATGGCCTGGGACACCCCGGGCGCCGACGGCAAGATCTTCTGCGCCACGCCCAATCCGGACCAGCGCTCGTTCTGGTTGCGCACCAGGACGAAGCAGCCGTTTTCCAACTTCCTCGGGTTCCCGATCGACAAGGACATCCCGCGCTACACGGGCATCCTCGACGCCGAGGAGTTCAGCGGGATCACCGTGTACCAGGGCCGCGGCGTCGGCGGCGGCTCGCTCGTCAACGGCGGCATGGCCGTCACGCCGAAGCGGGAGAACTTCGGCGCCATCCTGCCCACGGTCGACGCGAACGAGATGTACGACGTCTACTACCCCCGCGCCAACGCCGGCCTCGGGGTCGCTACCGTCCGCCCGGCCTGGTTCGACTCCACCGACTGGTACCAGTTCGCGCGCGTCGGCCGGAAACACGCCCAGCGATCCGGGTTCCCGTTCGTGTTCGTGCCGGACGTGTACGACTGGGCCTACATGGAGCAGGAGGCGGCGGGCACCGTCCCGAAGTCGGCGCTGGCCGGGGAAATCCTGTTCGGCAACAACTACGGCAAGAAGTCGCTGCAGAAGACCTACCTGCCGAAGATCACCGCGACCGGCCGGGTCACCATCTCGCCGCTGCACCGCGTGACGCAGGTGGTGCCGGCCGCCGGCGGTGGGTACACGGTGACGATCGAGCAGCTCACCACCGCGGGAGCGGTGTCCACGATCAAGACCGTCACGGCGGACACGGTGTTCTTCGCCGCGGGCAGCGTCGGCACGAGCAAGCTGCTGGTCAAGCTGAAGGCGACCGGCGCGCTGCCGAACCTGAACGGCGAGATCGGCAAGAACTGGGGCGACAACGGGAACGTCATGGTGGGGCGGGCCAACCACATCTGGGACCCGACCGGGGCCTCCCAGTCGACCATCCCGTGCGGCGGCATCGACAACTGGAACGCGGGCGGTGCCTTCGCGGAGGTCGCGCCGCTGCCGACCGGGATCGAGACGTGGGCGTCGTTCTACCTCTCGATCACCAAGAACCCGAACCGGGCGCAGTTCACCTGGAACCCGGCGACGCGCGCGGTGGACCTCAACTGGCAGACGGCGTGGAAGCAGCCGTCGATCGACATGGCGAAGACCATCTTCGACAAGATCAACTCGACCGAGGGCACGATCTACCGGACCGACCTCTTCGGCACGTACAAGATCTGGGGCGACCATCTCACCTACCACCCGCTCGGCGGCGCGGTGCTCGGCAAGGCGACCGACAACTACGGCAGGCTCGCCGGCTACCAGGGCCTGTACGCGATCGACGGCTCGCTGATCCCCGGCAACACGAGCGTCAACCCGTTCGTCACGATCACCGCGCTCGCGGAACGCAACATCGAAAAGATCATCGCGCAGGACTTCTGACCCACGACTCGTGAGGGGCGCCGCCCCCGCCCCTCACGACCGGTGGGACGGCAGGACGCAGATCGTGTCGAGGCCGAGGACGTGATTGAGCCGTCCGAAGGCCAGCCAGGCGCCGAGACTCATCGACAGCTCGACGATTTCCCGCTGACTGTACGAAGCGGACATCCGCTTCCAGAACTCGTCGTCCAGGTTGTGGTGGTCGGTCGCGTACCGCTCGGCGTACTCCGCCGCCAGCCGCGTCCGCTCGTCGAAGCGGTCCGTCGTGCGCCACTCCGCCACCGCGTCCGCGAACTCCGGCTCGACCTTGACGCCGTCGCGCTCGGTGCGCCAGTCGAGGCAGAAGACGCAGCCGTTGATCTGCGCGATCCGCAGCCGCGCGGCCTCGAACTCCCGCAGCCCCAGCGTCGTGTGCTCGTACACCGCCAGCGAGAACTGGGACGCGGCGATCCCGATGCCGGGCACCATCTCGCCCCAGACGTACCCGATCGGGTCCTTGCCGGCGGGGAGGTCGATGTTCACGAGCGGCTCCTTCCGAGCTTGCCGGCTGCCGGGCGCAGCGGGACGTCGAGTGCGTCGTAGAGGCCGGGTTCGGCCGCGGCCAGCCAGTCGATCGCGCCGACCAGGCGGCCGACGGCGGTGGCGTTGCCGCCCGCCGACCGGTTCTCGCCTTCGTCGGTCGCCTCGACGGTGACCTCGATGCGCGGCCGGCCTTCGATGATCACGCGGTGGGCGCCGTCGCCGCTGGGCGGCGTGGGCCAGTCCGGCGCGCACGAGGCGTGGATGCGGGTGACGTGCTCGATGACGATCCGCGGCTCGCCGTCGACGATGCCCTGGACCTCGAACCGCACCGCGCCTTGGGTGCCCTTCTCGAACTCGCCCATGGTCCGGGTGGAGACGGTTTCCTCGAGGGGACGCCGGTCGAGCGTCTCGCGCAGCTCGGTCACCTCGACGCCGAGGCCGCGCGCGATCAGCCGGACCTGCCCGCCCCACACCATCGACGGCACGCCGGTCATCAGCATCGGCGGGTCGTACTCCATCGGCTGGCCCATCCCGACCAGGTACCGGACGGAGTCGGGCTGCTCGTACGTCGAGTAGTCGAAGATCTCCTGGCAGCGGACGACGTCGACGTCGGTGCCGAGCCCGCTGATCAGCAGCGGCAGCACGTCGTTGCCCCAGCCGGGGTCGACGCCGGAGACGAACAGCGAGCCGCCGCCGTCCTCGATCGCCGCGAGCACCGGGTCGCGCAGCTCTTTCGGCGCGTTCCGCTGGTCGTAAAGGGGATACAAGGCGGGTGTCACGACGACCGCGCCCGCCCGGACCGCGCGCACGATGTCGGCGAGCGCGTCGTCGAACCGGACGTCCCCCGAAGCGGCGTACACGACCGCGCGCGGACTCGCCGCCAGGACGCTCTCGATGTCGTCCGTCGCGGCGACGCCCAGCTCGCCGACGCCGGCCAGCTCGCCGGCGTCCTTGCCGACCTTCGCCGGGTCGTGGACGAGCACCGCGGTCAGTTTCAGCGCCGGGTGGGCGTCGACGGCCCGGATTGCCGCACGGCCGACGTTGCCCGTGCCCCACACCACTGTGGCGATCATTCCGCCGAGTTTTCGCCTTTTTGCGCAGCTCCGGGAAGCAAATCGTTCCGGCCAGCGGACCGCGCGTCCGTTGGTAACATGGCCAGCGCCCGAACGTCGTATCGGAGGCCCGCGATGACGATCGACCCCAAGCCCCGCAGCCGCACGGTGACCGACGGGATCGAGGCCGCGCCCGCCAGAGGCATGCTGCGCGCGGTCGGGATGGGCGACGGCGACTGGACGAAACCGATCATCGGCGTCGCCAGCTCGTGGAACGAGATCACGCCGTGCAACCTGTCGCTGGACCGGCTGGCCCAGGCGTCGAAGGAGGGCGTGCACGCGGCCGGTGGCTACCCGCTGCAGTTCGGCACCATCTCGGTGTCCGACGGCATCTCCATGGGCCACGACGGCATGCACTTCTCGCTGGTCTCCCGCGAGGTCATCGCCGACTCGGTCGAGACGGTCATGCAGGCCGAGCGGCTCGACGGCTCGATCCTGCTGGCAGGCTGCGACAAGTCCCTGCCGGGCATGCTGATGGCCGCCGCGCGCCTCGACCTGGCCTCGGTGTTCCTCTACGCGGGCACGATCGCCCCCGGCTGGGTGAAGCTCACCGACGGCACCGAGAAGGACGTCACGCTGATCGACGCCTTCGAGGCGGTCGGCGCGTGCCGGGCCGGGCGTCTCGGGACCGGCGACCTCGACCGGATCGAACGCGCCATCTGCCCCGGTGAGGGTGCCTGCGGCGGGATGTACACCGCGAACACGATGGCGTCGGCGGCCGAAGCCATGGGGATGAGCATGCCGGGGTCGGCCGCGCCGCCGTCCGCGGACCGCCGCCGCGACCACTACGCCCACCTGTCCGGGGAAGCCGTCGTCGGCCTGCTCGAAAAGGGCATCACCGCGCGGGACATCCTCACCCGGGAGGCGTTCGAGAACGCCATCACCGTCGTGATGGCCCTCGGTGGCTCGACCAATGCCGTGCTGCACCTGCTGGCCATCGCGCACGAGGCCAAGGTCGAGCTGACCCTCGACGACTTCAACCGCGTCGGCGACCGCGTCCCGCACCTGGGCGACCTGAAGCCGTTCGGCAAGTACGTCATGAACGACATCGACCGCCACGGCGGCATCCCGGTGCTGATGAAGGCCCTGCTGGACGAGGGCCTGATCCACGGCGACGCGCTCACCGTCACCGGCCGCACGGTGGCCGAGAACCTCGCCGAGCTCGACCCCGACCCGATCGACGGTGAAGTGCTGCGCGGCCTGGACAACCCGCTGCACCCGACCGGTGGCATCACCATCCTGCGCGGCTCGCTCGCCCCGGAAGGCGCGGTCGTGAAGTCCGCGGGCTTCGACACGGCCAACTTCGAGGGCCCGGCGCGCGTGTTCGAGCGCGAGCAGGAGGCGATGGCGGCGCTGAACGAAGGCCGGATCGAGGCCGGTGACGTCGTCGTCATCCGCTACGAAGGCCCCAAGGGCGGGCCGGGCATGCGGGAGATGCTGGCGATCACCGCGGCGATCAAGGGTGCCGGGCTCGGCAAGGACGTCCTGCTGCTGACCGACGGCCGGTTCTCCGGTGGCACCACCGGCCTGTGCATCGGCCACGTCGCGCCCGAGGCGGTCGACGGCGGCCCGATCGCGTTCGTCCGCACCGGCGACCGGATCGCCGTCGACATCAAGGCGCGCAGCATCGACCTGCTGGTCGACGCCGCCGAGCTGGCCCGGCGCCGCGAAGGCTGGGAGCCGTTGCCGAACAAGTTTCCGGAGGGCGTGCTCGGCAAGTACGTGAAGCTGGTGCGGTCGTCGTCCTACGGGGCCGTCACGAGCTGAGCGAGGGCGCGCTTGTCGACCTTGCCGACGTCGGTGAGCGGCAGCGCGTCGGCGAAGTCCACCCGCGCCGGGACGTAGTGCTCCTGGCCGAAGGTGTCCCGGGCGTGGGCCTGCAGGTCGCCGGCCGTGACCTCGCTCGTCACGACCACGACGGCGTGCAGCCGGTCGCCGTGGCCGAAGACCGCCGCGCTGCGCACCGCCGGGTGCGTCTCCAGGGCGTGTTCGACGACGGTCGTGGGGACCTTCGTGCCGTGCTCGCCGACCACGGCGACGTCGTCCGCGCGGTCGAGCAGGTAGAGGTAGCCCTCGTCGTCGAAGCGCCCGAGGTCGCCGGTGCGCAGCCAGCCCGCGCCGATCTCCGGGCCGCCGAGGTAACCGTCCATCATGGACAGTCCGCGCACCTCGACCTCGCCGTCTTCGGTGATCCGCGCCTCCATGCCCGGCACGATCCGGCCGACCGAGCCGAGCCGCTCCGGGTGGCCGATCAGCTCGGCGGCGGAGATGCTCGCGATCATCGGCGCCTCGGTGAGGCCGTAGCCCTGGCCGACGACCGGGCCGAAGACGTCGAGGGCCTGCGCGAGCCGGTGCGGTGGCAGCGGTGCGGCGCCGAGGGAGAGCGAGCGGACGCTGCCGAGGTCGGTTTCCGGCCGCTTCGGGTGGTCGAGGAGCGCGGCCAGCCGCGGCGGCGTGAGCGAGAGCGTGTCGATGCGGTGCTCTTGGATCGCGTCGAGGACGGCACCTGCGTCGAAACCGTCGTGGACGACGAGGGTGTCCTGCCGCAGCAGCGTGCCGAGCACGGTCGCGTTGCCGGTCATGTGCGTCATCGGGGCGACCAGCAGCGTGCGGCCCGGGCCGTCCGGCGACGGCGTGAAGAGGTACGCCATGCCGTCGTAAATGCCGCTGTGGCGGATGAGCTTGGGGGTGCCGGTGGTGCCGCCGGTGGGGAAGAGCAGGCGGACGGTTTCCGGCGGGTCGAGCGGCTCGGGTTCGCCGTCGAGGTCGTCGAGGGTTCTCGTATCGGCGCCGGGCCAGTCGCGGGGCCGGTCGGTGACGACGGTGGCACCGCGCGCCGCGGCGAGCCGGCTCGCTGCCGGAGCCGACGCCGGGACCAGGAGCACGGTCGCGCCGCGCAGGAGGGCCGCCAGCTGGACGAGGACCGTCTCGGGCCGGTTGCGCAGGTCGAGGGCGACGGTGGGCTTGGTTTCGCCGAGGCCGCCGTGGAGGCGGCGCAGCCGGTCGCGGGCCTGGTGGTAGGTGGTGACGCCGTCGTTCGCGTGGAACAGGACGCGGTCACCGCCGTCCTCGAGCGCGGCCAAGACCTTCGTCAGGAAGAAGCTCACGCCCGGGGACGGTACTCAGTCCTGATAGGAGAGCTTCGCCATTTCCTCGTCGAAGTCGAACCAGTCGCTCTCGCTGCCGGCCGGGATGACGTCGTAGGTGCGGTCGAGGAAGGCCGCGATCTCCTTCGCGGGCGCCTCGAGCACCGCGGCGCCGTCCGGGGAGCTCAGCTCGACGACGACCAGCGCGGGGTCGCCGGCCGGGCCGATGCGCACGTCGCCGTCGCCGCAGCGGGCGAGCAGGCCGTCGGCGAGCAGGTCGCGGCCGAAGAGCCACCGGACCGCGCTCGGGCCGGCGTGCAGCACCACGGCGACCGCGTACGGGTCGCGGGTGTCGTACTCCAGCTCGGCCGGCACCGGTCGCGGTCCGGCCCCGAAGGTGCGGAGGGCGAAGTCGATGCGGGCGTTGGTCACGGTGTGCGGGTCGGCCATTTCGGCCCCTTTGCTACTCGTCGGTTAACTTCGGCTGCTTCCAGGGATAACCCATAGTCAGTTCAACGCCCAGCGATCCGAAAAACTTTCACACGCCAGGGTGATCAAGAAGTGTCCGAGGTCACCGTCGGCGTGGCCGAACGGGCACTTCCCTCACGCACGGTCATCACCGGTGACCGGTCTTTCTGGCCCGCGATGTCCAGGTACACCCACCGACCGTCCAGATACGCGTGTCGACCCCTCAATCACGCGTGTCGACCCCTCAATCACGCGTGTCGACCCCCCGATCACGCGTGTCGACCCCCCGATCACGCGTTGCTCGGCACATCAGCGTCGCGGTGAGCGGTCCGCACGGCGCTGACCACGCACCTCGACCAGCATTCGGAGCCGCGCGGCCACCGGATGGGTTCCGGCGGCGGATTTGCGCCGTCCGGGTGGGAAACGCCACCGGGCACCAGTCCGCTTCGCCGCCTGGCCGCGAACCCCCGGCAAGTCAGGGGTGACGTGGAGGGCCGGGAATGGGTGAGCGTGGGCGGCTGCGGCTGCCACCGGACGAGGCACCGGCGCCCGCGCCGAGCGCCGAAGAGCTGCTCGCGCGGGTGGCGGCGGGCGACGAGACGGCGTTCGCGTCGCTCTACGACCTCGTCGCGGGTCCGGTCCTCGGCCTCGCGACGCGCGTGCTGCGCAGTCACGCGCAGGCCGAAGAGGTGGCGCAGGAGGTGCTGGTGGAGGTGTGGCGCAAGGCCACGAGGTACGAGCCGGACCGCGGCAGCGCCCTGTCGTGGGTGCTGACCATCGCGCACCGCCGGGCCGTCGACCGCGTGCGCTCGCACCAGGCCGGTGTCGACCGCGAGGAGCGGGCGGGCCTGATGGACGTCCGGCGGCCGTTCGACGAGGTCACCGAGTCCACGTTGGCCGGTCTGGAGCAGCAGCGGGTGCGGCAGTGCCTGGCCGCGCTGACCGACCTGCAGCGCGAGTCGATCGTCCTGGCCTACTACAACGGCTACACCTACCCCGAGGTCGCCGAGGTGCTGAAGGTCGCGCCGGGCACGGTCAAGACCCGCATCCGCGACGGCCTGATCCGGCTGCGCGACTGCCTGGGGGTGGACCGATGACCGCCGAGCTGCACACGATGACCGGGGCGTACGCCCTGGACGCGGTGTCCGCCGCGGACCGCGCGGAGTTCGAACGCCACCTCGGCGAGTGCGCCGCTTGCCGCCAGGAGGTGGCCGAACTGCGGGCGACCGGCGCGCGGCTGGGCGTGGCGGCCGCGGTGGACCCGCCGCCGTCGCTGAAGCTGGTGGTGCTCGCCGACGTGGCCCGCACCCGCCAGCTGCCGCCGAGGGTGCCAGTGGTCCGCCGGCTGAGCCGGGCCAAGACGTGGCAGGTGCGCTTCGCCCTGTTCGGCGCCGCCGCGGCGGCCGTGGTGGCGGTCGTGTTCGGGGTGGTCAGGACACCCGCGCCGGTCGACTCGGTGCTGAGCGCGCCGGACGCGGCCGCGATCCAAGGGGCCGGGGAAGGGCACACCACGCTCGTCGTCTCGCGCAGCCGCCACCAGGCCGTGCTGCTCGCGTCGGACCTGCCCGCGCTCGACGCCGGGCACGTCTACCAGGTGTGGCTGATCGGCGGCGGACACGCGCGCTCGGCCGGGCTGATGACGACCGAGGTGTCGCAGCGGATGCTGGTGGCCGACCTGCCCGCCGACGTCGACCGGATCGGGATCACCGTCGAGCCCGCCGGCGGTTCGGCCGGCCCGACGACCCCCGCCGTCACCAGGATTTCCCTTGCGTAGCCGCGGGTGGGCCGCCCTGCTCGGGGTCCTGGCGCTCGCCGCCGCGTTGGCGGCCGGCCACCTCGTCGCCGGGTTCGTCGGCGTCAACGCGTCGCCCTACCTGGCCGTGGGCAACGGTGCCATCGACCTGACCCCGGTGTGGCTGAAGGACTTCGCCGTCCGCACCTTCGGCACCTACGACAAGCTCGTGCTGCTGTCCGGGATGGCCGTCGTCATGGTGGCCGTCGCGGCGGTGGCGGGCCTGCTGTCGCGCCGGACGCCGGTGCCGGGGCTGGTGGTGATCACCGGGTTCGGGCTCGTCGGCCTGGTCGCGGTGTACGCGCGGCCGGATCTCGACGCGGTCGCGCTGCTGGCCCCGCTGGCGAGCTTGGTCGCCGGGGTGGGGACGTTCGCCTTTCTGCACCGGCTCGGCGTCAACACTGCCGCCCCGGACTCGTCGCGGCGGACGGTGCTGCTGGCGAGCGCCGGCGTCGTCGTGGGCGCGGGGGTCGCCGGTCTCGGCGGGCAGCTGCTCGCCGGCCGCCGGGACGCGGCGGCGTCGCGCGAAGCGGTCGGGCGGCTCGTCCCGGCCCGGACCGCACCGATGATCCCGGCCGACGCCGACTTCGCGAAGCTGGGCACGCCGACGTTCCTGACCCCCAACGACCGCTTCTACCGGGTGGACACCGCGCTGACCGTGCCGCAGGTGCGGGCCGAGGACTGGAGCCTGCGGCTGCACGGGATGGTCGACCGGGAGATCCGGTACCGCTACGGCGACATCCGGAACCGGCCGCTGGTGGAACGCACGATCACGATGACCTGCGTGTCCAACGAGGTCGGCGGCACCTACGTCTCCACCGCGAACTTCCTCGGCGTCGACCTGGCCGACCTGCTCGAAGAGGCCGGGGTGCGGCCGGGTGCCGAGCAGCTCTTTTCGTCCAGTGTGGACGGCTGGACGTCCGGCAGCCCGGTCGCCGCGGCGCTGGACCGGGCGCGCGGGGCCATGCTCGCCATCGGCATGAACGGCGAACCGCTGCCGATCGAGCACGGTTTCCCGGCCCGGCTCGTCATTCCCGGGTTGTACGGGTACGTGTCGGCCACGAAATGGGTGACCGACCTCGAAGTCACGACCTGGGGGGCACGGCAGGCGTACTGGCTGAAACGCGGGTGGGGCCAGGAGGCCCCGATCAAAACGGAATCGAGAATCGACACGCCGAAGGGTTTCGAAACCGTCCCTTCGGGGAAGGTCCGGGTCGCGGGGGTCGCCTGGGCGCAGCACACCGGGATCGCCAAGGTCGAGCTGCGCATGGACAACGGACCGTGGCGGGAAGCCGTGCTGTCGCACGAAGTGAACGTCGACACCTGGCGCATGTGGTGGCTCGAGTTCGACCTCGCGCCGGGTGGCCACCAGGTCGTCTGCCGGGCGACGGACAAAAGCGGGTCCACGCAGACCGAAATGCGCGCCGGGACCGTCCCCGACGGCGCGACCGGGTGGCACAGCATCGCCTTCACGGCACGGTGACCCGGATCACCCGAATGGGGGCCAATCCGATTTCCGCGTAGTTCCGAATACCGGGCAAGAAGAAGTTCTCAGCCGCTTATGGGAGTGATTTTCGTGACCAAGCTTCGTGTCGCCGGAATCGGTGTCGCCGCTGTCGCCGCCCTTTCGCTGACCGCGTGCAGCGGTAGCGACACCGCTTCGTCGGGCAGCTCCAGCAGCGCCCCGGCGCCGGCTCCGTCGTCGTCGATGTCCGCGCCGTCGTCCAGCATGGCGGCCGGTGGTTCCGGCGTGACCACCAACGCCGACGTCTTCGGCCCGGCCTGTTCGCAGCTGCCGCAGGGGTCCGCGCCCGGTTCGCTGGACTCGATGGGCCCGCAGCCGGTCGCCTCGGCCGCTTCGACCAACCCGCTGCTGACCAAGCTGGTGGCCGCGGTCAAGGCCACCAACCTGGTCGACACGCTGAACAGCCAGGAGGCCATCACGGTCTTCGCGCCGGCCGACCCGGCGTTCGCCGCGCTGGGTGACGCCAAGTTCAACGAACTGGCCGGCAAGCCCGCCGAGCTGGCGCCGATCCTGCAGTACCACGTCGTCGGCAAGCGCTACGACGCCAAGGGCCTCGCCGCGGCCGGTTCGGTCGAGACGCTCAACACCGCCGGCGGCCCGGTGAAGATCGAGGGCTCCGGCGACAGCATGACGATCAACGGCGCGAAGATCCTGTGCGGCAACATCCCCACGAAGAACGCCACGGTCTTCGTGATCGACAAGGTGCTGACGCCGGGCACCAACAAGTAGGTCAGCGTCCGAGCAGGGGGCCCAGGCGTTCCGCGATGTCGGTGAGGATCTGCACGTAGTCTTCGTGTTCGAAGGTGAACGGCAGGGCGAAAGCCACCTCGTCGATCTCGCGGAACGCCTGGTGCGCGTGCAGCCGCTCGGCGATTTCCGCCGACGTGCCGACGAAGTCGGGGGAGAACAGCATCCGCGCGGGGCCCTGCGGTTCCGCCGTGCGGGGCAGTCGTTTTTCGGCGTAGGCCTCGTACTTCGCCCGCTGTTCCGCCGTCGCGCCGTCGGTGGGGATCACGACCAGGCCCTGCGAAATGCGGCCTTCGGGGTGGTGCTCGCGGAACGTCCGGATGTGCGAGAGCTGGATCTCGGCGAAGTCCGTGCTCTCGCCTTCGGCCTTGACCACGCTGCTGGTGAGGAAGTTCATCCGGTGCTTGCCGGCCCACTCCGCCGAGCGCAGGCTCGCGCCGCCGTACCAGAGGCGGTCGCCGAGGCCGGGTGCCTGCGGCTGGACGCGGTCCGAGAACACCTCGAAGCCCTGGGTGCCGCTGAATCCCGTCGCCGGCTCGCCGCGCACGAAGTCCAGCAGCCGCTGCACCCGGTCGTACGAGAAGTCCTCGACGTCCGCGGTGTCCGGGTAGAGGGCGTGCTTGACGTCGTCCCAGCGCATCGGCGGCCCGACGCTGAGCCCGGGGTTGAGCCGCCCGCCCGAGAGCAGGTCGACGGTGGCGAGGTCTTCGGCCAGCCGCAGCGGGTTCTCCCAGCCGAGCGGGATCACCGCGGTGCCGAGCTCGATCCGGCTGGTCCGCTGCGACGCGGCGGCCAGCACGGCGACCGGCGAGGAAATGCCGTACTGGAGGTGCCGGTGGCGCACCCAGGCGCTGTCGAACCCAAGGCGTTCGCCCAGCTCGATGATCTCCAGCGTCGACTCGTGGCCCCGGCGCGGGTCGGCCGCGTCGAACAGGCCGATGGTCAGGAAGCCGAGCTTCCGCAGTGGTCGTGACACAGCTTCGATTTTGCCCCGATGGGCGGAGTTGTCCCAGCTGGTGGACTACCGCAGCCGGTCGAGGCCGTCGAGGACGAGGTCGAGGCCGAATTCGAACTCCGCCTGGTCGTCGCACCAGCCCAGGGTCGAATCCGGGTCGTCGTGGGCGATTTCGGCCAGCATCCCGACCAGGTTCGGCAGCTGGGCGGCCAGTTCCGCGGGCACCTCGGCCGAGGCCCCGGCGTTGGGGTCGAACAGCTCCTGGCTGAACCCGAGCGCGCGGCTGCCCAGCGCGTGCAGCGCGTGGTGGATCCGGTCGTGCGAGAACCCGCCCTCGCGCATCAGGCCGACCAGGCCGTCGTAGTACTTCAGCACCGCGATGCTCGTCGCCGAGCGCGTGCCGAACAGGCCGGGCGCCCAGGGGTGGCGGAGGAAGACCTGCCGCGCCGCGAGGATGCGCCGCCGGGCCGTCTGCTTCCAGTCCGGGCCGGGCGCCACGCGGGCCACGACGTCGTTGATCTCCTCGGCGACCACCTCGACGATCCCGTCGAGCACGTCTTCCTTCTTGGCCACGTGGTAGTAGAGCGACATCGCCTCGGCGCCGAGGTCCTCGGCGAGCCGGCGCATGGTCACCGCGCGCAGCCCGTGCTCGTCGGCGAGCGCGACGGCCGCCCGCAGCACGCGTTCCCGGCTCAGCGGGGTCCGGGCTTCGGTGGTCACGGATTGGATCGTACAACGTAAGTCCCCTTGACCCCGCGCTCGTCCCGGAGCTACCTTACGGCGTAAGACTTACAACGTAAGGGAGCGGTCATGAAGGCTTTGATGCAGCGTGCGTACGGCCCGCCGGACAGCTTGACCTGGGAAGACGTGCCCGAACCGGTGCCGGGTCCCGGCGAAGTGCTGGTGCGGGTGCACGCCACTTCGGTCAACCCGTACGACTGGCACTTCATGAGAGGCGAGCCGTACGTGGCCCGCCTGATGACCGGCGGCTTCGGCCTGCGGCGCCCGCCGGTGGGCGTCCTCGGCTGCGACCTGGCCGGCCGGGTGTCGTCGGCGGGGAAGGTGTTCGCGCCCGGCGACGACGTCTACGCGCTGCTGCCGCGGGGTGCGCACGCCGAGTACGTCTGCGTGCCCGAGGACCTGCTGGCGCCGATGCCGGCGAACCTCACCCACGAGCAGGCGGCGGCGATGCCGATGGCGGCCGTGACCGCGCTGCTGGCGCTGCGGGGTGTCGAGGCCGGGCAGCGGGTGCTGGTCAACGGCGCTTCCGGCGGGGTCGGCACCTTCGCCGTCCAGCTGGCGCGGGCGCTCGGGGCGCGGGTGGACGCGGTGAGCACCAACGTCTCCTTGGTGCGCTCGCTCGGCGCGGAGCACGTCTTCGACTACCGGACGGACGACTTCACGCGCAGCGGCCGCCGCTACGACGTCGTGCTGGACGTCGCCGGCGGCCGGTCGGTGTTCGCCTGCCGGCGGGTGCTGGTGCGGGGCGGCACCTTCGTCGCCGTCGGCGGCCCGGCCGGGCGGTGGGTGCAGCCCGCGGGGCACGTCTTCGCCGCCCTGGCGTCCGGTCTCCCGGCGCGGCGGCGGGTCGTGCTGGCGGACGCCGTGGCCTGCGCGGACAAGGCGGCGGTCCTGCGTGAGCTGGCCGGTTTCGTGGAGCGCGGCGCGGTCACGCCGGTCGTCGACCGGAGCTACCCGTTCGACGACCTGCGTGCCGCGTTCGCTTACTCCGAGGCAGGGCACGCCAAGGGCAAGGTGGTCGTCACCCTCGGCGGCTAGCCGTTGTGCGGGCAGTTGCCGCGGTAGTCCGAAATGGACAGACTGGTGCTCGGGATCGGGCAGAGGAACTGCTCGTAGCGGGTGTCGTTGTCGATGAACCGCTTGAGCCAGGACAGGGTGTACTTCGCGATCGTCGTGTTCGACGTGTTGGGCGCGAAGTGGCTGGCGCCGCGCAGTTCCAGGTAGGCACGGTCCAGAGTGGACGGAAGACTCGCGTAGAACGGGATCGAGTGCGACGCCACCGGCGCGATGGTGTCCGACTGCGCCCCGACGACGAGCGTCGGCACCCGCAGGGTCGACCAGTTCTTCGTCAGGTTCCAGCCGGTCAGCGGCACCGCGGCCTGCAGCGACGGCCGGGAGCGCGCCGCTTCGAGCGTGCCACCGCCGCCCATGGAGTGCCCGACGACGCCGAGCCGGCTGCTGTCGATCCGCGATCGGACGCTGCTTTGCTGCGTCAGGTAGTCCAGGGAGGCCAGCAGTTGCCGGCCGCGGCTGTCGGGCTGGTCGGAGGTGGTGATGGTGTCGATGGTGAACACCACGAAACCCTGTGACGCCAGGCGCGGGCCCAGCCAGGCGATGCTCGACTGGGTGGCGGTGAAGCCGGGAGCGATCGAGATCGCGCCGAACGTGCCGGCGGTCGTGGTCGTCGGGTAGTAGATGGTGCCGCCGCCGAAGCCGGAGACGGCCAGCCGGGACACCGTGGCGGTGCTCGTCGCGAACGACCCGCGGCTGGCTTCGATGCTGGCGGTGGTCGGGTCGGGACCCCGCTCGTAGGGGTTCGCGGCGGCGGGCGCCGGCGCGGCGACCGCGGTGGTCAGCGCCAGGGCGCCCAGCACGACGCCGGCGGCCTTGGCGCGCCACCCGCGTCGGCGGGAAATTTTCTCACCCAAGCCGGACGTCGTCGGCGGGCTGGTGGGTGCGGACATGGATCGCTCTCTTTCCCCGGGCAGGCGAAAGCACGCCCGGACACAGACGGGCGGATCGGCAGAACTGGTGCACGGCAACGGAAGGACGTGCCGCGGGCGGGGTGCGGGGTAACCGCTTTCCCTCCGCCTATGAAACACCTTGGCGAAATGTTCCACATCCTCCGAATGGGGGAGCGGCCTGACGAACTGGGCGGTCGCTCAGGGCACGCGGACCGGCTCGAGGGCGCCGCGCACGAGGGTGTCGACCAGCGTCGTCGCGACGGTGAGGTCCACCGAGCGGGCGGCGAGGACGTCGGAGTAGAGGAAGGACTCGCCGAGCCGGACCACCGCGAAGGCCAGGTCCGGGAGCCCGACCAGCGGGGCCAGCCCGGCGGCGTCGGCGTCCTCCTGGAACAGCTGGACGTGCGCGTCGACCAGCCCGGGCTGCACGGCACCGCGCGGATCGGTGAGCACGCGCAGGGCGACGTTCGACTCGGCCTCGATGAGCTTGCGCATGCCTTCGCTGCCGGCGACTTCGCGGCGGTAGGCCTCCATGACCCAGAGGCAGCGCAGCCGGCCGTCCGGGGTGCGGACCGCGTCGCCGTGCTCGGCGCGCCAGCCGTCGAGCGCGCGCTGCCAGGTCCGGTCGGAGAGCAGGCGGAGGCCGGCGCCCATCAGGTCCTCGCGGTTGCCGACGCGGCGGAAGAAGGTGGTGCGCGAGATGCCGAGGTCGGCGGCCATCCGCCCGAGGTCGAGGCGGGTGCCGGCCATCAGCAGGCGGGCGGCGTGCCGGACGATGTCGTCGGTCGAGGCGGTCACCGGCGTCACCCTAGTCGCAGGTGGGTGCCGGTTACCTTGAAGTGCGCGGCACCCCTTCGGTTAGCTGGGTTCCGTGCGCGTAGACATCTGGTCCGATCTGGTCTGTCCCTGGTGCTATCTCGGCAAACGCCGCTTCGAGCAGGCGGTGGCCGAAGTCGGTGTCGACGTCGAGGTGGTGCACCACTCGTTCCAGCTCGACCCGTCGTTCCCGCGCGGGACCTCGCGGCCGACGCGCGAGGTGCTGGCCGAGAAGTACGGCCGGACACTGGAAGAAGCGGACGCGATGGAAGCCCAGATGGAGGAGCGCGCGGCCGCCGACGGCCTCGAGTACCACCTCGACGGCGTCCACATGGGCAACACGGTCGACGGCCACCGCCTGGTCCACTTCGCGGCCGAGCGCGGTCTGGCCGACGCCGTCGTCGACCGGTTCTACGCCGCGCACTTCACCGAGCGGCGTTCGCTGTTCGACCACGATTCGCTGGTGTCGCTGGCCGTGGAAGCGGGCCTGGACGAGGCCGAGGCGCGGGCGGTGCTCGAATCCGACGCGTACGAAGCGGAAGTGGCATCGGACGGCGAGCAGGCCCGCGCGCTCGGCGCGTCCGGCGTCCCGTTCTTCGTGATCGACCAGCGCTACGGCGTGGCGGGAGCCCAGTCGCCGGAGGTGTTCGCCCAGGTGCTGCGGCAGGTCAGCGCCGCCGCCGCCGGGTGAACCGCGACCGGTCGGTGGCGATGCCGGCCAGGTGCAGGGCAACGCAGAGAAGGCCGGCGGTGGTGAGCGTCCCGGTGGTGATCACCGGGCCGAGCCCGAACCCGGCGAGCTCCATGAGCAGGGCGAGCCCGAAGAGAACGGCGGCGAGAATGGCGAGCATGACGGTCTCGTTTCCGTGGCGTGGGGCCGAACGGTCCACGCCACTGGGACGTTGGGGGTACCGGGGTTTCCGGCTTGGTGGCCGGTAATTCCCCCGCCCCGCCCGCCTGAAACGACCACTTTCCCGCCCTCGTTCCCCGCCCGCCGCCGCGCGGATTCCCGACGCCGTACCGGGAGGGTCGGCACGCGTGATTGAAGGGTCGGCACCCGTGATTGGAGGGTCGACACGCGGTGGCGTCCGGCCTGTGCCGTGTCGACCTCCCAATCACGTGAGTTGACCTCCCAATCACGCGAGTTGACCTCCCAATCACGTGAGTTGACCTCTCAATCACGTGAGTCGACCCTTCGATCACGCGGGGGGTGGGGCGGTGCTGGAGCGGATGACCAGCTCCGTCGGGAGGAGGACCGGCTCGCCGGCTTCCGTGCCTGTCTCGATCTCCGCCAGGAGGGCCTTCACCGCGTGGCGGCCCACCGCCTCGAACGACTGGCGGATCGTCGTCAGCGGGGGCCAGAAGTGGGCTGACTCCTCCATGTCGTCGAAGCCGACCACGCTCACCGAAGCCGGCACCGCGCGGCCCGTCTCGTGCAACGCGCGCAGCAGCCCCAACGCCATCTGGTCGTTCGCCGCGAACACCGCCGTCACCTCCGGGTCCGCCGCCAGGCGCAGGCCCGCCTGGTAACCCGACTCCGGTGACCAGTCGCCGGCCACCACCGGGGGAACGACACGGCCCGCACGCTCCAAAGTGGCCTGCCAGGACTTCCGGCGCCGCTCGGCCGAGTACGACTGCGGCGGCCCGGCGATGTGCCAGACCGTCGAGTGCCCCAGGGACAGCAGGTGGCTGGTCGCCCGGGCCGCGCCGTCGGCCTGGTCGTTGTCCACCACCGGGTAGTCGTAGCGGGCACTCGAGTCGATCACCACCACCGGGAGCCCGTGCGGCAGTTCGATTTCGCTTTGGTCAAGCTGGTGTTGCTCGATGAGGATGATGACGCCGTCGACGGCCTGCTCGTTCAACGTGCTGAACGCACCGGTCACCTCGCCCTGGGTCGGCCGCGTCACCGGCATCAGGATGATCGAGAACCCCTCCGGCACGACCGCCGCCGCGATGGCGTCGAGGGTGCGGCTGTTGCCGAACGTCGGGAGGGCCGAAATGATCACGCCGATGCTGCGGAACTGGCCGTTGCGCAGGGCCCGGGCCGCGCTGTTGGGGCGGTAGCCGACCCGTCGCATCGCGGCGAGCACCCGTTCGCGCGTCGCTTCGTCCACATTGGTCTTGCCGTTGGCGACCCGGGAAACCGTCTGGCCCGAGACACCCGCCTCGCGGGCGACGTCCGCCATCGACGGGCCCCGGCGCCGGGCCGGGCCGGGTGCGGATGACGTCGCTGTCTGGCGCGGCACGGTCACTCCTCGGTGTCCTGGACATGTTTACGTCAACACGTTACTCTGCGGCCGTCCATGTTGACGTAAACATCCCGCCGGGTCCAGTGCCCGGCCGCATGACCACTCGGAGTGACGATGACGTCCACAGCGGCTCCGCCCGCCCCGGTGCCTTCGCGCCGGGCGTCCGCGGCCCGCCGGCCGCGGCGGAAATGGCGGGGCTGGCTGTTCGTCGCCCCCTTCATGCTGGTGTTCGCGCTGACCTTCATCGCGCCTGTCGTGTACGCCTTCGTGCTGAGCCTCTTCCGGGACCAGGCCTTCTTCGGCGGCACGGTCTTCGTCGGCGCCGACAACTACGTCCAGGTCTTCGGCGACCCGAAGTTCTGGGAGGCCTTCCGGCGCGTGCTGGTGTTCCTCGCCGTGCAGGTACCGATCATGCTGGTGCTCGCGCTGATCGCGGCCCTGGCGATCGACAGCGCCCGGCTGCACGCCGCCGGCTTCTTCCGGATCGTGATCTTCCTGCCGTACGCGGTGCCCGCCGTGGTCGCCGCGCTGATGTGGGGGTTCATCTACGGTGACCACTTCGGGCTCGCCGCCGACCTGAACCACCTGCTCGGCACCGCGCTGGCGCCGTTGTCGCCGAGCTGGCTGCTCACCTCGATCGGCAACATCGTCACGTGGGAGTTCGTGGGCTACAACATGCTCATCTTCTACTCCGCGCTGAAGGTGATCCCGAAGGAACTGTTCGAGGCGGCCGCCATCGACGGCGCCGGCACGTTCCGCACGATCCTTTCGATCAAGCTGCCCGCGATCCGGGGCGCCATCGTGGTCGCGACGATCTTCTCGATCATCGGCAGCTTCCAGCTGTTCAACGAACCGAACATCATGCGCAACCTGGTCCCGAACACGATCGGCACGTTCTACACGCCGAACATGTACGCCTACAACCTTTCCTTCAACGGGCAGCAGTACAACTACTCCGCCACCGTCGCGATCGTGATGGGCGTGATCACCGCGGTCATCGCCTACGTCGTGCAGCTGCGCGGCTCCCGGAAGGAGATGTGACGTGGCTGTTCTCCCGAAGACGCGGTTCTCCGTGACCAAGCCGCGCAAGTCCCGGGTCCTCACCGGCTTCATGGCGCTGTACCTGCTCTACACCCTGGTCCCCCTGGTGTGGCTGGTGATCAACGCGAGCAAGACCCAGCCGGCGCTGTTCTCGACCTCGGGACTGTCCTTCGGCGACACGTTCGCGCTGTTCGACAACATCGGCCAGACGTTCACCTACAACGGCGGCATCTTCTTCCGCTGGCTCGGGAACACCCTGCTGTACGTCGTGGTCGGCGCCGGCGGCGCGACCTTCCTCGCCACCGCGGCGGGCTACGGGCTGGCCAAGTACCGCTTCCCCGGCCGCCGCGGGGTGTTCGCCGTCGTCCTCGGCGCCGTGGCCGTGCCCCCGACGGCGCTGGCCGTGCCGACGTTCCTGATGTTCAGCAAGATGGGGCTGACCAACACGCCGTGGGCGGTCCTCATCCCGTCCCTGATCAGCCCGTTCGGCCTGTACCTGATCTGGGTCTACGCCGCCGACGCCATCCCCGACGAGCTCCTGGAAGCGGCGCGGATCGACGGCGCGGGCGAGCTCCGGATCTTCCTCACCGTGACGCTGCGCCAGCTGGTTCCCGGCATCATCACGGTCGCGCTGTTCACGATGGTGCAGACGTGGAACAACTACTTCCTGCCGCTGATCATGCTCAGCGAACCGAAGTGGTACCCGCTGACCGTCGGGCTCAACCAGTGGAGCGCCCAGGCCAACGGCGCGGGCGCCCAGCCGATCTTCAACCTGGTGCTCACCGGGTCGTTGCTCACCATCATTCCCCTCGTCGTCGCTTTCCTGCTCATGCAACGGTTCTGGCAGTCCGGGCTGAGCGCCGGAAGCGTTAAGCAATAACCCGCCGTCACACCGCCGTGAAGGGACACCCGATGTCAAGAATCCGCACCCGCGCCAAGGCGGCCGCCGCCCTCGCGCTGGCCGCCGCGCTCGCGGTCGGTTGCTCGTCCGGGGGCACGTCCTCCGCCCCCGCCGCCGCCACCGGCACCCAGGACTCCGTCGACGCCGCGCTGAAGGCCGGCGGCGAGATCACCTACTGGAGCTGGACGCCGTCGGCCAAGGACCAGGTGGCCGCCTTCCAGAAGGAATACCCGAACGTCAAGGTCAACTACGTCAACGCGGGGACCAACAAGGAGGAGTACACCAAGCTCCAGAACGCGATCAAGGCCGGCTCGGGCGCCCCCGACGTCGCCCAGATCGAGTACTACGCCCTCCCGCAGTTCGCGCTGACCGACTCGCTGGCGGACCTCAACCAGTTCGGTTTCGGCTCGTTCGAGAAGGACTACAGCGCCTCGACGTGGGCGCAGGTGAAGAACGGCAACGGCATCTACGGCCTCCCGCAGGACTCCGGCCCGATGGCCCTGTTCTACAACAAGGAGGTCTTCGACAAGAACGGCATCGCCGTGCCGAAGACCTGGGCCGAGTACATCGACGCGGCGAAGAAGCTGCACACCGCCGACCCGACCAAGTACATCACCTCGGACACCGGTGACCCCGGGTTCGTGCTGAGCATGATCTGGCAGGCCGGCGGGCACCCGTTCACCGTCGACGGCCGGAGCGTGAAGGTCAACCTCGCCGACGCGGGCACCAAGAAGTGGACCGCGATGTGGGACCAGCTGATCCAGGGCAAGCTGCTCGCCCCGGTCAAGGAGTGGTCCGACGACTGGTTCCGCGCGCTCGGTGACGGCACCATCTCGTCCCTGGTCACCGGCGCCTGGATGCCGGGCAACTTCATCTCGTCGGTGCCCGGCGGCGCCGGCAAGTGGGCGGTCGCGCCGATGCCGACCTACGACGGCAAGCCGGTCACCGCGGAGAACGGCGGCAGCGCGCAGTCCGTGGTCAAGCAGAGCAAGAACCCGGCGCTGGCCGCGGGCTTCGTGCGCTGGCTCAACCACGCCGGTGGCGTCCAGCCGTTCATCAAGAGCGGCGGCTTCCCGTCGACCACGGCCGACCTGACCTCGCCCGCGTTCGTCGACGAGGCCGTGCCCTACTTCGGCGGCCAGAAGGTCAACCAGGTGCTGACGCAGGCGTCGAAGGACGTCGCGCCGGGCTGGACGTACCTGCCGTACCAGACCTACGCCAACAGCATCTTCAGCGACACCGCCGGCAAGGCCTACCTGAACGCCACCCCGCTCGACGCCGGACTGGCGGCCTGGCAGCAGGCCATCGTCGACTACGGCAACCAGCAGGGCTTCACGGTCAGCGCCGGATGACCGTCCACATCGAAGGCGACGCGGGCCAGGTCATCGGCCCGGTCCCGCGTCGCCTCTTCGGCTCCTTCGTCGAGCACATGGGCCGGTCGGTCTACACCGGGCTGTACGAGCCGGGTCACTCCACATCGGACGCTCGCGGCTTCCGCGGCGACGTCCTGGAGCTGGTCCGGGAACTCGGGCCGACCGTGCTTCGCTACCCCGGTGGCAACTTCGTCTCCAGCTACCGCTGGGAGGACGGCGTCGGGCCGGTCGAGGACCGGCCCCTCCGGCTGGACCCGGCGTGGCACAGCGTGGAATCCAACCGCTTCGGCCTGCACGAATTCGTCGCGTGGGCCGAAGCCGCGGGTGCCGAGGTGATGTACGCCGTCAACCTCGGCACCCGCGGCATCCAGGAGGCCGCCGACGTCCTGGAGTACTGCAACATCGCCGGCGGCACGGACCTGAGCGAGCGGCGGCGGGCCAACGGCGCCGACCGTCCGTTCGGCTTCAAGCTGTGGTGCTTGGGCAACGAGATGGACGGCCCGTGGCAGATCGGCCACAAGACGGCCGAGGAGTACGGCCGCCTGGCCGCCGAGACCGCCCGGCTCATGCGGATGATCGACCCGGACCTCGAACTGGTCGTCGCGGGCAGTTCGCACGCCGACATGCCGACGTTCGGCTCGTGGGAGCGCACCGTGCTGCGCCACACCGCCGAGCTGGTCGACCACATCTCGCTGCACGCCTACTACCAGGAGCTGCACGGCGACACCGACAGCTACCTGGCCAGCGCGGCCGCGCTGGACCGCTACATCGCCACGACGGCCGGGGTCATCGACGAAACCCTCGCCGAGCTGGGGCTCGACAAGAAGATCGGGATCAGCGTCGACGAGTGGAACGTCTGGGACCTGCGCCGCTGGAACGAGGTCGACCAGGCGGAGCTCGCCGCGGGCGGCTGGCGGCAGCACCCGCGGATCATCGAGGACACCTACACCGTCACCGACGCGGTCGTCGTCGGTTCGCTGCTGAGTTCCCTGCTGCGCAACGTCGACCGCGTCACCATGGCCAACCAGGCGCAGCTGGTGAACGTCATCGCGCCGATCCGCTCCGAGCCCGGTGGCCCGGCCTGGCGGCAGACGACGTTCCACCCGTTCCGGCAGGTCGCCGCGCTGGCCGGCGGGGCGAGCCTGCGCCTGGAGGTCGACGGCGACCGGCTCCGCACCGCACAACACGGCGAAGTCGGCCTGGTCGACGCCGCCGCGACGGTCGAGGAGTCCGGGCGCGGGGCGGTGTTCCTGACCAACCGCGCGACGGCGTCGCCGACCGAAGTCCGGATCCGCCTGCGTGGCGCCCGGTTCGGCGTCTACGCCGCCGAAACCCTGACCACACCGGACGGCGAGACCCGCCACACGGTGAACACCGCCGACGCACAACCGGTCCGGCCGGTGCCGCTACCCGGCACGGTCGCGACGTCCGATCCCGGGGGGACCACCATCACCGTGACACTGCCACCCTTGTCCTGGACCGTGCTCCAGCTGACCCCGCAGGCGGGCCCGGATGCCTGAGTTCGCCATCGGGGAGCACGACTTCCTGCTCGACGGCCGCCCGTTCCGCATCCTGTCCGGTGCCCTGCACTACTTCCGCGTCCACCCGGACCTGTGGGCCGACCGGATCGACAAGGCCCGGCGGATGGGGCTCAACACCATCGAGACGTACGTGGCGTGGAACGCGCACGCCCCGGAGCCCGGCACGTTCGACCTGTCCGGCGGGCTCGACCTCGACCGGTTCCTGCGCATGATCGCCGACGCCGGGATGTACGCGATCGTGCGGCCCGGCCCGTACATCTGCGCCGAGTGGGACAACGGCGGGCTGCCCGCCTGGCTGTTCCGCGACCCGTCGGTCGGCGTGCGCCGGTACGAGCCGAAGTACCTGGACGCCGTCCGCGAGTACCTGACGAAGGTGTACGAGGTCGTCGTCCCGCACCAGGTCGACCGCGGCGGGCCGGTGCTGCTGGTCCAGGTGGAGAACGAATACGGCGCGTTCGGCGACGACAAGCGCTACCTGAAAGCGCTCGCCGAGCACACGCGCGACTCCGGCGTCACCGTGCCACTGACCACAGTGGACCAGCCGACACCGGAGATGCTCGAAGCGGGCAGCCTCGACGGGCTGCACCGCACGGCGTCGTTCGGGTCCGGCGCCGAAGCGCGGCTGGCCGTCCTGCGGGAGCACCAGCCGACCGGGCCGCTGATGTGCAGCGAGTTCTGGAACGGCTGGTTCGACCACTGGGGCGCGCACCACCACACGACGTCGGCCGCGGATTCGGCGGCGGAGCTCGACGCGCTGCTCGCCGCGGGCGCGTCGGTCAACCTCTACATGTTCCACGGCGGCACCAACTTCGGGCTCACCAACGGCGCCAACGACAAGGGCGTCTACCAGCCGCTGATCACGTCCTACGACTACGACGCGCCGCTGGACGAAGCCGGGAACCCGACGCCGAAGTACCACGCCTTCCGCGACGTGATCGCCCGCTACCACAAGGTGCCCGACACCGTTCCGCCGCCGGCCCGGCCCGCACCGACGCCGTCCGGCGCGCTCGGTGACCCGGTCCGGCTGCTCGACGCGCCGGAGCGGTGGGGCACCTGGGAGTTCCACGAAGAGCTGCCCGCGTTCGACGAGCTCACGCCGATGCCGCAGCTCGCGCTGCTGCGGTGCACCGTCGAGGGCGACCGGCCCGGCGTGCTGACCTTCGGCGAGGTCCGCGACCGCGCGACCGTGTTCTTCGACGGCGACCTGGTCGGCACGCTCAGCCGGGACCACCACGAGCGCGCGATCCCGCTGCCGCGCGCGTCCGGCGAGCTGCTGGTGCTGGTCGAGGACCAGGGCCGCGTCGACTACGGCCCGCGCATCGGCGAGGCGAAGGGCATCATCGGCGGGGCGTCGCTGCACGGCGAGCCGCTGGCCGGCTGGGACGTGCTGCCGTTCGACCTGGCCACGCTGCCGTCGCTGCGGCCTTCGGCGCCGTCGTCCGTGACGGGCGCGGTGGCCGGGCCGGTGGTGCTGCGCGCCCGGATCGACGTCGACGAGCCCGCCGACCTCTTCCTCGACACGGGGGAGTGGGGCAAGGGCGTCGCCTGGCTCAACGGGTTCGCGCTCGGCCGGTACTGGCGGCGCGGGCCGCAACGGACGTTGTACGTGCCGCGCCCGGTGGTCCGGCCCGGTGCCAACGAACTGGTCGTGCTGGAACTCGGCACGATGCTCGACCCCGCGGCCCGGTTCGTGCCGCGGCCGCTGCTGGGCCACACCGAGGCCTGAAGTACCGTCCCCACCGCACCGAAGGGCAGTTCGACGATGAACTTGCGGCGTTTGCTCACCGTCCTTTGTGTACCTCTGATAGGCGGCGCGGTCGTCGCCGCACCGGCGGAAGCGGCCACTTCTGTCACAGTCAAGCCGGATCCGACCTACCGGCAGCAGCCGTTCGACGGCTGGGGCGCCAGCCTGGCGTGGATGGCCGAGGCGACCGGCGGCTACCCGGATGCCGTCCGGGACAAGCTGGCCGACCTGGTCTTCGGGCCCGAGGGGCTGAACCTGAACATCGCCCGGTTCAACGTCGGCGGCGGCAACGCCCCCGACGTCCCGTCGTACCTGCGCGCGGGTGCCGCGGTGCCGGGCTGGTGGACGGCCCCGGCCGGTACCACCCGCACCGACAAGGACTGGTGGACCCCCGGCGACGCGGCCGAGTTCGACCCCAAGGCGGACCCGAACCAGCGCTGGTGGGTCGACAAGATCAAGAACCGCGTCACGAAGTGGGAGGCGTTCAGCAACTCGCCGCCCTACTTCCAGACCGTCTCCGGGTACGTCTCGGGCGGCTTCAACGCCACCGACGAGCAGCTGCGGCCGGACAAGATCGGCGACTTCACCGCGTATGTGACGCAGGTCGTGCGGACCCTCGAGAAGGCGCACGGCATCAAGTTCGCGTCGGTGAACCCGCTGAACGAGCCGAACACGAACTACTGGAAGACCACGCTCGGCGCCGACGGCAACCCGACCGGCGGCCGCCAGGAGGGCGCGCACATCGGCCCGGCGGTCCAGTCGCAGCTGATCCCGGCGATGGCGTCCGCGCTGAAGGCGGCCGGCTCGCGAGCGATCGTCTCCGCGCCCGACGAGACCAACCCGGACATCTTCGCGGCGGACTGGGCCGGCTGGTCGGCCGACGCCCGCGCCGCGGCGGGCCGGCTCAACGTGCACACCTACGGCACCGGCAACCGGCCGGTCCCGCGCGACCTCGCCAAGGGCGCGGGCAAGCCGCTGTGGATGAGCGAGGTCGGCGGCAGCTGGCTGGACCGCCAGGACTTCACGGACATGGACCCCGGCCTCGGCATGGCCAAGCAGATCACCGACGACCTGCGGCTCCTGGAACCGAGCACGTGGGTCAGCTGGCAGCCGATCGAGGACTACAACAACATGAAGCCGGGCGGCGAGTCCGCGGCCGGGATGAACTGGGGCGAGATCCAGGTCCCGTTCGACTGCCCGAAGAACGCCACGCTGCAGACCTGCCCGATCAAGACGAACACCAAGTTCAACACCATGCGCAACTTCACCCACTACATCAAGCCGGGTGACCGGCTGATCGGGGTGAACGACACCGCGTCCACGGTCGCGATGCGCGGCGAGGACCTGGCGACGGTCGTGCACACCAACGCGGGCACCGACGCCCAGGACGTCACGCTGGACCTGTCCGGCTTCCGGAACGTCCGGCACGGGGCGTCCGTGACGCCGGTGGTCACCGACGTCACCGGGGCGCTGAAGCGGGGCAAGCCGGTGAAGGTGACCGCCGGCCGGGCGACGCTGCAGGTCCCGGCGCGTTCGGTGACGACCTTCCTCGTCGACGGTGTCTCCGCGACGGCGGCCGGCACCGGCATCGGCTCGGGCAAACCGGTCACCTTCACCGGCGTGCAGAGCGGCAAGTCGCTGTCGGCGGAGAACGGCTCGCTGGTCCAGCGCACGACGGACGCCTCGGTGGCGGCGCAGCGCTGGACGCTCACCGACCGCACGGGCCGCTACGGCAACCGCGACCGGTTCACCATCACGAACGCGGGCACGGGCCAGGTGCTCAGCACGTCCGGCGGCGCGGTGACGCTGGCCGCGGCGGGCGCGTGCGACCCGGCGGCGCAGTGGACGCTGTCCACGACCGGTGACGGCACCTGGACGTTCGTCAACGCGGCGAGCGGGCAGCTGCTCGACGTCACGAGCGAGTCCCGTGAGGACGGCGCCCGGATCGGCCTGTACAAGCCGACCAACGGGCCCAACCAGCGCTGGCAGGCCGTCACCCGCTGACCTGGCTCCCCGGTCGTGAGTGGTCAGGCGGGTTCTGACCCGCCTGACCACCCACGACGGCTTTGGTCAGGCGGGTTTGAGCGGGTCGTGGCCGATCGACATCAGCCGGTGGCGCCAGTGGGCCTCGCCCGCGGTGGGCTCCAGGTCGTCGCGGCGCTGGGCGTGCACCCGGTCGACGACCCGGCGCATCACGTCGGCGTCGTGGGAGTCCACGTCGGACTTGCGCTTGCGCAGGATGGCCAGCACCTCGTTGCCCGTCGGCGGGCCCGCCTCGTCGGGGAGCGGTTCGGTCTCCGGGCCCGCGTCGCGGGTGCGCAGCCAGTCCTCCAGCTCGCGCGAGGTCATGTTCACCACCCGGTGGAACTCCGCCCACAGGTCGTCGTCGACTGCCGGATTGTCCATCTTCGTCGGCTACCCGGCGCGGCCTACGTCAAACCGTGGTCCCGTGGCCGGTAGAATTCCTCCGGACCCGTTGAAACGCCAGCGGTGGTCTCTGTTGACGCTGCTGGCGAGCTCGATCCCGTGCTCGCCGCTTGACGCATGGGAGGGGTGGGCCTTGCCGACCACTGGCGACGGCATGGCGGCGCGGGTCGACGAGCTGAACGCGGTGCTGGCCGATCTCGTCGGGGTCCTCGAATCGATGTCCGACACGCCGGGGCTGCTCGACGCGGTCTGCGGCGAAGCGGTCCGGGTGGTCCCGGACGCGGACCTGGCCAGCATCATGGTCGTCCGCGACGGCGTGACCCAGACGGCGGCTTTCACGGACGAGCGAGCCCGGCGCATCGACGACGTCCAGTACGCGGCAGGCGACGGTCCGGGCCTGCTCGCGGCCCTGACGGGTGAAGTGGTCCGGGTGGCGGTCGCGGAGACGGGCGAGCAGTGGCCCGAATTCGTGGCGGCGGCGAAGGAACTCGGCGTGGGCAGCTACCTGGCGGTCCCGCTGCGCGTGGACGACACGTTGGTGGGCGCGATCACGCTGTTCGGCTTCGAGACCCACGGCTACCACGAGTTCGACACGAAGGTGTTGCGGCTGTTCACGTTGTGCGTGGAGACGGTGCTGCGGCTGACGCGCCGGTACCGGGAGGCGCGCGGGCTGGCCGACGAGCTGCGCAACGCGATGGAGACCCGCGCGGTGATCGAGCAGGCCAAGGGCATGCTGATGCTGATCCACCGGGTCAACGAGGACGCGGCGATGCACCGGCTGATCGTGGAGTCCCAGCACACGAACATCAAGCTCCGCGACGTCGCGGCCCGGTTCACGAAGCGGATGAGCTCGGCGGACGGCGGCCCGGCCCGGCCCTGAACAACGTCCCCAGGCCGCTTTGCACCTTGCCGCCGAGCGCGTCCCACACGGTGACCGCGGTCGCGGTGAGCACGGGCTTCTCGAGCCGTTCCTCCAGCTCGGCGAGCAGCGGCGTGGTGTGCAGGGCGGTCTCGGGGACGAGCACGGCGGCGGCGTCTTGGTGGTCGGCCGCGACGGCGAGTTCGGTGATCCGCTGCGCGTCCCAGGCGGCGAGAGCGCGATCGGAGCCCGCGTCGGCCGAGACGGCGTGCACGGTGGTGACGCCGGCCTCGGCGAGGAAGGCGGCGAAGAGCGCGGTCAGGTCCGGGTGGTAGACGGAGGCGAGCGCAACGCGCTCGACGTCCAGCCGATCGAGGGCGGCGAGGTAGGCCAGTGACGTGCTGCTGGCCGGGACGCCGAGGTGATCGCTGAGGGCTCGCGCCTGGTCGCGCGCCCCGTCGAGACCGTGGGTGAAACTGCAGCTGGAGCACGCCCAGCTGACGACGTCCGGGGTGGTGCCGAGCCGGTCGGCGGCGGCGACGAGACGGCCGGGCGAGCCGAGCGCCCGCACGGCGGCGATCTGTCCGGCCGCGCCGGGATCCCATTCGACGTAGGCGAAGTCGAGTTCGGGGGCGGGATCCAGCCGGCGGCAAAGGGCGGCGAAGTCGTCCTCGCCGCAGTCGCGGGTGGGGTAGAGCAGGCCGATGCGCATGATCTCCGGTTACCCGGACGGGCGTCGGTGCAAGAGGTCGAAGCGGGACCACATCGCCTCGGCCGCTTCGATGGACGCGCTCGTCGCGGGGCTGGACGTGGCTGATTGGGCGGCGATCGTTTGGGTTGTGCTGGCGGGCGAGAGGTCGAAGCGGGACCACATCGCCTCGGCCGCTTCGATGGACGCGCTCGTCGCGGGGCTGGACGTGGCTGATTGGGCGGCGATCGTTTGGGTTGTGCTGGCGGGCGAGAGGTCGAAGCGGGACCACATCGCCTCGGCCGCTTCGATGGACGCGCTCGTCGCGGGGCTGGACGTGGCTGATTGGGCGGCGATCGTTTGGGTTGTGCTGGCGGGCGAGAGGTCGAAGCGGGACCACATCGCCTCGGCCGCTTCGATGGACGCGCTCGTCGCGGGGCTGGACGTGGCCGATTGGGCACGACCGTTTGGGTGCTGGCGGGCGATGAGAGCAGGCCGATGCGCATGGTCTCCGGTTACCCGGACGGGCGTCGGTGCAAGAGGTCGAAGCGGGACCACATCGCCTCGGCCGCTTCGATCGACGCGCTCGTCCGCGCCGGGTCGACCGCCGCGAGCTGGGCCACGATCGCCTGGGCCAAGGCCATCCCCGCCGTCAACGACGGGAAGAACGTCACGCCCTCCGCCGGCACCATCAGCACCTGCTCCGCCGCTCCTGCCAGGGCCGGGCTCGCCGCGTCCGTGATCGCGAAGACCCGGGCGCCGCGGTCGCGGGCCTCGTTCGCCGCCAGGACCGTGCTCTCGTACAGGCGCCAGAAACTGATCGCCACCAGGACGTCGTCCGCGGTCAGCTTGGCCGTCTGGTTGGCCAGTTCCGCGTCGCCCGCCGTGATCGCGTGGACGTCGTAGCCCGCCAACCTCGCGTTGTGGGCCATCGCAATCCCGACCGCCGCGTAGCTTCCGTCCGCGATCACCAGTGTTCGGCGGGCCGCCGCCATCGCTCCCGCGACCGTCCGCAGCAGCGGCTCGTCGAACCGCCGGTTCAGCAGCGCGAGGCTGTCGAGGTCACGCCGGAGGGACGCCGACCCCGGTGAGCCGACGTCGCGGTGCTCCTCCGCCACCTGCGGCGCGCTCAGCGACGACATGTACCGCGCCCGCAGCTCCTGCTGCAGCGCCGGCCAGCCCGCGAAGCCCAGCGCCTGGGCCGTGCGCGTCACCGTCGCGACGTTGACGCCGGCCAGCTGGGCCAGCTCGGCCGTCGAGCCGAACGACGCCCGGCGCGGCTGCGAGACCAGCACTTCCAGCACCGCGGCCGACTTCGGACGCAAGCCCCGCTCGGGCAGCCGGTCGCGCAGCCACGCCTCGAAACCGTCGTCGGTCTCCGCCACCTCGGCGCCCTCCCCTGCTGTCCGGTGCACCGTAACGCACCCAGTTTTGCAAAGAACGTTGCAGTTTTGACGAAATGCAGTCTATGTTGTCGGCACTCCCCGACGGAAGGCGTTCCCCATGACGCTGCTGACCCGGCTGGACCGGCTCCCGCTGAGCCGTCCCCACTACAAACTGCTGCTCATCGGCGGCCTCGGCTACACCTTCGACGGCATGGACTCGGCGGTCGTCGCCTTCCTGCTGCCCAGCGCCAAGGCCGCCTGGCACCTCGACAACGGCCAGCTCGGCCTGATCGGCTCGGCGACGCCGTTCGGCTTCCTCTTCGGCGCGATCGCGGCCGGCCTGCTCGGCGACCGCATCGGCCGCAAGAAGGTGATGATGTACGCGCTGGCCTTCTACGCGCTGTTCTCCGTCATCGCGTCCTTCTCCCCGAACTACGAGGTCTTCCTCGGCGCGCGGGTGCTCGCGGGGGCGGGCGCGGGCGCCGAAAGCGCGATCATCGCGCCCTTCCTGTCCGAGTTCGTCCCGGCCAAGCGGCGCGGCTGGTTCGTCGGCGCGCTCGCCGGGTTCTTCTCCTTCGGCTTCGTCGCGGCCGCGCTGATCGGGCGGTTCGTCGTGCCGTCCTTCGACGAGGGCTGGCGGGTCGCGCAGCTGGTCACCGCGCTGCCGATCGTCATGCTGCTGTGGTGGCGCCGGTCCCTGCCCGAATCGCCGCGCTTCCTGCTCGCCCACGGCCGGGCCGCGGAGGCCGAGAACGTCGTCGCCAAGATCGAGCGGGACGTCGAGAAGGCCACCGGCACCACCCTCCCGCCGGTGCCGCCGGCCGACGCCGCCCCCGCGACCGAGACGCCGAAGGTCAACCTCCTCAGCGCGCTGAAGTTCCTGTGGAGCCCCGCCATGCGGCGCCGGACGGCGGTGATCTGGACCGTCTGGTTCGTGATCACGTTCTCCTACTACGGCTTCTTCTCGTGGATCCCCACGCTGCTCGTGGAACGCGGCATCACGGTGACGAAGAGCTTCGAGTTCTCGATCATCATCTACCTGGCCCAGGTACCCGGGTACTTCTCCGCCGCGTGGCTGTCCGAACGGCTCGACCGCAAGCACACCATCGCCCTCTACCTGGCCGGCTCGGCGGTGAGCGCGTTCTGGCTGAGCCAGACCAGCGCGCCGTGGTCGATCACGCTCGCCGGTGCGGTGCTGTCCTTCTTCCTCAACGGCACCTACGCCGGGGTGTACTCCTACACGCCCGAGGTGTTCCCGACCTGGATCCGCGCCAGCGGCACCGGTCTGTCCAGCGCGTTCGGCCGGGTCGGCAGCATCCTGGCGCCGACGATCATCGGCCTGTCCGCGGCGAGCCTCGGCTTCGCCGGCGTCTTCGGCCTGACGACGGCGGTGCTGGCGGCCGGGGTGCTCTGCGTGCTCGTCTTCGGCCTGTCCACCGCGGGCCGCTCGCTGGAGGAACTGACCGAACACGGCGCCCCGGTGGCGACCGCGAAGGAGATGACGAAGTGAGTCTGTCCATTGTGGAGGAGCGGGTGCGTGCCGAGCTCGGCGTGCGGCTGTTCACCGTCCTCGCCTGGATCCCGGAACGCCGGGCGCTGCGCCGCGTGCACAGCAGCCACCCGGCGGAGTACCCGGTCGGCGGGGAGAAGACGGTCGAGGTCGCGGCGGGCTGGCTCGACCGCTGCATCACCGCGCAGGAGCCCTACTTCGGCCCCGGAAAAGCGGCGGTGCGGGAGATCTTCGCCGACCACGAGCTGATCGAGTCCCTCGGCTGCGGCTCGATCATCAACGTCCCGGTGGTCGACGGCGGCCGGACCCTCGGCGTGCTCAACATCCTCGACGCGGAAGGCGCCTACGACGAGGATTCGGTCCAGGTGGCCCGATCCCTCGCCCCGCTCGCCGTGCCGGCGCTCAAGGAGGAACAGTGACCCTGCTGCTGCGCAACGCCCGACTGCTCGACCCGCTCTCCGGCGAGTACACCGAGGGCGACCTCCGGTGCGCCGATGGCCGGATCGCCGAGGTCGGGCCCGGCCTGACCGCGCCCGACGGCCCCGCACTGGACCTGCGCGGCGCGGTCGTGCTGCCGGGGCTGGTCGACGCGCACGTGCACGTCACGGCGTCGACCGCGGACCTGGGCTCGCTGTCGTCGTCGTCACCGAACTACGTGGCCGCGCACGCCGCCCGGACGATGAGCCGGATGCTCGACCGCGGGTTCACCACCGTCCGCGACGCCTCGGGCGCCGACTTCGGGCTCGCCGACGCCCAGGCGGAGGGCCTGTTCCGCGGCCCGCGGCTGCTGTTCTGCGGGCGCGCGCTGAGCCAGACCGGCGGCCACGGCGACAGCCGCACCCGCGGTACGCAGGTGCAGGACGACCACCCGTGCTGCGCCGGGCTCGGCCGGGTGGCCGACGGCGAGGACGCCGTCCGCGCCGCGGCCCGCGACGAGCTGCGCAAGGGCGCCCACCACATCAAGGTGATGGCGTCGGGCGGCGTCGCGTCCCCGACCGACCGCATCGACTCGACGCAGTACTCGGCCGGGGAACTGCGCGCGATCGTCGAGGAAGCCGAGGCGGCCAACCGGTACGTCGCCGCACACGCGTACACCGCCCGTGCCGTGAACCGGGCCCTGGAACTGGGTGTCCGGTCCATCGAGCACGGCAACCTCCTGGACGACCGCAGTGTCGAGCTCTTCCTCGAGCACGACGCCTTCCTCGTCCCGACCCTGGTGACGTACTGGGCCCTGAAGGAGGAAGGCCGCGAGCACGGGCTCCCGGAAGCCAGCTGGCGCAAGGTCGACGAGGTCCTCGGCGCCGGCCTGGCGGCCCTGGAGCGGGCGTCCCGCGGCGGCGTCAAGCTGGTCTACGGCACGGACCTGCTCGGCGGCATGCACCGCCACCAGAACCACGAGTTCCGCCTACGCGCCGAAGTCCAGTCACCGCTGGAAATCCTCCGCTCGGCCACGTCGACGGCGGCGGAGCTGCTGAACCTCACCGGCGAGATCGGGACCCTGGCCGTGGGGGCCCACGCGGACCTCCTGGTCGTCGACGGCGACCCCCTGTCCGACATCGGGGTGCTGGCCGAGCCGGAGAAGTTCCGCCACGTCATCCAGGGCGGCGCGGTGGTGTCCGGCTGAGCTACCAGTTCCGCACCGCGGGCGCGTACCCCGCCGGCTTGTCGCCGATCTTCAGCCCGGGACTGACGATCCAGTTCTGGTACTCCGGGGTGAACATCCGGTAGACCGACGCCGGCGGGGCCGCGCTCGCCTCGTCGAGCAGGCTGCGCAGCTCGGCCGGGATCTCGAAGTCCAGCGCCGCCATGCTCGTGCCGAGCTGGCCGGCGCTGCTCGCGCCGACGATCGCCGCCGCGATGCCCGGCTGGGTGGCCACCCAGTTGATCGCCACCTGGGCCATCGTCACCCCCAGCTCGGCGGCGATCTTCCCGAGCGGTTCCAGCACCTGCGGGGTGCGGTCCGTCCCCGAAGGACCGTCGCTGAGCCGTCCGGTGCCGCCGTCGCGGTACTTGCCGGTGAGGACGCCGCCGGCCAGCGGGCTCCACGCCGTGACCCCGAGGCCGAGGTGCTGGGCCATCGGGACGTGCTCGGTCTCGATCTGCCGCTCGACCAGCGAATACGGCAGCTGCAGGTTGATCATCGGCGCCAGCGAGTGCGCCTCGGTCAGCGACTGCGCCCGTGCCGCGTACCAGCTCGGGACGTCGGACAGGCCGGGGTAGCGGATCTTGCCCGCGCGGACGAGGTCGTCGAGCGTGCGCACCACCTCCTCGACCGGGGTGATCCGGTCCCAGGTGTGCAGCAGGAAGACGTCGACGTAGTCGGTGCCCAGCCGGCGCAGCGACGCCTCGAGGGCGCGGATCAGGTGCTTGCGGCCGTTGCCGCCGGCGTTGGGGTCGGCCGGGTCGACGCTGTTGGTGAACTTGGTGGTGAGCACGACCCGGTCGCGGGAGTTCGTTTCGGCGATGAGCTTGCCGAGGATCGTCTCGCTCTCGCCCGCGGTGTAGAAGTCCGCCGTGTCGACGAAGTTGCCGCCCTCGTCGAGGTACCTGCGGAAGACCGGACGGGCTTCGTCCTCGGTTTTGCCGTAGGCGGCGTGGAAACCGCCGGTGCCGAAGTTCATCGTGCCGAGGGCGAGCCGGCTGACGCGCAGTCCGGACCGCCCGAGGAGGTAGTACTGATCGAGTGCCATGACCTCAGCGTGCCGAGCCATTTTTGGACCCGCAAGTCCAGTCCGCGAGCGCCCGGGGAGGGCGCTCGCGGACCGGAGCTCAGCGGCAGCGGTAGCTCGACGCCGTGGCCGGGTCCCCGCCGGTGTAGCGGGAAACCCGCGGGAGCGGGCACAGGTCGCGGGTCTTGCCGTCCGCGGACGCCGCCGTCAGCGTGGCCGGCGCCTTCCCGTGCTCGACCCAGTCGACCAGCTGCCCGAGCGCGTTCGTCGGCTCCGGGCCGCCACCGCCGAAGCAGTGCTCGACACCCGGCGCGAGGAACAGCCGGTAGAAGTCGTTGACCCGCTGCGGGCCGCCCATCGTCCGTTCCACCTCGGCGCGGTAGGACAGCGTGCCGCCCGGCGGGATCAGCTGGTCGTTGGCGCCGACGAACGTGATCAGCTTGCCGCCGGCGCGGCGGAACGCCGAGAGGTCGGGGTCGGACGTGCCGATGACGTCGTCGTACTCGCGCACCGACTGGCGGAACAGGGCCGCGAACTGCGCGTACGTCAGCTTCGAGGTGTCGAAACCGGCCTGCTTCTCCAGGAACGACTGCACCCACTTGACGGCCACCGGGAAGCCCGGCGCGGTCAGCGTGCCGTCGGGACCCGGCTGGGTGCCGGCGAGCCAGGTGAAGTCCGCGCCCTTCGGCAGCCCGGCCCACAGCCGGTGGCCGCGCTCGTCGGTCGGGCCCGCCCAGATCTTGCGTACGACCTCGGCGTCCGCGGCCGTGACGGTGACCTCGTGGCCGTCGCAGACCACCTTCGTCCCGACGAGGCGACGCGGGTCGTAGCCGCACTCGTCCGGCCGGTCGACGATGCCGTTGGTCACGCCGTCCTTCGCGTCGCACGCCTGGACGGCGGCCGTGCGGAACGCGGAAAGCACGCAGGGGCTCGGGAAGTCGTGGCTCTGGTTCATGACGACCTGCGGCCAGAGGGTGGCGACCGCGAACCGCGTCCAGTCGACGGCGGGGGCGTTGGCCAGGATGCCGTCGAAGTCCTTCGGATAGTCCTGGGCCTCGGAGTAGCCCTGGCGGCCGCCGGTCGAGCAGCCGGTCCAGTACGCGTACGAGATCGGGCGCTGGTAGTACCGCTGCGTGACGGCCTTGCCGATGACGGCCTCTTCGTGCACCGATCGGGTGGCGAAGTTGGTCAGGAGCGTCTGGTCGACCCGGCCGCCTTTCAGCGCCCAGGACGTGTCGAGGCCGTCCAGGGACACACCCGCGTCGGTGGTGACGGCGGCGTAGCCGGCCTGGGCCGCCTGGGGGAGCGCGTCGAAGTTGCCGGCGGCGTAGGCACTGCCGCCGAGGGCTTGGAGCCGGCCGTTCCACCCGGTGTCCGGCAGGGCCACGGCGACCTTGACGTGGTCGGCGCCGGTGTGGGTGAGCGTGACGGTGATCAGGCAGAACGACGCCTGGGGCGTGGCCTGCACCGACTCGATCCCGGCGCCCGGCGGGGCGGGCACCGCGACGGCGGCGCAGGGGGCGGGGGTTGCTGCCGAGGCGGCCGGCTGCGTGACGGTGGTCAGCAGGAGCGGCACGGCGGCGGCGAGAAGGAGGCGTTTCATCGGTCTCTCCGGTCGCTGGTCATTACGGGGGAACGCTAGGTGCGGGCGGGAAGGCCCGGCGCCCGTCGGATGACGCTGCCGCTGTACGTCACTCGGCCGTGAGCTGCGGAAACAGTGTTGGGTAAGGTCGTTTCCATGGCGCTGACCGGGCGGGACACCGAGCTGAAGGAGCTGGGCGAGCTCGTCGACGGCCCGGAGGACCGCAGCGGCGTCCTGATCCGCGGCGAGGCGGGCATCGGGAAGTCGGCGCTGGTGGCTTCGACGGCCGCGGCGGCCTCGGTGGCGGGGTTGCGGGTGCTGCGGACGACCGGGGCCGAGGCCGAGCGGAACCTGGCGTACGCCGGGCTGCACCAGCTGCTGCACCCGGTCCGGGCCGGGGTGGCGGAGCTGCCGGCGCCGCAGCGGGACGCCCTGCAGACGGCGCTGGGGCTGGCTTCGGGAGCGAAGCCGAGCGCGTACCTGGTCGGGCTGGCGGTGCTGACGCTCCTGGCCGAGGAGGCGGCGGCCAAGCCGTTGCTGCTGGTGGCGGAGGACGTGCACTGGCTGGACCGGGCCAGCGCGGACGTCCTGGCGTTCGTGGCGCGGCGGATCGAGACCGAGCCGATCGTCCTGGTGGCGACCCTGCGGGACGGCGCCGAGTCCCCGCTGCTGTCGGCGGGGCTGACGTCGATGGTGCTGGAGAGGTTGCCGGCGGACGCGGCAGCGGAGGTGCTGGATTCGGTGGCGCCGCGGTTGGCGCCGGCCGTCCGGACGCGGTTGCTGGCCGAAGCGGCGGGGTTGCCGTTGGCGTTGACGGAGCTGCCCGCGGCGGTGGCGTCGCTGGACGGCGTGGACCCGGTGCTGCCCCTGACCGAACGGCTGGAGCGGACGTTCACGGCCCGGGTGGCGGCGCTGCCCGAGGCGACCCGGACGGCCCTGCTGGTGGCGGCGCTGAACGAGACGACATCGTTGGCGGAGACCCTGGCGGCGACGGACGCCCTGCTCGGGACGGGTACCACCGCGGCCGCCGATCCCGCGATCCTCGCCCCCGCCGTCGAAGCGCGGCTGATCGAGCTGTCCGCCGGGGCCGTCACCTTCCGGCACCCCCTCATGCGGTCCGCCATCCCGGCCTCGGCCACCCCGCTCGATCGCCGGAACGCCCACCTCGCCCTCGTCGAAGCCCTTCGCGACCAGCCCGATCGGCGTGCCTGGCACCAAGCCGCCGCCACCGCCGGGCCGGACGAGACCGTGGCCGGCGAACTCGAACGCACCGCCGAGCGCGCCCGCTTCCGCGGTGGTGCCGCGGCCGCCATCGCCGCCCTCGAACAGGCCGCCCGGCTCAGTCCCGACGCCGGGGACAGGACCGACCGGCTGCTGCTGGCCGCCGAACTGGCCGTCGAATCCGGGCGGCGGGAGACCGCCGAACGCCTGGTCCACGCGGCCAGCCCGGCCGATCCCCGACGCCGGGCCACCGCCGGCCGGTTGCTCAGCGAGTTCGAAGACGGCGTCCGCGAAGACCCCGCCCGCGTCGCCGAACTCGCCCGGACCGCCGCGTCCGTCGCCGAAGACGGGCAGCACGACGCCGCCATGCGGATCCTCTGGAGCGCCGCCATGCGCTGCTTCTGGACCGAACCCGGTCCGGAGGCGCGGAAGGCCCTCCTGGACGTCGCCGATCGGCTGCCGATCCCGGACGGCGACCCGCGGATCGTCGCCGTCTCCGCCTATGTCGCTCCCTTCGAACGCGGCGAGGCCGTCCTCGGGCACCTCCGGGAGCTGGTCGCCAAGACCGGCGCCGATCCCGAAGTCGACCGGTACCTCGGCAGCGCCGCACTGCAGGTGGGTGCCTTCGACCTCGCCGCCCGGTTCTCCGCCGCCGCGGCGCCCGGGCTGCGGGCGCAAGGGCGGCTCGGGCTGCTGCCGCGCGCGTTGGCCGTCCAGGCGTGGAGCCGGGTCCGGCTCGGCGACCTGGCCGGCGCCGTGCCCGCCGCGGCGGAAGCGGTTCGGTTCGCGCGCGAGACCGGCCAGCCGTTCATGGCCGGGCTCGCCACCGCGGTCCAGGCCGAGATCGCCGCCCTGCGCGGCGAGCATAAGCAAGCGAAGACCCTCGCCGACGAGGCCGAACGCGCCGGGCTCGCGGCCGGCGCCCGGCCGGTGCTGGCCACCGTGCAGCTCACGCGCGGCCTGGCCGGCCTGAGCGAAGGCCGGTTCGAGGACGCCTTCGCCGACCTGCGCCGGCTGCTCGACCCGGCCGACCCCGCCTACCAGCTGGCGTTGCGCACCTACTGCGTCGCGGAACTCACCGAAGCCGCGGTGCGGGCGGGGCGGACCGCCGAGCTGCGGGAGGTCGTGACCGGACTCGAGTGCCTGGACACGCCGTCACCCGCGTTGCACATCGGCCTCCGGTACGCCCGGGCCGTGCTCGACCCGAGCGACGAGCTGTTCGCCGAGGCCCTCGACTCGGCCGGCTGGCCCGCCGAACGCGGCCGCGTCCACCTGGCGTACGGGGAGTGGCTGCGGCGGCAGCGGCGGGTCGTCGAATCGCGGACCCACCTGCGCACCGCCCGCAAGACGTTCGACGCGCTCGGCATGGCGGCCTGGGCCGACCGGGCCCGGCGCGAGCTGCGCAGCGCGGGGGAGTCGAGCCCCAACCGCGGGCCGGACGCCCGGGACAAGCTGACCCCGCACGAGCTGAGCATCGCGCAGCTGGCCGCCGAGGGCCTGACGAACCGGGAGATCGGGCAGCGGCTGTACCTTTCGCACCGGACCGTCGGCACCCACCTGCACCGGATCTTCCCCAAGCTGGGCGTCAGCTCGCGGGCCGATCTCGCCGGGATGCTGAAGACCCTCGAAGGGTGACGTACACCGGCTGCGTCACCTGACGGGCGCGAAGGTCACCAAACGACTCCTAACGTCGTGAAAGTCCCACGGTCTTTCGCACAGGAGCAGCAGATGATCAGCAGGAGAAGGTTCGGGCAGGCGTTCGCGGCCGGGCTCGCGGCGACGTCCTTGGCGGCCTGCTCGCCGGGCACCCCCGCGGCCGCTCCCGCGCCCGCCCCCGACCTGCGGGCCGGGTCCGGGGAACACACCTCGCTCGGGCCGGTCAAGCAGGCCGACGCCGGCCTGGTCACGATGGCCTACCACGAGTTCGGCCCGGCCGGCGGGCAGCCGGTGGTGCTGCTGCACGGCTGGCCGTACGACCCGTACAGCTACGTCGACGTCGCCCCGATCCTGGCCGGCGCGGGCTACCGGGTGATCGTCCCCTACCTGCGCGGCTACGGCCCGACGGCGTTCAAGTCGGCGGCGACGGTCCGCAACGGCCAGCAGACGGCCGTGGCGCTCGACGTCATCGCCCTGCTGGACGCGCTGAAGATCGACAAGGCCGTCTTCGGCGGCTACGACTGGGGCGGCCGGACCGTCGACATCATCGCCGCGCTGTGGCCGGAACGCTGCACGGCGATCGTCGCGGTGAGCGGGTACATCGTGACGAACCTGGCGGCGAACCAGAAGCCGCTGGCCCCGGCCGCCGAGCTCGGCTGGTGGTACCAGTACTACTTCGCGACCGAGCGCGGCCGCGCGGGCTACGCGGCCAACCGCCACGACTTCAACAAGCTGATCTGGAAGACGGCGTCGCCGGCCTGGCACTTCGACGATGCGACGTACGACCGCAGCGCGGCGGCGTTCGACAACCCGGACCACGTCGCCATCGTCATCCACAACTACCGCTGGCGCCTGAGCTTGGCGCCGGGCGAGCCGCAGTACGAGGCGTACGAACAGAAGCTGAACGCGGGAGCGACCATCGGCGTCCCGGCGATCACGATCGGCAGCGACTTCGACGGCGCGGCCAAGGACGGCAAGGCCTACCGCGCCAAGTTCACCGGCAAGTACGAACACCGCGTCTTCGACGGCATCGGCCACAACGTGCCGCAGGAAGCACCGCGCCCGTTCGCCCAGGCCGTCATCGACGCCACCCACCTGTGAGCGTCGTGAGTGGTAAGGCGGGTTCTAACCCGCCTCACCACTCACGACGGCGTCAGGCGACGGTCGCGTCGAGGGTGACCTCGATGTTGCCGCGCGTGGCCTTCGAGTACGGGCACACCTGGTGCGCGCCCTGGACGAGCTCGTCGGCCGTGGCCTGGTCGATGCCCGTCGCTTCCAGGTGCAGCACCGCGCTGAGCCGGAACTCGCCCGCCTCGGTGTCGTGGTGCAGCGTCACTTCGGCGACCACGGCGAGGTCGTTCAGCGGCACCTTCTTCGCCCCCGCGACCCGGCGCACGGCCCCGACGAAGCAGGACGCCCAGCCCGCCGCGAACAGCTGCTCCGGGTTGGTCCCGTCGCCCGCGCCGCCGAAGGCCTTGGGCACGGCGAGGGTGACGTCGAGTGCGCCGTCGTCGGAGGTGGCGCGGCCGCCGTTGCGGCCCTCCGCGGTGGACGTGGCGACGGCGGTGTAGGTCACTTCGGACATCGTGTTCCTTTCAGCGGGTGACTTCACCACGCTAGAAATTCCGAAGGACCCGCGGCGACCGTCGCCCGACGTCACCCGTGTACGTCACCGTGCTCCAGCCGCAGCCACCGGTCGATCCCGATCTCGGCGAGGAAGCGCTCGTCGTGGCTGACGACGACGAACGCGCCGCGGAACGCCGTCAGCGCGCTTTCCAGCTGCCCGGTGCTGACCAGGTCGAGGTTGTTCGTCGGCTCGTCCAGCAACAGCAGCTGCGGCGCCGGTTCGGCGAACAGGACGCAGGCGAGCGTGGCGCGCAGCCGTTCGCCGCCGGACAACACACCGACCGGCAGGTGCACCCGGGAACCGCGGAATAGGAAGCGGGCCAGCAGGTTCATCCGCCGGTCGGCCGGCAGCGCCGGGGCGGCCGCCGCCAGGTTCTCGGCCACGCTGCGGTCGTCGTCCAGCAGGTCCAGGCGCTGCGAGAGGAAGGCGATCCGGCCGTCGGCGCGGGTGAGGGTGCCGCCGTCGGGCTCGAGATCGCCGTGGACCAGCCGCAGCAACGTCGACTTCCCGGCGCCGTTGGGGCCGGTGAGCGCGATCCGCTCGGGGCCGCGGATCGCCAGGTCGACGCCGTCGCCGAAGAGCCCGCGCACACGCAGGCCCTCGCCGAGGAAGAGCGTCCGCCCGGCCGGGACCTCGGTCTGCGGCAGCTGCAGGCTGATCTTCTGCTCGGTGCGGAGTTCGCGTTCGGCCTGGTCGAGCTTGGCCTTCGCGGCACCGACGCGGGCGGCGTGCGTGCCGTCCGCCTTGGCCGCCGACTCCTGCGCGTTGCGCTTCATCGTGCCGGCGAAGATCTTCGGCAGTCCGGCGTTGCCCAGGTTGCGCGACGCCGTGCTGGCCCGGCGGGCGGCGCGCTCGCGGGCCTGCTGCATCTCCCGCTTCTCGCGCTTGACCTCCTGCTCGGCGGTGCGGATGTTCTTCTCGGCGACCTCGCGCGCGGCTTTGACGGCCTCTTCGTAGGCGGTGAAGTTGCCGCCGTGGAACCGGATTTCGCCGCCGTGCAGCTCGGCGATCCGGTCCATCCGGTCGAGCAGCGCGCGGTCGTGGCTGACCACGAGCAGGCAGCCGGACCAGTCGTCGAGCACGGCATGGAGCTTGTGGCGCGCCTCGGCGTCCAGGTTGTTGGTGGGTTCGTCGAGCAGCAGCACGTCCGGGCGTTTCAGCAGTTGCGCGGCGAGGCCCAGCGAGACGATCTGGCCGCCGCTGAGCGTGCTCAAGGTGCGTTCGAGCGTGAGGTCGGCGAGGCCGAGCCGGTCGAGCTGGGCGCGGGTGCGTTCCTCGAGGTCCCAGTCGGTGCCGATGGTGGTGAAGTGCTCCTCGGCGACGTCCCCGGATTCGACGGCGGCGATGGCGCGCAGAACCGGGGCCACGCCGAGGATTTCGGCGACGGACGGTTCTCCGCTCAGCGGCAGGTCCTGCGGGAGGTAGCCGAGCACGCCGTCGGCGGTGACGCTGCCGGCGGAGGGCTGCAGGACGCCGGCGACGAGCTTGAGCAGCGTCGTCTTGCCGGAGCCGTTCGGGGCGACGAGACCGGTGCGGCCGCTCGGGAAGGTGGCGGACAGGCGGTCGAAGACGGGGGTGTCGTCCGGCCAGGAGAAGGACAGGCCGGACAGCACGATTTCGGACATGGCGAAGACCTCGATGGCGTGAAAGCGGAAAAGGGGACGTCGACGGCGGCCCGCACCGGCGGCACCGGGGGCCTGCGGACTCCGGGGCTACCCGGAGATGTCGACGTCACCTGCCACGACTGGTCTCCTCACGAACGGATCTTCCCGTCGAAGATAGCAGGGTTGTCCGTGCGGACCCCGGGTAACCGGCCCCGATGCGCATCGTGGTGACCGGAGCGACCGGCAACATCGGGACCGGGGTGGTCCGCGCGTTGGACGCGGACCCGCAGGTCGAGACCATCGTCGGGCTGGCCCGGCGCCCGGCGGAGGGCGTCGTCACGGCCGACGTCGAACGCGACGACCTCGTGCCGCACCTGCGCGGCGCCGACGCGGTCGTGCACCTGGCGTGGCTGTTCCAGCCCACCCGCCGTCCGGAACGGACGTGGCGCGCGAACGTCCTCGGCTCGATGCGGGTGTTCGAGGCGGCGGCCGCGGCGGGCGTGCCCAAGCTCGTCTACACGTCGTCGATCGGGGCGTACTCGCCGCGGACGGACGACGAGCCGGTGACCGAAGACTGGCCGACGCACGGCTGGCCCGGCGCCGCGTACACCCGGGAAAAGGCTTATTTGGAGCGGTACCTGGACGCGTTCGAGGGCCGGCACCCGAAGCTGGACGTCGTCCGGATGCGGCCGGGGTTCGTCTTCCAGCGCAGTGCCGCGACCGAGCAGCGCCGGCTGTTCGCGGGGCCGTTCGTGCCGGGCTCGCTGGTGCGGCTACTACCGGTAGTGCCGGACATCCGCGGGCTGCGGTTCCAGATCGTGCACACCGACGACCTGGCCGACGCGGTCCGCCGCGCGGTGACGCGGCCGGTGCGCGGGGCGTTCAACATCGCGACGGGCCCGGTCGTGGACCCGCGGTTCGCGGCGGACCTGCTGGGCGCGCGCACGATCCCGGTGCCGGCGGCGGCGGTGCGGGCCGCGGTGGAGGCGGCCTGGCGCGTGCACGCGATCCCGGCGTCACCGGGCCTGTTCGACGCGGTCATGCGGCTGCCGGTGATGAGCACGGCCCGCGCGGAGTCCGAACTGGACTGGCAGCCGGGCCGGGACGCCGCGGCCACGCTGAAGGATTTCCTCGCGGGACTGCGGGAGGGCGCGGGCGCGGAGACGGCCCCGCTGGCCCCGGACCGGCACCGGCTGCACGAGATCGCGACGGGCGTCGGCCGGAGGCCCTGAGGTCAGTGGCCCTGCTTGTCCGGCTCGGGGTACTGGCCGCGCGCCCGGTCGGCGGCCGCGGTGGCGATGCCGGCGGCGATCATCGCCACGCCCAGGCCGAGGTGCAGCCAGTCGTCGGCGTTGTCGATCGGCAGGAAGTTGGCCGGGCTGTCGTGGTCCATCGCCAGTCCGAACACCCACAGCAGGACGTAGATCCCGCCGCCGATCATCAGGAACGCGCGCGAACTGCCGTTGGCGCGCGCGGCGAGGACGCCGAGCACACCGAACAGCAGGTGGACGAGGTTGTGCAGCACCGACACGGTGAACACGCCGAACAGCTGGGCGCCCGACTCGTGCCCGGCGAACTCCAGAGCGGCGTAGTCCGCGGTGATCCCGGGGATGAACCCCAGGACGCCCACGAGCAGGAACGCGAGGCCGAACAGCAGGGCGGCGGTCCGGGCGGTGCTCCGCCGGGTTTTGACGTCCGTCATGGCGCCGGGCTACCCGGCGCCGGCTCCGGCAAACGCCTCAGGCGAGCTCGGCCGAGACGACGGACGGCAGCGCGCGCAGCCGGTCCAGCAGGGGTCCGGTCTCGTCGGCGGCCAGCAGGACGGCGCAGACCATGCTGCTTTCGCGGACGCCGTCCTTGACGTCGACGGACAGCTCGTGAACGGGCCGCCCACCGAGCGCACCGACCAGAGCGGGGACCTCATCGGCCCCGCCGACGAAGTAGGTGGCAATGCGCCGGCGAAGCAGCATGGCGGACCGGGGCGCGGGAACGGCGAAGGAAGTGGACATGGCGGATCTCCTGTGTGGAAGGAACGAGATCGGGGCCAGGTCCCGGAAAAAAGGCGATCGCCGACTCAGCACGCCGGCAACCTGGGTTCAGCCGGCGCGCCGGGTTACGAGTCGCGGAAGCAACATCGGACGCAGCACGGCGACAGGCTAACACGACCCGGTCCCGGCCGGCACCACGACCGAGCGGCGTGGTCGGCCGGCGCGGCGGCAGCGCAACCGGGCGGCGAGGTCGGGCGCTACCGCGGTGGGTGGTGGTGCGGCGGGCGGTGCTGGGGCGGGTGGTGCCGCGTGCGGCAGCACAACCGAGCGGCCCGGCGGGGCATTGCCGCGGCGGGTGGTGGTGCGGCGGCTGGCCGGCGCCCGGCAGCGCAACCGGGCCGCGAGGCCGGGCGCTACTGCGGCAGGCGATGCCCCGGCGGGCGGTGGCGGCAGCGCAACCGAGCGGCGTGGCCGGGCGCTACCGCGTCAGGCGATTCCCCGGCGGCACTGCCGCAGCAGCCGCCGCGGCGGGCGGCCGGCCGCCCGCTCGCGCGGGTCGTCAGCTCGCCCGGATGATCCCCAGACCCAGCGGGGTGATCTCGTGGATCTGCGACTTCCCCGACCGGTTGCTGCTGATCAGCCCGCTCGCCCGCAGCACCGATGCGTGCTGGCTCGCCGTCGCCGGGGAGATTCTCGTCAGGTCCGCCAGCTCGCTCGTGTTGCACCGGGTCGTCGCGATCGTCACCAGCACCCTCGCGCGCGTCTGGCCCAGCAGCGCCGCCAGCGATGGCCCCGGCTCCGCGTCGCTGTCGAACCTCGGGTGGCTGATCGAATACACCAGCGCCGGGGGCAGCAGCGGGTCCTTGTACGTCGTCGGCATGCCGTGGGCGAAGAAGGCCGGGATCAACCTGAGCCCGCGGCCGTTGAGGTGCAGTTCCTGGTCGATCGGGAAGCGCACCCGCAACACCGGCGGCGACCACGTCACCTCCGGGTGCAACGTCGACAGCAGCAGCTGCGGCCCGCCGCGGTCCAGGTTCGCCTGGAGCCGGTGGCGGTCGCGGGCCACCGAGCGGCGGACCGTCGCCCAGTCCGGGGCCACGCACTGGCGGTAGTAGTCGTGCAGCGCCGCGCCCAGGCGGCGGAGCTCGCCCGCCTCGCCGTCGCCCACGCGGCGGAGCCAGGCCGGGACGTGGGTGCCCTGTGCCACCAGCTCGGCGACGTCGGTGGCCAGCACCGGCGCCGGCGTCTCGAGCACCGCCGTGATCCCGTCGCCGATCGTGCGGGTGCCCGCCGGGGTGAGGAAGTCCGGGCAATACCCGTACGGCGGGACCGCGGACATCAGCAGCCGGCCGGACTGCGGGACCGCCGACCGCGAGCCCCGCCGCCAGCGGCCGAAGAACGGCTCACCCTCCGGCCGCCGGATGCGGTAGCTGCTCATCAGCAGCTCCCACATCGGGTCGGCGTCCTCGGCGATGGTGATCTTCGCCAGGTCCGCTTCCGTGAAGTGAATCTTCAACATCGACGCCGGCCTCCTTTCCCGGCCGAGGGTAACGGGCAGTGCCGGGACTCCGGACGGAGGTCGCGCGGCCGCCGGAAATTCACGCACCCGGGCCGGAATTCCACACGGTCTGGCGAGCCTTCTTCACTCTCCGCAAGGGTAAAAAGTCGCGTAGTGGCAGTTCACGCTGTGTGATTGGTGCGTACGGGGGAAACGAACGGCATTCCTTGACAACACCACGGCCACCGGAGTTACGTCGTCGGCTGAATTCCGCGGAAAAGGAACCGGAAATCGTTCTCGGGCCACCGGTACGAATCGAGCCACGCCACCGATGAAAGAAGACGAACCCTCGTCCCGTCGTTCCGTCACCTCCTGGAATCCGGGCAGCTGGCGGTTGCGCACCAAGATCTCCGTAGTGCTGTTGCTGCCGGTCCTGGTCGCCCTGCTGCTGGCGGGCGGCCGGGTGCAGGCCGAACTCGCCCGGGCCGGCGGGCTCAGCGCCGTCCGCGACCAAATGCCGGTCGTGCAAGGGATTTCCGAACTCGCCGGGCTCGTCGACGACGAGATGATCCACGACGGCGGTGCCGCCCAGACCGCCGCGGTCGACGAGAAAGCCGCCGTCGTCCGCCACGACGCCGCCTTTTCCCAGCTTAACCCGGAGTTGTCGCGATCATTGGAAGATCAGCTGGGGAAATTGGCCGACCTGCGGCAGCAGACCGGTTCGCCGGCCGCGAAAACCGCGGCTTACCACGACTTCGGCGTCTCGCTCAGCGAGGTGATCGGCGGAATCGCGGAGCAGGCGGGGAATGGTGATCTCGACGCGGCCGCGGCCAGCACCGAATCATTGGTGCAGCTGAGGACCAGTCTCGCCGATCAACAGGCGCTGGCCGGCCGGCCCGACGGCACCTCGGTGGCGGCTGCCGAACGCGCCGCGGCCGAAGAAGCCGTACTCACCGGACAGATCCGGCGCGCGCTGCCCGCCGGGGCGGCGGCCGCCCGGTTCGCCGCGGCGACCAGCCCCGGGGCCGGGGGCGCCGAGGCGAAGCGCACGATGCTCGGCACCATCCTCGCCGAGCAGGTGAAAACGCTTTCGGACGCGGTCGGCGCGCAGACCAACACCGCCCGGTCCGACGCGCTGCGCGACGCCGCGCTGGTGCTCGCCTCGCTGCTCGGCGCCCTCGCCATCGCCCTCGCCGTGGCCCGGTCGGTGGTCGCCCCGATCCGGCGGCTGCACGCCGCCGCGCTCGACACCGCGCAACGCCGCCTGCCCGGCACCATCGAACGCATCCGCGACGGCGAGGACGTCGACTGGCGGGCGACCGCGCCGATCCCGGTCGACTCCGAGGAGGAGATCGGGCAGCTCGCGCGGGCCTTCGACGACATGCACCGGCAGGCCGTGCGCCTGGCCGTCGGCGAGCAGGCCGAGATGCGGATCCAGGTCAGCGAGATGTTCATGACGCTGTCCCGGCGCAGCCAGTCGCTGGTGGAGCTGCAGCTGTCGGTGATCGAGGACCTCGAAGCCGACGAGCAGGACCCGCAGCGGCTGGCGGAGCTGTTCCAGATCGACCACATCGCCACCCGGCTGCGGCGCAACGGCGAAAACCTGCAGGTCCTGGCGGGCGGCAAGCCGGTGCGCCGTGACGTCGGCCCGGTCGCGACGGTCGAGCTGCTGCGGGCCGCGACGTCGGAGGTCAAGGACTACCAGCGCGTCTCGCTCGGCAACGCGCCGCGCGGGTCGGTGCAGTCCGAGGCCGCGGCGGACGTCGTGCACATCCTCGCCGAGCTGCTGGAGAACGCCATCCGGTCGTCGCCGCCGGAGGAGCAGGTCGTGCTCACCGCCGACCGGGGCTTCGACGGCGGCCTGCTGATCGAGGTGGTCGACGTCGGCCTCGGCATGACCCGCGAGGACCTCGAAGCGGCGAACGCCCGGCTGGCCGCCGGGGCCGCGGTCAGCCCGGAGACCACCCGCCGGATGGGCCTGTTCGTGGTGAGCAGGCTGGCCGCGTCGCACGGGATCACCGTCCGGCTGCGGCCCACGACCACCCGGACGGCCAGCGCCGGCATCACCGCCAGCGTGCACGTCCCGGGCGTGCTGATCCTGGTCGACCTGCCGCCGCGGGCGCTCCCGCCCACCCCGGCCCCGGCGGTCAACGGCTCGGTCAACGGCACCGCCCGCCACGAGCCCGAACCGCGGTGGCCCGCCGAAGAACCGCCGCCGGTGGCCGACCCGCCGACGCCGATCTTCGACCAGATGCTGTCGCACTGGTTCGCCGAAAGCACCCCGGCGACGCCCGGTGCCTGGGCGACCCCGGCCGACCAGGTCCGCCAGGCCGCGGAAGCCGCGGTCGGCACCCTCGACGACGCCGAGTTCACCGACTCGGGACTGCCGGCCCGGACACCCGGTGCGCAGCTCGCGCCCGGCTCGGTCACCCCGCGCGCGCCGCAGCAGGCGGACCCGTCGTTCCGCGACCCGGCCGCGGTGCGGAACAACCTTTCCCGGCACTACAGCGGCATGCGCGCGGCCCGGCACCGGGTCGCGGGCGAGCCCGAGGCGGAGCGGCGATGAGCACCCGGCAGGAAGGAGCGGAAGTGGCCGAGAGGTCCCGGAACTGGCTGGTCTCGGCGTTCACGCAGGAGGTGCCCGGCGTCGCGCACGCCGCGCTGGTCTCGGCGGACGGGCTGCTCGTGGCGGCGAACGACACCCTGCCGCGCGATCGCGCCGACCAGCTTTCGGCGATCGCGTCCGGCCTCTCCAGCCTCGCGCTCGGCACCGCCGACCTGTTCACCGCGGGCCGGGTGGTGCAGTCGGTGATCGAGATGGAGCAGGGCTTCCTGCTGCTGATGAACGTCGGCGACGGCTCGAACCTGGTGGTGCTGGCCAACCCGGGCTGCGACATCGGGCTGGTGGGCTACGAGATGACGCTGCTGGTGGACCGGGTCGGGAAGGTGGTCGAGACCCCGGCTCGGCCCGCGGCCGCCCCGGGGGCGGCCCGGTGACCGAAGGCCGGCGACGCGAGGGCGGGCGGCACGCGGCGTCGCTGGCCCGCCCCTACGCCTGGACCGCCGGCCGCACCCGGCCGACGGTCGACCTGGCGGTGGAAGCCCTCGTGGAAACGACCGCGGAGGGCCGGACGGCGCCCTTCAGCCCGACCAACCCCCTGGCCGTGGTGACGCAGTTCTGCCTGCACCAGCGGTCGGTGGCCGAGGTCGGCGCCCACCTGGGCGTGCCGCTCGGCGTGGCCAGGGTGCTCATCGGCGACCTGCTGATCGCCGGCCAGGTGTCGATCCGCGACACGCTCACCGCGGACGCCTCCTGGGACGAACGGAACGACCTGCTCGAAAGGGTCCTCAGTGGACTACGTGCACTCTGAAAGTGTTTCCCGGAACGGTCTCGCCAAGGGCCGGATCACCTCGGCGAAGATCGTCGTGGCCGGCGGGTTCGGGGCCGGCAAGACGACGTTCGTCGGTGCCGTCTCGGAAATCGACCCGCTGCGGACCGAAGCCCTCATGACGTCCGCGGCCGTCGGCGTCGACCGGACCGAAGCGGTGCCGGGGAAGTTCGCCACCACGGTCGCGATGGACTTCGGCCGGCTCACCCTCGCCGAGGACCTGGTGCTCTACGTCTTCGGCACGCCCGGCCAGCACCGGTTCTGGTTCATGTGGGACGACCTCGTCTGCGGTGCGGTGGCGGCGATCGTCCTGGTCGACACGCGCCGGCTGGCGGACTGCTTCGCCTCGATCGACTTCTTCGAATCGCGCGGCCTGCCGTTCCTGGTCGCGATCAACCAGTTCCAGGACACCCGCCAGCACGGGCCCGAGCAGGTGCGCGAGGCCCTCAAGATCCCGGCCGCGGTGGAGGTCGTCACCTGCGACGCGCGGTCACCGGAGTCGACGAAGCAGACCCTCATCGCCGCGGCCGAGCACGCGCTCGCCGAACACCACGCCCCCAAGTCACGGAAAGCCTGAAGGAGCCCGGCAATGCCCATGGACCACGAAGACTTCGCGATGGGCAACTGGCTCGTCGTGCTCGCCTACCTGACGTCGGTGGTGGGCTGCGCCCTCGGCCTCGCCTGCACGCTGCAGGCGAGGTCCACCGACAGCCCGCGCTCCCGGCTGACCTGGCTGGTGCTCGCGGCGGTGTCCATCGGCGGGGTCGGCATCTGGGTCATGCACTTCATCGCCATGCTCGGGTTCTCCACGCCCGGCCTGCCGGTGCGCTACGACATCCTGCGCACGGCGCTGTCGGCGCTCCTCTCGGTGGCGGCGGTGTTCTGCGGGCTGCTGGTGTTCGGCGTCCGCAACCGGTTCGCCTGGAAGCGGCTGCTGCTCGGCGGCCTGCTGACCGGGCTCGCGGTGGCCGTCATGCACTACACGGGGATGTGGGCGGTGCAGGTCAAGGGCTCGATCGGCTACGACCCGACGCTGGTGGTGCTGTCGGTGGTGATCGCGGTCGTCGCGGCCACGGCGGCGCTGTGGTTCACGGTCGGGCTGGACAAGCTCCTGCCCCGGCTGGCGGCGGGCCTGGTGATGGGTGCGGCGGTGACGGGCATGCACTACACGGGCATGGCGGCGGTGCGCCTGCACCTGGACCCGGGCGCGCCCGACCCGGCCGGCACGGAGGTGTTCTCGTTCCTGTTCCCGGTGTTCGTCCTGGCGGCGCTGGCGATGGCGGTCCCGATCTGCGCGGTCCTGATGGCGACGTCGAGCTCGGAGGCGCCCCGGCACACGACGGTCGCGTCCTAGTCCCTCGCCACCGGGAACCGGTCGGCGCTGAAGTGGACGAGGATCGCCGTCGCCGAGGCGCACACGAGGTCGCCGGCCTTGACTTCGCCGGTGGCGTGCAGCTTGCGCCCGTCCCGGCGGACGAGCCGGCCTTCGACGGTGAGCGGAACCGCGTACGGCGTCCCGTGGTGGTAGTCGACGGTCAGGGAAGCCGTCATCCCCGGGAACCCGGCCGCGGCGGTGGCCCGCCCGAGCACGTGGTCCAGCACGGCGGCGACCCACCCGCCGTGCACGCGCCCGGGAGGCCCTTCGTGCGCGGCACCGAGGAGAACGTCGGCGCACACCGACTCCGGTCCGACCCGCACCCACGAAAGCGGCGGGGCCAGGGGATTCCCGGGCCCTTCGAGGGGGTTGTTGATGCTCAGGTGACCCCCACCGTCGAGGGCGGCGAGCAGGAGGGGTCTCGCACCACCGGCGGCCCGCAGCGCCGCGGTGACGGCCTCGACCCGGCTCGCGGCGGCGGCGAGATCGGCCTCGTCGTCGCGGACGCAGACGGAGGCCTCGATCAGCTCGCGGATCCGGTCGCCGAGCAGGGCCCGCCCCGGGGGTACGCCGTCGACGACCGGGAATGGGTTTTCGGACATCGTGCTCCCCGGGGGCAGGAACTAGAACACGTTTCAGCTTAGCAGGCGGGCCGGGTGGTGGGCGGCGGTTTCGGGCCCGGGGTCACCAGGTCGGGCGGGCCGTGACACCGCCGTCGACGACCAGGTCGTGGCCGGTGATCCAGGACGCCAGCGGGGAGGCCAGGAACACGCACGCGTTGCCGACGTCGGCCGGTGTCCCCAACCGGCCCAGCGGGGCCGCGCGGTGCCAGCGCTCGACCCCCTCCGGCCAGTCCTCGGTCAGCCCGGGCCGCGTAATCAGCCCCGGCGACACCGTGTTGACCCGGATCCCGCGCGGCCCGTACTCCAGCGCCGCGCCGCGGGCGTGCAGCACCAGGGCGGCCTTGGCCGCGCTGTAGTGGACGTGCCCGGGCGCCGGCTGCCGGGCCTCGATCGAGGCGATGTGCGTCACGCTCCCGCCGTCGCCCATCACCCGGGCCGCGGCCTGGGTGCAGGAGAACGCGCTGGTCAGCGTGCTGTCCAGCATCGACCGCCAGCTGTCCGCGGTCAGCTCGCCGAGGGCCTCGACCGGCTGGATCCCGGCGTTGTTGACCAGCGCGTCGAGGCCGCCGCCCCAGTCCGCGACGGTGTCGAGCAGGGTGTGGCAGGCGTGGTCGTCGGTGAGCTCGGCGGCGAACGCGCGGGCCCGGCCGCCCGCGGCTTCGATCGCCGCGACGACGTCTTCGGCCGCGCCGGGACGGCGGTGGTGCACCGCGACGGCCGCGCCCGCCTCGGCGAACCGGAGCGCGATCCCGCGGCCGATCACCCCGGAAGCACCGGTGACGCAGGCGATCGTGCCGGACAGGTCGGGCAGGGAAGTCACCGCGCCGAGCGTAGCTGTGCGGCCCGGTCCGTCGTAAGTTGTGGGACATGGCCAAGACCCGGAAGTTCGCCGAACTGCTGCAGACGCAGATCGGCCGCGAGTTCACCGCCGCCCAGCAGTACATCGCCCTGGCCGTCTGGTTCGACGCCCGCGATCTGCCGCGGCTGGCCAAGCGCTTCTACCGGCAGGCGATCGAGGAACGCAACCACGCGCTGGCGATGGTCCGCTACCTGCTCGACCGCGACGAGCCGGTGGCCATCCCGGGCAGCGGCGACGTGCGGAACGACTTCTCGAGCGTGCACGAAGCGATCGAGCTGGCCTTGACGCAGCAACGCGCGGTCACCGCCGACATCGAGGCGATGGCGAAGGCCGCGCGGCTGGAGGAGGACTACCTCGGCGAGCAGTTCGTGCACTGGTTCCTCAAGGAGCAGGTGGAGGAGGTGGCCCAGATGTCGACGCTGCTCACCGTGGTCGATCGGGCCGGCGGCAACCTCTTCGAGGTGGAGGACCACCTGTTCCGCGAGTCGGCGACCGGGGTGGCCGACGCCCCGGACATGCCGCCGGTGGCGGGCGGGAAGCTCTGAGGGTGGGCCGGGCGGCGCCTCGGCCCACCAGTGCCCGACTCGCTCCGGTGACCAGCCGCGCTCGGCGGTGAACGTCGACGTTGCCTGGTGGACCAGGGCGATGAGGTCGCCCGCGCGCTCGACCAGGCGCCGGTCGAAGGCGGCCATCGCCGCCGGCTGGGCGGCGGGTACCGAGGTGGCCTGCAGCTCGTCGCGCAGGCGCGGGAGGTCGGCGGGCAGGTCCGCCGTGATCGGCGAGGGGCCGGACCAGGCCGGCCTTGTTCCGGTACGCCGCGTAGACGGCCGGGACCGGGACCCCGGCTTCCCGCGGCGGTGGCGCAGTCCGGGCTCTTCGCCGACCGGCCGAGACTGTCCACAATGGAATAAAGCCGGCCGTTGTCAGTGGGCGGTGTGCGGGTTTAAGCTGGCGGCAACAATAGAATGTTATCGCTAACAGGATAGCGAAAGTTTCGAGATTCGTCGAATTGCCGCCCGGCGGCGAAAGTTTCGGCCACGGCGAAACGATGCGCTCCGGCAACGAATCTGCACCCACCCGACCCGTTGAAAGGATGGCGATGAAAAGGTTCCTGGCCGCCGCCGCGGCCTTGGCGATCGCGTTCACCGGACTGACCGGGATCGCCCACGCGGAATCGAACGGCGGCGTGCGGATCATGCCGCTGGGCGATTCGATCACCTACGGCACCGGCGTGCCCGGCGGGTACCGGATCGGCCTCTGGCAACGCCTCGCCGCCGGCCGGTACACCAACGACTTCGTCGGCTCGCAGTTCAACGGCCCCGGCAGCCTCTGGGACCACGACCACGAAGGCCACCCCGGCTGGCGCATCGACCAGATCGACGCGAACATCACCGGCTGGCTGCGCACCTACAACCCGCGCTCGGTGCTGCTGCACATCGGCACCAACGACGTGCTGCAGAACTACAACGTCGCGGGCGCGCCCGGCCGGCTGTCCACGCTGCTCGACCACATCACCGCCACCGCACCCGGCGCCGACGTCTTCGTCGCCCAGCTCATCCCGATCGGGTGGGCGAGCGGGGACGCCGCCGTGCGGACGTTCAACAACGCGCTGCCCGGCATCGTGCAGAGCAAGGTGAACGCGGGCAAGCGGGTGCACCTGGTCGACCTGCACAGCGCGGTGTCCGCCGCCGATCTCCCCGACGGCGTCCACCCGAACGCCGGCGGCTACGACAAGATGGCGGCCGTCTGGTACAACGCGCTGCGGTCGGTCCCGGGCAGCATCGGCAACCCGCGGGCCGCGGTGGCCACCGAGGCACTGGCCGCGGCGACCCTCGGGTCGGCGGCCGCCGCGGAGGGCAAGACGAAATGAAGTGGGACGCCACCAAGTTTTCGTTGCGGCGTAAGGGAGATCGATGATGAAACGCATGCTCGGTGTCCTGCTGGCCCTGGTGGTCACGGTCACCGGCCTGGCCGCGCCCGCCCAGGCGGCCGCGCTGACCAGGGTGACCAACTTCGGCACCAACCCGACCAACCTGAACATGTACGTCTACGTCCCCGACCGGGTCGCGGCCAAGCCGGCGCTGCTGGTGCTGGTGCACTACTGCGGCGGCTCGGCGAGCTCGGTCTTCGGCTGGAACGGCAAGGACTACGTCACCGCGGCCGACCGCTACGGGTACGTGATGGTGCTGCCGGAAGCCACCCGCAGCGAGAAGTGCTTCGACGTCTCGACGCCGAAAGCGCTGAAGCGCAACGGTGGCGGGGACTCGACCGGGATCATGTCCATGGTCGCCTGGGCCAAGTCCCGCTACAACGTCGATCCGGCGCGGGTCGTCGTCAGCGGGTTCTCCTCCGGGGCGATGATGACGAACGTGCTGGCCGCCCAGTACCCCGACGTGTTCGCCGCGGGTTCGGCGTTCTCCGGCGTGCCCGCCGGGTGTTTCGCGACGACGAACGGCTCGCTGTGGAACAGCACCTGCTCCGGCGGGCAGTCGATCAAGACCGCGCAGCAGTGGGGTGACACGGCCCGGGCGATGTACCCCGGCTACACCGGGCGCTACCCGCGGATGCAGCTGTGGCACGGCACCACCGACACGACGTTGTCGTACCCGAACTTCGGGGAAGAGCTCAAGCAGTGGACCAACCTGAACGGGCTGGGCCAGACCCCGGCGTTCACCGACCACCCGCAGTCTTCGTGGACGCGCACCCGGTACGGCAACACCGGCACGCAGGCCACGGTGGAAGGGGTCAGCGTCGCCGGTGTCGGGCACCAGCTGCCGATGACCGGCCAGCTGGCGTACGCGATTTCGTTCCTCGGCCTCGACCACTGACGAGCGGCGGAGGCGGCACCCCCAGTGCCGCCTCCGCCGGTCTCAGCGGCAGAAGGAGACTTCCGGATACCCGGGCCGGTCGAGGATCGGCTGGGGCTTGCCGCGCAGGTGCTGGTCGAAGAACGCGTTCACGTACGCCCGGGTGATCTCGCTCGCCCGCGCCGCCGCGTTCGGGCCGTCGACGGGGACGCCCAGCTCCTCGCCCAGCAGCCCGACGTCGGTGAAGGACGCGTGCTGCGTGCCCGCCACCTCGATCCAGCGCTTCCACCCGGTCATCTGCGCGTAGTCCCGTTCCCAGTCCGTGTTGCCCGGCGCGCACTTCGGCACCTGCTCGTGGTTGACGAACATGAACGGCCGCGACAGCCCCGGTGCGGTCAGCGGGACCTTGGTGGACCCGTCGATGTCGATCCCGGCCTTGATCCGGTTGTCGGCGACCATCGCGGGGATGGTGCTCGCGCCGCCCACGGAGTGCCCGGCCATTCCGATCCGCGCCGGGTCGACCAGGCCCGGCCGGGAGCGGAGCAGCGAGTCCAGCACGAACGAGACGTCGGCGGCCCGGCCCCGTTCCAGCTTCTGCCAGAACGCGTCGTTGTCGTGCGGCACTTCGCAGGAGGCGCACCCGGCGAACCGCCCGTCGGGGAAGCTCTGGCCGGTGTTCTCGTAGGTGTGGCCGACCACGGCGACGGCGTACCCGTGGCTCGCCAGGTCCTCGGCGAGTGCGCTCAACGTGGCGCGGGGTTTGGTGTAGCCGGGCGACAGCACGACCAGCGGCAGTCCGCGGCCCGCCGGCCGGGCGTCGGTGACGGAGTTCGTCACCATCCCGGTGAGCGTGTCGGACGGCAGGCCACTGCCCTGCAGCAGCGCCGCCGACTCCGCCGGGGTCAGGTACGGCGTCTTCGGGCCCTTCGCCGAGGCGGCCGGGTAGAAGAGCGAGACCATCAGTTCCCGGTAGGGGACCGAAGGCACCCACGGGTCGGGGCGCGAAGTGTCCTTCAGGTACACCGCCGTGCTGCCCACCGGCTTGTCCCCGGTCGGGGCGGGCAGGTACGGCGTCGACGTCCGGGCGAACACCACTTCGGGGTACCGGCCGGACGGCTGGTCCAGCAGCGGCTGCGGCTTGCCACGCAGGTGCTGGTCGAAGAACGCCCGGACGTACGCCGCGGTGATGGCCTGACCGCGCACTGCCGGCGTGGTCGCGCCGAAGTCGAGGCCCGGCTGCTCGCCCACCAGGCCGATGTCGGTGAACGACGGGTGCACCACGCCGGCCACGGTGAGCCAGCGCTTCCAGCCCTTCAGCTGCTTCCAGTCGTCGTCCCAGGTACCGGATTCGACGCCGGTGCCGGGGGCGTAGAGGCTCTGGCGGCCGAAGAACAGGAACGGCCGGTCGAGGCCCGGGGCGAGCAGCGGATCGTTCTGCGTGCCGTCGATGTCGATCCCGGCCTTGATCCGGGGGTCGGTCACCATCGCGTTGACCGTGCTCGTACCGCCGACGGAGTGCCCGGCCATCCCGATCCGGGCGCCGTCGAACAGCGGCGCCCACTTCGAGTGCGCCAGCGAGTCCAAGACGAACGACACGTCCTTCGCCCGGCCACGCTGCAGCTTCTGCCAGAACTCGGGATTGTAGTCGCCGCAGGCCGCGCAGCCGGTGACCCGGCCGTCCGGGAAGGTGGTGGCCACGTTCTCGTAGGTGTGGTCGACCAGGACGACCAGGTAGCCGTGGCTGGCCAGGTCTTCCGACAGCGAGGTCAGCTCGGCGCGGGGCCGCTTGAAGCCGGGGGACAGGACGACGGCCGGCAGAGCGCGCCCGGCCGGCTTCGCGTCGACGACGGCGTCGGTGTGCACCGTCGTGAGCACCGACGGCGGGATGCCCTCGATGCCGGCTTCGTCGAAGACGGCCTTCGCCTCGGCCTCGGACATGAACTGCTTCTTCGGCCCGGATGCGGAAGCCGCCGGGTAGAAGAGGGAAACCATCAGTTCGCGGTAGGGCACCGACGGCACCCACGGATCGGGCCGCGAAGTGTCCTTCAGGTGCAGGGCGGTGGTGCCGACCGGCCGGTCGCCGGTCGGTTTCGCCAGCGTGAGGGCCGGGTCCGCCGACGCGGACGGCGAGGTCAGCGTGAGGGTGAGGGCAGTGCCGGCCACAAGACTCTTGATTCTCATCCGATGAAGGTCACTTCCGGGTAAGCGGGCGAGGGCGCGGCGAGCAGCGGCTGCGGGCGGCAGCGCAGGTGCTGGTCGAAGAAAGCGCTTACGTAGTTCCGTGTGACGGTCAGCGCGCGGTAGGGGTCGATCGAGTCGCCGATGTCGACGCCCAGCTGCTCGGCGAGCACGCCGAGGTCGGTGAACGACGAGTGGACCGTGCCGGAGACCATGATCCAGCGCTTCCAGCCGGTCAGGTGCGTCCAGTCCGTTTCCCAGTCGTCGTACGGGCCCTTCGTGCCGGGGACGTAGTCCTCCGTGCGGCCGACGAACATGAACGGCCGGGACAGCCCGGACGCCGGGATCGGGACGTGGACGCTGCCGTCGAGGTCGGCGCCGGCGCGGATCCGGGGGTCGGCGAGCATCGCCTGGGTGGTGATCGCGCCGCCCGCGGAGTGCCCGGTCATCCCGATCCGCTGCGGGTCGATCAGCGCGCCCAGCTTCGAGCGCAGCAGCTGGTCGAGCACGAACGACGTGTCCTTCGACCGGACCTGCGCGAACTTCTCCCAGAACCCGTCCTGTTCGTCGAATTCGCAGGCGGCGCAGCCGGTGACGTGCCCGTCGGGGAACGTCGTGGCGCGGTTTTCGTAGGTGTGGTCGATCGCCGCGACGGCGTACCCGCGGCTGGCCAGCTCCTCGGCCAGCGCGGTGAGCGTCGCCCGTGGCTGGGTCCAGCCCGGGGACAGCACGACCAGCGGCAGGCTGTGCCACCGCCCGGCCGGCTTCGCGTCGACGGCGGCGTTGGTCCGGACCGTGCTGAGGATGTCCAGGGGCAGGCCCGGGATGTTCTCCCGTTCGAGGTTGCGTTCCGACTCGAGCGGGGTCATGTACGGCTTCTTCGGACCGTTCGCCGAGGTCGCCGGGTAGAAGACGGAGACCATCAGCTCCCGGTAGGGCACCGACGGCACCCACGGGTCGGGCCGTGAAGTGTCCTTCAAGGACAGTGTGGTGACACCGACGGGCGAGTGGCCGGTCGGGGCGGGCAGGTAGGGCGTCGTGGCCGCCGAGGCGGGCGCCGCGGACAGCGTGAGGGTGAGTGCGGTGGCTACCGCGAGAGTGCGCATGATTCCCCCAGTCGGAATCGTCAGGACAGGTGGCGGAGACGGCGGAAGCAGAACCAGGTCAGCAGGGCGGTCATGGCGAGGTAGAGCGCCAGCTCGAGCCACTGCAGCGGCCAGAAGCGGGACCCGGGCTGGTAGGTCACGCGCTGCTGGTAGCCGTGCGCGCCCAGCTGGCCCATGCACGTTTCCATGGAGCCCTGCGGCGGCGGGCCCGCACCCGGCCGCGGCGCGCAGGCCTGGACGAACTCCGGCAGCGGGTCGGCCACGTTCCCGGCCGGGTCCAGGGTTTCGTTCGCCAGCTCCCACGCCCCGGCCGGCTTCCGCACGCCGATCTCCAGGATCCCGTGGGTGTCGTCGCCGCTGATGTTCGTGATGTTCTCCCCGGTGATCGCGACCACCTCGGTCTGCGGCGGCAGCAGGTACGGGCGCACGAACAATGGGACCAGCAGCAGCACGGCGGCGAGCGTGGCGAGGGTGACGGCCATGGCGGCCACGGTCCGCTTTAACAGCATCCCGACCGCGACGCCGAGCGCGAGCGCGAAGGCCGCGTAGCCGATCGGGGCGATCCCGCGGGCACCGAACACCACCGGCGCGATGCGCGACAGCATGCCGCGGTCGGTCTGCTGCGCGGAGAGCGCGTCGATCGGGCTCGCCCACCACGACACCGCCACGCTGAGCACCGCGGCGGCGAGCATCGCGGCGAGCAGGCCGAACCCGAGCTTGGTCGTGAGCCACCGCTTGCGCGTGACGGTCTGGTTCCAGACGAGGCTGTGCGTGCCGGTTTCCAGCTCGCGGGTGATCATCGGGACGCCCCAGAAGACGCCGATCACCGCGGGCAGCAGGTACAGCGCCAGGATGGTCCCGCTGAAGAGGACGTCCTCGTCGGAGAAGTCCGTGCGCCCCACCAGGCCGGGGCCGGTGATCGCGAGCACGACGGCGATCGCGACCAGGCCCGCCAGCACGGACAACGCGGGCATGCGGAACTGGCGCCAGGTCAGCCAGGTCATCGGAGGACCTCCAGGGCGGGACGGGCGGCGGTGGGGTTGCTCATGTACTCGAGGACCAGGTCCTCCAGGCCGATCTGCCCGACCGTCCACGCGGGGTCGAGGATCGGGGCCTCGGTGCGGACGAGCACGGTGGTCTGGCGGTCGGTGTGCGTCGCGGAGACGACGTGCTGGTCCGCCGGCAGCGTGTCGAGGTCGCGGCGCGGCCCGGAGAGCCGGTGGTGCGTGGCGAGCAGCGTCTCCACCTCGCCGATCACCCGGACCTGCGAGGCCACCAGCACGACGAGGTAGTCGCAGACCCGTTCGAGGTCGTTGACCAGGTGCGAGGACATGATGACCGACAACCCATGCTCGGCGACGGCTTCCATGAGGTCCTGCAGGAACTCGCGGCGGGCCAACGGATCCAGTGCCGCGACCGGCTCGTCGAGCAGCAGGAGCTCGGGACGCTTGGCGATGCCGAGCGTTAGCGCCAGCTGGGCGCGCTGGCCGCCGGAGAGCTTGCCGGCGTGCTGCTTGGGGTCCAGCCCGAGCCGTTCGATCCGCTTTTCCGCGAGCGAGGCGTCCCAGCCGGGGTTGAGGTGGGCGCCGAGCCGCAGGTGCTCCTCGATGGACAGTCCACTGTAGACGGGCGTGTTCTGGGCGACGTACCCGACCTTGGCCAGCTGCTCCGGGCCGCTGCCGGGCACCCCGCCGCACACCTCGATGGTGCCGGTCGTCGGCTCCAGCATGCCGGCCGCGATGTTGAGCAGCGTCGACTTGCCGGCCCCGTTCGGGCCGACGAGCCCGGTGACGTGGCCGGCCTCGATCTCCAGCGTGCAGCCGGTGAGCGCGTGCTTGCGCTGGTACTTCTTGCCCAGTCCCTGGGCGCGCAGGACGGTCACGCTATTCCCTCTCTGGCGGAGTCGCGAAACGTGGACATCAGCAGGGCCTCGATGCTCTCTTCGTCGAGGCCGGCCTTGCGGGCCTTCCCCAGCCAGCGGCGCAGGTCCTGCCGCAACGGCCCGAGCACGGCGAACGAGGCGCCGTTCAGGCTCCCGGTGACGAAGGTGCCGACGCCGGGGCGGGCCGCGACCAGGCCGTCGTGCTCCAGTTCGCGGTAGGCCTTCAGCACGGTGTTCGGGTTGATCGCGAGGCTCGCGACCACGTCCTTGACCTTCGGGAGCTGGTCTCCCTCGGACAGCAGGCCGAGGCGCAGCGCGTGCCGCACCTGCTGGACCAGCTGCTGGTACGGCGACAGGCCGGACCTCGTGTCCAGGTGGAACTCGATCATCGGCAACTCCATTTATCTAGTTGCCTAGCACTATAGCTAAGTAGAGCGATGATGGCCAGGGGGGCTGTCGCGGGCGGGGAGCGATGCCGCGAATGACTCATTCGGGACGTCGGAGGTCGCGAATGAGTCATTCGCGACGTCGGGGGCCGCCCGGCTGCCGGTGATCTTTTTCGGCGGCGGGAGCCAACCTTGCCGCGGCTGTGGCGTCTGTGGTGGTGATCGTTTCCCCTCTCGAGAGGACTTCTTTCGTGCGTCGAATTTCTGGGGGAGGCATCGTGCGCGGCGTGGTCGTCGCGCTCGGTGTCTCGATGGCCGTCTCGGCGGGACCGGCGGTGGCGTCCGCCGCACCGGTGTCGATCGACCAGGTGCCCACGCCGCAGCTGAGCTGGACCGACTGCGCCGACGGCTTCCAGTGCGGCAAGGCTTCCGTGCCGCTGGACTACGACCGCCCGTCCGGTGCGAAGATCGACCTCGCGCTCATCAAGCTGCCCGCCACCGATCCCGCGCACCGGATCGGTTCGCTGTTCGTCAACTTCGGCGGCCCCGGCGCGTCCGGCCTGCAGCGGCTGCGGGAGCGCGGCAAGTGGCCGTGGCTGTTCTCCGACGAACTGCGCGCCCGGTTCGACCTGGTCTCGTGGGACCCGCGCGGGATCGCCAACAGCGCGGCGGTCCGGTGCTTCGACACCGAGGCCGAGCAGCAGGACTTCTTCGGCTCGTTCCCGGAAATGCCGGGCGACCCGAGCGGCAACGCGGCCTTCTACGCCAAGTCGAAGGAGCTCGCCGACCGCTGCTCGGCGAAGGCGGGCCCGATCCTCGAGCACGTCTCGACCGCCAACACGGCCCGTGACCTGGAGCTGCTGCGCCGCGCGGTCGGCGACCCGAAGCTGAACTACCACGGCATTTCCTACGGGACGCAGCTCGGGGCGACCTACGCGAACCTGTTCCCGAACCGGATCCGGGCCATGGTGTTCGACGGCACCATGGACTTCGCCGGCAACTCGACCGGCCAGAACGGCAACGGCAAGAGCGTCCCGCTCGACACCCGGCAGGACGTCGCGACCGGCATCGCGCAGACCTTCGAGCAGTTCCTGAGGCTGTGCACGGAAGCCGGCCCGAAGTGCGCGTTCTCTTCGGGTGACCCGAAGGCGAAGTGGGCGGCGCTGACCGCGCGCGCCAAGCAGGCTCCCATCATCAGCGACGGCGAGACCTGGACGTACTCGGGCATCATCAACGCGGCCGCCGACCTGTCCGACTCGCGGGGCTGGCCGGACATCGCCGCGTTGCTGCAGCGGCTTTACGACGCTCCGGCCACGCCTGCCCTGCGCACCGCGGCTGTCAAGGGCGAGCAGTACGTTTCGAACCGGACCGAAGCGTTCAACGCCATCCAGTGCTCCGACAGCGACGTGCCGACCGACCCGGCGGTCTACAGCCGGTACGCCGAGTCGGAAGACCAGCGCGTGCCGTACTTCGGGCGGATCGCGGTGCTGGACATGATGAGCTGCGCGTTCTGGAAGGCGAAGGACACCGACCGCTACACCGGCCCGTGGAACCGCCCGACGTCGGCGGAGATCCTCGTGCTGAACAACCGCTACGACCCGTCCACCCCGCTGCACGGCGCCCGCGACGGCGCCGCGGAACTGGCGCGGGCGCGCGTGTTCGTGACCGAGGGCTACGGCCACTCCTCGATGTACGTGCCGAGCACGTGCACCGAGAAGGTCAAGCGGGACTACCTGATCTCGGGGACCTTCCCCGCGGCGGGCAAGACCTGCGCGATCGACGCCAGCCCCTTCGCGGGCTGATCTCCCTCACGGCGGGCCGCACCGGCAGCGGTGCGGCCCGCCGCCACGAAGGCGTCTCGCGGGTGCTGCACCGAGGCCAGGCTGAGGATGTCGCGGCCGAACAGCGCCTGCGTCAGCCACACCGCGAGCACCCGGATCTTGCGTTCCCAGGTAGGCACGGCGAGCACGTGGTAGCCGCGGTGCATCAGCCACGCCGGGAGTCCTTTGAGGACGATCCGCCGGTACTGGAAGATCCCGCGGCCCAGGCCGAGCGTCGCGATCGCGCCGAGGCTGTGGTGCACGTACGGCTTCGGTTCCCGGCCGCGCAGCGTCGCGATGATGTTGCGGGCCAGCAGCTTTCCCTGCCGGTAGGCGTGCTGCGCGTTGGGCACGGTCCGCGCGCCCGGGACCGGCGAGGCCAGGTCGGGCACCGCGGCGTCGTCCCCGGCCGCCCAGGCGTCGGTCACGCCCTCGATCCGCAGATCCGGCCGCACGACGAGGTAGCCGCGCTCGTCGACGGGAAGGTCGGTGTGCCGGCCGACGACCGGGTTGGCGCCGTTGCCGGCGGTCCAGACGATCAGCTCCGAGTCGAACTCCTCGCCGGTCGAGAGCGTCACGTGGCCGTGCTCCGCCGACGTCACCAGGGTGTCCAGGTGGACGCGGCCGCCGCGGCGTTCCAGCTCCCGCACGACCCAGCGCCCCGGCCGGTCGGTGACCTCGGGCAGGATCCGGCCCGACGCCTCGACGAGGTGGAAGCGCAGTTCGTCGCGGTGCAGTTCGGGGTAGCGCTTGAGCAAGGCGGTCGCGAGCGACAGCAGTTCGCCGAAGCCCTCGACGCCCGAGAAGCCACCGCCGACGAAGGTGACGGTGAGCAGCTTCCGCCGCTGCGGCCCGGCCGGCAGGGCGGCGGCCCGGTCGAAGGCGGTGAGCAGCCGGTCCCGGATGGCGACGGCCTCTTCGACGTGCTTGAGGCCGATGGCCTGGTCGGCGATGCCCGGTACGGGCAGGGTGCGCGTGACGGCCCCGGCGGTCACGACGATGGTGTCGTAGCCCAGTTCGCGGGGATCGCCGTCGGCCGGCCGCACGGTGACGACGTGGTGGGCGTGGTCGATGGCGGTCACCTTCCCGGCGACGAGCCGGGTGCGCTTCAGGTGCCGCCGCAGCGACACGGCGGCGTGCCGCGCCTCGACCGAGCCGGCCACGACCTCGGGCAGGAACGGCTGGTAGGTGAGGTAGGGCCGCGGGTCGACGAGGGTGACCTCGGCCTCCCCGCCACGCAGCTTCTTCTCGAGCTTCCAGGCGGCGTAGAACCCGGCGTAACCACCGCCGACGATCAGGATCCGGCGCATTTCGTCCTCTTTTCTCGCTTCACCCCCTGGACGAGCCGGCGGACGAGGGTGTGACCGCGATCCGCGTCACAGCGAGGACGCGCACCCGGCTTTCGGGCAGAATCGCGGGATGACGCGCACCGTCCGGCCGCTCGACGCCTCGCCGTGGGCGGCGTTCGAACGCAACAACGGCCTCTTCGGCGGCTGCTGGTGCCTGGTGGAGCTCTTCGAGGAGCTCGGGTTCGCCCGCGGACGGCCGCTCGGCACGCACGCGTGGCTCGTGAGCCGGGTGGTGCAGGCGTGACCGCCCGGCACGACGGTGACACCTGGGACCTGGTGTCGAGCGTCGGCGCGACCGCCACGATGGCCGCGGCGGCGCGGGCGATGGCGACGCGCGCGGACCCGGCGCTGATCGACGACCGGTTCGCCGAGCCGCTCGTCCGGGCGGTCGGCGTCGACCTGCTCACCCGGCTGGCGAGCGGCGAAGCGGCGCCCGGCGAGCTGGTCGCGCCGGTGTGGATCGACGTGGCCAAGGTGCGGACGAAGTTCTACGACGAGTTCTTCCGCGAGGCGCGCCTCCCGCAGGCCGTGATCCTGGCCTCGGGACTGGATTCGCGCGCGTACCGGCTGCCGTGGCCGGCCGGGACCGTCGTGTACGAGATCGACCGGCCGGAGGTCCTCGAGTTCAAGACCCGCACCCTGGCCGGCCTGGGCGCCGAGCCCACCGCCGACCGGCGGGTGGTGCCGGCCGACCTGCGCGAGGACTGGCCCGCGGCGCTGCGCGCGGCCGGCTTCGACCCGGCGCGGCCGACCGCGTGGAGCGCCGAAGGCCTGCTGGGGTACCTGCCGCCGGAGGCGCAGGACCGGCTGCTGGACACGATCACCGAACTCAGCGCGCCGGGCAGCCGCGTCGCGACGGAAAACCGGCCCAACCCGCGGCTGGGTGACGAGGCCGGGACGAGGGCGGGCCTGGACCGGATCTCCGGGCGCTGGCGCGAGCAGGGCTTCGACACGGACATGTCGAGGCTGCGCTATTTCGGTGAACGCAACGAAGCCGAGCCCTACCTGGCCGCGCGCGGCTGGGTGCTGACCGGGAACACCGTCCGCGAGCTGCTCGCCGCGCACGGTCTCGCACCCCTGGGAGACGACGACCTGCGCACGGGCGACGTCCGGTACGTCAGCGGCGTGCTCCCCCGGACGTGGTCCCCGGCTTGACAGCGGGCCGCCGCATCTCGCAGTATGCGAACAAGTGTTCGATGATTGGTTCGCCGGCAGGGTTTCCGGTACGAGTACGTGGTGCTGGAGGTGAGCGGCGGTGGCGGAAGCGCTCACGGCCATTCCGGGGGTCCGCACGGCGGCGGAGCTGAGCAAGCCGACGCTCACGGTGCTGCCGGAGCTGGCGGCTCTCCTCCCCGGCGGAGGGCTCCGGCGCGGCAGCACGGTTTCGGTGCGCGGAGCGACCTCCCTGGTCCTGGCGCTGCTGGCGGCGGCCACCCGTGACGGCTCCTGGGCGGCGGTGACGGGCCTCCCGGAACTGGGCCTGGCGGCGGCCGCCGAACTCGGCGTCGACCTGGACCGCATCGCACTGGTGCCGGAGCCGGGCGCGGAGCTGGTGGCGGTGGTGTCGGCGCTGGTGGACGGCTTCGACGTGGTGGTCCTCGGCCGGTCGGCGTCGGTCCAGCCGCAGACTGCGCGCAGGCTGGCGGGCCGGGTCCGCAACCGGGGGACGGTCCTGCTGACGGCGGGCGCCTGGCCGGGAGCGGACGTGGAGCTGAAGGTCTCGGGCCGCCGCTGGCACGGCCTCACCCAGGACGGCCACGGTCACTTGAGCGCCCGCAACGTGGTGGCCACAAGCCGGGGGCGAGGCGCGGCGGCCCGCCCGTTGTCGGTGGGGTTGGTGTTGCCGGGCCCGGAAGGAGCACTGGCGGGGGACCCCTCGCCGGGGCGCCGGCTGGTCGAGGTGGCCGGGTGAGGTGGGCCCGGCCGAGGCGGTGGTTTCGGCTTGGGGCAGGCGGGTTCCTGCCTTGAGCCCGTGGGGCCGGCCCGAACCACGCGAGTTCCGGCCCGAATCACGCGCGGCGCGGTCTCGCGCGGCGACATCGGCGTCGGCGCTGTGCCGCACCCGTCCGGGCGCGCTTTCCCCGTGGTGACCGAGCTCCCGCGGCAGGAGCAGGCCGTCGGATGACCGATGCGCCACGGTTGCTCGTGCTGTGGTGCCCGGACTGGCCCGTCGTCGCCGCCGGGGCCGCTGCCGGTTCGCCGCCCACCTTGCCCGCCGCCGTTTTCTCCGCCAATCGCGTCGTGGCCTGCTCCGCTTCCGCGCGCCAGCACGGCGTCGGGCGCGGGATGCGGCGGCGGGATGCGCAGTCGCGGTGTCCGGAACTCGTGGTGCACCAGCACGATCCCGATCGCGATGCCCGGCTGTTCGAACCCGTCGCCGCCGCCGTCGAAGCGCAGGCCGTCGGGGTGGAAGTCGTGCGGCCCGGGCTGGTGGCCGTGCCCGTCGACGGTGCCTCCGGGTACTTCGGCGGCGAGGCCGCGCTGGCCGAGCTGCTCATCGACGAAGTCGCCGCGCGGGCCGGGGTCGAATGCCAGGTCGGGGTCGCCGACGGGCTGTTCGCCGCCACCCTCGCCGCCCGGCGGTCCGCGCTGGTTGCGCGTGGCCGGACGAAAGAGTTCCTCGCGCCGCTCTCGATCGCCGAGCTGAACCAGCCCGGTGAGGACCGCGGCGAGCTCGTCGACCTGCTCAAACGGCTTGGACTGCGCACCCTCGGCGCGTTCGCCGCGCTGGCCGAACGGGACGTCGCCGGCCGGTTCCCGAAGGACGCCATCGTCGCCCACCGGCTCGCCCGCGGTCTCTCCGAACGCCCGCCGCTGCGGCGCGCCCTGCCGCCGGACCTCGCCGTCACCGAAACCTTCGACGAACCGCTGCACCGGGTCGACGAAGCCGCCTTCGTCGCGAAGACCCTTGGCGAACGCTTCTTCGCCGGGCTCGCGAACCACGGCCTCGCGTGTACGCGCCTGGCGATCGTCGCCGTCACCGAAGCGGGCGAAGAGCGCGTACGCGTCTGGCGCTGCGCCGAACCCCTCACCGCCCGCGCGACCGCCGACCGCGTGCGGTGGCAGTGCGAAGGCTGGCTCACCGCGCGGGACCGGCCGACCGCCGGCATCGTCCGGCTGCGCCTCGACCCCGAGGAGGTCGTCGGCGGCCAGGCCCTGCAGCTGCAGCTCGGTTCGGTGGGCCGCGACGCCGACGCCGCCGAACGCGCCGGCCGCGCCCTGGTCCGCATCCAGGGCCTGCTGGGCCCGGACGCGGTCGTCACCCCGCTGCTGGACGGCGGCCGCGGCCCGGGCGAACGCGTCCGGCTCATCCCGTGGGGCGAGCCACGCCGCCCGCTCGCCGAGGACCGCCCCTGGCCGGGACGGCTCCCCGCGCCCTCGCCGACGGTCATCCCGCCGCGCCCGGTGCCGGCCGAGGTGCTCGACGCGGTCGGCGACGTCGTCCGCTGCACCACCCGCGGCGAACTCGGCTACCCGCCATCGACGGTCGCCGTCGACGGGGGACCGCCCCGCCGCGTCATCGGCTCGGCCGGCCCCTGGGTGGTCCACCCGGTCCTCCCCGGCCGCCGCGGCGAGCGGCCCCTGGCCCGCGTCCAGGTGGTCCTGGAAGGCGACACCGCGGAGGACGGCGACATCGCCCTGCTGCTCAGCGCCACGATCGGGGAAAATCCACAGTGGACGGTCGAGGGCTGCTACGACTAGCGACGCCGGCTGCCTGCCACGGCTCCGGCCGCCAGGGTGGGGTGGCAGTTGGGCGATCGGCGCTCGGGCAGGCGGCCGCGGGGCCGGCGCCGGTGTCGGCCGGCGGTCGCGGCGGTTGGCGAGCTTGGGTAGGTCGCCCGCCGGTGCCGGGGCAGGGCTGGCTGGCTGCCGCAGCTGGGCCGCTCGGGCAGGTCGGCTGCGGGGCCGGCGCCGGTGCCAGCTATCCGCCGCGGCCACGGCGGTTGGCGAGCTGGGGTAAGCCTCCGCGGGGCCGGCGTCGCGGCCGGCGGGCTTGCGCAGCTTGGCCGCTCGGGCGGGTCGGCCGCGAGGTCGGCGCCGATGTCCGCCCCCGCCGCGGCCACGGCAGTCGGCGAGCTGGGGTAGGCGCCCGGCCACACCGAACGCCGGCGTCAGCCGGCCGTCCCGGGCAACGTGGCCGCCACCTCTTCCGCCCGCTCCGGCAGACCGACCGCCCGCCACAGTTCCACCGCCAACCCCAGGTGACGCCGGGCGGCGGCCGGGTCTCCCAGATCCCTCTCGAGCTCGCCCAGCTGCTGCCAGCACGCCGCCTCGTTGCTGCGGTCGCCGTTGGCGCGGAACACGTGTGCCGCGCGTTGGAGGGCCGACTCCGCCCTCACCCGGTCGCCCAGCTCCGCGTGGATTGCGCCGAGCCGCTGGTCGGTGTGCGCTCCGCAGCGCTCGTCGCTGATTTCGCTGAAGATCGTCAACGCTTCGGTGAGGCTGCGCAGCGCCGCCGGGGTGTCGCCCGTCTCCAGGTGGTAGCGGCTGAGGGTGCGGAGGATCACCGCCTGGCGGTGGCGGTCTCCGAGGCGGCGGGCGATCCGCAAGCCCTCCTCGATCCACGGGCCCGCGTCACCGGCTCCCTGCTCGAAGCCGATGATGCCGATGGCCGTCCGGAGCTGGGCCTCCGCCTGGCCGTGTCCGGCGGCCACCACGTGCTCCAGCGCCTCCTTGTCGACGGCCAGCGCCGCGTCGAGTTCGCCGCGGACGCGGTGCACCGTGCCCAGGCTCGCGAGCGCGAGGCCTTCGCCGCGCCGGTCGCCGATGGACTGGTACAGCTTCACGCACCGGTGCAGGTCGTTGCGGGCTTCGGTCATCTCGTCCAGGTAGATGTGCACCTGGCCCAGCCCCTGCAGCAACGCCGCTTCGCCGTGGGTGTTGCCGGCCGCGACGGTGGCGTCCAGCGCGATCCGGTGGCTGCGGTTCCAGTCCTGGTACAGGCTGCGGTGGTCGTAGTACGGCACCGCGGCGACCGCCAGTTCCCAGGCCGCCTCGTCCAGGCCCCAGGCCGCCGCGAGTTCGATCGCCCGCAGCAGCGTCCCGCGTTCGGCGTCGAACCAGGTGATGGGGTCGACGACCGTGTGGTCCGGGGCCCAGCGCGGCGAGCGGCCCGGGGCCGGCCGGAAGAGGCTGGGGTAGCACAGGTCGCGGGCCTGCTCGGCGAGGGCGAGCCACGCGGCCAGGACCCGCTCCACCGCCGCCCGGCGGTCCTCGAGCGAGTAGTGCTCCTGCGCGCCTTCCGACGCGTACGCGCGCAACAGGTCGTGCAGCCGGTACCGCGGCTGGCCGGCGCGGTCGGTCGTCACCAGGCGCACGAGGTAGGCGTCGACCAGCGCGTCCAGCACGTCGTCCGGGACGTGCCGGCCCAGCAGCGGGCCGATCACCCACGCCGGCAGCGTTTCCGCGCCCAGCAACCCCAGCAGCCGGAATGCCCGGACGGCGTCCTCGGGAAGCAGCCGCAGGCTCAGGTCGAAGTTGGCCCGCACGTCGAGGTCGCCGACCCGCAGCTCGCGCAGCTGCCGGGATTCGTCCGCCAGGCGATCGCGCAGCACCTGCAGGGTCCACGCCCGCCGGCTCGCGAGCTTCGCCCCGGTGATCCGGATGGCCAGCGGGAGCCGGCCGCACAACCGGACGATCTCCTCGGCCTGCTCCGGTTCCCGCTCGACGCGCTCCGCCCCGGCGATGCGGGCGAAGAGGGCGAGGGCGTCTTCGGTGGACAGCACGTCCAGCTCGACGTGCTCGGCGCCGGCCAGGTCCGCCAGCCGGTGCCGGCTGGTGACGACCACCGCGCAGCCCCCGGACGGCGGCAGCAGCGGCCGCACCTGCTGGGCACCGGCGGCGTCGTCGAGCAGCACCAGCATCCGGCGACCGGCCAGCCGCGACCGGTAGAGCGCGGCCCGTTCGTGCAGGCCGGGCGGCATGACCGCATCAGTGACGCCGAGTGCGCGCAGCAGTTCGGCCAGCAGCACCGCCGGGTCGCGCGGGACCGCGGAGGTGCCGGCGAGGTCGAGGTAGAGCTGGCCGTCGGGGAACTCGTCGCGGGCGTCGTGGAGCGCGCGCACGGCGAGCGCCGACTTCCCGGTCCCGGGCGCGCCGGCGACGACCACCACCCGGCGCCCGGCCAGCAGGTCCAGCAGCTCGCCCAGCGGGCCGGCCCGGCCGGTGAAGTCGGGGATGTCGGCGGGCAGCTGCGCGATCGGCCGTGGTCGTTCGTGGGTGACCAGGTCGAGCGCGGGGTCCGCGCGCAGGATCCGGGCATGCACGCGCTGCAGGCCGGGCCCGGGGTTGGCGCCGAGCTCCTCGGCCAGCAGCCGCCGGATGTCGTCGAAGACGGCGAGCGCGTCGCCTTGGCGGCCGCTGCGGTAGAGCGCGAGCATGAGCAGCTCCCGCGCGCGTTCGCGGTACGGGTGCTCGCCGGTGACCCGGGACAGCTCGGGGATGGCCGGCGCGTGCTCCCCGCGCAGCAGGTCGAGCTCGGCGAGGTCTTCCAGCGCGCCGAGGCGGTACTCGTCCAGCCGGGCGCGTTCGGTGGCGGCGGCCGGGGTGTCGATGCCGCTGAAGGCGGGCCCGCGCCACAGCGTCATCGCCTCGGCCAGGTGCTGCCGGGCGGCGGCCAGGTCCCCGTCGCCGCGGGTTTCGCGCGCCCGGTCGAGCCCGGCCGCGAACCGGTCGCTGTCGAGCCGGCCGGGGGCCACCCGCAGCAGGTACCCGGTGCCGACGGTCTGCAGCGAGCCGTCGTCGAGTTCCAGTGACCGGCGCACGTCACCGACGTACTTCTGGACGAGGTTGACCGCGCTCCGCGGCGGCTTCCCGCCCCAGGCACCCTCGATGATCTGCTCGCGGTCCACCCGCCGGTTCGCGTGCAGCAGCAGCACCCCGAGCACCCGGAGGCACTTGGCGGACCCCACCTCGACCGGGGCCGCGCCGCGCCAGGCCGTGATCGGCCCGAGCACGCCGAATCGGACATCAGGCACGCAAATCGCCCCCTCCCCACGGCGAGGGTACCTCCGACCGGCGACGTTCCGTAAGACTGCAGTGCGGTTGCAGTGAACGCTGCCAGGCTCCCGTCGCCGGCCGAGTGCGGACCGGCGAGGGGAGAACCACGATGGGAACCAGCACGAAGGCCGGATCCGTGTGCCGCGGCCGGCCTTGACCGCGAAGCCCGCGCGCCGGCTCGCGGCGGTGCTGCTGAGCGCCGCGGCGGTCGTGGCGACCGCGCCGCCCGCCCGCGCGACGGCGGCCCCGCGCGTGGTCCGCGAGGTCGTCACCACCGTCGAGTGGGCGGCCGTCGACGTCGTCGACGCCGGGTTGCACCACCGGCGGATGACGGTGCGGCTGACCCGGGCGTTCACGGTCGAACGGGTGCTGTGACCGAGGTGACTCCGGTCCGTCCACAGTTGACACCGGCCGCGCGCCCGGCGCAGGATCGGACCACAGTGGTCGATCGTGTGTTCGAACAGTAGTCGCTGGCTTCCCCACAGCGAAATCGGTGGGAGCCTGCTTTGGCGTTCAACAATCCGCGTGTGCCGTGGTCCGAAGTGGAGCGGATCGCCTCCGGGCGGCCGCCCGTTCCCGGGGACGGCAGCGACGCCCCCGCGTGGTCGCGCAAGCGGGAGGGGTACGCCGGTGCGCCACCCGATCTCGTGGACCGGCGTGGCCGCGACGACGGCGGCGACCGGATCCGGGCGCCCTACGCCGAGCTGCACGTCCACTCCAACTTCAGCTTCCTCGACGGCGCCTCGCACCCCGAGACGCTCGTCGAGGAGGCCGCGCGGCTCGAGCTCGACGCGCTCGTCCTCACCGACCACGACGGCCTGTACGGCGCCGTCCGGTTCAACGACGCCGCGCGGGAGCTCGGGGTGCGGGTCGGGTTCGGGGCCGAGCTTTCGCTCGGGCTGCCCGCGCCGCAGGGCGGGGTGCCCGATCCGGCCGGGTCGCACCTGCTCGTGCTCGCCCGGCAGCAGACCGGCTACCACCGGCTGTGCCGCGTCATCTCCCGCGCCCAGCTCGCCGGCGGGGAGAAGGGACGGCCCGTCTACGACTTCGACGAGCTCGCCGACGAGCTGGCCGGGCACGTCGTCGTCCTCACCGGCTGCCGCAAGGGGGCCGTCCGGCAGGCGCTCGCGCGGCAGGGCCCGGCCGCCGCGCGGGCCGAGCTGGCCCGGCTCGTGGACCGGTTCGGGCGGTCGCACGTCGCCGTCGAGCTGATCGACCACCGGCTGCCTGCCGACGAAGCCGCCAACGACCTCCTCGACGCGCTCGCCAAGGACCTCCGGCTCCCGACGGTGGTGTCCAACAACGTGCACTACGCCCGCCCGGAAGACGCCGTCGTGGCGGACGCGGTCGCCGCCGTCCGGGCCCGGCGGTCGGCCGAGGACCTCGACGGGTGGCGGCCGCCGTCGGGACAGGCGTTCCTGCGGTCCGGGATGGAGCAGCGGCGCCGCTTCGAGCGCCGCTACCCGGGCGCGGTCGGCCGGGCCGCGGTCCTGGGCGTCGAAGTGGCGTTCGACCTGCAGCTGGTCGCGCCGGACCTGCCGCCGTTCCCGGTCCCGGCCGGGCACGACGAGATGTCGTTCCTGACCGAGCTGACCTGGCGGGGCGCGCGGAAGCGCTACGGCACGCGCGAGGAGAACCCGAAGGCCTACGCCCAGCTCGAGCACGAACTCGCCGTCATCGGCAAGCTCGGCTTCCCCGGCTACTTCCTCGTCGTCTGGGACATCGTCCGGTTCTGCCGGGAGGCGGACATCCTGTGCCAGGGCCGTGGATCGGCCGCGAACTCCGCGGTCTGCTACGCGCTGGAGATCTGTCACGCCGACCCGGTGCGGTGGAACCTGCTGTTCGAGCGGTTCCTCGCGCCGGAGCGGGACGGGCCGCCGGACATCGACGTCGACATCGAGTCCGGCCGCCGCGAGGAAGCCATCCAGTACGTCTACGAGAAACACGGCCGGTTCCACGCCGCGCAGGTCGCCAACGTCATCACCTACCGCGCGCCCTCGGCGATCCGCGACGCGGCGAAGGCGCTCGGCCACAGCCCCGGGCAGCAGGACGCCTACGGGAAACTCGTCGACCGCTGGGGCGGCGTCGCCGCGACCAGGCAGCAGGCGGCCGGGTCGATCCCGGACGACGTCCTCGACCTGGCCGCGCGGATCGAGGACTTCCCGCGCCACCTCGGCATCCACTCCGGCGGCATGGTGCTTTCGAAGCAGCCGGTGTCCGAAGTGGTCCCGGTCGAGTGGGCGACCATGAAGGACCGCAGCATCCTGCAGTGGGACAAGGACGACTGCGCGACCGTCGGGCTGGTCAAGTTCGACCTGCTCGGCCTCGGCATGCTCTCCGCGCTGCACCACATGATCGACCTCGTCGCCGAGCACCACGGATCCACTGTGGACATCGGGAAGCTGGACCTCGCCGACCCGGCGGTCTACGACATGCTCTGCGAAGCCGACGCCGTCGGGGTGTTCCAGGTGGAATCCCGGGCCCAGCTGGCCACGCTGCCGCGGCTGCGGCCCCGGAAGTTCTACGACCTGGTCGTCGAAGTGGCGCTGATCCGGCCCGGCCCGATCCAGGGCGGCTCGGTGCACCCCTACATCCGCCGTCGCCGCGGCGACGAGGAGTGGGAACACGCGCACCCGCTGCTGGCCGCGTCACTGGACCGCACCCTCGGCGTGCCGCTGTTCCAGGAGCAGGTGATGCAGATGGCGGTCGACGTCGCCTCGTTCACCGCCGCCGAGGCCGACCAGCTGCGGCGGGCCATGGGCGCCAAGCGGTCCAGCGCCAAGATGAAGGCCCTGATGGCGCGGTTCTTCCGGGGCTGTGCCGCCAACGGCCTCGACCGCGAGCTGGCCACCCGGATCTTCGAGCAGATCCACGCCTTCTCCGGCTACGGTTTCCCCGAAGCGCACTCGATGTCGTTCGCGCTGCTCGTGTACGCGTCGGCGTGGTTCAAGCGCTACTACCCGGCCGCGTTCTGCGCCGGGCTGCTGCGCGCGCAGCCGATGGGCTTCTACAGCCCGCAATCGCTGGTCGCCGACGCCCGCCGCCACGGCGTCCGCGTCCGCGAGCCGGACATCAACGCGAGCCTCGCCGGCGCCACCCTGGAACCGGACGCCGCCAGCACCGGCGGCGTCGCGCTCCGGCTCGGTCTCGCCGCGGTCCGCCACCTCGGCGAGGACGTGGCGACGCTGGTGGTGGCCGAACGGGAGGCGCACGGACCGTATACGAGCATCGGCGACCTGACCCGCCGGGTGCGGCTGAAGAGGAACGCCGCGGAGGCGCTGGCCACGGCCGGGGCGTTCAGCGGCTTCGGCGGCGACCGGCGCCAGGACCTGTGGGCGGCCGGCGCGGCGGCGGCGACCCGGCCGGGTCACCTGCCCGGCCTGGCACCCGGTCTCGACGCCCCGGCGCTGCCCGGCATGACCCGGCTGGAGGTGACGGCGGCGGACCTGTGGGCGACGAGCGTTTCCCCGGACAGCCACCCGGTGGAGTACCTGCGCGAGCTGTTGGACAAGCGCGGCGCGATCACGGTCGCCGAGCTCATGCGGACGGAAGACGGAACACGCGTGTGGGTGGGCGGAGCGGTCACCCACCGCCAGCGCCCGGCGACGGCCGGCGGCATCACGTTCCTCAACCTCGAAGACGAGACCGGGATGGCCAACGTCCTGGTCTCGCCGGGACTGTGGCGACGGCAGCTGCTCGTGGCCCGCACGAGCGCCGCGTTGCTCGTCCGCGGGCAGGTCCAGGCGAGCGAAGGTGTGGTCACGCTGGTGGCCGACCGCATCGAAAACCTCGAACTGGCGGTGCGCACCGGCCCCTCGCGCGACTTCCGGTGACCGTCACCGGATCAGCTCGGCCGAGAAGTGTTCTTCCCGCCCCCGTAGGGCACGCAGAATCCCCTGCTCCTCGGCGCGGTAGCGGTTCTCGAATTCGGGCTCGCCGGGGTGGACGCCGAACAGCCGGTGAGCGACGTCGCCGAACACGGCGGGGGCAGCGACCGCGCCGAGCAGGAGAAGCTGCAGGGTGGCCGGATCGAGGTCGCTGCCCAGCTCACCGCGTTACAGCCGGTGGCGCAGCCCGCGCCAGGCCAGCAGCCGCATCGGCCGGGGGTCGCTCAACGCGTCGTGCAGGTAGCGCGCCAGGCTCTCGGCCAGCGGCAAGCCGGGTTCGGCGAATCCGTCGCGGCGGTGCAGCCAGGCCCGTTGCACCGCCCGGTACAGGCCCTCCTTGCCGCCGAAGTGGTAGGCGATGAGGTCCTTGCTGACCCCAGCGCGCTCGGCGATGTCCCGCACCCGAGCCCCCGCGAATCCCTTCTCGGAGAAGTCCTGCAACGCCGCCGAGCCGGGCCGGTTCCACCACGCATGTTCATAGACAACGGTCTAACCGCATCAGACAACTGTCTGACAAGCTTTGGCCGCCGAAGTCACCCGGCGAACCGGCGCAGGGCCGTGAGCACGGCCGGGGCGAGGCTGTCCTGGTGCTCGGCGTCGTGCAGGAGGTGATCCACTCCGGAGAGGGGCACCCGGCCCGGCCCGCCCGCGTGGGCGCGGCGCAGCGCGGCGGTCAGGGCATCCGTTGTGGTGCAGGGGACTTGCCCGTCTTCGGTGCCGCAGGTCAGCAGCACCCTGGTCCCCGGCCGCAGGGCTGCCGCGGTGTCCGGCGGGTAGACGGCGTCGTCGCTGTCCACGAACCGGCTGCTCAGGCCCTGGAAGGCCGTGAAGAGCTGGGCGACGGCGGGCGGCAGGCCGGTGGGGTCGACCGGCCGGTGTTCGCGTAGGGCGGTGACGGCGGCGTCGATCGCCGCGTCGATGGTGTTCCGCTGCTCCGGGGTGAGCTGGCCCTGCCGGGCCGCATCGGCGACCTGGGCGTGCAGTTGCAGCGCGACCAGGTCCAGCAGGCGGATCGCCTGCGGCTGCAGCAGTCCCACGCCGGCCGGGCGCGGGCGGGCGGTGCCGCCGAGCAGCAGCGCGGTCATCGCGCCCTCGCTGTGCCCGACGACCATCAGCGCTTGCGGGTCGGTCTCCGGCTGGTTGCGCAGCACCCGGTAGGCAGCCGTGGCCTGCCGGACGAACGCCGGGTAGTCGAGCGTTTCCGGGTGATCGCGGTAGGCGCCGAGCCCGGTCCGGCCGGTGCCGTACTTGTCGAACCGCAAGGTGGCGACCCGGTCGTTGCCGAGCGCGGCGGCCACCTGCGCCAGGGTGTTCGGGGTCGCGTGGGGTGGCTGGTCGCCGTCGCGGTCGGTGGGGCCGCTGCCGGGCAGCAGCAGTGCGGCGTGCAGCCGTTGCCCGGGACGGTGGGCGGGAATGTGCAGGGTGCCGTACGTCGCCGTTCCGTCGACGGTGAAGACGACTTCGCGGTCGGCGGCGGGCACCAGACGCGGTGCCGCCTCGGCGGGGGTGGCGGTCACGACGGCCAGCGACAGCACGGCCGCGGCGAGGTGGGGGATCATCGGTCTACTTCTTCCGGGCCAGGGTGTTCTCGACCAGCGCGACGGTCTCGCGCGGGTCGTCGACCTGGAGGACCAGGCGGGCGTAGCGCTCGTCGGCGAGTTCGATCACGACGGCCTTCGACGCGTCTTTGACGTCCCAGAAGACCTTTTCGCCGTCGAGGTGGAACGTGCCCGCCGTGATCACGCCGGGCAGGTGGGCGCCCGGCGCGCGGATCCCCTTGGGATCGGCGGCGATGCCCGGGTCCGCGGTCGCGCCGCGGACGTTCGCCAGCGGGATGGTGAGGCTGCTCTTGAAGGCCCAGAGCTTGTCGAGACCCTCGATCACGACCACGAGGTCGTCGCCGTCGATGTGGACCAGTGCCATGGTGGTTTCCTTTGTCAGTCGGAAGAATCGAAGCGTTGGGTGAGCGCGGCGCCGACCCCGCCGGGGTTGCCGCGCAGGAGGATGCCCAGCGCGGCCGCCGTGAGGGCGGCGGCGAGGGCGGGGGAAAGGCCGAGCGCGTCGGCGATCGCCTGGTCGATGGCGGCCAGCGCCGCGGCCACCTCGGTGGCCACCTCCTCGTCGGCCGGTGCCCGTTCGACGACCGCGAGCAGCAGCAGGCCGAGGTCGGCCGCGGTGACGAGCTGCAGCGCGGTCGCGGCATCGGGTGCCGCGGCGAGCGCTTCGGTCAACGGCCGGACGTCGTCGGCGAGGTGGCGACGCAAGGCGATCAGGTAGAGGCCGCGCTTGCTGCCGAACGTCTTGTACAGGCTGTTGCGGTGCACGCCGAGGTGGGTCACGAGGTCGTCGACGGACACCCCGTCGTACGCGCGGCCACCGAACAACTTCACGGCGCTGCGCACCACTTCGTCCTCGTCGAACGCTCTCCGCCTGCCCATGCCGGAACCCTAGCGTTTTGAGGAACGATCGGTCAAGAACGATCGTTCCTCAAAATTCGAGTGCTTCCGTTGACTTCGGGCCCCCTCGGTGGTTCTCTCGCTGAGAGCGCTCCCAGTCATCCGTTCGTGCCCGACGAGTGAGGATGGACCTTCATGACAGCTCGACGTCTGCGCTGGGCAGCGTGGCCGGTGATCGCCGTGCTCGCCGCGGCCGTTCCGGCCGCCGGCACCGCCGGGGCGGCGACCACGCCCGCGGCGACGGTCACCGTCAACGCCCGAGCCGGGCTGGCGACCATGCCGGACACCGGGATCGGCATCAACCACGCCGTCTGGGACAGCCAGCTGGGGACCGACGAGGTGGCCGACCTCTTCGGCGCCGCCGGTGTCCGCACGATGCGCTACCCCGGTGGGTCCTACGGCGACATCTACCACTGGAAGGACAACACCGCGCCGGGCGGGTACGTGGCGCCGAACACCGATTTCGACACTTTCATGGGCGGCGTCCGGAGAGCCGGGGCCCAGCCGATCATCATCGCCAACTACGGCACCGGCACCCCGCAGGAAGCCGCGGACTGGGTGCGGTACGCCAACGTCACCAAGGGGTATGGCGTCAAGTACTGGGAGATCGGCAACGAGCTGTACGGCAACGGGCACTACGGCGCGAACTGGGAAGCCGACAACCACGCGGACAAGAGCCCGACCGGCTACGCCAACGGCGTCGTCGCCTACGCCGACGCGATGAAGGCCGCCGACCCGTCGGTGAAGATCGGGGCGGTGCTGACGACCCCGGCGAACTGGCCCGACGCCATCGTCGGTGCCGGTGACACCGCGAGCTGGAACCAGACCGTGCTCTCGATCGCGGGCCCGCACATCGACTTCGTCATCCTGCACTGGTACCCCACCGGCTCGACGGCGGCGGAGGCGCTCGCCAAGCCGGAGCAGATCGACGACATGATCTACCTGACGCGCGAGCAGATCGCCCGGTACGCGGGCCCGAACTCCGGCCGCATCGGCATCTCGATGACCGAGACCAACACGCCGGTCGGCATGAACACCCAGCCCGGTGCCCTGTTCGCCGCCGACACCTACAGCTCGCTGCTGGCGAACGGCGTGTTCACGATCGACTGGTGGGACACGCACAACGGGCCGACCAAACTGTCCACAGTGGCCGGTTACCCGGACTACGGCGACGGCGGCCTGCTCTCCAGCGGCACGTGCCTGGACGGCGGCGGCTGCGAACCCCCGCTCAACACCCCGTTCGCGCCCTACTACGGCCTGAAGATGCTGAGCACCTTCGCGCATCCCGGCGACCAGTTCGTCCGCGCGGGAGCGGACGACCCGCTCGTCGGCGCGCACGCCGTCCGCCGCCCGAACGGCGACCTCGCCGTGCTGCTGCTCAACAAGGACCCCGACCAGGCCAGGGCGGTCACGCTGGACTACGCGGGCTACACGCCGGCCGCGGGCGCGCCGCAGGTGTTCACCTTGACCAACGGCGCGACGTCCATCGGTAGTGCCACGAGCGGCACGAGCACGTCCCAGACGCTGCCGCCGTATTCGCTGACCACGGTGGTGCTGCACCCCGCGACCGCGGCGGCCGCCGCCCCCGGGAAGCCCGGGCAGCCGACCGGCACGGCGACCGACCGGACGGCGACGATCAGCTGGCCCGCGGCCGCGCCCGGCGCCCACCCGATCGCGAAGTACGAGGTCTACCGGCAGGTCGGCGCGGTGAGCGAGCAGTGGGGCGAGACCACCGGCACGTCCCTGGGCGTCGGGAACCTGGTGCCGGGCAGCCGGTACACGGTCAACGTCCTGGCGCGCGACACGGCCGGCAACGTGTCCGCGGCCTCCCCGCCGCTGACGTTGACGACCGGCGCGCCGGCGTCGAGCAGTTGCACGGTCCGGCTGACCGACAGCACCGACTGGGCGAGCGGTTTCGTCGGCGGCATCCACCTCACCGGCACCGGCGTGGTGGGGGACTGGACGCTGACGTTCACCTGGCCGACCGCCCGGCAGAAGCTCACCAGCGGCTGGAGCGGAACCTGGGCGCAGAACGGCACGACGGTGACGGTCTCGTCGTCGGCCCCGCCGGCGGCCGGGGTGGACGTCGGGTTCACGGCCGACTACAGCGGGCCGAACATCCTGCCGACGGCGTTCACCCTGAACGGCGTCCTCTGCGCGGCGGGCTGACTCGCGGGTCTTTCCTCCTCACCGGTGGCTCTCGACGCGCTCGCGCACGGCCCGCAGTTCCTCACCGACGACCGCCATCTGCGCGTCGACCGCCGACGGGTCGGTGTCCGGGGGGAAGAACAGGCTGAAGATCAGTTCGGCGCCGGCCAGGTTCGGCACCACGCGGGTGAACAGGCCCAGGGTGGGGGAGTCGGCGCTGACGACGTCGACGACCCCGTGTTCGGCCGCGACCCGCACGGAGACCCGCTGCGGGCCGCGTTCGGTGTGGACGCGCCAGATGTCGTCGTGCTCGTGGTCGACGGCGCTGGCGAACCCGGGCGCCCATTCGGGCAGGTGCCGCGGATCGCCGAGGTATTCGACGACCCGCGCGGGCGAAGCGGCGACGGAGATGGTGCGGGTTTCGGCGCGTCCCAGTGTCATGCCGGAAACGATACGCACCTGCGTATGATTTGTCGAAGCGTAAAATCCCACCGGTGAACGAGGACGACGATCTCGGAGCCCTCTGCGCCGGGGCGGGCCGCAACCTGGCCGAAGCCGAGCGGCCGGTGCTGGAGAGGCACGGCCTCTCGATGTGGCAGTACGTGGTGCTGACGGCCCTGGCCGCCGGATCGGCGCCCAGCCAGCTGGTCTTGGCCCAGCAGATCCGCTACGACAAGACCCGCTTGATCGCGTTGCTGGACGCGCTCGAGGCGGAGGGCTTGGTGGTCCGTGAGCCGGACCCGGCCGACCGCCGGGCGAGGGTGGTCCACTTGACGCGGGAGGGAGCCACCCGGCACGCGGCGGTCCGGTCCGCGATCCGGGAGGTGGAGGACCGAAAGCTGGCGGGGCTGCCACCGGAGGTCCGGCAGGTGCTGCGGTCGGCTTTGGCGCATCTGGCCAACTCGGTTTGATCAGCGGAGGCGCCCGGGGGCGGCCGCCTCCGGACCGGCGGCCGGGGGCGCGAGCCGGGGGGCGCTGTGAACCGGCGGCCGGAGGCGCGAGCTGGCCACGGCATCGCCTCCCGCAGACCGGCGGCCGGGGGGCGCGAGCCGGGTTGGGCTGTGAACCGGCGATCGCAGCGGCGGCCGACCACAGGCCACCTCCGGACCGGCGACCGGCGGCCGGCGGCGCAAGGCAGCCACGGCATCGCCAACCGGCGGCCGGGGGCGCAGGCCGGCCACGGCGTCGCCACCTGCGAACCGGCGGCCGGGGGAGCAGGCCGGCCACGGCATCGCCACACGCGAACCGGCGGCCGGGAGCGCGAGGAGACCAACGACGTCACCAGACCTCCCCCGCCCCTCATCCCAGCCTTCTCTTCAGTCGGCGACCGGGTGTGTCAAGGCACGCTTTCCCGCCTTGACACACCCGGTCGCCGACTGAGAATCCCACCGGAGGGGCGGGGGAGGTCGGACCCGCTCTGCCGCGGCAAAGATTTCTGCCGCGGCAGAAAGACAAAAGCGTCCTCGCCGGACAGGCAGGCTCCGGGATGACCACCGGCTACCGCTGTCAACCCACGTTGAGGAGGTGGGCCGCAGGGTGGTCATCCCGTCGCCTGAACGAGGCCTATCACTTTGAGCCGGGCCCGCAAGCCCGCGTCGTCAGCCAGCCCCGCGCTGTGGGTTGCGGGCCCGGCTCAAAGTGATTTGACGGCCTCAGGCGACGGGATGACCACCCAGCTCCTCTATTTCTGCGTCAGCGGACTGCGTCCAGGGCGTTCACCAAGCCGTGGCCGTAGTACGAATTGTTCTTCGCCGGGCCTGTGCACGCCTCTTCCGTCGATGCGCACTTCACCACGTCCGCTTCGCTCTCCAGGATCTGCGTCAGGAACCTCGGGGATGCTCCGCGGAACTTCGATGCCAGGAGCGCCGCTACCCCTGCCGCGTGGGGGGATGCCATCGATGTTCCGCACTTCGAGCCGTACTGGCCGCCGACCACCGATGACAGGGGGCAGGCCGGGCCCGCTCCTTCCGGCGGTGACTGCTCGAACGCGCCGCCCGGGGCCGTTACCTCGATCTCGCCGTAGTTGCTGAAGTCCGACTTCGTGCCCGCGTAACCGACCGAGGACACCGTCACCACTTCGTCAGCCATGCCCGGGAGGATGGCGCACGACGCGTCCACCGGGTGCGGGCGGTTCTTGTCCGTGGTCTGGTTCGTCAGGTCCAAGCTGTCGTTGCCCGCCGCCGCCACGTTGAGCACTCCTCGGTGCGTCGAGTACGCCACCGCCCTGCGGATCGCCTCGAACGCCGCCGCGTCTCCCGGCTGCTTCGGGCAGTAGAACATCCCCGGGTCGATGTAGTAGCTGTTGTTCGTCACCGCGAAGCCGTGCTCCGCCGCCCAGACGAAGCCGCAGACCGCCGACTCCGGGAAGATGTAGCCCGCGTCGTTGACCACCTTCACCGAGGCCAGCCGGACGCCCGGGGCGATGCCCGTGAAGCCCGCCGCCGGGTCCTTGCCCGCGATCGTGCCCGCCACGTGCGTTCCGTGGTCCGAAGTCGTCGGCTGCCACGAGGCCGGCGTCAGGTCCGGCGCGCCCGTCACGCAGCCCGCCGACGAACGAACGTCGAGGGCCGCCTTGAGCGCCGGGTGCGTTGCCTCGATGCCCGAGTCGAGCACGCCGACCGTCACCGCGCGGCTGCCCTGGTAGATCTTGTTGGCTTCCGGCGCGTGGATCGCCTTCATGTCCCACTGCTGCGCGGACAGGTCACCGGCCGCGGCGACCGAGCGGGTGTCCTCCAGCGTGCGCACCGCGCCCAGCGAACGGGCCGAGGCCGCGGCGCCCTGGGAGGCCACGTCCTTGGCGCCCGAATAGGCCCGGTAGACGCCGATCTTCTGCTGGAAGTCCGCATTGCGCGAGCTGGCGATCGCGACGCCGATCGGCGCGTAGTACGCGACCTTCGTGCCGCACTTGGCCGCCAGCTCCTTGTCGACGGCCGACGCGCGGGTGCCCGGCTGGTACGTCACGACGTAGGTGTACGGCGTGCTCGTCGTGTCGCAGGCAACCGGCGCGGCCTCCGCAGCCGGGGCCACCGCGAACAGGCCGCCTCCGACGGCCAGCGCAAGCGGGGCCGCCATTCGACGTAAACGGGACATTCCACCTCCAGGGTCTGTGGCGTCAACCTAAACCGGCCCCGGAAGCCGCGCCACCGACCAAAGTCAGGAGGAGACCCGCGCGGTCGCCCGGACGCCGCGCCAGCCGAGCACGCCGATGATCGTGCCGAGCACGAACGAAACGACGGTCAGCACGGCGTGCACCACGAAGTAGGCGGTGGGCGAGCCGTCGGGGGTCCAGGCCCGGTCGCTGTCCCACAGGTTCTTGGCGAAGGTGATCCAGATGATCCACGACCACACACCGAAGGCCAGCAGGAACAGCGAGGTGCCGCGTGAAATGCGCATGCCCCGTAGTATGCGGCGGCGGTCGCGACGCTAGATTGCGTGGGTGCACTCCGTTGTTTCCCGGTCGCTCAAGGTCTTCACGACGACGCTCGCCGCCGCCCTCCTGGCCCTGAGCTCGCCGGCGCTGGCGGCCGCGGCGCCGCAACAGGGTCAGTGCGCGAACCGCCAGGCACCCCCGCCGCCGGTCGACACGTCGGAGAAGCCCGCGCCGGGCAAGCAGGCCCCGGCGCCGCTGGCGGTGCCGGCGGTCCCGGTCGGCGGCCCCCGGATGGCCGAATGCGGCCTGATCACCCCGGACGGCGCGCTCAACCCGCCGGACGGCAACACCGCGGCGTCCTGGGTGGTGCAGGACCTCGACACCGGCGCCGTGGTCGCGGCGAAGGACCCGCACGCCCGGCAGCGGCCCGCGTCGCTGATCAAGACGCTGCTCGCGCTGGTCGTCGTCACCCAGCTGGACCCGCAGCAGCCGATCGTCGCGACGAAGGAGGACGCCGAGCAGGAGTGCACCTGCGTCGGCCTCGTCGCCGGCGGCCGGTACACCGTCGACCAGCTGCTGCACGGCCTGCTGATGCACTCGGGCAACGACGTCGCGCACGCGTTCGCCACGGTGCTCGGCGGGGTCGACGCCACGGTGGCGAAGATGAACGCGCTGGCCGCGAAGGTCGGCGCGCTCGACACGCGCGCCGCGACGCCCTCGGGCCTGGACGGGCCGGGCATGTCGACCTCGGCCTACGACCTCAGCCTGATCTTCCACTACGCGATGAAGCAGCCGGAGTTCGCGAAGGTCGTCGCGACGAAGAGCTTCGAGATCCCGGCGACCGGCGGCAAACCGGCCATCCCGATCTTCAACGACAACAAGCTCCTCGGCGTCTACCCCGGCTTCCTCGGCGGCAAGACCGGCTTCACCGACGACGCCCGGCACACCTACGTGGGCGCGGCGCAGCGCAAGGGCAAGCGCCTCGCGGTCGTCATGCTGCGCGCCGAGCAGAAGCCGACGAAGGTGGTCGACCAGGCGGCGAAGCTGCTCGACTACGGCTTCGCGCTCGAGGAGGACCGGGCCGTGCCGGTCGGCCAGATCACCTACCAGGCACCGGCCGCGACACCGTCGAGCGAAGATCCGTCCGTGCTCGCCGACGGCGGCACCGGCAACAGCGGCACGTCCTCGGCCGCGTCGGCGGCGAAGGAGGACCCGTTCGGCGTCACCGGCTGGATCATCACGCTGGTGGTGTTCCTGATCATCGTCGGCGGGTTCGTGGTCGGGCACCAGCGCAAGAAGGCCGCGGGCTAGCGGAAACCGGGCCCCGGCTCGGGCGTCACCCGATCGGTGGCGATCGCGCCGCCGCAGTGGCCGCAGGCGACGTACGTCCCGCCGATCTCCCCGCAGTCGTGGTGCCGCAACAGGACCGGTGGTCCCTCGGGGCCGGCGAGGTGCCGGTCCCCCCACTGCATGAGCGTGACGACGGCACCGAAGAGGTCCCGCCCGGCGGCGGTCAGCACGTATTCGGGCACCGGGTCGACCCGCTCGAGCACACCGGCGTCGACGAGGGTCTTCAGCCGCGCGGACAACGTCGGGCGTGGGATGGACAGGTTGCGCGCGAACTCGCCGTAGCGGCGCACGCCGAAGAACGCCTCCCGCAGGATGAGCAGGCTCCACCGCTCGCCGACCAGGTCGAGCGCGCGGCCGACCGAGTCCGCCGTGAACCGGTGCTCCAAGCCGGTCACAGCTGTTCCGTCCGGGCCGGGACGCCCAGCAGGAGCTTGCCGGAGAGCTCGTAGCTGGCCGGGTTGACCTGGAAGTGGGCGGTCGCGGTGTGCGCGTCGCGGAACCGGCGTTGCAACGGCGAAGTCTCGTAGATCGCCGCGCCGCCGCCGAGGTCGTACATGCTCTCGGCGACCTTCGCGGCGGTACGCGTCACGTGTGTCGCAGCGAGCCGGAGGCCCAGCTTGAGCGCGTCCGGGACCGGTTCGCGGCCCTGCGCGGCCTGCCAGGCGTCGTCGATGCTCGTGTAGAAGAGCAGCCGCGCGGCACGCAGGGCCGCTTCGGCCTCCGCGACGGCGGCTTGGGTCGCCGACCGCTCGGCCAGCGACCGGCTGGAACCGAGCGGGGTGCGCGTCGAGGCGAGTTCGACGAGGTCGTCGATGGCGCCGCGCGCGTTGCCCAGCGCGGCGGCCGCGACGGACAGCGCGAAGAACCCGAAGAGCGGGAACCGGTGCAGCGCAACGGCTTCCGGCGGCGGACCGGCCAGCACCGAGAAGACCCGGTGATCCGGGACGAACAGGTCGTCGGCGACGCAGTCGTGGCTGCCGGTGCCGCGCAGGCCGTTGGTGTGCCAGGTGTCGAGCACCGCGATGTCGGCCTTCGGCAACGCGGCGACGTAGAGCGCCTTCTCGTGGACGAACCCGGCGAAGAGCCAGTCGGCGTGCGGGATGCCGCTGCAGAAGGCCCATCGGCCGGTGACGAGGTAACCGCCGTCGATCTTCCGGCCGCTCCCGCGTGGCGCCCAGACCCCGGCGGCGACCGTGCGCAGGTCTCCGAAGACCTCCTCGGCGCACTTCCGCGGGGCGTAGGCCGAGAGCAGGCTGCTGGTCACGGCGATCGAGACGCGCCAGCCGGCGGAGGCGTCCCCGCGGGCGACCGTCTCGGCGGTTTCGAGGCTGACGGCGGGCGGCGCTTCGGGGCCGCCGAGGTAGCCGGGGACGCCGGTGCGGAACAGCTGGGCGTCGGTCAGCTTCGCGACCAGTTCGGGCGGCAGGGCGCGCTGCCGCTCGGTGACCGGGGCGAGGGTCTTGGCGAGGTCGGCACACTCGCGGGCGGCGTCCAGCAGCACGAAACCCTCCGGTTCAGATTTCTTACCGGTTCAGTTTCTTTACTGGGCGCGTGGCTGTCAAGACTTGCGGCGCCCACCCAGCCAGGCGAGCAGCGCACCGGCGCTGAAGGCCCCGGCGACGGCGCCGAGGCCGGGCCCGCGCTGGAGGGTGACGTTCTGTTCGAGCCGAACCGGCGGCGGGGGCGAGATGACTTTGCGTTCGTTTTCCTTGGCCGTCGCGGTCCAGGCCGTGACGAGCAGGAGGAAGCGCGAGACGAGGTTGGCGAACACGAGCAGGCCGATGACCGGCCCGAACAGCGCGAACGCCGGCGACTTCGTCACGCTGGCCAGGTAGATCGTGGCGGCCTGCTGCAGCACGACGAACCCGACCGCGGCGAACACGGCGCCCTTCACGGCGCTGCGCAGCGCGACGCGTTCCCGGGGCAGGCGGGCGATCACCCAGAGGAAGACGAGGGTGTTCGCGGCCAGCCCGAGGACGATGGTGGCGCCCCGGAGCAGGACGATCGCCCAGGTGGCGTGTTCGAGCCCGACGAGTTCGAGCAGGAACTGCCCCACACCACCGCCGATCGCGGTCAGCGCGAAGGAGACGATGAGGGCGACCCCGAGCCCGATCAGCGCAACGAGGTCCTTGAGCGTCTGCTTGACGATCGGCTGCGGCTGTTTTTCCTGGCCCCACTGCGCGGTGAGGGCGTCCCGCAGGTTCGACATCCACCCGACGCCGGAGTAGAGGGCGATGAGCAGACCGAAGATCCCGATCCCGCTCCCGGACTTGAGCGCGGCGTCGACGATCCCGGTGACGAGGGTCTGCAGCCCCCCGGGCACGGACTTCTTGATGCCGTCGGAGATCTGCCGGATGATGTCCGGATCGTTGTTGACGGCCAGCCCCACAACAGCGAAGGCGACCATCAGGATCGGGATGACGGAGAGCACGCTGAAGTAGGTGATGGCGGCGGCGTAGTGGTTGCCGTACCGCTCGGTGAAGGCATCGTTGGCCCGGATGAGGTGATCGAGCCACGGGTACTTCCGCCGCAACCGCGGCAGGAGCTTTTCCTTTTCTTCAGTCGCCACCGTGAAACGCTAACCACGCAAGGTGAACCCCGCAACGCGAGCGGCCGGCGTGGGGGAGATTCGTGATCCACGCCCGCCGCGGGTCAAGGCGAGCGCCACATCACGTGACCAAGGTCAGCAGCGCGGGATAGGCGTCCACCGCGGTGAGCACCGGCGCCCCTCGACGTGCCGCGAACGCGGCGACCGCCTCGTAAGCCTCATCCAGCTCCCGCTCGGTCAGCGGCACGGCCGACTCGATCTCCGACGAACCACGCGCGGCGAAGCGGCGGCGGACCTCCTCCCGCCCCGGCAGCAACACGACCTCGTGGAAAGTCGCCCCGCACTCGGCCGCCAGCGCCTCGAGCCGTTCCGGGAACCCGGCCCGCGCCACCAGCTGCGGCACCACCACGTCGTGCCCCGCGCCGAGGTGCGTCCGCGCCGCCGCCAGGGCGATCTCCCGCGCGAGCCGGCCGGCCTCGCCCGGCGCTGATCGCCAGGCGCCGAGCATCGCCCGGATGCGGTCCACGTCCAGGGCCAGCGCCGGCGGGTGGTGGTCGGCGTAGCGCCGGGCCAGCGTCGACTTGCCGCTGGCCGGCGGGCCGTTGAGCAGGATCAGCTTCACCGCACCGGCGGCAGGAACCCGATTCGCTGGTACGTCTTGGCCAGCGTCTTCGATGCCACCTCGCGCGCTCGTTCGGCGCCCGCGGCGAGGACCTTGTCCAGCTCCGCGACATCGTCCAAATAGGACTTGGCGCGCTCCTGGATCGGGGTCACCCACTCGACGAACACCTCGCCGAGGTCCTTCTTCAGGTCGCCGTAGCCCTTGCCCTCGTACGCCGCTTCGAGGTCCGGGATCGTCCGGTCGGTCAGGGCCGAGTAGATCGTCAGGAGGTTCGAGACGCCCGCCTTGTTCTCCGCGTCGAACTTGACCTCGCGGCCCGTGTCCGTCACCGCCGAGCGGAGCTTCTTCGCCGAGCGCTTCGGGTCCTCGAGCAGCTCGATGATGCCGTTGACGTTGGACGCCGACTTGCTCATCTTGGCCGTCGGTTCCTGCAGGTCGTAGATCTTGGCCGTGTCCTTGATGATGTACGGCTCCGGCACCACGAACGTCTTGCCCAGCCGGTTGTTGAAGCGCTGCGCGAGGTCGCGCGTCAGCTCCAGGTGCTGGCGCTGGTCCTCGCCGACCGGGACGGCGTCGGCCTGGTAGAGCAGGATGTCCGCGGCCTGCAGGACCGGGTAGGTGAACAGGCCGACGCTGGAGCGGTCGGAGCCCTGCTTCGCCGACTTGTCCTTGAACTGCGTCATCCGGCCGGCCTCGCCGAAGCCGGTCTGGCACTCCAGCACCCAGCTCAGCTGCGCGTGCTCCGGGACGTGGCTCTGCACGAAGAGGGCACTGCGCTGCGGGTCGATGCCGATGGCGAGCAGCTGCGCGGCCGAGACGCGGGTGCGCTGGCGCAGCACCTTCGGGTCCTGCTCCACCGTGATCGCGTGCAGGTCGACGACACTGTAGAACGTCTCGTGCGTGTCCTGCAGCTTCACCCACTGGCGCAGCGCGCCGAGGTAGTTGCCGAGGTGGAACGAGTCGGCGGTCGGCTGGATCCCGGACAGGACCCGCGGGCGGCGCTCTGCGACGGTCTGCTCTTCGGACACGTCAGGATTCTTCCAGGCCGGGACGAGCGGCGGGCGCGGAGGGCCCTCAGGCGTTCGGGCGCTGGGTGAGGAACGGGCGGGTCGGCGTCGCGTCGGGCTCGCCGAGGACGGCTTCGGCCATCGCCGTGACCGGGTCGGGCACCTCCGGCACCGCGGGGGCGGCCTCGGCCAGCCGGGTCTTGCGGCGCTGGCGCAGCACACCGAGCGTCATGCCGACGATGCCGAGCGCGACCGCAACCAGCCCGACGGGGCCGAGCACGCCGAAGGCCTCCACGTTGGTGTCGGCCTGCGCTGTCGTCGTGTCGGCGGCGAACGCGCTGCCGCCGGCCAGGAGCAAGCCCGCCGGGACGAGCGCGACCACCACGGCCGCGCGGGAACCGCGCAGGGTGGACCGCAACAGGGTTCGACCTGGGTTGCGCACCGGAGTGCCTCCCGCGAGTAACGCTCACCCATCCGAGTGAGACGTTGCGTGCTACTGGTCAGAAAACTACCGAGCGTGTCAAGACCTGCCGGTTCTGATCAACTCGGAAGCGAGGGTAGCGCTCATTCCGTAATACGCTTCCGGCGCCCCCGGGGTTCACTTTCGCCACCCGGGTGGGTGAAGTCGCTACTACTTGAAGTAGAGCATGACCGGACAGTGTCCGATCGAGGGTCACCCGTTCTTCGCAGCATCCGCTCACGCTGCGACGTTCGCCGCAGTGCCCGCTGCTCCGATCGCGTCCACCTGTTCGGAAAACTTTTCACCGGATAGTGATTGGTCTATACCTCTTGGAGTAGTTGCCGAGTCCGTCCGGACCGCGCCCGGACGGCGTGACAAGAGGAGTTCCGCATGGCGATCACCCGCTTCCTGAAGCGCGCCGGAGTGGCGATGAGCGCGCTCGTCACGGCCGTCGCACTGGCCCCGGTCGCCTCCGCTGCGTCCTTTGTGGTCAGCGAAGCGCAGTTCGGGCAGATGTTCCCGGGCCGCAACACCTTTTACACCTACAGCGGCCTCACCGCGGCGCTGTCGGCCTACCCCGGTTTCGCGAACACCGGCGACGACACGGTGAAGAAGCAGGAAGCCGCCGCGTTCCTCGCGAACGTCAGCCACGAAACCGGCGGGCTGGTGTACGTCGTCGAGCAGAACACCGCGAACTACCCGCACTACTGCGACACCAGCCAGCCGTACGGCTGCCCGGCGGGCACCGCGGCGTACTACGGCCGCGGCCCGATCCAGCTGAGCTGGAACTTCAACTACAAGGCGGCCGGTGACGCGCTCGGCATCGACCTGCTCGGCAACCCGTACCTGGTCGAGCGGGACGCGGCGGTCGCGTGGCAGACCGGGCTCTGGTACTGGAACACCCAGAGCGGCCCCGGCACGATGACGCCGCACGACGCGATGGTCAACGGGCGCGGCTTCGGCGAGACCATCCGCAGCATCAACGGTTCGATCGAGTGCAACGGCGGCAACCCGGCCCAGGTGCAGAGCCGGATCGACCTGTACACGCGGTTCGCCGGGATCCTCGGCGTCCCGACGGGCGGCAACCTCTCCTGCTGAGCGTCCTACCGGGGGAAGTCGATGTCGTAGGTCGCGGTGACGGGCGCGTGGTCGGACCAGCGCTGGTCGTAGGCGGCCGCTCGCTCGACCACGACGTCGACGACCTTCCCGGCGAGGCCGGGCGTCGCGAGCTGGCAGTCGATGCGCCAGCCGGAGTCGTTGTCGAAGGCCTGGCCGCGGTAGGACCACCAGGTGTACGGGCCGGGGCCTTCGGGATCGAGCCGGCGCTGGACGTCGGTGAAGCCGGCCTCGGTGTAGACGCGGCCGAGCCAGGCGCGTTCTTCGGGCAGGAAGCCGGAGTTCTTGCGGTTGCCGCGCCAGTTCTTGAGGTCGACGGTGTCGTAGGCGATGTTCCAGTCCCCGACCACGACGGCTTCCCGTCCGCCGGCGGCGGCCTTCGCCCGGAGCTCGACGAGGTAGGGCAGGAACGCGGCCATGAAGCGTTCCTTCTCGTCCTGGCGTTCGGTGCCGACGTCCCCGCTGGGCAGGTAGAGGCTTGCGACGACGACGTTCGGCAGGTGCACCTCGAGGTACCGCCCGCTGTCTTCGAATTCGGGCTCCCCGAAGCCGACACGCACCTCTTCGGGCTCGACGCGGCTGTAGACGGCAACGCCGTTGCGCCCCTTGGCGGCCGAGGGGGCGTGCACGGAGAACCACCCCTCGGGTTCGACGACGGCGGCGGGCAACTGACTGGCTTCGGCCCGCACCTCCTGGCAGGCGACCACGTCGGCTTGGGTGGCGGCGAGCCACTCGATGAAGCCCTTCTTGGCGGCGGCGCGGAGGCCGTTGACGTTCACGGTGGAGACGGTCAGCACGGACTGCACGCTACCCGGCGGAATGTCCGGGCCGCGGGGCCGGTGAGGTGACCGGCGGCAGGCGCTGTGCCGGTTCTGCCAGACTGCCGCGCATGGGTGATCTGACTGTGCTCGGCAGTTGTGGCGCGTGGCCGGAGCCCGGACGCGCTTGCGCCGGTTTTCTGTTGTCGCACAACGGGTTTCGCGTCGTCCTCGACCTCGGGTACGGCACCGCGCCGCGGCTGTTCGCGCACTGCCGCGGCGGGTTGCCGGATGCGGTGATCGTGACGCACGAGCACCCCGACCACTGCGCCGACGTGAGCGCACTCGGGCGCGCGTGGCACTACACCGTCCAGGTCGACGCGCCTTCGGCACGGCTGCCGCTGCACTGCACGCCCGGGACCATCCGGAGGCTCGAGGCGATGGAGCCCAGGCCGCATCCGATGGCGCTTTTCGAGGTGCACGACCTCGGCGAGGCGGCCGACGTCGGGCCGTTCCGGCTGACGTCGTACGCGTTGCCGCACCACCAGCCGAATTTCGGGGTGCGCTTGGTTGCGGACGGGCTGACCGTCGCCTACACGGGTGACACGGGCCCGTCGCCGGCGCTGGCCGAGCTCGGGCGCGATACGGACCTGTTCATCTGCGACGCCACCCTCCGCACCCCACCGCCAGAGGGCGAGCCCCGCTACCTGATGACGGCCTCGGAGGCGGGCCACTGGGCGGAGAAGGCCGGAGCGCGAAGGCTCATGCTCACCCACTTCTGGCCCGGCACCGACCGCGCCGCGGCAGCCGAGGAGGCGCGGGGCGAGTTCCGTGGCGAGGTGGTGGTCGCGGAGGAGGACCTTGTCATCGCGCTCTGACGCCTGATGGAGTGCAGGCCCGGCTGATTGATCGTCGCCTCGCCGACCGACCGGGCTCGCCCGACCGGCTGACCGCCGCCTCGCCGACCGACCAGCCGCCGCCTCACCCAGCCGCCGCGCCCGCCCAGCCAGCCGCCGCCGCGCCCGGCCGACCGCCACGCCCGGTCGGCCAACCGCCGCCTCACCCGTCAGGCCGACCGCCGCCGGCCAGCCGCTGCCGCGACCGGCTGACCGCCGCCTCGCGATCGGCTGACCGCCTCGCCCGACCGACCGGCCGTAGCGCCCGGTTAAGCGCCTCACCCAGCCACCGCCGCGCTCGCCCGCCCAGCCGGCACCCCGGCACCCCGACACCCCGGCACCCCGGCACCCCGGCACCCCGGCACCGACGATCGTCCCTCGTGCCCCGACCCCCGTCTGAGCACGTCCCCAAGGCTCGATCCCCTGCGCCACTCGGCCCGCGAGACTCCCCCTGGAGACCCCGCGGACACCCCGGCCCATGCCGCGATTCAGTTGTCGCCCGCCCCCGGACGTCCCCTCCTTCCCAACGGCCCCCAACGGCCCCCAACGGCCGCCACCTGCGGTTTTCGACGTGATCAGTTCTAGCACCCACCACCGACAAAAACCGGGCCTTGACCGCCCAAGCTACGGTCATTAGCTTTAAAGCTATGCCAAGTAGCCATCATGTCGCCTAGAGCCGGCCTGACCACCGATGCCGTGGTCGAGCTGGCGATCGCCCTCGTCGATGAAGGCGGGCCCGGCGAGCTCACCCTGGCCAAGGTCGCCGACCGTGCCGGGGTTGCCGCGCCCTCGCTCTACAAGCACGTCAAGAACCTCGCCGACCTTCGGCGGCTCATCGACCTCCGGGTCGTCAAAGAAATGGCCGAAACCCTCAAGAACGCCGCCACCGGGCGGGAGGGCGGGGACGCCGTTGCCGCCCTGGCCGACGCCTACCGGCACTACCTGCAAGCCCACCCGCACCGCACCCACGCCCTGACCGCCGCCCCCGATCAGGGGGACGTGGAGCTCAGCGCCGCCACCCATGCCGTTGCCGAAGTCGTCTTCGCCGTCCTGCGGCCCTTCGGCTTCGATCACGCCCGATCCGTCCACGCCACGCGATGCATCCGCGCCGCCGTTCACGGCTTCGCGAGCCTCGAAGCCTCCGGTGGCTTCGGGCGTCCCGAAGACGTCGGCGAGAGCTTCGAAGTGCTCAAGAAGATGCTCGTCCAGGGCCTCACCGACTACGCGACGAACCACCCGGAGAAACGATGACCTTCATCCTCGCCGTCCTCCTCTTCACCGTCGGGCTCGGCGTGCTCGACACGCGCTTCCCCTGGACGGAGGCCCGCCGATGATCGCCGGGCACTTCGGGCTGGCCGCCGCCGTCAAGGCGGGCCGTCCGGCCATTCCCGTGTGGACGCTCATGCTCGCCACCGCCTGGCTCGACGTCGTCTTCGTGCCGCTCTACCTGAGCGGCGTCGAGACGATCGACGGCGAAGGCTACGGCGGCGGCGTCATCCACGCCGACTACACGCACTCGCTCGTCGGCGCGCTCCTGCTCGCCGCGCTCTTCGGCGCCGTCGCCGCCAAGTGGCTCGGCCGCGAAGCCGGGCTCGTGCTCGGCGGGGTCGTCTTCTCGCACTGGCTGCTCGACCTCGTCGTGCACCGCGCCGACCTGCCGATCCTGCCCGGCAACGCCGGTGATCTGCCCGTTTTCGGCTTCGGGCTCTGGCGGCTGCCCGCCGTCTCGGCCGTCGTCGAACTGCTGATGCTGGCGGTCGGGATCGGCCTCTACTGGCGCGCCGCCGCGAAACGGGACCCGAAACGCGCGCGGACGCTCGGCCTGTCAGCCGCGGCCTTTGGCGTCGTCACGCTCGCGGCCGACCTGATCGGCCTGTGAAACCTCAGCAGGCGGAGCCGGCGACGGGCTGGGTGAACTCGGCGGCCACCCACTTGTTGTCGGCCACCTTCCGGAAGCCGGCCTGCACACCCGGCAGGACGTCGAACTGGGCGTCACGCAGGTACTTGCCGACGACCTTGGCGTTGCCGTCGGCCGCTTCGCGGGCGTTGAGGACGTCCGCGGTCACCGTCACCTTGCAGCCGGTGGCCGACGCTCCCGACGCCTGCTTGCCCGACGAGTTCACGTACACGATGACGATCAGGACGAGCGCGCCCAAGATGAGCAGAGTCTTCTTCGACATGCCTTCCTCCAACCCGCGAGCCCGTCCCCACGCCAAGGGTAGGCAATCCTTTACCCCGACGGCAGCGCCGGACGACGCAACCACCCGGAGGCGCCAGCGACGTCACCCCGTGTGATCAAAGAGAAAGCCCCTCCCCGGCGAACCGGGGAGGGGCCCTCAGAGCACGAACTCAGCCCTGGGCGATCTTCTTCGCCAGGTTGTCGTCCAGCGTCGCGAGGAACTCCTCGGTCGTCTGCCACGGCTGGTCCTTGCTGATGAGCAGCGCGAGGTCCTTCGTCATCTGGCCGCTCTCGACGGTCTCGACGACGACCTGCTCCAGCTTGTTCGCGAAGCCGATCAGCTCCTGGTTGCCGTCCAGCTTGCCGCGGTGCTCGAGGCCGCGGGTCCAGGCGTAGATCGACGCGATCGGGTTGGTCGACGTCGGCTTGCCCTGCTGGTGCTGGCGGTAGTGCCGGGTGACCGTGCCGTGCGCGGCCTCGGCCTCGACGGTCCGGCCGTCCGGCGTGCGCAGCACCGACGTCATCAGGCCGAGCGAGCCGAAGCCCTGCGCGACCGTGTCGGACTGGACGTCACCGTCGTAGTTCTTGCACGCCCAGACGTAGCCGCCCTCCCACTTCATCGCCGCGGCGACCATGTCGTCGATCAGGCGGTGCTCGTAGGAGATGCCCTTGCTGTCGAAGTCGGCCTTGAACTCGGCGTCGAAGATCTCCTGGAACACGTCCTTGAACATGCCGTCGTAGGCCTTGAGGATCGTGTTCTTGGTCGACATGTAGACCGGCAGGCCGCGGTCGAGGCCGTACTGCAGCGACGCGCGCGCGAAGTCCTCGATCGACTTGCGGTAGTTGTACATCCCCATGGCGACGCCGCCGCCCTCGGGGAACTTCGCGACCTGGAACTCCATCGGCTCCGACCCGTCCTCCGGGGTGAAGCTGATGGTCAGCGTGCCGGGGCCGGGGACCTTGAAGTTGGTCGCCTTGTACTGGTCGCCGTGGGCGTGGCGGCCGATGATGATCGGCTTCGTCCAGGTCGGCACCAGCCGCGGGATGTTCTGGATGACGATCGGCTCGCGGAAGATCACGCCGCCGAGGATGTTGCGGATCGTCCCGTTCGGGGACAGCCACATCTTCTTGAGGCCGAACTCCTCGACGCGCGCCTCGTCCGGGGTGATGGTCGCGCACTTGACGCCGACGCCGTGCTTCTTGATGGCGTTCGCGGAGTCGATGGTGACCTGGTCGTCGGTGCGGTCCCGCTCCTCGATGCCCAGGTCGTAGTAGTCCAGGTTCACGTCCAGGTACGGGTGGATCAGCTTGTCCTTGATGAACTGCCAGATGATGCGGGTCATCTCATCGCCGTCGAGTTCGACGACGGTGCCCTGGACCTTGATCTTGGCCATGAGCAGCGGTGCTCCTTCCGCGGATCTTCGCGTTCTTCGATACGTCTCGCCGGTAGCGGTACAAGCGTACTGCTTGACGCACCTGGATGGTTCAAGTAGTGGTCGGCATCAAGTCTCCACCCGCGCTTTGTGGCGCGGGTCACCGGGCACGGCCCGATCCGACCGCTTGCCGAGCGACCATCGCTTTTCGGGCGTGAACCAGGGCACGATGCCACCCGTGAATTCTTGATGCGGGAGGTGACGGCCATGTCGACCCATCGGTACGCCGGCTACGAAGACGACTACGAGAACGACTACCAGGATTCCGGTGAGCCCGGTGACGTGCTCGACGAGCGGCCGCGCCGCGGTGCCGCGCACGTCGTCAGCGCGCTCGGCGGCCTCGTGCTGACGCCGGTCGCGCTCGGCCTGCTGAGCTGGGGCGGCCTGCGCCAGCAGCAGCTGATCCAGGCCACGCTGAGCACCAACCGCGACGCCCTCGGCATCGCGCTGCTGGCCGGCGGGGCGATCCTGCTGCTGGTCGTCGCCGCGCTCGGCGCCCTGTCGGCGGTCGGCCCGATCCTCGGCGGCCTGATCTACGGCGTGCTGCCCGGCGTCGCCGCGATGGCCATGCCCGAATGGGGGTTCCGGCTGGTCAACCTGATGCCGAAGAGCGACATCGCCTACGGCGTCATGGACTTCCTCTTCATCGGCGGCCTGCTCGGCGTCGGCTTCCTGCTGGTCGGCAGCGGACTGGCCAACGCCCTGGTCCGGCGGCGGCGCGAAGGCTGACCCACGCCGGTGGCATCATCGGCGGATGGGACTGTTCACCGTCGCCGAGGCCCGCGCCGAACTGGCGCGCCTGCTCCCGGTCCTCGACGAACTCGTGCGCGTCCGCGCCGACGCCGCCGAGCTCGCGGCGTCGCTGCGACCGGGCGGCCGGGCCACCGAGCTGGGCGGCCTGCCCGAGTGGAAGGCCGCGCAGGCCCGCCTCGACGACCTGATGACGACGGTCCAGCGCACCGGCGCCGAGCTCAAGGGGTTCGCGCCGCTGCTGGTCGACTTCCCGGCGGAGCTGGACGGCACCGACGTGCTCCTGTGCTGGCTGGAAGGGGACGGCGAGCTGGCCTGGTACCACCGCGCGGACCTCGGGTTCGCCGGCCGTCGCCGCCTGAAAACCGCTGGTGGGCCTGGCTAGGTTGGGTTCGTGAGCGACGAATCCCGGGCCGCGTTTTTCGACGGTACAGCCGAGCACTACGACGACGACACGTTCCACGCCTCGGTGGCCGCCGCGCTGGTCGAGCCGCTGCCGTCCGGCCCGGAACTCGTGCTGGACGTCGCCACGGGGACCGGCTTCGCGGCGTACGCGGCGTTGCAGCTGAAGCCCACGCGCGTGCTGGCTGTCGACCTGTCGCCGGCCATGGTCGCGCGGGCCGAGGCGAAGGCGCCCGCGCAGGACCCGGACGGGCGGATCGAGTGGCGCGTCGGACCGGCGGTGCCGATGCCGGCGCCCGGCCACTCGGCCGACGTGGTGCTGTGCGCGTCCTCGCTGCACTTCCTGGGCGCGGTGGCGTTCGCGGACTGGCTGCGCGTGCTGAAGCCGGGCGGGCGGCTGGCGTTCTCGGTGGTGTCCGGGGCGCGGTTCAAGCCGTCGGGGCCGTTCGCCGCGTTCGTGCCGGACGACCTGTCGTTCCCGCTCGACGAGGCCGGCGCCGCGGCGCTGGCCTCGTCGGCGGGCTTCGTGGACGCTTCAGCGCGGACGTTCACCGCCGACGACGGCGAGCGCATCCGCAGCGTCTTCGTGGTGCACGCGACGGCCCCCTGACTCAGGCGTGGAAGTGGACCTCACCGCGGGTGGCCGGGGCGTCCGGGCTGCCGCAGTGCTGGACGAACGTCAGGTCGACGTCGGTCGCCCAGCCGTTCGCGTCCAGGTCGAGCCGGTCGATCGTGAAGTCGGCGTACGCCTCGCTGCAGACGTTGCCGTGGGTGTAGACGAAGATGCCCGGTGTGGTCAGCTCCTGGTCGCTCTGCCAGCGGAACCGCGCGCCGGTGTACGTGCCGGTGTGCAGGGTCTCCCCCGTCGGCGCACTCAGCTCGACACGCAGGTCCTTCAGCCCCGACTGGACATCGACCTTCAGGACGCCGTTGTACTCCCACACGGCGATCTCGTCGCCCGGAGCCACGTAGTGGGCGCTGCCCTCCAGCGGCCAGGCGCCCTGCTCCGAGGTGTAGTCGACCGTCTGCAGGGGGTCCGCCGAGGCGACTGGCACGAGGGCCGAGCCCAGTCCGGCCGCCTGGCAGCTCACCCTCCCGGGGGACAGGGGGTTTTACTCAACGGTGCAGCGACGCGCCCTTGAGGATCTTGTCGACGGCGTTCTTCGGCCCGTGCACCGCCAGCCCGGCCAGCGCCAGCTTCTCCCCCGGCACCTCGCGGACCGCCGCGCGGTTGTCGGCGTCGTTGCCCGTGTGGAACAGCTCGTCGGTGAAGATCGAGAACCGGAGGCCGCGGCCCAGCGCGCGGGCGTGGGCCGCCGTGAGGACGGCCGCCGTCCCGGAGAAGACCAGCACCGGCTGGCCGAACATCGGCAGGTACTCGGTGCCGTCGGCGTCGGCGTACGGCTCGCCCATCAGCTCGGGCGTCACGTGGGCGATGCCGCTCACCAGGAACGCCGTGACGTTCAGCCGCTGCCAGGACGCCAGGTCGTCGCGGAGCAGGACGGCGATCTTCGTGTCGAAGGAACTCATGCCGGTCACGATCACCCGGGCGCGACGGCCGCGTCTTGTACGTTCTTGACATGGCGGACGTCGCGGCTTGGCGGCCGGCGGTCCCGGGGATCGCCGAGGTCTTCCACGCGCGCTTCACCACGCACGCCTACCCCCTGCACACGCACGACACGTGGACGCTGCTGATCGTCGACGACGGCGTCATCCGCTACGACCTCGACCGCCACCACCACGGCGCGCTCGGCCCGGCGGTGACGCTGCTGCCGCCGAACGTCGCCCACGACGGCCGCGCCGCGACCAGCCACGGCTTCCGCAAGCGCGTGCTCTACCTGGACACGCCGGTGCTCGGCGAAGACCTGATCGGCGCGGCGGTCGACCGGCCGAGCCTCGCCGACGGCCTCCTGCGCACCCGCATCCACCAGCTCCACGAGTCCCTCGCCGAGCCAGGCGACGCGCTGGAGGCCGAGAGCCGGCTGGTGCTGGTCGCCGACCGCCTGCGCACCCACCTGGGCAAGCCGGCGTCGCACGAGCCGAAGCGCGGCCTGGCCGACGACCTCCGGGATCTCCTGGACGCGCGCCTGCCGGAAGCGCTGACGCTGGCCGAAGCGGGCGAGACGCTCGGAGCGCACCCGGCGTACCTCGTCCGCTGCTTCGGGGCGCGGTTCGGCCTGCCGCCGCACCGGTACCTGACCGGCCGCCGGGTGGACCGGGCCCGCCGCCTGCTGCTCGACGGCACCCCGGCCGCGGAAGTCGCGACGGCGGCCGGGTTCACCGACCAGGCCCACCTGACCCGGCACTTCAAGCGGTACCTGGGCACGACGCCGTCGCACTACGCGAAAACCCGGTGACGACGTCGTTACGATCCGGACATGGGGTTCCTCGCCAGGTTCGGCGGCCTGCGGTTCGCGGTCGTCGTCCTCACCGGCATGACCGCGCTCCAGATGGCGCTCATCGCGTTCGGCAACATCACCGACTTCGGCACGAACCAGGCCTTCGTCCAGCACGTCCTCGCCATGGACACGACGTTCCGCTCACCGGACACGATGTGGCGCGCGATCACCGGCACCGGCCTGCAAAACGCGGCGTACGTGGTGATCATCGCGTGGGAGACGCTGACGGCCCTGGTCCTGATCGCGGCGTTCGTGGCGTGGCTGCGCGGGAGTGCCTCGGCCCGGCGCCTGTCCACACTCGGCTGGGTGATGTGGGTGCTGCTGTTCGGCGTCGGCTTCCTCGCCATCGGCGGCGAGTGGTTCCAGATGTGGCAGTCGGACAAGTGGAACGGGCTGCAGCCGGCGCTGCAGAACTTCCTCATCGCGACGGTCGCGCTGGTCGTTGCGCACCTACCGGAGCGGGAGAGCACGTAGGAAGACGGGTCGTTGTGTCAAGATGACGGCATGCTGCGCGAACTGCACCTGACCGGCGACCCGGCGGCCGACGAGCTGCTGAACGACGACCCGTTCGCCCTGCTCGTCGGCATGCTGCTGGACCAGCAGTTCCCCATGGAGCACGCCTTCATGGGCCCGCGGAAGATCGCCATCCGGATGGACGGGTTCTCCCTGGCGAAGATCGCCGCGACCGACCTCGAGGAGTTCGTCGAGCTCTGTGTGGTGCCGCCGGCCATCCACCGGTACGGCGGTTCGATGGCCCGCCGCGTCCACGCGCTCGCCCAGCACATCATCGAGAAGTACGACGGCCGCACCGAGGGGCTCTGGCTCGACGGCCGCCCGAAGCCGGACGGCCCCGAGGTCCTCAAGCGGCTCAAGGCCCTGCCCGGGTTCGGGGAGCAGAAGGCCAAGATCTTCCTGGCCCTGCTGGGAAAGCAGCGCGGCATCCAGCCGAAGGGCTGGCGCGAGGCGGCCGGCGCGTACGGCGACCGGGGTTCGCGCCGGTCGATCGCCGACGTCACGAGCGCCGAAACCCTCGCCGAGGTGCGCGCGTTCAAGAAGGCCGCCAAGGCCGCCGCGCAGGCCGGCTAACGCACCCAGACGCGCAGGGGTCCGAGCGCCGAAGCGCCGTGGTCCAGCGCGATCCGCAGCGCGTCGCCGTGTTCGTAGCCGACCACCGGGAGGCCCGGGAACGCGGCCGCCACCGCTGCCACCGCGCCGGGCCACGCCGAGGCCGGGCCCGCGAAGTTGGACAGCCCCACCACCTCCTCGCCGCGGTGGGCGACGACCAGCGCCGGGCCGCGGGACAGCACCGCCACCGAGGCGTCGACCGGGAAGCCGTGCTCGGTCACCCGCCGCCAGCCCGGCTCGGGGACGCCCGGCCCGCACGCGATCCACGTGGCTTCGAACAGCACCGAGAACCCCGGCAACGCCAAGGTCGCGAAGCTGTCCTTGACCGAACACCCCGCCGAGGCGTCGACGAACGGGAGGATGTCGGCGGCGGTGGCGTCCGGGGTCAGCGTCACCGCGTCCGGGTAGTACTCCGGTGTGCGGGACGGCGAAGTCCACGCCCGCGGGCCGAACTCCCCGCCGCACACCAGATCGCACCAGGCAGCGTTCTCCGCGACCGTCCACTTCAGACTCGTCACAGCAGGCCCGCCAGCTTGTAGAGCACGAGACTCCCGGCCACCGCGACGTTCAGGCTGGCACCGGTGCCGACCATCGGGATCTCCACGACGCTGTGACAACCGGGGCTCCGCCCCGGGCCGGGGGCTTCGCCACCCGGACCCCCGAAAGCGCTGTCGAGCAGGTCGAGCGCCTCCGGCGGGATCCCGGTCTGCTCGTGGCCGAGCACGGCGATCGTGCGGCCGCGGGCGGCGGGCAGGTCGGCCAGCCGGACGGCTTCCTCGGCCAGCTCGACGCCGACCACCTTCGTGCCCGCCGCGCGTTCGCGGGCCAGCCAGGCCGGTGGGTCGTGCACCCAGTGCACGCAGGCCGGACGCCGCAACGTGTTCCCCCTCCGCAACGCTTCGGGCACCCACGGGAACCGCGGCACGGCGAGGCACGCGCCGACGGCGTCGCAGGTGCGCAGGAGCGTGCCGAGGTTCGCGCCGTGCAACGGCCACAGCGGGGCGGCCACCAGGTGCCCCCAACAGGAATGTGCCTTGCTCCGCCGGGACTTCCGCAGCTCTCGGGGCGTGCGGACCCGGACCGAAGGGCTCACCGGCGCCGAGGCGCGGCGCCTCCGGATTCGCTGATCATGCCGGGGATTCTAACCCGTTCGCGGGGTCCACGGGACGGATTTCCGCTCCTACCCTGGACCCGGAGGTGAAGCCCATGCACGCAGGAGTAGGCGACGAAATCCAGGTGCACGGCCGGACCGTCGGAGCGGCCGAGCAGCGCGGCGAGATCCTCGAAGTCCGGGGCCCCGACGGCGCACCGCCCTATCTCTGGTGCGGTTCGCCGACGGGCACGAAGGGCTCGTGTACCCCGGCCCCGACTGCGAGGTCCAGGCGCACGCCGATTAGACGGCGACCGGTTCCCGAGGCTCGCGGACCCGCCCCCACGCCGAGCCCACCAGCAGCAGGGCGACGAGGGTCAGCGCGGCCGCGACCTCGGGCAGCAACCGCGGGCCGCCGCTCGACAGCACCGCGCCGCCGACCACGCCGGACAGGCCGACGCCGAGGTAGATCGCGGACGCGTTGAGCGAGAGCACCAGCCCGGCGTGGCCCGGCGACAGCTCGATCAGGCGGTGCTGCACCGGCGGGTTGAACGACCACGTCGCCAGCCCCCAGACGAACAGCGAGATGCCGGCCGCGACCGGGGTCACCGTCGTCAGCGGCAGCAACGCCATCACCGCGGTGATGGCCACGGTGACCACGAGCAGCGGCGCCCGCGAGCCCCAGCGGTCGACCGCCCGGCCGCCCGCGAAGTTGCCGATCGCGCCGCCGACGCCGTAGCAGAACAGCAGCACCGTCACCGTCGTGCCGTGCACGCCCGCCGTGGCGGCCAGCAGCGGTGACACGAACGTGTAGACCATGAACGCGGCGAGGCAGGCGAGCACCGTCGTGGCCAGCATGACGAGCACGCGCGGGTCGCGGCCGGCGGCGAACCGCTCGGCCAGGCCCACCCGCGGCGGCGCGGCGACCGTGGGCAGCGCGAGGCGCACGGCCAGCGCGCTGACCAGCGAAAACGCGGCGACCAGCGCGAACGCCGTCCGGTAGCCGAGGTGCTGGGAAATGAGGCTGCCGAGCGGGACGCCGAAGATGAGCGCGACGGTCAGGCCGCCGAACACGAGCGCGACGGCGCGGCCCCGGCGTTCCGGCGCGGTCAGCTCGGCCGCCACCGCGCTCGCCGCCGGGGTGAACACCGCGGCGCCGACCGCGGTCACCACCCGGGCGACCAGCAGCGAGCCGTAGCCGGGCGCGAGCGCGGCGAACAGGTTGCCGGCGCCGGTGACGACGAGCGCGGCGACCAGCAGCGTCCGGCGTTCCCAGGTGCCGGTGGCCGCGGCGAACAGCGGCGAGCCGACTGCGTACGCGATGGCGAAAGCGGTCACGAGCTGCGCCGCGGCCGTGGCCGAGACGTGCAGCTCGCCGGTCAGCGCGGGCAGCAGCCCGGCGACGATGTAACCGCTGGTCCCGACGCCGAAGGCGCCGAAGGCGAGGACCGAAATCCTCGGCTGGGCAGGTGCGGACATGGGCTGGGCCCCCAAGCGAAGCAGGGATAAGTTCGATGAACGTCGTAGTTCGACAGTCACCGTACTACGACTCGCCCCCGAATTTCGACCGGCGTCGTACAATGGCCCCATGGCCAAGACCGACACCCTGCCCCCGATCGCCCACCCGGCCCGGGAGGAGATCACCGTCGAAGGGGTGTTGCGCGCCCTGGCCGACCCGGTGCGGCTGGCCATCGTCCGGCAGCTGGCGGCCACCGAGCACGAAGTGGCGTGCGGGGCGCTGACCGTGCCGGTGACGAAGTCCACAATCACCCACCACCTGAGCATCCTGCGCCAGGCCGGGGTCGTGGCCGGCCGCCAGGAAGGCACCACTCGGTTCAACTCGTTGCGCCGCAACGATCTCGACGCCCTGTTCCCCGGCCTGTTGAACGGCGTCCTGGCCGCTCAGCGCTGATCACGGCGTTACGGTGTGGATCGTCACCCGATATCGGGATGACAACGGGCCCCCTCGCTTGTTGGACTGGGCGAAGGCAGCTCACGGCGCTGGGGCCGATCGGCTGTCTTTCTTTATGCCCCCGTACTGAACCGATCCAGAGATCGGCTGAGTAATCGTTTACCCACCTTGGAAGGAGTGCCGTGCCCGTCGCGCTGCTCGCGCTCGCCATCGGAGCTTTCGGCATCGGGACCACCGAGTTCGTCATGATGGGCGTGCTGCCCCAGGCGGCCGCCGACTTCGGCGTCGACATCCCGGCTGCCGGCCACCTCATCTCCGCTTACGCCCTCGGCGTCGTCGTCGGCGCCCCCCTGCTCACCGCGGTCGCCGTCCGGCTGCCGCGCAAGACCATGCTGCTGGCCATGATGGGCCTGTTCACGCTGGGCAACGCCCTCTTCGCGCTCTCGCCGAACCAGGAGTTCGGCGTCGCGTTCCGGTTCCTCGCCGGCCTGCCCCACGGCGCGTTCTTCGGCGCCGGTGCGGTCGTCGCCTCCAGCCTCGTCGGCCCGGGCGAGCGCGCCAAGGCCGTGTCGCTGATGTTCCTGGGCCTGACCCTGGCGAACGTCATCGGCGTGCCGCTGGGCACGCTGCTCGGCCAGCAGGTCGGCTGGCGCGCCACCTTCGGCGTCGTCGCCGTGATCGGCCTGGTCGCCATCGCGGCCATCGCGAAGCTCGTCCCGCACCAGGGCAAGCCCGCCGCCGAGGCGTCGCTGCGCAACGAGCTGGGCGCGTTCAAGCGGCCGCAGGTGCACCTGGCGCTGGCGATCGTCACGTTCGGCCTCGGCGGCGTGTTCGCGTGCCTGTCCTACATCACGCCGATGCTGACCGACGTCGCCGGCTACTCGCCGTCGAACGTCACCCTGCTGCTGTCCCTGGCGGGCGTCGGCATGACGATCGGCAACCTGCTCGGCGGCCGCCTGGCCGACCGCGCGCTGATGCCGAGCCTGTACATCGCGCTGCTGGCGCTGGCGTCGGTGCTGGGCATCTTCACGATCACCGCGCAGGGCAAGATCGGCGCGGCGATCACGATCTTCTTCGTCGGCGTGGCCGGGTTCATGATCGGCCCGATGATGCAGGCGCGGATCATGGAGAAGGCGGGCGGCACACCGTCCCTGGTGTCGGCCGCCGTCCAGTCCGCGTTCAACATCGCCAACTCGATCGGGGCCTACCTCGGCGGGCTGGTCATCGCGGGCGGGCTCGGCCTGGTCGCCCCGAACTGGGTCGGCGCGCTGCTCGCGGTGTTCGGACTGACGCTGGCCGTCGTCTCGGGCACTTTGGACCGCCGCGAAGCCCGCGCCGAACGACGGGAACTCGCCCTGGCGTCCTAAGAAGATCCGAGCGGGCCGCCGGTGATCGTCAGGGCGACGTACAGCACCGCCGCCGCCAGGGCCGTGAACGTCACCACGTCCACGAGCTTGCCGCGGATGGCCAGCAGGCCCGCCCGGGCCGCCGGCAGGACCGCCCGCAACACCGCGGCGAGGAGGAGCGCGGCGCCGATCAGCGCCGCGCCCTCCCGCCAGTGGTACTGGAAGATCCGCAGCGCCGCGACGGCCACCACCAGCAGCACCGCCGCGAACGGCAGCTGGCTGAAGCGGGAGGGCCGGTGACCGGACACCTCCCGCCGCTCCTCGGTCATCGTCATCGGCCCTGGACCGAGCGTTCCGCCGCTTCGACGACGTTGCTGACCAGCATCGCCCGGGTCATCGGGCCGACCCCGCCCGGGTTCGGCGAGATCCAGCCGGCGACCTCGGCGACTCCCGGGTGGACGTCGCCGGTGAGCTTGCCGTCCACATGGGACACGCCGACGTCGAGCACGGCGGCGCCCGGCGCCACCATGTCCGGCGTGATGATCCCCGGCACGCCCGCCGCGGCCACCACGACGTCGGCGCGGCGGACCTCGGCGGCGAGGTCGCGGGTGCCGGTGTGGCACAGCGTCACGGTGGCGTTCTCGCTGCGGCGGGTCAGCAGCAGGCCGAGCGTGCGGCCGACGGTGATGCCGCGGCCGACCACGGTGACGCGCGCGCCGTTCAGCTCGACGCCGTGGCGCTTGAGCAGCTCGATGATCCCGTACGGCGTGCACGGCAGCGCGCCCTGCTGGCCCAGCACGAGCCGGCCGAGGCTGACCGGCGCGAGGCCGTCGGCGTCCTTCTCCGGGTCGATGCGCTCCAGCACGCGGTTCGCGTCCAGGTGCTTCGGCAACGGCAGCTGCACGATGTAGCCGTGGCAGGCCGGGTCGGCGTTCAGCTCGTCGATGACGGCTTCGAGCTTCTCCTGGGTGATGTCGGCCGGCAGGTCCCGGCGGATCGAGTTGACCCCGATCTTGCCGCTGTCGGCGTGCTTCATCCGCACGTACGAGTGCGACCCCGGGTCGTCGCCGACCAGGACAGTGCCGAGACCGGGCGTCACCCCCTTCGCGGCGAGGGCCGCGACGCGGGGCTCGAGCTCCGCGAAAATGGCGTTCTTGGTGGCCTTGCCGTCGAGAATCTTCGCCGTCACGCGCCCCATTCTGGCAAAGCGACCCCCGCGCGTCGCTTCCAGGCGCGGCTGGTCGCAGCCCGTAGACTGATCGCTACCCCACACGGTCCAATCGCGACGGTGCCCGCGATCAAGCTGTGACCTACCGCACGTCGCATCACCCGAGGTCAGGCCCGGTGCCACCGGGTGACCGGGCGGCAAAACCCACATGCGGGGTGCACTCGCGCGCGCGAGCAGTCAAAATGTGCGGGTGGCACAACCGACGACGCAGCTGAACGCGACCGAGCAGGACACCCTGGTCAAGCAGATCGGACTTGCCCTGCTCCGTGCCGCCCCGCGCGACTGGCGCAAGGTCACCGCGGAGTACCGAGCCGTCGGCAGGTACCACGAGCTGACCGGCGAGATCGTGACCGAGGACGGCACGGTGCACGAATGGCTCGCCACCCACGACATCGCGACCCTGTTCGGCAGGCTCCGCGGCGGCATGTACCGCGACGGCCGTGGAACATGGTTCAACGCGCGCTACCAGCTGGACCACCCGTCCAGCTACAACCTCGAGTACAACCGCGACGAACCCGTGTGGAACCTCGCGCCGCCGCCCCAGGCCTACTCCGACGAGCTGCGGATGTTCCCGCGCACCGAGGAGAACGTCCCCGAATGGCTGATCCGGCGGATGTCCGGGCTCGGCCCGGAGCAGCCGGGGCCGCACTTCCGGATCGCCCGGATCTTCGACACCGTCGGCCCGGCCGGCCGCCCGGTGATCAACCGGCCCGACCTCGAGGTCGACGAGCAGGACCGCCTGCTGGAGTACCTGGAGCGCGCCCCGCTGGTGGTGCCCGAGCGCGGCTACGACATCGACCGCCTGGCCGCGACGCCGGAAGCGACCGTCCCGGTCGCCTTCCACAGCGACGGCCAGTGGATCTGGCCCGCCGCCGTCAACTTCTACCTGCACAAGTACGGCGTTTCGCCCGAACCGGACCTCGTCGAGCACGTCCGCTCGGTCGGGTTCACGCTGCCGCCGGTCGACGAGCCGACGCTGCAGGGCGCGGCCGCGTACCTGACCCGGGGTCACCAGCCGCCGCCCCAGCAGCAGCGCCCGGCCGGGCCGCCGCCGCAGGGTCCCCCGCCGCAGGGCCCGCCGCCCCAGCCGCCCGTGCAGCAGGCCCCCGCGGGGCCGCCGCCCGTCGCGCCCCCGCCCGTGGCGCCGCCGCAGCAGCACCAGGAGCCGCCCGCGCCGGTGGAGGCGCACGCAGCCGCCGAGCCGGAGGCGCCGGCCGAAGAGCACGAGTACGCCGAAGAGGGCTACGACGAGCAGGAGTTTGAAGACCGCTTCGCCGAGGACGAGGAGTACGCCCACCCCGAGCACGCGGCGGCGTCGAACGGCTCGTCGCCGGAGCCGGGCCGGGTGCCCGACCTCGAAGAGACCGCGGAGTACGTCCCCGACCAGCCGATCGGGCAGGAACCCCGCGACGGCGAGGAGGCGCCGGCGGAGCAGGCGGCGTTCGACGCCGGTCCGGCCGACGAAGCCGGGCACGCCTTCGACACCGGACAGGCAGACGAGCCGGCACACACTTTCCAGCCGGCCCACCAGGACGAAGAGCCGTCGCACGCGGCCTTCCAGCCGCCGCGGCACGAGGACGAGCACGCCTTCCAGGCCGCCGGCCAGGACGAGGCGTTCCAGCCGGGCCAGCCGCCGCACCACGACGACGAGCACGCGTTCCAAGCCCCCGGTCACGACGACGCGTTCCAGCCCGGCGAAGAGGACGCGTTCCAGCCCGGGCAGCCGCCACGGCACGACGAGGACCCGGCGCACGCGGCCTTCCAGCCGCCGCGGCCGGAGGACTCGTTCCCGCCCGATCAGCCGCAGCGGCACGAAGACGAACACGCTTTCCAGCCGCCGGCCCGGCCGGAGGACGAGGCCGCCTTCCCGCCGCCGCGGCGGGAGCAGCCCGCGTTCGACCCGGGTCCGCCGACCATGATCACCCAGCCCGAGGTGCCCGGCGTGCTGCCGGTGCCCGAGCCGCCGGCCCCCGAGGCCCAGGCCGAGCCGCCCGCTCCGCCGCGTCCGGGCCGCCGGGCGCTGCGGCGCGAGACGCCGGACCACCCGGTGCTCGCCGGCCTGCAGACCAAGCTCGACGAGCTCGACGTCCCCGAAAGCGGCTACAAGCTGGGCGCACCCGCCGAGCACGGGTGGAGCGTCGAAGAGGTCGAGGACGGCTGGCGCGTCGGCTGGTACGACGGCAAGCTCAGCAACCCGGCGGTGTTCGGCGACGCCGAGGACGCGGCCGCGTTCATGCTCGGCAAGGTCCTGCTCAACCCGGAGGGCCACGTGCCCGCCGAGGAGCCGCCCGCGCCGGAGCCGGAACCCGAGCCCGAACCGGAGCCGGCGCCGCAGCGGGTCGTCGCGACGCTGTCGCCGGAGGTCGCGACCGGCTCGTACCCGGTCCGCAAGCCCGAGCCGGTGCCGCCGCAGGAGCAGACGGCGTTCACCAGCGCCGAGGAGCTCTTCGGCGACCTCGAGGACGACGAGCCGCCGGCGCCCCCGCGCCAGCCCGCGCCGGTCCCGGCCGGGCCGCCGCCGGTGGCGCAGCAGGCCGGCCCGCCGCCCGCGCCGCCCCGGCGTGAACCGCCGTCGGCGCCGACCGTCCTGGCCCCGGTGCCGCAGGGTGTGCTGCCGGTGCCGCCGCCCGCCCCGGCCGTTCCGCCCGCGCCGCCGCGCCGGGAGGAACCGGCCCGCCCGGCCGTCAACGGCGGTGGCGGCGGTGGCCAGCAGCAGTGGCCGATCGGCCCGCTGGCCGGCGAGCCGCCGCTGACGCTGTTCCGCGGCAAGGAGCTGCGCGAGCTGCCCGCGGGCAGCGAGCTGGACCGCTTCGGCGGCCCGAACGGCAACCTGACGTACGCGGCGGGCACGCCGTTCGCCGAGCGGTCGCTGGTGCCGGAGTGGGTCAACCGCCCCTACCACGTCTACCGGGTGCAGCGGCCCCTGGAGACGCTGGCCGGCGTCGCGATCCCGTGGTTCAACCAGCCGGGCGGCGGGTCGGCGTACCTGCTGCCGGCGTCGATCGAGGAGCTGCTGGCCGAGGGCGACCTGATCGAGCTCGACCCGGGCGAACCCCCGATCGACTGAATTTCCGCGAAGGCCCCGGCACTGCCGGGGCCTTCGCCGGTTCAGCGGACGACGAGCCCGTGCGCGGCAGCGAAGGCGATCGCCGTTTCGACGTCGACCTCCGCGCCCCTCAGGTCGGCCTGGACCAGGGCGTTCGCGTCGAGCCGTGCGCCACGCAGGTCGGCACCTTCGAGCTTCGCGCCGTGGAGGCGGGCGCCGGTCAGGTCACTGCCGCGCAGGTCCGCGCCGGAGAGGTCGGCTTCCATCAGGTTGGCCTCCCGCAACCGCAGGCCCGACAGCCCGAGCTTGCGCAGCCGCGCCTTCGCCAGCGAGGCGAGGGAGAGATCGCACTCGGTGAGCGCGATCCCGGCGAGCCCGCTCTCGGTGAACGACGAACCCAGCAGCGAGCACGCCGTCCAGCGGCTCTCGGCGAGCACCGTCCGGTCGAAGGTGCAGGAGCGGAACGCGGACGCGTCGTGCCGGGACCGCGACAGGTCGGCCCGGGTGAAGACGCAGTCGTCGAACGTGCAGCCGCGCGTCCGCAGCCCGCTCAGGTCCGCGCCGGTGAAGTCGCAGCCGGTGAACCGCCGCTTTTCCCACCACTGCCCGGACAGCACCGCTTCGCGGTAGTCCTCCCCCGTCTCCAGCACGGCCCCAGGGTGCCACACCCGCGGCTAGGGCTTCGCACCCTGGACGTAGTTCATCGCCTCGACGTACTCGGGCAGCTGCGCGCGCCGCGCCAGCTCGGCTTCGTCGAGGTCCTCCAGGCGCGTCTGGATCCACCAAAGGTGGCCGAAGGGATCGCGCACGCGGCCGACGCGGTCGCCGAAGAACAGCACGGTCTGCCGGGTGATCTCGGTGGCGCCGGCCGCGATCGCGCGCCGCTGGGTTTCTTCGCTGTCCGGCACGTAGAGCCGCAGGAAGGCCGGGGTGGGGTCCCAGCCGTCGGGCGAGTCGAACGCCATCACCACGGCGTCGCCGATGCGCACCTCGGCGTGCCCGATCTTCCCGTCCTCGCCCACGACCCGCCCGAGTTCTTCGGCGTCGAAGGCGGCCTTCAGGAAGTCGAGCAGGCCGGCGGTGTCGCGGCCGATGATCCACGGGGTGACCGTCGTGTAGCCCTCGGGAACGGGGTTGACCATCTGTTTCCTCCTCGGTTCGGGTTTCCGAACCTAGAATCGAAATAGGTCAGTGGTTGACCGCTGCATACTGGTCGCATGGGAGTTCCGCTGCGGCCGGTGGCGGCGCGGTCGGTGTACCGCGAAGTGGCGCCGCCCTCCGCGCTCGCGGACGTCCTCGCCTGCGGCTGGCACGGGCGCACCGGCTGGGCGCGGCCGTTGCGCGTGCTACCCGACGGGTGCGCCGACCTCGTCTGGGACGGCGCCGCGCTCACGGTCGTCGTCACCGTCGGCGCTCCGCTGCGGCTGTGGGTTCCGGCGTCGTCGTCGCGGGTCGGCGTGCGGCTGCGGTGCGGGGCCGCGGCCGCCGTGCTCGGCACGGCCATGCCGGAGCTGCCCGCGGGCGCGACCCCCTTGCGCGACCTCTGGGGCCCGGGTGTCCGCCGAGCCGAGGAAATCCTTGCCGCATCAGGAGATCCGCGGATTCAGCGGGGCGTTCTCGAACGGCTCGTCGCCCGGCGGAGGGCGGCGCCGGACCGGCGGGTGCTCGCCGCGGTCCGCGCGCTCGGCGTGACGTCCCGGACCGCGGAGGTCGCCGACGCGCTCGGCGTCAGCGAACGCGCGCTGCGGCGGCACTTCGTCCATTCCGTCGGGGCCGGGCCGAAGCACCTGCAGCGCGTCCGGCGGTTCCAGGGGTTCCTGCGCCGGCTCGACGCGCTCGCCGCACACCGGACGTCGCTGGCCCGGGTCGCCGCCGACCTCGGGTACGCCGACCAGTCCCACCTCGGCCGCGAGTGCCGGCGGCTCTCCGGCTCTTCGCCCGCCGCCCTGGTGCGGGTGGCCGAAAAGTTCCAGACGGCGGCCGCGGCGCCGGGCCACGATCGCGGGCATGACCTTCCACGTCACGATCCCGGTGCGCTGTGACGACATCGACGTCAACGGCCACGTCCGCGGCCCGGCCTACCTCGCCTACGCCGACCACGCGCGCTGGGCGTGCCTCCAGGCCGCCGGCATCGACCCGGCCGGGCTGACCGCGCGCCGGATCGGGCCGGTCAACCTGGAGACGACCGTGCGGTTCCACCGTGAGCTGCCGCCGAACGGCGAAGTCGACGTCAGCTGCGAATTCCGGTGGGGCAACGGGAAAACCTCCCGGGTGGCCCAGGAGTTCCACGCGCCGGACGGCACGCTCGTCGCCGAAGTCGCGAGCGTGTCCGGCCTGCTCGACCTCGACCGCCGGCGCCTGCTGGCCGACCCCGGCTCGTACTGGCGGGAGCTGGCCGTGCACCCGGAACTGCTGGGGCTGGCACCGAAAACCGGATGATCTTGCCGGGCCCGGCCACTACCGTGGCGGGGATGCCGGACCACGACTACGTCGATCCCTTCCTCGCCTCGCTCTACGACGCGCTGAACCCGCGCGCGAGCAGCGGTGACTTCGCGTTCTACCTGCCGATGATCATGGCCGCCGAGTCCGTGCTGGACGTCGGCTGCGGCACCGGTTCACTGCTGCACTGGGCGCGCGAGTCCGGCCACACCGGACGGCTCGTCGGCCTCGACCCCGCCGAGGGCATGCTCATCCAGGCCCGCCGCCGGGCCGACATCGAGTGGGTGCACGGCGATTTGTCGATCGTGTCGTGGGACGGGGAGTTCGACTTCGCCGTGATGAGCGGGCACGCGTTCCAGGTGCTGCTGACCGACGACGAGCTGCGGATGGCGTTCTCGGCGATCCACCGCGCGCTGAAGCCGGGCGGCCGGTTCGCCTTCGAGACGCGCAACCCGGCCGCCCGCGGCTGGGAGCGCTGGACGCCTGCGCACGTCTGGGAGGCCGGGGACGTCCGCTCGTGGAACGACGCCGGTCCGTTCGAGAACGGGTACGTCAGCTTCAAGACCACCTACGAGAGCCCGAACTGGGACGCGCCGAAGTACAGCGAGAGCACGTTGCGCTTCCTCGACGTCCCTTCGCTGAACGCGTTCATCGAGGAAGCCGGGCTGGTCGTCGACGAGCAGTACGGCGACTGGGACCGCGCACCGGTGACCGGCACGAGCCCGGAGATCATCACGGTCGTCCGGCGCCCCTCACCGGAAGTCCCGTGACTTCGCCTTGATGCGCATCGGCAGCGGCTCGACGCGGTGGGCGAGGACGCTGACCACGCCGTCGGCCTTCTCCACCACCCCGCGGATCAGCAGCGCCGGGCTGCTGCGCGCGACGCGGTGGTAGCGCTGCCAGAGGCCGAGCGTGCAGATCACGTTGACCATCCCCGTTTCGTCCTCGATGTTGAGGAAGGTGACGCCGCCCGCGGTCGCGGGGCGCTGCCGGTGCGTGACCGCGCCGCCGATCAGCACGCGCGCGCCGTCTTCGAGGTCCGCCAGGCCGCTCGCCGGGACGACGCCGAGCTCGTCGAGGCGGTCGCGGATGAACTCGGTCGGGTAGCTGTCCGGCGACACGCCGGTGGCCCAGACGTCCGCCGCCGCGACGTCGAGCCCGTCCATCCCCGGCAGTACCGGGGCCGCGGCGCCGAGCAGGCCGGGCAGCCGGTCGGGGCGTTCGCCGGCGACGGCGCCCGCGGTCCACAGCGCCTGGCGGCGATCCCCGCCGAAGCCGGCGAACGCACCCGCCGTGGCCAGCGCCTCGATCTGCGGCGTGGTCAGCCGGACGCGGCGGGCGACGTCGGCCATGTCGCGGTACTCGCCGTTTTCCGCGCGCTCGGCGACGATCCGCTTCGCCAGGTCCTCGCCGATCTTGCGGACGGTGCTCAGGCCGGTGCGCACGTCGTGGAACTTCCCGGTGCCCGCCTCCAGGGTGGCGTGCGGGAGGCTGCGGTTGATGTCCGGGCCGTGCACGGTGACGTCGTGGCGCCGCGCGTCGGCGACCAGCGACTGCGGTGAGTAGAAGCCCATCGGCTGGGCGCGCAGCAGGCCGGCCAGGAACGCGTCCGGGTGGTAGAGCTTGAAGTAGGCGCTCGAAAAGACGAGGTGCGCGAAGCTCAGCGCGTGGCTCTCCGGGAAGCCGAAGTTCGCGAACGCCTTGAGCTTCAGGAAGATCTTCTCGGCGAGTTCGTCTTCGACGCCGTTCGCGGCCGCGCCCGCGAGGAACCGCTGCCGCAGCCGGTCCATCTTCCGGTCCGAGCGCTTCGACCCCATCGCGTGCCGCAGCTGGTCGGCCTCCGCCGCGGTGAAGTTCGCGACGTCCAGCGCGATCTGCATCATCTGTTCCTGGAACAGCGGCACGCCTTTGGTCTTGTGCAGGGCCTTTTCCAGCAGCGGGTGGTCGTAGGCCCACTTCTCGCGGCCCTGCTTGCGGCGGATGTACGGGTGCACCGAGCCGCCCTGGATCGGCCCGGGCCGGATCAGCGCGACTTCGACGGCGAGGTCGTAGAACTCGCGGGGCTGCAGCCGCGGCAGCGTCGCCAGCTGGGCGCGGCTCTCCACCTGGAAGACGCCGATCGCGTCGGCGCGGCAGAGCATGTCGTAGACCTTCTCGTCGGCGAGGTCCAGCTCGGCGAGGTCGACCTTCTCGCCCTTGTGCTCCTCGACGAGGTCGATCATGTAGTGCAGCGCGGACAGCATGCCGAGGCCGAGCAGGTCGAACTTGACCAGCCCCGCGGCCGCGCAGTCTTCCTTCTCCCATTGGATGACGCTGCGGTTCTCCATCCGCGCCCACTCGACCGGGACGACCTGGCTCACCGGCTCGGCGCACATGACCATGCCGCCGGAGTGGATGCCCAGGTGCCGCGGGAAGTCCTCCAGGGCGAAGGCGAGCTGCACGACCTCGTCCGGGATGTCGTGGTCGTGGTCCTTTTCGGTGCTCTGCAGCGAACCCCAGCGGTCGATCTGCTTGCTCCAGGCGTCCTGCTGGCCGGGTGAGTAGCCCAGCGCCCGGGCGGCGTCGCGGACGGCGGACCGGGCGCGGTAGGTGATCACGTTGGCCACCTGGGCGGTCCGGAGCCGGCCGTGTTTCCGGAAGACGTACTGGATGGCCTCCTCGCGGCGGTCGGACTCGATGTCGAGGTCGATGTCGGGGTAGCCGTCCCGGTCCGGGGCGAGGAAGCGCTCGAAGAGGAGTTCGTAGGCCACGGAGTCGACCTTGGTGATGCCGAGCGCGTAGCAGACGGCCGAATTCGCGGCCGAGCCGCGGCCCTGGCAGAGGATGTCGTGGTCGTTGCAGAACCGGACGATGTCCCAGACGATCAGGAAGTAGCCGGGGAAGCCGAGCTCTTCGATGATGGCCAGCTCGTGCTCGATCTGCTGGTTGGCCTTTTCCTCGTGGGGCTTGCCTGCGAAGCGTTCCTTCGCGCCTTCTGTCGTGAGGTGGCGCAGGTAGGTCGTTTCGGTGTGCCCCTCGGGGACGTCGAAGGGCGGCAGTTCGGGGGCGATCAGTTTCAGCGGGAACGCGCATTCCATGCCGAGCAGGGCGCTGCGCCGGACCGCGCCGGGGTACCGCCGGAACAGGACGTCCATTTCGGCGCCGCTGCGCAGGAAGGCCGTGCCGGCGGCGGGCAGCCAGCCTTCGAGTTCGTCGATGCCCCGCCGGGCCCGGATGGCGGCGAGGGCATCGGCGAGCGGAGCGCGTTCGGGCCGCGCGTAGTGGGCGGCGGTGGTGGCGACGGTGGGCAGGTGCAGTTCGTCGGCGAGCTGGGTCAGGAGGTCGTTGTGGGTGCTGTCCAGGGGCTGGCGGTGGTCGGTGAGCTCGACGTAGACGTTGTCGCGCCCGAAGCGGTCGACGAGTTCCTCGAGTTTTTCGGCCGCGGCCGCCGGGCCGTGCGTGACGAGGGCCGAGCGCACCGCGCCTTTGCGGCAGCCCGTCAGCACCACGCACTGCCCGGCGACCTCCTCGGCGACCGCGCCGAGGTCGTAGACGGGCCGCCCCTTTTCGGCCTGGTGGTGGATCTGGCCGGCGGTGATGGCGCGGCAGAGGGCGCGGTAGCCCTGGTCGCCGCGGGCGAGCAGGAGGAGGTGCTCGCCTTCGGGGTCGGGCACGCCGTTCTGCGGGCCGGGGAGGCCGAAGCTGAGTTCGGTGCCGAAGACGGTGTCGACGCCGAGTTCCCGCGCGGCCTCGGCAAACCGCACGACGCCGTACATGCCGTCGTGATCGGTGAGGGCGATGGCGTCGAGCTGCAGCCGCGCGGCCTCTTCGACGAGCTCCTCGGGGTGGCTGGCACCGTCGAGGAAGCTGAAGTTGGAGTGGCAGTGCAGCTCGGCGTAGGGGACGCGGACGGCCTCGGCGCCATCGTCGTTCCGGCGGGTGGGCAGGTCGCCGGGACGCCGGTAGCCCTCCCGGCGCCGGCCCCAGGCGGGGCTGTCGCCGTGATCGCCGGGAGGGAGCCCGCCGGCGAGGGTGCGGGCGAGGTCCTTCCAGCGGACGGGCGGGTTGTTCCAGCCCATTCAGTGACCCCCGGGCTGGTCAGGCCGGTCTTCGGCGGCCCGGCGGCGACGGTGCCAGCTGCTCGGGTGGTTCCAGCGGGACCGGGCTTCGGCTTCGCTCATGGGGGCGCGCTGGTTCGTGTCGGCGTCGCTGTTCGAGGTCGCTTCGAGTGCTTCGGTGCGGCGGTCGGCGTTGGTCGGGTGGTTCCAACGGGACCGGGCGTCGGCGTCGCTGGCGCGGCGGTCGGCGTTGGTCGGGTGGCTCCAGCGGGACCGGGCCTCGGCGTCGCTGATGCGGCTCGCGTCGGCGCGGCGGTCGGCGTTCGTCGGGTGGTTCCACCTCGAGCGAGCCTCGACGTCGCTGATGCGGCGTGGCGGGGTCCAGTGGAGCTCGATCCCGCTGAGGCGGCAGCCGTTCTCCCGCGACGGGCGCGGGACCGGGAGGGCGATCACCGGGCAGACCCAGTCGTCGTCGGCGGGGGTCTGCGGGAGGTGTCCGCGGACCGTCCACCTCTCCGCCTGCTCTTCCGTTGCGGGCTCGGGAATCTCGCGCAGCCACTCGCGCTCCTCCGAAGCCCCTCGGGGTGTGGGGCCGGGCTCGGCTCGCAACCAGTCGCGCAGCTTTCGTGCGTAGTCCTCGTCCATGCTCAGTCGTACACTCCCTCGACCGTCCACAGTGGATTTTCCGTGCCTGCGCAGTGCACCAGCACCGCTTCGGGTGGCTCCTCCCCTTCGCCGACCAGCACCAGCTGCAGCCGCGCTCTGGGCGGACCCGGCCGCCGTCGGTCGCCCGCCAGGGGCCAGGGGCCCGCCCAGCCCACGACCTCCCGGCCCGCGCCGCCCGCGATGCTGAGCCTCCGCGGCGGCGACGTCACCTGGTCGCGCGCGGTGATCCCGACGGCGCGGCCGCCGTCGTCGAAGACCTGCGCCGGGACCGGCCGGGCGAGGACCGTCGCCGGGGATGGGGACGGCAGGCGTCCCGGCCAGGTCGCGTCCGGCGGCGTCGTCCGCTCGCGCGGGTCGCCCCACGGCACCAGCCGCACTCGGCCCGCCGGGTCGCGGCCGCCGTCGAGCACCGGGGTGAGCACGCCTTCGGGGCCGAGCAGGCCCTGGACCCGCACGAACGCGCGGGCCGCTCGCTCGTCGGTCTCGTCGGTGCCGCCGTTGCGCCACAGGTCGAGCTGCAGCGACCGGCCTTCGACGACCTCCTCGGGTTCGAGCCGCAGCCGCACGACGCCGGACGTCGGACGCTGCCCGGGCGCGGCGCGCAGCCAGCCTTCGAACTGCCAGCGCACGCGATCGGCGACGCCGGCGGGGGTCAGCGGTTCGGCGCACCGCCACGCCCGGCCGAGGTGTTCGCCTTCTTCGGTGACCGCGTAGATGCCGAGCCGGGTGCAGGCGAGGCCGTGTGCGGCGAGGCCCGCGCAGAACCGCGCCGCGAGCCCCTTGGCGAGGAACGCCGCGACGTCGACTCGCTCGACGACGGGGTCGAACTCCTCGGCGAGGCTCAGTTCAGGCGGGGGCCGCCGACGCAGCGGCGGCCGTTCGGACCGGCCGCGCGCCAACCGGTGCGCGAGCAGCCCGTCCGCGCCGAAGCGGTTGGCGACGTCACGTTCCGGCAGAGCGGCGAACGCGCCGAGCGTCTTCAGCCCGAGGCGGCGCAGCAGGTCGACGAGCTCCGCGCGGTCGGCGCCGGGCTGGTCGAGTTCGGTGACCGGCAGCGTCGCGAGGAAGTCGGCAGCGTGCCCGCGTTCGACGAACTCACCGCACCGCGCGGCGAGCGTCGCGGCGAAGAGTCCATCGGCGACGCCGACCTGACACTCGACCCCGGCCGCGGCGGCGACCTCGTCGAGAAGCCGTTCGACGAGCGCGTGTTCCCCGCCGAAGTAGCCGGCGGCACCGTCGACGGGGACGGCAACCAGGCCGGGCCGCACGACCTCGACCCCGACGACGAGCCCTTCGACCGCCCGCGCGACGGCCTCGAACAGGCGGGCGTCCCGCCCGTCGTCGGCGGCGAAGACGGCGAGCTCCGGACAGTTCGACTGGGCATCCCGCCGCCGCATCTCCCGCCGGACGCCGCTGCGCCGCGCGACGGCGTTGCAGGCGACGACCCGGTTGGCGGTGAAGACGCCGACGGGCAGGTCGGCGGCAACCCCGCCGACGGCGGCGGCCGCGACGGCGGGCCAGTCCGGGCACCACAGGACGAGCATCCGGGTGGGGACGTCGGGGGTGGCGCGTTGGGCCGGGACGGTCATGTGGCCTCCCGGATCCGGCCGCCACCCCGACGCGGGTGGTGGTGGTGGTGGTGTGGCGAGCGCGCGTGGGCAAGGGGCCGGATCGCTCGTGTGCGCGGGCGCGCGGTGGGTCGGCTCTCGTGGGCGAGCGGCCGGCTCGCGTGAGCCGATCTCGCGCGATTGGGACCGGAGGGGCCACACACGTGATCGGCGAGGCATTTCGCGTGATTAAGGAGGCAACACACGTGATTGGGCAGTCGACACACGTGACTGAAGGGTCGACACACGTGACTGGGGAGCCGACACACGTGATTGCAGGGTCGACACACGTGACTGGAGGGTCGACACGGGTGGGTGGGGGGTTGGGGTGGGCGGGTGGGGTTCATGCCGTGGCCTCGTCGAGGGTGGGGATGAACGAGGGGGTGGGGTGCGGGGTGGCGGGTGGGAGGTCGAAGGTGGCCGTCAGGGGGCGGGCGGCCGCGCCGCGGCCGTGGGACCGGACCTGCACCTGGCGCGATTCAAGGTGTCCGTACCCGGCCGAGGGGCCGGACCAGGCCGAGCGGCGGCACGAGAGCTCCACGTCCGCCGCGGGCCAGGCTCCCGCGGCCAGCAGGACCGCGCCGCGGTGGCGGGCTCGGGCCGACAGGCGCCGGGCCACCGCCGGCAGGACCGTCTCCGGCTGGACCGCCACCAGGTCCACGCCGTCCAGCAAGGCCGCGACCACCGCCGGGAGCTCCGCGCCCGGACGCGGGACCAGCGCCAGCCGGGTCAGGTCCACGCCGTACTCGGCGGCCGCCGCCACACCCAGGGATGGCATGCCGACCACCGCGGCCCACGAACCCGCTTCCGTGGCCGCGGCGAGGAGGGCGAGCAGCAGCGATGTCCCCCCGTGGACCGCCACCGTGCTCCCGCGCCGGAGCCCGGTGTCGGGCAGCAGCCCGGCCAGCGCCGGGACGACCGGGAGCACCCTTCCCGTCGCCCTGGCCCGCTCGGCCTGGGCCGCCACCCGGCTCGCCGTGCTGACCCCGGGCAGGGCCGCCAGCCGGGCCACCGGCGGCTCCACCACAGCGGTCACCGCACGCACCTCCCCACCACGGACTGGTGCCGGCGGCCGAGCCTCTCCCAAAAACGCGACCGACGGCACTGGTTCGCCGCGGGGAAGGCGGCGGTTTCGTGTCGAACATCTGTTCGACGTAGTCCAGTCAACCGCGAACCACCCGAGGTGTCAAGTCACCCACTCGTGGGGAGCTAATGCAGTTGCCCCGCCCGCCCACCGATCGCTAGACAGGCGGCGTGGAGCTCACCGACGCCCGCCCCGAAGACGTCCCGGAACTGCTGGTCCTGCAACGCTGCTGCTGGGTCCAGGAGGCCGTCCTCAACGAGACCCTCGACATCCCCGCGCTGCACGAAACCCTCGAAGACGTGCGCGACTGGACGAAGACCTGGTCGGTGTGGGTGCTCCGGCAGGACCACCGCTTGATCGGCGCCGTGCGCGCCCGGCTCGACGGCGACCGCTGGGAACTCGGCAGGCTGATGGTCGCGCCGGACCTCGCCGGCCGCGGGCTGGGCCGCCGGCTGCTCGCCCACGCCGAGGAGCACGCGCCCGCCGAAGCCCGCCGGTTCGCCCTCTTCACCGGGGCGCGCAGCGCTCGCAACATCGCCATGTACCAGCGGGCCGGCTATCGGCTCACCGACGCGCCCGCCGCCGATGGTCACATCCGCGACGCGGTCTACCTGGAGAAGGACGTCACCCTCAGCGAAAAACCCGGTCCGGCCGCCTGACGCTGCGGCGTCGGCTAGATTCCCCGGTGGACTTCGGGGGGTGGCGATGACAGGACCGCTGAGACGGCCGATCCTGGCGGTCGTCGGCGTGCTGGTGGCGGTGGGAACGGCGGCCTGCGGGGTGCCCGGCGCCACGGCCGCGGCCCCGGCGCCGACGACCATCGGCGCGGAGTGGCGCTCGTTCCGCGCCGACGTCACCGGGATCCGCCCCGGCTCGGACGACCACAGCCTGTTCGTGCAGGTCGCGCTGCCCGGCAAGGACCCCGGCTGCGTCCGCGAGCCGCGGATCGAACAGGTCGTGGAGGCGAAGACCGACATCCGCGCCGACGTCGTCTACTCGACGCGCCCCGCGGCGGGCGGCTGCCAGGACAAGGTGCCCGCGGAGGTGCCGCTGACGACGGCGGACCCGATCGCGGACCGGACGGTCATCCTCAACGCCGACACCGGGAACGCCTGGCACAAGCTCGGTGCGGGCTGGGGCCACTGCGACCGCCAGGGCGCCTGCGCCCCGCCCGCCGACCACTGCGACCCCGCGTGGATCGGCGCCGCGGTGTCCGCCGCCGGCGCCGCGGGCCCGGGCACCACCCGCGCCTGCGACCCGTCGTGGCTGGTCGTCGACCTCGAGGGCGCCCGCAGCGCCTTCCGCTGGAGCGATGCGGGGTGGACGTCGTTCGCGCAGGTGCGCTCCGCCGGCTGCGCGGAGATCCTGGCGGCCGCACCGAAGTTCCCGGTCGCGCTCTGCAAGGCGCTGCCCGCGCCCGCCTAGCGCGACAGCTTCTTGACGATCTCCGCGCCGACCGCCTGCACGGCGGCGTCGGTTTCCTGCTGCGGCATCGGCGAGTTCGAGAAGAACCCCTTGTCCCAGCCGGACACCTCGAGGACGACGACCGTCGTGCCCTTCAGGACGTGCAGCTCGGAGCCGCTGAACGCGCTGTCGGTGGCCAGCCGGACCAGCAGGGCCTTGTCGCCGAGGCCACGCACTTCCGTCGGCGGGATCGGCGGCGCCTTCGGCGTGAACAGGTCGTTCGCCTGCTCGCGCGCGCTCTCCCCCGAGTACCGGGTGATCTGGACGTGCATGGTGGCGTCGCGGACGTTCTCGTCCGGCCCCGGCTTCCAGCTGCAGCCCTGCTGCTTGATGCCCGGCAGGTCCTCGGTGCCCTGGCCGGCCAGGACGAAGCTCGGGAAGCCCGCCTTCTCCAGCACCGGCGCCGGGACCTGGCACTCGGCGGGCACCGGCGACGACGACGGCGCCGCGCCGGTGCTCGCGTAGTAGTCGCTCGCGACGATGCTCAACGGGATGCCCGCGCCGAGCAGCACGACGACACCGCCGATGATGCCGAAGATCAGCCCCATCCGCTTCTTCTTCGGCGGTGGCACCGGCGCGCCGTACCCCGCGGGCGGGTACCCGGGCGGCGGGTAGCCAGGCGGGTAACCCTGCGGCGGATAGCCCTGCTGGGGCGGGTACCCGGGCTGCTGCTGCGGGTACCCGGGCTGTTGCTGCGGATAGCCCGGGTACCCCTGCTGACCGTGGCCGTACGGCGGTTGCTGCATCGAGCCCTCCCTCTCGAAGCGCGGGGGTCAGTGCGCGAAGTGGCGCGTCCCCGTCAGGTACATCGTGACGCCCGCCTTCTCCGCGGCCGCGATGACTTCGGCGTCGCGGACCGAGCCGCCGGGCTGCACGATCGCGCGGACACCCGCCTCGACCAGCACCTCCAGACCGTCCGGGAACGGGAAGAACGCGTCCGACGCGCCGACCGAGCCCTTGGCCCGATCGCCGGCCCGCGAGACCGCCAGCCGCGACGAGTCGACCCGGTTGACCTGGCCCATGCCGACGCCGACGGTCGCGCCGTCGGCGGCCAGCAGGATCGCGTTGGACTTGACCGCGCGCAGCGAGCGCCACGCGAACTCGAGGTCACGCAGGGTCGGTTCGTCGGCCGCGGTGCCGGTGGCGAGCGTCCAGTTCGCCGGGTCGTCGCCGTCGGCGTCGATCGCGTCGGCCGTCTGCAGCAGGACGCCGCCGGAGATCGGGCGGAACTCGACCGGGAACGCCGGGGCCGCCGGCAGCTTCAGCAGGCGGATGTTCTTCTTGCGCTGCAGGATTTCCAGGGCTTCGGCGTCGAAGTCGGGAGCCAGCACGACCTCGGTGAAGACCTCGGCGATCTGCTCGGCGGCCTCGCGGCTGACCGGCCGGTTCGTCGCGATGACGCCGCCGTAGGCCGAGACCGGGTCGCAGGCGTGGGCCTTGCGGTGCGCCTCGGCGATGTCCGCGCCGATCGCGATGCCGCACGGGTTGGCGTGCTTGATGATCGCGACGGCGGGCTCGGCGAAGTCGTACGCGGCGCGGCGGGCGGCGTCGGTGTCGACGTAGTTGTTGTAGGACATGGCCTTGCCGTGCAGCTGCTCGGCGTGCGCCAGGCCCGGGTTCTGGCTCTTGTAGAGCGCGGCCTTCTGGTGCGGGTTCTCGCCGTAGCGCAGGACGTCGGCGCGTTCCCAGGTGGCGCCGAGGAAGTCCGGGAAGCCGGCGTCGTCCGCGGGTGCGTACGCGCTGGCGAACCACGAAGCGACAGCCGTGTCGTACGCCGCCGTGTGCGCGTACGCCCGGGCCGCGAGGCGCTTGCGGTCTTCGAACTCGAAGCCGCCGTCGGCGACGCGCTCGAGCACCCAGCCGTAGCTCGCCGGGTCGACGACGACCGCGACGCTGCCGTGGTTCTTCGCCGCCGCGCGGACCATCGCCGGGCCGCCGATGTCGATGTTCTCGACGCAGTCCTCGGGGCTCGCGCCGGACGCGACCGTCTGCGCGAACGGGTACAGGTTCACCACCAGCAGGTCGAACGCCGCGATGTCCAGCTTCCGCAGCTGCTCGACGTGGTCGGGGTTGCCCTGGTCGGCCAGGAGCCCGGCGTGCACGTTCGGGTGCAGCGTCTTGACGCGGCCGTCCAGCGACTCCGGGAAGCCGGTGACCTGCTCGACCGGCGTGACCGGGACACCGGCGTCGGCGATGGCCTTCGCCGTCCCGCCGGTGGAGACGATCTCGACGCCGGCCGCGTGCAGGCCGGTCGCGAGGTCCAGGAGGCCCGCCTTGTCCGAGACGCCGATCAGCGCCCGGCGGACCGGGCGCCGTCCCAGGTCAGTGCTCACGAAATGTCACCTTTCGTCCGTCCACGGTGCAGCCACCGCGGCCGAGTCGCTCGATCGTTTCCACCAGCAGCCTGCGTTCGACGGCCTTGATCCGTTCGTGCAGGACGTCTTCGTCGTCGTCGTGCTCCACGACGACCGCTTCCTGGGCGATGATCGGCCCGGTGTCGACCCCGGCGTCCGCGAAGTGCACGGTCGAGCCGGTGACCTTGACACCGGCTTCGAGGGCGTCGCGGACCGCGTGCATCCCGGGGAAGGACGGGAGCAGCGCCGGGTGCGTGTTGATCACCGTGAAGCGGCCGAGGAACTGCTCGCCGAGGATCTTCATGAACCCGGCCGAGACGACGAGGTCGGGCCGGTACGCCGCGACGGCCTCGGTCAGCGCCTTGTCCCACGCGGCGCGGTCGGGGTGGTCGGCGACGCGGACGGTGAAGGACGGGATGCTCAGGCGCTCGGCGCGGGTGAGGGCTTCGATGCCGGTGCGGTCGGCGCCGACGGCGACGACCTTGGCCGGGAAGCCGGACCGGCCGGTGGCGTCCAGCACCGCCTGCAGGAGGGTGCCGGAGCCCGACGCGAGCACGACGAGCTTCACCGGGGTGGGCAGCTCCAACCGTTGAGACAGAGCGGGCTCCTTGCCGCGGGCGGTGCGCAGCCGGGCGCACGGCGCTTCACCAGGTCACGTAAACCCTAACGGTCGCCCTCGTCCGGCTCGACGTCGCCGCAGGTCTCGGTGCCTCCGGTCACAGCCCCGTCCGGGCCGGGAGCGGTTTCGGCGGGTTCGTCGAGGCCGAGTTCGGCGTCGGCCTCGGCTTCGAATTCCGCGTCCTCGGTGGAAAACTCGTCGTCCTCTTCGGACGGCTCTCCGGCCGCTTCGAGTTCCTCGACGGCTTCGGATGCTTCTTCGGGGTCGATGTCGTCGGCGTCCTGGAAGGCTTCGTTGTCTTCGAGCGCTTCGGGCGGCGGCGCGGGCGGCTCGTGCTCGCCGGCGAAGAAGGCGACGAACGAACCCGGGATGACGATCCAGCAGAACGCGACGACCGAGGCGACGCCGACGGGGACGCTGACCGGGTCGAACGGGCCGTCGCCGAGCCGTCCGCCGGCGAGCGTGCCCAGCACGACGCAGCCGAGCGCGACGACGGCACCGGCGACCGCGACCGCGCGGATGCGCTGTGCCGGATCGGCGTCCACCTTGCGCAGCGACCAGCCGGCCAGCGCACCGGCCGCGGCGGGCAGCACCAGCAGTGCCGGCCACCAGGCCGCGTGGTGCTCGGGCAGGCCGCCGAGCAGCGGGACGGCGGGCACGGCGGCGCCGTGGTAGCCGAACATGCCGACGGTGAGCGGCCCGATCGAGAACCCGGGCCCGGTGACGAAGGACAGCGCGGCCGTCACGGCGTTGGGCAGATACAGCAGCGAGAGCAGGAAGAGCCCGGAACTGGTGCCGAGCCCGGGTTCGTAAGTGTCGGACACCGTCGCCCACGACAGTGCGGTCGCGACGGTGAAGACGGCGGCACCGCAGGCCACCAGGACGGCCAGGCTCATCGCGCCGACGCGCAGCCCGCGCAGCGCGAGCGGGTCGAGGCGGTCCGCGACGGCGTCCGGCAGCCCGCACGACCGGGTGATGCCGGCGGCCGAGCCCGCTCCGGCGAGCAGGCCGGGGACCACGAAGGCGGCGAAGGGGTTCGCCGTCACCGGCGAGCCCTGCGCGCAGAGGGCTAGGACGAGCCCGAACACCGCGTGCGCGCCGGTGATCGTGAGCAGCACCGGCTGGGCTTCGCGGAACGACCGGCAGCCGAGGCGGCGGGCGGCGCCGGACGCCGTCCGCGCGGCCAGCGCGACCACACCCAGCGTCGGCAGCAGCGGGAGCATCCCGAGCGGGTGGCCGGCGATGCCGAGGCGCACCTGGTGCGCGGCGAGCCAGCCGGGACCGGCGGCCAGCAGCACGCCGGTGTCGGAGAAGGCGGCGCGGCCGGCGGTGAGGGCGACCAGGGTCAGCACGGTCGCGACGGCGGCGTAGCCGGTGACCAGCGGGCCGAGGGCGGCGGCCAGCAGCACCCGCACCCGGGACGCCCGGACGGGTTCGGGTGCGCCCACCTCGTCACCCGGCGGGTGGGGTTCTTCGGTGAGCAGATCCATGATCCGCACCCTGACATCCGGGCTGCTCCGTCCGGGTGAGCCACGCCGCCGCCGGGCGCGGGAGCTCACCCGGTCGGGTCTCCCGGACGCGAAACACCCGCTGTGACACGGAGCGTCACAGCGGGTGTCCGGGGTGGGGCTGCGTCAGTTCGACTTGCCGAAGCCGCCGGGCGGCGTGCCCGGGTTCTCCGGCGGCGGCTGCTGGAAGAACGAGCCCTGCTGCGGGGCGTACGTGGTGGCCTGCTGGCCCGGCGGCGGGGTGGTCGACGGCGGGTTGGGCGAGCCGTACTGACCCGGCTGCGAGAACGGCGCCGACGGTTCGCCGGTCGGGGCGACCGGCCCCGGCCCGTGGCCCGGCTGGCCGAACTGCTGGCCCTGCCCCTGCCCCTGCTGGCCGAACTGCTGCTGGCCGTACTGACCGCCGTAGGAGGGCGCGGCGGGCTTCGGCGCCGGCGGCTTGATGACGTCGTGCGCGATCAGCAGCGCGGCGACCGCGGCGAGCATCTGCAGGATGCCCAGGATCAGGATGACGGTGACGATGCCGGGCGAGGTCTGCATCCCGACCAGGGTGTCCAGGACCTCGAGCGCGCCGAGGACGCTGAACAGCGCCGCGAACGGCAGCGTCTTCGGGCCCTTGGGCAGCGCGGTCATCCCGGCGAGCAGGCCGCCGCCGAGCAGGAACGTCCCGCCGAGGCCGACTTCACCGTTGTCGGAGAAGCCGAGGAAGTACTGCACGAGGCCGAGGCCGGCGACGACCAGGGCGAGCAGCAGCGGCAGGTTCTGCGGCAGGCCCGCGCCACCGGCGGACGCCTGGTGCGAGTGCGGCGGCTGCTGCTGCGCCGGGAAGCCACTGGACGGCGGTCCGGGGGGCTGCTGGCCGCCACCCTGCTGGGGGTAGCCGGGCCCACCGCTGGGGAAGGTCATCGGATGCACTCCTGTCGGTTCGACCGGCACCCCGGGCGCGCACGGGCGCCCGGGGAAAGACGAGGCGGCTGGTGTGCGCAGAACGCTAGCGCACTCCGCGGCCGCCAGCCCACCAGACGTGTGAATACCTCGCGCGGTTTCCTACCGAAACGAGGGAGGGCCGGCCACCCGTGTGGGTGCCCGGCCCTACCAGGAGTTACGTCCCGGGCTCAGCCCAGGTTGTTGTACAGCTCACGTGCGAGGACGGCGGTCTCGCTCGGGGTCTTGCCGACCTTGACGCCGGCGGCCTCGAGGGCCTCCTTCTTGGCGGCGGCCGTGCCGGAGGAGCCGGAGACGATGGCGCCGGCGTGGCCCATGGTCTTGCCCTCGGGCGCGGTGAAGCCCGCGACGTAGCCGACGACCGGCTTCGTCACGTTCTCCTTGATGTAGGCCGCGGCGCGCTCTTCGGCGTCGCCGCCGATCTCGCCGATCATCACGATGACCTTGGTCTCGGGGTCGGCCTCGAACGCCTCGAGGGCGTCGATGTGCGTGGTGCCGATGATCGGGTCGCCGCCGATGCCGACCGCGGTCGAGAAGCCGATGTCCCGCAGCTCGTACATCATCTGGTAGGTCAGCGTGCCGGACTTCGACACGAGGCCGATCGAGCCGGGGCCGGTGATGTCGGCCGGGATGATGCCGGCGTTCGACTTGCCCGGGCTGATCACGCCGGGGCAGTTCGGGCCGATGATCCGGGTCGTGCCGCCCTTGGCGACGGCGTGGGCCCAGAAGTAGGCCGAGTCGTGCACCGGGATGCCCTCGGTGATCACCACGGCGAGCGGGATCTCGGCGTCGATCGCCTCGATGACCGCGTCCTTGGCGAACTTCGGCGGCACGAAGATGACCGACACGTCGGCGCCGGTCTCCTTGATGGCCTCTTCGACGGTGCCGAAGACCTTGAGGTCCTTGCCCTCGATGGTGACGGTCTGGCCGGCCTTGCGGGCGTTGACGCCGCCCACGATGTTCGTGCCGGACTTCAGCATCTTGGTGGCGTGCTTCATGCCCTCGGAGCCGGTGAGCCCCTGGACGATGACCTTGCTGTTCTCGTTCAGGAAGATCGACATCTCACGCACCTGCCGCGGCGAGCTCGGCAGCCTTGTCGGCCGCGTTGTCCATTGTGTCCACCACGGTGACCAGCGGGTGGTTCGCGTCGGCCAGGATCTGGCGACCCTCGACGACGTTGTTGCCGTCCAGGCGGACGACCAGCGGCTTGGTGGCCTCGTCGCCTAGGATCTTCAGGGCCTCGACGATGCCGTTCGCCACCGCGTCGCAGGCGGTGATGCCGCCGAAGACGTTGACGAAGACGCTCTTGACGTCGGTGTCGTTGAGGATGACGTCCAGCCCGGCCGCCATGACCTCGGCCGACGCGCCGCCGCCGATGTCGAGGAAGTTCGCCGGCTTCACGCCGCCGTGCTTCTCGCCCGCGTAGGCCACGACGTCCAAAGTGGACATGACCAGGCCCGCGCCGTTGCCGATGATGCCGACCTGGCCGTCGAGCTTGACGTAGTTGAGGTTCTTGGCCTTGGCCTTCGCCTCGAGCGGGTTCTCCGCGTCCTTGTCCACCAGGGCCTCGTGGCCCGGCTGGCGGAAGTCGGCGTTCTCGTCGAGGGTGACCTTGCCGTCGAGGGCGATGATCTTGTCCTGCGGGTCGCGGACCAGCGGGTTGACCTCGACCAGGGTGGCGTCCTCGGAGACGAAGGTCTCCCAGAGCTTCACCACGACGTCGGCGGCCTCGTCGATGATGTCGGCCGGGAAGTTGCCGGCCTTCAGGATCTCGAGCGCCTTCGCCTTGTCGACACCGGCGATCGCGTCGACCGGGATCTTCGCGAGCGCTTCGGGGCGCTCGACCGCGAGCTGCTCGATCTCCATGCCGCCCTCGGAGGACGCCATCGCCAGGAACGTGCGGTTCGCGCGGTCCAGCAGGAAGGAGAAGTAGTACTCGGACGCGATGTCCGAGGCTTCGGCCACCAGCACGCGGCGCGTGATGTGGCCCTTGATGTCGAGGCCGAGGATGGCTTCCGCCTTCTCCTTCGCCTCGTCCGGCGTCTGGGCCAGCTTGACGCCGCCCGCCTTCCCGCGGCCGCCGACCTTCACCTGCGCCTTGACGACGACCTGGTTGCCGATCTGCTCCGCGGCGGTCTTGGCTTCTTCGGGGGTGCTAGCCACCGAGCCCGGCAGAACCGGTACTCCGTGGGCGGCGAAGAGATCCCTCGCCTGGTACTCGTAGAGGTCCACTACTCCAGTCTCCTGACGACACGCCACTGTGGTGGTCCGTTGCCGGACCGCGCTGTCGGACCAGTCGAGGTTAGCGACCTGCGCAGACGCAGGGGACTCCGCACCTGGTGAAGTCGGTCACCGTACGCGGTCAGACGGTGTTCCCGAGGTGTGAGACCGCCCACCGCGCAACCATTCCACGGCTTTTCCGGGGTCTCGGGTGGGGAGGACCCGAACGCCGTTCAAGGCCTCGGCGAGCCCGGGCGGAGGTCCCGCGCCGAGCACGCCGACGGCGTCCGGGTCCTCTTGGTCGGCGGTGGCGCGGAGTTGCTCGAGGGTGTCCAGGGGGCCGGCGTGGATGACTTCCATGCCTTCGTCGCGGAGGGTGCGGGCGAGCGTGATGGCTGCCGGGTCGGGGCGGGCGAACTCCACGAGGAGGACGCGGAGACGTGCGCGGGGTGCGGTGTGGGTGGATGGCTGGTTGGGGGGTGTGGCGTCGCTCAGCGGTTGGTGGGGGTCGGCGTCGCCCGGCGGCGGGTGCGGGTGGGTGGAGTCGCCCGGCTGGTCGGGGTGGGCGGCGTCGGCTGGAGGCCGGGGGCTGGTGGCCTCCAGCCCGTCAGCGTGCACGGCGGTCCCCGGCTGCGGCCATGACGGCGGCGAGCAGGAGCGCGGCCGTTGCGGCCAGCGCGACCCAGAAGCCGGTGGCCGGGCTGGCGCCGCCCAGTGCGCCGCCGACTAGCGGCAACTCTGCGGCGTGCAGCGCGGTGAGCAAGGCCGCTCCCGCCAACAGGGCGGCCGCGGGCTTCGGCCGGGATCGCGTTGCCAGCGCGGCGGCGCCGACGACCACCACGGCCGCCGTCAGTAGTCCCCACGATGGCGTGTCGAGGTTGGACCACAAGCCCGCGGCGACGTAGCCGGGGACGGCTAAGACCGGCAGTCCGAACGCCGCGACCGCCAGGATCGCGCCGGCCGCCACCGGTGTTAGGACGTTGCTCTCGCTTGTTCCTTGCCCCGCGTCTTCGCGTTCGACGACTCCGGTTCCCGCGGCGGCGAGTGCGGCCAAGGCGGCGAGGACGAGCGCGGCGAACGTCCAGGCTGCGCCGGCGCCGAGGTCGTAGGTGAAGACGGGCGCGGCCGTGCCCCCGAAGCCGGCGAGGTTGCCGGCCTGGGTGGCGGTCAGAGCCGTGTTGAGGACGGCCGTGCCGGCCAGGACGATTCCCGCCCAGGCGACCCCGAGCACCGACCGCGCGATGGCGGCGGTCTTCGGGACGAGCACGCCGGCCGCGGGAACGGCGAGCACGAGCGCCGCGACCAGCAGGAACCAGCGCGCGGGACTGTCGGCGGCGGCGCTGACCGGCGTGACGGCGCCCGGGTTCAGCGCCGTGACGGCGACCTGCGGGGCGAAGGCGCCGATCAGCGCGGCGATCGCGGTGGCGAGGCCGAGGACGCCGGTGGTGAGCCGCCACCAGAAGAGGCCGGGGAGCTTGGCGTCGCCGGTCTCGGCCTTCTTGGTGCTTTCGGTGAGCCGCGTGCCCGCGAGGCCGGCGATGACCGCCGTCGCGACGAGGGCGAGGGCGGGGCCCCAGGTGACGTGCAGGTCGGCGCGGAAGAGCCCGGCGAGAACCGGCGGCGCGGCGACGGCGAAGGCACCGGCGGCGAGCCCGCCGAGCGCACCCCGGGCGACCTGCTCGGCCGGAGCGGCGAGAGCGAGCGCGGCGGCCAGCGGCAGGGCGGCGGCGAGGAGGAGGTAGCCGCCGAGGGCGGGCCAGGGGCCTTCGAAGGCGGCGCGGGCGAGCAGGAAACCGTTGTCGGAGTGGACGGGCGCGGTGAGCAGCCCGGCTCCGGCGACGACGGCGAGCAGCGGGACGAGCAGCCGCCAGCGCCGTCGTTCGGGTTCGTCGTGGTTCCGGAGGGCCCGCCAGGCGACCACACCGGCGGCCGCGGTCAGGAGGTGCCCGGCGACGAGCAGCCAGAACCCGGCGCCGACGGCGGAGCTGCCGAGGAACCGGTCGGGCAGGTAGAGCTCGGGCCGGATGGTGAGGGGGCCGTTGACGGCGAACTGGAGGTCGAGGACGAGCCGGCCGGGGGCGAGGGCGGCCAGGCCGAGGACGAGGCCGCCGCCTATGCCGGGCTTGTTCCTGGTGGCGAACCAGACGGCGGCGGCCGCGGGGGCGATGGCGAGGAGGGCGAGCCACGGCCAGCTGGTGAACCCGGGGGCGGCGGCGGGCGAGACGGAGACGAACGCGGCGGCGGTGAGGGCGGCGGCCCCAAGGGCGGCCAGGGTGAGGGCGGTTTTCAGGGCGGTGGAGGGGTGGGTTTCGTCGGCCCAGGGGTCGGCGGGCTCGCCGGGGGTTGGGTGCGTGAGGTTTCCGGCTCGGCCGGCCCGGGCGGCGGGCTCGCCGGCGGTGGCTTTGCCGGGGGTTGGGTGCGCAGGGATTCCGACCCCGGCGGCGGGCTTGCCGGCTACGGCTTTGCCGGAGGCGGAGTGCGCAGGGATTCCGACCTCAGCGGAGGACTCGCCGGCTGCGGCTTTGCCGGAGGCGGAGCGCGCGGTGTCTCCGGCCTCGGCAGGGGGCGAGGCGGGCTTGGCGGAGTCGCGCGGTGACGTGGGGGATTTTTCGGGCACGACGGGTATACGTGCCGCGGCGGGGACGGGGCTCGTCGGCGCGTCGGATTCGGCGGACTTTTCTGGTGCGCTGGACACCCCTCCGGCTGCCGGCACCGGCCGCGTGGGTGGGTCGGAGTCGGCCTGGCCGGCCGCTTGAGCAGCGGGTTTTTCGGGTTCGCCCGGTACGCCGGCCGCGGCGGGGACGGGCCGTGTGGGCGCGTCCGGCTCCGGGGTGCTCCGGGCTTCGGCGTCCGGGTTCGGCTCGGCTGGACCGGTGTCGGGCGGGCTCTGGGCCGCTTCGCCCATGCCTCGCGCCGCGGGGTTCTGGCGGGGGCCTGGGGTGCTTCCGGTGGGGGGCTCTGCGCGTGGGGGCATATTGCCCGCGACGCTAGCAAGTTCGGACCGCGGCGGACCCGTTGGCGGGCGCGAGTCGTCGAAGGTGCTTCAACCCCGCGTCGCAATTCGTTATTCCGGGCTTCGGGGGCTTCCGAGACCCCGTTGCGCCCTCTGGCGGGTCTTCACCACCCTTTCCGCCTGTAAGGCAAGTCACACCGAACGCCGTAAACCCCCTCTAACTTTGGGTGATTTCCACAGGTGAGCGGCGTGGCGGTTCCACCCGATCGGCCGACAGCGGGGGCACGTCTTGCCGACAGCGGTACCCCTTCGTTACTGTCCCGGGGTCCCCATTACAGTCAGGTCACGAAGTAGGACGCCGAGCAAACCACCCCCGAGGTTGGCTCACCGGGTTCCCCCGCCCGCAGTCCTCGACCCGGCTCCCCGACGATGGAAGGCCCTGTCTTGGCTTCACACCGCTCCCCCGGCGGCCAAGCTCCTTCCCCGGCACTGAAGGACGCGCTCGAAGGCGCGGTCGTCCGTGTCCGGGGTGCGCACCGCATCGCCCCGCCCTCTTCGGCCCTTCGCGGCCGTGTCGTGGTTGCCGCTGTTGCGGCTGGTGCGTTCGCCGCCGCTGCTGCGGGCTCGACCCTCAAGACAGTCACCGACTCGAACACCGCCGTCACCCCCCTGGCCAACAGCCAGGACGCCAGCGCTTCGCTGACCGCGGGAGGTGCGGGCTCCGGGGGCGCCCCGGAACTCCTGCCGACCGGCCACGCCGTCGACGCCTCCGCCGAAGCCGCGAAGCTCGCTGACAGCGCTTCTGTCACGCAGGCCCGCGAGCAGCGCGAAGCCGACGCCGCCAAGAAGGCCGCCGAAGAAGCCGCTCGCCCGAAGACCTGCCTGCCCGCGCACGGCACCTTCACCTCGGGCTTCGGTGCCCGGTGGGGCACGAGCCACCTCGGCATCGACATCGCCAACTCGATCGGCACCCCGATCTACGCCGCCTCGGACGGCACCGTGATCGAGGCCGGCCCGGCCAGCGGTTTCGGCCTCTGGGTGCGGATCCAGCTCGACGACGGCACGATCCAGGTCTACGGCCACATGAACAGCTTCTCCGTCAAGGAGGGGCAGAAGGTCAAGTGCGGCCAGCAGATCGCCGAGATCGGCAACCGCGGTCAGAGCACCGGCCCGCACCTGCACTTCGAGGTGTGGCAGAACGGCACCAAGAAGATCGACCCCCGGCCCTGGCTGGCCGCGCGCGGCATCGTTCTCTGATCCGTTCGCTCCCTCCGCGGGAGCAGGCACCAGCGGCGGGACCCCGGCCGTAGAGCGAGCGTCCGCTCCGGCCGGGACAGCGCAGGCGGGCACACCCGGCGCAGGGCGCTGAAGGCACGCGCTCCGCCGAGCCGCTCGGGTGCTGGAACCGGTCACGAGATCAAGGTTCACCGCTGAGGGCCAAACACAAACACCCGGATCGGGTAAGTCTTGGTCAGCGGGTGAACGCCGGATGGCATCGCGCTGGTTCGGCGAGGGAACTTCGCCGCGAACACGGGCAGCACCAAGCGGTTCCGGCGAGTGCACCTCTCCGCGAGTGCGGGCCGCGCCAAGCGGTTCCGGCGAGATCGCATCCCCGCGGGCACGAGCCGCGCGGAAGCCGCTGCCGATCACACGGATCACCGGAAACGCCCCAGATCGAGCCGAGAGCAGTCGGACGACCCGAACCACTCCGGGGCCGCCAAACGCCGCCCACAGTCGCCTCAGCGCCCGAAACGACCTACCGCTGGCCGCCCGGTGAACGGCGGATGAAGTACGCCACCGCGATCTGCCACACCGTGCACAGCTCCGCCGGGCGGCGGACCGGCAACCAACCCCAGGGCACAGCTCCCCGTGCGCCCCCCGCGGAGCGGACACGCGCGGCACTCCGAGCCCTGGTCGTCCAGCGGCGTCCCCGGCCGCAGGTGACACAACGCCCGTCCGCGCCGAGCTCGTGTTGCCTGAGCAACGCTCGCCAGGCGGCGGCCAGCCGGCACGCCTCCGCTCCCGCAGGCGAAGGATTTCCTGAAGCCCCCGAAGGCTCCCGACCCCGATCCGGAACCGTCGACCCCAGGACTCCTCGCAGGTATTTCTGTACCCCTTCGGCCAGAAGCCCAAACAGCACCGCGTCCACACCACACTACCCCCTCCGTCGAACCTTTGTTCGATGACGGGGTCAGTTGTACCGGGCGGGTACGACGATTCCGGCGGCGATCGGGGAGATCGCCGCCGGATTCACTCGGACGAGTGGCGGCCGGGCTAGAGCTTCACCATCGGGACGCTGCCGATGAGCATCAGGCGGACCTTGCCCGCCTGGCCGAAGTCGATCGTGGCCGTCGCGCGCGGGCCCACGCCGTCGCAGGAGATCACCGTGCCGAGGCCGTACTTGTCGTGGCTCACCCGGTCGCCGACGTCCAGCTTCAGCGCCACCGTGTCCTTCCAGCCCTTGCCGAACGACGGCGTTCCCGACGAAGACGGCGACGAAGACCGCCGGCCGCCCCAGGTGGTCGCCGCCCGCGGGGTGCCGCGGGAACCGGAACCGAACGAGCCGAAGCCGCTGCTCGACGGCTCCAGCCGCCGCCAGTCGACCAGGTCCGGCGGCAGCTCGTCGAGGAACCGCGACGCCGGGTTCATCGACGGCTGACCCCACGCCGAGCGCGTGATCGCGCGCGAGACGTACAGCCGCTTCCTGGCCCGCGTGATCGCGACGTACGCGAGCCGCCGTTCCTCGGCCAGCTCCGTCGGGTCGCCCAGCGCGCGCATGTGCGGGAAGACGCCGTCCTCCCAGCCGGTGCAGAACACCACCGGGTACTCCAGGCCCTTCGCGGTGTGCACGGTCATCAGCGTGACCACGCCCGCGCCGCCGTCGCCCTCCTCGCCGCCGTCGGGCGAGGGCACCGAATCCGCGTCCGCGACCAGCGACACGCGCTCGAGGAACGCCGGCAGCGAGCCCGGCGCCGGAACGCCTTCCTCGACGACCAGCTCGGCGTTCTCGTCCGCGACCACCTCGGCGGTGATCTCGGTGAACTCCCGGGCCACGGTGACGAGCTCGTCCAGGTTCTCCACCCGCGTGTGGTCCTGCGGGTCTTCCGACTCCTCGAGCTCGACGCGGTAGCCGGTCTTGTCCAGCACGGCTTCCAGGACGTCGTGCACCTCGGCGCCGTCGGAAACCAGCGTCCCCAGCTCGTCGAGCAGCGCCACGAAACCGCCGATCGCCTTGACCGAGCGGGGGTTCAGCAGCGGCACCTTGCCCTCGACGGCGTCCCGCAGCGCCTGCGCGAAGGAGATCCGCTCGCGCTCGGCGTGGGTCGCCACGACGGCTTCGGCGCGGTCGCCGATGCCGCGCTTGGGCACGTTCAGCACGCGCCGCAGGCTGACCGTGTCTTCCGGGTTCGCCAGCACGCGCAGGTAGGCGATCATGTCGCGGACTTCGCGCCGCTCGTAGAACCGCACGCCGCCGACGACCTTGTACGGCAGGCCGAGCCGGATAAAGATCTCTTCGAAGACGCGGGACTGGTTGTTGGTGCGGTAGAAGACGGCGACGTCGGAGTAGTCGGCTTCGCCCTTCTCCGCCAGCGCGTCGATTTCGCCCGCGACGAACGCGGCTTCGTCGTGGTCGTTGTCCGCGACGTAGCCGACGATCTTCTCGCCGTCGCCCGAATCCGTCCACAGCCGCTTGGCGCGGCGGTTCGGGTTCCGCTCGATGACGGCGTTGGCCGCGGACAGGATCGTCTGCGTGGAGCGGTAGTTCTGCTCCAGCAGGATGGTGTGCGCGTTCGGGAAGTCCCGCTCGAACTCCTCGATGTTCCGGATCGTCGCGCCGCGGAAGGCGTAGATCGACTGGTCCGCGTCACCGACGACGACCAGCTCGGCCGGCTCGACACCGGCTTCGTTCGGCGCCGTCCCGGCCAGCTCGCGGACCAGCGTGTACTGCGCGTGGTTCGTGTCCTGGTACTCGTCGACCAGGACGTGGCGGAAGCGCCGCCGGTAGTACTCGGCGACGTCCGGGAACGCCTGCAGCAGCGAGACCGTGCGCATGATCAGGTCGTCGAAGTCGAAGGCGTTGGCCTGGTTGAGCCGCCGCTGGTACTCGCCGTAGACCTCGGCGACGCGGCGCTCGAGGTCGTTGCCCGCGTTCGCCGCCGCGGTCTCCGGGTCGGTGAGCTCGTTCTTCAGGTTCGAGATGTGCACCGCGAGCGTGCGGGCGGCGTAGCGCTTCGGGTCGATGTCGAGGTCCCGGGCCACCAGGGTGATCAGCCGCTTGGTGTCGTCGGAGTCGTAGATGGAGAAGCTCGACGACATGTCCAGCGTTTTGGCTTCACGACGCAGGATCCGGACGCACATCGAGTGGAACGTCGACACCCACATGGCGTTCGCGCGGCGCCCGACGAGGGCGGCAACGCGCTCGCGCATCTCGGCGGCGGCCTTGTTGGTGAACGTGATCGCCATGATTTCGCCGGGGTGCACGCGGCGCTGCCCGAGCAGGTACGCGATCCGGCGGGTCAGCACCCGGGTCTTGCCCGATCCGGCACCCGCCACCACCAGCAGCGGGCCACCGGCGTGGGTGACGGCTTCGCGCTGGGCGGGGTTGAGGTCGTCGAGCAGCTCGGCCTGCCCGCCGGCGGCGGGCTTGCGCACAGGGGTCGCGGCGGGGAGATCGAAGAGGGTGTCCATCGTGGCGTCCACGCTACCCCGGGTGGGTGCCGGCCCGGCAAAGTCGTCGGGTGTGTCCGGGCGCGGTTCCCGTACGGCGGCGGGCGTACCGCCGGATGTCGCCCGGCGTCCGACGCGCGGCGGCCCCCGCGCGCGGAGCATCGGTGGACATGGAAGACACCAGCTCCGCCCGGATCCGGGCCGCCGACGCCGATCGCGAACGCGTCGCCACCACCGTCCAGACCGCCGGCTCCGAGGGCCGGCTCACCCTCGACGAGGTCGAAGAGCGCCTCAGCCGCGTCTACGCCGCGCGGTTCACCGACGAACTCGCCGCGCTGACCGCCGACCTGCCGCGGCCGGCGCCGCCGTCGCCCGGTTTCCCGTTGAGCCGGGCCGCGCTGCGGCGGCACCCCGCGCTGCGCGTCCACGCCGCCGTCGTCGCCGCGATCGCCGCGCTGGTGCTCGTCCGCTGGGTCGTGCTGGGCGCCGGGTTCTTCTGGCCGGCCTTCCCGCTCTTCTGGCTCGGGCTGAGCCTCCTGGTGCACGCCCGGGTGCGCTCGGTGCGGGAGCGGCTGCACACCGCTGTGCCATACTGATCTCATGCGGCACCACGCGGAGCGATTTTTTTACGGGACCCGGACTCCGGCTCCTGTGATCGCGTAGTGCCCGAACCGCCATCACGCCAGCCCCGGAGTCCACGGACCCCGGGGCTGTCGCCGTCTCGGGGCCGGGTCCGGGTCTCGAGGAAGAGGTCCCGATGAACGCACACGCGACGAACGCCGACGGCCAGCCCGCCGAACACACCCCCGCGGGCGACGACATCGCGGCGCTCCGGCAGGAGATCGACCACCTGGACAAGGAGATCCTGCGGCTGGTCAAACGCCGGGTCGAGGTGTCCAAGACGATCGGGGCCGCGCGGATGGCCGCGGGCGGCACGCGCATCGTCTACAACCGCGAGATGGACGTGCTCGCGCGCTACCGCGAGCTCGGCCCGGACGGCCGGCAGCTGGCCATGGCGCTGCTGAACCTGGGCCGCGGGCGGCTCGGGCGGTAACGGTTGCCCGAATTCGGGGACTTCCCCGAGGCACCGGCGGCCCCCGTGCGGGCAGACTGGAGCCATGGACTGGCTCGTGAACCTCATCGCCGTCATCGTCGCGCTCGCGAGCGTGCTGGCCGCGCTGGGCCATGTGGGGTATTTGGCGTTGCTCAACAACGCGGCGGGCAAGCGGGCCGGGGGCACTCCGGTCGCGCAGTACGTCAAGAGCAGGTGGGCCGTTGCCGGCGGTACCACCGCGGCCTCGCTGTTCGCCTGGTTGCTCACGGCCGGGGGACCGACGCTGGACGTCTTCGCGATCATCGTCGCCGCGGGTAGCGGTGTGGTGGCGACGAAGGCGCTGCAGTCCACGCGGGACCGTTACCGCACGGGAGGCTGAAAGCCCTGATCAGGGGCGATGGCGCTGCGTGAAACTTCGCAGCGTCACCATCGCCCGTTCGGTCGCGCCCGACCGAGTGAAACCTCTGCAACTTGCAGGTTTGGGGGCGACTTTCTCCACCGGATGCTCCTAGGGTTGACGTTGTGAGGACCCTTGCGTCTGGGTCGGGCGATGCCCGGGGGACGCGCGGGGGCAGTGGCCCCGCGCGCCCGCTGTCGCGTGCGCGTGCATTTGCGCAGTATTCCGAACGGGATTCCGCGCGTGAGGGTGCTCCGATCGGGTCGTCGTGCCGCCGGATGGCGTCAGGACCGCACTGCCGGGTGGTCGAGCCCACATGAGCCAAGGCACGGAGTTCCACGGACGCGGTGCGGCGCCCGCTCATCCCGGGCGGCACCGGCGCGGCGGCGCGGAGAGCTGGACGCCGCCGCTGCCGCAGCACCGCCCGGTGCGGCACCACGCGGCCGGTGCGCCGGAGCCGGGGTTGCGGCACGCGCCGGAGGGTGGCTACGGGTTACCGCAGCCCGGCCTTCGGTACGGGCCCGGCGAGACGCACGAGGGCGCGGCCTACGGGTTGCCACAGCCCGGCCTTCGGTACGGGCCCGGCGAGACCCACGACGGCGCGGCCTACGGGTCGCCGCAGCCCGGCTTCCGATACGGGCCCGGCGAGACACACGACAGCGGGGCCTACGGGTCGCCGCAGCCCGGCTTCTCATACGGGCCCGGCGAGGCCTATGCCTTGCCGCACCAACCTCACGGTGGGCCGTCGGATGGGCGTTGCCACCAATACCCCGCCGAGATCTCCGGCTTCTCCGGCCGGCTGGCCGGGCCGGAGGTGGACAGCCGCCCTTTTCGGGGCGTGAGCGCCGAACCGGATGCGCCCGTTTCCGGGCTGCTCCCCCTTCCGCAGCCGCGTGACCGGCGGCCCGCCGCTCCGCTCTTCCCGGCCGCGCACGGGAGTCTCCCGATCGGCGACGAAGACAGCGAGCCGGACGAAACGCCGGTCGCCGAGACCCATGCCGAGCAGGTCGCCCGGCGGACGCGCGTCTCGCTGGCCGCCCCCGCTCCCCGATGCGTCGACCTCGACGAAGACGACGTCCGCGTCTACTCCGCTCCTCCCATCGACGGCCTCGGCGGCTTCACCATCGGGTCCGTGCCCGCCTCCGTGACGCCACCCAAGACCTGGCGGAAGGCGGCCTGGTTCGCCACCGGCGCGTCCGGTGCCGTGGTCGTCGGGCTGCTGTGCGCCGGGTCCTTCCTGGTCGGGAAGCCGCCGGTGGACCAGGCCGTGCAGGGCGCCTGGCCCGGCTACCAGGGCGTGCCGACGATCGCCGATCCCACCGAGGAACACCGGCCGCCCACGCAGGGCGGCTCCGGGGCCGGGCCGGAGAGCGCCGCGCCGCCGGAAAGCGGGAAGGCCCAGAGTGGCGGGGGTGGCGGGCCGGTCGACGACGCCACTGCCCCGGCCGACGCCGGCACCGCCTCCCCCGGCACCGCGACCACCGGCCCCGCCGTCCCGAGCGCGGCGCCGCGGAAGCCGCCGGTCACGCCCGCCCAGCGCGAGACGCCGGTCAAGCCGCCGTGGTGGTACTCCTTCCCGCCGGACGCCCAGACCATGGGGGACAACTCGGAGAAGTTCTTCAACACCGTCACCACCGACCCGGCCGCGGCGTCGTCGGTGACCACCGGACGGCTGCACGACCAGGGGCCGCAGGCACTCGCCGACCGCTACGCCGGCATCGCCTACTTCGAAGTCAAGAAGGTCAGCATCGACCAGCAGCGCGGCGTCACCGTGAACACCGTCGAAGTCACCCACACCGACGGGACCAAGACGGTCGAGGAACGCACGCTGACCTTCGGCGACGGCGACAAGATCACCGCTGACGGCCAGTAGCCGGACCTGCACGTGCGGTTCGCCCGTTCCGATGCACGTGCGGTGCGCCGAGCGGTTATGCCTGGTCCGGGTGGGTGACATAAGCTGCCGCTCGTCGTATCGCGACGGCATTCCGGCGACAGAGCCTGGTGGTCGCCGTCCGCACAGGGTTACCTGACGACAACGAATCCGGAAACCGGCCACGAGTCGGCCGACCGGACCAACGGGAGCCCGGCCGAACGGCCGAGTGCCCGTCCCCGGAACCCAGAGCGAGGACTTTCGTGCTTGATCGGCAGCGCACACGGCGTGAGTCACCCCACGCCGTCCGCGTCGAGGACGTCATCCCGGCCGACATCCTGGACGGTGTCGCCGACGCCGACCGCGACCACCTGGAGCAGGTCTTCCGCGACCCGCAGCGGTTCCTGCCCGCCCGGACCGAGCCGGTCCGCGAGCCGGAGCAGGCCGAAGAGGCCGGCGAGCCGGAAAGCCGGTTCGCGCGCCGCGCGAAGCTGACCGGGCTGGTCGCCGCGGGCGCGCTCGTCGCCGGTGCCGTGGTCGCCGCGCCGATGCTGACCAGTTCGCACCGCGCCGCCGCCCCGTCCGGCGGGCAGTCCACGCCCGCCGGGTTCACCGGCGCCGCGGAGCTCGGCGGCCTCGCCGTCCCGCAGCACCAGGCCGGCGGCAGCGCGCCGGAGCGGCACAGCCCGGCGACGTCGCAGGCCGAGGACACCCCGTCCGCCCGGCCGGCGAACGGCACCCCGCGCACCCAGCCCACACCGGCCGCGGCCGACCCGGTCCCGGACAAGGCCGCCGACGCGCGCAGCACCAGCCGCAAGATCCAGGCCGTCAAGGACTTCTACGCCGCGATCGCCCGCGACCCCTCCGGCGCGTTGGCGCTGCTGAGCCCGGCGCTGGTCGACGGCACGGCCGGCGAGCTGGTCCGCACCTGGAGCGCGATGGACGCCATCGACGTCCAGGAAGCCGACACGCAGATGCAGCCGGACGGCTCGATCCTCGCGGTCGCGACGCTGCACCGGCCGGACGGCGCGCTGGTGCGCGTCACCCAGCTGTTCCGGGTGGCTGACACCGGTGGGCTGATCACCGAAGCCGAGCTGGTCTCGGCCCAGTACATGTAGCCCACGGCGATCACCCCTTCACCCCTGGTTCAAGTGCCCGTGCCGGATTCGTGTGCGCAGAGTGAGCGCCTAGCCTTGTCACGGGCCGGTCTCGGAAAAACCGGCTCAGAGCCCACGACATGTGCATACGCTCCAGCGAAGCGGCGTGCTCGTGGCCGCGTCACCAGGCACCGATCCGCACGCCCTGGTGAAGCCGGAGCCCAAAGGGAGGTCGCGTGAGCGACGAGGGTCGTCTGGTCGCCGATCGATACCGCATCGTCGGCCGGATCGGCACGGGCGCGATGGGGGCCGTCTGGCAGGCGCACGACGAGGTCCTGGGCCGCACCGTGGCCATCAAGCAGCTCCTGCTCCAGCCGCACCTGGACCAGCACGACGCCGAGGACGCCCGCCAGCGGACGATGCGCGAGGGCCGGATCGCGGCCCGGCTGCACCACCCCAACGCGATCTCCGTGTTCGACGTCGTCACCGACGACAACGGGCAGCCGTGCCTGATCATGGAGTACCTCAACTCCACCAGCCTGGCCGCCGTGTTGCAGGAGCGCCGCACGCTGCCGCCGACCGAGGTGGCGCGCATCGGCGCCCAGGTCGCCGCGGCGCTGCGCGAGGCGCACGCGGTCGGCATCGTGCACCGCGACATCAAGCCGGGCAACATCCTGCTCGGCGGCAACGGCGTCGTGAAGATCACCGACTTCGGCATCTCCCGCGCCAAGGACGACGTCACGGTCACCAAGACCGGGATGATCGCCGGCACCCCCGCCTACCTGGCCCCCGAGGTCGCCATCGGCGGCGAGCCGGGGCCGGAGTCCGACGTCTTCTCCCTCGGCTCGACGCTCTACGCGGCGTGCGAGGGCCAGCCGCCGTTCGGGCTGTCCGAGAACACGCTGAGCCTGCTGCACGCCGTCGCGGCCGGGCAGATCAACCCGCCGCGCCAGTCCGGGCCGCTGGCCAGCGTGCTGGCCGTGCTGCTGCACCCGGAGATCGAGCACCGGCCGACCGCCGAGGAGTGCGAGGAGCTGCTCGCGGCCGTCGCCCGCGGCGAGACGCCGCTCGGCGGCCCGGCCGACGAGACCATGATGGCGCCGTCCGCCGGCGTCCTCGGGGCAGCAGCCGCCGCCGACCCGAACGCGACGCAGATGTTCGACGAGATCCCCGCGGGGCACTCGGGCACGCTGCTCGGCGGCGGCGGTGGGGCGCCGACGCAGGCCGTCCCGTTCTACGACGAGGACGACTACCCGGAGGCCACCGGTTACCCGGAGGACGACTACGACGGGTACGACCACTACGAGGACGACCACCGCGCGGCCGGGGGCGTCCCGCCCGGCCTGGCCGCCACCCGCGCCGTCCCCGTGCCGCCGCACGAGCAGGGCGGGTACGAGGACGACTACGACGATTACGACGACGGGCCCCCGCCGCCCCCGGTCCGGTCCCGTCCGCAGATGAGCCCGGTCGACGACGACGAGGGCAAGCCCGGCGCCTGGAAGCGCCCGGCGATCATCGGCGGTGTCGTGGTCGTGGGCCTGGTCGCGCTCGTCGTCTGGCTGCTGAGCCCGAACAACCCGGAGGCACCGGCCGCGCCGGTGTCCAGCAGCAAGCCGTCGCCGGTCGCGACTTCGGAGACGCCGACACCGACCTCGACCGACGAGGTCAGCACGGCCGACGTGCCGCCTCCGGTGACCGAGTCGACCTCGTCGTCGAAGAAGACCACGACGTCGCGGAACACCGAACCGGCGACCACCACGCCGAAGTCGACGACGCCGAAGACGACGACACCTGCTGAGACGACTCCGGAAACGACGCCCACCACGCCCGTTACGCCCACCACTCCTTCGGGAGCCGGTACCTGATGCCCCGAGGTCAGTTTTGAGTTCCGAAGGCACCATCGTCGGCGGCCGGTTCCGGCTGGACCAGCCGATCGGCCGCGGCCGCGCCGGCATCGTGTGGCTGGCGTTCGACACGCGGCTGTTCCGCACCGTCGCGATGAAGCGGATGTACCTGCCGGTCGGCGCGGGCGAACGCGCCGAGCAGGCGCGCGCCGCCGCCATGCAGGAAGGCAAGGACGCCGCCCGGATCGAGCACCCGTGCGCGATCAAGGTGTTCGACGTGCTGCCGGACGGCCAGGACGTCTGGCTGGTGATGGAGTACATCCCGTCGCGCAGCATGGCGACGTTCCTCGCCGAGCACGGCCGGCTCACCCCCGACCAGGCGGCGCAGCTGGGCATCCAGCTCGGCAACGCCCTCGCGGCCATCCACGGCGCCGGGTTCGTGCACCGCACCCTCGAGCCGGGCACCGTGCTGCTGGCCGATGACGGCGGCGTCAAGCTCACCGACATCGGCATCAGCGGCGGCGGGCCGCACGCGGCGTACGTGGCGCCCGAGGTCGCGCGCGGGCTGCCGGGCACGCCGGCGGCGGACGTCTTCTCCCTCGGCGCGACGCTCTACACCGCCGTCGAAGGTGTGCCACCGTTCGGGGACGACGGCCAGTCGTCCGAACGCCCACCGCAGAACTCCGGTGTCCTGACCGAAGCGCTGCGCAAGATGCTGCGCCTGGACCCGGACACGCGGCCGACGATGGCCGACACCGTCCACTCGCTGAAGGCGATCACCGAAGGCCGCGAAACGGCGTTCATCCCGCCGACCGCGCCCGGGATGCAGCCGCCCCCGCCCCCGCCGCCGCCCTTCAACCCGGGTCTGGCGGCCGCGGGGCCGCCGATGCCGCCGTCGGGGCCGCAGTTCCAGCAGCCGATGCCGGTGTCCGCGCCGCACTACGCCGGGGCGGAGGAGACCCAGCGGATGCAGCCGGTGGCGCCGCCGCCGACGCATTACGCGCCGCGGCCGGTGCCGGGTGGCCCCCAGCAGGCCCAGGCCCCGGCGTGGAACCTGCCGGTGTCGAAGAAGACGCTGGTCACCGTGGCCGCGATCCTCGCCGCGGTGCTGGTCGGCATCCTCGTCACCGAGCTGTTCTTCGTCTAGGCCACCTTGGCGGTCGCCGCGCGCATGGCGGCCAGCAGCGTGCGGACGGCCGGGTGGCCCGAGGCCCGCGAAGCGACCGCGGCGTGGATCGCGCGGACCGGCTCGGGATTGCGGATCCGGCGGACGACCACGCCCGGGTGCTGCGCGCCGAGCCCGAGTTCGGGGATCAGGCCGACGCCGATGCCGGCGGCGACGAACCCCTGCGCCGTCTGGTAGTCCTCGGACTCGACCACGATGTTCGGCGCGAAGCCGGCGGACGCGCAGGCGCCCTGCAGGATGTCGCGGCAGATGCCGGGCAGGCCGTCGACGCCGACCCAGGACTCCTCGGCGAATTCGGTGAGGTCCAGCACGCGCTTGCGGGCGAGCGGGTGGGCCTTCGGGAGCACGGCCCGGTACGGGTCGTCGAGCAGGTGCACCAGCTCGATGCCCTTGGCGGGCGGGGTCTTGCGGGGGAAGACGGTGATCGCCACGTCCGCGTCGCCGGATTCGACGTCGAGGATCGGGTCGTCGAGCTCGACCAGCTTGAGGTCGAGGCGCACCCCGGGGTGCTCGCGGCGGACCGCGGCGATGGCGGGCGGGACGAGCGACGCGCCGGCGGTGGCGAAGTAGCGGATGGCCACGCGCCCGGTGCGGCCCTCCTTGAGCTCGGTGAGCGCGGCTTCGGCCTTGGCGAGCTCGGCGCTCAGCGTCTCGGCGTGCTCGGACAGCAGCGCGCCCGCGGCCGTCGGGCGGACGCCGCGGCCGACGCGTTCGAGCAGTTCGGTGCCGGCTTCGCGTTCCAGCGCGGACAGCTGCTGGCTGATCGCGGACGGCGTGTAGCCGAGGTTGCGGGCCGCGGCCGTGATCGACCCGCTGGTGATGACGGCACGGAGGACCTGCATGCGGCGGACGTCGAGCATGCCCCGATCGTACAGCTCAGCTTAAGTGTTCATGCAGTTAATTTCGCTTGTCCTTACGTCTGGTCCGGGCGAAGCTGGCCTCGGCTGTCGAAGGAGGACTGGGGTGGGCGAGACGAAGACCCTGCTCAGGATCGGTGCGCTGGCGCTGATGTGGGGCTCGAGCTTCTTCTGGATCAAGCTGGGGCTGGGGATGTTCTCGCCGGTGCAGCTGGTGCTGGCGCGGCTGGTGCTCGGTGCCGCGATGCTGCTGGTGCTGTGCCGCCTGCAGCGGGCGCGGCTGCCGCGCGACCGCCGGACGTGGGGCCACCTGGCGGTCGCGGCGTTCTTCCACAACGCGCTGCCGTTCCTGCTGTTCGCGATCGGCGAGACGACGGTCGATTCGGGCATCACCGGCGTCCTCAACTCGACGACGCCGCTGTGGGTGCTGCTCGCGGCGCCGCTGATGGGGACGTCGTCGCGGATGACGGGGACCCGGCTGGCCGGGCTGGTCGTGGGTCTCGGCGGGATCCTGCTGATCTTCGCGCCGTGGCAGGCGTCGGGGCTGTTGAGCTGGGGCGCCCTGGCGTGCCTCGCGGCGGCGGCGAGCTACGGCTTCGCGTTCGTCTACGAGGGCAAGTACCTGTCTTCCTCGACGTCTTCGCCGTACGCGATCTCGGCCGGGCAGATGCTCCTGGCCAGCGGGATGCTGGTTCTCGCGCTGCCGGCGGGCGGGTTCGCGCCGGTGCACGTGTCGACGGGGCCGCTGCTGGCGGTGCTGGTGCTGGGCATCGGCTCGACGGGGATCGCGTTCGCGCTGAACTACCAGCTGCTGGCGAGCGAGGGCGCGGTGGCGGCTTCGGTCGTCGGGTACCTGTTGCCGGTGGTTTCGGTGCTGCTCGGGGCGGTGTTCCTGGGCGAGCAGCTGCACCTGCGGGTGATCGCGGGGATGGTGGTCGTGCTCGGCGGCGTGGCGCTGACGCGGCTGCAGAAGCCGGAGCGAGTGGTCGCGGCCGGGCCCGGTGACCAGGCTGATGAGCTTGGTGACGACACCACCGGGCGTGCGTCGCGGCCGCTCGCTCCCCTGGCGGACTGACCCCTCAGACGAGACGGCGGTCGGAGGCCCAGCGGGAAAGCTCGTAGCGGTTCGACAGCTGGGTCTTGCGCAGGACGCTGGAAACGTGCGTCTCGACCGTCTTCACCGAGATGAACAGCTCCGACGCGATCTCCTTGTACGCGTACCCCCGCGCCAGCAGGCGCAGGACGTCGCGCTCGCGGGGCGTCAGGAGGTCCAGCTCGGGGTCGTTGATCGGCGCCGAACCCGGGCGATCCGCGAACGCGTCCAGCACGAACCCGGCCAGGCGCGGCGAGAACACCGCGTCGCCGTCCGAGACGCGGACCACCGCTCGGACCAGTTCCTTCGACGAGATCGTCTTCGTCACGTAGCCGCGCGCGCCCGCTCGGATGACCGCGATGACGTCCTCCGCCGCATCGGACACCGACAGGGCCAGGAACACCACATCCGGCAGCTCCGGGCGGACCCGGCGCAGGACCTCGGCGCCGCCGCCGTCGGGCATGTGAACGTCGAGGAGCACCACCTGGGGCTTCGTGCGGGCGATGCCCGCGACCGCCTCCGCCACCGAACCGGCCTCGCCGACCACGCGCACCTCGTCGGTGATCGAGTCGAGCTCGGTGCGCACCCCCGCGCGGAACAGCGCGTGGTCGTCGACGAGGAACACCTTCACCGGTTCGCGCTGGGTGTCAGTCACGTCGTCGAGCATAGCCGCCTCACGCCGCTCCCTTGCCCGCTTTCACCGGCATGGCGAGCTGCACCTCGGTGCCCTCGCCCGGCGCCGTCCGGACCTTGCACGTGCCGCCGTGGCGGGTCATCCGGCCGCGGATCGAGTCGGCGAGGCCGTGGCGGTCGTCCGGGACGAGGTCGGGGTCGAAGCCCTTGCCGCGGTCGCGGACGAACACCGTCACCGACGTCGGCTCGACCTCGGCGTACACGCTCACCTCGTCGACGCCGGCGTGCTTGGCCGCGTTGACGATCGCCTCGCGGGCGGCCTGGACCAGCGCGACCAGGGATTCGTCCAGCTCGGCGTCGCCGACGACGACCTGGCCGACCGAGATCGCGAAGGTGTCCTCGACCTCGCCGCACGCCGTCGCGAGCGCCTCGGACAGCTGGCCGGTCGCTTCCTCGACCTTCTCGGCCGGCTTGCCGTAGCCGTTCGGGCCGTAGAGCCAGCCGCGCAGCTCGCGCTCCTGGCTGCGGGCCAGCCGGGCGACCTCGCGGGGCTGCTCGCTCTGCTTCTGGATCAGCGCGAGCGTCTGCAGCACGGAGTCGTGGAGGTGGGCGGCGATCTCGGCACGTTCGTCGGTGCGGATGCGGGCCTTGCGCTCGTCGGAGAGGTCGCGGACCAGCCGCAGCCAGAACGGCACGGTCAGCACGGCGACGCCGATCAGCGTGGCGAGGACCGCGATCAGCGCGAACTGGACCTGGTCGAGGGTGCCGCTGCGCAGCACGACGACGGTGATGCCGGTGATCACCAGCGCGACCCCGGCGACGATCCGGATGGCGGCCGACCAGCCGCCCCCGCCGAGGAAGGCGCCCGCGAAGCCGTCCTTCGCCCCGACCCGCCAGCGGCGGCGCTGCGACTCGTCGGCCTCCCGCCAGACGACCGCGAGACCGATCATGGCCACGGCCAGCGGCACCGCGACCCAGCCGCTGATGAACCCGGTGAGCGTCCCGCTGGCGACGGCGAGGCCGACGCCCAGCGCGATCAGGCCGAACGCCTGCTGGCGCTCCTTCGGCTTCGGCGCGTCCGCGGCTTCCTCGGACTGCTGCTGGACGAACACCCAGAGGAGCCCGTAGGCGAGCAGCCCGGCGCCGTTGAGCGCGGCGAGCAGGGCGAACGCCGTCCGCACCCAGAGGACCGGCACCCCGAGGTGATCGGCGAGCCCACCGGCGACCCCGGCGATGGCCCGCCCGGACCGGCGCCGGAACATCTTGGGCGCGACCGGGCCGGTGGTGGTGATCGCCTGCTCGGCGGGAACGTGGTCGAGGGACTCCTGCACGCCGTCCATGGTCACACGCACGGGGAGGCGGTTCCATCCGGGAAACCCCTGATCCAGGGAGCCAGGGGAAACCTCAGGGACCATCCCGGATGTCCCGCCGACCCGGGTGCCGCATGCTTCTCGGTATGAGTGGTGCGAGTGAGAAGCCGGGGGTCCTGAACGGCTTCGAGGAGACCGTCAAGGACTTTTGGGTCAGCCGGCCCCGGCGGCCGCACGCCGGGCGGAAGGTGGCCGGGGTGGCCGCCGCCATCGGGTACCGGTACGGCATCGATCCCGTCGTCGTGCGGATCGCCCTCGTCGTCACGACGATCTTCGGCGGCTTCGGGATTCCCTTCTACCTGCTGGGGTGGTTGTTCCTGCCCGGCGAGAGCGACGAGGTCTCCGGCTTCGAGAGCCTGATCGGGCGCGGCCGGTCTTCGGTGTCGCCCGCGTTCGCCGTCGTGCTCATGGTCCTCACCGTCGTCAGCGCCGGGGGCTCGATCACCGGGTCGTGGTTCGACGGCGGCGGGCTGATCAGCTGCGCGCTCATCACCGCCGCTCTCTACCTGCTGCACCGCAGCCGCGGCCACCTGAACCGCCCCGCGCCGGTCGCCGCGCGGACGTCGTACCCGGCCTTCACCGGAAACGGAGCCTTCACCATGACCGACACCGCCGAGGCGCCCACACCGGCGCGCGGCTGGGACCCCCTCGCCGCCGACCCGGCCGGCTGGGACCTCCCCGATGCGACGCCGCCCGTCCACGAGCCCACGCCGTCGCCGTCCTACCAGGCGCCGGAACGGCGGCCGCGGTCGAAGGTCGGCTCGGCGACGTTCGCGCTGGCCGTGGTGACCGCCGGCGCCGGGGTGCTGGCCGGCTTGAACGGCGCCGGCTGGTTCGACGCGCAGCACATCATCGGCCTGGTGCTCGGCGTGGTCGGGATCGGCCTGGTCGCCGGCGCGTTCGCCCGCGGCGGCCGCGGCCTGATCGGGCTCGCGATCCCGCTGGCCATCGCCGGCCTGGTCCTGACGACCTCGCCGTTCAAGAACTTCGACATCCGCGGCGGCGTCGGCGACATCCGGGAGACCCCGCAGGCGGCCGCCGAGCTGAAGCCGCTCTACCAGCACGCGGCCGGCGACATCCGGCTCGACCTGACCGAGCTGCCCGAAGGCGCACCGTACTCGACGACCGTGTCGAACGGCGCGGGCGACACCACCGTCCTCGTGCCCGCCAACGCCGACGTCACCTTCGACTGCCACACCGGTGCGGGCGAGGCGCGGTGCTTCAACCGCTCGACCGACGGCATCAGCCAGGGCGCGCTGACCGGCACGGACAACGGCCCCGACGGCGTCGGCGGCCAGAAGATCACCCTGAAGGTTTCGAACAGCGTGGGCAACGTGGAGGTGCGGCGTGACTGACCAGAACCCTTACGCCTACGACAACCCGGCCGACACCCAGCCCGCGAAGCGCGGTGGCGTGGACGTCTTCACCCTGATCTTCGGGATCGCGACGCTGCTGGTGTCGGCGTACGTCCTCTCGGACGGCGCGAGCTGGCTGCCCTCGTTCGACTTCCGCTGGGTGATCGCCGGCGGTGCGGTGTTCGTGGGGCTGATGCTCCTCGGCGCGTCGTTCGGCAGCAAGCGGCGGCGCTGACCCTCCCCGAGAACCCTCGAGGCCCCGGATCCCACGCCGGGGCCTCGAGCCTTGTCTACAGTGGACTCACTCCCACTCGATGGTGCCCGGCGGCTTGGACGTCACGTCCAGCACCACCCGGTTGACCTCCGCGACCTCGTTGGTGATGCGCGTGGAGATCCGCTCCAGGACGTCGTAGGGCAGGCGCGTCCAGTCCGCGGTCATCGCGTCCTCCGACGACACCGGCCGCAGCACCACCGGGTGGCCGTAGGTCCGGCCGTCGCCCTGGACGCCGACGCTGCGGACGTCGGCCAGCAGCACCACCGGGCACTGCCAGATGCTGCGGTCCAGCCCGGCCGCCGTCAGCTCCTCGCGGGCGATCAGGTCGGCCGCGCGCAGGGTGTCCACGCGCTCCTGGTCGACCGCGCCGATGATCCGGATGCCCAGGCCGGGGCCGGGGAACGGCTGGCGCTGCACGATCGTCTCGGGCAGGCCCAGCTCCGAGCCGACCCGCCGGACCTCGTCCTTGAACAGCAGCCGCAGCGGCTCGACCAGCTCGAACTCCAGGTCGTCCGGCAGGCCGCCGACGTTGTGGTGGCTCTTGATGTTCGCCGTGCCTTCGCCGCCGCCGGACTCGACGACGTCCGGGTAGAGCGTGCCTTGGACCAGGAACTTGTAGTCGCCCTGGGCCTTGAGGTCCCGCTCGGCCTGTTCGAAGACGCGGATGAACTCGCGGCCGATGATCTTGCGCTTCTGCTCCGGGTCGGTGACGCCGGCGAGCGCGTCGAGGAACCGCTCGCGCGCGTCCACGGTCACCAGGTTGACGCCGGTGGCGGCGACGAAGTCGCGCTCGACCTGGGTGCGCTCCCCCGCCCGCAGCAGGCCGTGGTCGACGAACACGCAGGTCAGCCTGTCCCCGATGGCGCGCTGCACCAAAGCCGCGGCCACGGCGGAGTCGACGCCGCCGGACAGGCCGCAGATGGCCCGGCCATCACCGATCTGGTCGCGGATCCGCCGGACCTGCTCCTCGACGATCGACGACGTCGTCCACTGCGGCTTGATGCCCGCGATGTCGTGCAGGAACCGGCGCAGCACCTCCTGGCCGTGCGGCGAGTGCGCGACCTCCGGGTGGTACTGGACGCCGGCGAAGCGGCGCTCGACGTCTTCGAAGCCGGCGACCGCGGCGCCGTCCGAGGACGCCGTGACGACCGCGCCCTCCGGAGCCTTGGTGACGCTGTCGTTGTGGCTCATCCAGGCGGGCTGGTGCGCGGGCAGGCCGGCGTGCAGGACACCGCCGTCGCCGGTGACGCGGACCTCGGTGCGGCCGAACTCGCGCACGCCGGTCGGCTCGACGACCCCGCCGAGCGCGCTGGCCAGCAGCTGGTGGCCGTAGCAAATGCCGAACATCGGGACGCCGGCTTCGGTGAGCTTCGGGTCCATGCCGGGGGCGCCTTCGGCGTACACGCTCGAAGGACCGCCGGAAAGGATGATGGCCGCGGGGTTCTTCGCGAGGATCTCTTCGGTGGACGCGCTGTGCGGCACGACCTCCGAGTAGATCTGTGCCTCGCGGACGCGCCGGGCGATCAGCTGCGCGTACTGCGCCCCGAAGTCCACGACGAGAACCGGACCGGTGGGGTTGGGCACCTGGCGACCTCCTGGCGAGAAGCGGGATTCCCCACCATCGTCCCAGGTGGGCCCGGTCACCCGGGATTCAGGGCCGCCCCTGTCCTCGATCCGGCCTACGGTGCCCGGTATGGCCGTGAACTGGACGAAGGAACTGACCGACCAGCTCGACTTCCACTGGACGGTGTACACGCGCCCGAAGCTCGGAGGACTCACCGACGACGAGTACCTCTGGGAGCCGGTCGCGGGCTGCTGGACCGTGCGGCCGCGGAAGTCCGGCGACGAACCCGGGACCGGCCCGTTCACCATCGACTGGGTCTACCCCGAACCGACGCCACCGCCGGTCACGACGATCGCCTGGCGGCTCGGCCACATCCTGGTCGGCGTGCTCGGCGCGCGGATCGCGGCGCACTTCGGCGGCGAACCGATCGGCTACCACACCTACCCCTACCCCGGGACGGCCGCCGAGGCACTCGCCGAGCTCGAGAAGCTCTACGCGCAGTGGGTCGCCGGGGTGCGATCGCTCGACGAGGAGGCCCTGGCCCGGCCGTGCGGACCGGCGGAAGGCCCGTACGCGAAGTACCCGATGGCCACGCTGGTGCTGCACATCCACCGCGAGATGATCCACCACTGCGCCGAGGTGCTACTGCTGCGCGACCTTTACCGGAGCCGGTAGCAACAGGAAGCCCAGCGCCAGGCCGAGCAGGGCGGGCAGGCCGTGGTTGTCGTGCGCGATCGTGTCCGCCACGGCCAGCACCGGCACCGCGAAGGCCATGATCCGGAACTGGACTGGCAGCACCACGCCGTAGCGGCGCGAAGCCACCATGACCACGGCCGCGAGGCCGCCGATCAGGCCCGCCACGCACATCGAGTTGCCCGCGCCGACCGGGTTGAGCCAGACGTAGCTCATGACCTGCCCGAACAGGCCGCAGCCGAAGTACAGGACGAGCCAGCGGACCCGGCCGAACACGCGCTCGGCGAGCGTGCCGAACACCGCCAGCCAGAGCAGGTTCGACGTCAGGCCGAACGCCCGGCCGTCCTGGAAGAACATGCCCGTGACCAGGCGGTACCACTCGCCCGCGTCGATGCGCGTGGCGTCGCGGTGCATTGCCTCGTACAGCGGCGGGTGGGCCAGCTGCGCGATCCCGCAGGCCAGCGTCACCGCGAAGACCGCGGCGGTCAGGTACGGGCGGCGGCCCGCCCGGGCGAGGGCCCCGAACGGGTTGCGGGATGCGGTGTGCGTGGTCATGGCCGAAAATCTAGGCGCGCCACCGCGGTCGCACCCCCGACGTTTGTCACGAACCGCCACGGGAAGGCCCCCAGTATGCGAGCAACAGTCATCTACGGCGCCGGCGACGTGCGGGTCGAGACCGTCCCGGACCCGAAGCTGACCGAACCGACCGACGTCATCCTGCGGGTCGTGCGGTCCTGCATCTGCGGCAGCGACCTCTGGCCGTACGCCGACATGGCGCCGAGCGAGCACGGCCGGCGCATCGGGCACGAGTTCCTCGGGATCGTCGAGGAGACGGGCGCGGACGTCACGACCGTCACGAAGGGCGACCTCGTCATCGCGCCCTTCGTCTATTCCGACAACACCTGCCAGTTCTGCCGGGAGGGACTCCAGACGTCCTGCCTGCACGGCGGGTTCTGGGGCGCGAAGGGCGTCGACGGCGGCCAGGGCGAGGCGGTGCGCGTGCCGCAGGCCGACGGCACTCTCGTCAAGGTCCCGCACACCGAGGACGACGACCTGCTGGCGTCGCTGCTCACGCTGTCCGACGTCTTCCCGACCGGGCACCACGCCGCGACGAAGGCCCGCGTGCGCGCGGGCCGGAACGTCACTGTGATCGGCGACGGCGCGGTCGGTCTCTCCGCCGTCCTCGCCGCGAAGCGGCTGGGCGCCGAACGGATCGTCCTCATGGGACGCCACCAGGCGCGGACCGACCTCGGCCGCGAGTTCGGCGCGACCGACGTCGTCGCCGAACGCGGCGAGGAGGGTATCGAGAAGGTGCGGGACCTGACGAACGGCGAGGGCACGCACGCCGTCCTGGAGTGCGTCGGCACGAAGGCCGCGTTCGAGATGGCCGTCGGGGCCGTGCGCCCGGGCGGCTCGGTGAGCCGCGTCGGCGTCCCGCAGTACGAAGAGGGCCCGATCGGCCCGGCGCTGTTCCGGCGCAACGTCACCGTCACCGGCGGCGTCGCCCCCGCCCGGCACTACATCCCCGAACTGCTGCCGGACGTCCTCGACGGCAAGTACCGGCCCGGCCGGGTCTTCGACCGGACCATCGGCATCGAGGACGTCCCCGCCGGCTACCGCGCGATGGCGGACCGCGAAGCGCTGAAGGTGCTCATCAAGCCGTGACCCGTCCGGGTGGGGGTCACTCGATCGCGGCGCCGCCCGCATTACGTTGGTACGCATGGACATGATCACCCCCGAGCCGCGTCCCGCCTGGATCGCCGGCCGTCCCGAAGCGGGCGCCACCACCCTCGTCGTGCACCACCCGTACGACGGCAGCGAGGTCGCCACGGTCGCCGTGCCGGGGCCGGACCAGGTCGAACGCGCGGTGGCCGCCGCGGCCTCGGCCGCGCGCGAACTCCGTGGCACGCCGGCGCACGTCCGGGCGGGAGCGCTCGACCACGTCTCCCGCGGGCTCGCCGCGCGTGCCGAGGAGATCGCCGAGGTGATCACCGCCGAAAACGGCAAACCGCTCAAGTGGGCCGAAGCCGAGGTCAAGCGCGCGGTGTCGGTGTTCCGGATCGCCGCCGAGGAGGCCCGCCGCTTCACCGGCGATGTCCAGCGCCTCGACACGGACCCCGCGGGCGAGGCGCGGCTGGCGCTGACCCGCCGCGTCCCGCGCGGGCCGGTGCTCGGCATCGCGCCGTTCAACTTCCCGCTCAACCTGGTCGCGCACAAGGTCGCGCCGTCGCTGGCGATCGGCGCGCCGATCATCGTCAAGCCCGCGCCGCGGACGCCGTTGTCCGCGCTGGTCCTCGGCGAGATCCTGGCCGAGACGGACCTGCCCGCGGGCGCGTTCTCCGTGCTGCCGCTGGGAAACGAGGAGACGCAGGCGCTCGTCGCCGACCCGCGGCTGCCGGTCGTGTCGTTCACCGGCTCCGGCCCGGTCGGCTGGTCGCTCAAGGACGCGGCGCCGCGCAAGCACGTCGTGCTCGAGCTGGGCGGCAACGCGGCGGCCGTCGTGCTGCGCGACTGGCCCGACCCCGAAGGCGCCGCGCACCGGATCGCCACCTTCGGCAACTACCAGGCCGGCCAGTCCTGCATCGCGGTGCAGCGAGTGATCGTGGACGCCGCCGTGGCCGAGGAGTTCGTGCCCGCGCTGGTGGAAGCGGTCGAGTCGCAGCGCACGGGCGACCCCTACGACCGCAACACCGACGTCGGCCCGGTCGTCGACGAGGCCGCCGCCGAACGGATCGTCGCGTGGATCGACGAAGCCGTCGAGGCGGGCGCGAAGGTGCTCACCGGCGGCACCCGCGACGGCGCGACCGTCGTCCCGACGCTGCTCACCGACGTCCCGCCGGACACCAAGGCCTGGAACGAGGAGATCTTCGGACCGGTGCTCGCGGTGTCCATTGTGGACGGTGTGGACGAGGCCTTCCGCTCGGTCAACGAATCGGCGTACGGCTTGCAGGCCGGCGTCTTCACCACGGACGTCCAGCTGGCCTTCCACGCCTCGGCCGAGCTGGAGGTCGGCGGCGTGATCATCGGCGACGTCCCGTCCTACCGCGCCGACCAGATGCCCTACGGCGGCGTGAAGGGCTCCGGCGTCGGCCGCGAAGGCGTGCTCGCCGCGATGCACGACCTGACCGAAGAGCGCGTCACCGTCTTCACCGGCATCGACCTCTAGCTGACCACGCCCTGCCCGAACCGGAACACGTTGTTGGGGTCGTACTTGTGCGCGACGTCCTGCAGCCGCTTGGCGTTGTCGCCGTAGTAGGCGGTCTTCCAGTCGGGCAGGGCCGGGTCGATGTAGTTGACGTACCCGCCGCCCGCGCCGGCCGCGGCGAGCCCGGCGACGGCGTCGCCGATCGTCTGCGTGACCTTCGCCCGGGTCTTCGCCGTCGCGCTCGCGTAGACCTGCACGCTGGCCAGCGCGTCGCGGTGCCAGAACGCGGTGGCGTCCTTGGCCGGCCCGGCCACCGCGCCGCCGAGACTGTCGATCAGCAGGTCCATACCCGGCTTGCCGTCCGCGACCGCGACGACCTTCGCGGCGTCGACCGGGGTGGTGATGATCCGCGAGGACGCGACGAACGACTGGCGGTTCGAACTGCCCTCGAAGTACTTCATGGCACCGAGGTAGTCCAGGGTCTTCACCACGCGCTGCGCCGGCCGGGCGCCCGCGTTCGTGGTCAGGTTGTTGAGCAGCGTGTTCAGCCCGGCGGCGTCCCCGACGTAGCAGCCGCCGACGCGGCACTGCACCGGCGAGCCGCCCGAGAGCACCAGGTTCGCCCAGAGCTCCGGCGGCATCGCGGCGATCCACTGCTGCCACGCGGCGAGCACGCCGGCGCCCGACCCGGCCGGGAAGCGCAGCGAGAACACGGTCAGCTCCGGCGGCACCGGGTCGGTGTCGAAGGTGAACTCGGTGACGACGCCGAAGTTGCCGCCGCCCCCGCCGCGCAGGGCCCAGAACAGGTCCGGCTCGGAGCCCGCGGAAGCGGTGAGCAGCCGGCCGTCGGCCGTGACGACCTGCGCGGAACTCAGGTGGTCGCAGGTCAGGCCGTACTTGCGGGTGAGCACGCCGATGCCGCCGCCGAGGGTCAGCCCGGCGATCCCGACCGTCGGGCAGGTCCCGGCGGGCAGCACGCGCCCGGCCCGCGCCAGCCCGGCGTAGACGTCCTTCAGCTTCGCGCCGGCGCCGATCACCGCCTTGCCGCCCTGGACGTCGACCTTGTTCAGCGCGGCCACGTCGATGACCAGCCCGCTCTGGGGCACGGAGTAGCCGGCGTAGCTGTGGCCGCCGCTGCGCGCGGCGATGGTGACGCGCCCGGCGGTCGCCCGGACGCAGGCCTGGACGTCCTCGGCGGTGGCCACGGTCGCGACGGCGACCGGGTTGTTGCCGTCGAAGAGCTGGTTGAAGCCGTGCTTGGCGGTGTCGTAGCCGTCGGTGCCCGGGCGCAGCAGGCTGCCGGTCAGCTTGGTGCGCAGGTCGTCCCAGTTCGGCGGCCCGGTGGGCAGGCCGCTGGCGGACGGGGCGGTCGGCGGGGGCGCCGGAGCGGTCGACGCGACCGGGGCCGCGGGCTGCTCCGGCCCACACGCGGCGGCGACGGCACCGGCGGCCGAAACGCCCGCGATGCGCAGGAACGCCCTCCGGGGGACGCCGGGCCGCCCCTGGTCGTGCTCACTGTCCACAGCGGACTCCTCGGTGCCGGGAACGCCCAGTGTAGAGCGGGCGCAAGGCGTTCACCGGACGGAGCGGACCGATCACGCCCAGGCGGGAATCCGCGGCACGTCCCCTTCGAGGCCGGCGCCGTCGGAGCGCCCGCTGAGCCAGGCCAGCAGCGCCCCGGCCGACCCGCGTACGGTCGCCTTCGGGGCGGCGCCCATCGTCCATTCGAACCCGTCGGCGACCAGGCGGAGCGAGGGCAGGTGGGCACCGCGGGAGGCGATGGCGTGCTGGACGACGTCCTCGGTGAGCGGCCCGAGCAGCCCGAGCACCCGGTCCAGGTCGTATCCGCGGTCGAGGTCGGCGAGGTGGATGGCCAATTCGGACAGCCGCATCCGCGCCACAACGGCCCCGGTGACGGGCAACCCCTGCCGGTTGCGGGCTTCGCGCGCCCAGGCGTCATCCGGCATGGCGGCGGCGTACTGCTCGAAGCGCCCGGCGGAGGCGACGAAGTCGGCGAGCAGGTCGGCGGCCCCGTGCTGGGCACTGGTTTCGATGTCCCGCTCGCGGGCTTCCGGGCTGGCGTACATCGGGGTCTCGACGCCGGTGTTCGCCCAGGTCAGGAGGTTCTGCAGACCATCGGCGTTGCGGGCGACGTGCGCGAGGACGTGGGCCCGCGACCAGCCGGGCAACGCGCTGGGGGCGCGCAGCTCGGGCTCGCCGAGGCCACCGATGGCCCGCGCCCACTCGTCGTCGAGCTTCCTGACCCCGTCGAGCAGGGCGTGTGCCTTCTCGGATGCCGTCACGGCCCCGAGTCTAGGACCGGCGCAGAGCGGCGGGTGCGTCCGCCGGGACGGCCGGGTTCTTCGGCGCGATCGGCTCCAGCCGCGCGTAAGGCGCGTCCTGGGCCGGCCGCAGGTCCTCCTCGCCCTTGTTCGGCCAGAACGAGAACGCGCGCTCCGCCTGGGCCGTGATCGTCAGCGACGGGTTCACGCCCAGGTTGGCCGTGATCGCCGCGCCGTCGACCACCGACAGGCCCGGGTAGCCGAACACCCGGTGGTACGGGTCGATCACGCCCTCGTCGGCCGACGCTCCGATCGGGACGCCGCCGATGAAGTGGGCCGTCAGCGGGATGTCGAAGATCTCGCCCCACGTGCCGCCCGCGATGCCGCCGATGTGCTCGGCCGTGCGCTCGTTGGCTTCGTGGCCCGCCGGGATGAAGCTCGGGTTCGGCTCTCCGTGGCCCTGCTTGGACGTGTACTTGCGCCGCCCGAACAGGCCGCGGCGGGTGTACGTCGTGATCGAGTTGTCCAGGCTCTGCATCACCAGCAGGATCACCGTGCGCTCGCTCCAGCGGTAGCCGTTGAGCAGCTTCGCCGCCTGGATCGGGTGCTTCGCCATGAACGTGACGGCCTGCCGCCAGCGCGGCACCGGCGAGGCGCCGTCCGTCGCGATCGTCTGCAGCAGGCTCATCGCGTTGCTGCCCTTGCCGTACCGAACCGGCTCGATGTGGGTGTTGTCGTCCGGGTGGATCGACGACGTGATCGCGACGCCGCGGCTGAAGTTCCGGCTCTCGTCGACGTCGGTGCGGGCCGCGCCGATGATCGCCTCGGAGTTCGTGCGGGTCAGCTCGCCGAGCCGGCGCGACAGCCGCGGCAGCGTGCCCGTGTCCTTCATCTTGTGCAGCAGGTTCTGCGTGCCCCAGGTCCCCGCGGCGAAGACGACCTTCTCGGCCGTGATCGTCGTCCGGAACCGCTTCGAGGTCGTTCCGGTCTTCTTCAACGACACCTCGTACCCGCCGTCGATCGGCTTCACCGACGTCACCGTGGTCAGCGGGATGACATGGGCGCCGTCCTGCTCGGCCAGGTAGAGGTAGTTCTTGACCAGCGTGTTCTTCGCCCCGACGCGGCAGCCCGTCATGCACGAGCCGCACTCGGTGCAGCCGACGCGCTCGGGGCCGGCGCCGCCGAAGTACGGGTCCGCCGCCTTCTCGCCCGGCTTTCCGAAGTAGACACCCACCGGCGTCGCGTGGAACGAATCGGCGACGCCCATGTCCTTCGCGACCTCGCGCATCACGACGTCCGACGGTGTGATGGTCGGGTTCGTGACGACGCCGAGCATGCGGCTCGCCTGGTCGTAGTGCGGCGCGAGCTCGGATTCCCAGTCGGTGATGTGCGCCCACTGCCGGTCGCGGTAGAACGGCTTGAGCGGCCGGTACAGCGTGTTCGCGTAGACCAGCGACCCGCCGCCGACACCGGCGCCCGCCAGCACCATCACGTCGTTGAGCATGTGGATGCGCTGGATGCCGTAGCAGCCGACCTGCGGCGCCCACAGGTAGCGCTTGAGGTCCCACGACGTCTTCGCGAACTCGTCGTCGGCGAACCGGCGGCCCGCCTCGACGACGGCCACCCGGTAGCCCTTCTCCGTGAGCCGCAGCGCCGCGACGCTGCCGCCGAACCCCGACCCCACCACGACGACGTCGTAGTCGGGGCCACCCGCACTGGTGGTGGTGTTACTGGCAGTCACACCTGGAGCGTAACTCCGGCTCCGCGTTCTGACCAGAGGTAAGTTACTCGCCGGTTATGGTTGTCTGACGACAACAGTGGGTAATCTCAACAATGGTCGATGTCCACGTCGGCGAATCACCGCCGGTCGGGGCACAAGGGCGGGAGACACCACGATGAGCCCACGAACGCTCACCGGTTGGCGCAAGTCGAGCCACAGCCACTTCGAAGAGAACGCCTGCGTCGAGATCGGCACCGGTCCCGGCGTCGTCGGGGTCCGGGACACCAAGCAAGCGGCGCCCCGGCCGGTCCTCGTCTACTCCGCGGCGGCTTTCGCCGCGTTCCTCGGCCACCTCACCGCCGGACGGTGAGGCCCACCCGCTGGAACTCCTTGAGGTCCGAGTAACCCGTCTTCGCCATCGCGCGGCGCAGCGCCCCGAACAGGTTCACCACACCTTCCGCGTCCGATGAGGGCCCGAACAGCAGGGTCTTGAGGTCGACGGCGTAGTCGGGGCCGGCCGCCACGCGCGAGCGCGGCAGGGACGGGTGCGCCGCGGCCGCCGTCCAGTACAGGCCCTGACCGGGCGCGTCCGAGGCGGCGGCCAGCGGGGAGCCGAGCATGACGGCGTCCGCGCCGCACGCGATGGCCTTGGCGATGTCGCCCGACACCGTCATGCCGCCGTCGGCGAGCACGTGCACGTACCGGCCGCCGGTCTCGTCGAGGTAGTCGCGGCGGGCGGCCGCGGCGTCGATGATCGCGGTGGCCATCGGGACGCCGATGCCGAGGACGCGGTCGGTGCTCGTCACGCCCGGCGTGTAGCCGTGGCCGACGATGACACCGGCCGCGCCGGTGCGCATGAGGTGCATCGCCGTGCGGTAGTCGCTGACGCCGCCGGCGATCACCGGCACGTCGAGGCGGCCGATGAACTCCTTGAGGTTGAGCGGCTCGGCGTCGCGCTGGACGTGCTCGGCGGAGATGATCGTGCCCTGGACGACGAGGATTTCGACGCCGGCCGCGATCAGGTCCGGGGTCAGCTCGGCGGCGTGCTGCGGGCTGACGCGCGCGGCCACCGTGACACCGGACTCGCGGACCGTCTTGATCGCCTCGGTCAGCAGGTCGAGCCGGATCGGCGCGGCGTGCAGCTCCTGCAGCACGCGGCCGACGGCGGTCGGGTCTTCGAGGTCCTCGGCCGCGCGGACGAGCTGGAAGATGGCGTCCTCGACGTTCGCGTGCCGCGCCCAGAGCCCTTCGGCGTTGAGCACGCCCAGCCCGCCGAGCTCGCCGACGGCGACCGCGGTGCCGGGCGAGACGATCGCGTCCGTCGGGTGCGTGACGAGCGGCAGGTCGAAGCGGTAGGCGTCGATCTGCCAGGAGGTGGACACCACCGAAGACGACCGGGTCCGCCGCGACGGCACGATCTCGACGTCGTCGAGGTCATACGCCCGCCGCGCGGTGCGGCCCATCCCGATCTCGACCAGGTCCCGCACGTGAAGCCTCCTCCGACGACGACAATCTGCCGTGCCCCATTGTCGCTAGGCCGCGTGGGTGACCTGCGCACGGGGGTTAGAACAGCGGGACCACCAGCAGGACGCCCACCACCACGGCCGCCGCCGCGAGCACCGCCGCGACCACGGGACGGCCGCTGCCGGACACGAAGACCAGAACACCGCCCAGCAGCCCGGCCCCGAACAGCGCGGCGAAGAAGATCCGGAGGTCTTCGGTGTCGGCCGGCACGCGGTGCCGCCGGACCTCGATCGCGCGCACCGCCCGCCCGACTTCGGAGATCTCCAGGCACAGCGCGGCCGCCAGCAGGAATTTTCCGGACACGCTCACACCCGGACGAACACCGCGATCGGCGCCAGCAGCGCCCCCAGCGCGAGGGCCAGCCAGGTGGCCACCGGCGGGTAGACGTTGAGCCGGACCGCGCCGAAGTACACCGCGCCCAGGGCCAGCAGGCTGGCGACGATCAACAGGACCGGCCGGACCACGCCGGACCGCAGGTCGACCACGCCGCCGCCCGCGCGCAGGTAGGCGATGCTGCCGTCCGCGGTGGACACGTCGAGCGTCACCGGCTGGCCGGCCGGCAGGTCGAGGCCGGAATCCACCGCCGTGACGCGGTAGTGCCGGCCGCCCGCGGCGTCGACCTCGACGGTGTGGCTCTCCGCGTCCGCGTACCCGCCGACGGGGAGCGCGCCGCGCGTGTGGGACACCACGTGCCCTTCGACGCGGTAGGTCGGCGCGTCCCGGCCGGCCAGGGCCTGGCACATCAGGCACACCACGCCGCCCAGGAAGAGGGACACCAGGGCGACGGCCGTGAAGAACACCTTGCGCAGCACGCGGGTGAACCGGCCGGCCGTCATGCGTCCTAGTGCACACCACGGCGACCACGCCAGGCGATAGGCCGATTACGGTAAGCACGCTAGGTCACGGTGACACAGCGAGAAGCCCGCACTTCGGATCGGTTCCGAGTGCGGGCCGCGCTGCCGGCCGTGACTCAGCGGGTCGTGTAGTTCGGGGCCTCGACGGTCATCGTGATGTCGTGCGGGTGGCTTTCCTTGAGCCCGGCCGCGGTGATCCGGACCAGCTGCGCTTCTTGCAGCTGCGCGATCGTCTCGGCCCCCGCGTACCCCATGCCGGCGCGCAGGCCGCCGACCAGTTGGTGCACGACGTTGGCCAGCGGGCCGCGGAACGGGATCCGGCCCTCGATGCCCTCGGGAACCAGCTTGTCTTCGTTGAGCACGTCGTCCTGGGCGTAGCGGTCCTTCGAGTAGGACTTGCCCTGGCCGCGGGACTGCATCGCGCCGAGCGAGCCCATGCCGCGGTAGACCTTGAACTGCTTGCCGTTGACCAGGATCAGGTCGCCCGGGGACTCGGCGGTGCCGGCGAGCAGGCTGCCCAGCATGACCGTGGACGCGCCGGCCGCGATGGCCTTCGCGATGTCGCCGGAGTACTGGATGCCGCCGTCGCCGATCACCGGGATGCCCGCCGGGCGCGCGGCCTGGTCGGCCTCGTAGATCGCCGAGATCTGCGGCACGCCGACGCCGGCCACGATCCGGGTGGTGCAGATGGAGCCCGGGCCGACGCCGACCTTGATGCCGTCCGCGCCCGCGTCGACCAGCGCCTGCGCGCCCGCGCGGGTGGCGACGTTGCCGCCGACGATGTCGACCGACTCGCCCAGCTCCTTCTTCAGCAGCGAAACCGTGTCGACGACCGCGCGGGAGTGCCCGTGCGCGGTGTCGACCATCAGCACGTCGACGCCGGCCTCGGCCAGCGTCATCGCGCGCTTGTGGCCGTCTACCCCCACGCCGACCGCGGCGCCGACGATGAGCCGGCCGTCCGGGTCCTTGGTCGCCTTCGGGTACTGCTCGGTCTTCACGAAGTCCTTGACCGTGATCAGGCCGCGGAGCTTGCCCGCGCCGTCGACGATCGGCAGCTTCTCGATCTTGTGCCGGCGCAGCAGGCCGAGCGCGGCGTCCGCCGACACCCCGACCTGGGCGGTGACCAGCGGCGCCTTCGTCATGACCTCGGACACCGGGCGGCTGTGGTCGACCTCGAACCGCATGTCGCGGTTGGTGATGATGCCCACCAGCGTGCCGGCCGCGTCGGTCACCGGCACGCCGGAGATGCGGAACTTGGCGCACAGGGCGTCGACCTCGGCCAGCGTCGCGTCCGGCGCGCAGGTGACCGGGTCGGTGACCATGCCGGCCTCGGACCGCTTGACGACCTCGACCGCGGCGGCCTGCTCGTCGATCGGCAGGTTGCGCTGGAGGACGCCGATGCCGCCCTGGCGGGCCATGGCGATGGCCATCCGCGCCTCGGTGACGGTGTCCATCGCCGCGGACACCAGCGGCACGCCGAGGGTGATGTTCCGGGTCAGCCGGGAGCTCGTGTCGACGGTGCTGGGGACGACGTCGGATTCGGCCGGCAGCAGCAGCACGTCGTCGAAGGTCAGGCCGAGCATGGCGAACTTGGCCGGAACGGGGGCGGTGGTGCCGTCGCTGGTCATAGCGGGTGAAGGGCCTTCCTGGCGCGGGATGAGCGTGTCGCTGTGGCGACTCGGAGCCTTCCCCTCATGATATCCGCCGCTCCCCGCCCGCCCCGGGCGGTGGGCGGCCCGGTACCGTGCAGGCCGTGGCGCACGATGTCCTGCCTCCAGACCCGTTCGCGGACGACCCGGACGACCCGGCCCGCGCATTCGGAGACCCCGAGGACCGGCTGGACGAGCCGATCAGCGACTCCGAACGCACCGAACTGCTGGCCGATCTCTCGGATCTGGCCGTGTACCAGGCCCTCCTCGAACCCCGCGGGGTCCGCGGGATCGTGGTCGACTGCGGCGAGTGCGACGAACCCCACTACCACGACTGGCACCTGCTCCGAGCCAGCCTCGAGCAGCTGCTGGCGGACGGCCGGATGCGCCCCCACGAGCCGGCCTACGACCCGAACCCGGGCGACTACGTGAGCTGGGACTACTGCCGCGGGTTCGCGGACGGCGTGACGGCCAACGAAAGCGCGTACTGAGCGGTCCTTCGGCTGGCTGCGGGAAAGCCCTGGTGAGGTTCCTCACCAGGGCTTTTTGCTGCGGCCTCTGGCCGCCGCGCGAGCGGGGGCCGCTCGTTGCGCTGCCCGCCCGCGGGCGCGGCCGGGGCGCGCTGCTCGGCAGCGGTCATGGTCGGCGGCGGACTCGCAGCTCGGCGGCGGGGCTGCGCTTCCCGCTGCCCGACGCGGGCACGCCGCGCGGGCGGGGGGCGGCGCTCGCCGCGCGGGCGGGGGCGGCGCTCGCCGCGCGGCGAACCCGGCCCGTTGCCGGTCGCGCCGGTGCTGGTCGGCGGAGTGGGAGCCGCGGTCGGCGCCGGGCTCGCGCTGAGCGTGGCCCGCCCGCGGACTCGCCACGCTGGCGGGGTCGGCGGCGGGCTCGCAGCTCGGCGCCTTGCGCTGCGGCCAGGGCGTGCTGACCGGCAGCGGTCGTGGTGTCACTGACCGCTGCCGGGTTGGGCTGCTGTTACGGCGTCTCGCCGACGCCCTGCGACTGGCCGCCCGCGGACTCGCTGCGCGGCGTGCCCGGCTCGTTGCCGGTGGCGCCGGTGGTGGTCGGCGGCGGCGGAGTCGTTGTCGGCGGCGGGGTCGTGGTCGGCGGTGGCGGGGTCGGCGTCGGGGTTGCGCTGCCCGGCAGGCTCGTGGTTCCGCTGCCGCTGCCGGGGAGGGACGAGGCCGAGCCGGCCGGCGGGGCCTGGCTCGTCGGTGCGCCTGGCGTGGCCGACGGCAGGGACGTCTGGATCGGGCCCTGGACCGGCGCGTCCGGGTTCGTCAGCTGAGCGGCGAGCTGCCGGTGCTGCTCCATCAGCTGGTCGCGGTTCTCCTCGTCGGTGACCTGCGACAGGGCGGCCTGGGCGTCCTGGAGGGCCTGGCGGGCGGCGTCGAGGTTGCCACCGGCGATGGCGAGGTTGGCCTTTTCGAGGTCGAGCTTCGCAGTCGCGGCCGCCTCGACGGAACGGGTGTGATCGGCGTACAGGACCTTCGCGAGGCCCCACAGCGTGTCGCCGGGTTGTGCGGAGCGCGCGGCCAGCCCGGTGCCGGTGAACGCGATCGCCAGCACGGCGGCGGCGACGGCGACCGGGACGAGCAGCCTGCGGCGGCGTCCGCTCGAAGCGTGCCGCTTCGCGAGAGCGGCAGTACTGACGGTGCGCACGGCGGTGTCGACGTCGACCAGCTCGGCCAGCGGCTCGCTGTCGATGTCTCTTCGCCACGCCACCAGCAACGCGTTGAGCTCCTGGTCGCCGAGACCGTCGGCCAGTGCCGGGTCGGACCCGCCGAGCGCGTCGAGCAGCGCGTCGTCGGCCTGGACGGCCGACAGGTCGGCGGCGAACTCCGCCTCCGACGCCGTCAGGCCACTGCCGAAGACGTCGTCCGGCTCGAATCTCTTCTCGTGACCGGTCACTCAGATCACCTCCTCCGCGGCCAGGACCTTTCTCAGCCGCGCGAGGGCGCGGTGCTGGGCGACGCGGACGGCGCCGGGCGTGGAGCCGACCGCGTCCGCGGTCTCCTCCGCCGACAGGCCGACGACCACGCGCAACACCACGATCTCCCGCTGCTTGTCCGGCAGCACCTGCAACAACTGGGACATCCGCTCGTTCAGCTCACCTTGCAGCGCCCGCTGCTCGGGGCCGACCCCGCCCTCGACCTCGTCGGGGATCTCGGCCACCGGCTCGGCCCGGTTCCGCGCCGCCGCGCGGTGCGCGTCGGCCACCTTGTGCTGGGCGATCCCGTAGACGAAGGCCAGAAAAGGGCGGCCTTGATCGCGGTACGAGGGCAATGCCGTTAGCACCGCGAGACACACCTCCTGCGCAACGTCGTCCGCCGAAGCGAACGATCGCTCCTGCCTGCCAACCCGGGCGCGGCAATACCGCACTACCAGTGGACGGATAGCAGCCAGCAGCCGCTCCACTGCCTGGGGATCTCCCTCGACAGCAGCGGCGACCGGCTCATCCAGTCCATCCCCCACATTGGCCATCGCAGACAACAGTCCCAGTGTTACGTGTAGGTGGGCAAAGAACCCGGCCCGTGGTCGCCTCCACCGCGCACCGGTGACCGCTACCGTACCGTCGGCTCGCTCCGGACCGGCGCGCGCGGTGTGCCCGGGCGCGCCGCGGCTGCCGGAGCAGCGAAAGTACGGGTCGTCCTGCGAACCCGCGGTCGAGGTCGCCGATTCAACGAGCGAACGGGCCTGCGGGTACGAGATCCGCCGGAGGGGCGGAGTGGCGGGGCGGGAATCCGCCGGATCGAGCGCCGGAGCGTGATGGGGACCACATAGGTGCGGGCCAGGGCGGTGCGCCCTGGCCCGTCGTCACCTGTGAACCGGCCGTGTCAGGAACGGGGAGAGCGGCAGGTCAGCTGACCAGGCCGCGGCGGAAGCCGTGGGCGACGGCCTGCGCGCGGTCGCGCACGCCGAGCTTGCGGAACAGCCGCCGGGCGTGCGTTTTGACCGTGTCCTCGGACAGGTAGAGCTCGCGGCCGATCTGGCCGTTGCTCTTGCCCTGGCTCATCCCGCGGAGCACCTGAAGCTCGCGCTCGGTCAGCTGGACGCCCGGGTCGGACGGCTGACGGGGCGCGGGCACCGAGGTGCTCGCCAGGGTGTGGGCCAGCGCGGCGACCAGCTCCGGCCGGGACGCGTCCCAGCGGAGGTAGCCGCGGGCACCGCCGGCGATCGCGGCGGCGATGCTGCCCGCGTCGTCCGGGGCGCCGAAGACGATGACGTTCGCCTGGGGGTTGGCCGAGACGAGCCGCCGGGTGGCTTCGACACCCGTCGGGACCGCGCGTTGCGTCCCGACCAGCACGACGTCGACGGGCTGACGGGAGTACCGGGCCAGCAGCTCGTCACCGTGCGCTACGCAGTCGATGCGACTGACCCCAGGGACCGCGGACATCACTCGGGTGAGCCCTTCACGGACACTGCGTCGGTCGTCGCAGATCAAGACCGTCGTCACGGGGTTTCCTTCCTGCAGCCGGGTGACATTCCTCTTCCCCTATCGGACGCTTTAGCCCGAACCTTGACACGATCCGGTGGCTTTTTTTGAAGTTTCTTAGCCCGGATGCCGGAACACCCCATTCCGACGGCTCAACCACCCGGGACGGGGACCCATGGTGATTCCCCCGCAACCCTCCTCCCGCAAGGATCTGCGCTTCGTAACACTGCGTGCAACACCTGCGCCACTCTGAATCGATACTCCTCGGCGTGTCCTGGGCGCAGGTCGGCCGCGACGAGCGCCGCCGGCCACGAAAGTGAAAGGAGTTCGCATTCCTCCGCCGTCGCCATTGCATTTCCGACAAGGTCGTCCGAAATCTTCCGGTGATCGGGAGCGCCGGCCGCGCTCAGGGCGACGGCCAGCACAATCCCGGATTTCACGACGTGCCGCCGCGCGCCGCGGGCTTGCGCGGTTTCGAAAGCGCGCCGGGCGTGCGGGACAGCATCGGCGCCCTGACCTGCGGCGAGTGCGATTTCGGCGCCCACCCAGCCGCCGCGGACGGTGGCCCGCCACCTGGTGTCTTCGGCGGCGGCGAGCTCGGCGAGCCGGCGGGCGGCGGTGAGGCGGCCGAGGGCGAGGTTGTCGGCGGCCAGGCCGAGGAGGGCATCGGCTTTGGCGCCGGCGGCGTCGAGGCCGTCGGGGTCGGAGCTTGTCGCGGCTTCGGGACGGCGGGGGGTGGGTTTTGCGCCGGGGGCGGTCTCGCCTTCGCGGCCGGTGGCGGCTTCGGGGCGGTGGGCGGCGGCCTCCGCGTTCGAGCCGTCGGGGTCGCGGCCGGTTGCGGCGCCGAGACGAAGGGCTGCGGCCTCCGCATCCGAGGCACCGGGGTCGCGGCTGATGGCGGCTTCCGGACCGCGGGCTGCCGCCTTTGCGCCGAAGGCGGCCCAGCTCCCGGGGCGGCGGGCGGCGGCCGTCGCGTCCGAGCCCTCGAGATCGCGGCCGAGCGCACGGCCGGCGGGGTCGGGCTTGGTCTCCAGGTGGGCCACCTTGGCCAAAGCCTCGCCGTCGAGGGTGCGGGCCAGGCGGTGGCCGCCCAGCTGGCGGCGGTGCGATGCGAGGGTGCTGGCGGCGAGCGATGCCAGCACCGGGTCACCCTCTCGCCTCAGCTCGCCGAGGAGCGTCGCCGCCGCCGCGTACCTTCCCTGGGCTCCGAGGACGATGGCCGCCAGCAATTGCTCTCGCGGGCTTGCGGACCCGCGCACGATCGCGGGGTCGGGCAGCGGGTCGCTCCCGAACGCGGCGGCCCTCAGGGCGGGTTCGTGCACCCGTCCTTTCTAGCGGTTCCCACCGACAAAACTCACCGGCGCCCGCCGACCAGCACGTGCTCGATGCGGTCCGCCGCGCTCGGGAGGTCCGTCAGCAGCTCCACCTTGTCCGGCAGGCCCGCCGGGTCCCAGCCCGGGCCGCACGCGAACAACCGGCTCCGCTGACGGCCCCGCGAAACCCGGGCGAACAGGCGTGCGTCCGCCACCCCGCGGCCGTGGGCCCACAGCACCACCGCGGCCGGCGCGCTGCGGCGGACCGCCACCGCCAGCACCTCGGCCGGCAGCGGGACCCCGAACAGCTGCGCGCCGATCCGCCGCCCCGCCAGAGACGCCGCCAGCGCGTACATCGGCATCGAGTCGCGCTCGTCCGGGACGCAGCCGAGGAGGACCGGGCGGGTGTTGCGGGGCTCGTCGAGCACCGGGGTCGCGCGGACCAGGGCCGCGAACACGCACTCCGCGAGCAGGTACTCCACCTCCGCCCCCGCGCTCGCGCCGCGCCAGCGCGCCCCGAGCGCCGACAGCACCGGCTCGATCACGCCGGTCCACGCCGGGAGGACGCCGAGCTCGGCGATGGTGTCCGCGAGCATCCGCTGGACCGCGCCGACGTCCATGGCCAGCGCCGCCGTGCTCAGCCTCCGCGCGAGGCGGGAGCGGACCTCGTGACCGTCGTCCTCGACCGAAGACCCCGGCAGTTCGCCGGGCTCCTCCGGCTGCGGGGGTCCGGAGCGGGGGATCTGCTCGAGGGCGTAGCGCGCCGCCTCGGCCGTGGACGCGCCGCTCAGCAGCGCTCGCTGCATCAGTTCGAGGCGGCCGATGTCGGAGGTGCCGTAGCGGCGGTGGCGGCCGTCGGTGTGCCGGCTGGGCCCCAGCCCGTAGCGGCGGTCCCAGGTTCGGAGGGTGGACGGCGCGACCCCGAGCCGGCGGGCGACCGAGGCCACCGGCAGGGTGGGTTCTTCGGTGCCCGACCCAGCTCCCACGAGCCTCAATATCCAGGCACCCAGCGCGGTCGGCAACCGGAGGCGAAAGCCCTGCTCACACATCCGGGGGATGCCTAACGGCTGAATCGGGCCGGATCGCTTGAACAACTATTGGCGCGCTTCTAACGTTACCGCCGTTGCACCGAATGGAGTATTGGCACCACAGCAGAGCAGCTAGCGGCATCGACCGGATGACGGAGGCGGTCAGGATGGCAGACACGCGCAGGCTCCCAGGACCCAACGCCGACATGTGGGACTGGCAGCTCGAGGGGTCGTGCCGGGGGATGGACAGCGCGTCCTTCTTTCACCCGGACGGCGAGCGCGGCCCGGCGCGGGCACGGCGGGAGGCCAGAGCGAAAGCCGTCTGCCTGAGCTGCCCGGTCTTGGAGATGTGCCGCAGCCACGCGCTGGCGGTGCACGAGCCGTACGGCATCTGGGGCGGGCTCTCGGAGTCCGAACGGGAGCACATCATCAAATCGGACAAACGCGCGCTCAGCATGTCCGGCGGCTGAGCGCGCCACAGACATCGGAGGGCGGCACCGGGTGGGGTGCCGCCCTCCGTGCCCTTCGAAGCACGAAAGCGGGGCGGCACTCCGGAGGGAGTGCCGCCCCGCTTCGCCGGAAAATCAGTGCGAGTGGCCGTGGCCCGCCGCGGCGGGCTCTTCCTCGGCCGGCTTCTCGACGACCGACGACTCCGTCGTCAGCACGAGACGCGCGATCGAGGCGGCGTTCGCCACCGCGGACCGGGTCACCTTGACCGGGTCGACGATGCCGGCGGCCAGCAGGTCGGTGAGCTCGCCGGTGGCGGCGTTGAAGCCCTGGCCCCAGCCCTGCTCCTGCACCTTGTTGACGATGACCGCACCCTCGTGGCCCGCGTTGGTCGCGATCCAGAACAGCGGCGCGACCAGCGCGTCCTTGACGATCCGCACGCCGGTGGCTTCGTCACCGGAGAGGCCCAGGCCGCCCTCGAGCTCCTTGACCGCGTGGACCAGCGCCGAACCGCCGCCGGGCAGGATGCCCTCCTCGACGGCCGCCTTGGTCGAAGCCACGGCGTCCTCGATGCGGTGCTTGCGCTCGTTCAGCTCGGTCTCGGTGGCCGCGCCGACCTTGATGACCGCGACGCCGCCGCCGAGCTTCGCGAGCCGCTCCTGCAGCTTCTCGCGGTCCCAGTCGGAGTCGGTCGTCTCGATCTCCTTGCGGATCTGCGCGACCCGCCCCGCGATGGCGTCCTTGGAGCCGGCGCCGTCGACGATCGTGGTGTCGTCCTTGGTGACGACGATGCGGCGGGCCTTGCCCAGCGCGCCGAGGTCGACGTCGGACAGCTTGCGGCCGATCTCCGCGGAGATCACCTCGCCGCCGGTGACGACCGCGAGGTCGTCCAGGAACGCCTTGCGGCGGTCGCCGAAGAACGGCGCCTTGACCGCGACGGCGGTGATCGTCTTGCGCAGCGAGTTCACCACGAGGGTGGACAGCGCCTCGCCGTCGACGTCCTCGGCGATGATCAGCAGCGGCTTCTTGGCCTCGACGACCTTCTCCAGCACCGGCAGCAGGTCGGCCAGCGCCGAGATCTTCTCGCGGTGCAGCAGGACGTAGGCGTCCTCGAGGATCGCCTTCTGCTCCTCCGGGTTGGTCGCGAAGTGCGCCGAGAGGAAGCCCTTGTCGAACTGGACGCCCTCGGTGATCACCAGCTCGGTCGCCAGGGTCGACGACTCCTCGATGGTGATGACGCCGTCCTCGCCGACCTTCTCGACGGCTTCGCCGAGCAGGGCGCCGATGTTGGCGTCGCGGGAGGTCACGGTGCCGACCTGGGCGATGTTCTCGCGGCCCTTGACCGGGGTGGCCTTGGCCTTGAGGACCTCGATGACCTTCTCCGCGGCGGCCTCGATGCCGCGGCCGATCGAGGTCGGGTTGGCGCCGGCCGCGACGTTGCGCAGGCCGACCTTCACCAGCGACTGCGCGAGCACGGTCGCGGTGGTGGTGCCGTCGCCGGCGACGTCGTTGGTCTTGGTGGCGACGCTCTTGGCGAGCTGCGCGCCGAGGTTCTCGAACGGGTCGTCGAGCTCGACCTCACGGGCGACGGTCACGCCGTCGAGGGTGATGGTCGGGCCGCCGAACTTCTTGTCGAGCACGACGTGCCGGCCGCGCGGGCCGAGGGTGACCTTGACCGCGTCGGCGAGCTTGTTCACCCCGCGCTCCAGCGCGCGACGAGCGTCCTCGTCGAAGTTGATCTGCTTGGGCATAGCGTGTTCCGCTTACCTTTCTCTGGACGCAAAAACGCCCCGCTCCCCGGTGTTCTGCGGGGCCCGGGGCGTCATGCGCTGCGAGCGGACGTCAGTTGATGACGGCCAGCACGTCGCGGGCGGACAGGATCAGGTAGTCCTCACCGTTGTACTTGACCTCGGTGCCGCCGTACTTGGAGTAGATGACGACGTCGCCGACGTTCACGTCGAGCGGGACGCGGTTGCCCTTGTCGTCGATCCGGCCCGGGCCCACGGCCAGAACCTTGCCCTCCTGGGGCTTCTCCTTGGCGGTGTCGGGGATGACGAGGCCGGAAGCGGTCGTCTCCTCGGCCTCGCTCGTCTGGACGACGATCTTGTCCTCGAGCGGCTTGATGTTCACGCTCACCGGGTTGACCTCCACGGTCGTCGAAAGCGTTGGCAGGATGTGGTTACGGCTCTACCACCCCCGCCGTCGCGGGTGCCGGGGCTGTCGGGCCGTGCATTTAGCACTCTAGCCACGTGAGTGCCAGCTCCGCAAGGAGGGTCCACCCGACGGGCACGATAGCCCCCGCCGACCACCTGACCGGCGGTTATGCGCGGGCCGAACCGACCCGCCCCGCCCCCTCGTGCGGGCGGGTGACCCGACCCGTCCGCAGGAACCTCCCGATTCCCACCCCCGTTGGGACCGGCATCGGTGACGCGGGACCCGCCGCCCGCCCGGGCACCGACCACGCGGTCGCCGCGGCCCAGCACGTTTCTCCGACGAAAGACCCACCGCGCCACCCACGATCGGCGCGTGACGCACCCGCGGCCTCTTACCTCCCGGGGTGAGTTTCTGGTTAAGTTCTCACCTCTGGCACCTGCACCCTGGGGGTTCATGCCCATGTCCCACCCCGTCCCGAGAACCGCGGCCGTCGCGGCCGCCGTCGCCCTCCTCGCCGGCCTGGCCGCGGCTCCGGCGCACGCCGATCCCGCCGGCCAACGCCAACGCGACTTCGCCGCCGCCGCGAAGGAGTTCAACGTCCCGGAGAACGTCCTCCTCGGCGTCTCCTACCTCGAGTCGCGGTGGGACACCAACGCCGGGACGCCCAGCACCTCGGCCGGCTACGGCCCCATGCACCTCACCGACCTCCGCGCGGCCGGCGTCGCCGGCACGCACCACGACGAGGGCACCGAAGACGCCCGAGGCGACGACGCCCGCCCGGCCGTGCGCCCGCAGGCCGGGCCCGCTGCCCCGCCGCCCACGCTGCAGACCGTCGACGAGGCCGCGCGGCTGCTCCGAACCGACGCACAAACGCTGCGCACGAACCCCGCCCAGAACATCCGCGGCGGCGCGGCCCTCCTCGCGAAGTACAATACCGACGGCAACTGGTACACCGCCGTCGCGCGCTACAGCGGCTCCACGGACCAAGCCGCGGCGCAGACCTTCGCCGACGAGGTCTTCGACACGATCAAGGCCGGCACCACCCGGACCACGGACGACGGCCAGCAGGTCACGCTGGCCCCGACGCCCGACGTCGTCGTCCCGCAGCACGCCGACCGGACGCCGGCCGGCGTCGAGTGCCCGCGCCGGGTCACCTGCGAGTCCGTCCCGGCGCCGTACCAGGAGCTGCCGAAGGACGACTACGGCAACCACGACCTCGCGAACCGGCCCGAGAGCCAGAAGATCGACCACATCGTCATCCACGACACCGAGGGCTACTGGGCCAACGTCCTCGACCTCGTCCGGGACCCGACGTACGTCAGCTGGCACTACACCATCCGGTCGGCCGACGGCCTGATCGCCCAGCACGTGCCGACCAAGGACGTCGCCTGGCACGCCGGGAACTGGTACGTCAACGCGAAGTCCATCGGCATCGAGCACGAGGGCTTCGCCGCGAAGGGCACCTGGTACACCGAGGCCATGTACCGCGCGAGCGCGAAGCTCGTCGGCTACCTCGCGCGCAAGTACGGCATCCCGCTCGACCGCGCACACATCATCGGGCACGACAACGTGCCGGGCACGGTCCCGTCGACGATCGCGGGCATGCACTGGGACCCGGGCCCCTACTGGGACTGGTCGCACTACTTCGACCTGCTGGGCGCGCCGCTCGGCGGGTTCGGCCTGCCCGGCTCGTCGCTGGTCACCATCGACCCGGACTTCGCGAAGAACCAGCCCGCGTTCACCGGGTGCGACAGCCCCGGGACGCCGTGCACCCCGCGCGGCTCGGAGGCCGTCGTGCTGCACTCGGAGCCGAGTGAGTCCTCGCCGCTGCTGGTCGACGTCGGCCTGCACCCGAAGGGGACGCCGTCGACCATGGACGTCTCCGACGTCGGCAGCCGGGTCGCGACCGGGCAGCGGTACGCCGTCGCCGAGGTCCGCGGTGACTGGACGGCGATCTGGTACCTCGGCCAGAAGGGCTGGTTCCACAACCCGCGCAACGCCCGGGTCGCGAAGCCCGCGATCGGCTGGGTCGTGACGCCGAAGCCCGGCCTCGCGACCGTGCCGGTGTACGGCCGCGCCTACCCCGAGCCGGAGGCGTACCCGGCCGGCGTCACCGTGCAGGCCATCACGCCGCTGCCGTACACGCTTTCCGCGGGCCAGAAGTACTCCTCGGGCGGGACGGTCGGCTCCGAGTACTACTGGGCGACCACCTTCGACCCGGCCGGCCACGTGGTGGTGAAGGGCAAGCTCAAGTACGTCCAGATCCAGTTCGGGCACCGGATCGCCTTCGTCAAGGCCGACGACGTCCGGATCGTCCCGGCGTTCTGACCGCTCCGGTGGAGGTCGCGCTCACGCGTCGAGCGCGACCTTCACCCCGGCCGCCTGCTCGGTGTTGCGGCGCGTCTTCGCCCAGCCGTTGCGCCCGCGGACGAGCCGGAACAACGCGCGCCACGACGTCACGTAGAACGTGTAGATGTACGCGGCGTAGGCGAAGCCCATCCCCAGCCCGCGCAGGATATTCTTGCTGCGCAAGCACTTCAGCTGGTAGATCGGGCCCCAGACGAGGAACGGCAGCAGCCCGAACGAGCCGTAGATGGCGAACAGGATCCAGGCGCCGCCGGTGAACCACGTCCACATCTGCGCCGGGTCGCCCGCGGTGCCCACCACCAGCAGGACGAACGGGATCGGGTACAGCAGCGAGCCGAGCAGCTGCAGCCACGGCTGGGCCAGGTAGTACATCATCTCCGCCGCGCCGAGCGTGCTGACGTGCGGGGAATCCCAGATCCGCCGGAGGTACCGGGCGCACTGCATGGTGCCCTGGCCCCACCGCGTGCGCTGCACGAGGAACCGCCGCAGGCTGTACAGACCTTCCTGCGACACGTGGGAATCCGGGGTGAACCCGGTGCGCCAGCCCGCGGTGAGCAGGTGGACGCCGAGCTCGAAGTCCTCCAGCAGCGAGCCACGCCACGGCTCCCCGGCGTCGCCGGCGATCGAATCCAGCGCGGTGAGGCGGGTGAACTGGCCGTTGCCGCCCATGGAGATCGTGCCGGTGAACCCGCGGGACGTCTGGATCGCCGCGATCGCCGTGCGGAACTCCAGGTCCTGCAGCTGCGCGAGCTTCAGGCCGAACCAGCGGCCCACCGGGTTGCGGCCCGGCGGCGGGGTGTCGGCGTTGCCCATCCACACGTCGAGCTGCACCGCGCCGATCCCCGGGTCGCCGAAGAGGTGGTCCGCCGCGCAGACCTCGAGGCAGTTCGGGGCCGGGCGGCCGTCGGCGTCGACGACCACCACGACGACGTCGTCGCGGCTCGCGTCCGGGCCCATCCAGTCGTTGAGGGCGCGGTAGGCCGCGTTGAGCGCGTCGCCTTTGCCGGTCCGGGCTTCGGGGCGCACGCGCGGGACCAGGTGCAGGTACGGGTCGTAGCCGCCGTGGCGCCGCCACAGCATCCGGACCACGCGGGCGGTGCGGTCCTCCGAGTCGTCGTCGACGACCCAGACGTGCGCCCGGCGGAAGTTCGTCCGCAGGTAGCGGACGGTTTCGCGGATCACGGTCTGCTCGTCGCGGCACGGCACGAAGAAGTGCCAGGTGAAGCCGTCCGGGTCGCCGGCCGGGCCGGGCTTGCGGCGCAGGTACGGCACCACGATCACCACGACGTAGACGAGGAACGCCACGCTCATGGTCAGCGCGAACGCCTGCGTGATCGCCAGCAGGACCTTGACGCTCATGCCTTCTTCTTCCGCGTGGCCAGCCAGACGAACAGGACGATCGAAACGGCGCCGCCGAACACGCTGACCATCGAACCGAGCAGCGTGTGGCCCCAGTAGTAGCCCTCGTCGGTGCCGAAGGCGTGCACGAGCCCGACGATCGTCAGAATGCGGAGCTGGTTCACCAGTACGACGACGAGCGCCGAAATGCCGAGCGAAAAGAACAGGCGCCGCGCATTCGACGGCCGGAAGTACAGCATGACCATCGTCACAACGAGCAGCGGGAGCAAAAGGAACGCCGACGAACATTCCGGCGTCATTCTCAACCCGAACGGAGCAGCGCTCGTCAACCCAAAGTAAACAGATTCCCGATCGGGTACCACATAGCCACCCGATGTAGTGAACAGATCGAGGATGGCGCCGGCGAGCCGCACTTCCAGTTCGCGGTAGAACCGCTCGGCCAGCACCACCACGACCCCCGCGGCGGCCAGCGCACCCAGCGCCGCGACCAGCGGAAACCGTGCCATTCCTGAGTTCGGAGCGCTCGCTACCGCCACGACGTTCCTCTCGGTGTCGATTTCCCGATCAAGTTGCGGGCACCGGCGAGCGTAGGACATGTGTGCCGCCCGTTTCCACCCGGAGGGGTGGAAACGCCGCCCCAATCGGCTGGACCTTCGCCGAACTTGTTCCGCCGATCGAGTGATGCCGAAAACGACCAGCGGAAACAGCGGCAAGCCTTACCCGATCCGGTGATTCGGGAAATTATGTGTGCTATTCGGCGCGGTCTTCGCGATAGTCGATCCGCGTGCCGAGTCGAGGCCAGCGAGTTCGATCCGCGCCGCCGTCACGCACCCCGGATAAATCCAGCGAATTCGGAGGACCACTTGATGAAGAGCTCCCTCGTGCGCCGCGGCGGCCTGCTCGCCGCGGTCGTGGCGAGCGTCGTGCTCGCCGGCGCGGCCCCCGCTTCGGCGGCCCCCGGCGACGGGTCCGCGTACGGCGTCAAGGTCGACGTCAAGCTGCTCGGCCAGGAAGCGGTGAAGGCGGGTCCGTTCGCGGCCGCGAGCACCGCGGGGCCGGCCAGCAGCAGCCTGGCGAAGGTCGACCTGAAGGGCGTCCTCACCGCCGGCGCGATCAACACCGAGGCCGAGCGCGACGAGAATTCCGGTGCGGTGACGGCGAAAGCGAGCACCGCCGACGTCGGGCTGCCGCTGCTGAAGGCGGCGCTCGGCAACGTCGGCATCAAGCTCGTCGAGGCCGTCTGCACCGCGACGCAGAAGGGTGTCGAAGGCAGCACGAAATTGGTCGGCGCGAACCTCGGCAGCGTCGGCGCGGTCGACGCGGCCCCGGCGGCGAACACGCAGATCAAGGTCGGTCTCGGCGACCTCAACGTCGCGACGATCATCCTCAACGAGCAGGTGAAGAACTCCGACGGCAGCCTCACCGTGAACGCCGTCCACGTGAAGCTGCTCGGCGGCGGGCTCAAGGCGCTCGGCTCGGGTGACGTGGTCGTGTCGTCGGCGACCTGCGGCCCGGCCGCGCCGCCGATGCCGCTGGCGTCCGGCGCCGGGCTCTGGATCGGGCTCGGCCTGCTCGGCGCCGTCGCGGTGCCGGTCGGGACGCGCATCTTCCGCCGTCGTTCCGCGCAGGCCTGAGCGAGGTCCGGATGTACAAGATGCCGGGCGCCGGAGTCGGCGTGGCCGGTGGCGGGGTCGGGACCCTCGCCGCCACCGGTGCCGACATCGGGTGGTGGCTGGCCGTCGGCGTGCTGCTGGTCCTGCTCGGGACCGTCGCGCTGATCGCCGTCCACCGCCGCAACCGCCGTCTCTCCCGGGCGCGGGATTGAGGAAGCGGGCCGCCGGCGTGTGCCCCTCGCACGCCGGCGGCCCCGCGGGTCGAAATTTGCTGGACACTGAGTGATGTGGAGAAGGGGCGACGCGGGGTGGACGTGATGTTGCTGGCCGGGACGCGGCCGGAAGCCGTCAAGCTCGCGCCGCTGGCCCTGGCGCTGGCGGCGCATCCGGTGCTGCGCCCGGTGGTGGTCCACAGCGGGCAGCACCCGGGCATGGTCGAGCAGGCCCTGGAGCCGTTCGGGCTGGCCGTGGACGCGTGGCTCGACGTGCCACCGCGGGTGACGGGCAGCCAGGCCGAGCTGGTGGCGGGCCTGTTGCCGGCGCTCGACGACGCGCTGCGCCGCCACTCCCCGGCGGCGCTGGTCGTCCAGGGCGACACGACGACGACGCTCGCCGGCGCCCTGGCGGCGTTCTGGCTGGGCATCCCGGTGGTCCACTTGGAAGCGGGGCTGCGCACGCACGACCTCGCGGCGCCGTTCCCGGAGGAGGGCGCACGGCAGATGGTGTCCCGCATCGCGGCGCTGCACCTGGCCCCGACCCTCGGCGCGGCGGCGGCGTTGCGCTCGGAAGGCGTTGCGCGGCAACAGATCGCGGTCACAGGCAACACGGTGGTCGACGCGGTGCTGGAGATCGCGGCCCGCGACCTGCCGGCCCGCGACACCGCCCTGGCGCTGCTGGAGATGGAACTCGCGGAGGCCGGCGAGCGGCTGGTGCTGGTGACGTCCCACCGCCGGGAGTCCTGGGGCGAGCCGTTGGAGCGCACCCTGGCGGCGGTCCAGCTGATCGTGGCCGAGCACCCGGACGTCCAGGTGCTGTTCCCGGCGCACCCGAACCCCCAGGTCCGCGCCCAGGTGGAGGCGGCGCTGGCCGGCCTCCCCCGGGTGACGGTGACGGACCCGCTGGAGTACCCGGACCTGGTCCGGGCGCTGAGGCTGGCTTCCCTGGTCCTGACGGATTCGGGCGGCATCCAGGAGGAGGCCCCGACGTTCGGCACCCCGGTGGTCGTGCTGCGCGACGTGACCGAGCGCGCGGAGGTGGTGGAGGCGGGCTGCGCGTGGCTGGCGGGCACGGACACGCCCCGGATCGTGGACCTGGCGGCGCGCCTGCTGAGCGGAGAGTTGCGCCCGGCCCAGGTGGGCAACCCTTACGGGCAGGGGAATGCGGCGGCGCTGGCGGTGGCGGCGATCGAGGAACTGCTGGGCGTACGGGCCGTGGCCCCGGCGACGGCTTCGTAGCGCGAACCCGCCCCACGGCAATACCCCGCACGGCAACCCGCCCGCGGCAGCCTCGCCAACCGGACCACGACACCCACACCCCCCGCAACCCCGATCCGAAGCCACAACACGGCCGACGGCGCCGGGTCAAGGCACGCTTTCCCGCCTTGACGCGGCGCCGTCGGCCGTAGTCACAATCAGGCTTCGGGGTGGCGGGGAAAGCCGGCTCACCCTCGGCCTCCCAGTAACTACAGCGACACCACGTTCACCGGCAACGCCGGGTTGGCGCTGAACTCCAACGGCGCCGTCGGGCGCTTCGCCGCCACCACATGCGCGCCCAACGCCGCGATCATCGCACCGTTGTCCGTGCACAACCGCGGCCGAGGCACCCGCAACGAGATCCCCGCCGCCGCGCACCGCTCCGCCGCCAACTCCTTGAGACGCGAATTCGCCGCCACGCCACCGGAGATCACCATGGTGTCGATCCCCTGCTCCTCGGCCGCGCGAATCGCCTTGGCCGTCAGCACGTCCGCGACAGCCTCCTGGAACGACGCCGCGACGTCGTCCACGGGGATCTCCTCGCCCCGCCGCGCGGCACCCTCCACCCAACGCGCCACCGCGGTCTTCAAACCGGAGAAGGAAAAGTCGAACGCAGCATCCCGCGGGCCGGTCATCCCACGCGGGAACGCGATCGCCGCCGGATTCCCGTTCTTGGCCGCCTTGTCGATCGGCGGCCCACCCGGGTACGGCAGGCCCAGCACCCGCGCGACCTTGTCGTACGCCTCCCCCGCCGCGTCGTCCACAGTGGACCCGAGCTCGGTGATCGACGACGCGATGTCGTCGACGCGCAACAACTGCGTGTGCCCACCGGAAACCAGCAACGCCAGGCACGGCGTCGGCAACGGGCCGTGCTGCAGCGTGTCCACCGCGATGTGCCCGGCGAGGTGGTTGACGCCGTACAGCGGCACGTCCAGCGCCGTCGCGTACGCCTTGGCCGCCGAGACGCCGACCAGCAGCGCGCCCGCCAGGCCCGGCCCGGCCGTCACCGCGATCGCGTCCACATCGGACATCGACAGCCCGGCCGTGGCGAACGCCCGCTCGGTCGTCGGGACCATCGCCTCCAGGTGCGCGCGGCTGGCGACCTCGGGCACCACGCCACCGAACCGCGCGTGCTGCTCCACGCTGGAGGCCACCTCGTCGGCCAGCAGCTCGACCGTGCCGTCGTCGTGCAGGCGGACCAGGCCGACGCCGGTCTCGTCGCACGAGCTCTCGATGCCCATGATGATGCGTGCCATCAGCCCGCCACCCCGTCTCGCGTCCGCGCCGGGCGGACCATCGTGTACGCGTCGGCGCCGGAAGGCTGGTAGTAGCGCTTCCGGATGCCGAGCCGTTCGAAGCCGTGGCGCTCGTACAGGCCGAGCGCGGTCGTGTTGTCCGTGCGGACCTCGAGGAACACCGGTGCCTCGAACTCGTCGGCCCGCGCCAGCAGCGCCTGCAGCAGCGCCTTGCCGATGCCCTGGCCCTGGTGCTCGGGCGCGACGCCGATGGTGTGCACGGTCGCCTCGTATTCGCCGCGGCGGCGCCCGACGACGGCCAGCCCGGCGTACCCGAGCAGCTCGTCGCCCTCGTCCGGGCGGGCGGCCAGGTAGAAGTTGCCCGCGTCCAGCTCCGAGTGGAAGGCGCGGGCGCTCCACGGGTCGTCGCCGGGGAACAGGATCTTCTCGATCTCCACGCACCGGGCGATGTCCATGCGGCGCAGCGGCTCGAGTCTCACGGAGCGGTCACCCGTTTCGGCGCCGCGGGCTCGGCGGCGTCGGGGCGCCGCAGGTACAACGGCGTCAGCGGGCCCGGCGGCTCCTTCGCCAGCAACGCGGCCTGCGCGACCTTCACCAGCCCGGCGGGCGACGGGAAGCGCGGCTCGACCGGCCGGACGCCGAGCGCGTCCGCGTACAGCAGAGCACCGTCGCCGGCCGCCACCTCGATGTCCGTGCCGAGGTCGGCGGGCCGCTGGACGTGCGGGCCGTCGGTGCGGCGCCCCTGCGCGTCGTAGGCGGCCCAGTAGACCTCGCGGCGCCGGGCGTCGGTCAGCACGAGGAAAGCGTTGTCCCCCGGCGGGACGTCGGCGGCCAGCGCGTCCAGGCTGCAGACCGGGTACACCGGGATGCCGAGCGCGTAGCCGAGCGCGGCGGCGGTGGCCATGCCGGCGCGCAGGCCGGTGAACGGCCCCGGCCCGACGCCGGAGACGATCGCGTCGAGGTCCTTGAGGGTGACGCCCGCGGCTTCGGCGGCAGCCAGCGCGTGCGGCGTGATCAGCTCTCCGTGGGCGCGGGGGTCGACCGTGACACGGTCACCGCGCGTCTCGACCAAGCCGCCGTCCAGCGCGACGACGCCCGCGGTGACCGCCGGGGTCGAGGTATCGATCGCCAGTACCAACACGGTGTCCCAGCCTACGACCAGCGCCTTCGGCCGCTTGCTGCAGGGGACGGATCGGCACGGTAACGTGCGGATGGAGTCCGACACTGGGAGGTCCCCGCGGTGCCCGACCCGTTGTTCCCCACGCTCGTCGCCGGTGCCGCGAAGGAAGCCTTGCGCTTCGGCGACCACGCCCTGACCTACGACGATCTCGCCGCCATCGCCGGCGGTCTCGCCCGCGACCTGCCGGACGGCCGGGTCGCGGTGTGGGCGACGCCGACCCTCCACACGAGTGTCGCGGTCGTCGCCGCGCTGCTCGCCGGGGTGCCGGCGGTGCCGCTCAACCCGAAGATCGGCGAACGCGAGCTCGCCCACATCCTCGCCGACAGCGAACCGGCGCTCGTCCTGGCCGAACCCGGCGTGGAGCTGCCGTCCGGCCTGTCCGCACTGCCCCGGCAGGACATCCCGCTGACCGGCGGGGAAGCGCCGATCGCGGACGAACCGGACGCCGAGTCGCCCGCGCTGATCGTCTACACCTCGGGCACCACCGGGCCGCCGAAGGGCGTCGTGCTCCCCCGGCGCGCGCTCGCGACAACGTTGGACGCCCTGGAGGACGCCTGGGGCTGGACGGCCGACGACGTCCTCGTGCACGCGCTTCCCCTCTTCCACGTGCACGGGCTGATCCTCGGCATCCTCGGCCCGCTGCGCCGCGGCGGTTCGGTGCGCCACCTCGGCCGGTTCTCCACCGAGGGCGTCGCACGCGAGCTGGCGAACGGCGCCACGATGATGTTCGGCGTCCCGACCATGTACCACCGGATCGCCGGCGAGGTCGGCTCCGACGCCGCGCTGGCCGAAGCGCTCCGGAAGGCGCGGCTCCTGGTTTCCGGGTCCGCGGCGCTGCCGGTGCACGACCACCAGCGGATCACCGCGGCGACCGGCCAGCAGGTCGTCGAGCGCTACGGCATGACCGAGACGCTGATGAACACCAGCGTCCGCGCGGACGGCGAGCGCAAGCCCGGCACCGTCGGCGTGCCGCTGCGGGGGGTCGAGCTGCGGCTGGTCGGCGACGCCGGCGAGGTGCTCGACGACGTCGAGAGCGTCGGCGAGATCCAGGTCCGCGGCCCGAACCTGTTCACCGGGTACCTCAACCGGCCGGACGCGACCGCGGCCGCGTTCGACGGCGGCTGGTTCCGCACCGGCGACATGGCCACGCGCGACGCCGACGGGTACGTGAAGATCGTCGGGCGCAAGGCCACCGACCTGATCAAGAGCGGTGGCTACAAGATCGGCGCGGGCGAGATCGAGAACGCGCTGCTCGAGCACCCCGGCGTCGCCGAAGCGGCGGTCACCGGCGAGCCGGACGACGACCTCGGCGAGCGGATCGTCGCGTGGATCGTGCCCTCGGGCGAGCCTCCGGCGGCCGAGGAACTCTCCGACCACGTCGCGAAGCTGCTCGCGCCGCACAAGCGCCCACGGGTGGTCCGGTACCTGGATGCGTTGCCGCGCAACGACATGGGCAAGGTCATGAAGCGGGCCCTCGGTGCCTAGGCTGCCGGCGCGCGAGGTCGTCGGCGCGATCGCGAACGGGTTCACGGAGTTCGCCACGCCGCTGCGCGAAGAACCCGCCGACGGCCCGATCGGCTGGCCGGGCTACCGGGAAGCGCGTTCCGCCGCGGAAGACCGCACCGGCGAGAAGGAGTCGGTCGTCTGCGGGACGGCGAAGATCGGCGACGTCGAAGCCGTGCTGATCGCCTTCGAGTTCGGGTTCCTCGGCGGCTCGCTCGGGCAGCGCACGGGCGACCGGATCGAGGCCGCGTTCGCGCACGCCCGCGACGTGCGGCTGCCGGTGGTGTCGCTGATCGCGACCGGTGGCAGCCGCATGCAGCAGGGCATGCGCGCGTTGATGCAGCTGCAGCGGGTGGCGCGGGCGTCGGCGCTGACGCGCTCGGTGGGCATCCCGCAGATCTCGGTGCTGCGCGACCCGACGACCGGCGGCGGCTGGGCGACGCTCGGCGCGGGCGCCGACGTCGTCCTCGCGCTGCCGGAGGCGCAGGTCGGCTTCGCGGGCTCGCGGGTGCGGCCGCCGGGCTCGCCGGAGGCGTACACCGCGGAGGCGCACCTCGGCTGGGGTCAGGTCGACGCCGTCGTGGCGCCGGAGGACCTCGGCGTGACGCTGGAGCGGTGGCTGCGGCTGCTGACCGCGCGGTCCTCGGCCGCGGCACCGCCGCCCACCGCGCTGCGGCCCGCTCCGCTTCCGGAAACGGGCTGGGAGGCGGTTCAGGCGGCGCGTTCGCCGGAGCGGGCCCGGGCGGCCGAATACCTCGACGCCTACTTCGACTGGCGGGAGGACATCAGCGGCGACCGCGTCGGCGGCGCGGACCCGGGTGTCGCGTGCGGCTTCGGCTGGCGCGACGGCCGGACGATCGCCTACGCGGCCCAGTGCGGCACGCCGACGTTGCCGTCCGGCTTCCGGACGGCCGCCCGGCTGGTGCGGCTGGCGTCCCGCCTGGGCATCCCGGTGCTGACGCTGGTCGACACCCCGGGCGCGGCGAACGACGCGGCGGCCGAGCAGGCGGGGGTCGGTGGCGCGATCGCGGAGCTGTTCCGGGCGGTGGCGACGGCGTCGGTCCCGGTGACGACCCTGGTGATCGGCGAAGGCGGCTCGGGCGGCGCACTGGCCTTCGCCGCGGCGGGCTCGACGTGGGTGGCGCCGGACGCGTACTTCTCGGTGACGTCCCCGGAAGCCGCGGCGGCAATCCTCAAGCGCCCGCCCGAAGAGGTGCCGGACATCGCCAACCAGCTGCACCTGCGGCCCCAGGACCTCGTGGACTTGGGCGTCGCGCGCGCGGTCGTGAGTGTCGAAGGGGGTTAGCACCCGCGTCGATCCGTGGTTGGATCTTGCGATGGGGTATCGACTCAACAGGCGGGCGGCGTTCGGTTTGGGGACCGCCGTCGCCGCCGGAAGCATTCTGGCCGGCTCTCCCGCGTCCGCGCAGGAAGCAGACATCGAGGCCAGCCCGGCCACACCGGACCGGGCCAGGCAGAAGGTGAAGCGCGTCTACGACGCCGCGGCGGCCGAGGCGGGCGGCATCTGGAACTCCTACATCAGCGTGGCCGGCCAAGCGGCCGTGGACGTGGCGTCCGACGAGGTCGTCGAGGCGTACAGCGTCAACAAGGTGGCAGTCGCGGTCACCTTGATGGACAAGATCGACCGCGGTCTGCTCACCCTGGACCAGCAGGTCCAGGTGCCGGAGAGCATCGTCGTGCCGGGTGGTGACGGCATCATCATCCTGGACAAGGCGTACCCGAGCGCGTTCACGCTGGGCCACGTCCTGTCGCTCTTCCTCACGGTTTCGGACGACACGTGCGTCCGGCTGGTGGGGCTCGTGGTCCCGGCGGCCGAGATCAACCAGATCCTGGTGGCCAAGGGCTTCCCCAAGACCCAGGTGACGCCGGTGGCCAACCCGAACCGCTACTTCCTCGGCCAGACCACTCCGCGCGAGACCCACGACCTGCTGCAGGCGCTGGTCGCGGGCACCCTGCTGAGCGCGGCGTCGACGGATTACCTGCTGTCCATCCTGCGGTCGCAGGTGGCGTTCACCGACGGGATCCGCCGGGAGATGTCGTCCGTGGACCGGGCGAGGATCGCCACGAAGGCGGGCTGGCTGAACGACGGCCGCAACGAGGCCGGGATCATGTTCGACGCCGCGGGCAAGCCGGTGCTGACCTACTCGATGTTCGCGCACGGCCAGGCGAACCCGGAGGACTTCGGGGCCACGCACCCGGTCCGGCAGGCCACCGCGAAGATGGGGCCGAAGTTCCTGCGCGCGGTCGACAAGATCGCGGGCGCCGGCGCCCGGACGTTCCGGGCCCCGGCCTACCAGCAGTACAACGGCGGCTGAGCGCAGGGACCTGGTGCGGACCTACGCCCGCACCAGGTCCGGAACCCGGTCGGCCCAGGTACCGTGCGGTTCGAGCGTCACCTCGCGGACGTCGTCCTCGCGGCGGTCCAGGCGCACCACCAGGTAGTCCTCCGAGAGGCGCTCGGCCGAACCCTCGCCCCACTCGACCACGATCGCCGAGCGCTCGAGGTCGGTGTCCAGGTCCAGGTCGTCCAGCTGGGACAGGTCGCCGCCGAGGCGGTACGCGTCCACGTGCACCAGCGGCACGCCCGAAGCGCCCGCCGGGTGGACGCGGGCCAGCACGAACGTCGGGCTGCTCACCCGGCCGCCGACGCCGAGGCCGTCCGCGATGCCGCGGGTCAGCGTCGTCTTGCCCGCGCCGAGCGGGCCGGCCAGCAGGACCAGGTCGCCCGCGCGCAGCACGCGGCCGAGCGCGCGCCCGAAGTCCATCGTGTCGTCGGGGGTCGGGAACACGAAACTCAACGCTGCCACCACCAGGTTCGCCGGGACGAGGATTCGCCGTCCACACCGGAACAGCGTTGCAGGAGATCGATCAGATGGCTGTTCACCAGCTCGGGCTGCTCGAGCTGGACCATGTGGCCGGCGCCGCGGACGCGGACCAGCTCCGCGTCGGGCAGCTCGGCCGCGATCCGCTCGGCGTGCGCGAACGGCGTGAACCGGTCCGAGTCGCCGCCGATGACCAGCACTTCCGCGTGCTTCAGGCCGGCCAGGGCCGCGTAGCGGTTGTGGCTGCCGAGCGTGTCGACGAAGTTGACGAGCCCGCGCACCGGCGTCACTTCCAGCATCTCGAGCATGAAGTCGACGAGCCGGGGCGCGACGTCGCGGCTGCCGAACGCCAGCCGCCGCACGGCCTGCCGCGTCAACTGGCCGCCGGCCGCGCGGACGAACTCCACCAGCCCCGGCTGCCAACCCGCGAGGCCACCGGCGGCGCGTGTCAGCGGGTTGTACTTCGAGAGCAGCGAACGCGGCAACCCGCGTGCCCCGACTTCGCCCGCCGCCGTCGCGATGAAGGCGACCCCGCACACGCGGTCTTCGAACAGCTCGGGGAACTCGGCGGCCAGCTCCATGATGACCATGCCGCCCATCGAGTGCCCCATCAGCACGATGGGCCCCTCGGGCACCACGGACCGCAGCACGCAGTCGAGGTCGCGCGCCAGCTGTTCGATGGTCGACGTCTCGGCAGAAGCCGCACCGGACAGGCCGTGGCCGCGGTGGTCGTAGTACACCTGACGCACGCGCGGCAGCCGCAGCTTCGCCAGGTCGCGGCGCTGGAAGTGCCAGCAACGCCGCGAAAGCGCGAAGCCGTGCACTCCCACGACGGTCAGTTCCGGTTCGCCGCCGTCCTCCGGGTCGATCTCCTCGACCGAAAGCGGCGTGCCGTCCTCGGCCGCGACCGTCGAAGTGCGGTCGGGCTTCAGCTCCCCCAGCGGCTCGTCCACGTACGGATCCTCATTATGCCGCCGCTGCTGCGCGGCGACGATAGCGGCGGCGGCGGTGCCGGTGGCCAGAGCCCCGACCCCGCCGGCGATGGCCAGCAGTCGTCGTGAAGGTGTCACCCGCGTTCCCCCAGATACCGGCGCCGCACTCGCGGGCGGTACATCGAGGTGACGATCTCGTAGTCGATGGTGCCGAGCTTGTCGGCCCATTCCCGGGCGGTCGGCTCCCCGTGCGTCCCGGCCCCGAACAGGACAACCTCGTCGCCGACGGCCGGTTCGTAGTCGCCGCAGTCGACCACCAGCTGATCCATGCAGACCCGCCCGGCGACCGGCCGCCGCTGCCCACCGAGCCAGACGTCCATCCGTCCGGACAACGACCGCGGGACACCGTCGGCGTACCCGGCCGGGACGAGCGCCAGGTTCGTGTCCCTGGCGGCGGTCCAGGTGTGCCCGTAGGACACCGATTCGCCGGCTTCGATGCGCTTGACCAGCGCGACCGCGGAGCGGAACGTCATGGCCGGGCGCAGGTCTTCCGGCTGGGGCACCGGGTTGAGCCCGTACATCGCGATGCCGGGCCGGACGACGTCGAAGTGCAGGTCGGGCCGGGTGAGCAGGGCCGCGGAGTTCGCCAGGTGCCGCATCGGATCGAGCCCGGCCGCGCGGGCGGCGTCGTAGGCGTCGGCGAAGCGCTTGGCCTGCTGGTCGGTGGCCGGGTGGTCCGGCTCGTCCGCGCACGCGAGGTGGGACCAGATCGCGACGACCTCGACCCGCGGTTCGGCGGCCGCCGCTTCGACCAGTTCGGCCCACGCGGCGGGCGGGCAGCCGTTGCGCGAGAGCCCGGTGTCGATTTTGAGGTGCACACGCGCCCGGGTACCCGGTTTCGCGGCCGCGGCGATGCGGCGAAGCTCACCCAGCGAGCTGGCGGCGAGGTCGACGTCGTTTTCGACGCCCGCCGCGAAGTCGACGTCCGGGGTGTCCAGCCAGCTGAACAGCCGGGTCCCGATGCCGGCTTCGCGGAGGGCGAGGGCTTCGCCGAGCGAGCAGGTGCCCAGCCAGGACGCGCCGGCCTCGACCGCGGCGCGCGCCACCGGCAGCGCGCCGTGGCCGTAGGCGTCGGCCTTCACCACGGCCATCACCTGGGCGCCGGGCGCGCGGGCGCCCAGCAGGGTGAGGTTGTGGCGGATCGCGTCGAGGTCGATGTCGACCTGGGCCCGCGGGAAACTGGAAGACATAGCGCCTTCCAGTTTCCCATGTCCCGAGGTCAGGGCAGGCGCGCCCCGGACGTGGCGGAGAACACGTGCAGCTCGTCCGGCCGGATCCGCAGGTGGATGGTGTCGCCCATGGCCGGCGGCGTGCGCGGGTCGACGCGGGCGACGATGTTGGACTTCGTGCCCTCGGCGTCGGTCTCGGCCAGCTTGCCGTAGACGTACGCGTCCGAGCCGAGCTCCTCGACCAGGTCCACCTTGATCGGCACCGAGTCGGCGCCTTCGCTGACCACCTCGAGGGACTCTGGCCGGAAGCCGAGGGTCACCGTGTCGCCGTCGGCCGCGGCGATGACCTCGCGGGTCAGGGCCACGCTGCCGCCGCCCAGCTCGGCGCCGTCCGCCGTCAGCTTCGCGGTCACCAGGTTCATCGCCGGCGAGCCGATGAAGCCCGCGACGAAAGCGTTTGCGGGCTTGTCGTACAGCGCGCGCGGGGTGTCGCACTGCTGCAGCAGGCCGTCCGACAGCACCGCGACGCGGTCACCCATCGTCATGGCCTCGACCTGGTCGTGCGTCACGTACACGGTGGTGACGCCGAGGCGGCGCTGGAGCGCGGCGATCTGCGTACGCGTCGAGACACGCAGCTTGGCGTCGAGGTTCGACAGCGGCTCGTCCATCAGGAACACCTGCGGCTCACGCACGATCGCGCGGCCCATCGCGACGCGCTGGCGCTGACCACCGGAGAGCGCCTTCGGCTTGCGGTCGAGGTACTGCTCGATGTCCAGCAGCTTCGCGGCTTCGAGGACCTTCTGCTTGATCTCGGACGCGGGCCGCCCGGCGATCTTCAGCGCGAAGCCCATGTTCTGCGCGACCGTCATGTGCGGGTACAGCGCGTAGTTCTGGAACACCATCGCGATGTCGCGTGAGCGCGGCGGCAGCTGGGTGACGTCGCGGTCGCCGATCCAGACGGCGCCGTCGTCGATGTCCTCGAGGCCGGCCAGCATGCGCAGGCTGGTCGACTTGCCGCAGCCGGACGGGCCGACCAGCACGAGGAACTCGCCGTCGGCGATCTCCAGGTCCAGCGCGTCGACGGCGGGCCGCTCGGCACCCGGGTAGCGGCGGGTGGCCTTGTCGTAGGTGATGGAAGCCATCGGTCAGTCCTCTCCGAGATTCCGCCGGACCCCGTAAGCCGCTTCGCGGGCTTCGAGGTGGCGCTGCTGGATCCGGTGGCCCGCGGCGCGCTGCGCCTCGGTCGGCTCGTCCAGCTCGAGCCGGAGCTTCTGGTTCTCCTGCCAGGACGGGGGTTCCGCACTGGAAGCCAGCGCCCACGCCGCCTGCCGGGCCGCGCCGAGCGCGACGTACTCGGCGACTTCGGGCAGCTGCACGGGCACCCCGAAGACCAGTGGCGCGACCGCGCGGACGGCCCGCGACTGCGCGCCCCCGCCGATCAGCAGCACGCGCTGGACGTCGAGACCGTGCGCGCGCACGGCGTCGAGGCCGGCGGCCAGGCCGCAGAGCATGCCTTCGACGGCACTGCGCGCGAGGTTCTCCGGGGTCATGTTGTCCCGCGTCAGCCCGGCCAGGGAACCGGTCGCGCCGGGCAGGTTCGGGGTGCGCTCGCCGTCCAGGTACGGCAGGAAGGTCAGCCCGCCGGCGCCGGGCTCGGCGGTCAGGGCGAGGCGGTCGAACTCGCTGAGCGTCGCGCCGAGCATCGCGGCCGTCGCGGTGAGGACGCGGGCGGCGTTGAGGGTGCAGGCGAGCGGGAGGAAGCGGCCGGTGGCGTCGGCGAACCCGGCGACCTCGCCGCTGACGTCGGCCGCGCCGGTCTCGGCGACGCCGAACACGGTGCCGCTGGTGCCGAGCGAGACGACGGCGTCACCGGGCTTGAGCTCCAGCCCCAGCGCGGCGGCCATGTTGTCGCCGGTGCCGGCGGACACCAGGACGCCGTCCGGGGTGTGGCCGGCGGTGTCGGCCGGGCCGAGCACGGTGGGCAGCTCCGGCGTCCGGCCGCCGAAGGCGTGGCTCAGGACGTCGAGGCGGTAGGCGTTGTCGGTCGGCGAGAAGTAGCCGGTGCCGGAGGCGTCGCCGCGGTCGGTGACCGGGTCGCCGCCGGTGAGCTTCCAGGTCAGCCAGTCGTGCGGCAGCAGCACGCGCGCCACGCGGTCGGCGAGCTTCGGCTCGTTTTCGGCCAGCCAGCGCAGCTTCGTGACGGTGAAGCTGGCGACCGGCACCGAGCCGACGGACTTCGCCCAGGCCGATGGCCCGCCGAGCTCTTCGATCAGGTCGAGCGCCGCCTGCGCGGAGCGGGTGTCGTTCCAGAGCAGCGCGGGCCGGACCACGTCGTCGTTTTCGTCGAGGGTGACCATGCCGTGCTGCTGGCCGCCGACGCCGATGGCCCGGACGCCGTCGAGCACGCCGTTCGTGGCTTCCCGGAAGGCGTCCCACCAGGCGGCGGGGTCGACCTCGGTGCCGTCGGGGTGCGGCGCGCGGCCGGTGCGGACGATCTCGCCGGTTTGCGCGTCGCACACGACGACCTTGGTCGACTGGGTGGACGAGTCGATGCCGGCGACCAGTTCAGCTGTCATAGGGCTGCCCCTCTGCGACGTGTTCGACGATCTCGATCGCGGTGCCCGCGTTGAGCGCGGCCTCGATCTCCTCGGTGGGCGTGGCTTGGCCCGTGATCAGCAGGTCGTAGTCGCCGACGTCGCCGTGCGCGTAGGTGGCGGTGCGGCCGAACTTCGAGTGGTCGACGACGAGGACGGTCTGGTTCGCGACCTTCAGCGCGGCCTTCTTCAGCTCGGCGTAGTCGCGGTCGGGGTGGAAGAGGCGCCCGACGGCGACGGCCGTGACCGAGACGAACGAGACGTCCGCGCGAATGGAGTCGAGCAGGTTCAGGACCTCGGGGCCGGCGCAGGAGTCGTACTCGTGGCTGTAGCGGCCGCCCGCGAGGACGACTTCGACCTTGGGTCCGAGCAGCCGGGCGGCGTGCAGCGAGTTGGTGACGACGGTGAGGGCGTCGATCTCGGCGAGCCGCTTGACCAGCGGGAGGAGGGTCGTGGAGTCGTCGACGAAGACGGTCTGGCCGGGCTGCACGTGGTTCGCGGCGGCCTGGCCGAGGGCTTCCTTCTCGCCGTGGTGGAGCGTGTCGCGGAAGCGGGCGGCGGACTCGATGGTGAGCGCCGGGTAGGCCTCGACCTTGCCGCGCAGCTTGCGCAGGAGCCGGCGTTCGGCCAGGTCGTCGAGGTCGCGGTGGATGGTCATCAGGCTGACCTTGAACTTCGACGTCAGGTCGTCGATCCGGGCTTCACCCTGCTCGATGACGTGGTCGAGGATGTCCTGCCGCCGCTGCTCGACGACGGCATCGGACGGCCGGGTCTTCCGGTCTCCGGGTGCTCCTGTGCCGCCGCTCACACGGACTTCTTACCAGATTTATCGCGCGAAGTTAACAGAGAACTCGATAAGTCTTCTCAGGACGTTAGCGAGCGAATGGCCCGGATGGCCTCCGGGATCGCGTGGACCAGGCCCGACGCCGAGGTCGGGGCGTTCTGGGCGGCGATCGCGCCCGCCAGCGAGTGCACGTTCGCCGCGGCAGCCGCGGCCAGCCAGGGGTCCAGCCCCGCCGCCAGGAGCGCACCGACCAGGCCGGACAGGACGTCACCGGAGCCCGCCGTGGCCAGCCAGGCGCCGCGCGGGGTGTTGACCGCGACCCGGCCGTCCGGGGCGGCGATCACCGTGCAGTGGCCCTTCAACAGCACGACCGCGTCGTACTTCTTCGCCGCTTCGCGCGCCGCCGTCACGCGGTCCGCGCCGGGCTTCCGGCCCATCAGGCGCTCGTACTCGCCCGCGTGCGGGGTCAGGACCAGCGGGGTGTCCGGGTCGCGGGCGTCCAGGACGTCCGGGGACTTCGCGATGATCGTCGTCGCGTCGGCGTCCGCGCAGACCGGGACGCCCTGGCCGAGGACGTGGCGGAGCACGTCCCGGCCCTCCGCGCCGGTGCCGATGCCCGGCCCGACCACCCACGCCTGGACCCGGCCCGCGTCGGCGACCGTGCCGGTGGCGATGACCTCCGGCCACTGCGCGCGGACGACGTCCGCCGCGTGGCCCGCGTAGCGCACGAGACCCGAGGTCGCGCGGACGGCCGAGCCCGCGGCCAGCACCGCCGCGCCCGGGTACGTCGCCGAGCCCGCCGCGACGCCGACCACGCCCTGGCTGTACTTGTCGTCCTCCGGCCCGGGCACCGGCCAGGCCGCGGCGACGTCGACGATGTCGAGGCGCCGGAGATCGGGGTTGGCCAGGTCGAGGCCGATGTCGACGAGGACGACCTCGCCGCAGTGGGCGGGCGCGAGCGCGTGGACCGGCTTGAGCGCGCCGAAGGTCACCGTGCGGGTGGCTTTGACGGCGGGGCCGTCGACCGCGCCGGTGTCCGGGTCGACACCGCTGGGCAGGTCGACCGCGACGATCGGGGCCTCGACCAGATCGACCAGCCGGGCTGCGTCGGGACGCAGGGGGCCGCGGCCGGAGATGCCGACGATCCCGTCGACCACGACGTCCGCTTTGGCGATCCACTGTGGACCGTCCGCGGCGGACACCGCGCGGCCGCCCGCGCGCTTGAGCGCAGCCAGACCTTTTGCGTGTGCCTTTTCGGGCTTGAGCAGCACGGCCGTGACCGCGACCCCGCGGCGGCGCAGGAACGCCCCGGCCCAGAGCGCGTCGCCGCCGTTGTCGCCGGAGCCGGCCAGCAGGACGACCCGGCGGCCGGAAACGCCGCCGGTGTGGTCCTCCAGGAGGTCCGCGATCTGCACCGCGAGCCCGAACGACGCCCGCCGCATCAGCTCGCCCTCGGGCGTGACGGCGAACGCCCGCCCCTCCGCCTCGCGAATCCGTTCCGTGGTCCAGATTCCCTGCACGGCGGGGCCTCCGCTTACTCGACTGTGACGGACTTCGCCAGGTTACGCGGCTTGTCGACGTCGTACCCGCGGGTGCGGGCGATCTCCGCGGCGAGCACCTGCAGCGGCACGGTGGACACCAGCGGCTGGAGCAGCGTCGGCACCGCGGGGACCTCGATGAGCTCGTCGGCGAACGGCCGGACCGTCTCGTCACCCTCTTCGGCGATCACGATCGTGCGGGCACCGCGGGCCTGGATCTCGCTGATGTTCGACACGAGCTTCGAGTGCAGCACCGCGCGGCCCTTGGGCGAGGGCATCACGACGACGACCGGCAGGCCGTCCTCGATCAGCGCGATCGGGCCGTGCTTGAGCTCGCCGGCCGCGAAGCCCTCGGCGTGCATGTACGCGAGTTCCTTGAGCTTCAGCGCACCTTCGAGGGCGACCGGGAAACCGACGTGGCGGCCGAGGAAGAGGACGGCCTTGGAGTCGGCGATGCGGCGGCCGAGATCGCGCACCTGCTCCACAGTGGACAGTACCTTTTGGACGGCCGCGGGCATGGCCTCCAGCTCGGCGAACTCGCGCGCGACCTCGTCCGGGTACTTCGTGCCGCGGGCCTGCGCGAGCGCCAGGCCGACCAGGTAGTTGGCCGCGATTTGGGCGAGGAACGCCTTGGTCGAGGCGACGCCGATCTCGGGCCCGGCGTGGGTGTAGAGGACGGCGTCGGACTCGCGCGGGATCTGCGCGCCGTTGGTGTTGCAGACGGCGAGGACGCGGGCCTTCTGCTCGCGCGCGTGCCGGACGGCTTCGAGCGTGTCCGCCGTCTCGCCGGACTGGGAGACGGCGACGACGAGCGTGTCCCGGTCGAGGACCGGGTCGCGGTAGCGGAACTCGCTCGCGAGCTCGACCTCGACCGGCAGCCGCGTCCAGTGCTCGATGGCGTACTTGGCGACCAGGCCGGAGTGGTAGGCCGACCCGCAGGCGACGACGAAGACCTTGTCGACGTCGCGGAGGTCCTGGTCGGAGATGCGCTGCTCGTCGAGGATGATCCGGCCGGACTCGAAGTGGCCGCGCAGCGTGTTGGCCAGCGCCTCGGGCTGCTCCTCGATCTCCTTGAGCATGAAGTACTCGTGGCCGCCCTTCTCGGCGGCACTCAGGTCCCAGTCCACGGTGAACGGCTTGGCCTGGGCAGCGTCGCCGTGGAAGTCCAGGACGTCGTAGCCCTCGCGGGTGATCACGACGAGCTGGTCCTGCCCGAGTTCGACGGCCTCGCGGGTGTGCTCGATGAAGGCGGCGACGTCGGAGGCGACGAAGTGCTCGCCGTCCCCGACCCCGACGACCAGCGGCGACGACCGGCGCGCGGCGACGATCGTGTCCGGTTGGTCGGCGTGCGTCACGACCAGGGTGAACGCCCCTTCGAGCCGCCGGCAGACGGCGGCGACGCTGGCGGTGAGGTCGCCCTTGGTGTCGCCTTCGGTGTAAGCGCGGGCGATGAGGTGCGCGGCGGTCTCGCTGTCGGTGTCGCTGGCCATCTCGACGCCGTCGGCTTCCAGCTCGGCGCGCAGCGCGGCGAAGTTCTCGATGATGCCGTTGTGCACGACGGCGACGCGCTGCGAGGCGTCCCGGTGCGGGTGCGAGTTGCGGTCGATCGGGGCGCCGTGGGTGGCCCAGCGGGTGTGCCCCATGCCGGCGGTCCCGCCGAAGTGCTCGCGGCCGACCTCGTCGAGCCGGGTCTCCAGGTTGGCCAGCCGGCCGGCCTTGCGCTCGACGGTCAGCGCGCCGGCGCCGTCGAGGACCGCGACACCGGCGGAGTCGTAACCGCGGTACTCCATGCGCCGGAGCCCACCGAGGACGACGTCCAGAGCCGGGCGGTGCCCGACATATCCCACGATTCCACACACGCGCACCAGCCTAACGAGGGACATTCAGCGGGTTGACGGGGTGGGCTCACGGCCTCCGACCTGCGGGAATACAGCCGGGGTGGTTCGAACCAATGCCACGCGCCCGGACGTTCCCGGACGGACGACACGCGTACGTGGGCGGACGACACGCGTACCTGGATGGACGACACGGGGATGCGTGGGTGGGCAGCGGGCGAGCCGGGGGTGGGCTCGCACAGTAGGGTTCCCCGCATGGCCAGCAAGCCCAAGCAGCTGCTCGCGGAGTTGACGCACCCGGGTCCGCACGAGGTCCTGCGGGGCAACCTCGCCCTGGTCGGGCTGCCCGGCGTGGTCTTCACGCCGCGCGCCGGGCTCGGGCTGCCCGCCGTCGCCTTCGGGCACGGGTGGCTGCAGCCGCCCGATCGGTACCGGGAGCTGCTGCGGCACCTCGCCAGCTGGGGCATCGTCGCCGCCGCGCCGGCCACGCAGAAAGGTCCCCTGCCCTCGCACCGGCTGCTCGCCGCCGATCTGCTGACCACGCTCGACGTGGTCACCACCGTGCGGCTCGGGCCGGACGGCATCAGCGTCGATCCCGCCAAGCTCGGCCTCGCCGGGCACTCGACCGGTGGCGGGTCCGCCGTCCTGGCCGCGGCGCAGGAAGCCGGGAGCAAGAAGATCAAGGCCGTCGCCACCATCACCGCGGCTCAGACGCTCCCGCCGGCTACCGAGTCGGCCAAGGCGATCACCGTTCCCGGCCTGCACCTCGCCGCCGAGGACGATCTGGTCGCCCCCGCCGTGGCGCACGCCGAGGCGATCGCCGGGGCCTGGGGTGGCGACGACGTGCAGCTGCGGTTCCTCGGCAAGGCGTCCCACCTGGGTGTCACCGAGGGCCGGCACTGGTCACAGCTGTTCATGCACGGCAAGCCGCACCGCAAGACGCAGCAGCTCACGCGCGCGCTGTTCACCGCCTTCTTCCTGACGCACCTCACCGGCACCGACAAGTACCGGCCGCTGCTCGAGGCGGACGTCAAGCGCGCCCCCATCGAGCGCGAGGAAGAGCCCGCCCACTGACGCAGGCGGGCCCGGGGTCAGACCAGCCAGCTCGTGCTGGAGAAGTCGTCCTCGTCGTCCGGCTGACGCGCGTGCCTCCCCCGCCGGGGCGGTTCGGGCGCGGCCGGGGGTTCCGGCGCCGGTTCCGGGCGCGGCGGGGCCGCCGCGGCCGGGGTTCCGTAGCTCGGCGTCGGGTAGTTCGTGTAGCCGGTGTCCGCCTCTTCGTCGTGGACGCCGAACTCCATCAGCGACTCGCGGGACTTGTCGGCCAGCGTCTTCTCCGTCGCCCAGCCACCCGCGCTCTGCTTGCGCTTGTTGAGCTCGTCCATGTGCTCGGCGTACTTCTGCGCGGCGGCCAGCTCCTGCCGCATGCCCTCGCGCACCTGCTGCTGGGCCTCGGCGAGCCGGCGTTCGCGCAGCCCGCGCTGCTCGTCCTGCTCCCGCGCCGCCGCGTCCATCGTCGAGATCGCCGCGCGATACCGGTCTTCGGCGCTGCTCATCGGCCCTCCTCGGCCCTCGTCACCGGTCGTACCGGATCGAACGGTCACCCTCGTCGTCGAGCGAGCCGCTGATCCGGCCCTTCGCGCCGCTGGTCTCGAACACGCCGCCCTCGATGCGGTACTGGCTCGGCCCGCGCTGCTGGTCGCCGCCGCCACCGCCCGGCGCGCCGCCCATGCCGCCCATCATCCCCATGCCGCCCATGCCGGACATGCCGCTCATGCCCGACGAGCTCGCGGCCGCCTGGTGCAGGCCGGCGTCGACCGGGGTCGCGCCGAGCCCGCCGCCGCCGTCGGACATCGGGAGCGAGGCGTCGCTGCCCGTCTGGGCGCCCGGGTCGAGCGAGACGGCCCCGGCGAAGTCCGGCGACCCGCCACCGGTGACGGCCGAGCCGAAGTTGCTCGCGCCGGCCGTCGTGGTCGCGTCCGCGGCGGAACCGGCACCGGCGCCGGCACCCGCGTCGGCGGTCGCCACCGCGGGCTCGGCCCCGACGCTGCCCCCGCCCCCGAGGTCGCCCTCGAAGCCGCCGGGCGCGGTGAATCCGCCGGCCCCCTCGCTGCGAGTGAAACCCGGGTCGGGGTTCGGCGGCGCGGGGTCCTTCGTCAGCGGGGACTCGGCGTTCGCGTCGTGCGGGATGTCCGCGCCGACGGCCACCGGCTTGACGTCCGCCTTGAGGCCGTCCGCCTTGAGGTCCCCGGCCTTGGGGTCGTCCTTCTCGTCCAGGGTGTAGGTGGTCGGCTCGCCCTTGCCGTCGTCGACCGTCACGATCGTCGGGCCGTCCGGGCCCTCGGGCCGCTCCGCGGTGATCTTGAGGTTGCCGTCCTGGATGTGGATCTTGCCGTCCGGGCCGAGCTTGTAGGAGCCGTCGGCCGAGGGCTGCCCTTCCTTGACCGCCTGCTGGCTGCCCTGCGGCCCGAAGGACGCCTTGTCCCCGTCGGCGGCGGCGTCCTTGCCCGCACCGTCCTTGGCCTTGTCGTCGTCACCCCAGTCGAGGTGGTAGTCCTTCTTGTGGCCCTGGCCGTCGTCCACGGAGATGTCCTGCTTGCCCTCCTTGTCGGGCTCGGACATCGTGATCGTGTTGTCGCCCTTCTTGACCGACACCGTGTCCGTGTCGCCGGAGTCCTTGATGGCTTCGCCGGTCTTCGGGTCGATCGGGTACGGCTCGCCGGTCGACGGGTCGACCTCCAGGGGCTTGCCGGTGATCGGGTTCTTGCCCTCTTCGGGCTTCGCGGGCTCCTCGGCCTTCGGGGGCTCGGCCGCCGACGGCGTCGTGGAGCCGCTGCCGGTGCTGCCCGTGCTCCCGGTGCCGGTGCTCCCCGTGCTGCCGGTGCCCGTGTTCCCGGTGTTGCCGGTATTCCCGGTGTTCCCCGTGTTGCCGGTGTTCCCGGTCTGGTCGCCGCCGCCTTCGTTCTTGGCCTCGGTGAGCTGGTTGCGGTAGCCGTCCATGAACCGCGCCAGCGCGCCGAACTGCTGATCGATCGTGTCCTTGGCGGCCTTGCAGGACCCGTCGAACGCGGCGATCAGGCTCCGGTACTCGGTCGAGAAGGCCCCGTCACGCCAGTAGCGGCAGACGTTCCGGCCGTAAGTGATGTTCTCGTCGTTGAAGCAGCCGTCGTCGTTCTGCAGGCGCTCGGCGAGGTTCGAATTGTTGCCGTGCTTGGCGTTCACGGCGTCGATCCAGCCGGCGACCTTCATGAAGTCGTCGAATTCCTCGGTCTCGCCGTTGGCGACCTTGAGGACGTCCTTGGCCATCGGGATGTCGGCCTCGGCGATCACCGGGCGGTGCAGCTGCAGGACCTCGTCGACCTTCTTCTTGACGGCGTCGAAGACGTGCGTGACGGTCTGCGGGATCAGCTTCGCCGCGCCGTCGATCTGCGCCGACAGCTCCTTGGCGTGCGGCTTGATCGTCTCGTCGTACTTGATCTCCGCCGCGTTGGCGCCCTTGCCCTTCCACGCGTCGAAGAGGGTCTGGAGCTCGGTGTCGCTCTTCGTCAGCGCGTCCTCGACGACCTTGTGCGCCTTGCTCAGATCGTCGGCGTCGCCGAGGAACTTCTGGTACTGGATCCCGCGGTTCTCGTGGAACTTGTCCTTGAGCTCCTTCTGGGAATCCTTCTTCGGGTTGTCGCCCTTGATCTGGTTCCAGACCTCGTCGGTCCACTTCGCCAGCATGTCGACGGCGACGTTGCCCTGGTCGAGCTGCTCGTCGGAACTCTTCGCGCCGGCCCCCAGCGTCGGCGTGCCGATGCCGTCGAGGTTCTTCTTCGCCTGGTCCCGCGCGGCGGTGTCGCGCTCGTGTTCCTGCTTCTTCGCCGCCGCTTCCTGCTGCGCTTCCTTCAGCGCTTCGTCGACGTCGGACGACGAACCCGGCAGCCAGTCGTCGTTGAAGCTGACGCTGTCGGTGTAGTTCTCGATGTACTTGGCGGCGTACGCCTCTTCTTCTTCGTTGAAGTTGACCGTGTCCTCGCTGTACTCCTCCATCAGCTTGGACTTGGCTTCCATCGAGACGTTCGGGTCGTCGAGGACCTTCTTGATCTCAGCCCATTCGGCCATCAGCGGTTACCCCCGGCCTGGTTCGCCGTCGCGCCGGCGTTCGCTTCCTGCGCGGTGTACTTGGCGCCGGCCGACCCGATCCCGCTGCCCAGGTTGAGCAGGGCGTTCGACAGCCCGGTCATGCCCGCGCCGATCTCGTCCATCCCGGCCTTGTACTTGCCGAAACTCTCCTGGTGCACGCGACCGAAGTCCCCCGCGATGATTTCGGTCGGCGCGACCTTCTTCGCTTCGTTGGCCGGGTCGTCGGCGACGTCCGCCAGGCGGATCTGCGCCCGCGTCATCGCCTCCGAACTCGCTTCGTAGCCGTTCGGCATGGTCGCTGCCCCCTTCGATCCCGCACTCCGCGCTGACGTTCCGGGACTGTGACGCGCCCGGACACCGTTCGGTGCCGTCGCAGATGCACACAGAGTCTAGCGTCCGCCCGGACGCCGGACCTGCGCTTCCGCGAAGTGCACCCGCCCGGGACTCACCCGCCGGCGCGCTGCGCGGCGACCGCCTCGGAGATCACCTCGGCGACGCCGCGGATGTCGACCAGCCGGTCGAGCTCGTCGATGTCGACCGAGACGCCGTAGGTCACCTCGACCCGGGACAGCAGCTGGATCCGCTGCCGGGACGTCAGGCCGAGGTCGTCGAACGGCGTGGTGTCGCTGAGCCGCTCGGGCGGGATCTCCAGCGCGAAGCCGACGATCCGCCGGATCTCGTCGACGTAGGCCCCCGGGTCACTCATGGCGCCCATTCTCACCCCACCAGCGTTCGCGGGCCGCGGCGCGGGACACCTTGCCGCTGGAGGTCCGCGGCACCTCGCCCGGCCGCACCAGCCACAGGGCCCGCAGCGGGAGGTCGTGAGCCGCGGACACGGCCCGCCGCACGGCCGTCTCGACCGACTCGTCCCGGGTGACGCACCCGGCCACGACCGCGACGCCTTCGCCGTGGCCGTCCCGCACGGCGAACGCGGCGACCCGCCGGACACCCGGGTGCGCGGCCTCGACGGTGGCCTCGATGTCCTGCGGGTGGTGGTTGCGGCCGTCGACGATGATCAGGTCCTTCAGCCGCCCGGTGACGTACAGCTCGCCGTCGTGGACGAAGCCGAGGTCGCCGGTGCGCAGCCAGCCGTCCGGGGCGAGCACGTCGTCCCGGCCCCAGTAGCGGTCGGCTACGTTCGGCCCGGACACCTGGATCTCTTTGTCGACAATGCGGATCCGCTGGCCGTACGGCCGCCCCACCGACACGCGCGGCTCGCCGTCGAACGCCGTGATCGTCGGCCCCTCGTCGCCCGCGCTCGTGACGAACACCGTCGCCTCGGCCAGCCCGTAACACGGCTTGTGCGCGGCCCGCGGCAGCCCGAAGGGGGCGAAGGCCCGCTCGAAGGCCTCGACGGTGGCGGGGCGGACCGGCTCGCTGCCGTTGAGCAGCGAGTTCACCCGCGAGAGGTCGACGGCTTCGAGCTCCCCCGCCGCTTCGGCCGCCAGGTCGAAGGCGAAGTTCGGCGCGGCCGTGACGACGCCCGGGAGCTCGGCCAGCAGCCGGACCCAGCGCAGCGGGTCGCGCACGAACTCCATCGGCGTGAAGAAGACCGACCGCGAGCCGAGGAAGACGGGCGTGCCGATGAGCAGGACCAGGCCCATGTCGTGGAAGAACGGCACCCAGCCGGCCAGCGGGGTGGACGCGTCGGCGCGGTAGCACCGCGTGGTCTGCCAGCAGGCGGCCACCAGCGCCCGGTGCGAGATCACCGCGCCGGCCGGACGGCGCGTCGAGCCGGACGTGTACTGCAGGTACGCCGGATCGGTCATCGCCACCGCGGCGGGCGGCTCGGTCTCGTCGGGCTGGATGTCGTCGAGGACCAGCACGGTGGTGGGCGGGACCTGGCCGGCCAGGTCCTTCGACGTGAGGCACACCGCCGGGGAGGCGTCGGCGAAGGCCGAGTCGATCCGCGCGCGGCCGGTGCGGCCGGTCGGGACCGACAACGGCACCGCGATCCGCCCCGCGTAGAGCGTCCCGAGGAACCCGGTGACGTAGCCGAGGTCCTGCCGCGCGACGATCGCCACCCGGTCGCCCGGCCGGGTGCGGCGCCGCAGCTCGCGGGCGACCCCGCGGACGCGGGCGAGCAGCTGCGGCCAGGTCAGCGTGTGGTCGGCCGGTCCGGGGAAGGTGCGGCAGGTGAACGCGGGGCGGTCTTCGCCGGCGTTGCGGAGCAGGTGGTCCGTGAACGGCGTGGCGAGGACGTCATCCGGGACTTCTGCGGGCGGCACGGGCCCATCCTGCCCTACCGTGTCGAAGCGATGGACGAGTTCGAACGGCACGGCATCGCGGTGGTCTCCGGCCGCGACGCGTGCGCCCGGGCCCTGCGGTCGCCCGAGCTGACGTCTAATCCCGGCGGCGGCTCCCCCAGCGTGCTCCTGCGGGACGGCGAAGAACACACCCGCGTGCGCGCGGTGCTGCGGGAGATCATCGCCGGCCTGGAGCCGTTCCCGGCTTCGCTGCGCACGTCGATCGAGACCGTGGTGGCCGGGCTGGGGCCGTCGTTCGACCTGGTGCGCGACTTCGCGCGGCCGGTGGCGGGGCGGGTGACGTCGGCGGTGCTCGGGGTCGAGCTGGACGACGTCTTCCTGGACCACCTGGAGGCGACGACAGTGAACCTGGACGTCTTCGGCGGCGTCGACCGGGCCGGGCAGGCGTCGGCGTTCCGGCTGGCCGTGCAGCTGAGCCGGACGGCGGCCGGGCCGGGCGGGCTGACGGCGTTGCGGGAGGCCCGCGCGGCCGGCCGGCTCGACGAGGACGAGCTGACGATCAACGCCGTGGTGCTGGCGCACGCGGCCTACGAGAACTCGCTGAACTTCCTGGCCTGCGCCGGGCTCGAACTCGCGGCTTCGGGCCCGCGGATCGTACGGGAGCTGGTGACGGCGATCTGCCCGGCCCGGTACGTCCTGCGCTTCGGCCCGGACGGCCCGGTGGCGATCGCGCTGACCGACGGCCTGCCGTTCGGCCTGGGCCGCCACGCGTGCCCGGGGTCCGGGATGGCGGTGACCGAGGGCGAGATCGCGCTCACCGCACTGGCGAAGCACCTCGGCGGCGGCTGCCGGGTGGGCGCAGTGCGCTGGAAGACCCACCCGGTGTTCCACGGCCTCGCGGAGGCCGTGGTCACCCTCGGGTCAGGAAACGGCTGAGACGATACCGGCCAGGCGGTCGGCCGCGGCCTGGGCGGTGGCGACCGCCGGGGCCTCGACCATCACGCGGACCAGCTGCTCGGTGCCCGACGGGCGCAGCAGCACCCGGCCCTCTTCGCCCAGTTCGGCTTCGACCTCGCCGACGGCCGTGCGGACCTCGGAAGAGTCGGCGACCGCAGCCTTGTCGGCCACCGGGACGTTGACCAGCACCTGCGGCAACCGGTTCATCACCGCGGCCAGGTCGGCCAGGGACTTGCCCGTCTCGGCCATCCGGCTCATCAGGCGCAGCGCGGTCAGCAGGCCGTCGCCGGTGGTGGCGTGGGCCGGGAGCACGACGTGGCCGGACTGCTCGCCGCCGAGCGCGAAGCCGCTCGCGCGCAGCTCCTCGAGGACGTACCGGTCGCCGACCGCGGTCGTCACGACGTTGATGCTGTGGGCCTTCATGGCCAGGTGCAGGCCGAGGTTGCTCATCACGGTCGCGACCAGCGTGTCCTTGGTCAGCTCGCCCGCCTCGGCCAGCGCCAGCGCCAGGACCGCCATGATCTGGTCGCCGTCCACCAGCTCGCCGGCGGAGTCGACGGCCACGCAGCGGTCGGCGTCGCCGTCGTGGGCGATGCCGAGGTCGGCGCCGTGCTCGACGACGGCCTTGCGCAGCTTCTCCGGGTGGTTGGAGCCGCAGTGCTCGTTGATGTTGACGCCGTCCGGCTCGGCGAACAGCGCGACGACCTCGGCGCCCGCCCGGCGGTAGATCTCGGGCGCGGCCGCCGACGACGCGCCGTTCGCGCAGTCGACGACGACCTTCAGCCCGGCGAGCGGGTGCGGCGTCGCGTCGACCAAGTGGGCGGCGTAGCGGTCGAGGGCGTCCTCGACGTCGGTGACGCGGCCCACACCGGCGCCGGTCGGGCGGACCGCGTCGGCGGAGAGGCCGGCCTCGATCTCGTCCTCGATGCCGTCGGGGAGCTTGTGCCCGCCCGCGGCGAAGAGCTTGATGCCGTTGTCGGGCATCGGGTTGTGCGACGCGGAGATCATCACGCCGAGGTCGGCTTCGAGCGCGCCGACCAGGTAGGCGACGGCCGGCGTGGGCAGCACCCCGACGCGGCGCACGTCGGCCCCGGCGGACGTGAGGCCCGCCACGACCGCGGCCTCCAGCATCTCGCCGCTGGCGCGCGGGTCACGGCCGACGACCGCGACCGGCCGGTGCGAGCGGTCGTGCGCGGCGAGCACCCGGGCGGCGCTGGCCGCCAGCGCCATGGCCAGCTCCGGCGTCAGCTCGGCGTTGGCCAGGCCACGGACCCCGTCGGTACCGAACAGGCGTGCCATCGATCGACCTCCTTGTGGGAACACCACGACAACCTAGCGACGTGGGCGGACCGCGGTCCCCCACCCCTGGATGTCGCTCCGAACAGCGGAAACGACACAGATGAATACCCGGAAAACGCCGGAGCGCCCATCCGATGGACGGATGGGCGCTCCGGTGGGTTGCGCCAGGGGCGCGATCAGCGCTTGCTGTACTGCGGGGCCTTGCGGGCCTTCTTGAGGCCGTACTTCTTCCGCTCCGTGGCGCGCGCGTCACGGGTCAGGAAGCCGGCCTTCTTGAGGGCCGGGCGGTCGTCGGCGTCGACCTCGACAAGCGCGCGGGCGATCGCCAGGCGCAGCGCGCCGGCCTGACCGGAGACGCCGCCGCCCTTGAGGTTGGCGAAGATGTCGAAGGAGTCCGGCTTCTCGACCGTGACCAGCGGCTCCTTGATGAGCTGCTGGTGCACCTTGTTCGGGAAGTACTCCTCGAGGGTGCGGCCGTTGAGCTTGAACTCACCGGTGCCCGGGACGACCCGCACGCGGACGACGGCTTCCTTGCGGCGGCCGACGGTCTGGGCGTTGCCGCCGGCGGCGCGCGACGGGCGCGGTGCGGCGGGGGTCTCGCTGGTCGCGACGGCGCCGGTCTCGGTCGCCTCGGTGGTCTCGACGACCTCGGGGGCCTCGGTCTCGGTGCTGGTCACAGACTGTTCCTCACTCACTGCGCGACCTGCGCGATCTTGGTGATCTCGCGCGCCTGCGGCTGCTGCGCGGCGTGCGGGTGCTGCGGGCCGGCGTACACCTTCAGCTTCTTCGCCTGGGCGCGGCCGAGCTTGTTCTTCGGCAGCATGCCCTTGACGACCTTCTCGACAAGGTGCTCGGGCTTGGTGTCCAGCAGCTCGCCGAACGAGCGCTTCCGCAGACCGCCCGGGTAACCGCTGTGCCGGTACGCGAACTTCTGCTCGCGCTTGTTACCGGTGAGCGCGACCTTCTCGGCGTTGACGATGATGACGAAGTCACCGGTGTCCACGTGCGGGGCGTAGGTCGGCTTGTGCTTGCCGCGCAGCAGCGTGGCGACCTCGGTCGCCAGCCGTCCGAGCACGACATCCTCGGCGTCGATCACGTGCCAGGCACGAGTGACGTCGCCGGGCTTGGGGCTGTACGTGGGCAAGGGTCTACCTCGTCGTCAACATTGCGTGTGGGTTCTGTGCGGGCCTAGCGCTTACGCGCCGCAGCGCACAACGACATATGAAGATACCCCCACGGTCACCGCACCCGCGCATCGGGGGTGGTGGAAGCGCCCATATTAGGCTCCGAGCGGCCCGGGCGCAGCGGGGACCCTACCGGATTTTTCCCGCCGAAGCGCCTGCACGCGCCACCGCGACACGCGAGGATGGGGCCATCCGGGCGACACGGCTGAGCAGGGGACGGCATGAGCAAACGACCGACGGCGATCTTCGTCCTGGGTGCCCTGCTGGCCCTGGCCAGCGCCTGCGGCACGGCGAAGGCGGGCACGGCGCTGCCGAAGGGCGACGACGCGGCGGACTACGTCGGCGCCAAGTTCGAGCAGGTCATCGGCAAGCTCGGCGACACCATCACCGACTCGCGCGACGTCACCAACTCGCTGGACGCCTACTTCAAGTTCGACGACAAGTGGATCCACAGCACGGTGACGTCGGCGCGCACCGGCAGCCCGGAGAGCCGGGCGGTGCGGCACCGGTCGCAGAAGAACCCGGACGAGATCATCGACACGTACACGCCCGCGGACGGCACGGTCGAGTACACCTACCTCGGCCCGATGTACGTGCAGAAGGGCGTCTCGCCGACGGCGTGGGTGTCGATGCCGAAGCCGGAGGGCGGCCTGGTCCTCCCGTGCGTCTGGGGCGGGGTGCTGACGCCGTGCCGCATGGCGGATTCGACCGTGCAGGCCTACCAGGCCGACAAGCGGGCGGTCCGCGGGGCGAAGAGCCTGGGCGACGGCAAGACCGCGCTGACCGTCAACGTGCCGTTCGAGATCTTCGTCAAGAACAAGGTCGAGATCCTGCCGCCGAGCCTGACGGACAAGATCGGGCCGGAGCTGAAGAAGGCCGCGGTCCCGGCGACGATCACGCTGAACCCCGACGGCAGCCTGGTCTCCTTCGTGATGGAGGCCAAGTTCTCCGGCGACGGCCACCAGCTCGAGCTCAAGTACGAGTTCCGGTTCACCGGCAAGGCAAGCCAGCAGGACATGCCGAAGCTGCCGGACGCGAGCCAGATCACGGTGCTGCCCGACCGGGCGGCGATGGACGACTTCTACCGCCGGCTCGGCGAAGCGCAGGGCAGCTGAGGCGTGACCACGACCCGAGGTGATTCCCGATGACCCCACCGTCCCAGCCGCCCGACCCGCAGCAGCCGCAGTGGTGGCAGCCGCCGGCTTCCGGCGCCGCCCCGCAGCCCGGCGCGTGGCAGCCCGAGCAGCAGGCGACCGGTCCGCACTCCGGGCAGTGGCAGCAGAACGCCGACCCCGGTGCTTCGGGCGCCTACACCGGTGCGTGGCACCCGGGGCAGCCGTCGGGCTCGTTCTCCGGGCCGTGGCAGCCGGGGCCGCCGAGCGGACCGTGGCAGCCGCCGTCCCAGCCGACGCCGTCCCAGCCGGCGCCGACGCCGGGCCACGGGCAGCCGCAGTACGGCGGCGGGTTCCAGCCGGCGCAGTACGGCGGTCTGGGTGCGTTCCCGGCCGAGCCGGCGAAGAAGCCGAAGTCGAAGAAGCCGGCGCTGATCGCGGTCGCCGCGGTCCTGGTGCTCGCGGTCGGCGGCGGTGCGGCGTGGCTGCTGGGCGCGTTCCGCGGGGACGTGCTGGAGCAACAGTCCCTTCAGGACGGTGTGGTCAAGGTCCTGAACGAGAACTACGGCGAGCCGGACGTGAAGGATGCGCAGTGCCCGGCGAACGAAGCCGCCCGGAACGGCACGACGTTCGACTGCACGGTGACCATCGGCGGGCAGCCGAAGAAGGTGACGGTGCGGGTGCTCAACGACCGGCCCGAGTACGAGGTCGGCGCACCGCACTGAGGTTTCCCTTGCCGCACAACAGAAAACGGCGGGCCCCGCACCGGAGTGCGGGCCCGCCGTGGTTTCCGGGGCTACCGGCTCAGAACAGGCCTTCGACGGCGTTGTCCGTCATCTGGTAGCCGTCGGCGATCTGCGGCAGGGCGGCGGCGATCTGCGCCAGAACCTGCTTCAGGTCCTCGAACTTCTGGTCCCAGGTGCGCTGGGCAGCGTCGTACTGCTCCTTCGCGGAACCGGTCCAGGTGGTGGTCAGCGGACGCAGGTCGTCCTTGAGGCGGTCGAACGCGGACTGCAGCTCGCCGCCCGTCTGCGTGCAGTCGTCCGCGGCAGCGCGGATGGTGGCGTAATTGACGACAATGCCGGCGCCATCAGGCATGGCTTACTCCTTTTGAGCTGAAGATGTCGGGTGGTCGAGAAAGGATTCGGGAGGTGCTCAGCCGAGAGCGTCGAAGCCGCGGTTGACGGCGCCGAGGATCTCCTGCTGCTGCTGCTCGGAACGCTCGTACTTGGAGCCGGCCTCGCGGAGCAGCTCACCGATGCGCTGCAGGGCCTGCGCCATGCCGCGGGCGTCCTCGTCGAAGCGCATCATCACGTGGTCGAAGGCCTTCTGCGCGTCGCCCTGCCAGCCGGCGCGGGTGGCCTCGATGCGGTCGCGCAGCGTCGAAAGGTTCTGGTCCATCTGGGCCCGGACCTCGGTGACGCGTCCCTCGGCCTCGGTGAACTGGGCAACTGTCCCTTGGAATCCCTGTCCGGCGCTCATACCGGTACCCCCTTCATAAAGAGTGGTGGTTGTCCGTACCAAGCTTGTTCGTTCGTACGGCCCTACGACGCAGACACTGCCACGTCCGGTTCCCCCTTGTCGTGGTTTGCCCCGAAGTAGTTGCTTGCGTTAACGCCCGGCGTGGGAACCGATCGCCACGGGTATCCCTCGGCCGCACCGAACCGGTGACGCATCACCCGAAAACGCGTTCCCCACCAGCGGGATTAGCACGCGCACAGCAACGGCGGCCCGGGTTTCACCGATCGCGCTGCATGATTCGCATCTGGGAAAAGTCTTCGTCGTCGTCACCCGATCGAGGGGCTCGCGCGGGAGATTGCGAACGCGAAGGAACCGGATCGGGAACCGCGGGAACCGTGAGCCCCCGCGCGCGGCGGAACCGTTCGGCGGCCGCGCGCAGCGTTCCCGGGGTCGGGTCGCTGGACTTCGGGCCGCGCCCGCTCTGCTTCAGCAGTTCGGCGTTCTCGCTGTGCTGCCGCCGGCCGCGGGCGAGCGCGTTCCCGGCGACGCGCCGCGAATGCGTCACCGCGTCCTGGCCGAGGCGCTTGAAGGACGCGGCGGCGCTTTCGAATTCCGCGGACGGCACCGCGCGCCCTCCTCTCAGTTCAGGATTTCCGCCGTGCGCACGGCTTGCGCGCACGCGGCGGCGACCCGCTCGCGCAGCGGGGCGGTGGCGTACTGGCAGCCGACGTGGACCCGGATCCGGCCCTTCGCCACGACGTACCAGTCGACCTGGAGATCGGGCCGGTCCGGCTTGGTCTCGTGGTAGCCGATCACGGTCTTGCCGGCGTAGGACAGGTCCGGGTTGTACGCGCTCCAGCGTTCCGGCGCCCGTTCGGCGAGCTGCCGGAGCTCGTCGACGAGCTTCTGCCGGTCCGCGGTCGCGTCGTAGTCCATGACGTACTCCTGCGCGACCACGAGGTCGTTGCCGTCCCGGGACTCCTGCGGGTGGATCACGACCTGCTTCTCGGCGACCCGGTCGTCCGTCTGGACCCAGTCCTCCGGGGCGACGAACCTGAAGTCGTACTGCGAAAGCGTCCGGCCGCTCTCCGCTTGGCTCCCGGAGCCCTTGAACACGAAGAACCCGGCGACGACGAGCGCGGCGACGACGACCACCGCGACCGCGACGGCACCCCACAGCTTCCGGCGGTTCTTCCCCTCCGGTTCGGGGGCGGGCCGCGGGCCGGTGGCGGGCCCCGGCGGGTTCGGCCGGGCGGGCGGCGTCCACGGCCGGGCCACCGGCTGCCCGTGGGGCGGCGACGGCGGGGCCGCGCGGTTCGGGAACCCGGCCGGCCCGGGCGGGCCCGGCGCGGCGACCGGGGTGCGCGGCGGTGCCGGACGCTGGCCCCCGTCACCCGGGCGCTGGCTTCCGTCCCCCGGGCGCGGGGCGACGTCGCCGGGGCGGACGACCTCCGTGCGCTGCGCCGCCGGGCCGAGGTTCGCGCCCGGAACCGCGCCCAGCCGGGCCATCGCTTCGCCGGGCAGCGCGCCGGTGCGGTCCGGGTCCACCAGGACCGCCCGCAGCGCGCCGCGCGCGACGACCGTCTCCGGCTGGTCGAGGCTCGTCGGCACGACGCCGGTGCGTTCGTGCACCAGCCGGGAGATCATCGGGATCCGGCTCGACCCGCCGACCAGGAAGATCGCCGTGAGCTGCTTCGGCCGCAGGCCGGCGTCGCCGATCGCGGCGACCGTCAGCTCGACGGCCCGGCCCAGCGGCGCCGCGATCAGCCGTTCGAGGTCTTCGCGCGTGACGTGCGCGTCGGCGAACGGCGGCGGCATCGGCACGTCGGTGTAGGCGTGCCGCGACAACGTCTCCTTCGCGCCCCGCACGTCCTGGCGCAGCACGCGGCGACGGCGCCGGTCGGCCAGCTCACGGCCTTCGACGAGCTCGCGCCAGGCGCCCGGATCCGCCGCGGAGACCAGCGAACCGACGTGTTCGAGCAGCGCCTGGTCGATGTCGGCGCCGCCGAAGCTGGGGTCGCCCCGGGTGGCGAGCACCTGGAAACCGCCGCGCTGCGGACGGCCGGCCCGGTCCCGCGCGGTCTCCGGCAGCCGCCGCACCACGCTGACGTCGACCGTGCCGCCGCCGAGGTCCAGCACCGCGAGCGCGTCGCCGGGGCGCCCACTGAACTCGACGGTGCGGTCGTTGGTCACGTCCTGCGGCGCGAACGTCGCCGCGTGGTAGACCGCCGCCGCGACGGGCTCCGGCACCAGCGCGACCTCGCGCGCCAGCCCGCCGGCGGCCTGCCGCAGCAGCCGGGTGCGGATGGCACCCCAGTCCGCGGGATGGGTCAGCACGAGCAGGTCGACTTCGGCGTCCCCGGCCAGGCGGCGCGCTTCGGACACCGCGCGCCCCAGCACGGCGTGCACGACGTCGGTCACCCGCAGGACGTTCTCGCCGAGCAGCAGCTCGCCCTCGTCGATCCGCCGCTTCGGGTTCGGCTCGTACCGCGACGGGTCGACCGCGGCCTGCCGCTCGGCCTCCTGGCCGACGAACAGCGTGCCGTCGGCCGCCGCGTACACGGCCGAGGACATCAGCGGCTGGCCGTCGATCACCACGACCTGCGGCTCGCGCCCGTTCACCGAGGCGACGACGCAGGTGCTCGATGTCCCGAAGTCCACCGCAACCCGGACCGTCACCAGCAGCTCCCGCAATCGTGTTCGGGCTTCCTTGCGCCCCACCGGGACGCGCACCCGGGGAGGAACCTACCCACCCCGCCGGGAGCGCGTCCGGCCGCCGTCGTCAGTCGGGCTGGATCCACGACACCTGGATGAGCTGCTTGCCGTTCTTCCGGGTCAGCAGGTTGCCCCGGCCCGGCGGCATCGCGCTCGGCTTGATGTTGCCGACCAGCGCACCTTCGTCGCGCGAGCCGTTCATCACCATGCCCGGGGCCGCGATCTCCTTGAGCTTGCCGATGATCGGGTCGTACATCGCCTTCGACGCGCCACCGGTGCGCCGCACGACGACCAGGTGCAGGCCGACGTCCTTGGCCTGCGGCAGGAAGTCGGAGATCTTCCGCAGCGGGTTGTTCGTCGACGTGGCCACCAGGTCGTAGTCGTCGACGAGGATGAACAGCTCCGGGCCCTTCCACCAAGACCGCGTCTTCAGCTGCTCCTGCGTGACGTCCGGGCCCGGCAGGCGGCGGGTCATCGAGTTGAAGACGTCGCCGACCATGCTCTCCAGCTGCGCGGACGAGACCGCGTACCCGAGCAGCGAGTCGCCCTGGATGAAGCCGAGCATCGTGCGCCGGTAGTCGACCAGCAGGATGAGCGCTTCCTTGGCGGTGTAGCGCTCCGAGATACCCCGGGCGATCTGCCGCAGCAGGTTCGTCTTGCCCGACTCGCCGTCCGCGAAGGCGTAGAAGTGCGGCTCGGCGTTGAAGTCGATGTAGATCGGCTGCAGGTCCTCTTCGTTGACGCCGATCGGGATCAGCTTCGAGTCCCGTGCGGAGTCGAGCTTGAGCACCTCTTCGTAGGTGATCAGCTCCGGCAGCAGGCGGACCTGCGGGGCGACGCGGCCGCGCCAGGCGCCCTTGATCTTCGCCACCGCGTCGGCCACGCCGGCCGCGATCGTCTCCGGGTCGCTGGAGCCGTCGATCCGCGGGAGGCCGCCCAGCATGTGCAGCTTCTCGCGGGTCAGGCCGCGGCCCGGCCGCCCGGCCGGGATGTTCACCGCGACGCGCCGGTCGATGTCCGACTCGGTCGGGTCACCGAGGCGCAGCTCGAACCGGGTGCCCAGCATGTCCTTGATCGCCGGGCGGATGTCGGCCCACCGGTTGGCGGCGATGACGACGTGCACGCCGTACGACAGACCCTGGGTGGCGAGCCGGGTGATCGTGGTCTCGAGCTCTTCGAAGTCGTCGCGCAGGGCCCGCCAGTTGTCGACGACCAGGAACGCGTCGCCGAACGGGTCCTGGTCCGGCCGGATCTCGCCGCGGCGCTTGCGGTTGCGGAACTCGGTCATCGAGTCGATGCCCATCGCCCCGAACCGGCCTTCCCGCTCGGTGAGCAGGGTGGTCAGCTCGGCCACGATCCGGCGGGCCTTGTCCGGCTCGCGCCGGGCCACCGCGACCCCGCCGACGTGCGGCAGGTCGGCCAGACCGGCCAGGGTGCCACCACCGAGGTCGAGGCAGTAGAACTGCGCTTCCTCCGGGGTGTGCGTCAGCGCCATCGACATGATGAGCGTCCGCAGCATGGTCGACTTGCCGGTCTGCGGGCCGCCGACGATCACGCCGTGCCCCGCCGCACCGGAGAAGTCCGCCCACAGCGGGTCACGCCGCTGCTCGTACGGCCGGTCGATGATGCCCAGCGGCACCTGCAGCCGCCCGTTGCCGAAGTAACCCACCGGGGAGAGGCCGCGGTCGTCGGTCGGGTTCAGGTTGGGCAGCAGCGTGTCGAGCGAGTTCGGGTCCTTCAGCGGCGGCAGCCACACCTCGTGCGCCGGCGGGCCCTGGCCGACCAGGCGCGAGACGATGACGTCGAGCTCGCTGGGTTCGACCGCCTCTTCGGACTGCGGCTGCTGCTGGACCGGCGCCTCGATCTGCTGCGGCTCCGGCTCCTTCGGCAGCTCGACGAAGTCCGGGACGAACAGCTGCGGCCGCTTGTCCGCGCGGACCACGGTCGCCGCCGGGCCGGCCACCTTGAGGCCGGCCGGCCGGTACGGGCCCGAGACGTAGGACGCCTTGAACCGCACCAGCGTCGAGGTGTCGTACTTGAGGTAGCCACCACCGGGGACCGACGGCAGCTCGAACGCGTCCGGCACGCCGATCGCGGCGCGGGATTCCGCCGCCGAGAACGTCTTGAGACCGATCCGGTACGACAGGTGCGAGTCGAGACCGCGCAGCTTGCCCTCTTCGAGGCGCTGCGAGGCGAGCAGCATGTGCATCTGCAGCGACCGGCCCAGCCGGCCGATGGCGACGAACAGGTCGATGAAGTCCGGCTTCGCGCTCAGCAGCTCGGAGAACTCGTCGCAGACGATGAAGAGGGCGGGCAGCGGGTCGAGGTCCGCGCCGTTTTCGCGCGCCTTCTCGTATTCCCAGACGTTCTTGAAGTTGCCGCCGTTCTTCAGCGCTTCCTGCCGCCGGTTCATCTCGCCGGCCAGCGCGTCCTTCATGCGGTCGACCAGGGTGACCTCGTCCGCGAGGTTGGTGATGACCGCGGAGACGTGCGGGGCCTTGTCGAGGCCGAGGAACGTCGCGCCACCCTTGAAGTCGACGAGGACGAAGTTCAGCGTGCTCGACGAGTGCGTCGCCAGCAGGCCCAGCACCAGCGTGCGGAGGAACTCCGACTTGCCGGAACCGGTGGCGCCGATGCAGAGGCCGTGCGGGCCCATGCCCTCGGCGGCGGCTTCCTTGATGTCCAGCTCGACCGGCTGGCCGTACTCGCCGACGCCGAACGGGACGCGGTAGCGGTCGCGGATCGGCCGCGGCCGCCACGCCTGCTGGACGTCGAAGGTCATCGGGTCGCCGGGGATGCCGAGCAGCTCCAGCAGCGACGGGTTGGACAGCAGCGGCTCTTCGTCGCCGACGTCCTGACCCGCGGCACCGCCGACGCGGTACGGCGAGATGAGCCGGGCCAGCGACTCGGTCTCGACCAGGCTGAGGGTGTCCGGGCGGCCGAACCACTCGACACCGCCGGCACTGCGCGCGCCCAGCCTCTCCGGCTCGACGACCAGCCGGAGGCCGCGCCGGGCGGCGAGGTTGCCGAGGGAGTCGGACAGGTCGATCAGCGTGACGCCGACCAGGCCCTCTTCCAGGACGATCTGCTCTTCGCGGGTGACCTCGGCGTCGTCGATGATGATCACGACGTGCGGCTGGTCCGGCGCCGGCGTGGCGTTGCGGGAGAAGCGCTGGCGGTCACGCAGTTCTTCGTCGAGCCAGTCTTCGATCTGGGCCAGCGAGCCGGCCATCATGCGGAGCTGGCCGATGCCGTCGGACAGCGTGGGGTGCTGGACGTGCGGCAGCCACTTCGCCCACTCCCACTCCTCCTTCGCGCGGCCCGCGGTGGCGACCGCGATCAGCACGTCGTCGGGGCTGTGGAAGGAAACGAGCTGCGCGAGCATGGCGCGGGTGAGGCCGCGGGTCAGCGCGCGGTCGCCCTGCATGCTGACCGCGGCGAACCCGCGGAGGGTGATCTGGGTCGGCAGGTCCGGCACGATCGAGTGCGCGCGCACGAACCGGCGCAGCGCGAGGGTGGCGATCGGCTCCAGCTCGTCGACGGGGCCGGTCTGGGGCGGGACCAGCCGCGTGGCGAGGCGGTGCGAGCTGCGCCCGACGCGCAGGTGCAGGAAGTCCTGGTCGTTCTGCCGGCGCTCCCACATCCGGCGGCTGGCGGCCAGCGACCACAGCGACTGGGGGTCCGGGTGCACCCATTCCAGGGCGGCGCGCTGGTCGACCATCGCCTCGCGGGCGCGGTCGCGCATCTGGCCCAGGTAGCGCAGGTAGTCCTTGCGGTCCTCGTCCATCTCGGCGCGCTTGGCGCCGCCGCCCTTGCCGCCACCGCCGGCCATCATCCCGAGCGTCCCGACGACCATCATGCCGCCCATGGCCATCATCATCGGGTTCCGGTTGCTGGCCTGGAACATGAAGACCATCATCCCGAGCGACGCGACGATCATGACGACCGGAAGCGCCTTCATCACGATGTTCCCGGGGATCACCCGGGGCACCTCGGGCGGCGGCTCGAGGTGAACCTCACCGCCCGGTGGCCGCGGTGCCGCCAGCCGCGGCGACTTCTTGAACTGCAGCGTGCTCATCGAAGGACCCCTCATTCAAACTCGACGATGGCGGCCACCGCGTCGGTGCGCGACCAACCTATCGAACGCCCTCGTGGAATTCCGCCGGATGCCGGAACCGCCCGGGAACGCTGCCCGATCGTCGTGAGGAGAGTGTACGGCGCGGCACCGACAGTAATGTGTGGTTTGCCGCCGTGAGCTGCGGCAGCCGGGCCAAGCCACGTCGCGCGGCGACCCGGGGCTGGTGGGCCGCACCGCGCGGGGACGTTGCCGTGGCCTGCCGTTGCCAAGCCGCGTCGCGAATGACTCATTCGCAGCGCCGGACGTCCCGAATGAGTCATACGCGACATCCGACGGCGGCCCGGAGCTAGTGGGCCGCACCGCGCGGCGACGTTGCCGTGGCCTGCGGCAGCCGGTGAATTTCGGACGTTCGATGATGCCCGCGGGCGGCTTCGGTATAAGTTCCCCCGGGAGACGTCTCATCAGAGCGGGGGCAGTGCAGTGGCTACGGGCACGACAGTTTTCAGCAGGGTGACGGTCGTCGCACCGTCCACCCGGATCGACGTCGCGCTGCCCGCCGACGTCGCGGTGGCCGATCTGCTGCCGATGCTGCTGGACATGGCCAAGGAGACCGCGCCCGACGGCGGGGCCCGCCACGGCGGCTGGGCGCTGGCGAAGCTCGGGGACGCCCCGCTCGACCCGAGCCGCACGCTGGCTTCGCTCGGCGTCGTCGACGGTGAGCTGCTCCAGCTGCGCAAGCGCAACGAAAACCCGCCGCCGCCGCTGTACGACGACGTCGTCGACGCCATCGCCGAGTCCTCCCCCGACAGCTTCCGCCCCTGGACCAAGGAAACCGCGAACCGGTTCGGGCACGTCGCGGGCGGGCTGGCGCTGTTCGCCGCCGCCGTCGCGCTGTTCATGAGCGGCTCCTTCTACGGCGGCAGCGCGCTGGGTGCGGCCATCGCCGGCGGCATCGGCGCGATCGCCTGCGTCGCGATCGGGGCCACGCTCGCCAAGGGCTACCAGGCCGAACCGACCGGCGTGCTGATCGCCGCGGCGGGCGGGCTGCCGCTGGCCTTCGTCAGCGGCTTCTACATCGTGCCCGGGCTGTCGCTGCGGGCGAACCTGCTGCTCGGCGCGGTGCTGGTGATCATCGTCGCCTCGGTCTGCATCATGGTCATCGGCGCCGGCATCACGACGTTCATCGCCGCGGCCACCGCGGGCACCTTCGGCGCGCTGGCCTTCCTGTTCGGCACGCTCGTCGCGCACCCGGCGCCCGGGATCGCGGCCGGCACCGTCGCGGTCGCCCTCGCCTGCATCTCGATCCTCCCGCGCGCCACCATCTGGCTCGCGAAGCTGCCGCTGCCGCACGTCCCGAGCAACGCCGAAGAGCTGAAGGAAGACTCCGGCTTCCCCGACTACCGGGCGATCGAGCGCCGCACGGCGATCGCGCACAACTACATGACCGGCCTGATGGTCGGCTGCGGTGCCACGGTGGCCGTCTCGGCGATCATCGCGGCGAGCGCGCCCGGCGCGTTCGGGATCATCCTCGGCGTCGTCGCGACGCTCGTGCTGCTGCTGCGCGCCCGCGCGTACGCCAACGGCAGCCAAGCGATCGCCCTGCTCACCACGGGCCTGGTCTCGGCCACCGGGATCGCCGTCGGCTGGCTGGTCTCGGCGAGCGCCCAGAACCGCCTGCTCTACGTCTTCGGCCTGCTGATCCTGCTCGCCGCGGGCGCGCTCGTCGTCGGCGTGATCTTCCCGAACCAGCGGTTCTCGCCGCCGCTGCGGCGCACGGTGGAGATCATCGAGGCGATCTGCATCGCCTCCGTGCTGCCCCTCGCCCTCGGTGTGATGGACCTCTACACCACCCTGCGGCACCTGAACTTCAAGTGACCGGGTCGGGTGAATCTCGGATGTCAGCAGGACGCCCCCTTGGCTCGGCCCGGCGCACCACGACGGCCCTGCTCGCCGGCACGATCGGCGTCCTGGCCACGGTCGCGGGCGCGGTGCCGGCGCACGCCCAGGCCGCCCCGGCCGACGGCTACTTCGCGACGCCGCCCCCGGTCGACGACAGCAAGCTGATCCCGGATTCCCGGCAGCCGGACAAGAAGTACAAGAAGTCGAAGGCCTGCGTCCAGCGCAGCACGCTCGGCCGGGACATCGTGCTGAAGAACCGGCCGTGGGGCCAGGACTACCTGCAGATCGGCAAGGCGCAGGAGATCGTCAAAGCGGCCACCGGCAGCGCCGGGGGCAACGTGCGGGTGGCGGTCGTCGACACCGGCGTGACCCAGCACCCGTGGTTCCAGAACCGGGTCAAGTCCGGCGGCGACTACGTCGCGAAGCCGGACGGGAAGCCCGAAGGCCTCGAAGACTGCGACGGCCACGGCACCGAAGTCGCCGGCATCATCGCGGGCAAGCCCGACAACCCGGAGGTCGGGTTCATCGGCGTCGCCCCGGACGCCACGATCGTGTCCTACCGCCAGCTGAGCGAGAACTACGAGCCCGACACCTCGACCCCGACGCCGCCGGCGAGCAGCAGCGGGGGCACGCCTCCGCCGTCGTCGAGCACCAGCCCGCCGCCGGGCGGCGGGGGCGGCGGCGGTGAAGGCGACCGGACGTCTCCGGGGCAGACCAACGGCGGCCGCCAGCTGGAGAAGGCCGGCACCGCGGGGACGTTGAAGACGCTGGCCGAGATCATCCGCGGCATCGCCGAGCGCAACGAAGCCGACATCATCAACATGTCGGTCGACAACTGCCGCCCGGCCACCGGCTCGATCACCGAAGGCGAGCAGCAGGTCCAGGCCGCCGCCCGCTTCGCCGCGCAGCGGGGTGTCGTGATCATCGCCGCCGCGGGCAACGCGACGGACACCTGCCCGCAGAACGACCAGCCGGACGCGCGGAAGCCGAAGACGATCGTGACACCGCCGTGGTTCGCCGACGACGTGTTGTCCGTCGGGGCGATCGACGAGACCGGCAGCGTGGCCCCGTTCAGCGTGCACGGCCCGTGGGTCGGCGTCGCGGCGCCGGGGACGCAGATCATGTCGCTCGACCCCGCCGAAGGCTCCGACGGCTTGGCGAACCTCACGTTCGAGAACGGCGACAAGGCCAGCCCGATCCAGGGAACGAGCTTCGCGGCGCCGTACGTCTCGGGGCTCGCGGCCCTGGTCAAGGCCAAGTACCCGCAGCTGGACGCGAAGGGCATCATCAACCGGATCAAGGAGACGGCCCAGCACCCGGCGGCACCGGGCGGCCGCGACAACTTCGTCGGCTACGGCGTCATCGACCCGGTGGCGGCGCTGACCCAGAGCCTGCCGTCGGAGGTGGGGAACCCGGCGCCGATCCCGGGCCCGCAGCTGGCCCAGCTCCCGCCGGCCAACGACCGCAGCCCGACCCCGGTGATCGTGGCGCTGGCCGGAACGGGCGGCGGCCTGGTGGCGTTGCTGATCACCCTGTTCGTGATGCGCACGATCCGCCGCAACCGCCCCGAATAGCCCGCCCACCCGTGATTGAAGGGTCATCACGCGTGATTGGGGAGGCATCACACGTGATTGAAGGGTCGACACGCCAAACCTCGCCGTGTCGACCCTTCAATCACGCGTGTCGACCCTTCAATCACGCGTGTCGACCCGCTGATCACCCGTGTCGACCCTTCAATCACGCGTGTCGACCCTCTGATCACGGGTGCTGCCGGTTCCGTCACTTCGCGGGTGGGGCCGGGGGCTTCTTCGGCTGGGGGTTTTCGTCCTCGCCGATCACCGGCGGGGCCACCAGATCGGGCTCGCCCAGCAATTCCGACGGCTTCGTCGTCGGGCGGGTCTTCGACTGGCGGCGGCCGCCGCCACCGCCTCCGCCGAACGCGCCGAAGCCCATCATCGGCATCATCGGCATCCCGGACGCGCTGTGGCTCGCGGCGCTGTCCGGGGCCGGCTGGGGTGCCGGCTCCACAGGCTGGGCCGCGTCCGGCGTGCCGGCGCCCGTGTGCTTCGGCTCCGCCGGGTCCCCGCTCGCCGACGACGGTGTCATGACCGCGTCGGAACTGGAGTCGGAGCTGGGGTCGGAGCCCGGCCCGGCGGAAGCCGGGGCAGGGGTGCCGGATTCCGGCTCGTGCAGGTGGAAGCGCTCCTCCGGGTACCGGTGCGCGATCTCGATGCTGCGTGTGGCCGCGTCGGGGTCGTCGACGCCGTTGCACAGCCGGTCGAACGCCTCCAAGACGTCTCGCGCCGTCTCGTACAACGCCTTCGCCGCGTCCTGCGTCTCCCCCAGCTGCGCCCGCGCGCGCTTGGTGCCGCCGCTCGGCAGCATCATCGTCTCGGAGATCAGGTCTGCGGCACCGACCAGGACGTCGGCGAGGTCGACGACCAGGTGGCGCAGGGTGGTCACCAGGTCGTCGAGGGCGTCCGCGAGCGTCGTGAGCGCCTCGCGGAGGTCACCGCCCGCGGCACCGATCTCCCGGATGTACCCGACGAACGCGTCGGCGTCGCGGCCCGCCCAGCCGGCGTCGAGCCGGCCCAGGTGGTCGTCGAGCCGGGCGGACACCTCGGCCGCTGCCGCGGCCGCCGAGCGCAACCGGCCGGCTTCGGCGCCGAGGTCGCCCCAGCGGCCGAGCAGCGGGCGGAAGTACGTCTCGACCGGGTCGATCAGCCCGAGCCGGCCGGACACCTCGGTGAGGTAGGCCAGGTAGGGCTCGGCGGTGGCGGCGATCCCCGCGCCGTCCGCGTCCGGGGCGAACGCGACCGCGGGCGCGGTGACCACCGGGGCGGCGGCCCGCTTCGCGAGCGGGTGCGGGATGGAGTCCGTGGAAGCCTCCGGCTCGGCGAACGTCATCCGTCGAGCCTTCCGGCCCGCTTGATCAGCTCCGCGGCTTCGGCGTCCTGGCCGCCGTGGCGGACCGTCACCTGCCGCAGCGCCTCCGCGGCCGAGCGCAGCGCCTCGGCGCCGTCGGCCAGCTGGCGCCGCAACGCCCCGGCCGCGCGGCCGTACGACTCCCCGACGCCGATCTGCGCCCCCAGCGTCCCGAAGGACTCCCCGGTGACGTCGCCGCCGACCTCGGCCGCCGCCGCGTCCAGGTCGTCCGCAGCGGCCTCGGCCGTCTCGGCGTACCCGGCGACGACGACGCCGTCCATCTTCAAGCCGGCCACGGCACCTCCGCTCGCGAAAAGGACCTTCGAGCGTGGGACGTCCGCCGCGGCCCGGCGGTTCCGCTCAGTTGGCCGGCTGCTGGGTCGTCGGGAACGCGCCGGCGTTCGGGTCGATCGGCACCGCGTCGAACTGCCGCAGCACGTCCTGGGTATTCAGCGACGCCCCGGTCGGCAGCAGCCCGATGATCGACTCGGGCGCGGGCTGCCGGTTGTTCAGGCCGATCGCGTCCGCGGTCTGGGCGTCCGGGACGCTGTAGCGGACGCCCCGGTCGGAGATCAGCTGGATCGCGCCCTTGCCGAAGCTGGCCTTGCCGGTGGCGGACTGGACGACCGCGGCGAACCCGGGCTTGACGTAGAAACCGTTGAGCGGCACCCGGTTCGGGCCCGGCGTCGTCACGGCCATCGGGGTGAACTTCTCGCCGGTGCTCTTCTGGCCGGGCAGCTGCGTGTCGACGTACACCGAGGTGTGGCCGTCCTGGTCCGGGCCGGAGCCGACCAGCGACCAGCCCAGGCACGCGACCGAGGAGTTCTTCGTCGCGTCGAGGATCGTCGGCACCGAGCGCGGGAAGTCGTCGACCGGGATGTAGTCCGGGTCGTTCGGCTGCAGGGTCTTCACCCCGGCGAGCTTGTCCAGGCCCAGCGTCTGGATGCTGCTGGAGCTGCCGTTCTTCGCGACGCGGATGATGTCGGCGACGGCGTTGGACACCCGCTGGATGCCGGTCGGCGTGATCGCCCAGTAGTTCAGCTCGCGCTGGCCGGCCTGCTGCGTGGCGAAGACGTCGCCCGAGGTGAGGCCGTCGAAGTCCGCCGGGGCCTGGCCGCTCGGGATCTTCGGCGGCGACAGCTTCGCGACCTCGGGGATCGCGTTGAGCAGGCCCTGCGTGATCTTCCGCGGCGACGGCGGCAGCTGCAGCGCCGTCCGGACGGCGTCGTTCGGGTTGTCGACGTCGATCTCGGCGCGCACGGTGTTCGCGTTCGGCCGGTTCCGGGAGCTCGGCAGCCGGTAGACGAGGTAGGTCTTCCCGTTGTCGGCCTTCGCCAGCAGCGCTTCGTTCTCGCCCAGCTCGGTGCCGAGGCCGCTCGGCGCGATCCCGCCGAAAACGTAGGTGTTGGTGCGGCCCGTGTCGGGGTTCGGCAGCGACGTGTCGAGCTGAACCTGGTCGCACACGGCCCAATTCGCGGGAATTCGCTGGGAATCCGTCGGGATCAGCTGCGGACCGTCCGGAATTCCGGTCAGTTTGTCGCGCGGAATGTCCTTCAGCTGGTCGTCGGAAACGACCGTGGGATTCTTCACACTCGCCGGGCTCGCCGGAGCCGGAGCGGGTGCCGCGGTCGCGCCGCCGGCTCCCGCGCCCGGTGACTTCTGCTGGGCCAGCAGGAGAAGCCGGGCCGACGCGAGGTTGAACGTCGGGATCAGCTTCTTCGGGTTGCCCGTCACGACGTAGACCGTGCCGGACTGCTCGCCGATCACGATGTTCCCGGCCTCGGGCACCGACGGCGCCGGGCTGAGCAGGCCCCAGACGACGAAGACGATCATGCCGAGCGCGCCCAGCACCACCCCCACGATCGTGGCCCGCGTGTGGGTGCGCATCGGGTCGTGCAGCATCACGGCGTCCCGCCGGACCAGCGCCGACTGCATCCGCCGCAGGACGAACTGATACGCCTGGACCTGAGACTTAGTCGTGGGTGTTGATGGCATTCTCGACCTACAGCTCTCCCCGTCGCGGTACGGTTCCGCAGGATAGCCGTACGGGGACCGTCTGGTGTGGGGTTTCTACCAACTCAAGCTAGTGTCGGGCACCCCGGGACCCGGCTTCCGGGTACGCAGCAAGCACGAGGGGAAGAGAAAGCGCGGATGTCCGTCACCACTCCTCCACGTCCGCCTGGCCCGCCCGGGCCCCCGCCGCCCGGTGGCCGTCCGCCGGGCCCGCCGCCGCGGCCGGGCAGACCGGGTGGTCCCGGTGGACCCGGTGGCGTTCCCGGCGTTCCCGGCGGACCCGGCGGAGTGCCTGGCGGGCCCGGTGGACCCGGCGGCGTACCCGGACTGCCTCCGCGCGGTCCCGGCGGCCCCGGTCCCGGCCCGGGTGGCCCCGGCGGACGTCCGGGCGGCCCTGGCGGCCCCGGCGGCCCGAGTGGGCCCGGTGGGCCTGGCGGCCCGAGTGGGCCCGGTGGGCCTGGCGGCGGCGGTCCCGGCGGTAGCGGCCCGGGTGGCGGCGGTCCTGGTGGCTCCGGCGGCCCCGGTGGCGGTGGTCCCGGCGGCCCTGGTGGCCCCAGCGGCGGTGGTCCTGGTGGTCCCGGTGGTGGCGGTCCCGGCGGTCCCGGCGGCGGTGGCCCGGGTGGCCCCGGCGGCCCGCAGGGGCCCGACGACAGCGGTCCCGCCACTCCCCCGCCCGGCCCGGCCCGGGTGGCCCCGCCGGCGCGGCGACGGTCCGCCGGCGTCACCCTCGGCCCGCTGCCCGTGGCCAACCTCGTCGTGCTCGAAGTCGGCCTCGCGATCGGCCTGGTGCTGCTCGCCATCGACATGAAGCTGAAGTGGGTCGGCGTCGGCATCGTCGGCTTCGCCCTCGTCGTCGCGCTGCTGCGCTGGCGCGGCCGCTGGTTCACCCAGTGGGTGGGCCTGACGTTGCGCTACACCTTCCGCTCGCACGACCGGGTCGCCGAGCCGCTGCCGCCGAGCACCGTCGAAGCCATGACCGCCGAGGAGACCACGGTCACCGGCCCCGACGACGCCCGCGTGAACCTGCTGCGCATCGCCGTGCCGGACCTCGTCGTCGCGCACGGCGTCGACCACGAACGCCAGCAGGTCGGGCTCGCCTGGAACGACGGCACGTGGACGGCGGTGCTGCTCGTCGAGCCGGCCCCGGCGCTGATCACCCAGGCCGACGGCGCGCCGAGCCTGCCGCTGTCGGCGCTGGCGCCCTGCCTCGAGGACCGCGGGGTGGTCCTCGACTCGATCCAGATGATCTGGCACTGCTACCCGGGCAGCGCCGCGCTGCCGTCGGACTCGCCCGCGCTGAGCTCCTACATGGAGGTCCTGGGCCCGCTGCCCGCGGCGGCCCGGCGGACGACGTGGGTGGCGATCCGGCTCGACCCGCGGCGGTGCCCGGCGGCGATCCGGGAACGCGGCGGCGGCGTCGTCGGCGCCCACCGCGCGCTGATCGGCGCGCTCTCGCGGGTGCGCAACGCGCTGGAGTCCCAGGGCGTGCCGACGCGGCCGCTCGACCCGGACGAGCTGCTGCGGGCGAGCATCTCGGCCGCGGAGCTCACTTCCGTCGCCGGTTCACCCACGAAGGTGACGCTGCAGGAACGCTGGTCCGGCGTGACCGCGGCCGGCATCGGGCACGCGAGCTACGCCATCACCGGCTGGCCGAAGGGCAAGGTCACCAGCAGCCTCAACGCGCTGACGAGCGTCCGCGCGCTGTCGGCGACGCTGGCGATGTCGATCTCCCCGGCGTCCGACGAGGGCAAGATCGGCCTGCGCGGCGTGGTCCGGCTGAGCGCGCGGAACCCGCGTGAGCTCGACGCCGCCGACCAGCGGCTGCAGAGCCTGTCCGAACGGCTCGGGGTGGACCTGACGCCGCTGCGCGGGCTGCAGGTGTCCGCGCTCGCCGCGACGTTGCCGATCGGAGGCACAGCATGAGTTCGCGCGTCCGTGACGCCGGGCAGAACGGCGGCGTGGCACCGGAGTTCACGGTGGACCCCGCGCTGCTCGACGCGATCAGCCCCTCGGGCGACCGCGGCGGCATCGTCCTCGGCTCGGGTCTCAAGGGCGAGCCGCTGACCATCTCGGCGCTGCGCTCGACCCCCACCCGGATCGTGCTGGTGGGCGGGCTGTACCTGGCCCGGCAGGTCGCGATGCGGGCGATGGCGGTCGGGGCGTGGGTCGTGGTCGCGACCGGTCGCCCGACCGAGTGGCAGGTCCTGTCCCGCGCGGCGGGCAGCCGCGACGGCCGGCCGTCACCGCTGGTGCAGATCCGCCGGCTGTCCCCGGTCGAGCTGCCGCGGCCGTCGGAGGACGCCCCGCTGCTGGTGGTGACCGACGGCGGCCCGACACCGCAGGACCTGTTCCCGCCCCGCTCGCCCTGGCAGACGACGGTCTACGTGCTCCCGTACCTGCACCCGCAAGCGGGCGCGACGGCCAACGCGGCGGACCTGGTGCTGATGCAGCGCCTCCCGGCCGGCCAGGCCGAGCTGGCGGCCCGCATCTGGCGCCTGCCGCCCCAGATGATGCGCCAGCTGACGACGTTGCAGGACGACCAGGTGGTGGCCCTGGGCCGCAACCTCTGGCGGCCGCTGAGGCTGGTGACGACGGGCAAGGAGCAGCAGCTCCTCGGCCCGGTCCGCCGCGGCGACTGAACTGCCCGTCGCGAATGACTCATTGGGGACCTCGGAGGTCCCGAATGAGTCATTCGCGACGTTCGGTTACGGGGCCGTGCGGATGTTGCGGGTTTGGGCTGCCCGGGCCGCGAGTTCGGCGTCCGGCGGGTAGTCCACGCCGAGCAGGGTGAGGCCGTGAGCCGGGGCGACCGCGCTGTCGCGGATGCCGCTCTCCAGGACCTTCGACGGCCACGCGTCGGTGCGGCGGCCGTCGCCGACCAGGAGGAGCACTCCGACCAGGCTGCGGACCATCGAGTGGCAGAACGCGTCCGCCGAAACGCGGACCTCCAGCAGGTGGTCGTCGACCCGCGCCCACTCCAGCCGCTGCAGCTCGCGGATCGTCGTGCCCGTGTCGCGCTGCTTGCAGTACGCCGCGAAGTCGTGCAGGCCCAGCAGGTCCGCCGCCGCCGCGTTCATCGCGTCCGTCGACAGTGGACGGTTCCAGGCCAGGGTGTCGTGGCGGCGCAGCGGGTCCACGCCCCACGGCGCGTCCGAGACCCGGTAGCGGTAGTGCCGGCGGATCGCCGAGAACCGGGCGTCGAAGCCTTCCGGCGCCACCCGGGCGCCCAGCACGCGCACATCGCCCGGCAGCAGGCGGTTCCAGCGGCCCGTCATGCGCGTCAGATCCGGGATGCCTTCCGGGGACACCGGAATCCGGCCCGAAGGCGACGAGAGGGGCACCACGTCGACGTGCACCACCTGGCCCGTCGCGTGGACGCCGGCGTCCGTGCGGCCCGCCACGACGACGGACTTCGGCACCGACGCCCCCGGTGGCTGCTTCTGCAGGGCCTCCTCCAGGAGGCCCTGGACCGTGCGGCGGCCCGGCTGGCGGGCCCAGCCCGAGAAGTCCGTGCCGTCGTAGGAGACGTCCAGGCGCAGACGAACGAGCCCGCCCTCCCCGGGGGGAGTGGCGGGCTCGTCCGGTGTCGAAGCGGCCGTCAGGACGTCAGTCCTTCTTGGCGTCGGCGTCGTCCGAAGCCGGAGCCTCGGTCTCGGCGGCGGTGTCCTCGGCCTTGGCCTCCTCGGCGGCGGGCGCCTCGGTGGTCTCCTCGGTCGAGGTCTCCTCGGCAGCAGCCGGGGCGGCGGCCTTCTCGTCCTTGGCGAACTTCGTCTTGCGAGCGCGCTCGGCTTCCGAAGTCACCGTCTTCTCGGCCACCAGCTCGATGACGGCCATGGCGGCGTTGTCGCCCTTGCGCGGCATCGTCTTGGTGATCCGGGTGTAGCCACCCGCGCGCTCCGCGAAGTGCGGACCGATCTCGGCGAACAGCTTGTGCAGGACGTCCTTGTCACGGACGACCTTCTGCACCTGACGACGGTTGTGCAGGTCGCCCCGCTTCGCCTTCGTGATCAGCTTCTCGGCCAGCGGGCGGACCCGGCGGGCCTTCGCCTCGGTGGTCGTGATCTTGCCGTGCTCGAACAGCTGCGTGGCCAAGTTGGCCAGGATCAGCCGCTCGTGCGCGGACGACCCGCCGAGCCGGGCTCCCTTGGTAGGGGTGGGCATTGGTTCTCCTAGTTCAGCTCACAGCGTCCAGGCACACGGCCTCAGAGCTGCTCGGTCTCTGCGTAGTCCTGGCCATCGTCGTGGCCGTCCGAAATCCCGTCGGCGATGCCACCGACACCCTCCGACCAGCCTTCGCCGTCGTAGCTGGCGGCCGCCGCGGTCGGGTCGAACCCGGGCGGGCTGTCCTTCAGCGCGAGGCCAAGACCGACGAGCTTGAGCTTGACCTCGTCGATCGACTTGGCGCCGAAGTTGCGGATGTCGAGCAGGTCCGCCTCGCTGCGCGAGACGAGCTCGCCCACCGTGTGGATGCCCTCGCGCTTGAGGCAGTTGTACGACCGGACGGTGAGGTCCAGGTCCTCGATCGGCATCGCGTAGGCGGCGATGGTGTCCGCCTCCTGCGGCGACGGGCCGATCTCGATGCCCTCGGCGTCGACGTTCAGCTCGCGGGCGAGACCGAACAGCTCCACCAGCGTCTTGCCGGCCGACGCGACCGCGTCCCGCGGCGTGATCGACGGCTTGGTCTCGACGTCCAGGATCAGCTTGTCGAAGTCGGTGCGCTGCTCGACACGGGTGGCCTCGACCTTGTAGGTCACCTTGAGCACCGGCGAGTAGATCGAGTCGACCGGGATCCGGCCGATCTCCGCGCCCGCCTGCTTGTTCTGCAGGGCCGGAACGTAACCGCGGCCGCGCTCGACGACGAGCTCGATTTCGAGCTTGCCCTTGCCGTTCAGCGACGCGATGTGCAGATCCGGGTTGTGCACGGTGACACCCGCCGGCGGCACGATGTCGGCCGCCGTGACCTCACCCGGGCCCTGCTTGCGCAGGTACATGGTGACCGGCTCGTCCTCTTCCGAGGACACCACGAGCTCCTTGAGGTTCAGGATGATGTCGGTGACGTCTTCCTTCACCCCGGGAACGGTGGTGAATTCGTGCAGCACGCCGTCGATGCGGATGCTCGTCACGGCCGCGCCCGGGATGGACGACAGCAGCGTGCGCCGCAGCGAGTTGCCGAGCGTGTAGCCGAAGCCGGGCTCCAGCGGTTCGATGGTGAATCGGGAGCGGGTCTCGTTGACCGTCTCTTCGCCGAGAGCCGGCCGCTGGGAAATCAGCATTTCTTCCTAGTTCCTTTCCAGACGACGCCCGCCATATGACGTCGAAGGGATGGCGCGGCGGCGGCGCACCTGTCGCGCCGCCGCCCTGTCCGACGGTGCCGGACTACTTCGAGTAGAGCTCGACGATCAGCTGTTCCTGAACCGGAACGTCGATCTGCGCACGCTCCGGCAGCTGGTGGACCAGCACGCGGAGGTTGGACTGGACGACCTGCAGCCACGCCGGGATGGGGCGCTCGCCGAAGGACTCCTTCGCCGCGACGAACGGCAGCATGCCCATGGACTTCGGCCGCACGTCGATGATGTCCCACTTGGTGACCTGGAACGACGGGACGTTCACCTTCTGGCCGTTGACCAGGAAGTGGCCGTGGCTCACCAGCTGACGCGCCTGGCGGCGGGTGCGGGCGATGCCGGCGCGGTAGATCACGTTGTCCAGGCGGGACTCGAGGATCTGCAGCAGGTTCTCACCGGTCTTGCCCGGACGCCGGACGGCTTCCTTGTAGTACCGGACGAACTGGCGCTCGAGAACGCCGTAGGTGTAGCGAGCCTTCTGCTTCTCCTGCGACTGCAGGAGGTACTCGGACTCCTTGATGCGCCCGCGGCCGTGCTGGCCCGGCGGGTAGGGGCGACGCTCGAAAGCCTGGTCGCCGCCGATGAGGTCAACCTTGAGGCGACGCGAAATACGCGTCGCGGGGCCGGTGTAACGAGCCATTTCTTCTTACTCCTCCCCGTTCCTCAGACCCGGCGCCGCTTGGGCGGGCGGCAGCCGTTGTGAGGCTGCGGGGTCACGTCCTGGATGGTGCCGACCTCGAGGCCGGCCGCCTGCAGCGAGCGGATCGCCGTCTCGCGGCCCGAACCCGGGCCCTTCACGAAGACGTCGACCTTCTTCATGCCGTGCTCGGCGGCCTTGCGGGCAGCGTTCTCGGCGGCCATCTGCGCGGCGAACGGGGTGGACTTGCGGGAGCCCTTGAAGCCCACGTGCCCACTCGACGCCCACGCGATCACGGCACCGGTCGGGTCCGTGATCGAGACGATGGTGTTGTTGAAGGTGCTCTTGATGTGCGCGTGACCGTGCGCGACATTCTTCTTTTCCTTGCGGCGGACCTTCTTGGCCCCGGCCGCAGTACGAGACTTCGGTGGCATGTTCTGAGGGTTCTCCTGTTAGCGCGCGTTCTCTTGGTGAGCGGCGACCGCTTCGGCCTGGCCGCGCCGGATGATCGAACCGGCGTCGGTGTACAGGTTGCGGAGCGCCATCGGGCGGGCGTAGAGCGCCTTGGGCGAGACACAAGCCGAGCCGCGGCGCTGAACGCCACCCATCTGCACGACCTTCTTGCCCTGGACGCTCACTTCTTTCCAGCCTTCTTCTTGCCGGCGACCGTCTTCTTCGGACCCTTGCGGGTGCGGGCGTTCGTCTTGGTGCGCTGACCACGGACGGGAAGTCCGCGGCGCCAGCGAAGGCCCTCGTAGCACCCGATCTCGATCTTCCGACGGATGTCGGCGTTCACCTCACGGCGAAGGTCACCCTCGACCTTGAAGTTCTCTTCGATGTACGTACGCAGCTTCGCGAGGTCGTCATCGCTGAGGTCCTTGACGCGGGTGTCCGCGTTGAGCTCGGCAGCCTTGATGAGCTGCTTCGAGCGGGTACGGCCGATGCCGTAGATGTAGGTAAGCGCGATCTCCAACCGCTTTTCGCGGGGGAGGTCTACGCCAGCGAGTCGTGCCATTGGCGCTGATGCTCCTTCTTCGGTTTCTTCTTCAGGTCTGCTCCCCGTCCGGTTCCGGGACCGACTCGCCTGTCGTGCCCTCGGCTTGCGCCTCGGGTGTCCCAGCCCCGGCCTGAAGCCCGGGGGTGAACCGGTTCACTCACGTGAGCCGGCAGGTGCGGGGAGGTTGTGTAGCCGTCAATCCACTCTGGTCGAGTGCTTGGCGATCAGCCCTGCCGCTGCTTGTGCCGCAGGTTCTCGCAGATCACCATGATCCGGCCGTGACGGCGGATCACCTTGCACTTGTCGCAGATCTTCTTGACGCTCGGCTGAACCTTCACGTCTTCTGCTCTCCTGCTTCTGAGCCGCTCTTCGTGATCACTTGTAGCGGTAGACGATGCGACCACGAGAGAGGTCGTAGGGCGAAAGCTCCACGACAACCCTGTCCTCCGGCAGGATGCGGATGTAGTGCTGCCGCATCTTGCCGCTGATGTGTGCCAGGACCTTGTGACCGTTCTCCAACTCGACGCGGAACATCGCGTTGGGGAGCGGCTCGACTACGCGGCCTTCGACCTCGATGGCCCCGTCTTTCTTCGCCATGTCCTCCGCATTTCCTTGTCTGCAGCGTCTGTCGCCACACCTGATCAACTCGAGCACTAGTGCTGGGTCGGGTGTTGCGTGGCACACTGGTGCCCGGCTCCCAAGACCGTGAATTCACGAGCGCGCAGGATCCGGGCGCGATAAGTGCGCCGACTTGACAGTGTACGCAGGTCGTGTCGCGACCCCCAAACCGGGGGTGACCATGCTAAAGGACCGTGCAGGTGGACGTGATGGCGATCACCGCTTGTGGGTGAACGCGCAGGTCAGGCGTCCTCGGCGGCAGTGAGCACCCAGGGACCGTCTTCGGTGATGGCGACGGTGTGCTCCCAGTGGGCCGCGCGGGAGCCGTCGGCCGTGACGACCGTCCAGCCGTCGTCCAGCTCGCGGGTCTCGCCGCCGCCGCCGGTGAGCATCGGCTCGATGGCCAGGGCCATGCCGGGCTTGAGCCGGGGGCCCTTGCCGGGCTTGCCGACGTTCGGCAGGAACGGGTCCATGTGCATCTGGCGGCCGATGCCGTGGCCGCCGTACTCGACGATCATCCCGTACTCGATGCCGTCGTCGCGGCCCGCGCGCTCGGCGGCGGACTGGACGGCGTGGGAGATGTCGGTGAGCCGGCCACCGGCACTGACCGCCTCGATGCCGGCCCACATCGCCGCCTCGGTCGCCGCGGACAGCGCCAGGTCGGCGTCGGAGACCTTGCCGATGGCCAGCGTGACGGCGGAGTCGCCGTGCCAGCCGTCGAGGATGGCGCCGCAGTCGACGGAGATGATGTCGCCGTCGGCCAGCACCTGGGTCTTCGCCGGGATGCCGTGCACGATCTGCTCGTTCACCGACGCGCAGATCGACGCCGGGAACCCGTGGTAGCCCTTGAACGACGGCACCGCGCCGGCGTCCCGGATCGTCTGCTCGGCCAGCTCGTCGAGCTCGGCCGTGCTGACACCGGGCTTCGCCGCGGCGCGGACCGCCGCGAGCGTGCGGGCGACGACGAGGCCCGCGGCCCGCATCGCCTGCAGCTCGTCCGGGGTCTTGACTTCGATCATGCGCCCACGGCGGAGCACTTGCAGAACACGCAATCCTCCGAGGTTCACGTGCGGTCGCGCAGCGCTTTCAGCACCCGGCCGGAGATCTCCTCGACGCTGCCGACACCGTCGACGGTCACCAGGATGTCGGCGTAGTACTCCAGCAGCGGCGCGGTGTCCGACACGTAGATCTGCTGACGGCGGCGGATGACCTCTTCGGTGTCGTCCGCGCGGCCGCGCGACATGAGCCGCGCGACGACGACGTCCTCCGGCACCTGCAGCTGGATCACGGCGTCGAGCGCGACGTCCGCGTCGCCCAGGATCTCGCCGAGGACCTCGGCCTGCTTGGTGTTGCGGGGGAAGCCGTCGAGCAGGAAGCCGGCCTTGGCGTCCGGCTCGGCGAGCCGCTCGCGGACCATTTCGTTGGTCACCGAGTCGGGCACGAGCTCGCCCGAGTCCAGGTAGCGCTTCGCCTCCTGGCCGAGCGGGGTCTCCTGGCCGACGTGGGCGCGGAACAGGTCACCGGTCGAGATGTGCGGGATGCGCAGCTGCTCGGACAGGGCCACCGCCTGCGTGCCCTTGCCCGCACCGGGCGGGCCGACGAGAACCAGGCGCGTCACTTCAAGAACCCTTCGTAGTTGCGCTGCATCAGCTGGCTTTCGATCTGCTTCACGGTGTCGAGGCCGACACCGACCATGATCAGCACAGCCGTGCCACCGAACGGGAAGTTCTGGTTGTTCCCGCTACCGGTCACCGACAGGAAGAAGTTCGGGAGGATCGCGATGATGCCCAGGTACAGCGAGCCCGGCAGGGTGATCCGGCCCAGCACGAAGCTGAGGTACTCGGCCGTCGGGCGGCCGGGGCGGATGCCCGGGATGAAGCCACCGAACTTCTTCATCTCTTCCGCACGCTCGTCCACGTTGAACGTGATCGTGATGTAGAAGTACGTGAAGAAGATGATCAGCGCGAAGTACAGCAGGATGTGCACCCAGCTGGACTGGTTCACGATGTAGTTCCGGATGAACACCTGCCAGCCGGAGTTGCTGTTCTGGTCGCCGACGAGACGGCTGATCAGGTCCGGCAGGTACAGCAGGGACGACGCGAAGATGACCGGGATGACGCCGGCCTGGTTCACCTTGATCGGCAGGTAGGTCGACGTGCCGCCGTACATCCGGCGGCCGATCATGCGCTTGGCGTACTGCACCGGGATCCGGCGCTGGCCCTGCTCGACGAAGATGACGCTGGCGATGATCACCAGGCCGAAGGCGCAGACGACGGCCAGGCCGAGGCCACCGGCGTTGCTGAGGATGTTGCCGCCCTCGACCGGGATGCGCGCGGCGATGTTCAGGAAGATCAGGACGGACATGCCGTTGCCGACGCCGCGCTCGGTGATCAGCTCGCCCAGCCACATCATGACGGCGGTGCCCGCGGTCATGGTGATGACGATGATCGCCAGCGAGTAGACGCTGTTGTCCGGGATGATCGGCTGGTCGCAGTCCGGGAAGAGCTGCTTGCGGTCCGCGAGCGCGACCACCCCGGTGGCCTGCAGGATCGCCAGCGCGATCGTGAGGTACCGGGTGTACTGGGTCAGCTTGCCCTGGCCGGACTGCCCTTCCTTCTTCAGCTCCTCGAACCGCGGGATGACCACGGTGAGCAGCTGGATGATGATGCTCGCCGTGATGTACGGCATGATGCCGGTCGAGAAGAGCGACAGCTGCAGCAGCGCACCACCGCTGAACAGGTTCAGCAGCTGGTAGACGCCCTCCTGCTGCGCCTGGGAGCTACAAGCCTGTACGGCACCGTACGAGATGCCGGGCGCCGGAATGGTCGCACCGATTCGGTAAACCGCGACGATGGCTAGCGTGAACAGGATCTTCTTGCGTAGATCCGGCGTCGCGAGAGCCGAGCGGAAGGCGCTGAGCACGCGGGGGACCTCCTCGGCGTCGTCGGCTGTCCTAACCGACGATCGGCTTGGCCGGCACGGGGCCGGCGGGAACACACAGCACTACTGGCACGCAAGCCAGGAACGCTTCGGGGCACACTCGTCCCGAAGCGTGTCGCCGACTCTAACAGCTTCACAGGGCGTGTCCGCAGTCCGTGTGCGTTTTCCGTACCAAGGTTGCTCCGGCGGGTTGATCCACATCGCCGTCTTGGCGGTATTCCTTGACAGAATGTGGATCAGGCGTTCGACGTCGCGAGCACGCCGGCCAGCCCGACGAGGACCACCCCGGTCGCCCGGTCGACGCCCCGCCGGGGCAGTTTGATCGTCTTCACCGCGGCGCCGGCGACGACGTAGACCGAGCCGGCCAGGAACTCGGCCAGCAGATAGACCGCGCCGAGCAGCGCGATCTGCGTCGGAAAGGAGCCGTGACCTGCGTCGATGAACTGCGGGACGAAGGCGGTGAAGATCAGGATCGCCTTCGGGTTGGTGATCGCGACACCGAACTCCTTGCGGGTGACGCGCCAGGCCGTGGTGGGGGTTTTGGGCAGCTCGTTCGGGGTGTTTTTGCCCCGGAAGGTGGACCAGAGCAGGCGGACGCCGAGGTAGAGCAGGTAGGCGGCGCCGGCCCATTTGATGATCGTCAGAGCGGTCTCGGAGGCGGCCAAGAGCTGCCCCAGCCCGGCCGCGACGGCGGCGATCAGCAGGGTGAACGCGGCCAGCCGGCCACCCAGGCCGGCGAGGCCGTGGCGAACACCGTGCGTCATGCCGTGGTGGAGGCCGAGCAGGTTGTTCGCCCCTGGCGTAAGGGCGACGAGCACGGAGGCGCCGAAGAAGACCCACGCGTGTTCACCGTAGCGGCGGTTCGTCCGGCTCGTCCGGCTCATCCGGGGGCAGCACGGTGATGGCGACCCCGGAGGGCGGCGTCGGGGTGTCGGCGTAGGCGACGGCCGGATCAGCCCAGGCGGGGTCCCGGAGGTGGCCGAGGAGGGGCAGGTGGGCCACGACCGCCGCGGCGGCGGCCGCCACGGCGGCCAGGGCCAGGAGCCACATGCCGGGCCCGGTGGTGACCTCCAGGTCCACCTCTTCCCCGGCGATGGCGGCCAGCTCGAACCGGAACATCGCGACGGTGGTGACGACGCCCGCGGCGAACACCGCACCGGCCGACAGCAGCCACCGGGTGAGGCCGCGCCCGGGCCGGGAGAAGGCCGCGAACGCGGCCGCGGCCAGGAGAACGATCGCGACGATCACCGGGATGCCGACAGGCACCCCCGGCCGGTCGGTGGGTTCCTGGCCGGAGACCTCGATGCGGTTGCCCCACGCGGTCTCGGTGATGGTCAGCTGCGCGTCGCCGAAGCCCTGGCGGAAGGAGAGTTCCTGGAGCATCCGGAAGAGCGGCAGGAAGCAGCCTCCGACGGCCAGGAGGGCCGCCAGGGCGGCGAGGGCCGCCGGGAGGTGCCGGGGCAGCCGGGAGGCGGGCGGCTCGGGAGCGGGGGCTTGGGCGGGCGTCGGGGCGGCCGCGGGGGCGGCCGGCGGGGGCCCGGCGGCGACCGTCGGCAGCTCGGCGACCGGGAACGGCAGGTGCCCGGGCGGGGTGGGGGGTGGGAAGAGCGGTGGCTCGGTATGGGGCGTGGCTGCCGCGGGGAAGGCGAGGGGCTCCGCGGGCGGGGTTTCCGCCGGGAACAGCGGCGGCTCGGTGTGGGGTGCGCCTGGCGTGGGGAAGGTCAGCGGGTCGCCCTCCCTCGGCGGTGCGGCCGCCGCGGGGAAGGTCAGCGGATCGCCCTGCCTCGGCGGTGCGGCCGCCGCCTCCGACGGGGATGCCAGGGGGTCGTCCTGCCTCGGCACTGCCGCCTCCCCCGGGGCGCCTGCCGGTGCTCCGGCTCCCGGCTCGACCCCGGCGAGCTTGGGCGCCTCGACCGGGAAGCTCAGCGGGGAATCCGCCGCGCCGGCCGGGGGTGGGGGGTCTTGTGCGGGTCTGTCCACCCCTGTGATCCTCCGCCCGGATCCGGCTTCCGGCAAGGAAGTCCGGGAACGCCGAAGGCCCGCCCGGCGTGAGCCGGACGGGCCTTCGGGCGAGCAATCTCAGTGAGGCTTATTCAGCCGTCGGCCGCCGCATGACATCCGAGCTGACCGGCGGTCTGCGCGGGGGGCACGGCGGCCTAACCAGAATAAGCCTCAGTTGGTGGTGGCGGAGCCACCGGCCGCTTCGAGCTTCTCCTTGGCGGAGCCGGAGAACGCGTCGGCGGTGACGTTCAGCTTGACGCCGTTCACGTCGCCGTTGCCGAGGACCTTCACCAGCTTGCCCTTGCGGACCAGACCGCCCTTGACCAGCTCGTCGGCGCCGATGGTGCCGCCGTCCGGGAAGACGCGGGCGATGTCGCCCACGTTCACCGGCTGGTACTCGGTGCGGAAGCGGTTCTTGAAGCCGCGGAGCTTCGGGAGCCGCATCTGGATGGGCATCTGCCCACCCTCGAACCGGGCCGGCACGTTCTTCCGGGCCTTGGTGCCCTTCGTACCGCGACCGGCCGTCTTGCCCTTCGAACCCTCACCACGGCCCACGCGGATCTTGTCGCGCTTGGCGCCCGGAGCCGGACGCAGGTGGTGGATCTTGATGGCCGTCATGCCTTGACCTCCTCGACCTCCACCAGGTGGCGGACGGTGTGGATCAGGCCGCGCACCTGGGGGGTGTCTTCACGCACGACGCTCTGGCGGATCTTGCGCAGCCCGAGGGTGCGCAGCGACTCGCGGTGAGCGTGCTTCGTGCCGATCTTGCTCTTGACCTGGGTGACCTTGAGTTGAGCCATGTCAGACCCCCTGGCCCGCGCGCTGGCGCAGCATCCGGGCCGGCGCGACGTCCTCGAGCGGGAGACCGCGGCGGGCCGCGACCTCTTCGGGACGCTGCAGGCCCTTCAGGGCCGCCACGGTCGCGTGCACGATGTTGATCGCGTTGTCGGAGCCGAGCGACTTCGACAGCACGTCGTGGACACCCGCGCACTCCAGCACGGCGCGCACCGGGCCACCGGCGATGACGCCGGTACCGGCGGAAGCCGGGCGGAGCAGCACCACACCGGCGGCTTCCTCACCCTGGATCGGGTGCGGAATGGTGCCACCGACGCGGGGAACGCGGAAGAAGTTCTTCTTCGCTTCCTCGACGCCCTTGGCGATGGCCGCGGGAACTTCCTTGGCCTTGCCGTAGCCGACGCCGACCTGACCGTCGCCGTCGCCGACGACCACCAGGGCGGTGAAGCTGAAGCGACGACCACCCTTGACGACCTTGGCGACGCGGTTGATCGTCACGACCTTCTCGAGGTGCGGGGTCTTGTCCTGGGCCGCCCCGCCACGGCCGCTGTCGCGCCGGTCGCGGCGGTCGCGACGGTCACCGCGGTCGTTGCCGCCCTGCCCGCCGGGTCCACCCTGGCCGCCGCCGAATTGCCGTGTACGTCCCGGCATCAGGCTTTCCTTCCGTTAACAAGCTTCTGCATCGTCAGAACTCCAACCCCGCCTCACGGGCGGCGTCGGCGAGCGCGGCGATGCGGCCGTGGTAGGCGTTGCCCCCACGGTCGAACACCACAGCCGAGATCCCGGCGTTCTTGGCCCGCTCGGCGACGAGGGCCCCGACCTTGGCGGCCTTGGCCTTCTTGTCGCCGTCGACCGCCCGGACGTCCGCCTCGAGGGTGGACGCCGACACCAGCGTGTGGCCGGCGAGGTCGTCGATCACCTGCACGGCGATGTGCCGCGAGGACCGCTTGACGACCAGGCGCGGACGCTGCTCGGTGCCCGAGACCTTCTTGCGGAGCCGGAAGTGCCGACGGGCCTTCGCGACGCGGCGGCGGGTCGAGATGTCCTTGCCCACCGGCTTGCGCTTCGTAGTCGTGTCGCTCATGATCACTTACCCGTCTTTCCGACCTTGCGGCGGATCTTCTCACCCTCGTAGCGCAGGCCCTTGCCCTTGTACGGGTCCGGGCGACGCAGCTTGCGGATGACGGCCGAGATCTGGCCGACCTTCTGCTTGTCGATGCCCGAGACCGAGAACCGGGTCGGGGTCTCCACCTTGAAGGTGATGCCCTCCGGGGCCTCGATCTTGACCGGGTGCGAGTAGCCGAGGGCGAACTCGAGGTCCGAGCCCTTGGCCTGCACGCGGTAACCCACGCCGTGGATTTCCATCTTCTTCTCGTAGCCGGCGGTGACGCCGACGACGAGGTTGTTCACCAGCGTGCGGGTGAGCCCGTGCAGCGCCTTGGAGGTGCGCTCGTCGTCCGGGCGCTTCACCAGCAGCGTGCCGTCCTCGTCGCGCTCGACGGTGATCGGCTCGGCGACGGTGTGCTCGAGGGTGCCCTTGGGCCCCTTGACCTTGATCAGCTGACCGTCGATGGTCACCTCGACCCCGGAAGGGACGGCGACCGGCAGCTTTCCGATGCGTGACATGCCTGTTCCCCTTCCCTTACCAGACGTAGGCGAGGACTTCGCCGCCCACGCTGTTGCGCTTGGCCTGCCGGTCCGTCTGCAGGCCACCGGACGTCGAAATGATCGCGATGCCCAGGCCGCCGAGGACCGACGGCAGTTCGGTGGACTTTGCGTAGACCCGCAGACCGGGCTTGGAGACACGCCGCAGGCCGGCGATGCTCCGCTCACGGTTGGGGCCGTACTTGAGCTCGACGACGAGGTTCTTGTGCTTCTCGCCCGGCTCGTCGTGGTAACCCGCGATGTAGCCCTCGCGCTTGAGGATCTCGGCGATGTTCGCCTTGAGCTTCGAGTGCGGGAGCTTGACCTCGTCGTGGTACGCCGAGTTCGCGTTGCGCAGACGCGTCAAGAAGTCTGCGATGGGGTCGGTCATCGTCATGGTGACCTGTCAACCTTTCTCGCCTGGTTCCCCGCCCGCCGGAGCGGGACGGGGCCTGTGGCGAAGTGGAGTTAAATAGAAGCTCTTACCAGCTGGACTTGCGGACGCCGGGCAGCTCGCCCGCGTGCGCCATCTCGCGAAGGCAGATCCGGCAGAGCCCGAACTTGCGGAACACGGCGTGCGGGCGGCCGCACCGCTGGCAGCGGGTGTAGGCGCGCACGGCGAACTTCGGCTTCTTCGCGGCCTTGTGGACCAGTGCTTTCTTGGCCATCGGCTCAGTTCTCCTTGAACGGGAAGCCGAGCTTGCGCAGCAGCGCCCGGCCCTCGTCGTCGTTCGTGGCGGTCGTGACGACGGTGACGTCCATGCCGCGCGGGCGGTCGATGGAGTCGGGGTCGATCTCGTGGAACATCGACTGCTCGTTGAGACCGAACGTGTAGTTGCCGTGGCCGTCGAACTGCTTCGGCGAAAGCCCGCGGAAGTCGCGGATACGCGGCAGCGCGATGGTCAGCAGCCGGTCGAGGAACTCCCACATCCGGTCGCCGCGCAGCGTGACGCGCGCGCCGATCGGCTGGCCCTCGCGCAGCTTGAACTGCGCGATGGACTTGCGGGCCTTCCGGACCTCCGGCTTCTGGCCGGTGATCAGGGCGAGGTCCTTGACCGCGCCCTCGATCAGCTTGCTGTCGCGGGCGGCGTCGCCGACGCCCATGTTCACGACGACCTTCGTCACGCCCGGGATCTGGTGGACGTTGGCGAAGGAGAACTCGGCCTGCAGCTGGCCCTTGATTTCCTCGCGGTACCGCACCTTGAGGCGCGGAGAGGTCTTCTCAGCGGTGGTCATCAGATGTCCTTACCGTTCCGGCGCGAGATCCGGACCTTCTTGCCGTCCTCGCCGATGCGGTAACCCACCCGGGCCGGCTTGCCGTCCGAGTCGACGACCATCACGTTCGAGACGTGGATGGGCGCCTCCTGCGTGACGATGCCGCCGGACTGCGCGCCGCGCTGGGTCTGGCTGATCCGCGTGTGCTTCTTGATCCGGTTCACGCCTTCGACCAGCACGCGCTCGCGCTCGGGGTAAGCCTGGATGACCTTGCCCTTGGCGCCCTTGTCCTTGCCGGCGATGACGACGACCGTGTCGCCCTTCTTCACCTTCATCACAGCACCTCCGGCGCGAGCGAAATGATCTTCATGAACTTTCGGTCGCGCAGCTCGCGGCCCACCGGGCCGAAGATGCGGGTGCCGCGGGGCTCGTTGTCGTTCTTGATGAGCACGGCGGCGTTCTCGTCGAACCGGATGTAGGAACCGTCCGGACGACGGCGCTCCTTGACCGTGCGGACGATGACGGCCTTGACGACGTCGCCCTTCTTCACCCCGGCGGCCGGGATGGCGTCCTTCACGGTGGCGACGATGATGTCGCCGATGCCGGCGTAGCGCCGCCCGGAGCCACCGAGAACGCGGATGCAGAGGATTTCCTTCGCACCCGTGTTGTCGGCTACCCGAAGCCGCGACTCCTGCTGGATCACGTCTACTCCTGTATGTCGCGCCGGTTCTCGCCCGGACGAGCGAGCCTTGCGGAACTAAGAACTCTTAAAGAGCCCTGCTTACTTGGCCTTCTCCACGATCTGCACCAGGCGCCACCGCTTCGATGCCGACAGCGGGCGGGTCTCCATCAGGGTGACCCGGTCGCCCACGCCCGCCTCGTTGTTCTCGTCGTGCACCTTCACCTTGGAGGTGGTGCGGACGACCTTCGAGTAACGGGGGTGCTTCTTGCGGTCCTCGAGCTCGACCACGATCGTCTTGTTCATCTTGTCCGAGACGACGTAGCCCTCGCGGACCTTGCGGTCGTTCCGGGCCGGCGTCTCGGTGGTGGGCTCGCTCATGCGGCACCTTCACTCTCGGCGTCGGGGGCAACGGACAGGCCGAGTTCGCGCTCGCGCATGACCGTGTAGATCCGCGCGATGTCCGTGCGGACGGTGCGCAGACGGCGGTTGTTGTCGAGCTGCCCGGTCGCCATCTGGAAGCGGAGGTTGAAGAGCTCCTCCTTGTACTCCTTCAGACGCAGGACGAGCTCTTCCGCGGTGAGCTCACGCAGCTCCGATGCCTGAGCGGCACCTGCGTTAGCCATCAGAACTCACCACCTTCACGGGTCACGATGCGGCACTTCATGGGCAGCTTGTGGATCGCGCGGCGCAGCGCCTCGCGAGCCGTCTCCTCGTTCGGGAACGAGATCTCGAACATCACGCGACCCGGCTTCACGTTGGCGATCCACCACTCGGGCGAACCCTTACCGGAACCCATCCGGGTCTCGGCCGGCTTCTTGGTCAGCGGGCGGTCCGGGTAGATGGTCGTCCACACCTTGCCACCACGCTTGATGTGACGGGTCATGGCGATACGAGCGGACTCGATCTGCCGGTTCGTCACGTAGCTGTGCTCAAGCGCCTGGATGCCGTACTCGCCGAAGCTGACCTTCGTGCCACCCTTGGCGGCGCCGTGGCGCTTCGGGGAGTGCTGCTTCCGGTGCTTGACCCTGCGCGGGATGAGCACGTCTCAGCCCTCCGTCTTTTCTGCGGTCTCGGTGGCCGGGGCCGCCTCAGTGGTGGCGGCAGCGGCGGCGCGACCGGCTTCGGTCGAGGTGGCGGTCGTGCCCGACGCGCCGGAACGACGCGGGCGGGACGGCCGGTCGCTGCGGTCGCGGTCGCGACGCGGCGCGCGCTCGGCGGCGTCGCGGGCTTCGCGGGCCTTCAGGCCACCGACGAGCTCACCCTTGTAGATCCACACCTTGACGCCGATGCGACCGAACGTCGTCTTGGCCTCGAAGAAGCCGTAGTCGATGTCGGCGCGCAGCGTGTGCAGCGGGACACGGCCGTCGCGGTAGTGCTCGGAGCGGGACATCTCGGCACCGCCGAGACGACCGCCGCACTGCACGCGGATGCCCTTGACCTGCGGCGAGCGCATGGAGGTCTGGATCGCCTTCCGCATCGCGCGGCGGAACGCCACGCGGTTGGAGAGCTGCTCCGCGACCGCCTGGGCGACCAGCTGGGCGTCGGCCTCGGGGTTCTTGACCTCGAGGATGTTCAGCTGGACCTGCTTCTTGGTCAGCTTCTCCAGCGCGCCGCGGATCCGGTCGGCCTCCGCGCCGCGGCGGCCGATGACGATGCCCGGCCGGGCGGTGTGGATGTCCACGCGGACGCGGTCACGGGTGCGCTCGATCTCGACCTTGGAGATGCCCGCGCGCTCCATGCCGGTGGCGAGGAGCTTGCGGATCTTGACGTCCTCGGCCACGTACTCGGCGTACTGCTTGTCGGCGTACCAGCGCGACTTCCAGTCCGTGGTGATACCCAGGCGGAAACCGTGCGGGTTGATCTTCTGGCCCACTACCGGCCACCTGCCTTCTTCTTGCTCTGAGCCTTCTGCGCGACGGCCGGACGCGACTCCACCTCGACGGTGATGTGGCTGGTCCGCTTGCGGATCCGATACGCGCGGCCCTGGGCCCGCGGGCGGATGCGCTTGAGGGTGGGGCCCTCGTCGGCGTACGCGTTCTTGACCCAGAGCGTCTCCGGGTCCAGCTGAAGGTTGTTCTCGGCGTTGGCCACGGCGCTGGCGAGCACCTTCGCGACCGGCTCGCTGGCCGCCTGCGGGGCGAACCGGAGCACGGCCAAGGCGTCGGCGGCGCTACGTCCCTTGATGAGCTCGATCACCCGGCGCACCTTGGTCGGCGAGTCCCGGACGAAGCGAGCCCGCGCGTACGCCGTAGGCAGAGCCTCGGTCGTCGCGTCGTTCTGGGCGTTCATCGCTACTTCCCTTGTCTGTTCTCGTGCCCGCTCAGCGGCGGCGCGACTTGCGGTCGTCCTTGATGTGGCCCTTGAAGGTCCGCGTCGGGGCGAATTCCCCCAGCTTGTGACCCACCATCGCCTCGGTGACGAACACCGGGACGTGCTTGCGGCCGTCGTGCACCGCGATCGTGTGTCCCAGGAAGTCCGGGATGATCGTCGAGCGGCGCGACCAGGTCTTGATGACCGTCTTCTTGCCCGATTCGTTCAGCGCGTCCACCTTCTTGAGCAGGTGGTCGTCCACGAACGGGCCCTTCTTAAGGCTGCGTGGCATGTGCTTCTACCTCCCTGCTCAGCGCTTCTTGCCGGTACGCCGGCGGCGGACGATGAGGGCGTCGGACGCCTTGCGGCGACGCGTGCGGCCCTCGGGCTTACCGTTCGGGTTGACCGGGTGGCGACCACCGGAGGTCTTGCCCTCACCACCACCGTGCGGGTGGTCGACCGGGTTCATGACGACACCGCGGACGGTGGGGCGCTTGCCGCGCCAGCGGTTGCGGCCGGCCTTGCCCCAGTTGATGTTGGCGTGCTCGGAGTTGCCGACCTCGCCGACCGTGGCGCGGTTGCGCACGTCCACGTTGCGGATCTCGCCCGAGGGGAGACGCAACTGGGCGTACGGACCGTCCTTGGCGACGAGCTGCACCTTCGCGCCCGCGGACCGCGCCATCTTCGCGCCGCCGCCGGGGCGGAGCTCGATCGCGTGGATCACGGTGCCGACCGGGATGTTGCGCAGCGGCAGGTTGTTGCCCGGCTTGATGTCGGCCCGGGGGCCGTTCTCGACGGTGTCGCCCTGCTTCAGCTTCTCCGGCGCGATGATGTAGCGCTTCTCGCCGTCGGCGTAGTGCAGCAGCGCGATGCGAGCGGACCGGTTGGGGTCGTACTCGATGTGCGCGACCTTGGCGGGGATGCCGTCCTTGTCATTGCGACGGAAGTCGATGACGCGGTAGGCGCGCTTGTGGCCGCCACCCTTGTGCCGGGTGGTGATCTTGCCGGACGAGTTGCGACCGCCCGAACCGCTCAGCGGACGAAGCAGCGACTTCTCCGGGGTGGAGCGGGTGATCTCGGCGAAGTCCGAGACGCTCGAACCGCGACGACCCGGGGTCGTCGGCTTGTACTTGCGGATGCCCATTGTCAGCTCAGTCCTTTACGCGGTGGGTCCGCCGAAGATCTCGATCGCCTTGCTCTCGGGCGAAAGAGTCACGATGGCGCGCTTGGTGTCCTTGCGCTTGCCGAAGCCGGCGCGAGTCCGCTTCCGCTTGCCCTGGCGGTTGGCCGTGTTGACGCTGACCACCTTGACGCCGAACACCTTCTCGACCGCGATCTTGATCTGGGTCTTGTTGGCGTCCGGGCGGACGATGAACGTGTACTTGTGGTCCTCGAGCAGCCCGTAGGACTTCTCGGAGATGACCGGCGCGAGCAGGATGTCGCGGGGGTCCGGAATGGCGACCGAACTCACTTCTCGTCACTCCCTTCCGTGACCTCGCCCGACCGCGCGGAAGCCTTGACGGTCTTACCGCGGACGGGGCCGGCGACGAACGCGTCGTACGCGGCCTTGGTGAACACGACGTCGTCGTTGACCAGCACGTCGTAGGTGTTGAGCTGGTCGGCCCAGAGGAGGTGCACCTCGGGCAGGTTCCGCAGGGAAACCCAGCTCAGCTCGTCGGCCCGGTCCAGCACCACGAGCACGCGCTTCGCGGCCGTGACGGCGGCGAGGACGGTCTTGGCGGCCTTGGTCGACGGCTTCTCGCCGGTCACCAGCTCGGTGACGACGTGCAGCTGGCCGGCGCGGGCCCGGTCGGAGAGGGCGCCACGCAGGGCGGCGGCCTTCATCTTCTTCGGGGTGCGCTGGGTGTAGTCGCGCGGCGTGGGGCCGTGCACGACGCCACCGCCGGCGAACTGCGGCGCGCGGGTCGAACCCTGGCGGGCACGGCCGGTGCCCTTCTGGCGGTACGGCTTCTTGCCGCCACCGCGAACCTCACCACGGGTCTTCGTGTCGTGCGTGCCCTGGCGCGCGGCGGCCTGCTGGGCCACCACGACCTGGTGCATCAGCGCGACATTGGCCTGCACGTCGAAGATCTCCGCGGGGAGATCGACCGTGCCGTCGGCTTTACCGGCCGGGGTCTTCAGCTCGACGCTTGTCATTCGGAGTTACCACCCTTCGCGGCGCTGCGCACGAACAGCAGGCCGCCCTTGGGACCGGGCACGGCGCCCTTGATCAGCAGCAGGCCGTCCTCGGCACGCACGGCGTGCACGGTCAGGTTCTGCGTGGTGACCCGGTCGTTGCCCATCCGGCCCGCCATGCGCAGGCCCTTGAAGACGCGGCCGGGGGTGGCGCAGCCACCGATCGAACCCGGCTTGCGGTGCACGGCCTGGGCACCGTGGCTCGCGCCCTGGCCCTTGAAACCGTGGCGCTTCATGACACCCGCGTAGCCCTTGCCCTTGCTGGTCCCGGTCACGTCGACCTCGACGCCGGCGGCGAACACCTCGGCGGTGATCTCCTGGCCGACCTCGTAGGTCTCGGCGTCGGTGGTGCGCAGCTCGGCGAGGAACCGGCGCGGGGTCACGCCCGCCTTGTCGAAGTGGCCGGTGCGCGGCTTGTTCACCTTGCGCGGGTCGACCGCGCCGAACGCCAGCTGCACGGCCGCGTAGCCGTCCTTGTCCTGGGTCCGAACCTGGGTGACCACGTTCGGACCGGCCTTGACGACGGTGACCGGGACAACCCGGTTCTGCTCGTCGAAGACCTGGGTCATGCCGAGCTTGGTGCCCAGGATGCCCTTCATCTGCCTGTCAGACATGAGTCTCTTATCTCCGCCGCTCGCCCAACGCTTACTGGATGTTGACGTCGACGCTCGCCGGCAGGTCGATGCGCATGAGCGCGTCGACCGTCTTCGGCGTCGGGTCGAGGATGTCGATCAGACGCTTGTGCGTGCGCATCTCGAAGTGCTCGCGCGAGTCCTTGTACTTGTGCGGCGAGCGGATGACGCAGTAAACGTTCTTCTCGGTGGGCAGCGGCACCGGCCCGACAACCCGGGCGCCGGTGCGCGTGACCGTCTCCACGATCTTGCGCGCCGAGGTGTCGATCGCCTCGTGGTCGTAGGCCTTGAGCCGGATGCGGATCTTCTGTCCCGCCATGGTGGCTGCTCGTTCCTTGTCGTCTCGTGCCGCTATCTCACAAAACCCCGCCGGGTGTCCCCACCCTTGCTGGGTTTCCGCAGTTCAACGGCCCTGTCCCCGGTCCACGCGGTCGGGCGTGTCGCGCCCGACGCACAGACGGATCCCGCGGGATCGTCGTCTTGCCTGGTCTTCCTCAACGTGAGGAGGCTATGAGCCGGCTGGACCGTCTCACTGCCCTTGCCCGCTCGCCTCACCCGAAGGAAAGAGCTCCGCGGACCGTGGCCACTCGCACCGAGGCGGCCGGACCCTCGATGAGGATCGGCCGCCCCAGGACGAGCAACCAAAATAGTGTCGCACACGTGAGTTGACGCCCTGCACCCGGGGGTGTATTACCCGGGCGCAGGGCGCCTACGTCACTTGTTGATCTTGGTAACCTGGCCCGCGCCGACGGTCCGGCCACCCTCGCGGATGGCGAAGCGCAGACCCTCGTCCATCGCGACCGGCTGGATCAGCTGGACCGAGATGTCGGTGTTGTCGCCCGGCATGACCATCTCGGTGCCCTCGGGGAGGGTCACGACGCCGGTCACGTCGGTGGTGCGGAAGTAGAACTGCGGGCGGTAGTTGTTGAAGAACGGGGTGTGACGGCCACCCTCGTCCTTCGACAGGATGTAGACCCGGCCCTCGAAGTCGGTGTGCGGGGTGGTGGTGCCCGGCTTCACGACGACCTGGCCGCGCTCGACGTCCTCGCGCTTGATACCGCGGACCAGCAGGCCGACGTTGTCGCCCGCCTGGCCCGAGTCGAGCAGCTTGCGGAACATCTCGACACCGGTGACGGTGGTCTTGGTCGACTTCTCGCGGATACCCACGATCTCGACCTCTTCGTTGACGTTGATCTGGCCGCGCTCGACGCGACCGGTCACCACGGTGCCACGACCGGTGATGGTGAAGACGTCCTCGATCGGCATCAGGAACGGCTTGTCGAGCTCACGCACCGGGTCCGGCACGTTGTCGTCGACGGCGGTCATCAGCTCGAGAACGGCCTCGGACCACTTCTCGTCGCCCTCGAGGGCCTTCAGGCCGGAAACGCGCACGACCGGCGCGTCGTCGCCCGGGAACTCCTGCGAGGACAGCAGCTCGCGGACCTCCAGCTCGACGAGCTCGAGGATCTCCTCGTCGTCGACCATGTCGGCCTTGTTCAGCGCGACCACGATGTAGGGCACGCCGACCTGGCGGGCGAGCAGCACGTGCTCACGGGTCTGCGGCATCGGGCCGTCGGTGGCGGCCACGACCAGGATCGCGCCGTCCATCTGGGCGGCACCGGTGATCATGTTCTTGATGTAGTCCGCGTGACCGGGGGCGTCCACGTGCGCGTAGTGACGCTTCTCGGTCTGGTACTCGACGTGCGAGATGTTGATCGTGATGCCGCGCTGCTTCTCTTCCGGCGCGTTGTCGATCTGGTCGAACGCCCGCGACTCGTTCAGCTCCGGGTACTTGTCGTGCAGCACCTTGGTGATGGCCGCGGTCAGAGTCGTCTTGCCGTGGTCAACGTGACCGATGGTGCCGATGTTGACGTGCGGCTTGGTCCGCTCGAATTTCGCCTTCGCCACTGGAATGTCCTCCTGGACTGATTTCGCTTTGTGCTCACGGGACGGCGTGGCTGCCGCCCCGTGATTGTTCCTTCGTCGGTGCTGCGGACGTTCAGGAGAGTCCCTTAATGCCCGCGAGCGCTGGGGGAACTACTCCCCCGTCGCCTTCGCGATGATTTCCTTCGCGACGTTCGCGGGAACCTCGGCGTAGGAGTCGAACACCATGGAGTAGTTCGCCCGGCCCTGGGTGCGGGACCGCAGGTCGCCGACGTAGCCGAACATCTCCGACAGCGGGACCAGTGCCTTCACGACACGGGTACCGGACCGCTCCTCCATGGCCTGGATCTGACCACGGCGGGAGTTGAGGTCACCGATGACGTCGCCCATGTAGTCCTCGGGCGTGGTCACCTCGACCGCCATCATCGGCTCCAGGATCACCGGGCCGGCCTTCTTCGCGGCTTCCTTCATCGCCATGGAACCGGCGATCTTGAACGCCATCTCCGAAGAGTCGACCTCGTGGTACGCACCATCCAACAAGGTGAACTTCAACCCGACGAGCGGGTAGCCGGCCAGGACGCCGTACTGCATCGCGTCCTGCGCGCCCGCGTCCACCGACGGGATGTACTCCCGCGGCACGCGACCACCGGTCACCTTGTTGTCGAACTCGTAGAGCGCGCCGTCGGTGCGCTCGAGCGGCTCCAGCTTCACGATGACCTTCGCGAACTGGCCGGAACCACCGGTCTGCTTCTTGTGGACGTAGTCGAGCTTGTCGACCGTCTTCTTGATCGTCTCGCGGTAGGCGACCTGCGGCTTGCCGATGTTCGCCTCGACCTTGTAGTCGGACTTCATCCGGTTCACCAGCACCTCGAGGTGCAGCTCGCCCATGCCGGCGATGATCGTCTGGCCGGTGTCCTCGTCCAGCTTGACCTGGAACGTCGGGTCCTCTTCGGCCAGCTTCTGGATCGCCAGGGACAGCTTCTCCTGGTCGGCCTTCGTCTTCGGTTCGATCGCGACCCGGATGACCGGCTCGGGGAACGTCATCGACTCCAGCACGATCGGGTTCTGCGGGTCCGCCAGGGTGTCACCCGTGGTGGTGTCCTTCAGCCCGATGACCGCGTAGATGTGGCCGACCTGGGCGTCGTCGACCGGGTTCTCCTTGTTGGAGTGCATCTGGAAGATCTTCCCGATGCGCTCCTTGCGCTCCTTGGTCGCGTTGATGACCTGCGCGCCGGAAGCGACCTTGCCCGAGTACACCCGGATGTAGGTCAGCTTGCCGAAGAACGGGTGCGCGGCGATCTTGAACGCGAGCGCGGCGAACGGCTCGTCGACCGACGCCTTGCGGGTCGCCGGGGTCTCACCGTCGGGGAGCAGGCCCTCGACGGCCGGGACGTCCAGCGGGGACGGCAGGTAGTCGATCACCGCGTCGAGCATGGGCTGCACGCCCTTGTTCTTGAACGCGGAGCCGGCCAGGACCGGGAACGCCGAGCGGGTGATGACGATCTTGCGGATGCCCGCCTTGATCTCCGCCTCGGTCAGCTCCTCGCCCTCGAGGAACTTCTCCATCAGGGCGTCGTCGGTCTCGGCGACGGTCTCGACCAGCTTCTCGCGGTACTCCGCGGCCCGGTCGGCCAGGTCGGCCGGGATCTCCTCGACGGTGTAGTCCTCGCCCTTCTGCACCTCGCCGCGCCAGACCAGGGCCTTCATGCGGACCAGGTCGACGACGCCTTCGAAGTCGTTCTCGGCGCCGATGGGCAGCTGGATCGCCAGCGGCTGGACGCCGAGGCGCTCCTCGATGGTGCGCAGGGTGTAGTAGTAGTCCGCACCCAGCTTGTCCATCTTGTTGACGAAGCAGATGCGCGGGACGTCGTACTTGTCCGCCTGCCGCCAGACCTGCTCGGACTGCGGCTCGACACCTTCCTTGCCGTCGAAGACGGCGACCGCGCCGTCGAGCACCCGCAGGTTGCGCTCCACCTCGACGGTGAAGTCGACGTGCCCGGGGGTGTCGATCAGGTTGATCTGGTGGTCGTCCCAGAAGGTGGTGGTGGCAGCCGAGGTGATGGTGATACCCCGCTTCTGCTCCTCCTCCATCCAGTCCATGGTGGCGGCGCCGTCGTGGACTTCACCGATCTTGTAGTTGACCCCGGTGTAGAACAGGATCCGCTCGGTGGTCGTCGTCTTGCCGGCGTCGATGTGGGCCATGATGCCGATGTTGCGGACCTTGTTCAGGTCGGTCAGCACTTCACGTGCCACGAGAGTGTTCCCCTGTTCTCAAGCTTGGGGCCCGGCATGGCTTGGTCGACAGCCGGGCGGTCATCACCAGCGGTAGTGCGCGAAGGCCCGGTTGGACTCGGCCATCTTGTGCGTGTCTTCGCGACGCTTCACGGAGGCACCGAGGCCGTTGGAAGCGTCCAGCAGTTCGTTCTGCAGGCGCTCGATCATCGTCTTCTCGCGGCGGGCCTGCGAGAAGGAGACCAGCCAGCGCAGGGCCAGCGTGGTGGAGCGGCCCGGCTTGACCTCGATCGGCACCTGGTAGGTGGCACCACCGACGCGGCGGCTCTTCACCTCGATGGTGGGCTTCACGTTGTCGAGGGCGCGCTTCAGCGTGACGACCGGGTCGGTGCCCGTCTTCTCGCGAGCGCCTTCGAGCGCGCCGTACACGATGCGCTCGGCCAGGGACCGCTTCCCGTCCTTCAGCACCTTGTTCACCAGCTGGGTGACCAGCGGGGAGGCGTAGACGGGGTCGGAGATCAGCGGCCGCTTCGGGGCCGGACCCTTGCGGGGCATTAGCTCTTCTCCTTCTTCGCGCCGTACCGGCTGCGCGCCTGCTTGCGGTTCTTGACACCCTGGGTGTCGAGCGAACCGCGGATGATCTTGTAACGGACACCCGGAAGGTCCTTCACACGACCACCGCGCACGAGCACCATCGAGTGCTCCTGCAGGTTGTGGCCCTCACCGGGGATGTAGGCGGTGACCTCGATGCCGCTGGTCAGCTTCACACGCGCGACCTTGCGCAGCGCCGAGTTCGGCTTCTTGGGGGTCGTGGTGTACACGCGGGTGCACACGCCACGCCGCTGCGGGCTCCCCTTGAGGGCCGCCGTCTTCTGCTTGGCAGCCTTGTCCTGGCGGCCCTTGCGGACCAGCTGCTGGATCGTGGGCAATGGACCAGCTTCCTGTCGTGATCTGCTTCTTCGTGTCTTCACCGGCCCCCGCGGTCGGGCGTGTCGGCCCGCGTCACGGTCTCGCGACCGGTAACTTCCCGGAGGGATTTCCGTCGGAACCCCGACCTGCCGAAGCCGGTGACCGGGTGCCTGAGCACCCCGCCCATGCGCACGGCACGCGGAGCGGCCCGACGCATGCCGGGCACGGTCTCCAAAGATACCCGCCCGGGTCCGGGAGGAGCGCGGCGGGGGGTCTGTAGGTCGACGAACCTCCAGCGTACCTCTCAACGCCCCCGGGCTGCGGGACATTCCCACGCCTCGGGTCGCGGGAGCGATCATTCCCGCGGGCGTTGGGGCGGAGGCATTCCTGCGGCGGGATCACCGCAGCCGCGGCTTGGTGGGTAACGCCGCTGGGCAGCGAGAGATTCCCCGGGTCGGCTTCGGCGGGCGGGCCGGGTGGTCGCTGCCTTGGTGCGGGGCGCCGGTGAGTGTGGCGCTGCCGGCTGCGCGGGGCCGATCCGGTTCGCGGCGGTGGAGCTGCTCGGGGCGGCGCGGGTGGGTGGCTTGCGACCCTCGGCCGGCGAGGCGGCTCACTCCGCCGAAGCCGCGCGGGCGGCTTGCTCGCCGGGCAGGCACGCAACCGGAGCGGCGCAGGCAAGCAGCGCCTCTGGCGCACCCGACGATCCGACAGCCGACAGCGCGAGCCGACCAACAACATCACCACACGCGGACCGGCGGCCGGGAGCGCGAGAAGACCAACGACGTCACCAGACCTCCCCCGCCCCTCATCCCAGCCATCCCTTCAGTCGGCGACCGGGTGTGTCAAGGCACGCTTTCCCGCCTTGACACACCTGGGCGACGACTGACACTCCCACCGGAGGGGCGGGGGAGGTCGGACCCGCCCTGCCGCGGCATAAAAAACAAAAGCGTCCTCGCCGGACAGGCAGGCTCCGGGATGACCACGACTACCGCTGTCAGCCAGCGTTGGGGAGGTGGGCCGCCGGGTGGTCATCCCGTCGCCTGAACGAGGCCTATCACTTTGAGCCGGGCCCGCAAGCCCGCGTCGTCATCCAGCCCCGCGCGGTGGGTTGCGGGCCCGGCTCAAAGCGATTTTCACGGCCTCAGGCGACGGGATGACCACCCAGCTCCTCAATTGTGAGCTGGGCGCCGGGCCGGCACCGCCGTCCCCTACCTCAGTCCTCGTCCGGCTTGGCGTGGTCCGGCTTGCCCGGGTTGGGGTCTCGGGACAGGTCGATCAGCGGGTGCACGCCCGCCCCCTCGGGGGCCGCGTGGCTGCCCGTCGACTTGGGTTCCTCGGCCGGGCCGGGAGGCCCTTCGGTGCTGGTCATCACACACTCCTCGCGCGTTGTCCCCTGCTTCCCTCTCGGGCCGAAACCTACCCATTACCCGGTCGGGTGATGCAGTGGGATCGGATCGGCCGTTCCGTGCGTCACAGTGCGGCCGGAGGGTCACGATGGGTGCACCACGAAACGGGAAGGGGCGGCATGTCGGGCGAGTTCGAGCACCTGGTGGCCGAGTTCGAGCGGTTCCAGGCGGGCATCCGCGACGCCGACGACCGGTTCGCCGGGCTCGGCGCCATGCGGCAGCAGCTGACCGAGCTGCGGGCGAGCGCCGCGTCGGCGGACGGGGGTGTCACCGTCGTCACCGGGCCCGGCGGGGCCGTCCTCGACGTGCGGTTCACCGAGGCCGCCCTGGCCAAGGGGCCGCAGGCCCTCTCCGCCGCGCTGCTGGCCACGCTGCGGGAGGCCGTCGGCGAGGCGGCGCGGCGGCAGGCCGTCATCGTCGAGGAGAACATGGGCGACGACCTGGGCCTGGTCGACCAGGTCCTGGAGACGCAGGCCGTCGCGTTCGGAACCACCGTCGAAGCACTGCGGTCGAAGCTCACCGAAGAAACAGCGGAGCCGGCGCCGGACTTCTCCGAGCAGCGGGTGCTCCGCCCGGCCGATCCGCCGCCGCCCCCGCCCACCGCCGGCCCGAGTGCCGGCGACCGCTTCCTGCGGAACCTGTTCGACGAGGAGGACTGATGCCCGACGGCTACCGGGTCCGGGTGGACGCCCTGCACAAGTACGTCGCCGACCTGGACGAGTACCGCGGCCAAGGCGCGAAGATCACCGAGAAGGTCGCGCAGGCCGACGTCGGCGACAAGTCGTGGGGCGTGGTCGGCCTTTTCACCAAGAGCGGCTACGACGACACCCTCCGCGAGCTGCAGTCGCTGCTCGCGTCCATCGCGGACGGCCTGGCGTCGGCGCAGGCCAAGCTGACCGACGCGGCGAACGTCTACCAGGGCGTCGAGGACGACCACAAGATCTTCTTCGGCCAGGTCGAGACCCTGCTCGACGGCCCGGGAAAGCACTGAGGGGACCACATGGCCGAGGTCGAAGACGTCGCGAGCGGCATCACCGTCAAGCCCGACGACCCGAAGACCGTGCTCGGGGTCAACGTCGACAACGCGATCAAGGCGACGCCGTTCGCCGGCGGCGCGGTCACCGTCGGCAAAGACGCCGTCTCGGTGACGAAGGCGGTCTTCGCGCCGCAGCCCGACGGTGCCGACATCACCCTCGCGCTCGGCACCATCGCCACCGACACCGCGAGCTTCATCCAGTCGAGCGCGAGCACCATCACCGACATCGCGACCGACCCGCTCGGCTGGCTGGTCGGGCAGGGATTGAATTTCCTGGTCAACGCCGTCCAGCCGATTCAGGACGCGATCCACTTCGTCAGCGGCGACGGCCCGGCGCTGGGCGTCGCGGCGGAGAACTTCGGGGCGATCGCCACCGGGCTGGACAAGCTGGCCAAGAACTTCGCCGAGGTCGCCGACGAGTCCCTCAAGGACTGGGAGGGCAACGCGAGCAACGCGGCGAAGACGGCGCTGGGCGAGTTCGCGCACGGCATCGAGGGCGTCGCCGGGAAGTCCGGCGACCTGGCGCGGATGCTGCAGCTCAACAGCATGCTGATGAGTTTCGTCGAGGACCTGATCAAGGCCATCCTCACCGAGTTCGTGACCTGGCTGATCCTGCTGTGGGTGCCCGCCCTGGCCGCCGCGGTGCCGACCTGCGGGGCTTCGCTGTCCGCCGCGGCCCCGGTGACCGAGGTCAAGGCCGCCCAGACGACCGCGAAGACCACGCAGAAGGTGAACAAGCTGCGCGAGCTCCTGCAGAAGGTGCTCGACTGGCTCCGGAAGCTGCAGCAGAAGTTCGCCTCGACGACGCTGGGCAAGTCGCTCACGAAGATCGCCGAGGAGAACGAGGGCAAGGACCTCCTCCAGAAGGCCGTCGGCGACAAGGGCCTGATCGGCAAGCGCTGGGCGAAGGCCTTCGAAAACCCGGTGCTCGACGCCGCCGGCAAGGTCGACTACAAGAAGACGATGCTCAAGGCCGGCGCCACCGAAGCGCTGAAGAAGGGCGGCGAGGCGGCGGTCAAGGGCGTGCTCGGCTACAACCCGGCCAACCCCGGCGACAACCCGGCCAAGACGGTCAACGACCACCTCGGGAAGCTCAACAGCCACGTGAAGAACGCGAAGAAGGCGAGCGACTACGACGGGACCGGCCGCGACCAGTCCGTCGAGGAAACCCGCGAGGACCTGGACTTCTGACGATGCAGACGCTCTTCACGATCGGCGTGCTGGTGGTCGTGGCCGCGGTGGCCGCCGCGATCTGGTGGCGGTCGCAGCGGAAGGCCGCCGCGGGCCGCGACAACCACTGGTTCAAGGCGTTCGCGGCCGAACAGGGTGGCACGTTCGGCGGCGGGGCGCCGTCGTTCGGCGTGTTTCACCCGACCGGGCGACCACTGACGGCAGCGCCGGACGACCCGTGGGTCGAGTTCCGGCTCGGCGGCCGGCCGGTGCTGGCGATCGACACGCGGGAGTCGTACCGGAACTTCGACGACCACGTGTACTTCCGTGACCTCCACGTGACGCAGGTGCGCGTGCCGCCGGGCCCGGAGCTGCGGATCGTCCCGGGGCGTCCGGTGTCGATGCCGACGCTCCCGCCGGACTCGGGCCTCGACGCCGAGGTGGCGCGGTGGCTGGCGGCGAACCCGCGGTTCGCGCAGCGGGAGGTCGTCGTCGAGAACGGCGCCGCACGCACGTGGGGCCCGGGCTGCGCGACGCGGCAGAACGTGCTGGCCGAGGCCCGGTACCTCGCCGAGCTGGCCGATCACCTGCCCGCGGCGCTGGGCAACCTCAGCGGCGACGCGTCGTGAGGTGGGTCAGGCCCGCCGACAGCGCGAACACCAGCCCGAGGCCGACGACGTAGGGCCCGGCCAGCAGGGCGAACCCCGCGCCGATGTTGGCGTCGGGCTGATCCGACGTCGCCCGGAAGCCGATCGCGCCTACCGACAGCAGGATCGCGCCCGCGGTGATCAGCACGACGGCGATCACCGTGAGGCGCTTCGTGACGGGCGTCATGCCTTCATGGTGCCCGGGGCGCCGCGGATCCGCCGGATCAGCGGGCCCCGGACGGGTCAGAGTTTGCTGCCGCAGTCCGAGCAGAACATCGCGCCCGGCTTGGTGCTCTCGTTGCCGCAGCCGCCGCAGGCGACCTTGAGGGCCAGCGACGTCCCGCAGGACGAACAGAACTTGCCGCCGTCGGCCTTCAAGCCGCAGCCCGGGCAGGTGACCTTCGCGCGGGTGTCGATGTCCAGGTTCGACGTCCAGTCCTTCTCGCGGGCCTTCTCCCAGATCTGGTCGCGCTGGGCCGACGCCTGGGCGCGCGAGATCTCCTCGGCGACGCTGGGCGAGCAGCGCAGGCACTGGCCGATCTCCTCGTTCCAGCACTGGTCGTGGCACATCCAGTCGCCGCAGCCGCGGCACTGGCGGAAGCTGGGGGTGATCTCTTCGACCGCCGCCGCCAGGGCCTTGTCCTTGGCCGGCGAGTTCGTCGCGCGGTCGTAGCGCCACTGGTCGGCCGAATTGCTCAGGTCCCGCAGCGTCCCGCCGAAGAAGGAGCCGACCGCGCGCAGCACGCTCCGGCCGGTCTCGATGTTGTCGCGCTGGAAGGCGGAGCGGAAGCCGTTGCCGCAGCGTTCGCAACGGAACTCGAACTGGTACCCCTGCGTGTTCGACAGGTCCGAGAAGTTGTCCGTGAAAGGCACAGAGTCAGCCACGGCCCATCTTGGCGACGCGGCCGCGGCCGCCGGGACGAGAGATTTGCCGACAACGGACCGGCTACCGGCCGTCACGAGGCACCAACAGCACCAGCGGGAGCACGGCCAGCACGCCGCCGACCACCGCGACCAGCGCGTACCCGCCGCCGGCGAACAGCGCCCCGGACCCCAGCCCGGCCAGCGCGGACGCCGACCAGACGACCGCGTCGACCGTCCCCTGCACCCGGCTGCGCGTCTCCGGCGGGAGGTCCCGGCTGAGTTGCGCGCTGCCGCCGACGAACACCAGGTTCCAGCCGTAGCCCAGCAGGAACAGCGCGATCGGCAGGCCGGAGGTGTGGGCCGTCGGCGCGGCGAGCGCGGTCGCCGCCGCCAGGGCGAGGAGGCCGAGGCCGGCGTTGACGGCGACGTGCGGACCCCAGCGGTCGGCGATCCGGCCCGACAGCGGCGCCAGCGCGAACATGCCGAACAGGTGCGCGCCCAGCACCCAGCCGACGACGTCGAGGCCGTGCCCGTGCGCCTGGAGCTGCAACGGCGTCATCGTCATCACCGCGCCCATCGTGAGCTGCGCGGCGACCATCGCGATCAGCGGCCGCGCGAAACCGGCCGGCCGCACCAGGCGGTTTTGCGCGGCGGCCACGATCGGAACCGGGCTCGCGGGCACGTGCCGCGGGAGGAACGCCGGTGCCAGTGCCGCACCCGCCGTGGCCAGGGCGGCCACCGCGGCCGGGCCGGACAGCGACGGCCAGCCGAAGCCGGCCGCGGCACCGGCCGCCGGGGCCATCAGCGCCGGCCCGGCGAGCGCGCCGATCGTCCCGCCCCAGACGACGGTCGAGAGCGCGCGGCCCCGGCGGTCCGGCGGGTACAGGTCGGCGGCCAGGTACCGCGAAAGCTGCGCGCCGCCGTTGCCCAGGCCGACCAGCAGGATGCCGAGCAGCAGCGGCACGACCGACGTCGCCAGCGCGCCCGCGAACGCCACCAGCGCGCCGGCCGCGGCGACGCCGTAGCCGACGGCCAGCACGCGGCGGCTGCCGTGGACCGGCACCAGCGTCCCGGCGCCGAGCGCGCCCGCCACCGTGCCGAGCACGTTCGCCACGCTCGGCAGCCCGCTCCAGACCGCGCCGCTGCCGGCGGCGACGATCAGCGTGGCCGCCGTGCCGAGACCGACCGTGGCTGTGTTGAGCAAGGCGACGCCCGCGAACAGCGCCACCGTGGACCGGGTCCGGCCGGCCACCGTGAAAGTCCCCATGAGCAGCAACGTTAGGGAAATCCCGCCCTGGTTCGAAGGGGCGGCGAACGGAATTTCGGTCGCCCGGGCCGCGCATCGGAAGGAAAATGCGGCCCATGACCTTCCGTTCGGAAAAGCCGCTGGACGACGTCGACTGGCGGCTGCTGGAGCTGCTGCAGGCCGACGGGCGGCTGTCGTTCAAGGAGCTCGGGCGGCGGATCAGCCTGTCGGCCCCGGCGGTGGCCGAGCGGGGGCGACGGCTGGAGGAGGCCGGCGTGATCACCGGCTACCGCGCCCAGGTCGACGCGCGGCGGGCGGGCCAGCCGCTGCAGGCGTTCGTCGAGATGCGCTGCGCGTTGGCCGGCTGCCTGCTGAAGACGTCGAAGTCCGAGGACTACCCGGAGGTCGTGGAGATCCACCGGCTGAGCGGCGACCACTGCACGATGCTGAAGGTCCGGACGGCCTCGCTCGAGCACTTCGAGGGCCTGCTGGAGCGGCTGGGCAAGCACGGCGAGCTGCGGTCCTCGGTGGTGCTGTCGACGCAGTTCGAAGGGCGTCCGGTGCAGCCGCCCTCGGACGACTTCCTGCGCGCGACGACGTCCGAGGGCTGGTCCTGACTCGGTCGGCGGCTGTGCGTCCGGGGCCGAGCTGATAGACGAAAGGCATGCCGATCTTCACTCGCCGGGTGCGCGCCTTCGCCGTCACCCTCGCCGCACTCGGCGGCCTCGCCGTGCCCACGCCCGCGCAGGCCGCCACGCCGGGGGCGTTCGTCGCGCTCTCCGACGTCGCGCCGTCGATCCTGCAGGACATCCGCTACGACACGCGGCACAACTTCGTCGGCCGCCGCATCGACGGGTACCGCCGGCCGATGTGCATCCTGACGCGGCAGGCCGCCGAGGGGCTCCGGAAGGCGCAGGCGCAGCTGGTCCGGCAGGGGTACACGCTCAAGGTGTACGACTGCTACCGGCCGCAGCGGGCCGTCGACCACTTCGTGCGGTGGGCCAAGGACCTCGCCGACGAGACGATGAAGGCGGAGTTCTACCCGAACGTCGCCAAGGACCGGCTGTTCGCCGACGGGTACATCGCCGAGAAGTCCGGCCACAGCCGCGGCAGCACGATGGACCTGACGCTCGTCCGGATCCCGCCCCGGTTCCAGCGGCCGTACGTCCCGGGCGAGCCGCTCAAGGCGTGCTTCGCGCCGCGGGACCAGCGCTTCCCGGACAACACGGTCGACATGGGCACCGGCTACGACTGCTTCGACCCGCTCGCCCACACCGACAACCCGGCGATCACCGGCGTCGCCCGGCAGAACCGCGACCTGCTGCGTTCGACGATGGCCGCCGCGGGCTTCCGCAACCTGCCCGAGGAGTGGTGGCACTTCACGCTGAACGGCGAACCGTTCCCGGACACCTACTTCGACTTCCCGGTGGCCCGGGGAAGCCTGCACTGACGCGAAAGCGCCCCGCGATCCATTGTGGACCGCGGGGCGCTCCGGTGGCGATCAGGCCGAGCGACGGCGGCGGGCGCCGGCCACCAGGCCACCGCCGAGAGCGAGGGCGAGCAGCGCGAGGGCGCCGAGGCCGATCGCGTCGACGCCGGTGCTGGCGAGGCCGGAGCCGCTCTGGCCACCCCCGGCGCCGCCGGCCGCGCCGGTGGTGGAGGCCGGGGCACCGGCGGTGCAGTCGGCCGGGTTGACCGGGACGACCGGGAGCGGCGCGTCACCTTCCTCGACGTCGATCCCGACGCGGGACTCCGACGAACCCCACACGTCGATGTTGGTGGGGTTGTCGTACTTGACCTTCAGGCCCTTCGGCGGCAAGAGGTACAGCCGGTACTCCGGTCCGGCCACCACGTCGTGGAACTCGAAGTGGCCTTTCGCGTCGGTCGTCTGCTCGCCGGTGACCGGGCAGTGCTGGTCGGACACCAGGACGACCTTGACCCCGGCGACGCCCTGCTCCCCCTGCTTCACATCGCCCACGACGGTGCCCTTGGCCCCCGGCACCGCCGCCCGGTCCTCGGCCTGTGCGTGGTTCTCGGTGTCGACCTCGGGATAGCCGAAGTCACACGCGGCGACGACGTAGCCGCGGTTGAAGGCGGCCTTCGGCACCGTTTCGGACACGTCGAACGTGCGCGTCTGCCCCGGCTCGATCCGCACGCCGTCCCCGGCGAGATCGCCCCACCCCGGGCCGCGGCCGCTCAAGACGTAGCCGCTGCCCGCGCGGTTGCATTCGGCGACGATGCCGGTGAGCGGGATCGGGCCGGAGTTGGCCAGCGTCACGGTCACGTGCGCGAGGTCGCCGACCTGGTAGCTGTCCTGGGTGAAGGCCATCGTCGCCTTCAGCGCGCCGTTCAACGGCGGCGTCCCGCGGAAGAGCAGGTCGGTGTCCGCTCCGATCCGGACGGTCCGCCACGGGAACAGCCAGCCGTCGATCACGTCGCCGCCGACGTAGTACTCCGCGGCCGGGAGGTCGAGAGCGAACTTGCCGTCGGCGCCGGTCGTCGCGGAGTAGGTGCTCGTACCGTGGACGTACCGCAGCGTGACCTTGATGCCGGCCAGCTGCTCGCCGGCGTCGAGGACCCCGTTGCCGTTCTTGTCGCCGTAGACCGTGCCGGTCGCGTGCCCGGCGGCCTTGGTCACCGGAACGCTGAACTGGAACTGCGGCCCGGCGCTGTTCCCGCTCTCGTCGAACAAGATGCCGCGCACGGTTGCGGTGGTCGCGTCGAGGTCGCGGACCTGCGCGGAAACCGCCACCTCGAACGTCTGTCCCGGTTCGAGGGTCACCCCAGGCTTGTTCTCGAGCTGACCCCAGCCGCCGCCGTAGAGGACCTGGACGTCGGTCGGGTCGACCACCATCTGGTACATCGTCAGGCCGGCCGCCGTCGTCGCACCGGTGTTCGTCAGCTTGACGGTGAAGTGGATGTCCTCGTCGGTCCGGTAGGAGGCCTTGTCGAAGGCGACCGAGACCGCGACCTGGGCCCGCTCGGCCTGCGGCTGCGCCGCCGCGGGCTTGCTTTCCGGCTTGGCTTCCGGCTGCGTGGAACTCGGCGGTGCCTCCGAGCTCGCCGGCGCTTCCGATGTGGACGGCGCGGTCGAGGTCGGCACGCCGGCCTCCGGTGCGGGGTCCTCCGCCGCGGCCGGACCGGCGAACACGCTGGTCAGCACGGCTGCGGCCGTCACCGCGGCGAAACCGCGCGCGAGGGATCTCGCGCTTCTGGATATGTTCACGAACAGTCACCCCTGATTACCCGTTGGAAACGCGCAAAGCCCCCGAGCCGCGTGAACCGGCTCACTCTAGCCGGATTCGGGGCGGGTGAATACCTGATCAGGTGACAAAAGGGGAAAGGCCCCCGCCGGAAACCCGGCGGGGGCCTTTCCTTCGAAAACCTCGTCAGCGGAAGTCGCGGCCGAAGTCGTAGTCGTCCAGCGGAACCGCGGCACCGGTGCCCGTACCGAACACGTCCGGGGTGTAGTAGCCGTCGTCGTAGGACGGGATCGCGTACGCCGCGACCCGGGCCTCCTCGGTCGGCTGCACCTGGATGTTGCGGTACTTGTTGATGCCCGTACCGGCCGGGATCAGCTTACCGATGATCACGTTCTCCTTGAGGCCCACGAGCTTGTCCGAACGGCCGTTGATGGCCGCGTCGGTCAGGACTCGCGTGGTCTCCTGGAACGACGCCGCCGACAGCCACGAGTCCGTGGTGAGCGACGCCTTCGTGATGCCCATCAGCACCGGACGACCCGAAGCCGGCTCGCCGCCCTCGGCGACCGCGGCCCGGTTCGTCGCCTCGAACTTGGTCCGCTCGGGCAGCTCGCCCGGCAGGAAGTCCGTGGCCCCGGAGTCGATGATCGTCACCCGGCGCAGCATCTGCCGGACGATGACCTCGATGTGCTTGTCGTGGATCGACACACCCTGGGCGCGGTACACCTTCTGAACCTCGTCCACCAGGTGGATCTGCGCCTCGCGCGGCCCCATGACCCGCAGGACCTCGTGCGGGTCCGGCGTGCCTTCGAGCAGCTGCTGGCCGACGTGCACGTGGTCGCCGTCGCCCAGCGGGCCGTTCGGGGTGTTCGCGAGCCGCTGCCGCTTGGACAGCTTGTCGAAGACGATCTCCTCGCCCCCGTCGTCCGGGATGAGGGTGATCTTCCAGAACCGCTCGCTCTCCTCGATCCGCACGCGGCCGTCGACGTCGGCGATGGGCGCCTTGCCCTTCGGGACGCGGGCCTCGAACAGCTCCTGGACACGCGGCAGACCGGTCGTGATGTCGTCACCGGCGACACCACCCTGGTGGAACGTACGCATCGTCAGCTGCGTACCCGGCTCACCGATCGACTGGGCGGCGACGATACCCACCGCCTCGCCGACGTCGACGAGCTGACCGGTCGCCATCGAGCGGCCGTAGCAGGTCGCGCAGATACCGACGGCCGACTCGCAGGTCAGCACCGAGCGGACCTTGACCTTCGAGATCCCGCTGCCGAGCAGCTTCTCGATGGCCGGGTCGCCCAGGTCGTCGCCGGCGTTCAGCACGACGTTGCCCTTGGCGTCCACCGCGTCCGTCGCGAGGTTCCGCGCGTACACGGAGGTCTCGACGTGCTGGTCGCGCAGGACCTTGCCGTCGCCGATGTCCTCGCCGATCGGCATCATGATGCCGCGGGTGGTGCCGCAGTCGATCTCGCGGACGATGACGTCCTGCGAGACGTCCACCAGACGCCGGGTCAGGTAACCCGAGTCGGCGGTCCGGAGCGCCGTGTCCGCCAGGCCCTTCCGGGCACCGTGCGTCGCGATGAAGTACTCCGCCACCGACAGGCCTTCACGGAAGTTGGCCTTGATCGGACGCGGGATGTACTCACCCTTCGGGTTCGACACCAGGCCACGCATACCGGCCAGCGACCGGACCTGCGTCATGTTGCCGGCGGCGCCCGACTTCACGATCATGGCGATCGGGTTGTCGTCCGGCAGCGCCGTCTCCATGATCTTGTGGACCTCTTCGGTGGCCTGCGTCCACACCTTGACGAGCTCGTTGTTGCGCTCGGCGTGCGACAGCTGACCGCGCTGGTAGCGCTTCTCCACCTGGGAGGCCTTGCCCTCGTACTCGTCGAGGATGGCCTTCTTGCCCACCGGGGTGAGCACGTCCGAGATGGCGACGGTGACGCCCGAGCGGGTCGCCCAGTAGAAGCCGGCGTCCTTCAGGCGGTCCAGGGTCTGCGCGACCTGGGTCATCGAGTACCGCTCGGCGAGGTCGTTCACGATCGCGGCCTGCCGCTTCTTCGGCATCGGCTCGTTGATGAACGGGTAGTCCGCCGGCAGCAGCTCGTTGAACAGCACGCGGCCCAGGGTCGTCTCGGCCAGCCACGCCTTGCCCGGCTCCCAGCCCTTCTCCGCGAGCCGCGGCTCGTCGGCCTTGGCCGGCTGCCGGTCGGTGATGCGGATCTTGACCGGGGCGTGCAGGCTCAGGGCCTTGCGGTCGAAGGCCATGATGGCCTCGGCCGGCGACGAGTACGCGTTGCCCGCGCCCTCGGCGTTCTCGTTGAGGCGGGTCAGGTGGAACAGACCCGTCACCATGTCCAGCCGCGGCATGGCGAGCGGGCGGCCCGACGCCGGCGACAGGATGTTGTTCGCCGACAGCATCAGGATCCGGGCCTCGGCCTGCGCCTCGGCCGACAGCGGCAGGTGCACCGCCATCTGGTCACCGTCGAAGTCCGCGTTGAACGCCTCGCAGACCAGCGGGTGCAGCTGGATGGCTTTGCCCTCGACCAGCTGCGGCTCGAAGGCCTGGATGCCGAGGCGGTGCAGGGTCGGCGCGCGGTTCAGCATCACCGGGTGGCCGGTGATGACCTCTTCCAGCACGTCCCACACCTGCGGCCGCGAGCGCTCCACCATCCGCTTGGCGGACTTGATGTTCTGCGCGTGGTTCAGGTCGACCAGCCGCTTCATGACGAACGGCTTGAACAGCTCGAGCGCCATGTCCTTCGGCAGGCCGCACTGGTGCAGCTTCAGCTGCGGGCCGACGATGATGACCGAACGGCCCGAGTAGTCGACGCGCTTGCCGAGCAGGTTCTGGCGGAACCGGCCCTGCTTGCCCTTGAGCAGGTCGGACAGCGACTTCAGCGGCCGATTGCCCGGGCCGGTGACCGGACGCCCGCGGCGGCCGTTGTCGAACAGCGCGTCGACGGCCTCCTGCAGCATCCGCTTCTCGTTGTTGACGATGATCTCGGGCGCGCCGAGGTCGATCAGCCGCTTGAGGCGGTTGTTCCGGTTGATCACCCGGCGGTACAGGTCGTTCAGGTCGGAGGTCGCGAAGCGGCCACCGTCCAGCTGCACCATCGGGCGCAGGTCCGGCGGGATCACCGGGACGGCGTCGAGCACCATGCCGCGCGGGTCGTTGCCGGTGGCCTGGAAGGCCGCGACGACCTTGAGCCGCTTCAGCGCGCGGAGCTTCTTCTGCCCCTTGCCGTTGCGGATGGTGTCGCGCAGGCTGTCCGCCTCGGCGTTGACGTCGAACTCGGTGGCCAGCTTCTGGATGGCCTCCGCGCCCATGCCGCCGGTGAAGTACTCGCCGTAGCGGTCGACGAGCTCGCGGTAGAGCAGCTCGTCGGCGATCAGCTGGCGGGTGTCGAGCTTCGTGAAGGTCGTCCAGACCTCCTCGAGGCGGTCCAGCTCGCGGCCGGCGCGGTCGCGCAGCTGGCGCATCTCGCGCTCGCCGCCCTCCTTGACCTTGCGGCGGACGTCGGACTTGGCGCCCTCCGCCTCCAGCGCGGCCAGGTCGGCTTCGAGCTTCTGCGCGCGGGCTTCGATGTCCGCGTCCCGCTTGGTCTCGAGGTTCTTGCGCTCGACGCCGATCTCGTTCTCGAGGGTCGGCAGGTCGTTGTGGCGCAGCTCCGTGTTCACGCCGGTGATGACGTAAGCCGCGAAGTAGATGATCTTCTCGAGGTCCTTCGGCGCCAGGTCCAGCAGGTAGCCCAGGCGGGAGGGAACACCCTTGAAGTACCAGATGTGGGTGACCGGGGCGGCCAGCTCGATGTGGCCCATCCGCTCGCGGCGCACCTTGGCGCGGGTCACCTCGACGCCGCAGCGCTCACAGATGATGCCCTTGAAGCGGACGCGCTTGTACTTGCCGCAGTAGCACTCCCAGTCCCGGGTCGGGCCGAAGATCTTCTCGCAGAAGAGGCCGTCCTTCTCGGGCTTGAGCGTCCGGTAGTTGATGGTCTCCGGCTTCTTGACCTCGCCGTACGACCACTGACGGATGTCGTCGGCCGTGGCGAGACCAATGCGGAGCTCATCGAAGAAGTTGACGTCCAGCACGTCTAAGTCCCCTTGGGGTTGTTTCGGCTAGAAGAGGGGTCGGCGGTGGAGCGGGGACCCACGGGAGGCAGGTCCCCGCTCGACACCGGATCAGTGCACGACGTCGTCCACCGAGGGCGACTCGTTGCGGGACAGGTTGATGCCGAGGTTGGCCGCGGCGCGCTCGAGGTCCTCGTCGTCGGAGTCGCGCATCTCGATCGCCGCACCGTCGCTGGAGAGCACCTCGACGTTGAGGCACAGCGACTGGAGCTCCTTGAGGAGCACCTTGAACGACTCCGGGATGCCCGGCTCGGGGATGTTCTCGCCCTTGACGATGGCCTCGTACACCTTGACGCGGCCGACCACGTCGTCCGACTTGATCGTCAGCAGCTCCTGCAGCGTGTAGGCGGCGCCGTACGCCTGCATCGCCCAGCACTCCATCTCACCGAAGCGCTGGCCACCGAACTGCGCCTTACCACCCAGCGGCTGCTGCGTGATCATCGAGTACGGACCGGTGGAGCGGGCGTGGATCTTGTCGTCGACCAGGTGGTGCAGCTTCAGGATGTACATGTAGCCGACGGACACCGGGTACGGGTACGGCTCGCCGGAGCGGCCGTCGAACAGGTTGGCCTTCCCGTTCTCCTTGACCATCCGCTCGCCGTCGCGGTTCGGCTTCGTGCTGCTGAGCAGCCCGGTGAGCTCCTCCTCCTTCGCGCCGTCGAACACCGGGGTGGCGGTGTTCGTGCCGGGCGCGACGTCGCGCAGCTCGGGCGAAAGGTTCTTCGCCCAGTCCGGGTCGCCCTCGATCGTCCAGCCCTGCGAGGCCAGCCAGCCGAGGTGCAGCTCGAGGATCTGGCCGATGTTCATCCGGCGCGGCACACCGTGGGTGTTCAGGATGATGTCGACCGGGGTGCCGTCCTCCATGAACGGCATGTCCTCGACCGGCAGGATCTTGCCGATGACACCCTTGTTGCCGTGCCGGCCGGCGAGCTTGTCGCCCGGCTGGATCTTGCGCTTCTGGGCCACGTAGACGCGGACCAGCTCGTTGACGCCCGGGGGCAGCTCGTCGTCGTCCTCGCGGGAGAACACCCGGATGCCGATGACCTTGCCGGTCTCGCCGTGCGGCACCTTCAGCGAGGTGTCGCGGACTTCGCGGGCCTTCTCGCCGAAGATCGCGCGGAGCAGGCGCTCCTCCGGGGTCAGCTCGGTCTCACCCTTCGGCGTGACCTTGCCGACCAGGATGTCGCCGTCGCGGACCTCGGCACCGATCCGGATGATGCCGCGCTCGTCGAGGTCGGCCAGGACCTCCTCGGAGACGTTCGGGATGTCCCGGGTGATCTCCTCGGCGCCCAGCTTCGTGTCGCGGGCGTCGATCTCGTGCTCCTCGATGTGGATCGACGTCAGCACGTCGTCCTGCACCAGGCGCTCGGAGAGGATGATCGCGTCCTCGTAGTTGTGGCCCTCCCACGGCATGACCGCGACCAGCAGGTTCTTGCCGAGCGCCACCTCACCGTTTTCGGTGGACGGGCCGTCGGCGATGACCTGGCCGGCTTCCACCCGGTCGCCCTCGTTGACGATCGGGCGGTGGTTGAAGCAGGTGCCGTGGTTCGAGCGGCGGAACTTGTAGAGGCTGTAGGCCTTCCGCGTCCCGTCGTCGTGCATGACCGTGATCAGGTCGGCGGAGAGCTCCTCCACCACGCCCGACTGCTCGGCGACCAGCATGTCGCCGGAGTCGATCGCGGCGCGCAGCTCCACGCCGGTGCCGACGTACGGCGCCTGGCTGCGGAGCAGCGGCACGGCCTGACGCTGCATGTTCGCGCCCATCAGCGCGCGGTTCGCGTCGTCGTGCTCGAGGAACGGGATCATCGCCGTCGCGATCGAGACCATCTGCCGCGGCGACACGTCCATGTAGTCGATGTCGAGCGGGTCGATCAGTTCGACCTCGCCGCCCTTGCGGCGGGCCATGACCCGGTCTTCGACGAAGGTGCCGTCGTCCGAGATCGGCGCGTTCGCCTGGGCCTTGACGTAGCGGTCTTCCTCGTCCGCCGTCAGGTAGTCGATCTGGTCGGTGACCCGGCCCTCGACGACCTTGCGGTACGGCGTCTCGATGAAGCCGAACGGGTTGACCCGCGCGTAGGAGCAGAGCGAGCCGATCAGGCCGATGTTCGGGCCTTCCGGCGTCTCGATCGGGCACATCCGGCCGTAGTGCGACGGGTGGACGTCGCGGACCTCCATGCCGGCGCGCTCACGCGACAGACCACCCGGGCCCAGCGCGTTGAGGCGGCGCTTGTGGGTCAGGCCGTCGATCGGGTTCGTCTGCTGCATGAACTGCGACAGCTGCGAGGTGCCGAAGAACTCCTTGATCGCCGCGCCGATCGGGCGGATGTTGATCAGGGTCTGCGGGGTGATCGCCTCGACGTCCTGCGTGGTCATGCGCTCGCGGACGACGCGCTCGGTGCGCGACAGGCCGACCCGGATCTGGTTCTGGATCAGCTCGCCGACGGTGCGGATGCGGCGGTTGCCGAAGTGGTCGATGTCGTCGGTCTCGACCGGGATCTCGGTGCCGTTCGCGGCGGTCATCTTGTCCTCGCCGGCGTGCAGCCGGACCAGGTACTCGATGATCGTGACGATGTCCTCTTCGGTCAGCGTCCCGTTGTCGATCGGCGTCGACAGGCCCAGCTTCTTGTTGACCTTGTACCGGCCGACCTTGGCCAGGTCGTAGCGCTTCGCCTTGAAGAACAGGTTCTCCAGCAGGGTCTGCGCGCTCTCCTTCGTGGGCGGCTCGCCCGGGCGCAGTTTGCGGTAGATGTCGAGCAGCGCCTCGTCGGTGCCGGCGGTGTGGTCCTTCTCGAGGGTGGCCAGCAGCGTCTCCGAGAAGGAGAAGCGCTCGCGGATCGCCTCGGTGGTCCAGCCCAGGGCCTTCAGCAGCACGGTGACCGGCTGGCGGCGCTTGCGGTCGATGCGGACGCCGACGGTGTCGCGCTTGTCGACGTCGAACTCCAGCCAGGCACCCCGGCTCGGGATGACCCGGACGCTGAAGACGTCCTTGTCGGAGGTCTTGTCGATGTCCTTGGAGTAGTAGACGCCCGGGGAGCGGACCAGCTGGGACACCACGACACGCTCGGTGCCGTTGATGACGAAGGTGCCCTTGTCGGTCATCACCGGGAAGTCGCCGAGGAAGACCGTCTGGCTCTTGATCTCACCCGTGTTGTTGTTGACGAACTCCGCCGTGACGAACAGCGGCGCGGCGTACGTCATGTCCTTGTCCTTGCACTCCTCGATCGAGGCCTTGACCTCGTCGAAGCGCGGGGCGGAGAAGGACAGGGACATCGAACCGGAGAAGTCTTCGATCGGGGAGATCTCGTTGAGGACCTCTTCGAGGCCGCCGACCGGGTTCTCTTCACCTTCCTCGACACGGCGCTGGAACCACGCTTCGTCCCCGGTGAACCACTGGAACGACTGGATCTGGACGTCGAGCAGGTTGGGGGTGTTCAGGGGTTCGCGAATCTTTGCGAAGGAAACCCGCTTGGGCGCGCCGGGGATACCCGTGGCCTCCGAGCGAGATTCAGCCGAGGTGGTCGCAGCAGTGGCCTGGTTCGCGGGAGAGACTGCCAAGATGCGTCCTTCCGGGGACAATGAGCGGTGACGGCCGCCATAGCAACAGCTATCAGCGACTGTCAAGGGTGCCGTGTGCCCACTATCCTAACTACCGGCTCCGGGCAGCCTGAAAGAGGGCAGCGCAAAGAGACAGTCTAGCCCGAACGTCGCGGCTTGTCCAGGGGGCGCTCCCGATGGGGCCCAGCCTGCTTCGCAACGTCTTCAGGTATGCCTCCGGGCGACCCGGTGGTCCCTCCCGCAAGGGCCCCGGTTTCGCCGTCGGGAGTAAGCGTGACCCCACCGGAGCTTCCAGTCAAGATGCCACACGGGGGTCCCGCCGGTTGGCGCAGCGTGGAAGAGGTTCAGCGGAGCGTGAGCGGCCAAATATCATTCCAGCTACCGGCTGGTAGCGCCACTCTGGGGGTTCTACCTGGGGTTTTGCGGGGGTTGGCGGGGGTATGGCGTAGGCCACTGGGCGGGGATCGGGTCGGGCGTGTCGCGGGTGGGTTCGGGTCGGAGAGCGCTTACGGATGGTCTTGGGGGTGGAGCTCCGGGGCTGCGGCGGCTTGAGGCCGGGTGGGTGGCTGGGGCGCGCGGTCATGGCACCCGGCCTGGTGGGCTTCGGGGCTGGGGCGGTGGCTTCGGGCCCGGCGCGCGCCCGCCACGGTTACCAGGAGCCCGCGGCCACGGCACCCGGCGCAGAGGGGCGCGGAGGGACTCCGGGGCGGGCGTGGCCTCGGGCCAGCCGCGCGCCCACCACGGCGACCGGAGCGCGCGGCAACGGCACCCGGCGCAGAGGGGCGCGGAGGGACTCCGGGGCGGGGTGTGGCCTCGGGCCAGCCGCGCGCCCACCACGGCGACCGGAGGGCGCCGCCACGGCACCCGGCGCAGAGGGGCGCGGAGGGACTCCGGGGCGGGGTGTGGCCTCGGGCCAGCCGCGCGCCCACCACGGCGACCGGAGCGCGCGGCAACGGCACCCGGCCCGGCGGAGCGCGGTAGCGGACTCGGCGGGGTGCGCCGAGGCCGCCGGGCCGGGTGCCGTGGTTCGGGCGCCGGCACGGCACCTATCGCCGGGCGAGAGCGGGGCCGGGCGCGCCGGGAGCGAAGTCGGGGCTCGGCCGGGCCCCGCGGCGGCCACGGCGCTCGCCAACGCGGCTCGGGCGTTCGGCGCACCTGCCGCCGCGGAGAACGGGGCCGGGAGGGGGCTCGGGGTGCGGTCGGACGTTGCGGGAAGAGGGCGGGCGCGGCTCGGGCAGCACGAAGCCGCCGGGGGTGGACGGCACTCCTCCCCCGGCGGCCCGAGTTCGCCGGCCGGTCATCCCAGCCGCGCGCCACCACCCAGCCCACGCCGACCAGCCGGCCGCGCGCCGTCGCCCACACCGGCCAGCCGGCCGACCGGCCGCGCACCGCTCATCCAGCCGCGCGCCGTCGCCCAGTCGCACCGGCCATCCAGCCGCGCGCCGGTCACCCAGCGGCGCGCGCCGCTCATCCAGCCGGAGCCGGTCGGTCATTCCAGCCGCACGCCCACCGCCCACCGCACCAGCCGGTCATCCAGCCGCGCGCGCCGTCGCCCAGCCGCGCGCCGGTCATCCAACCGGAGCCGGCCGCCCACGGCGCTGGCGGCGGCCGGCCTCTCGCCGCCGGGGCGGCCGGCCTTCCGGACCCGCGCCGCCCTCCACTGCGGCGTGAACCCGCAACACCTGGAACCCCTACGAAAACACCTTCCAAGCCGCCGCGAGTTCGACCCTGGAGGTGATGTGCATCTTCTGGAACACCTTCTTCAAATGGAACGCCACCGTGTGTCTGGAGATGAACAGCTGCCTGCCCACCTCGTTGTTGGTGTGTCCCTGGCTCACCAGCTCGGCGACCGCGAACTCCGTGTTCGTCAGCCCGTGCGGGGCCGCTCCTTCGTACTCCACCACTCGCGTCGTCCCTCGGCGGACTCCGTGCTCGCGGAGCTTGTTCACCACCCGGGCCGAATCACGTGTCGCGCCCACCGCCGTGTACGTGTCCAGGGCCGTCTCGAGGAAGCGGACCGTGCGCTCGCGCTCGGAATACCTCTTCGCCAGCAGGTCGCTGAGGTCCTCCAGGGCCGATGCGCGGCACCAGCGGTCCGGGTGGATGTCGGCCGACTCGTGGAGCTTGGCCGAGTCCTGGGCCAGCAGGCCCGCCGCGTGCAGGGCGGAGCCGCGGATCACGCTGAACTCCGGCTGCTCCGCGCCCGCCACCGAGGCCGCCTCCACCACTATCTCCGCAAGGTCGTGCGCGCCCAGCTTGCCGCACACCCGGACCAGCCACGGTGCCGCCGCCGGCTCCGACACCAGCAGCTGCCGGAGCACCAGGGGGTTCGTCACGATGCCGGCGATGAGGCTCGCCGCGCTCTCCACCCCGCTGCGGGCCTCGACGGCCTGCGCGGCCACCCACGCCCCCGGCGCCTGCCCGAAATAACCGAGCAGCGCTTCGTCGGCCAGCTTGTCCACGAAAACGCGGCACGCCCGCATGTCCGCCCGGCGCAGCGCGCCGAGGGCCAGCACGACGTAACTCGGCGGGCGCAGGGAACGGTCGCCGCACCCTTCGGCGATCCGCAGCCCCGTGCTCACCTCGGCCATGGCCTCGTCGACATTGCCCATCGCGAACAGCAGGTTCCCGCGGACGTTGTGCGACACGGCGGTCATGCGCTCGGAAGCGGAGCCCTCCCGGCTTTCCTCGACCGCGGCCAGCACCCGGCGGCCCGATTCCAGTTCGCGGGCCTTGATGAGCAGGCCGACGTACCAGAATTGGGCCATTTCGTAGAGTTCGCGGGATTCACGGCGGTCGCCCGCCGCGGCCGCCTTCGCGCACTGCAGGCCGGTGTCGAGCCGCCCGTTGAACCACGAGTACGCGGAGCGCCGGAGGAACCCGGCCGTGTCACAAGCCTCCTGCATGAAATCGTCGCCGAATCCGGTGAACGGATTTTCGGGCAAGCGCAAAGTAGGTACGTCGATCATTTTTCGGCTATCCCCCAGGTATAGACGAAACGAAATAAGACTGAACGAGCCGCCACATTGCGGCGAATTCACGCGAAACCGGCCCCGCCGTCCGGCCGCGCGCGAACGCGCGACCATTGTCGAGCACAACACCCCAGGGTTAGAGGTGTCCGACGGGACCCGGCGACCCGGTCAGAACATGGCACCGCACCGACCGCGCGGAAAAGCGCACGTCACAAGAACCTCCCCAGGCAGGCTTGTGAAAGATTAACAGCTTGCGTCACTCACGATAGCTTCGGCCGAGAGCTCCGTCATCGCCCCTGTGAGCCAGGTCACACCCCTAGAAAATGTGAGGACGTTTAGCTTTTGCCCTGGTGGGGCAGCGATTTCACACGGTTCTGACGCGCAAATCAGCCAGCTAGCCTAACGGGCATTCTGTTAGCGCTCAACTAACTACCGGGTAGCCCTCGAAGTCCCCGGGAAGAATGACGGCGCGTCGCAGCGGGGCGCCTGCCTCCTGGGACCGTCACCCGGTTGGGCGCGCCCCGATCGGGCGCACCTCGTCCGAACGCACCAGTGACGCGAACAATCCGGACAATAAGGATCTAATTCACGCCGAAGTCAAATGCAGCAGCGCCTGCGCCGCGAGGCGATACCCGAAAGCGCCCAAGCCGACCACCACACCGCTCGCCAGGGGCGCGATGACCGACTCGTGCCGGAACTGCTCGCGCGCCCACACATTGCTGAGGTGCACTTCGATCCACGGCGGCGCGTAGCTCGCCAGCGCGTCGCGCAGGCTCCAGCCGGCGATCATCAGGGCACCGGGGTTGACGATGGCGCCGACCGTGGTGCCGCCGTGCTCGTGGATCGCGCCGACCAGCTCGCCTTCGCCGTCACGCTGGATCGACACGACCTCCCAGCCCCGGACGGCCACTTCCTCGGCGACGGCCTTCTCGATGTCGGCGAGCGTGTCGGTGCCGTAGATCTCCGGCTCGCGCCGGCCCAGCACACCCAGGTTGGGACCGTTCAACAGCAGGACAACGCTCAACGGGACACACCTCGCTCACCCGGCGACCACTTCGGCCCCCCATCGTGTGCACCTCGCCCGGCGGGCACCACCCCTACCTTGATAGTCGGGCGGAGTCCTATCAGACCGAGGGATGCCCGGTCCGCCGCGGCGCTCCTACGCTCCGAAGCGACCAGGCAAGTCGCGGGATCGGCACCCGTCCCCGATCGATCGCCGTCCGGCCCGCGCGATTCGAATGGAGCTGGCGCCGCAGTGACGACCAACGCGACCGAAAACAAGCCCAGCAACGCAGCGCTGCGGTCACCCCTCCCCCAAGAATTCGTCCAGCGCGACGACCCGTTCACCGTGCCGCCGGCCCTGCTGGCGGTGGCCGCACGCGGCCCGATCGCCAAGGCGGCGCTGGCTTCGGGCGAGCCGTTCTGGCTGGTGTCCGGGTACGAAGAGGCCCGCGCGGTGCTGACGGACCCGCGGTTCTCCTCCGACCGGTTCCAGTACCACCCGAGGTTCAAGGAGCTGCCCGCCGAGTTCCGGGAGCGGCTGCGCGACGACAAGGCGCGCGCCGGCTCGTTCATCAACATGGACCCGCCGGAGCACACGCGGTACCGCAAGCTGCTCACCGGGCAGTTCACCGTCCGCCGGATCCGCGACCTCGGCACGCAGATCGAGAAGATCATCGGCGGGCTGCTGGACGACATGCTGGCCAAGGGCACCAGCGCCGACCTGATGACCGAGTTCGCGTTCCCGGCCCCGTCGCAGATGATCTGCGAGCTGCTCGGCGTGCGCTACGACGACCGGGCGGGGTTCCAGGAGCGCGCGGCGGCCCTGCTGCAGCTGGACGCCCCGGTCGAGCAGGCGGTGGCGAACGCCGACGCGCTGCGCGTGTTCATGCAGCGGCTGATCACGGACAAGCGCGAACACCCGGCCGACGACCTCATCTCCGGCCTGATCCACCACGCCGGGGCCGACCCGGCGCTCACCGACGACGAGCTCATCAACATCGCCAACCTGCTGCTCATCGCCGGCTACGACACCACCGCGAGCATGTTCGGGCTGGGCATGTTCGTGCTGCTGCAGCGCCCCGACCAGCTCGCCGCGGTCCGCGACGACCCGGCCCGCATCGGGGACGCCGTCGAGGAGCTGCTGCGCTACCTGTCCGTCATCAACCCGGGGCTCTTCCGGTTCGCCAAGCACGACCTGGAGCTCGGCGGCGAGCACATCCCGGCCGGCTCGACCGTGGTGGTCTCGGTGGTGGCCACCAACCGGGACGAGCGCCAGTGGACGGCCCCGGAGACCCTGGACGTGACGCGTCCCCGCGGCCCGCACCTGGCCTTCGGCCACGGCGTCCACCAGTGCCTCGGGCAGCAGCTGGCCCGGGTGGAGATGCAGGTGGGCTACGCCGAGCTGCTGCGCCGGCTGCCGAACGTGCGGCTCGCGGTGCCGCCGGAGGACGTCCCCCTGCGCAACGACATGCTCACCTACGGCGTGCACTCGCTGCCGATCACCTGGGACGCGGGTTAAGCCGGGAACCTCGGGGGCCCGGACCGTCGCGGACGGTCCGGGCCTTTCGCGTATAGGGGTAGGTAGGAGTTGCGGGCACGACGAAAGCCGGCTCCACGCCGGACCGCCTGGGGGTGCGGTGCAGCGGGGAGCCGGCCGGTTCCGCTCGTCGTCGGCGTCAGCCGACGAAACGGGCGATCGAAGCCGCCAGGGATTCGGCGTCCACTCCGAACAGGCGGTCGTGTTCCTCGGCCGTTCCGTAGACGCGGGCCTCTCGGTCGCGCCAGGTTCCGAACGACCTGAGGCGGTGGGGCACGTCGGCCAGTGCTTCGGTCACCTCGAACGCCGACGTCCCGCGCAGGTACGGCTCGACCAGGACCACGTTCGGGGCCGCCGCGTTCACCGCCGCGCGGAGGCCCGCGTGGTCGAACGGGCGGATCGTCGAGGCGTACAGCACCGTGACGTCCGCCGTGGCCGTGGCGGCCAGGACCTGGTCCAGCACCGGGCCGACCGCGATGACGACGCCCTTGCTGCCCTGGCGGAGCACCGTGAACTCGTCCGACACCGGTACCGATTCGGTGTTCGCGCGCTCGGACAGCCGGACGTAGACCCGGTTGTCGCCGGCGATGGCCTTGGCCAGCAGCGGGGCGACCTCGTCCTCGTGGCCCGGGACGTGCACCGTCCAGCCGGGCAGCGTGTCCAGCAGGGCCACGTCGCCCGGTGCCTGGTGGGTGCGGCCCCACGACGGGTCGTCGTAGGACGCGCCCACGCTGACCAGGACCGCGCCGACGTCCTGGTGGCCGAGGCCGATCTTGATCTGCTCGAACGGCCGCTCGACCAGGAACGGCGCGTACGTGTGCACCACCGGCCGCTGGCCGGCCAGCGCGAAGCCGCCGGCGATGTCGATCATCGCCTGCTCGCGGATGCCGAAGTTGAGGACGCGGTCCGGGTACTCCTTCTTCACGTCCCAGAAGAACCACGACGAGATGTCCGCGGTCAGCATGACCACCCGCGGGTCCGTGGCGAGGGACTCGATCACCGTCTCGGCGAAGACCGTCCGCATCTGCTTCCTGGTCACCTGGGCGGTCATGCGCCGGCCCCTTCCTCGATCGGGAGGATCTCCGCGACGACGGCGCGCGGCCGCCCGTCGGTCTCCCCGGTCAGCGCCTTCTCCAGCGCGTCGTGGTCGCGGCCGTCGACCGTGGTCGCGGCCCAGCCCTCCAGCTCGAAGCGCGCGGCGATGCCGCCCGGCCAGCCGAGGCTGGCCGTCTTGTTGTCGATGACGATCGCGGTGAGGCGGTCGAGCCCGAGCCGGCCGGCGATCGACATCGTCTCGTGGTTGCTGCCCTCGTCGAACTCGCCGTCGCCCATCAGCACGAACACGCGGGCGTCGCGGCCCTGGGCGCGCAACCCGAGCGCGGTGCCGACGCCGAGCGGGAGGCCGTGGCCGAGGGAGCCGCTGCTGATCTCCACCCCGGGCGCCAGGTTGCGGTCCGGGTGCATGCCCAGCGGCGAATCCCACTGCCGCCAGGTGTCCAGCGTTTCCGGCTCGAGGAAGCCCTTCGCGGCGAGCACCGCGTAGTAGGCCATCGGGCCGTGGCCCTTGGAGAGGTAGAACCGGTCGCGGTCGGGGTCCTCGATGTTCGACGGCGACACGTTCAGCACGCGTTCGTAGAGCACCCAGATCGCGTGCAACGTCGACGCCGCGGCCCACCCGTGCTTCTCGTCCCCCGTCATCCGGCCGAACAGGCCGCGGAGGTTCTCTTCGGTCATCTGCATGGTTTCGGGCTTCCTCACTCCGGCTTGCGCGCGGTCAGGAGGACGTAGCCGAGCGACGGCTCGTCGCTGAAGGCGCGGAACCGGCCGAGCGTCACCTCGAACTGCGCGGCCTCGATGTGCTGCAGCGCCTGCTCCCGCAGCGCCTCGAACCGCTCCGCCGCCTTGGCCCACGACGGCCGGGTGAACTCGCTGACGTCCTCGGCCGATTCGGGCTCGAGGCCGGCTTCGCGCAGGTGGGCCTGGTACTCCTCGAGCGAGACGACCGACACCACGCCCTTGCCGACCTCGGCGACGCGCGCGCGGTCGGCCTCCAGTCCGGCGGGGCCCGGCACGAGCAGGAAGTCGCCGAGCGCCAGGCGCCCGCCCGGCCGCAGCACGCGGGCCGCCTGGCGGATCACGTGCCAGCGGTCCGGCATGTGGTGCAGCGACTCCAGCGCCCAGACGAGGTCGAACGAGCCGTCCTCGTAGGGCAGCTCCATCGCGTCGGCGTACTCGAAGACGACCCGGTCGTCCACGTCGGCCTTGTACGCGCGGTCGTTCGCGCGTTCCACCTGCTTCTCGCTGATCGAGATGCCGGTGACCATGACGTCGTTCGCGACGGCCATCCGGATCGCCGGCTCGCCGTTGCCGCAGCCGATGTCGAGCAGCCGGTCGCCCGCCCGCAGCGGCAGCATCGCGGACAGCCGGTCGGTCAGCCGGGTGGTGGCCTCTTCGAGCGTCGCGGACTCGTCGTCCCAGTACCCGTGGTGCAGATTTTCGCCCCAGAGCTGGTCGAGCAGGTCCGCGAAAGCGTCGTAGCCCTGGCCAATCTCGTTCGGAGTCGGCTTCGTCACCAGTACCCCTAAGCATCGTTTCGCGTGACCGCGTGTCGATCAACGCCTGGCCTGCAAGGTCTTGGGCGAGAGTAGGTGAGGCCGGCCCGGCCGGGCATCCCTCGTTCTGATAGCACCGCGGCGCACCTCGATCGTCCACAAAGGACGCCAGACCGCAGCACTGTCAGGTTGGGGGATGCTCAACGGGGCCGCCCTTCCCTACCGTCCGAATCCGGGCCCGCCGCGCACGCGAGCGGGACCGCCCGCGTCGGCACCAGGAAGGGATGGCCATGACCGCCACCGCCAAGCCTTCGGCCAAGCCGGTCGACCTCTTCTCACCGGAAGTGGTCGCCGACCCGTTCGGCTGGTACGCGCGGTTGCGCGAGGAGCCGTTGCCCCACACCGGGACGCTGAACCTCGGCACCATGATGGGCGGGCCGGACATGTGGCTGGCCACCCGCTACGAGGACGTCCTCACGGTCCTCACCGACCCGCGCTTCCTCACCAACCCGCCGGAAGACTCGCCGCTGGCCGACATCCGCGACGGCGTCTTCAAGGCGATGAACTTCCCCGAAGACCTCATCCCGTGGATGGCGAACAAGCTCAACACCGCCGACGGCGAGGACCACACGCGGCTGCGCAAGCTGGTCTCGTACGCGCTGACCGCGCGCCGCGTCAACGCGCTGCGCCCGCGCGTCGAGAAGATCACCGAGGACCTGCTCGACAAGATGGCGGAGCAGGGCAAGGACGGCTCGCCGGTCGACATCGTCGAGGAGTTCTGCTTCCCGCTGCCGGTCACGGTCATCTGCGAGCTGGTCGGCATCGACGAGCCCGACCGCGCCGCCTGGCACGCCTGGGGCAACGCCATGGCGACCATGGACGCGCCGAACATCCCGCCCGCGCTGCGCCACTGCATCGCCCTCTCGCGGGAGCTGATGGCCCGCCGGCGCGTCGAACCGCAGGACGACCTGGTCACCGCGCTCGTGCAGGCCCAGGCCGAGGACCCGGGCCGGGTGTCCGACGACGAGATCGTCGGCATCCTGTTCAGCCTGGTCACGGCCGGGCACCAGACGACGACCTACCTGATCGGGAACTCGGTGCTCTTCCTGCTCGAGCACCCCGACCAGCTCGCGCGGCTGAAGGCCGAGCCGGAGCTGTGGGCGCAGGCGGTGCGCGAGCTGCAGCGGCTGGGCCCGCTGCAGTTCACGCAAGCGCGCTTCCCGTCGGAGGACGTCGAGCTCGGCGGGGTCACGATCCCGCGGGGGACGCCGGTCGCGCCGCTACTGCTGGCCGCCAACACCGACCCGCGCAAGTTCGACGAGCCGGACAAGCTGATCGTCGACCGGCTGAGCGTCACCAACGAGATGCACCTGTCCTTCGGCAAGGGCATCCACCGCTGCCTGGGCCAGCACCTGGCCTACCAGGAGGCCGAGGTGGCGCTGCACGGGCTGTTCACCCGGTTCCCGGACCTGGCCCTCGCGGTGCCGCGAGAAGAGATCCCGTGGATCCTGCGGCCGGCGTTCACCCGGACCAAGACGCTCCCCCTGAAGCTCGTTTAGCCCGAAAGGCAGCCCCGCCGTGCACCGACCAGACACCGAGAAGTGGTTGCGCCGTTTCGAGCGGGCCCCGGACGCGCGGGCGCGGCTCGTGTGCCTGCCGCACGCCGGTGGTTCGGCCAGCTTCTTCTTCCCGCTCGCCAAGGCCCTCGCTCCCGCGGTGGAGGTCCTGGCGGTCCAGTACCCGGGCCGTCAGGACCGGCGCCACGAGCCGCCCGTCGACAGCATCGCCGGGCTGACGAACCGGCTGCTGGAGGTGCTGCGCTCGGTCGACGACCGGCCGCTGGCCCTGTTCGGGCACAGTATGGGCGCGATCATCGGCTACGAGGTGGCGTTGCGGATGACCGACGCCGGGCTGCCCGCGCCGGTGCACCTGTTCGCGTCCGGGCGGCGGGCGCCCTCGCGCTACCGCGACGACGACTTCCGCGGGGTGTCCGACGACCGGCTCGTCGCCGAGCTGCGCAAGCTCGGCGGGTCCGACGCGGCCATGCTGGCCGACCCCGAACTGCTCGCCATGGTCCTGCCCGCGATCCGCAGCGACTACCGCGCGGTCGAGACCTACCGGCACGAACCCGGTCGCCGGCTGGACTGCCCGGTCACGGTGTTCACCGGCGACCGCGATCCGCGGGTGTCGGTCGAGGAGGCCCGTGCCTGGGAAGAGCACACCACCGGGCCGGCGGACCTGCGGGTGCTGCCGGGCGGGCACTTCTTCCTGGTCGACCAGGCCGCGCCGATCATCGCGACGGTGACGGAGAAGCTGGCCGGCCCCGCGCTGACCGGATCCACCGGGAGGACTTCGTGACCCGAGCCGCGGTCCGGCGGGCGCTGGCGCCCAGCGAGAGCGTCCACGCCGTCCGGGAGGCCTACATCGGCTACACCGTGCGCGCCGAAGGGCGGCTCGACCCCGAGGCGCTGACCACGGCGTTCGAAGCGGTCTGCCGCGCCTACCCCCAGCTCTCGGCCCGCGTGGAGTTCACCGGCGAGGGCGCGGTGCTGACGGAGTCGGACGCGCAGCCGGAAATCCGGTTCGCCGACGGCGACCCGTCCCGGCCGCTGGCGGGCTTGGACCTCGACCAGAGCCGCTCGCTGAGCGCCCTCAACGTCGTCCGCGACGGCGAGGAAGCCAGTGTCTGCCTGGCGATCCAGCACAGCGTCGCCGACGCCCACCACGCCACCGCGATCCTCGCGGCCCTGTGGTCCAGCTACACCGACGTCGTCGAAGGCGTGCCGCTCGACCTGGGCCGGCAGCCGTACCCGCGGTCGCTGGAAGACCTGCTGGCCGACCGCGGCATCCACGCGAGCGGCCCGGCGACCCCGCTCGCCCCGCCTCCGGCGGCGAACCGGCCGGACCCGGTCGTCCGCCACGTCGTCCAGCACCGGCTGACCGAAGCCGAATCGACGGCGCTGGCGAACCTCGGCCACCGCGAGAAGGTGACGATCAACGGCCTGGTTTCGGGCGCGGTCCTGCTCGCCGAGGCCGAGCTCCGCGACATGCCGCTGACCGACCTCGTCTACCGGTACTCGGTGAACCTGCGCGGCAGGCTGACACCGCCGGTCGGCGCGACCGAGGGCACGAACGTGCTCGGCGGGGTCGCCTTCAAGGTGCCGGACGGGATCCCGCACGACGCCGTCCCGATCGGCCGGGCCATCGGCGAGCAGCTGCGGGCCGGCCTGGCCGACGGGTCCGTGCAGCGCAGCATCCTCGACATGTTCAGCAAGCCCGCCGCCGCGAAGCCGTGGGACCCGAAGCTCGCGCTCGCCGTGGTCAGCATCATGAACTGGGGCGTCGCCCCGCCGATGCGCACCCCGGACGGCCTGCGGCTGACCAACCTGCACTCGGCGTCCCGGATGCGGGAGACCATCGCGCTCGGCGGCTACGTGCTGAGCACGTTCGGCGGCCGGGTGGGCATCGACCTGGGCTGGCCCGAGGGCGATCCGTCGCTGCCGCAGCGCGTCGGCTGCCTGCGCGAACGGCTGGCCCGCCTGACCCGCGACCTGTGAGGTGCTCGTGACGGACACGGACGTCGTCATCGTCGGCAACGGCCCGATCGGCGCCACCCTGTCGGTGCTGCTGGCCCAGCGCGGCTGGCGGGTGACGGTGCTCGAGCGCCGGCCCCGGCCGTACCGGCTGCCGCGGGCGACCAGCTTCGACGGCGAGACCGCCCGGCTGCTGGCCGCCACCGGCATCGGCCCGGACCTCGGGCGGATCACCGCACCGGCCAACGGCTACCAGTGGCAGACCGCGGACGGGCAGACGCTGCTGGACATCGCCTTCACCACCGACGGCCGCTACGGCTGGCCGGACGCGAACACCATGCACCAGCCGGCGCTGGAGGAGCTCATCGCGGCGCGGGTCCGGGACCTGCCCGGGATCACCGTGCTGCGCGGGCACGAAGTCGTGGCCATCGCCGACGGTGACGCGCTGGTCCAGGTGACCGCGACCGACGCCGACGAGGTGCCGCGGACCATCTCGGCGCGGTGGGTCGTGGGCTGCGACGGTGCGAACAGCTTCGTGCGCGAGCACCTCGACGTGCCGGTGACCGACCTCGGCTTCTCGTACGAGTGGCTGCTCTGCGACGTCCAGCTGACCGAGCCGCGGGAGTTCGTCCCGACGAACGTGCAGATCTGCGACCCGGCGCGGCCCACGACGCTGGTGGGCAGCGGGCCCGGCCGCCGTCGCTGGGAGTTCATGCGCCTGCCGGGCGAAAGCGCGGCCGAGCTGAACAAGGACGAGACGGCGTGGCGGCTGATGGCCCCCTACGGCGTCACGCCCGAGACCGCCACCCTGCTGCGCAGCACCACCTACATCTTCCAGGCCCGGTGGGCCGACCGGTGGCGGGTGGGGCACGTCCTGCTCGCCGGCGACGCGGCGCACCTGATGCCGCCGTTCGCCGGGCAGGGCATGTGCTCCGGCATTCGCGACGTCACCAACCTGGCGTGGAAGCTCGACCTCACGCTCCGCGGCCTGGCCTCGGAGTCCCTTTTGGACAGTTATGGCGACGAGCGCCGGGAGCAGGCCCGGGAGGCCATCCTGGCGTCGGTGCAGCTGGGCCGGGTCATCTGCGTGACGGACCCGGCGGCGGCCGCCGAGCGGGACGCGACCGTGCTGGCCAACCGCCGCGGCAAGCCGGCGGGCCGGCCGGAACCGGCGAAACCGCTGACCGGCGGGCTGCTCCACGACAGCCCGGGCGCGGGTGTGGTGGTGCCGCAGGGCCGGGTGCGGGTGGGCGCGGCGACCGGGCTGTTCGACGACGTCGCCGGCCGGGGTTTCGTGCTGCTGACCACCGAGGCGGCCGGCTCGGACTTCCTCGCCGAGCTGGGGACGCACGTCGTCCGGCTCGACGAGGGAGTGGACGTCGACGACGTCTACCGGCCGTTCCTGGCCCGGTTCGGGGCGACGTCGATGCTGGTGCGGCCGGACTACCACGTCTTCGGCACGGCCGGCCCGGGCGGGCTCGACGCCCTGGTGGACGCCCTGCGGGACCGCCTGCGCGCTGCGGTCCCGGCCGCCTGACCGAGGCGGGCGTCAGAAGCTGCGCACGCCGGCCATCAGGCTGCGCAGCTCCACCGTCAGGTAGTTGCTGTGCGACAGCAGGGACATCAGCTGGCTCAGCGTCGTCCAGAGGAACCGGTCGTCGGGCTCGGGGGCGAAGCCGTCCTCGACCTCGATCACCAGGTAGCGGTTCTGCGCGTGGTAGAACCGGCCGCCTTCCTCGGAGTGCACGACGTCCAGCCGCACGCGGCCGGCCGGGGCGGCCAGCGCGTAGTCGAGGTAGGCCGGGCGGTACTCCGACGGCGCGTCGGCGTAGTTGCCGGGCTGGCAGTGGACTGTCGCGGTCAGCTCGGCGATGTTGAGCGTGCCGGCGTCGCTGCGGGCCTGCACCAGCGCGTGCAGCGTGCCGCCGATCCGCTTGACCAGCAACGCGAGCAGGCCCGACTGCCGGGGCGCCACCAGAGGCTGGGTCCACGACGTGACCTCGCGGTTGCTGGCCTGCACCGAGACCGCGACGACGTCGAAGTACTTGCCGTCGCGGTGGTCGATGACCTCGTGGCCGAGCTGCCAGCCGTCTTCGACGATCTCCTTCAGCGGCACCCGGCGCTGCACCAGCTCCTGGCGGGCGCGCACCTCGGTGAGCCAGCTGAGGACGTGGCCCGGCTCGTGCAGGGGCCGGCCGCGGCCGGACAGCGAACGGTGGACCGCTTCGGCGAACGAGCCGTCGCCGTCGGTCCGGTCGTCCGGCCGCGACAGCGCGGGCGGGACGCACGCGAGGACGGTCCGGGAGTCCATGTTCACCATGTGGTCCAGCCGCAGCAGGCGGCGGATCTGGTCGAGCGTCAGCCAGCAGAAGTCCTCGTCGAGCGGGACGTCGTCGTCGGTCTCGACGACGATGTTGCGGTTGCGCTTGTGCAGGAACCACGACCCCTGCTCGGACTGCAGGCCGTCGAACAGCACGCGGCCGCGGGAGCCGGGCCGGAAGTACTCCATGTACTTGGTGGCCGCGCCGCCGTGGACCTTCATGTAGTTGCTGCGGGTGGCCTGCACGGTCGGCGAGATCTGCAGGCCGTTGATGTTGCCCGGTTCCATCTTAGCCTGCATCAGGCAGTGCGGGACGCCGTCGAACCGCTTGACGAGGATGCCGAGCACGCCGATCTCCGGCTGCACGATGATCGGCTGGGCCCACTCGCTCACCCAGGGCCGGTCGGTCCGCACGCGCAGGCCCTCGACCGAGAAGAACCGGCCGCTGCTGTGCACCAGGTTGCCGGTGTCGGGCTCGAAGTCCCAGCCGGACAGGTCCGCGAACGGGATCCGGTCCACCCGGAAGCTGTTCGCGCGCGCCCGCGCGTTGAACCAGGAGTGGAAGTCCGCCATGGACATGACCGCGTCTTCGGAGCGTCCGTCCCGGGCCGTGTCCTCGTGAATCGTGCTGTGGACCACGTCACTCCCCTTCCTCGGCGTCCGGCGAGCGTAGGACGGCCGCGCCGCGGCGGGCATCCCCCGACCTGATAGGACGGTCGACGCGCTATCAGGACGAGGGATGCCCGGAGCCCGCGCGCGGTCCTAGCGTGAAGAACGGACAACGCCCGAACCGCGCGAAGGAGATCCGGTGGCCCCACTGCGCATCGGGATCATGGGCTGCGCGAGCATCGCCGTCCGGAAGCTGCTCCCCGCCATGGCGGCCCGGCCCGGCACGGAGGTCGCGGCGATCGCCAGCCGGGACGCCGGCAAGGCCGCGGACACCGCCCGGGGCTACGGCTGCCGCGCGGTCGAGGGCTATTCGGCGCTGCTGGACCTCGACGACGTCGAAGCCGTCTACCTCCCGCTGCCGAACGCCGCGCACGCCGAGTGGATCGAGCGGGCGCTGGCCGCCGGCAAGCACGTGCTCGCCGAGAAACCGTTGACCACCAGCGTGTCGCGGACCCGCGAGCTGATCGCCGCCGCCTGGTCGGCCGGGCTCGTGCTGATGGAGAACGTCATGTTCCTCCACCACGGCCAGCACGTGGCGGTCCGCAAGCTGCTGGCCGACGGCGTCATCGGGGAGCTGCGCGCGTTCCACGCCGCGTTCGCCGTGCCGGCCCGGCCGCCCGGCGACATCCGCCACCGCGCCGACCTCGGCGGCGGGGCCCTGTTGGACACCGGCGTCTACCCGGTGCGCGCCGCGATGTCGTTCCTGGGCAGCGAAATCGAGGTCGTATCGGCGGTGCTCACCCGGCGCCACGGCCACCCCGTCGACTCCGCCGGCCAGGCGCTGCTGTGCACCGGTGACGGCGTCGGCGCGTCCGCGACCTTCGGGATCGACCACGCCTACCGGTCCGGGTACGAGCTGTGGGGCAGCGAAGGGCGGCTCGTCCTCGACCACGCCTTCACCCCGCCCGCCGGGCACGTCCCGGTGCTGCGGCTGGAACGGAACACGGGCGTCGAGGAGATCCCGCTGCCGCCCGACGACCAGGTGGCCAACACCCTGGACGCGTTCGCGGCCGCCGTCCGTTCGGGACGGCTCCCCGACAACGACGACGTGCTGCGGCAGGCCGTGCTCGTCGACGACATCCGCACCAAGGCGAGGCTCCACGTCGATCACGCCACCGAGCCAGGAGGAATCCGATCGTGACGATGACCGTGCAGAAAGCGCCGTCCCAGCTGCTGGCGGCCCGGCTGCAGATCCCCCCGATCCCCTACAGCCACGCCGCCGGGTCGTGGGTGTACGCCTCCGACGGCACGCGGTACCTCGACGGCGCCAGCGGGATCGTCAACGTGAACATCGGCCACGCCCACCCGGTGGTGGTCGAGGCGCTGCGGGACCAGGTCGGGATCTGCACCTACGCCAGCCCCGGCACGTTCGCGCCGGACCTGATGGAACAGCTGGCCGCGGCCACCGCGCGGGCGGTGCACCGGCCGGACGACCGGGTCATGTTCACCCCCACCGGCACGCACGCGACGGAGTCGGCGATCGCGCTGGCCCGGCTGGTGCAGCGCGCCCGCGGCGAAGAGGGCCGGCACAAGGTCCTGACGTCGTCGCTGGGCTACCACGGCAACAGCGCGTTCGTGCTGGCGCTGTCGGGCCACCGGTCGCGGCGGCCGCACGAGGACGACAGCTTCGGCCTCGCCCCCGCGTTCAACCCGCCCTACCCCGGCCAGCACCTCGACTGCCCGTTCCCCGCCTGCCGCGTCGAGTGCGTGCGGGCGGTGCGCGACGCGATCGTCGCGGCCGGGCCGGAGACCGTCGCCGCGGTGCTGATGGAACCGGTCAACGGCACCACCGGCGGCGGGTACGTGCCACCGGCCGGGTACCTGAAGGCGCTGCGCGAGGTCTGCGACGAGTTCGGCGTCCTGGTGATCCACGACGAGGTCCTCACCGGGCTGGGCCGCACCGGTCTCCCGCTGGCCTCGCACCACACGCCGGGCTCGGCGGCGGACATCGTCACGCTGTCGAAGGGCCTCGGCGCCGGGTACGTCCCGCTGGCCGCCACGATGATCTCGCCGAACCTGGCCGAGGACATCATGACGAGCGGCAAGTGGCTGCCGCTGATGGGCACGATGTCGGCGACGCCGCTGCAGGGCCGCGCCGGCCTCGCGGTGCTGTCGGTGCTGGACGACCTCGGCGCCCTCGACCGCGACGAAGTCCGCGGCGCGGACCTCGGCCGGCTGGTGGCCGACGCGGTGCGCGGCCAGTCGGTGGTGACGGACGTCCGCGGCCTGGGGTACTTCCACGGCATCGAGCTGGCCCCCGGGACCATCGGCGACGTCATGCGGATCACCCGGAGCAAGGGGCTGCTGCTGTACCCGTACGTCGGCTTCCGGCCCGACCGCACGGGCGAAGGCCTGCTGGTGGCCCCGCCGCTGAACGCGTCCGACGCCGACCTCGACTTCCTCGGCGAGACCCTGCGCGCGGCACTGACCCAGCTGAGCTGAGCACGGCAAAAGGCCCCGGGACCGCGGTCCCGGGGCCTTTTCGCGTTGCGGGGATTCAGGAAGCGGCCGCGGCCTCGGTCAGCCGGACGCGGGCGGCCCGCAGGGCCAGGCACTCGTCGTACCGCGGCAGCAGGCCCAGCTCGCCGGCCTCCCGCAGGGTCGGCGCGGCCGCGTCGCGCTCGGACAGGATCGGCTCGCCCGGCAGGTTCAGCGGCAGGCCGATCTCGGGGTCGAGGGGCTGCACGGTGAGCACCTCCGCCGGCCGGTAGAGGTCGGACAGCAGGTACTGGACGCACGTGTCGTCCTCGAGGGCCACGAACGCGTGGCCGAGGCCCTCCTCCACGTACACCGCCGTGCCGCCGTGGGCGTTGAGCACGATCATGTCCCACTGGCCGTACGTCGGCGAGCCCGTCCGCACGTCGACGACGAAGTCGAGGAGCGAACCCCGCAGGCACGTCACGAACTTGGCCAGGCCGGGCGGGGTCATCGCCCCGTGCACGCCGCGGACGACGTTGCGGCACGATGTCGAGACGTTGGTCTGCAGGAACCGCGGCCGGTAGCCGAGCGCCTCGGTCAGCACGTCTTCGCGGTAGACCTCGAAGAAGTCGCCGCGCCCGTCACCGAAGGACTTGGACGAGACGAGGTGTGCGCCGTCGATGGCGAGCGGCCGTACGGTCATGCTCCGGGTGTTGACGCTGCCCATGTCCGCTCAGGACGCTTCCCGGACGAGCTGCTCGATGCGCAGCGCCACCTCGTTCGGCGACGGCAGGGCGGCGATCTCCCCGGCGAGCCCGGCCGCGGCCTTCGCGTAGGACGGGTCGCTGACCAGCTCGCCGCAGGTCTTCGCGATGACCTCGCTGGTGGCTTCCTCCGGCGAAAGCACCGCTGCGGCGCCGGTTTCGGCGAGCCGGCGGGCCATGTCGCAGGCGCGGTACTGGTTGGGGTCCGGGATGAGCACCTGGGGCACGCCGTGGGCCAGGCCCGTCATCATGGTGCTGCCGCCGGTCTGGTGCACCAGGACGTCACACGTCGGCGCGACGACGTCCAGCGGGATCCAGCCCGCCCGCACGTTCTTCAGCCGCTCGCGCAGTTCCGGCAGGGCGTCCTCGGTCACCGCGACGACGACCTCGGCGTCCAGCGTGGCGATCTGCTCGACGATGCCCTGCAGGAAGTCGTACTGGTGGTAGCTCGCGACGCCGGTGCCGACGGTGACGCCGATCCGGGTGCCGGCGCCCTTGGTGTACATCCACGGTTCCACCACGGCCTGCGAGTTGCCCGGGATCCACCGCATCAGCTGTGCCGAAGCGGCTTCCGCCGGCAGCAGGCTCGGCGGTGCGATCTCGATCGTCATGGCGGGCTCGGGCAGACCGGTCAGGCCGAGCTCGGTCAACTGGTCGCGCAGCTGCTCCACGGCGCCCGAGTCCATCAGCTGCGGGCTGTGGATGTCCCAGGCGTGGCGCACGTACGGCACGCCGAGGTGGGCGGCCAGCAGGGGGCCGGCGTAGGAGGTGATGCCGCTGATGATGACGTCCGGGCGCCAGTCCTTGCTGAACGCCAGGAGCGCGTCGAGGGTCACGTACTCCATGTGCGCGTACCAGCGGCCCGCCATGATCTCGCGTTCCCGGGGGTCCGCGGGCACGTGCGTCAGGCCGCTCTCGGCGATGATCTGCCGCGGGGACACGCCTTCGGCGGTGGTGCGCACGGCGGACAGCCCGACGCCGGTGATCGTGTCGAGCATTTCGTCGACCGACGCGGTCGTCATGACCTGGTGCCCGGCGTTGCGCAGCGCGTTCGCGAGCGGAACGTGGCTGAACACGGTCGACGGGGCGACCCCGGCGAGATTAAGAACCTTCACAAGATCGTCCTCCCAGGGCTGGCTCGTGGTCGGCTCCAGCTTGCCCACGCCGCCGTCCGGGGCCATCACCAACGCGGGTAGTCTCCGCCGCCCGCCCGGCACGGCCCTACCACGTTGGGGGATGTCGCCCGATCGCGGCGCTTCTAGCGTGACTTGAGCGCAAGGTCCGCGACAACCCGCACTCGTCCGTAGGGAATCGATACGACATGGTCGACTCAGCCCGATCGGACCTGCTGGCGCAGGTCCGCGACTACCACGACGCCCAGACCGCCGGGCCGGCGCCGTTCATCCCGGGGCAGACACCGATCCTGTCGTCCGGGGCCGTGCTCGACGCCGCCGACCGCGAAGCCCTGGTGGCCGCCGCGCTCGACCTGCGCATCGCCTCCGGCACCATCGCGACGAAGTTCGAGTCCTCCTTCGCCCGGAAACTCAAGCGGCGCAAGGCGGTGCTGACGAACTCCGGCTCGTCGGCGAACCTGCTGGCGCTGAGCACGCTGACCTCGCCGACGCTGGGCGACGAGCAGCTCAAGCCGGGCGACGAGGTCGTCACGGTCGCGGCCGGCTTCCCGACCACGGTGAACCCGATCCTGCAGAACGGCATGATCCCGGTGTTCGTCGACATCGAGCTCGGCACGTACAACACGACGGCCGAGCGGGTCGAAGCCGCGATCTCGCCGCGCACGCGCGCCATCATGATCGCGCACACGCTGGGAAACCCGTTCCCCGTGGCCGAAATCGCCGAGATCGCCAAGCGCCACAGCCTCCACCTCATCGAGGACAACTGCGACGCCGTCGGCTCCACGTACAACGGGCAGCTCACCGGCACCTTCGGCCGGTTCTCGACGGTGTCCTTCTACCCCGCCCACCACCTGACCATGGGTGAGGGCGGCATGCTGCTGTCCTCGGACATCAAGCTGGCCAAGCTGGCGAAGTCGTTCCGCGACTGGGGCCGCGACTGCTGGTGCGAGCCCGGCGAGGACGACCGCTGCCTGAAGCGGTTCGAGCTGCACCTCGGCACGCTGCCGGAGGCCTACGACCACAAGTACGTCTTCTCCGAGGTCGGCTACAACCTCAAGAGCACCGACATCCACGCCGCGCTCGGGCTGAGCCAGCTGGCGAAGCTGCCGGACTTCATCGAGGCCCGCAAGCGGAACTGGCGCCAGCTGCGCGAAGGCCTCGACGGCCTGCCCGGGCTGATCCTGCCGGAGGCGACGCCGGGCAGCGACCCGAGCTGGTTCGGGTTCATCATCACGGTGAAACCGGACGCGGGCTTCGACGTCCCGGAGGTCGTCGACTACCTCGAGGCGCGCAACATCCGGACCCGGCGGCTGTTCGCGGGCAACCTGACCCGCCACCCCGCCTACATCGGCAAGCCGCAGCGCATCGCCGGCCCGCTGACCAACAGCGACATCGTCACCGAGCGGACGTTCTGGATCGGCGTCTACCCGGGGATCACCACGGAGATGATCGAGTACGTGATCGGCACGCTCAAGGAGTTCGTCGCCACGCACTGACCGCGCGGGCGTCCACAAGGGACTGTGCGCTACCGGATCCAACACGAAAGGAAGAACCATGACCACCACTGCCGAGACTTCGGCCGAACCGGTCGACCTGTTCTCCCCGGAAGTGGTCGCCGACCCGTGGGGAGCGCACGCGGCGGTCCGCGAGGCACCGACGCTGCAGATCGGCGGCTTCATGGGCGGCCCGCCGATGTACCTGGCCGCCCGCTACGAAGACGTGCGCCAGGTCCTGATGGACCAGCGGTTCCAGTGCAACCCGCTGGCCGACTCCCCCGCCGAGGACATCCGCAACGGCGTCTTCCGGCACCTGGACATGCCGGAGGAGCTGATCCCCTGGCTGAAGAACCTGATCAACGCCTCCGACGGCGAGGAGCACGCCCGGCTGCGCAAGCTGGTCTCCTACGCGCTCACCGCGCACCGGGTCGGCAAGTTCCGCCCCCGCGTCGAGGCCCTCACCGCCGAGCTGCTCGACAAGCTGGAGGCGGCCGGCGGCGACGGCACGCCGGTGGACCTCGTCGAGGCGTACTGCTACCCGCTGCCGGTCACGGTGATCTGCGAGCTGGTCGGCGTCGACGCGGAGGACCGCCCGCAGTGGCGCGCGTGGAGTGACGCGATGGCCACCCTGGACGGCAAGCGGCTGCCCGAGGAGGTCCGCAAGACGCTCGTCGCGGCGCGCGCGATGATCGAGCGGCGGCGGGCCGAGCCGAAGGACGACATGGTCACCGCGCTCGTCGAGGCGCAGGCCAAGAACCCCGGCATCGCCACCGACGACGAGCTGGTCGGCATCCTGTTCAGCCTGGTCACCGCCGGCCACCAGACGACGACGTACCTGATCGGCAACTCGGTGCTGGCCCTGCACGAGCACCCGGACCAGCTCGCGCGGCTGAAGGCGGACCCGACGCTGTGGCCGCAGGCGGTGCGCGAGCTGCAGCGCCTCGGCCCGATCCAGTTCGGCCAGCCGCGGTTCGCCACCGAGGACATCGAGGTGGGCGGCACGGTGATCCCGCGCGGGATGCCGGTCGTGCCGCTGATCATGGCCGCCAACAGCGACCCGCGGAAGTTCCCGGAGCCGGAGAAGCTGAAGATCGACCGGCTCGCCGTCGGCAGCGAAAGCCACCTCGGCTTCGGCAAGGGCATCCACCGCTGCCTCGGCCAGCACGTCGCCTACCTGGAGGCGGAGGTCGCGCTGCGCGGGCTGTACACGCGGTTCCCGGACCTGACGCTCGCGGTGCCGCGCTCGGAGATCCCCTGGATCCTGCGGCCGGGCTTCACCCGGACCAAGGACCTCCCGGTGCGCCTCGCCACGCCGAAGTCCTGAACGGAGAAGGCCATGCGTTCGCCGAATGTGACCAAGGTGTGCTCGCTGTCCGACCTCGACGACCGGAAACCGTTCGCCGTGAAGGTCGGAGACGTCCCGATCGTGCTGGTGCGCGACGGCGACGAAGTGCACGCCCTGCGGGACGAGTGCTCGCACGCGTTCCAGCGCCTGTCGGAGGGCGAGGTGACCGACAAGGGCATCGAGTGCTGGATGCACGGCGCGTGCTTCGACCTGCGGACCGGCGAACCGTCCGTCCCGCCGGGCACCGAACCGGTGGACGTCTACCGGGTCCACGTCGAAGGTGACGACGTGTTCGTGGACGCCGGCAGCGCCGTCAACTGAACATCCCGGAAGGGGCCGTGCACGGGTTCGCCCGTGCACGGCCCCTTTTCGCGCGTCGCGACACACGCCCGCGACGTACCGCGATGGACGACACGCGTACCTGAACGGACGACACGCGTACCTGAACGGACGACACGCGTACCTGGATGGACGACACGGCGTCCGGGCCCGGTTCACGCGTGTCGTCCGGCTGGGTACGCGTGTCGTCCGGTGGGGTACGCGTGTCGTCCGGCTGGGTACGACGGGAAAGGGCCGGCGAGCTTGCTCGCCGGCCCTTTCCCCTGCCTCAGGCCTGGGGCGTGCCCTTCAGGCGGACGGGCAGGCGCTTGAGCCGCCACGAGCCGGGCATGTTGCCGCGGTCGAGGTTCTCCGGCGGGCCGGTCAGCTCCATGTCGGGGAAGCGGTTGATCAGGCCGGTGAAGGCGACCTCGAACTCCTGCTTGGCCAGGTGCGCGCCCAGGCAGTAGTGCAGGCCGGCGCCGAAGCCGACGTGGAGTTCGCGCTGGCCGTCGGTCTGGCGGCGGATGTCGAGCCGCATCGGGTCCTCGAAGTGGCGTGGGTCGTAGTTGGCCGCCACGAGCATGCCCATCGTCTTCTCGCCCTGCTTGATCTTCGCGCCGGCGATCTCGACGTCCTCGACCGCGTGCCGGAACTGCGTGCTGTGCAGCGCACCGCACCAGCGCAGCAGCTCGTGCACCGCCCCCGGCATGAGCTCGGGTTCGGCGCGCAGGGCGGCCAGCTGGTCGGGGTGGGTGAGCAGGGCGATCATGCCGTTGCCGATCGTCTGCGCGGTGTTCTCGGTGCCGGCCAGCACCAGCGTCAGCACCATGGTGATCAGCTCGGTCTCGGTGAGCCCGTCGCCGTCGTCGTCGTGCGCGTTGATCAGCCCGGTCAGCAGGTCGTCGGCGGGCTCGGCGCGGCGCAGCGCGACCAGTTCGGTGATCTGGTCGACCATGCCGCGCATCGGCTCGTTCTGCGCGCCGGGGACGAGCGAGAACGCGTCCTTGCCCCACTGCCGCCACTGCGGCCAGTAGCGCTCGGGGATGCCGATCAGCTGGCAGATGACGTTGATCGGCAGCTTGTAGGTGAAGTACTCGAGCAGGTCGACGACGCCGATGCCGTCCTCGTCGTCCACGGCCGCCTGCCGCTCCAGGTCGTCCAGCAGGCGCGCGGTGATCTCCTCCACCCGGGGGCGCAGGTCGTTGACGCGCCGCGCGGTGAAGGCCCGCGAAACCAGCCGGCGCAACCGGACGTGGTCCTCGCCGTCGGCGTCGAGCAGGCTGCTGGTGAAGATCTTGATGTACTTCTCTTCGAGCCCGAGCGCCTCGACCAGCTCCTGGTGGACCTTCTCGACGTCCGCACCGGGCACGCTGCCGGGGTTGTTCGCGAACCGCTTGTCCGCCAGCATTTCCTTGACGTCGTCGTAGCGGGTGAACAGCCACAGCGGGGTGGTCGAGCCGGGCCACAGGGCCCGCACGACGCGGCCTTCCTCGCGCAGCCGCGAGTAGCCCCCGAACGGGTCGCGGAGCAGCTCCGGATCGTTCATGTCGAGGGGGCAGGTCCCGGTGCTGCCGGTGTCCACGGGGCAGGTCTCGCTGCTGGTATCCATGTATCCCCTCCCGAGGGGCGATCAGGTGAATTCAGCCAAGATTCGCCCAGCCGGGGCCCCGGAACCATTACTCACGTGGGTAGTTCGGCACGCCTTTGGCCTGGTAGAGAACGGAAAACGCGATCACCGGAGAGGTTTCGCGCGAGATGTCCGGAGTGTCCTTTTCGGAAACGAACCGGCCGCGGACCGCGCCTCTCGCGAGACACGATCCGCGGCCGATCGGAAGTTCGGGCCCCCAGTCGGTGGTTCACCCCACCGGCTGTTCAGAACCGCGGGTTCACTGCCCGGCGGGAGCCTGCGCGGCCCACAGGACGTCGCCCTCGATGTGGGACAGGCGCCAGCCGTCCGGCGTCTTGGTGGCTTCGTAGCGCATCAGGGAACTGACCGTCGTCGTGGGCTGGGGGCCCATCTTGCCCTGCGGCGTCTTGCTGCTGCCGATGAGCTGGTCCACGAACGCGCGCACGGTGGCCTTGTCGCCGTTGACGTCCACCAGGACGTTGGTGACGACGTGCTGGGCGCGGTCCTCCTGCTTGGCCGCCTCCGCCGTCTGGGCGATGACCTTGTCGCGCCCGGTGGTGGTGCCGAAGGGGGTCTTCACGACGACGCCGTCGGCGAGCACCGTGTTCAGCTTGTCGAACTGCCGGTCCTCCATCGTGGCGTAGAACCGGTAGATCTGCTGGGTGATCTCACCTCGATCGTCGGTCTTGGGGGCGTCCGCGCCGGACGCGCTGCCGGCACCGCAACCCGCGGTGACGAGGGCGGCGAACAGCACCGCCAGCAGCCCGACCGCACGGAGGGATCCACGTGTGGTCCGACCGACTCTTCCTGCATTCATTGTCTTGGCGTCTCCTGCCTTGTTGCGATTTTCTTCCGGGTGGAAAACGGGAAGCTCAGGCTTTGCGGGCGGTCAGCAGGACGTACCCCACCGCCGGTTCGTCCGCGAACTGGCGGAACCGCGAGAGCGTGGTTTCGAACTGCTGCAACCCGATGTGCTGCAGGGCCGGCTCACGCAGCGCTTCGAACCGCTCCGCCGCCTTGTCCCACGACGGCCGGGTGCGGTCGCTGACGTCCTCGACCCGCTCGGGCACCAGCCCGGCCGCCTCGAGGCGGGAGCGGTACTCGTCGACGCCGACGAGCTTCAGCGCGCCCATCTCGACCAGGTCCACACTGGACGCGTCGGGCGTCTTCCCGCCGCCGCGCAGGATGAAGTCGCCGATGGCGATCCGGCCGCCCGGCCGCAGCACCCGGGCCGCCTGCTCGACCACGTGCCACCGGTCCGGCATGTGGTGCAGCGATTCCAGGGCCCAGACGACGTCGAACGACTCGTCGGGGAACGGCAGCTGCATCGCGTCGGCGAGCTCGAACGACAGCCGCCCGGCCAGCCCGGCGGCGGCCGCGCGCGCGTTCGCCCGCTCGATCTGCCCCGCCGCGATCGAGATCCCGACCCCGGTGATGTCGTGCGCGGCGGCCAGCCGGATGGCGGGTTCGCCGATGCCGCAACCGATGTCGAGCAGCCGGTCGCCCGGCTCGATGGTCAGCAGCCCGGCCAGCTTGTCGGTCAGCCGGGTGGTGGCGTCCTCGAGTGTCGCGGAATCGTCGTCCCAGTACCCGTGGTGCAGGTTGTCACCCCAGAGCCGGTCGAGCAGCTCCGCGAAACTGTCGTAGGCCTCGCCGACCTTGAACGGCGCCGGATTCGTCGTCACCTGTGCTCCTCAGCAGAAGTTCTTCGGGCGGGTCGCGCTCAGCCGGCGAAACCGGTCAGCAGCGGGAGTTTGTCGATGCCGGTCATGATCGGGATGGTCTTGAACACCGGACGGTCCTGCGGATCGGTGCTCAGCCGCGGGAACCGGTCCAGCAGGGTGTTCAGCGCGACGCGGCCTTCGAGCCGGGCCAGCGGCGCACCCATGCAGAAGTGGACCCCGCGCCCGAAGGACAGGTGGTTGTTCGGGTCCCGGGACGGGTCGAACGTGTCCGGGCCGGGGAACGCGGTTTCGTCCCGGTTGGCCGCGGCGAGCCACACCATCAGCAGCTCGTCGGCCGGAATCCGCTGTCCGCTCAGCTCGACTTCTTCGTTGGTGAGCCGGGAAACGGCGGCGAACGGCGGGAGCAGCCGCAGGGACTCCTCGATCACCGGCGGCACCAGCGACCGGTCGGCGCGCACCCGGTCCTGCCACTCCGGGTAGGTGTCCAGGCAGAGCACCGCGTTGCCCAGCAGCATGGTCGTGGTGATGTGCCCGGTGAGCAGCAGCACGAAGCCGAAGTTCACGACTTCGGCGTCGCTGAGGCGTTCCCCGTCGACTTCGGCTTCGACGAGCTTGGAGAGCAGGTCGGCGCCGGGGTTCGAGCGACGCTGCGCGACGTGCTCGGCGATGTAGCGGAGGACTTCCTCGGCGCCGTCCATGACGACCTTCTCGTCGCCGTCCGCCTCGATGAAGATCTCTTCACGGCCGCGGAACATCATGTCCACCCACTGCTTGAACAGCGGGTGGTCCTCGGCGGGCACGCCGAGCAGCTCGGCGATGACGATCACCGGCAGCGGGTAGGCCAGCTGCTCGACCAGCTCGAACCGGTCGCGCTCGCCGACCTCGGCGAGCAGTTCCCGCGTCAGCTCGGTGATCCTCGGTTCGAGCCCCGCCACCACCTTCGGGGTGAAGACGCGGCTCACGATCTTGCGGAGCTTGGCGTGCGGCACGCCGTCCATGCGCAGCAGGTTGCCCTCGTTGACCCGGTCGTCGATCGGGATCTTGCGCTGGACCGCGGAGGAGAAGATCGCCGGCTCGTTGAGGATCCGCAGCGCGTCGGCGTGGCCGTAGACGTTCCACACCTTGGTGGCCGGGTCGAAGGTGACCGGTTCGGCCGGCGTTCGCCCGTGCAGCCAGAACAGCGACTGCGGGGCTCCCCAGGTGTCGGCAACTGCGACCATGACGTTCCCTTCGGTGGTGGCCGCGGGACGCGGCCGGCCGGTGACGGCACCCCAGCCTGCCCGCCCGCCCGGGGCCGGGACATCCTCAGTCCTGGTGGAATCGGTGCGCACGGCCGTCAGTCCGTCCCCAGCAGCGGCAGGACGATCGTGTCGAGGATTTCTTCGAGGGCCGCGACGGGCACGGTCTTGAGCGTGGTGAGCAGTTCCAGTTGCAGCAGGGTGAACGGCAGCGCCTTGACCCGGGCGGAGAGCCGGGAGAGGTCGAGTTCGCCCCGGGCCGCGGCGCGCTCGTACACGACGTCCAGCGCGTGCGGCTGGTCGTGCCCGATGACCTCGCGCAGGGCCGTGGGGTCGGTGCCGGTCTCCTCGAAGTACCCGGCCAGGTGGACGCTCATCATGGTGACGAACTCGGCCCGGGTCCGGCTGATCTCCGACATCAGGGCCAGCAGGTCGCCGCGCAGGGAGCCGGTGTCCTCCGGCGCGCGGACGCGGTTGCGCTGCAGGGCATGGACGATCGTCGCGCGCAGCAGCTCGGACCGGTCGCTCCAGCGGCGGTACAGCACCGGACGGCTGGTCCCGGCGCGCGCGGCGACGGCGTCCATGGTGAAGCGCGCGTAGCCGCCCTCTTCCAGCTCCTGCCAGGACGCGTCCAGCAGCGCCTGCTCCAGGACCGCGCCCCGTCGCCGCTCACCCATGCCGGCCTCCCTCAAGAAACACTTGCGCATCTTATTCACGCCAGCTTACGATGACCAAATAAGAAACACAGACGTATCTTAGGAGTGTCCGTGTCTTCCTCCAGCGAGTCCGCGCCGGCCGACCGCGTCGATCCCGCGGTGTGGCGGCTGGCGTTCACGATCATCGTCGGGGCGCTGGCGGCGATGTTCGACACCACGATCGTCAGCGTCGCCATCAACGACCTGGCCGGCGAGCTGCACGCGCCGATCGCCACGATCCAGTGGGTGAGCACCGGCTATCTGCTGGCCATGTTCGCCACCATCCCGATCGTCCGCTGGGCCCAGTCGGCGCTCGGCGGGAAGCGGCTGTGGCTCGGCTCGCTCGCGCTCTTCCTGACCGGTTCGGTGCTGTGCGCGGTGGCGTGGGACGCCACCAGCCTCATCGTGTTCCGGGCCGTCCAGGGCATCAGCGGCGGCCTGATGATGCCGCTGATGATGACCCTGATCATGCAGGCCGCCCAGGGCCGCAACACCGGTCGCGTGATGGCGACCATCTCGCTGCCCATCGCGCTCGGCCCGATCCTCGGGCCGGTGCTGGGCGGGCTCCTGCTGGCCACCGGCGACTGGCGGTTGCTGTTCCTGGTCAACATCCCGTTCTGCGTCGCCGGCCTCTGGCTCGCGTACCGGAACCTGCCCGCCGACCGGCCCGCCGGCGGGGACCGCGGCCGCCTCGACGTCGTCGGCCTGCTCCTGCTGTCGCCGGGTGCGGTCGCCGTCGTCTTCGGCCTGTCCCGGACCGGCGCCGGCTTCGGCAGCTCCGACGTGCTGATCCCGCTCCTGATCGGGCTCGCGCTGATCGCCGGGTTCGTCGTCTGGGCCCTCCCGCGGGGCGCCGGGGCGCTGGTGAACGTCCGGCTCTTCGGCCACCGGTCGGTGGCGTCGTCGTCGGTGCTGTACTTCCTGAGCGGCGCGACGCTGTACGGCGCGATGCTGCTGCTCCCGCTGTTCTGGCAGCAGGCCCGGGGCGTGGACGCGCTCGGCGCGGGCCTGCTGCTCATCCCGCAGGGCGTCGGCACGCTGCTGTCCCGGTGGGTCGCCGGCCGCTACACCGACAAGATCGGCCCCCGCACGGTGGCGCTGGTCGGGTTCGGCGCCGTGGTCCTGACCACCGTGCCGTTCGCGTTCGTCACCGCCGGCACCCCGGACGTGCTGCTGATGGCGCTGCTGCTGGTGCGCGGCCTCGGCATGGGGGTCGCGACGATCCCGCTCGCCAGCTCCGCCTACATCGGACTCGACCACGCCCAGATCCCGAACGCCACGATCCTGGTGCTCATCATCCAGCAGATCGGCGGCTCGCTGGGGATCGCGGTCCTGGCGATGATCCTCCAGCACGCCTCGGCCGGCGCGAAGACGCCGGACGAGCTCATCCACGCCTACGGCATCACGTTCTGGTGGTCGATCGGCTTCACCGCGCTGGCGGTGCCGCTGTGCTTGTTCCTGCCGGGCCGCCCCAAGCCCGCGCCGGCGTCCGAGCCCGCACCCGGCGTGGCCGTCGAAGCCTGAGCCGCCGATCTCCCCCGTCGACGGCTCAGTCGAGTGGCCTCTTCAGTCCGGCCGGCCGGACTGAAGAGGCCCTCCTCTTTCCGGCCGGGCGGCGCGGCACGTGGTGCCGCGAATGACTCATTCGCGACCTCGGAGGTCCCCGATGAGTCATTCGCGACCTTCGGCAGGCGGGAAAGTCCTATCAGGATGGGGGATCCTCGGCCGGGCGGGCGTTCCTACCGTTGTCCGGCGGAGCCGGTTTCGGTGACGCGGCTCCTTCCCCGAGGAGAGCCTGATGACCGAACCCGTTGCCTTCCCCCAGAACCGGACCTGCCCCTACCGGCCGGCGCCGGGCTACCGGCTGCTCGCCGACCGGCGGCCGCTCTCGCGGATCAGCCTCTACGACGGCCGCGAGGCCTGGGCCGTCACCGGGTACGCGCTGGCCCGCCGGCTGCTCGCCGATCCGCGGATTTCCAGTGACCACAGCGATCCCGCGTGGCCGGTGGCCAACGCGGCCGCCGCCGCGGCCCGGAACTTCGGCGCGGACCAGAAGAAGGTCATCGGCCGGCTCACCGCGCTCGTCGGGGTCGACGATCCGGAACACCGCGCCCGGCGGGAAGTCGCCGAGGCGGGGTTCACGCCCGGGCTGATCGACGCCCTGCGGCCGAAACTCCAGGAGGTCGCCGACCGGCAGGTGGACGAGATGGTCGCCCATGGTGCACCCGCCGACCTCGTCTCGACGTTCGCGTCGCCCGCCGCGCTGTTCTCGCTGTACGAGGCGCTGGGCATTCCGCGCGAAGACCAGGAGTACTTCAAGCAGCAGACGGGCCAGTTGTTCGGCCCGGCCGCGGTGACGGCTTACGACGAGCTCGTGGCGTACGTGGCCAAGCTGGCCGGGCAGCATCCCGCTGGCAGCCTGCTCGACGCCTACCTCACCGCCGTCGGGGACGGCGGTGCCGCGGAGGTGCTTCAGCTGCTGCTGATCATGCTGGTGAGCGGCCACCACACGACGGCGAGCTCGATCGCGATCGGCGCCAGCGCGCTGCTCCAGCACCCCGAGCGGCTCGCCGAGCTGCGCGCCGACCCGGCGCTGCTGCCCGCGGCCGTCGACGAGCTGAGCCGGGTCGCGGCGGTCACCGACGGCATCCAGCGGGTCGCCGCGGCCGACATCGACGTCGACGGGACCACCATCGCCCAGGGCGACGGCGTGTTCTTCGTGCTCTCCCTGATCAACCGGGACGAGCAACACTACGGGCAGCCGGAAGTCCTGGACTGGCACCGCCCCGACACCGGCGACCACCTCGGCTACGGCTCGGGCCCCCACGAGTGCGTGGGCCTGGACCTGGCGCGCGCGATCATGGAAACCGCCTTCGGCACGCTGCTGAAGCGCCTGCCGAACCTGCGCCTCGCGGTGGCGGCGGACGAGATCCCGGTCAACCCCGGGGAGTCCTTCACGGGCCTGGTGGAGCTCCCGGTCGCCTGGTGACCCCGGCCGGTCGTGAGTGGTGAGGCGGGTTAGAACCCGCCTCACCAC
>NZ_JACKQP010000001.1:617659-1438994 GCF_031625235.1 Amycolatopsis sp. 505
GGGCCCCCGGGGGGGGGGATTCCGGGGGGGGGGGGGCGCGGGGGCGGGCGGGTCCCCCGGGGGGGGGGTGGGGGGTGGGGGGTTCTCCCCCCCCCCCCACCACCCACGACGGCTACCAGGTGACCGGCAGGCTGAACACCCCGGTGATCGTCGAGGTCACCTTGAACGGCACCGAATCGACGTCGACCGCCAGCTGCAACGTCGGCATGCGGCGGAACAGGGTGCCGAACACGATCTCCAGCTCCACCCGGGCCAGGTTCTGGCCGAGGCACTGGTGGATCCCGTGGCCGAAGGTGATGTGGTGGCGGTCGCCGCGGTGGGCGTCGAACGTGTCCGCGTCGGCGAAGCGCTCCTCGTCGCGGTTGCTGGAACCGAGGGCCAGCACCACGCCATCGCCCGCCTTGATCGTGACGCCGCCGATCTCGATGTCCTCCTTGGCCACCCGGACCATCACGTCGAAGATCGGGTAGTAACGCAGGATCTCCTCGACCGTCGAGACGATCAGGCCCGGGTCGGCCTGCAGTTCGGCGATGACCTCCGGGCGCTGCAGCAGGCCGATGGTGCCGAGGGCGATCGCGTTGATCGTCGTCTCGTGGCCGCCGATGAGCAGGTTCTGCGCCATGCCGACCAGCAGGTCGTGCGTGTACACCCCGGTGCCGCGGTTGCGGACGATCAGCCGGCCGAGCACGTCGTCGCTCGGCGCCAGCTCCTTCTCCGTGACCAGTTCGTCCAGGAACTTGTTGAGGTCGTCGGCCGCCGCCAGCTGCTGTTGCGGGGTGCTGCCCGGCAGCTGCAGGACCAGGGTGCGGTCCTGGAAGAACTCCCGGCTGTCCAGCGGGACGCCGAGCAGCTCGCAGATCATCCGCGACGGCACCTGCGTCGCCAGGTCGCTGACCAGGTCGGCCGGCGGCCCCGCGGCGAGCATCGCGTCGATCCGCTCGTCCACGATCTGCTGGATGATCGGCCGCAGCGTGTTGATCCGGCGGAGGGTGAACTCGTTGGCCAGCATCTGCCGGGGCGCGGTGTGCTCCGGCAGGTCCAGCGCGAGCAGCGACTTGGCCTGGGCGCTGAACCCCTTGCGCAGCACCTGCTGCACCGGCCGGCGCAGCGGGAAGTTCGGGTGGCTGCGGTCGGCGCTCATCCGTTCGTCGACCAGCAGCGCCCGGACGTCGGCGTGCCGGGTGACCAGCCAGGCCTCCTGCTCGGTCGGCAGCGAGACCTTGATGATCGGGTCCTCGGCGCGCAGCCGGCGGTACTCGGCGGCCGGTTCCGGCGGTGCCGGGCGTTCCAGCGGGAAGGCCACCGGGCAGCGGGCGTCGAGGGTCGTTTCAGTCATGTGTACTCCATTGTGTGACGTTCTCCCTCTCGCCGGATCCGCCGGCGATCAGGCGGGCGAGGGCCACCGCGCCGCGCAGGGAGGACAGGCCGCCCAGCGCGGCCGGTGCCAGCGGCAGCGGGGACAGTCCGGGGCGGGCCAGCGTGCCGAGGTGCGCGGCCACCCGGCCGGTCAGCGAAGGGAATCCGGCCGCGAACCCGCCGCCGAGCAGGGCGCGCTCCGGGTGGACGAGCTCCTGGACGCTCGTCACCGCGGCGGCCAGCGCCCGGGCCGTCGTGTCGATCGCCTCGATCGCCCACGGCTGTTCGCCGCGCACCGCCTCGCGCAGGTCGTCGAACGTGACGTCCGCCCCGCGCAGTGCTTCGGCGCGGCGGAGGGTCGCCGGGCCGGAGGCGAGCGCCTGGAGGCAGCCGCGGCGGCCGCAGACACACCGCGCGCCGTCCGGTTCGACGAGCACGTGCCCGATCTCGAACGAGCCGCGGCCGAGGCCCGGGCACGGCACGCCGCCGAGAACCAGGCCGCCGCCGATGCCGGTGCCGATTCCCACGTACAGCAGGTTTTCGCAGCCCGAAGCCTGTGCTTCGGCGAGCGCGCCGAGGTCGCCGTCGTCCGCCCAGGCGACGGCCGCCTCGGGAAACAGCTTGTGCAGCACCGCTTTCAAGTCGACGTCCGTCCACTCCGGACGGCTCGGCCAGGTGACGACCCGGCCGTCCGGGCCGACCGTGCCGGGCATCGCGACCCCGACCGCCTCCAGCGGCCCGCCGAGGCGGTCGCGCAGCCCGGCCACGTGCGCGGCCAGCTGCGCGAGGTCGGCCTCGGCGCGGTGCCGGGGACCCCAGCCGAACGACGTCTCCTCGACGCACGCGGTGCCGGTTTCGACGCGGAAGGCGACCTTGGTGCCGCCGACGTCGATGCCGAGGTGGTACGGGGTGCGCACGTCGGTCAGCGGCCGGGCACCGACGGGCAGAGCGCGAGCAGGTCGGCCGGCTGCCGCAGCACCACGTCCGGACCGGCGGCGAGCAGCTCGCCGATGTCGTCCGGGGGCGCCCACAGCGCGGCGGCCGAAGCGACACCGGCCCCGCGCGCGCTGGCCAGGTCGGTGGGCGCGTCGCCGATCATGATGGCCCGCTCCGGCTCGATGTCCATCAGGGTGAGGGCGTGCCGCACGATGTCGGGGGCCGGCTTGGGCCGGGCGACCTCGTCGGAGCCGATGACGTGCTCGAAGAACGGCAGCAGGCCGAGGTTGTCCAGCAGGGACCGGGCCCGCGGCCCGCTCTTGCCGGTGGCGATGGCCAGCCGCAGCCCGCGCGCCCGCAGCGTCACCAGCAGCTCGGTGACGCCGTCGAAGACCTGGACCTCGCCGGCGAGGCGGTAGCTCTCGCGGACGAAGGGTTCCTCCATCTCCAGCGGCAGGTCCATGATCCGCATGATGTCCGGGAAGTAGCGGCCGAGGTGGCGCCGGTACTCCTCGAAGGGCGCGGGGCCGTCGCCGACGACTTCGGCGTAGGCGATGGCGAAGGCCTCGCTCATCACCGCGAAGCTGTCGACGACGACGCCGTCGAGGTCGAAGATGACCGCGTGCCGGACCGGTACCGAGGGATCGGCCCCGGTGTCCGGCCGATCGACGATCGGGAAAGTCATGGAGCGCCCTCTCTACTGGTACGCCGGGACCGCGCCCCGCACCGAACCGGCGGAGGCGTAGAAGTCCTCGATCATCGAGACGATCGGCCGCGCTTCGGCGACGGCCCGGCCGCGGCTGCCCGGGTCGGCCAGCATCGCGGCGAGGTCGCTCACCTGGCGCGTGTACTCGACGCCGATCCGCTCGATCGGCACCGGCAGTTGCGTGGTGGTGCCCTCGCGGGTCACCGTCAGCACCGGCTCGGGCTCGCGGTTGGGGCTGAAGCCGAAGGTGCACCGCAGGTCCGCGGTGCCGGCGCTGCCCTCGACGTGGATCACCGAGACGTCCCGCGCCTGGTGCGAGGCCCAGCTCGCGCGCAGCGAGACCGAGACGCCGTCGTCCCGGACCAGGAAGCCGCGCGCGGTGTCCTCGACGTCGGCGGCGTCGGCGCCCAGCTGGTCCTGCCGCCAGGCCGCGCGCCAGGCGCCCGCGTTGACGAAGTCGTCCGACGTCACGCCGATGACCTGGGTGAAGGCGGCCGGCCCGAGCAGGAACGCGAGCGTGTCGAGCAGGTGCCAGCCGAGGTCGTACAGCGCTCCCCCGCCGGCCTTCTCGCGCTGGGTGAACCAGCCGCCCGCGCGCGGCACACCGCGGGCCCGGATCCAGCCCATCGCGACGTGCCGGATGTCGCCCAGGTCCGGGAGGACGTCCCGCAGCGCGCCGACGTCACCGCGGTAGCGGGCGGCGCTGCCGGCCAGCAGCATGCCGCCGCTGCGTTCGGCCGCCGCGAGGACGTCGATCTCGGCCGAGGTCAGGCAGACCGGCTTCTCGAGGAAGACCGAGATCCCGGTGGCGAGCAGCGCGCCCGCCACCTCGGTGTGCAGGTAGTTGGGCACGGCGACGACGGCGAGGTCGACGTCGCGCGCGGTCAGCGCGGACACCGCGGGGTGCGTCGGGATGCCGGTCGCCTTCGTGAACGCCTGCCGGGACGCCGGGTCGGCGTCGACCGCGGCCACCACCTCGAAGTCGGCGTGCTCGCGCAGCAGGGGCAGCCACAGCTCCCGCCCGGCCCAGCCGAGCCCGACCACCGCGGCCCGGACGCTCATGCCCGCGCCACTTCGGCGGCGATGATCTCCGCGGTCGCCTGCAGCACCGGCTCGTCGGCCAACAGCACCCGGTGGTGCAGCCAGACGCAGTCCCGGCTGATCGCGTCGGTGTTCGGGCAGCGTTCCGCGATCGCGTCGACGCTCTCGCCGGGGGCGCCGAGCTCCCAGAAGGCGTCGGTGCGGTAGATCGCGCGGAACGCGGCGAAGGCGGGCAGGCCGGCTTCGACGAGCCGGTCGACCAGCGCGTTGCGCCGCTCCTCGGTGAGCCCGGGGACGCGGAACATGGCCATGTAGTGGGAGTTGCGGTCGGCGCGCACGTCGCAGCCCTGGGGCACGACGCCGTCGATCTCGCCGAGCAGCCGGGACAGCAGCGTCCAGCGCTCGTCGCGGACGGCGATCTGCTCGTCGAGGCGGGCCAGCTGCGCGCGCAGCACGGACGCGGAGAACTCGTTGAGCCGCATGTTGGAGCCGGCGATCTTGTGCAGGTACCGGCGGTCTTCGCGGGGACGGCCGCAGCTGTGCCGGAGGAACGCCGTCTCGTACTTCTCGGTCTCGCCCTCGGGGAAGACGACCGCGCCGCCTTCGCCGGCGGTCATCAGCTTGCCGTTCTGGAAGCTGAAGGTGGCGATGCTGTCCAGCTCGCCGACGCGCTTGCCCTGCCAGCGGGCGCCGTGCGCGTGCGCGGCGTCCTGCAGCAGCGCGACGCCGGTGTCGGCGGAGATCTTCGCCAGCGCGTCCATGTCGGCGATCAGCCCGGCCATGTGCACCGGCATGATCACCTTGGTGCGCGGGGTGACGGCGGCCGCGGCCGCCTCCGGGTCGAGGTTGTAGGTGGCCGCGTCGACGTCGACCGGGACGGTGACCGCGCCGAGCCGCTGGGCCGCCTGCGAGGAGGAGATGAAGGTGAAGGCGGGCACGATGACCTCGGTGCCCGGGCCGACGCCCATGACCTGCAGGGCGAGTTCCAGCGCGTGCGTGCCGTTCGTGACCGCCAGCGCGTGCGCGGCGCCGTGGTGGGCGGCGAACTCGCGCTCGAAGGAGTTCACCTCGTCCCCGCCCATGCGCCACCACTGACCCTGTTCGAGCGCGCGGACCAGGCCGTCCCGCTCGGCGTCGTCGTACTGCGGCCACGCGGGGAATTCCGGTGCCTTTCGCGCGTTCATGGTTCTCCGAATCTCCGCTGGGGTTCGAATGGCAGAAAAAAGCCCGTGCCGTGTCCGGAATGCTGCGAAATATCAGCGTCAAGACCAGGCTAGGTCGGCCTCGGATGGCTCACATCCCCCGGCTTGGTAGTGCCGATCTTCAGCCCAGGCCGAAGAAAGCGCGGTAGGAGTCCAATTGCCCGCCGAGCATGTGGATTCCATAGTGGACGTCGTGGCCGAGGGCGGCCGCTTCGCGCAGAAGGCGGGTTTCGCGCGGTTTCATGATGATGTCGGCGACCACGCAGCCCGGCGCCAGCTCCTCCGGCCGGAACGGCAGCGGATCGTCGGGACGCAGGCCCAGCGGCGTCGCGTTGACGACGAGCTCGGCGCCCGCGGTGTCCGGCTCGGCCGACACCGACGTCCGGCCCGGCCAGTGCGCGTCCAGCCGGGCTTGCAGCGCCGTCAGTTTCGCGGTGTCCGGGTCGCACACCGCGAGCCGGTCGGCGCCCGCGGCCAGCACCGCGGCCGCGATGGCGCTGCCCGCACCACCCGCGCCGACGAGGGCGACCGGCCGCGCCTTCGGGTCGTGGCCGGCTTCGACGAGCCCGGCCACGAAGCCGGTGCCGTCGAAGTTCTCGGCGTACCACCGGCCGTCGGCTTCCCGGCGCAGCGCGTTGGCGCTGCCGGTGATCTCCACCATCGGGCTGCACCGGTCGGCGAGCCCGGCCACGGCCACCTTGTGCGGCACGGTGACGAAGATGCCGTCGAGGTTGCCCACCGCCTTCAGCCCGGCGACGATCCGCTCCAAGTCCGGCGCCGGCGCGTGCACCGGGACGAGCACGGCGTCGACGCCGAGGTCCGCGAAGAGCGGGTTCAGCAGCCCGGGCGACTGGACCTGCGCGACCGGATCGCCCAGCACGACGTACAGGCGGGTGGTGCCGCTGATGGTCATCTCGGCCTTCCCGCTGCGGCTAGCGCAGCATCTTCCCGATCGCGTGGGCGAGTTCGACCGACTGGTCGGCGTTGAGCCGCGGGTCGCAGGCGGTCAGGTAGCGGTCCGGCAGGTCGGCCTCCGCGATGCCCGCGGCCCCGCCGAGGCACTCGGTCACGTCGTCGCCGGTCACCTCGACGTGGATGCCGCCCGGGTGGGTGCCGAGCGCCCGGTGGACGGCGAAGAAGCCGGCGAGCTCGTCGGCGACGTGGCCGAAGTGCCGGGTCTTGTAGCCGTTGCCCGAGGTGCGGGTGTTGCCGTGCATCGGGTCGCACTGCCAGATCACCTCGTGCCCGGAGGCGGCGACCTTCTCCACGATCGGCGGGAGCAGCTCGCGGACGTGGGCGTGCCCCATCCGGCTGACCAGCGTCAGCCGGCCCGGCGTGCGGTCCGGGTCGAGCCGCCGCACGTATTCGACGGCCTGTTCCGGCGTGGTGGACGGCCCCAGCTTCAGGCCGATCGGGTTGGCCAGCAGCTCCGCGAACGCGATGTGGGCGCCGTCGAGCTGCCGGGTGCGCTCGCCGATCCACAGGAAGTGCGCCAGCCCGCTGGACAGCCGCGGTTCCGGCCCGCCGGTGTCCGCCGACAGGACGGCCCGCTCGTAGTCGAGCAGCAGCATTTCGTGGCTGACGTACATCTCGCTCGGTGTCCCGAATGACTCATTCGGGACGTGCGAGGTCCCCAATGAGTCATTCGCGACCTCGCGGCCGGCGAACCGGGGTTCACTGCGGTGGGACGCACCGGCGAGCGCCGGCAGCGGCTCCTCGATGCCCTCGGCGCAGAGCTTGCGGACGAGGTCCATCGCGCTGGCCGCGTGGGCGTAGGCCATCAGCATCCGGTGCGGGTCGGGGGTCCGGGCCGCGGCCGTGCACTCCGGGGAGTTCACGATGTCGCCGCGGTAGACCGGCAGTCCCAGCGAGTCGACGGTCTTGGACCGCGGCTTGGCGAACTGCCCGGCCATCCGGGCGATCTTGACCACCGGCAGGCCGGCCGCTTCGGCCAGCACTTCGCCCATCCGCTCCAGCAGGCCCAGGTTGGCCCGCAGGTGCGGTTCGGTGTTGCCGGCGAACGTCTCCGCGCAGTCCCCGCCCTGCAGCAGGAACGCCTCGCCGCGGGCGACCGACGCGAGCCGCGTGCGCAGCCGCGCGGTCTCCTCCGGCGCCACGATCGGCTCGGCGTTGTGCAGCAGTTCGACCACCGCCTCCGCCCGGGCGGCGTCCGGCCAGCACGGCTGCTGCGCGGCCGGCTTGGCCAGCGCCGCGCTCAGCCGGCCGGCCAGCACCCGGTCGGCCGCCGGGCCGGTGAGCAGCCGCTTCACGTCGCCGCCGCTTCCGTCGCCCCCACCAGGTTCTCCAGGCGGTCGCGGGGCATCGCGGCCAGGACGTCCGTGACCACCTCCGGTGGCACGTCGCTCACCAGCTCCGCGCCCCGCGGTCCGGTCAGCACGAAGGCGAGCCCGGTGATCGCCTTCTTGTCCCGGTGCATCTGGCGCACGAGCACCGCCGGGGCGACGTCCTCGGGCAGCGCGGCCGGCAGGCCGTAGTGGCGGACGACGTCGAGGTGTTCGTCCACACCGGACTGGTCGATCCGGCCCAGCGCGCCCGCCAGCCGGCCCGCGAAGACCGTGCCGATGGCCACCGCCTCGCCGTGGCGCAACGCGAAGTCCGTGGCGATCTCCAGCGCGTGGCCCAGTGTGTGGCCGTAGTTCAGCAGGTGCCGCAGCCCGGTGTCGCGCTCGTCCTGCGCGACGATGCCCGCCTTGAGGGTGACGCTGGCGGCGATCTGCTCCGGCAGCGGCAGCCCCCGCAGGCCGGGTGCGCCGATGAAGTGGCAGCGGGCGATCTCGCCGAGGCCGTTCAGCAGCTCCCGCCGCGGCAAGGTGGTCAGGTAGTCGGTGTCGCACAGCACCGCGCTGGGCTGCCAGTACGCGCCGACGAGGTTCTTGCCCGCCGGCAGGTTCACCGCCGTCTTCCCGCCGACACTGGCGTCCACCTGCGCGAGCAGGGACGTCGGCAGGTGGACCACGGCGACCCCCCGGTGGTACAGCGCGGCCGCGAGCCCGACGACGTCGGTGGTCGTGCCGCCGCCGCAGGAGACGACGACGTCGGACCGGGTCAGCCCGAACCGCGCGAACTCACCGCACAGCTCTTCCACTGTGGACAGCCGTTTGTCCGGCTCGCCGTCGCGCGCCGGCAGCAGCAGCGTCTCGACGCCGGTGTCCGGCACCCACTCCGCCGGGCGGGCCGAGACGACCACGGCCCGCTGGGCGCCGAGCCGCCGGACGACCCCGGGCAGCGAGTGCCGCACCCCGGGGCCGACGAGCACGTCGTAGGAACGTTCTTCCAGGCGTACCGGGATCGTCGTCGTCACGGCGAGGGCTCCCGCGGCTCCGGCAGCGTCAGGTAGGGCAGGTCGGCGATCCGGGAGACCGGCTCGCTGCCGTGGTGGAGGTATTCGCCGCCGTAGAAGAAGTTCAGGTAGGGGACGTAGTGCTGCCGGTACGCCGTCCGGCACAAGCCGGCGAACTTCGCCAGCAGGCCCTCTTTTTCCGTCATCGTCGTGCCTTTCCCCAGTTCAGCCGAGGTCGCCGGACAGCACCCCGGCCACCAGCGTCCGGTGTTCTTCGTCGTCGGTGATCGTGCGGACCTGCTCGCGGCCGTTCTCGACCGTCAGGTAGCGGCGCTGCCGCAGGAAGACCTGGCCGGTCGCGGTCGCCCGGCCGCACAGGGTTTCCTGCGTGTCGGTGCGGGTGGTGTCCCCGACCAGGGCCCGGAAGTTGTCCTCCAGCTCCTTCCAGTCGCTCCACTGCCGCGGTTGCGTGGTGAAGGTGTGGACGACGCTCCAGCGGGTGACCGCGCCCCGGCGTTGCAGCGCGTACCCGGTTTCCCGCTCCACCAGCCGGAACTGGCTCCCGTACTGGGTCTGCACCGCGGGCGAGACCGCCAGCGGCTCGACGTAGGTGGGGCCGGGGTAGCCGACGTCCACGAGCCAGTCGCCGCCGTCCAGGGTGACCAGGTTGAACATGTGCTCGACGTCGGTCGCGAAGGTCTCCCGGCCCTCGGCGGTGCTGCCCGCGAGCGGCGTGACGTCGTAGCCCAGTTCGGTGAGGAGCCGGTGGAACAGCCGGTTCAGGTGGTAGCAGGCACCGCCCTTGCCTTCGGCGATGCTGGTCACGAACACGTCGTCCTCGTCGAGGTCGACGACGTTCACCGCGTCCCGCAGCTGGTAGGCGAGGCTGTTGTACGGGATCGCCATCAGGTGGTGCTTCTGCAGCTTCGCGAGCGTCTCGAGGTCCACGCCGGTTTCGCCGGCGCAGCCGATCCGCTGGAGGTAGGTCTCCACGTCGAACAACGTCCATCCACCTTCTTTCAGAGCAGCTCGGTCAGGTGCGCGGCGAGCAGGGCCGGCGTCGGGTGGTCGAAGACGACGCTGGGCGCGATCTTCCGTTCGGTGCGGGCGCGCAGCCGGTTGCGGAGTTCGATCGCGGTGAGCGAGTCGAAGCCGATCTCGAACAGGCCCTGGTCCGGGTCGACCTGGTGGGCGGCGCGGTAGCCCAGCACCGCGGCCACCTGGGCGCGCACCAGCTCCAGGAGGACCTTCGCCCGCTCGGCCGGTTCGAGCCCGGCGAGCCGGCCGGCCCAGTCTTCGTCCACTGTGGACGCCGTGCGGGCCTGCTGCCGGCTCGGGCGGACCAGGCCGCGCAGCAGGTGCGGCACCTCGGTGCCGGACGCCGCTTCGGCCCGCAGGCCGCGCAGGTCGAGCTGGGCGGGCACCAGCTGCGCCGCCCCGGACCCGATGGCGGCGTCGAACAGGTCCATGCCGTCCGCGGGGTTCATGGCGACCAGGCCGCCGCGCCGGGTCATCCGGGCCCGGCCGGCTTCGTCGGTGCCGGCCGCCATGCCGCCGGTGGTCTGGTCCCACAGGCCCCACGCCAGCGACTGGCCCGGCAGGCCCGCCGCGCGCCGGTGGGCCATCAGCCCGTCCAGGTAGGCGTTGGCCGCGGCGTAGCTGCCGCTGCCGGCGCCCATGAACACCGCGGACACCGAGGAGTAGACGACGAACGCGTCGAGGTCCAGGTCGCGGCTCAGTTCGTCGAGGTGGCGGGCCGCGTCGACCTTGGGCGCGAACACCTCGGCCAGCCGATCCGGGGTGACCGTCCCGATCACCCCGGCGTCCGGGACGCCGGCCGTGTGGACGACGGCGGCCGGCCGGTGCTCGGCCAGCAGCGCGGCCACCTGGTCCCGGTCGGCGACGTCGCAGGCGGCGACCGCGACGTCGGCGCCCAGTGCGGTGAGGTCGGTGACCAGGTCCTTCGCGCCCTCGGCGTCCAGGCCGCGGCGGCTGGCCAGTACGAGCTGCCGGACGCCGTGCCGCTCGACCAGGTGCCGGGCGGCCAGGCCGCCGAGCGACCCGGTGCCGCCGGTGATCAGCACCGGCCCGCGGGTCGTGAACCCGGCGGGCGAGTCCGGCCGGGCCACCCGGGCGAGCCGCGGGATGGCCACCGTCGTGCCGCGGACCGCGACCTGGGGTTCGCCGTCGGCCAGCACCGAAGCCAGCAGCGGCGGCACGTCGGCGTCCGGCTCGACGTCGAGCAGGACGATCCGGTCCGGGTTCTCCGCCTGGGCGGCCCGGACCAGCCCCCACACCGCGGCCGCGGCCGGGTCGGTCACCACGCCGTCGCCGGCGGGCACCGCGCCCCGGGTCACGATCGCGAGCTTCGCCGCCTCCAGCCCGCCGCCGGCCAGCCAGCACTGGACGACGTCGAGCACCCGGACGGTGAGCGCCAGCGCCTCGCCCTTGCCCGCTTCCATGACGGCCACCGCCGGGGCCTCGGCCACGCCGGTCTCGACGTCGTCGGCCAGGGTCGCCACCTCTTCCGCGGTGGCGACCGGAACCCACGACGGCACCGGCGCCGAAGTGTCCACAGAGGACACCTGCGTCCAGTCCACCCGGAACAGCGAACCGGCGCCCGCCGGGCCCGCCGCCGTCGTGAGCTGGTCGTTCGAGACCGGACGGCCGACCAGGGAATCCAGCGTGACGACCAGGCCGCCGGTCTCGTCCACGGCCTCCAGGGACAGGCTGTCCCGCTCGGGCTTGGCGACGCGCACCCGCAGCACCGAGGCACCGGCCGCGTGCAGCCGCAGCCCGTTCCACGCGAACGGCAGCCGCACCTCGTCGCCGTAGGACTCGGTGTCCGCGGCGGCGCTGACCATCGTCGAGTGCAGGGCCGCGTCGAGCAGGGCCGGGTGGATGCCGAACCGGCCGGCTTCCGTGTCTTCGGGCAGGGCGATCTCGGCGAAGGTTTCGTCCCCGCGCCGCCACACCGCCCGCACGGCCCGGAACGTCGGCCCGTAGCCGTAACCGACGTCCGCGAGCACGTCGTAGGCACCGCTGATGTCAATGGGCTTCGCCTCGGGCGGCGGCCAGGCCGCGAAGTCGAACGCGGCGGTCCCCCGCGGCCGGTCGTCCGGCTGGAGGACGCCGGTGGCGTGCCGGACCCAGCTGTCGGCGTCTTCGCGCAGGGAGTAGAGGTCCACCGTGCGCGAGCCGTCCGCGCCGGGGCCGCCGAGGGCGACCTGCACGCGGACCCCGCCGCGGCGGGGCACCACCAGCGGCGCCTCGATGACCAGCTCGTCGAGCACCGGGCAGCCGGCTTCGTCGCCGGCCCGCACGGCCAGCTCGACCAGCCCGGTACCGGGGACGATGACGACGTCCCGGACCGCGTGGTCGGCCAGCCAGGGGTGCGTCCGCAGCGACAGCCGCGAGGTGAAGACCAGGCCGTCGGACTGCGGCAGCTCGACGACCGCGCCCAGCAGCGGGTGGTCGGCCCCGGCCAGGCCGAGCGAGACGGCGTCGGAAGCGGTGTCCGCGGCGCGCAGCCAGTAGTGCTCGTGGTCGAAGGCGTACGCCGGCAGGTCCGCGCGGGTGGGCGGCACGAGGGATGGCCAGTCGACGTCGACCCCGCGGACGAACAGCTCGGCCATCGACGACAGCAGCCGCCGGAGGCCGCCGTCGTCGCGCCGGAGGGTGCCGGTGACGACGGCCGTGGCGTCTTCGGTGAGTTCGGTGATCGGCTGCACCAGCACCGGGTGCGCGCTCACTTCGACGAACACGCCGTGGCCCTGCTCGATCAGAGCTTCCACGGCCGGGCCGAACCGCACCTGGCCACGCAGGTTCCGGTACCAGTAGCCGCCGTCGACGACCCCGGCGCCGGTGATCCACTCGCCGGTGAGGGTGGAGAGGAACGGCACCAGCGGCGCCCGCGCGTCGAGCCCGGCCAAAGCTTCGGCCAGGGTTTCCTCGATGTCCTCGACGTGCCGGGTGTGCGAGGCGTAGTCCACCGCGATCTGCCGGACGCGGACGCCTTGGCCGGCCAGCGTTTCGAGGGCTTCGGCGAGCGCTTCGGCGTCCCCGGCGACCACCACCGACGTGGGGCTGTTGACCGCGGCCACCTCGACCCGGTCCGCCCACGGCGCCAAGCGCGTGACGGCGTCTTCTTCGCTCAGCGCGACCGAAGCCATGCCGCCGCGGCCGGAGAGCTTCGCGGCGATGGCCTGGCTGCGCAGGGCGACCACCTTCGCCGCGTCTTCGAGCGAGAGCGCGCCGGACACGCACGCGGCGGCGATTTCGCCCTGGGAGTGGGCGACCACCGCGTCCGGGACGACCCCGGCCGCCGACCACACCGCGGCCAGGCCGACCATCATCGCGAAACTCGCGGGCTGGAGGACGTCCACCCGGTAGAGCAGCCCGGGGCCTTCGCCGCGCAGGACGTCGAGCAGCGACCAGTCGACCCACGGCTCCAGCGCGGCCGCGCACTCGGCGATCCGCTCGGCGAACACCGGGGACGCGTCCAGGAGCTCCCGGCCCATGCCCGCCCACTGCGTCCCCTGGCCCGGGAACACCCAGACGAGCTTGCCCGGCGAGCCGGACGCGGGCACCCGGCCGGTGACCAGGCCCGGCGCGTCCTCGCCGCGGGCGAGGGCGGCCAGTCCGGTGCGGGCCTCCTCGGCCGTCTCCGCCACGACGACCGCACGCTCGCCGAACCGGGCACGGCCCGGGAGGGCACCGGCGACGCCGGCCAGGGCCTGGGCGTCCAGGACATCGGCCAGCCGGGCGGCCTGCCCGGCGAGGGAACCGGCGCTGCGGGCCGTCACGACCAGCGGCACCACCCCGCCGTGGTGCGGTCCGGCGACCGGCTCGGGTCCGGCGGGCGCTTCTTCGATGATCAGGTGGGCGTTGGTGCCGCTGATCCCGAACGAGGACACCCCGGCCCGGCGGGGACGGCCGTTCCGGGGCCACTCCCGGGCCTCGGTCAGCAGCGAGACCGCTCCGGCGGACCAGTCGACCTGGCTGGTGGGCCGGTCCACGTGCAGGGTGGGCGGCATGACGCCGTGCCGCAGCGCCTGCACCACCTTGATCACCCCGGCGACCCCGGCGGCCGACTGCGTGTGCCCGAAGTTCGACTTCACCGACCCCAGCCACAGCGGCCGCTCCGGGTCGCGGTCCTGGCCGTAGGTGGCCAGCAGGGCCTGCGCCTCGATCGGGTCGCCCAGCGCCGTCCCGGTGCCGTGGCCCTCCACGACGTCCACATCGGACGGTTGCAGGCCGGCCCCGGCGAGGGCGCGGCGGATGACCCGCTGCTGCGACGGCCCGTTCGGGGCGGTCAGTCCGTTGGACGCGCCGTCGGAGTTGACCGCGCTGCCGCGCAGCACGGCCAGGACGCGGTGCCCGCGTTCGCGCGCCACCGAAAGCCGCTCCAGCACGACGATCCCGACACCCTCGGCCCAGCCCGTGCCGTCCGCGCCGTCGGCGTAGGCCTTGCACCGGCCGTCGCCGGCCAGCCCGCGCTGCTTGGCGAACTCCACGAACGTGCCGGGCGTGCCCATCACCGTGACGCCGCCGGCCAGGGCCATCGAGCACTCGCCCTGCCGCAGGGCCTGCCCGGCCAGGTGCATCGCGACCAGCGACGACGAGCACGCCGTGTCGATCGTGACCGCCGGTCCTTCGAAGCCGAAGACGTAGGACACGCGGCCCGACACGACGCTCGACGCGCCCGCAGTGCTGGCGTAGCCCTCCAGGTCGGCGGCGTCCGCGCCCATTCCGTAGCCCTGGTTGGACACGCCGGCGAACACCCCGACGTCGGCGCCCTTGAGCGAGCTCGGGTCGATCCCGACCCCTTCCAGGGCTTCCCAGGAGGCTTCCAGCAGCAACCGCTGCTGCGGGTCCATCGCCAGCGCCTCGCGCGGCGAGATGCCGAAGAAGCCCGCGTCGAACAGGCCCGCGCCTTCGAGGAAGCCGCCCTGGCTGGTGTACGTCGTGCCCGAGCGGTCGGGGTCGTCGTCGAACAGGTTCTCCAGGTCCCAGCCGCGGTCCTCGGGGAAGGGGGACAACCCTTCGAGACCGTCACGCACCAGGCGCCACAAGCCTTCGGGGTCGGTGACGCCACCAGGCAGCCGGCACGCCATGCCGACGATGGCGATCGGCTCGCCGGCGTCCACGGCGGCCACCGCCACGGCCGGCGCGTCCGACACCGTGTCGCCGAGCTCGGCACGCAGATAGCGGGCCAGCGCCGCCGGCGTCGGGTAGTCGAAGACCAGCGTGGCGGGCAGCTTCAGCCCGCTCGCCTCGCGCAGCCGGTTCCGCAGTTCCACCGACGTCAGCGAGTCGAACCCGGTGTCCTTGAACGCCGTGTCCGCGCGGACGGCCTCCGGCCCGGCGTGCCCGAGCACCAGCGCGACCTGCGTGCGGACGACGTCGAGCAGCAGCGCCTCCTGCTCCGCGGGGGCGAGCCCGGCGAGCCGCCCGGCCAGTCCCTTGTCCACAGTGGACGCCGGACGCGCCTGCTGCCGTCCCGGGCGGACCAGGCCGCGCAGCAGGTGTGGCACCGTCCCGGCGGCCCGCGTCTTGCGCAGGTCGAGCTTGACCGGGACGACGAGCCCGTCCGGAGCTGCGTCGAACAGCTCCATGCCTTCGGCGGGTGAGATGGCGAGGACCCCGCCGCGGCTCGCCCGCGCCTGGTCGGCGCCGCCGAGGTGCGCGGTCATCCCGTCGGTCTGTTCCCACAGGCCCCAGGCCAGCGACGTGCCGGGCAGGCCCGCGGCCCGGCGGTTCGCGACCACGGCGTCCAGGTAGGCGTTGGCCGCGGCGTAGTTGCCCTGCCCGGCGGAGCCGAAGACTCCGGAGGCGGACGAGAACACGACGAAGGCGTCGAGGTCCAGGTCGCGGGTGAGCTCGTCGAGGTGCCGGACGGCGTCGACCTTCGGCGCGAACACCTTGGCCAGCCGCTCCGGCGTCAGCGACTCGAAGACACCGTCGTCGAGGACGCCGGCCGTGTGCACGACGGCGGTCGGCCGGTGGTCGGCCAGCATCGCGGCCACCTGGTCCCGGTCGGAGAGGTCGCAGGCGACCACGGAGACCGCGGCGCCCTGCGCGGTGAGCTCCGCGGTCAGGTCGGTCATGCCGTCGGCGTCGGGGCCGCGGCGGCTGACGAGCACCAGCCGCCGGACGCCGTGCCGGGCGACCAGGTGCCGGGCGGTGAGCACGCCGAGCGAGCCGGCGCCCGAGATCAGGACCGTCCCGCCGGTCACGGCCGGCGCCTCCGCGGCCGCGGCGCGGGCGAGCCGCGGGGCGGTCAGCGTGGTGCCGCGGACGGCGACCTGCGGCTCGCCGGAGGCCAGCACCCGGCCCAGCGGGACGTCGCCGTCGGTGTCCAGCAGGATGATCCGGTCGGGGTTTTCCGCCTGCGCGGCCCGGAGCAGGCCCCACACCGCGGCACCGGCGGGGTTGGTCACCTCGTGGACGGCGCCGCGGGTCACCACGACCAGGCGGGCGTCGTCGGGTGCGTCGGCGAGCCAGGCCTGCACGTCCGCCAGGACCCGGCCGGTCAGTTCCAGGGGGTCCTCGCCGGTGGCTTCGAGCACCTGGACGTGGTCCGCGGGCGCGTCCCCGGTCGCCGGAACCTCCGCCCACTCCAAGCGGAACAGCGCGTCACGGTTCGCCGCCGCGCCGAGCTGTTCGGTCGACACCGGCCGGGAGACCAGCGAATCCGCCGTCACGACGAGACCGCCGGCTTCGTCCGCGGCCTGGACCGACAGCGCGTCCGGGCCGCTCGGGGCGAGCCGGACGCGCAGCGCGGACGCCCCGGCGGCGTGCAGGACCAGGCCGTTCCAGGCGAACGGCAGCACCGGGCGGCCGGGCTCTTCGGTCGTGGCCGCACCGGCCATGCCCGCGTGCAGGGCCGCGTCCAGCAGGCCGGGGTGGAGGCCGAAGCGGGCCGCGTCCGCGCGGTCGTCTTCGGAGAGCGAGACCTCGGCGAACACCTCGGCACCGCGCCGCCACACCGCCCGCAGGCCCCGGAACGACGGCCCGTAGGCGTACCCGCGCTCGACGAGCCCGTCGTAGAAGTCCTCGACGTCGACGCGCTCGACGCCGGCAGGCGGCCACGCGGTGAAGTCGAACGCCTCGGCCGCTTCCGCGGAAGCGGCCAGGAAGCCGGTCGCGTGCCGGGCCCAGACCTCGGCCCCGGCGTCCTCGCGCAGGGAATACACCTCGACCGCGCGCGAACCGGTCTCCCCCGGCGCGCCCACGACGACCTGGATCCGGACCCCGCCGTGGTCGGGGACGACCAGCGGGGCCTCGATGACGAGCTCCTCGAGGACCGGGCAGCCGGCTTCGTCCCCGGCCCGGACGGCCAGCTCGACGAGCCCGGTGCCCGCGACCAGCACGACCCCGCCGATGACGTGGTCGGCCAGCCAGGGGTGCGACTTCAGCGACAGCCGCGCGGTGAAGACCAGGCCGTCGGACTGCGGCAGCCGCACGACCGCGCCCAGCAGCGGGTGGTCGGCCGCGACCTGCCCGAGCGAAGCCGCGTCGGTGGCCTGCGCGGCCGGGTGCAGCCAGTAGTTCCGCTGGTCGAAGGCGTACTTCGGCAGGTCGACGAAGCCGGTCACCGGCGGCAGCAGCGCGGACCAGTCGACCGCTGTCCCGTGGACGAACAGCTCGGCGACCGCGGCGATCAGCGCGGTGGCTTCCGGCCGGTCGTCCCGCAGGGCCGCGACGCAGGTGACCTCGGCCGTCTCCTCGACGAGGGCGGTCAGCGCCGCGCCCGGCCCGAGTTCGACGAACAGGGAGGCGCCGGACTCCGCCGCGGCCGTGACGCCCTCGGCGAACCGCACCGGCCGCCGGACGTGCTCGGCCCAGTAGCCCGGCTCGGTGAGTTCGCCGGGTTCGGCGAGCCGGCCGGTCACGTTGGAGACCAGGGGGATTTCCGGCTCGTGCCAGGTCACGCCGGCCAGCTCGGCGGCGAACTCGGCGAGCATCGGCGCCATCCGCGCGGAGTGGAACGCGTGGGAAACCTTGAGCTGCTTGGTCTTGTGCCCGCGCTCGCGCATCCGGGCGGCGGCCGCGAGGACCGCGTCTTCGTCCCCGGAGAGGACCACCGCGGACGGGCCGTTGACGGCGGCGAGTTCGACGCCGTCGCCGAGCAGTCCGGCGATCTCGGCTTCGGACGCGGCGACGGCGACCATCGTCCCGCCCGGCGCCAGTGCCTGCATCAGCCGCCCGCGGGCCGCGACGATCCGGGCCGCGTCCGGCAGCGAGAACACGCCCGCGGCGTAGGCGGCGGTGAGCTCGCCGATGGAGTGGCCGAGCACGACGTCCGGCCGGACGCCCCAGGACTCCGCGAGCCGGAACAGCGCGCTCTCCACCGCGAACAGCCCGGCCTGGGTGAACATCGTCTGGTCCAGCAGCCCGGTGCTGGCCGGCACCGCGCCCAGCACGACGTCCCGCACGGGGTGCCCGCCCCGGCCGGCCAGGCACTTGTCCAGTTCCGCGCAGGCTTCGTCGAACGCCGTCGCGAACACCGGGTACCGGTCGTACAGTTCGCGGCCCATCCCGAGCCGCTGCGAACCCTGGCCGGGGAAGACGAAGGCGACCTTGCCCGGCCGGGCCGAACCGGTGACCACGCCGGGCGCGCGTTCTTCGCGGGCCAGCGCCCGCAGCCCGGCCACGGCCTCTTCGTCCGTTCCGGCGACGACGACCGCGCGGTCGTTCAGCAGCGCCCGGCTCGTCAGCAGCGCACTCGCCAGCCGAGCCCTCGGCGCACCGGACTCGAGGGCGTCCGCGAGGCGGCCGGCCTGGGCCGCCAAGGAGGTCGGGCTGCCCGCGGAAACGACCAGCGGCAGCGGCCCCTCGACGGCCGGTTCATCCGGGACGGTGTCCGCCTCGGGCGCCTCCTCCAGGATCAGGTGGGCGTTCGTGCCGCTGATCCCGAACGCGGACACCCCGGCCCGGCGGGGCCGGTCTTCGCGCGGCCACTCGCGCGCCTCGGTCAGCAGCTCGACCGCACCGGCCGACCAGTCGACCTCCGGCGTCGGCTCGGCCACGTGCAGGGTCGGCGGCATGGTGCCGTGCCGCAGCGCCTGGACCATCTTGATCACGCCCGCGACCCCGGCGGCCGCCTGCGTGTGCCCGAAGTTCGACTTGACCGAGCCCAGCCACAACGGCCGTTCGCGGCCTTGGCCGTAGGTCGCCAGCAGCGCCTGCGCTTCGATCGGGTCGCCGAGCGCGGTGCCGGTGCCGTGCGCCTCGACGATGTCCACATCGGACGCGACCAGCCCGGCCCCGGAGAGGGCCTTGCGGATCACCCGCTGCTGCGAAGGCCCGTTCGGCGCGGTGAGGCCGTTGGAGGCGCCGTCCTGGTTGACCGCGCTGCCGCGGATCACCGCGAGGATCCGGTGCCCGCGTTCCTGGGCCACGGAAAGCCGTTCGAGGACGAGGACGCCGGCGCCCTCGGCCCAGCCGGTGCCGTCGGCGGTCGAGGAGAAGGCCTTGGAGCGGCCGTCGGCGGCCAGCACCCGCTGCCGGGAGAAGGCCACGAACGTGCCGGGCGTCGGCATCACCGTCGCGCCGCCGGCCAGCGCCATCGAGCACTCGCCCGCGCGCAGGGCCTGGGCGGCGAGGTGGATGGCCACCAGCGACGACGAGCACGCGGTGTCGATGGTGACGGCCGGCCCTTCGAGCCCGAAGACGTAGGACACCCGGCCCGACGCCACGCTCGACGCCGCCCCGATGCCCGCGAAGGCTTCCAGGTCCGGTGTGATCGCCCCGGCGCCGTAGCCCTGGGTGAAGACGCCGGAGAAGACGCCGACGTCGCTGCCCTTCAGCGAAAGCGGGTCGACCCCGGCGTCCTCCAGGGCCTCCCACGACGTCTCCAGCAGCACCCGCTGCTGCGGGTCCATGACGAGGGCCTCGCGCGGCGAGATGCCGAACAGGCCCGCGTCGAAGTGCCCGGCGCCGCGCAGGAACCCGCCCTGGCTGGTGTAGGACGTCCCGGGGTTGTCCGGGTCCGGGTCGAACAGGCCGTCCAGGTCCCAGCCGCGGTCGTCGGGGAAGCCGGAGAGGGCGTCGACCCCGTCGGCCACCAGCCGCCACAGGTCTTCGGGCGAGGACACGCCACCGGGGAACCGGCAGGCCATGCCGACGACCGCGAGCGGCTCGTCGGCGTGCCGGGCGCCCTGCTTGCGCAGGCTGTGCAGCTCCGCCGTGACGCGCTTGAGGTACTTGAGGAGTTTCTCGTCCGTGGCCATTCCTGGGTCCTCACAAAGGTTTGCTGGGAGCGTGGGTCTCGAACCGGGTCAGGCGAGGCCCAGCTCCTCGTCGATGAAGTCGAGGACTTCGTCGGCGGACGCGGCCTCGAGCCGGTCCGCCAGCGTTTCGCCGTCCGGGTCGTCGCTCACCCCGTTGCACCGGGCCACCAGGCCCTGCAGCCGGAGGGTGAGGCCGGTCTTCGTGGATTCGTCGAGGACCAGCCCGCCGAGCAGGGCCTCGACGTCTTCGAGCCGGGCGTGCACGACCGAAAGCGCGTCGTCGCCGGCGCCGAGTTCGTCGCGCAGGTACCGGGCGAGGACCAGCGGGGTCGGGTAGTCGAAGGCGAGCGTGGCGGGCAGTTTCAGCCCGGTGCTCTCCCGCAGCCGGTTGCGCAGGTCGACCGAGGTGAGCGAGTCGAACCCGGCGTCCTTGAACGCGGTGTCGGCGCGGACGGCGTCCGGCCCGGCGTGCCCGAGCACCGCCGCGACCTGGTTCCGCACCAGGTCGACGAGCAGGGCCTCCTGCTCGTCCGCGCCCAGCCCGGCCAGCTTCCGCAGCAGGTCGTTGTCCACTGTGGACGCGCTCTGCGCCTGCCGCCGCCCGGTCCGGACCAGGCCGCGCAGCAGGGGCGGCACAGTGCCGCCGGCCCGGACCTCCCGCAGGTCGAGCTTGACCGGCACGAGCAGCGCGGGCCGGGCGGCCAGCGAGGCGTCGAACAGGGCCATGCCCTCCTCGGCCGTGATCGGCCGCACGCCGCCGCGGCTCATCCGGGCCTGGTCGGTGCCGCCGAGGTGCGCGGTCATGCCGGTGGCCTGCTCCCACAGGCCCCACGCCAGCGACAGGCCGGGCAGGCCCGCGGCCCGGCGGCTCGCCATCGCCGCGTCCAGGAACGCGTTCGCGGCCGCGTAGTTGCCCTGGCCGGGCGAGCCGAAGACGCCGGAGCCGGAGGAGAACACGACGAAGGCGTCGAGGTCGAGGTCGCGGGTGAGTTCGTCGAGGTGGCGGACGGCGTCGACCTTGGGCGCGAAGACCTTGGCCAGCCGGTCCGGGGTGAGCGTCCCGATGACGCCGTCGTCGAGGACGCCCGCGGTGTGGATGACGCTCGCCGGGCGGTGTGCGTCGAGCAGGGCGGCCACCTGGTCGCGGTCGGCCAGGTCGCAGGCGACGACGGAGACGTCCGCGCCGGCGGCGGTGAGGTCGGTGACCAGGTCCTTCGCGCCATCCGCGTCCAGGCCACGGCGGCTGGCCAGGACCAGGTTCCGCACGCCGTGCCGGGCGACCAGGTGCCGGGCCACGAACTCGCCGAGCACCCCGGCTCCGGAGACCAGGACCGGCCCTTGGAGGCCGGACACCGGTGCCGCGTCGGCGCGGGCCAGGCGCGGGACGTGGAGGGCCGCGCCGCGAACGGCGACCTGCGGCTCCCCGGTGGCCAGCACCGCGCCGAGCGGGACTTCGCCGTCGGTGTCCAGCAGGACGATCCGGTCCGGGTTTTCCGCCTGCGCCGACCGGACCAGGCCCCAGACCGCCGCCGCGGCCGGGTCGGTGACCGGGGTGTCCCCGGCGGGCACCGCGCCGCGCGTGACGACGACCAGCCGCTCCGCCTCCGGCTCGGTCAGCCAGGTCTGCAGCTTCTCCAGGACGCGGGTGGTCGCCGCGAGCGGGGACTCGCCGCCGGGGACTTCCAGCACGTCGGCGACGCCGCCGGCTTCGTGACTCCCGGGGAGTTCGATCCAGTTCACCTGGAACAGCGAGTCCTGGGTGCCGCTCGGCGGCCCGACGGACACCGGCCGCAGCACCACTTCCCTGGCCGTGACGACCAGGTTGCCGGCGCCGTCGACCGCTTCCAGGGCACCTCCAGGCGCCAGCCGGACCCGTAGGGTCGACGCGCCTTCGGCGTGCAGGGTCAGGCCGCGCCATTCCATGGGCTGCGTCAGGCCGTCGTCGCCGGACAGGGCCGCGTTCAGGAGCGCCGGGTGGAGGACGAAGGCGCCGGCGTCGACGCCGTCGGGCAGGGAGACTTCGGTGACGATCTCGTCGCCGGCCTGCCCCGCGCCCGTCGGCGGCGTCGCCGAGAGGGTGCCGGTGGCGTGCCGGGTCCACTCGTCGGTGGCGTCTTCGGGCTGGGCGTGCACTTGCAGGGTCCGGGTGCCGTCTTCGGCGGGTCCGGACACGCTGACCTGCACCCGGATCGCGCCGCGTTCGGGCAGGACCGGCGGTGTCTCGATGACGAGCTCGTCCAGCACCGGGGTCCCGGCCTCGTCCCCGGCCCGGACGGCCAGTTCGACGAGCGCGGTGGCGGGTACGACCACGACGTCGTCCACGGTGTGGCCGGCCAGCCACGGCTGTGACTTCAGGGACCACTGCGAGGTGAAGACCAGGCCACCGGTCTGCGGCAGCCGCACCACCGGGCCGGCCGAATCGGTCGCCGTCTCGAGGTACCGCAGCCAGTAGTGCCGGTGGTCGAAGGCGTACGTCGGCAGGGCGACCCGAGCGGGCGGGACCAGCGTGGCCCAGTCGACGTCGGCGCCGCGGACGAACAGCTCGGCCATCGACGTCAGCAGCCGCCGCAGGCCGCCGTCGTCGCGCCGGAGCGTCCCGGTGACGACGGCGTCGTCGGCGATCTCGCTGATCGCTTGGACGAGCACTGGGTGCGCGCTGACCTCGACGAACACGCCGTGCCCCTGCGCGACCAGCTCGGCCACGGCCGGGCCGAAGCCGACCTGGTTGCGCAGGTTCCGGTACCAGTAGCCGCCGTCGAAGACGCCGGCGTCGCGGATCCAGTCGCCGGTCAGGGTGGAGAAGAACGGGAGCGAAGGCGCCTGGGCCTCGATCCCGGCCAGCGCCTCGGCCAGTGGCTCCTGGATGTCCTCGACGTGCCGGGTGTGCGAGGCGTAGTCCACGGCCACCCGCCGGACCCGGATTTCCTGGCCCGCCAACGCTTCGAGGGCCTGGTCGAGGGCTTCGGCGTCCCCGGCGATGACGACCGACGACGGGCTGTTGACCGCGGCCACCTCGACCCGGTCCGCCCACGGCGTCAGCTGGGCGAGCGCGTCTTCCTCGCTCAGCGCGACCGACGCCATGCCGCCGCGTCCGGCCAGCTTCGCCGCGATGGCCTGGCTGCGCAGGGCGACCACCTTCGCGGCGTCCTGCAGCGACAGCGCCCCCGACACACAGGCGGCGGCGATCTCGCCCTGCGAGTGGCCCACCACCGCGTCCGGCCGGACGCCGACCGACTCCCACACCGCGGCCAACCCCACCATCACCGCGAAGCAGGCGGGCTGCAGCACGTCGACGCGCTCCAGATCGCCCTCGCCGCGGAGGACCTCCAGCAGCGACCAGTCGATCCACGGCTCCAGCGCGGCGGCGCACTCGGCGATCCGCTCGGCGAACACCGGCGAGGCGTCCAGGAGTTCCCGGCCCATGCCGACCCACTGCGAGCCCTGGCCCGGGAACACCCACACGACCTTCCCCGGCGAACCGGCCCGGCCGGTGACCGCGGCCGCGTCTTCCCCGCGGGCCAGCGCTTCCAGGGCCGCCACGGCCTCGTCCCGGGTGCCCGCCAGCACGACGGCCCGGTCGTCGAACCGGGAGCGGCCGGACACCAGCGCTCCGGCCACGCTCCCGAGGGGCTCGCCGGACGTCCCGAGGAACGCGGCCAGCCGCCCGGCCTGACCGGCCAGCGCCCCGCGGGCCGACAGCACCAGCGGCACGACCCCGGCGGGCGGTTCGACCGCGCCGGGCGGCTCTTCCTCGGGCGCTTCTTCCAGGATGAGGTGGGCGTTGGTGCCGCTGATCCCGAACGAGGACACCCCGGCCCGGCGCGGACGGCCTTCGCGCGGCCACTCCCGCGCCTCCGTCAGCAGCGAGACCGCGCCCGCCGACCAGTCGACCTCGGTGGACGGCTGGTCGATGTGCAGCGTCGGGGGCAGGACGCCGTGGCGCAGGGCCTGCACCATCTTGATCACGCTGGCCACGCCCGCGGCCGCCTGCGTGTGCCCGATGTTCGACTTGATCGACCCGAGCCACAACGGTGTCTCGCGGTCCTTGCCGTAGGTGGCCAGGAGGGCCTGCGCCTCGATCGGGTCGCCGAGCGTCGTGCCGGTGCCGTGGCCTTCGACGGCGTCCACATCGGACGGTGCCAGGCCGGCTTCGGCCAGTGCGGCGCGGATCACCCGCTGCTGCGACGGGCCGTTGGGCGCGGTCAGGCCGTTCGACGCGCCGTCCTGGTTCACCGCGATGCCGCGCAGTACCGCCAGGACCTCGTGGCCGCGCTCGCGGGCGACCGACAGCCGCTCCAGCACGACCACGCCGACGCCCTCGGCCAGCCCCATCCCGTCGGCGCTGTCGGCGAACGCCTTGCAGCGCCCGTCCAGGGCGAGCCCGCGCTGCCGCGAGAAGGACACGAAGGAACCGGGCTGGGCCATCACCATCGCGCCGCCGGCCAGGGCCATCGAGCAGTCACCGCGCCGCAGCGCCTGCGCGGCGAGGTGCATCGCCACCAGCGACGACGAGCATCCGGTGTCGACGGTGACCGCCGGGCCCTCGAAGCCGAGGACGTACGACACGCGGCCGGACGCGATGCACGGCGCCGCGCCGGTGCCGACGAAGCCCTCCAGCTCCGGGGCGACCACGCCGCCGCCGGCGCCGTAGCCCATGCTCGCGACCCCGGTGAAGACGCCGACGTCGCTGCCCTTCAGCGAAAGCGGGTCGGTGCCGGTGCGTTCGATGGCTTCCCAGGACGTCTCCAGCAGCAGCCGCTGCTGCGGGTCCATCGCGACGGCCTCGCGCGGTGAGATCCCGAAGAACCCCGCGTCGAAGAGGCCGGCGTCGTGGAGGAAGCCGCCCTGGTCGGTGTACGTCGTGCCCGGGCGGTCGGGGTCCGGGTCGACCAGGCCGTCGACGTCCCAGCCACGGTCGGCGGGGAACGCGGAGACGGCGTCGGTCCCGTCGGCCACCAGCCGCCACAGGTCCTCGGGCGAGGCGACCCCGCCCGGGTAGCGGCACGCCATGGCGACGATGGCGATCGGCTCGCGCGCCTGCTCTTCGACCTCGCGCAGCCGCGTGCGGGCGTCGCGGGCGTCGGCGATCGCCCGCTTGAGGTAGTCGCGGAGCTGTCCCTCGTCAGCCACTGAACTCAACTCCCAATTTCACGTGTGCGGTTTCAGTCGAGCCCGTCGACGAGGGCGAAGAGCTCCTCGTCGCTGGCCGTGTCGAGATCGTCGGTCTGGTCCGGCCGGGCTTCGGCGGTCTTGAGCAGTTCCCGCAGCCGCGCGGTGATCCGGTCGCCGTCCGGGCTGTCGGCGACGGCCGTGATGGCCGCCTCAAGCCCGGCGAGGCCGGCCAGCACCGCGTCCGCGGGGGACGCTTCCTCGACGGCGAGTTCCGTCCGCAGGTGCCGGGCCAGTTCTAGGGGGTTCGGGTGGTCGAAGACCAGCGTGGCGGGCAGTTTCAGGCCGGTTGCCTCGCGCAGCCGGTTGCGCAGTTCCACCGACGTCAGCGAGTCGAACCCGGCGTCCTTGAACGCCGCGTCGGCGCGGACGCCGGAGCTGTCGGCGTGCCCGAGCACCACCGCGACCTGCCCGCGGACGAGGTCGAGCAGCAGCGTTTCCTGGTCGGCGACGGTGAGCCCGGCCAGTTTGCGGGCCAGGCCGCCGTCGTCGCCGGACGCCGTGCGCGCCGCCTGCCGGCTCGCCCGGACCAGGCCGCGCAGCAGGTGCGGGACGGTGCCGCCGGCGGCCGCGTCGGCCCGGACCTCGCGCAGGTCGAGTTCGATCGGCACCAGCAGGGCTTCTCCGGCCGCGAGTGCGGCGTCGAACAGCGCCATGCCCTCGGCGGACCCGAGCGCCCGGACGCCGCCGCGGCCTTCCCGCCGGCTCATCCGGGCCAGGGTGAGGTCGTCGATGGTGCCGGCCATGCCGGTGAGCTGCTCCCACGGGCCCCAGGCCAGCGAGAGGCCGGGCAGGCCGGCCGCGCGGCGGGCGGCCATCAGGCCGTCGAGGAAGGCGTTCGCCGCCGCGTACCCGCCGCTGCCCGCGCCCATGAAGATGGCGGAGGCGGACGAGTAGACGATGAACGCGTCGAGGTCGGCGTCGCGGGTCAGCTCGTCGAGGTGGCGGCCGGCGTCCACCTTGGGGGCGAAGACCTTGGCCAGCCGGTCGCGGTCGAGTGCCCCGGTGACACCGGCGTCGAACACGCCGGCCGTGTGCACGACCGCGGTCACCGGGTGCTCCTCGAGGAGCGCGGCCACCTGGTCGCGGTCGGAGATGTCACAGGTCACCGCGGACACCGACGCGCCGTGCTCGGTCAGTTCGGTGATGAGGTCTTCGACGCCGTCGGCGTCCCGGCCGCGGCGGCTGGCCAGCACGAGCCGGCGCACGCCGTGCCGGGTGACGAGGTCGCGGGCCGCGAGCGCGCCGAGCGTCCCGGCCCCGGAGACCAGGACCGTCCCGTCCGGGCGGAAGGTCAGGGGCGCTTCGGCCGGTTCGGTGACCCGGGCGAGCCGCGGCACCGAGAACGTCGTGCCGCGCAACGCCAGCTGCGGCTCGCCGGTGGCCAGGACCGCGTCCAGGGGCACCTCGCCGTCGGTGTCGAACAGGACGAACCGGTCCGGGTTCTCCGACTGCGCGGCCCGGACCAGGCCCCACACCGCGGCCCCGGCCGGGTCGGTCACCTCGCGGACGGCGCCGCGGGTCACCACGACGAGCCGGGCTTCGTCCGGCGCGTCGGTGAGGAACGCCTGCACGGCCTCCAGGACCCGGCTGGTCAGCGCCAGGGGCTCCGCGCCGAAGGCTTCCAGCACCTCGGCCCGGCGCGCCGGGATCACACTGTCCACAGTGGTCAGTTCGGGCCAGTCCACCCGGTACAGCGAGCTGGTGCGCGCGGTGTCGAGCTGATCGAGGGCGACTTCGCGCAGGATCAGCGAGGCCAACGTCAGGACCGGGGCGCCGGTCTCGTCGGCGGCCTCGACGGTCAGCGCGTCCGGTCCGCCGGGCGCGACCCGGACCCGCAGGCCCGCGGCCCCCGCCGCGTGCAGCGCCAGCCGGTTCCAGGAGAACGGCATGACCGACTTGCCGGGCTGTCCGGACGCGGCCGCGGAGATCGTCCCGGTCTGCAGGGCCGCGTCGAGCAGCGCGGGGTGCAGGCCGAACCGGACGGCGTCGTCCCGCCGGTCTTCGGGCAGGGTGACCTCGGCGAACACCTCTTCGCCGCGCTGCCACACCGCCCGCACGCCCTGGAACAGCGGCCCGTACGCGTATCCGCGCTCGGCGAGGTCGGGGTAGAAGTCGCCGATCTCGACGCGCTGTGCGTCCGGCGGCGGCCACGCGGTGAAGTCGAACCGGGTGCCGGTGGCCGGGGTCGCCGAGACCGTGCCGGTCGCGTGCCGGGTCCACCCGCCGTCGCGCTCGGAGTGGATGTCGACCGTGCGCGTGCCGTTCCGGTCCGGGCCGCTCACCGTGACCTGGACGTTCACACCGCCCTGCGCGGGCACGACCAGCGGCGCCTCGGTCACGAGCTCGTCGAGGACCGGGCAACCGGCCTCGTCCCCGGCCCGCACGGCCAGCTCGACCAGCCCGGTACCGGGGAAGAGCACCACGCCGCCGATGGTGTGGTCGGCCAGCCACGGGTGCGTCCGCAGCGACAGCCGCGAGGTGAACAGGAGGCCGTCCGACTGCGGCAGCCGCACGACCGCGCCGAGCAGCGGGTGCCCGGCCTCGGCCTGGCCGAGCGAGACGGCGTCCGCCTGCGCGGCCGGCCGGAGCCAGAAGTGCTGATGGTCGAAGGCGTACGTCGGCAGATCGACCCGGGCGGGCGGGACCAGCGTGGCCCAGTCGACGTCGATGCCACGGACGAACAGCTCGGCCATCGACGTCAGCAGCCGCCGCAGGCCGCCGTCGTCGCGCCGGAGCGTGCCGATGACGACCGCGTCGTCGGCGATCCCGCTGATCGGCTGTACCAGCACCGGGTGCGCGCTGACCTCGACGAACACGCCGTGCCCCTGGGCGATCAGGGCTTCCACCGCCGGGCCGAAGCCGACCTGGTTGCGCAGGTTCCGGTACCAGTAGCCACCGTCCAGGACGTCGGCGTCCTGCACCCACTCGCCGGTGACGGTCGAGAGGAACGGCACGGCCGGGGCCTGCGCGGTGATCCCGGCCAGTGCCTCGGCGAGGGTGTCGCGGATGTCCTCGACGTGCCGGGTGTGGGAGGCGTAGTCGACGGCGACCTGCCGGACGCGGACGCCGTCGCCGGCCAGCACTTCCAGGGCCTCGTTCAGCGCCTGGGCGTCCCCGGCGATCACCACCGAGGACGGGCCGTTGACCGCGGCGACCTCGATCCGGCCGTCCCACAGCGCCAGCCGCGCGTCCGCCTCGGCTTCGCTCAGCGCGACCGACGCCATCCCACCGCGGCCGGACAGCCGCGCCGCGATCGCCTGGCTGCGCAAGGCCACCACCTTCGCGGCGTCGTCCAGCGTCAACGCGCCCGACACGCAGGCCGCGGCGATCTCGCCCTGCGAGTGCCCGACAACGGCGTCCGGCCGGACCCCGACGGACGCCCAGACGGCGGCCAGCCCGACCATCACCGCGAAGCACGCGGGCTGCAGCACGTCGACGCGGTCCAGATCGCCTTCGCCACGGAGGACGTCGAGCAGGGCCCAGCCGGTCCACTGATCGAGGGCGGCCGCGCACTCCTTGATCCGCTCGGCGAAGACCGGCGAGGCATCCAGGAGCTCCCGGCCCATGCCGACCCACTGCGTTCCCTGGCCCGGGAACACCCAGACGATCTTGCCCGGCTTGCCCGCGGACCCGGTCAGGACGCCGGGCGCGGCCTCACCGCGGGCGAGCGCAGCCAGTCCCGCACGGGCTTCCTCGTCCGAACCGGCCACGACGACCGCGCGTTCCTCCAGCACCGCGCGCCCGGACACCAGCGCCCCGGCGAGCTGCGCCAGGGGCACGTCCAGCCCGGTCAGCCGGCCGGCCTGCCCGGCCAGGGAACCGGTGCTGCGCGCGGAAACCACGAGCGGAACGACGGCCACCGGACCCGGCACCGGAGCGGCGGGCTCGGCGGGGGCTTCCTCGATGATCAGGTGCACGTTCGTGCCGCTGACCCCGAACGAGGACACCCCGGCCCGGCGCGGCCGCTCGCCGCGCGGCCACTCGCGGCTCTCGGTCAGCAGTTCCACCGCGCCTTCGGTCCAGTCCACCTGCGAGCTGGGCTCGTCGACGTGCAGGGTCGCCGGCATGACGCCGTGCCGCAGGGCCTGGACGACCTTGATCACGCTGGCCACGCCCGCGGCGGCCTGGGTGTGGCCGATGTTGGACTTGAGGGAGCCGAGCCACAGCGGCGTCTCCCGCTCCTGCCCGTAGGTGGCCAGCAGCGCCTGCGCCTCGATGGGGTCGCCCAGGCTCGTCCCGGTGCCGTGCGCCTCGACGAGGTCCACATCGGACGGTTCGAGGGCGGCGTTCGCCAGCGCGGCGCGGATCACCCGCTGCTGCGAAGGGCCGTTCGGGGCGGTGAGGCCGTTGGACGCGCCGTCCTGGTTCACCGCGCTGCCCCGCAGCACGGCCAGCACCTGGTGCCCGCGCTGCCGGGCGACCGACAGCCGCTCCAGCACGACCACGCTGATGCCCTCGGCGAGCACCATGCCGTCGGCGCCCGAGGCGAACGCCTTGCACCGGCCGTCCGCGGCCAGTCCCCGCTGCCGGGAGAAGACGACGAACGAATCGGGGCCCGACATCACCATCGCGCCGCCGGCCAGTGCCATCGAGCAGTCGCCCTGGCGGAGGGCCTGCGCGGCGAGGTGCATCGCGACCAGCGACGACGAGCACGCGGTGTCGATCGTGACGGCCGGGCCTTCGAACCCGAACACGTAGGACACCCGGCCCGACGCCACGCTCGACGCCAGCCCGGTGCCCGCGAAGCTCTGCATCTCCGGCCCGGTCAGGCCGCCGCCGTAGCCCGAGCCGCCGGCGCCGGTGAACACGCCGACGTCGGTGCCCTTCAACGACGTCGGGTCGAGGCCGACGTGTTCCAGCGCTTCCCAGGACGCCTCCAGCAGCAGCCGCTGCTGCGGGTCCATGGCCAGCGCTTCCCGCGGCGAGATCCCGAAGAAGCCCGGGTCGAACAGGGCCGCGTCGTGGAGGAAGCCGCCTTGGTCGGTGTACGACGTCCCCGCGTGGTCGGGGTCCGCGTCGAACAGGGTGTCCAGGTCCCAGCCGCGGTCGGTGGGGAACTCCGACACGGCGTCGCCGCCCTCGGCCACCAGCCGCCACAGGTCGGCGGGGCCGGTGACGCCGCCGGGCAGCCGGCACGCCATGCCGACGATCGCGATCGGCTCGCTGGCGGCGGTGACCCGCTTCTTCAGCGTGCCGACCTCTTCGAGGGACTTCCGCAGCGCCTCGACGACCTTTTCATACGACGCACTCACCACTTGCTCCCCATCACTCGTCGCCGAAAGCCAGTTGCACGAGGTCGTCGACACCGAGGTCGGCGATCGACGGCTCTTCGGTCACGACGGCCGCGAGCGCGTGCCGCAGCCGGTCGCCGTCCGCGCCGTGCCCATTCCCGGTGCTCTCCGGCACCAGCCGCGCGCTCAGGTACCGGGCCACGGCCAACGGGTTCGGGTAGTCGAAGACCAGCGTGGCGGGCAGCTTCAGGCCGGTTGCCTCGCGCAGCCGGTTGCGCAGCTCCACCGACGTCAGCGAGTCGAACCCGGTGTCCTTGAACGCGGTGTCCGGGCGGACCGCCTCCGGGCCGTCGTAGCCGAGCACGACCGCGACCTGCCCGCGCACCAGGTCGACGAGCCGCGCCTCCCGCTCGGCCGGGGCGAGCCCGGCCAGCCCCTGGTCCACAGTGGACACCGAACGGGCCTGGCTCCGGGCCGGCCGCACCAGGCCGCGGAACAGCACCGGCACCGCGCCAGCGCGCAGGGCGACCAGGTCGAGCTTGATCGGCACCAGCAGCGATTCGGCCATCCGCAGCCCGAGGTCGAACAGCTCCAGGCCCTCGGCCCGGCTCAGTTCCAGGACGCCGTTGCGGCCGGCCCGCGCGTGGTCGACCTCGCTGAGGTGGGCGGCCATGCCGCTGCTGCGTTCCCACAGGCCCCAGGCCAGGGACAGGCCGGGCAGGCCCGCGGCCCGGCGGTGGGCCATCGCCGCGTCCAGGAAGGCGTTGGCCGCCGCGTACGGGCCCTGGCCGCCGCCGCCCATCACGCCGGCGACGGACGAGAACACGACGAAGGCGCCGAGGTCCCGGTCCCGGGTGAGCTCGTCGAGGTGGCGGACCGCGTCGACCTTCGCCGCGTAGACGTTCGCCAGCTGCTCGGGGGTCAGCGCCTCGATCACGCCGTCCTCGAAGACGCCGGCGGTGTGCACCACCCCGGTCAGCTCCGGGAGGTCCGCGACGAGAGCGGCCACCTGGCTCCGATCCGAGACGTCACAGGCCACAAAGGACACGTCCGCGTCGGGCAGGTCACTGATCAGGTCTTTCGCGCCGTCGGCGTCCAGGCCCTGCCTGCTGGCCAGGACGAGCTTCCGCACGCCGTGGCGGGTCACCAGGTGCCGGGCCACCAGCGTGCCCAGCGATCCGGCGCCCGAGACCAGGACCGTGCCGTCCGGGTCGAACGCGGCGGGCGTGTCCGCGATCCGGGTGGCGCGGGTCAGCCGGGGCACGAGCAGGGTCGTGCCGCGGACCGCGAGCTGCGGCTCGCCCGAGGCCAGGACGGCGTCCAGGGGGAGTTCGCCGTCGGTGTCCAGGAGGACGATCCGGTCCGGGTGTTCCGCCTGGGCGGACCGGACCAGGCCCCACACCGCCGCCGCCGCGGGGTCGGTCAGCGTGTGGTCGCCCCCGGCGGGGACCGCCCCGCGCGTGACGACGACCAGGCGTTCCGCTTCGGGTCCGGCCAGCCACGCCTGGAGCTTCTCCAGCACCCGGGTGGTCGCGGCCAGCGCGGAGTCACCTCCGGCGACCTCCAGGACTTCGGCGTCCTCCACGGCGGCCGTCAGCCGGCCCACGGGGAGTTCGGTCCAGCCGACGCGGAACATCGCGTCGTGGCCCGGGCCGGCCGCGGCGCCCAGCTGCTCGGCCGAAACCGGCCGGGACACCAGCGAGTCCATGGTCAGGACCAGGCCGCCGGTCTCGTCGGCGGCTTCGACGGACAGCGCGTCCGAGCCGCTCGGCGAAAGCCGGACCCGCAGGGCCGAGGCACCGGCGGCGTGCAGGACCAGGCCGTTCCACGCGAAGGCGAGCACCGGCTCACCGGGCTCACTACCGACGGTCGCGGCCTGCAGGGCCGCGTCGAGCAGCGCCGGGTGGACGCCGAACCGGCCCGCGTCCTTGCGCAGGTCCTCGGGCAGCACGACCTCGGCGAAGACGTCGCCATCGCGCCGCCACACCGCCCGCAGCCCCTGGAACGCCGGCCCGTAGCCGTAACCCCGGTCGGCGAGGCCGGTGTAGAAGGTGCCGACGTCGACGCGCTCGGCGTCCGCGGGCGGCCAGGCCCGGAAGTCGAACGCCGCGGCCTGGGCGGGCGCCGACGACAGGACGCCGGTGGCGTGCCGCGTCCAGCCGGTGCCGCCGTCACGCTGCGAGTAGACGTCCACCGTGCGCGAGCCGGTCTCGTCCGGGCCGCTCAGCGCGACCTGGACCCGGACCGCGCCCTGGGCGGGCACGACCAGCGGCGCCTCGATGATCAGCTCGTCGAGGGCGGTGCACCCGGCTTCGTCACCGGCCCGCACGGCCAGTTCGGCCAGCCCGGAGCCCGGGACGATCACGACGCCGCCGACCGCGTGGTCGGCCAGCCACGGGTGCGTCCGCACCGACAGCCGCGAGGTGAAGACCAGGCCGTCGGACTGCGGCAGTTCGACGACCGCGCCGAGCAGCGGGTGGTCGGCCGCCGCCTGGCCCAGCGAGGCCGCGTCGGTCGCGGACTCGGCCGGCCGGAGCCAGTAGTGCCGGTGGTCGAAGGCGTACTTGGGCAGGTCGACCCGGCCGGCCGGAGGCAGGACCGCGGTCCAGTCGAGCGCCACACCCCGGACGAACAGCTCGGCCATCGACGTCAGCAGGCGGCGGAGGCCACCGTCGTCGCGCCGCAGCGACCCGGTCACCACCGCGTCGTCGCTGATCTCGCTGAGCGGCTGGACCAGCACCGGGTGCGCGCTGACCTCGACGAACACGCCGTGGCCCTGGCGGCCGAGCTCGGCCACCGCCGGGCCGAACCCCACCCGGTTGCGCAGGTTCCGGTACCAGTAGCCGCCGTCCACGACACCGTCGGTGATCCAGTCGCCGGTGAGCGTCGAGAAGAACGGCACCTCCGGGGCCTGCGCCTCGATCCCGGCCAGGGTTTCGGCGAGCAGGTCCTCGATGGCTTCGACCTGATTGGTGTGGGACCCGTAGTCCACGGCCACCCTCCGGACGCGGACGTCCTGCCCGGACAGCGCTTCGACGACCTCGTCGAGGGCCCGGGCTTCCCCGGCGATCACCACGGAGGTGGGGCTGTTGACCGCGGCCACCTGGACCCGGTCGGCCCACGGCGCCAGCCACGCGGTGGCTTCTTCTTCGCTCAGCGCGACCGAGGCCATGCCGCCGCGGCCGGCCAGCCGGGTGGCGATCGCCTGGCTGCGCAGGGCCACGACCTTCGCCGCGTCCTGCAGCGACAGCGCGCCCGACACGCAGGCGGCGGCGATCTCGCCCTGGGAGTGCCCCACCACGGCGTCCGGCCGCACGCCGGCGGCCTGCCACACCGCGGCCAGGCCGACCATCATCGCGAAACTGGCCGGCTGCACGACGTCGACGCGGTCCAGCAGGTCGGCGTCCCCGCGCAGCACGTCGAGCAGCGACCAATCGGTCCACGGCTTCAGCGCCGCCGCGCACTCGGCGACCCGCTCGGCGAACACCGGGGACTCTTCGAGCAGCGCCCGGCCCATGCCGGCCCACTGCGAGCCCTGGCCCGGGAAGACCCAGACGAGCTTGCCCGGCGCCCCCGCCCGGCCGGTGACCACCGCGGCGGTGTCTTCGCCGCGGGCCAGCGCTTCCAGGCCCGTTACGGCTTCTTCGCGGGAGCCCGCGACGACGACCGCGCGTTCGGTCAGCGCGGCCCGGTTCGTCACCAGTGCCCGGGCCACGCCCGCCAGCGGCGCGTCACCCGCCGCGAACCCGGCCAGCCGGCCGGCCTGGGCGGCCAGCGAAGCCGTGCTGCGGGCGGAAACGACGACCGGCACCACGGGCACCTCGGGCGTGGGCACCGGCTCTTCGGCGGGCGCCTCTTCCAGGATCAGGTGCGCGTTCGTGCCGCTGACGCCGAACGCGGACACCCCGGCCCGGCGCGGCCGGCCGGTGCGCGGCCACTCGCGAGCCTCGGTCAGCAGTTCGACCGCCCCGGCGGACCAGTCCACCTCGGGAGTCGGTTCGTCGACGTGCAGCGTCGGCGGCAGGACTTCGTGCCGCAGCGCCTGCACCATCTTGATCACGCCCGCGACCCCCGCCGCGGCCTGCGCGTGGCCGATGTTCGACTTGAGCGAGCCGAGCCACAACGGCGTCTCGCGGTCCTTGCCGTAGGTGGCGATCAGGGCCTGCGCCTCGATCGGGTCACCCAGCGTGGTCCCGGTGCCGTGCGCTTCGACGGCGTCCACATCGGACGGTGCCAGCCCGGCACTGGCCAGGGCCCGCCGGATCACCCGCTGCTGCGAAGGTCCGTTCGGGGCGGTCAGGCCGTTGGACGCGCCGTCCTGGTTGACCGCGCTGCCGCTCAGCACGGCCAGGATCCGGTGGCCGCGTTCGCGGGCCACGGAAAGCCGTTCGAGGACGAGCACGCCGACGCCCTCGGCCCAGCCGGTGCCGTCGGCCGCGGCGGCGAACGCCTTGCAGCGCCCGTCGACGGCGAGGCCCCGCTGGCGGGAGAACTCCACGAACGCACCGGGGTTCGCCATCACCGTCGCACCGCCGGCCAGTGCCATCGAGCACTCGCCCTGCCGCAGGGACTGCGCGGCGAGGTGCATCGCGACCAGCGACGACGAACACGCCGAGTCGATCGTCACGGCCGGGCCTTCGAACCCGAACACGTACGACACCCGGCCGGACGCCACGCTCGACGACCCGCCTGTGCCCGCGAAGCCCTCCAGCTCCGGGGTGACGACGCTGTCCCCCGGCGCCACGTAGCCCTGGCCGAACATGCCGGTGAACACGCCGACATCGGTGCCCTTGAGCGAAAGCGGGTCGACCCCGGCGTCTTCCATGGCCTCCCAGGAGGACTCCAGGAGCAGCCGCTGCTGCGGGTCCATGGCGACGGCTTCGCGCGGCGAGATCCCGAAGAAGCCCGCGTCGAAGAGGCCGGCTTCGTGCAGGAACCCGCCGTGCCGGGTGTAGGTCTTGCCCGGACGGGCCGGGTCCGGGTCGTAGATGCTCTCGAGGTCCCAGCCGCGGTCGGCCGGGAACTCCGACACCGCGTCGCGGCCCTCGGCGACCAGGCGCCAGAGGTCCTCGGGACCGGCGACACCGCCCGGCAGGCGGCAGGCCATGCCGACGATGGCGATCGGCTCGTCGAGGTCGGCCTTCGCGGCCGCCGCGGTCACCGGCGTCTCGGCCGCGCCGCCGAGTTCCTCGCGCAGGTGCCGGGCGAGGGCCTGGGGGTTCGGGTAGTCGAAGACCAGCGTCGCGGGCAGCTTGAGCCCGGTGGCGGTCCGCATCCGGTTGCGCAGCTCGACCGCGGTCAGCGAGTCGAAGCCGGCGTCCTTGAACGCGGTGTCCACGCGGACGGCGTTCGCGTCGGCGTGCCCGAGCACGGCCGCCACCTGCGCCCGGACCAGGTCCAGGAGCAGGGTGAGCTGGTCCGCCGGGGCGAGGCCGGCCAGCCGGGCGGCCAGTCCAGTGTCCACAGTGGACGCCGTGCGAGCCTGCCGGCGGCCCGCGCGGACCAGGCCGCGCAGCAGGTGTGGCACGGTCCCGCCCGCGGCGGCGTCGGCGCGCACCCCGCGCAGGTCCAGCTTGGCCGGCACCAGCAGCGATTCCGCTGACGGCAGGGCCGCGTCGAACAGGTCCATGCCCTCGTCCTGGGTCATGATCTGCAGGCCGCCGCGGCGGCTCATCCGGGCCCGGGTGGCTTCGTCGGTGTTGGCCGCCATCCCGGTGCTCTGGTCCCAGAGGCCCCACGCCAGCGACAGGCCCGGCAGGCCCGCCGCCCGGCGGTGGGCCATCAGGCCGTCCAGGAAGGCGTTCGCCGCGGCGTAGCTGCCGCTGCCCGCGCCCATGAACACCGCCGAGACCGAGGAGTAGACGACGAAGGCGTCGAGATCCCGGTCGCGGGTCAGTTCGTCGAGGTGCCGGACGGCGTCGACCTTGGGGCCGAACACCCGGGCCAGCCGGTCCCGGTCGAGCGTCTCGATGACACCGGCGTCGAGGACGCCGGCGGTGTGCACCACGGCGGTCGGCCGGTGCTCGTCGAGCAGAGCGGCCACCTGGGCGCGGTCGGAGACGTCACACGCCACCACCGACACTTCCGCGGCCAGGTCGGCGACCAGCTCCGCCACACCCTCGGCGTCCGGGCCCCGCCGGGAAGCCAGCACCAGCCTCCGCACGCCGTGGCGTTCGACCAGGCGCCGGGCGACCAGGCTGCCGAGCGCGCCGGCGCCCGAGATCAGGACCGTCCCGTCCGGGCGGAACACGGCGTCGCCGCCCTGCTCCGCGCGGGCGATCCGGGGCACGAAGAACTTCCCGCCGCGCACGGCGACCTGGGGCTCGTCGCTCGCCAGGACCGCACCGAGCGGGAGTTCGCCGTCGGTGTCGAGCAGGATGATCCGGTCGGGGTTTTCCGCCTGCGCGGCCCGGACCAGACCCCACACGGCCGCTCCGGCCGGGTCGGTCACGTCACGGACCGCACCGCGGGTCACCACGACCAGCCGGGCTTCCTCCCCCGCGCCGGCGAGGAACGTCTGCACGGCTTCCAGCACCCGGGCGGTCAGGTCCAGGGGCTCCTCGCCGGACGCTTCGAGCACCTCGACCTGATCCGGCACCGCATCGTCCACAAGGGACACTTCGGTCCAGTCGACCCGGTACAGCGATCCCGCGCGGGCCTGCCCGGCCGAGAACTGCCGGGCCACGACCGATTCCGCCGTGACGACCGGGCCGCCGGTTTCGTCCGCCGCCTGGAGGACGCCGCCGGGCACCAGCCGCACCCGCAGCGCCGAGGCGCCCGCGGCGTGCAGGACCACGTTGTGCCACTCCGCCGGCTGCTCGTCGTCGGCGAGGGCCGGGCGCAGGGCCGCGTCCAGCAGCGCCGGGTGGATGCCGAACGCACCGGCGTCCTGCCCCTCGGGCAGCGAGACCTCGGCGAAGAGCTCCTCGCCGCGCCGCCACCCGCCGTCGGCCTGTTCGGCACCGGCGGGCGGCCACACCGTGAAGTCGAACGGCTCGGACGCCGGGGCGGTGGCCGCGAGGTGCCCGGTGGCGTTCCGGGTCCAGTCTTCGTCGCCTTCGCGCTGCGAATACACGTCGACCGTGCGTTCGCCGCTCACGACGACCTGCACCCGCAGGCCACCGCTCTCCGGCAGGACCAGAGGTGTCTCGACGGTCAGGTCGGTGAGGACCGGGCACCCGGCTTCGTCCCCGGCCCGCACGGCCAGCTCGACCAGGGCGGAGCTCGGGACGCCGTCGGCGAGCCACGGGTGCGTCCGCACCGACAGCCGCGAGGTGAAGACCAGGCCGCCGGACTGCGGCAGGGGAACGACCGCCCCGAGCAGCGGGTGATCGGCCCCGGCCAGGCCCAGCGCGGGCGCGTCGGCCGCGGCGGGCGGGCTGAGCCAGAAGTGCTGGTGGTCGAAGGCGTACGTCGGCAGCTCGACGCGGGCCGGCGGCGCCATCGTGGTCCAGTCGACCGGGACGCCCCGGACGAACAGCTCGGCCATCGAGGTCAGCAGCCGCCGCGTCCCGCCGTCCTGCCGCCGCAGGGTTCCGGTGACGACGGCGTCGACCTCGGTGCCGTCCACCACGTCGGTGATCGGCTGGACCAGCACCGGGTGCGCGCTGACCTCGACGAACACGCCGTGGCCCTGGGTGAGCAGCTCGGCCACGGCCGGGCCGAAGCCGACCTGGTTGCGCAGGTTCCGGTACCAGTAGCCGCCGTCGACGACCCCGGCTCCGGTGATCCATTCGCCGGTGACGGTCGAGTAGAACGGCACGACCGGTGCCTGGGCGGTGATCCCGGCCAGGGTCTCGGCGAGGGTGTCCTCGATGTCTTCGACGTGCCGGGTGTGGGACGCGTAGTCCACCGCCACCCGCCGGCCACCGAGGGCTTCGACGGCCTCGGTGAGCGCTTCGGCGTCACCGGCGATCACCACCGAGGCCGGGCCGTTGACGGCGGCGATCTCGACCCGCCCGTCCCACGGTGCGAGCCGCGCGGCCACCTCGTCGTGGCTCAGCTGGACCGACGCCATGCCCCCACGGCCCGACAGCTCCGCCGCGATCGCCTGGCTGCGCAGCGCGACCACCTTCGCGGCGTCCTCAAGGGACAGTGCACCAGCGACGCAGGCGGCGGCGATCTCGCCCTGGGAGTGGCCCAGGACGGCGTCCGGCACGACCCCGGCCGACGCCCACACGGCGGCCAGCCCGACCATCACCGCGAAACACGCGGGCTGCAGCACGTCGACGCGGTCCAGGTCACCCTCGCCACGGAGGACGTCCAGCAGCGACCAGTCGACCCACGGCTCCAGCGCGGCCGCGCATTCGGTGATCCGCTCGGCGAACACCGGGGACGCGTCGAGGAGCTCGCGGCCCATGCCGGCCCACTGCGTGCCCTGGCCGGGGAACACCCACACGGTCTTGCCGGGCATTCCGGCGGTGCCGGTGACCAGGCCGGTCGCGCTCTCGCCGCGGGCCAGTGCGGTCAGGCCCTCGCGGGCTTCCGCGGCCGAGCCGGCCACGACGACGGCCCGGTCGGTCAGCGTCGCCCGGGTCGACAGCAGGGCCCCGGCCACGCGGGTCAGCGAGACGTCGCCTTCGAGGAAGTCCGCCAGCCGGGCGGCCTGGCCCGCCAGGGATGCGGTGCTGCGCGCGGACACCACGACCGGCACGACACCGTCGGGCACGTCCGCCTCGGAAGGCTCCTCGGCGGGCGCCTCTTCGAGGATGAGGTGCGCGTTGGTGCCGCTGATGCCGAACGACGAGACGCCGGCCCGGCGCGGGTGGCCGTTGCGGGCCCACTCGCGGCCTTCGGTCAGCAGCTCGACCGCGCCCGCGGACCAGTCCACCTGCTTGGTGGGTTCCTGCACGTGGAGGGTCGGCGGCAGGGTGTCGTGCCGCAGCGCCTGGACCATCTTGATGACGGCCGCCACGCCCGCGGCGGCCTGGGTGTGGCCGATGTTCGACTTCAGCGAGCCGAGCCACAACGGCGTCTCGCGGTTCTTGCCGTAGGTGGCCAGGAGCGCCTGCGCCTCGATCGGGTCGCCCAGGGCGGTGCCGGTACCGTGCGCCTCGACGGCGTCCACTTCGGACGGTTGCAGCCCGGCCGTGGTCAGCGCGGCCCGGATCACCCGCTGTTGCGACGGGCCGTTCGGGGCGGTGAGGCCGTTCGACGCACCGTCCTGGTTGACCGCGCTGCCGCGGAGCACGGCCAGCACCTGGTGCCCGCGCTCGCGGGCCACCGAAAGCCGTTCGAGGACGACGATGCCGACGCCCTCGGACAGGACGGTCCCGTCCGCGCCGTCGGCGAACGCCTTGACCCGGCCGTCCTCGGCCATGCCGCGCTGCCGCGACATGCCGATCACCCCGATCGGCGAGCCCATCACGGCGACCCCGCCGGCCAGCGCCATCGTGCACTCGCCCTGCCGGAGTGCCTGCGCCGCGAGGTGGATCGCCACCAGCGACGACGAGCACGCCGTGTCCACGGTGACCGCCGGGCCTTCGAACCCGAAGGTGTAGGACACCCGGCCGGAGGCCACGCTGCCCGCGGTGGCCGTGGTGACGAAGCCTTCGAGTTCGGCGGGCATGTTGCTCAGGGACTCGAGGTAGTCGTGGATGGAGACGCCGGAGAAGACGCCGACGGCGTCGCCGCGGGCCTTCGTCGGGTCGATGCCCGCGCGCTCCAGGGCTTCCCAGGACGCTTCGAGCAGCAGGCGCTGCTGCGGGTCCATGGCCAGGGCTTCGCGCGGCGAGATGCCGAAGAAGCCCGGGTCGAACTGGGCGGCTTCGTGCAGGAAGCCGCCTTGCCGGATGTAGGCCGTGCCCGGGCGCTCCGGGTCGGAGTCGAACAGGCCGTCCAGGTCCCAGCCGCGGTCCTCGGGGAACGCGGACATGCCGTCGCGGCCTTCGGCGACCATCCGCCACAGGTCGTCCGGGCTCAGCACCCCGCCCGGCAGGCGGCAGGCCATGCCGACGATGGCGATCGGCTCGCCCGCGTCCGCGGCGACCGCGGTCGGCGCGGCGGGCGCCCCGGCGACGGTCTCCCCCAGTTCCTCACGCAGGTGCCGGGCGAGCGCGACCGGCGTCGGGTAGTCGAAGACGAGCGTGGCGGGCAGCTTGACGCTCGTCGCCGCGCTCAGCCGGTTGCGCAGCTCGACCGCGGTCAGCGAGTCGAAGCCGAGGTCGCTGAACCCCTTGGTGCCCTGGGCCAGCTCGGGCGCGTTGAAGCCGAGCACCGCGGCCGCCTCGGTCTGGACGATGCCCAGCAGGACCGCTTCCTGCTCCTCGGCTGGCCGCCCGGCGAGCTTGTGGACCAGACCGCCGCCACCACTGGCGGCCGCCGTCCGGGCCACCCGGCGGCTCGCGCGGACCAGGCCGCGCAGCAGGTGCGGGACCTCCCCGCCGCCGCGCAGGGTCTTCAGGTCGAGCTTGATCGGGACCAGCAGCGCCTGCTCGGAAGCCAGGCCGATGTCGAAGATGTCGAGGGCCTCGGCGGGCGTCATGGCGAGCACGCCGCCGCGGCTCATCCGGGCCTGGTCGGTGGCGGACAGGTGCGCGGTCAGGCCGTCGGCCTGCTCCCACAGGCCCCACGCCAGGGACACGCCCGGCAGACCCGCCGCCCGGCGCCCGGCCATCAGGCCGTCGAGGAAGGCGTTGGCCGCCGCGTAGTTGCCCTGCCCGGCCGAGCCCATGAGCGCGGCCGCGGAGGAGAACACGACGAAGGCGTCGAGGTCGCTGTCCCGGGTCAGCTCGTCGAGGTGCCGGACGGCGTCGACCTTGGGCGCGAACACCCCGGCCAGCCGCTCGCGGTTCAGTGCTCCGATGACGCCGTCGTCGAGCAGGCCGGCCAGGTGCACGACGCCGGTCGGGCGGTGCTCGGCCAGCAGCGCGGCGACCTGGTCGCGGTCGGAGACGTCGCAGGCGACCACGGACACGTCCGCGCCCTGCCCGGTCAGCTCGGCGAGGAGGTCCTCGGCAGCCACGCCTCGACGACTCGCGAGGACCAGGCGCCGGACGCCGTGCCGGGCGACCAGGTGCTTCGCCACGAGCGCGCCGAGCGAGCCGGTGCCGCCGGTGAGCAGGACCGTCCCGTCCGGACTGAACACCGCGGGCGCATCGGGCACCTCGCCGGCCGCGCGGGCCAGCCGCGGGACGGAGAACGCACCGCCGCGCACCGCGACCTGCGGCTCGCCGGTGGCCAGCACCGCACCCAGCGGCAGCTCGCCGTCGGTGTCGACGAGGACGATCCGGCCCGGGTTCTCCGCCTGGGCGGCCCGCACCAGGCCCCACACGGCGGCCCCGGCCGGGTCGGTCACCTCGCGGACCGCACCGCGGGTCACGACGACCAGGCGGGCTTCCTCGGCCGCGCCGTCGAGCCACGCCTGCACGGCTTCCAGCACCCGGCTGGTCAGGTCCAGGGGCGCACCGCCGACGGCTTCGAGCACCTGGACGTGGTCCGTGGCGACGGTTTCGGCCGCGGGCAGGTCGACCCAGTCCACCTGGAACAGCGAGTCGCGCTCCTCGCCCGCCGCCGTCTCCAGCTGCGCGGCCGAAACCTCGCGGGACACCAGTGAATCCATGGTGACGACCAGGCCACCGGTCTCGTCGGCGGCCTGGAACGTCAGTGCGTCCGGCCCGCCCGGCGCGACCCGCACCCGCAGCGCCGAAGCTCCCACGGCGTGCAGGACCAGGCCGTTCCACGCGAACGGCAGCACGTTGCGGTCGTCGTCCGGGTTGGCGAAGGCGTTGGTGTGCAGAGCGGCGTCCAGCAGCGCGGGGTGGAGGCCGAACTTGCCGGCGTCCTCGCGGTGGTCGTCGGGCAGCGCGACCTCGGCGAACACCTCGTCACCGCGGCGCCAGACCGCCCGCATGCCCTGGAACGCGCCGCTGTAGGCGTAGCCGCGTTCGGTCAGGTCGGAGTAGAAGTTCCCGACGTCGATCGGCTCGGCCCCGGCGGGCGGCCAGGCGGCGAAGTCGAAGCGGCCCGGTTCCCGGGACGTCGACGCGCCGAGGAGGCCGGTCGCGTGCCGGGTCCAGTCGTCGCCGTCGTCCCGCATGGAGAACACGTCCACCGCGCGGGAGCCGGTTTCGTTCGGCCCGCTCACCGCGACCTGCACGCGGACCCCGCCGCGTTCGCCGAGCACCAGCGGCGCCTCGATGACGAGCTCTTCCAGGACGCCGAAGCCGAGTTCGTCCCCGGCCCGCAGGGCGAGGTCGACGTAGACCGTGCCCGGGATGAGCACGACGCCGCCGATCGCGTGCCCGGCCAGCCACGGGTGCGTCTTCAGCGACAGCCGCGAGGTGAAGACCAGGCCGTCGGACTGCGGCAGCGGGACGACCGCGCCGAGCAGCGGGTGGTCGGCCCCGGCGAGACCCAGCGAAACCGCGTCGGTCGCCGCCCCGCCCATCCGCAGCCAGTAGTGCTGGTGGTCGAAGGCGTACGTCGGCAGCTCGACCCGCCGGGACGGCGGAAGCACGCCGGACCAGTCCACGGTCACGCCGCGCACGAAGAGCTCGGCCGCCGAAGCCAGCAGGCGCCGGAGCCCGCCGTCCTCGCGCCGCAGCGTCCCGGTCACGACGGCTTCGGCGTCGTCGACGAGTTCGTTGATCGGCTGGACCAGCACCGGGTGGGCGCTGACCTCGACGAACACCCGGTGACCCTGCTCGAGCAGGGCGGCCACGGCCGGGCCGAACCGGACCTGGCGGCGCAGGTTGCGGTACCAGTAGCCGCCGTCGAGGACGCCGGCGTCTTCGACCCACTCGCCGGTGACGGTCGAGTAGAACGGCACCTCCGGGGCCTGCGCGCGGATCCCGCCGAGCATCTCGGCCAGTGCGTCGCGGGCGGCTTCGACGTGCCGGGTGTGGGAGGCGTAGTCCACCGCGACCCGCCGGATCCGGACCCCCTGGTCGTCGAGCGCGTCGAGGGCTTCGTCCAGGGCTTCGGCGTCGCCGGCGATGACCACGGACGTCGGCCCGTTGACCGCCGCGACCTCCACCCGGCCCGCCCACGGCTCGATCCGCGCGGTCGCGTCCTCTTCGCTCAGCGCGACCGAGGCCATCCCGCCGCGGCCGGCCAGCGAGGCGGCGATCGCCTGGCTGCGCAACGCAACCACCTTCGCCGCGTCGTCGAGGGACAACGCGCCCGACACGCACGCGGCCGCGATCTCGCCCTGCGAGTGGCCCACCACGGCCTCGGGCTCGACGCCGAGCGAGGCCCACACGGCCGCGAGCCCGACCATCACGGCGAAGCTCGCCGGCTGCACGACGTCGACCCGGTCCAAGAGATCGGCGTCGCCGCGGAGGACATCGGTCAGCGACCAGTCGACCCACCGGCCGAGCGCGGTCTCGCACTCGGCGATCCGGGCGGCGAACACCGGCGAAGCGTCGAGGAGCTCGCGGCCCATCCCGGCCCACTGCGTCCCCTGGCCCGGGAAGACCCAGACGACCTTGCCCGGCGCACCCGAGCCGCGGCCGGTCAGCAGGCCGGGGGCACTCTCGCCGCGGGCCAGCGCCTGCAGCCCGGTGACGGCTTCTTCGTTCGAACCGGCAACGACGACCGCGCGTTCGCTGAGCATCGCGCGGCCGGACACCAGCGTCCCGGCGACGTCCGCGAGCGGAACGTCGCCGACCTCCGCCAGCCGACCGGCCTGGGCCGCCAGCGAAGCCGCGGTCGCGGCCGACACCACCAGCGGCACGACGCCCGCGGGCGCCGGCTCGTACGTCACCGGCTCCTCTTCGGGCGCTTCTTCGAGGATCATGTGCGCGTTGGTGCCGCTGGCGCCGAACGCGGAGATCGCGCCACGGCGCGGGTGGCCGTTGCGCGGCCACTCGCGGCCTTCGGTCAGCAGCTCGATCGAGCCGGCCGACCAGTCGACCTGCGGGGTGGGCGCGTCGACGTGCAGGGTGGCCGGGAGCTGCCCGTGCCGCAGCGACTGGATCATCTTGATCACGCCGGCCACGCCGGACGCCGCCTGCGTGTGCCCGACGATCGACTTGACCGAGCCGAGCCACAACGGCGTCTCGCGGTCTTTCCCGTAGGTGGCCAGCAAAGCCTGGACCTCGATCGGGTCGCCGAGCACGGTCCCCGTACCGTGCCCCTCCACCGTGTCCACATCGGACGGTGCCAGCCCGGCGGCGGCGAGGGCCTTGCGGATGACGCGCTGCTGGGCCGGGCCGTTCGGCGCGGTCAGGCCGTTCGACGCGCCGTCCTGGTTGACCGCGCTGCCGCGAATGACGGCCAGGACCTGGTGCCCGCGTTCGCGGGCCACCGAGAGCCGCTCCAGCAGCAGGACGCCGACGCCCTCGGCCCAGCCGGAGCCGTCGGCGGCCGCGGCGTAGGACTTGCAGCGCCCGTCGAAGGCCAGGGCGCGCTGCCGCGCGAAGCCGACGAACCCGCCCGGCGTGGCCATCACGGTCGAGCCACCGGCCAGGGCCATCGAGCACTCACCGCGGCGAAGGGCTTGTGCGGCAAGGTGAATCGCCACCAGCGACGACGAGCACATGGTGTCGACGGTGACCGCGGGGCCTTCGAGGCCGAGCGTGTACGCGACCCGGCCGGAGGCGACGCCGCCCGCGGTGCCCAGCGCGCGCTCCAGGCTCATGAAACCCTCGAACCCGCTGAGGTCGGGGGCGTAGTCCTGGTGGACGACCCCGGCGTAGACGCCGATGTCGCTGCCCCGCACCGAATGCGGGTCGATGCCGGCCCGTTCGAGGGTCTCCCAGGACACCTCCAGGAGCTGCCGCTGCTGCGGGTCCATGGCGAGGGCCTCGCGCGGCGAGATGCCGAAGAACCCGGCGTCGAACTGGGCCGCGTCCTGCAGGAAGGCGCCTTCGCGCACGTACGTCGTGCCCGGGTTGTCGGGGTCCGGGTGGTAGAGGCCTTCGACGTCCCAGCCGCGGTCCTCCGGGAAGCCGGTGTAGACGTCGGCGCCTTCGGACACCACGCGCCAGAAGTCCTCCGGGCCGCGGATCCCGCCCGCGTAGCGGCAGGCCATGGAGACGATCGCGATGGGCTCCGCCGCGGCCGCGGTGAGCGCGGCGTTCTCCTGCTGGAGGCGGACGTTCTCCTTCAGCGAAGCGCGCAGTGCGTCAACGATCTGCTCGTTCGGCGCGGACATGTTCTTCCTCCACGATTCGTTCGCCATCGGCGGTCAGCTCGTCTGCCCGAGGGCCCGTTGCACGAGACCGGAGATGTCCAGTGCGTCGATCAGTTCTGCGTCGTCGGCGGTGGCCGGTGCGGGGACCTCCGGCTCCGGGCCGGTTTCCGCTTCGGCCAGGCCGAGCAGGGCTTCCAGGACGCCCGCTTCCTTGAACCGGGCGAACGGCACGGCCGCGAGGACCCGCCGGAGGTCGTCTTCCCGCCCGTCCAGCCCGTCGTCGGCCTCCCGGAGGAGTTCGACGCGCAGGTAGCCGACCAGCGCCTCCGGGGTGGGGTAGTCGAAGATCAGCGTCGCGGGCAGCTTGAGCCCGGTGGCCGCGTGCAGGCTGTTGCGGAGGTTGACCGCGGCCAGGGAGTCGAAGCCGACCTCCTGGAACGCCTGCCGCGGGCCGATGCCCTCGGCGCCGCTGTGGCCGAGGACGGTCGAGGCGTGCCCGCGGACCAGCTTCAGCAGGATGCGGTTCTGCTCGGCGTCCGGGACCGCCCGCAGGGAGTCCGCGAGCGACGCCGCGGTGTCGCCGTCTTCGCCGTCGTCCTGCGTCGCCTGGAGGATCGCCTTCGCTTCGGGGAGATCGGCGAACAGCGGGCTGGGCCGCACCGACGTGAACGCGGGGATGAAGGCACCCCAGTCCATGTCGGCCACCGCCACGGCCTTCTCGTTGCCCGCGACGGCCTGCACCATCGCGGTCACCGCCAGCGGCGGCGCCATCGGGAGGACACCGCGGCGGCGCAGCTGGGCGAGGGCGGCCTCGTCCATGCCGATGCCGATCTCGTCCAGGGCGCCCCAGGCGATCGACGTCGCCTTGAGGCCGCGGGCCCGGCGCCATTCGACCAGGGCGTCGAGGACGGCGTTCGCCGCACCGGCCGGGCCCTGGCCGCCACCGCCCCAGATGCCGGCGATCGAGGAGAACACGACGAAGGCGTCGAGCGGGGTGTCCTCGAACAGCTGGTCCAGCCACACCGCGGTGGTCACCTTGGCGGTGAACACCTCGTCGAGGTCGGCCCGCCCGGTGTCGTCGACCGAGCTGGTCTGCGCGATGTCGGCGGCGTGCACCACCGCGGTGACCTCCGACTCCGCCACCAGCCGCGTGATCGCGTCCCGGTCGCCGTCGGCGCAGGACTCGACCGTGGTGCCGAACCCGGCCAGCTCGGCCCGCAGGTCCTCGACGCCGTCGGTGCCGGTGACGATGAGCCGCTCGGCGCCGGACCGCGCGAGCCAGGCCGAGGCGTGCCGGCCGAGCCCTTCGGCCCCACCGGTGACCAGGACCGTGCCGCGGGGTTCCCACTTGCCCGTCGCGGACTCCGGCACCGGCTTGCGGACCAGCCGCCGGTGGTAGACGCCGGACCGGCGGACCGCGAGCTGGTCCTCGCCGCCGGCACCGTTCAGGACCCCGAGCAGGGCTTGGGCCGTGCGCGCGTCGATCGCGGCCGGCAGGTCGACCAGGCCGCCCCACCGGTCGAGGCGCTCCAGCGCGACGGCGCGGCCGAGGCCCCACACGGCCGCCTGGGCCGGTGCGGTGACGGCGTCCTGGATGCCGATGTTCACCGCGCCGGAGGTGAGGCACCACAGCGGCGCGGTGACGTTGGCGTCACCCAGGGCCTGGACCAGCGCGAGGGTCGAAGCGGTGATCTCGGTGGCGTCCGCGGGCCCGCCGTCGAGCGCGAGCAGCGACAGGACGCCGTCGAGGTCGTGGACACCGCGCAACCGCTCGGCCAGCTGGTCCCTCGACGGGTCCTCGATCTCCAGCCGGACGAGGTCGAGGCCCTGGCCGGTCAGCTCCTTCAGCAGCGCGTCGGAGGTGCCGGCCGGGGCGACGGCGAGCCAGCGCCCGCCCGGCACGCCGGTGGCTTCGCGCTCCAGGGGCTGCCAGGTGACCTGGTACCGCAGCTTTTCGGCGGTCGACCGTTCGCGGCGCCGGTCCCGCCACCCGGCCAGCACGGGCACCACGGTGCTGAGCGCCCCGCGCTGTTCCGGCACCAGGTCGAGCAGCTCGGCCAGACTGTCCACATCGGACTGTTCGACGGCGGTCCAGAACTCGGCGTCCACGCCTTCGGCGGCGGCTTCGGTGGTTTCGGCTTCGTGCAGCCAGTAGTGGCGGCGGTCGAAGGCGTACGTCGGCAGGTCGACCCAGCCGGCCGCGGGCAGCGTCGCGGCCCAGTCGACCGCCACGCCCCGGACGAACAGCTCGGCCGCCGAGGCCAGCAGGCGCCGGAGCCCGCCGTCTTCGCGCCGCAGCGAGCCGGTCACCACGGCGTCGTCGCTGATCTCGCTCAGCGGCTGGACCAGCACCGGGTGGGCGCTGATCTCGACGAACACGGTGTACCCCAGCCCGGCCAGGACCGCGGCCGACGGGCCGAACCGCACCTGCTGCCGCAGGTTCCGGTACCAGTAGCCGCCGTCGACGACGCCCTTCTCGAGCCACGCGCCGAGAACGGTGGAATAGAACGGAATCTGCGGCGCCTGCGCGTCGATCCCGGCCAGGGTCCGGTCCAGGGTGCCGGCGAGGTCTTCGACGTGCCGGGTGTGCGAGGCGTAGTCCACCGCGACCCGCCGCACCCGGACGCCGTCGGCTTCGAGGGCTCCGAGGGCCTCGTCCAAGGCCTGCGCGTCGCCCGCGATGACGACCGAGGACGGGCTGTTGACCGCGGCCACCTCGACCCGGTCCGCCCACGACGTCAGCCGCGCGACCGCGTCTTCCTCGCTCAAGGCGACCGACGCCATGCCACCGCGGCCGGCCAGTTCCGCGGCGATCGCCTGGCTGCGCAACGCGACCACCTTGGCCGCGTCGTCCAGCGACAGCGCCCCGGACACGCACGCGGCGGCGATCTCGCCCTGCGAGTGGCCCAGCACGGCATCGGGGACGACACCCAGGGAGTCCCACACGGCGGCGAGGCCGACCATCATCGCGAAGCTCGCGGGCTGCACGACGTCGACGCGGTCCAGCAGGTCGGCGTCGCCGCGCAGGACGTCGAGCAGCGACCAGTCCGTCCACTGCTCCAGCGCGGAGGCGCAGTCCTTGATCCGCTCGGCGAACACCGGCGACGAGTCCAGGAGGTCCCGGCCCATGCCGAGCCACTGCGAGCCCTGGCCGGGGAAGACCCAGACGACCTTGCCGGGCTTCCCCGCGGTCCCGGTCACGACGCCGGGCGCGTTCTCGCCGCGAGCCAGTGCCTGCAGGCCTTCCTGCGCCTCGCCGGCCGAGCCCGCGATGACGACCGCGCGCTCGTTCAGCATCGCGCGGCCCGAGACCAGGGCCTTCGCCACCCCGGCCGGCGACTCGTCTTCGAGCACCGCGGCCAGCCGGCCGGCCTGCCCGGTCAGGGATCCGGTGCTGCGTGCGGACACCACCAGTGGCACGACGGACGCCGTCGCTTCCGCCGCGGGTTCCTCGGCGGGGCCTTCCTCGATGATCAGGTGCGCGTTCGTGCCGCTGGCGCCGAAGGAGGACACCCCGGCCCGGCGCGGCCGCCCGTGGCGCGGCCACTCCCGGGCCTCGGTGAGCACCTCGATCGCGCCCGCGGACCAGTCGACCTGGCTCGTGCGCTCGCCGGCGTGCAGCGTGGCCGGCATGACGCCGTTCCGCATGGCCATGACCATCTTGATCACGCCGACCACCCCGGCGGCGGCCTGCGTGTGCCCGATGTTCGACTTCAGCGAGCCGAGCCACAGCGGCGTCTCCCGCTCCTGCCCGTAGGTGGCCAGCAGCGCCTGGACCTCGATCGGGTCACCCAGCGCCGTGCCGGTCCCATGGCCTTCGACGACGTCCACATCGGACGGAGCGAGTCCGGCCGAAGCCAGCGCGCCGCGGATCACCCGCTGCTGCGAAGGCCCGTTCGGGGCGGTGAGGCCGTTGGACGCGCCGTCCTGGTTCACCGCACTGCCGCGCAGCACGGCCAGGATCCGGTGGCCGCGCTCCTGCGCCACCGAAAGCCGTTCGAGGACGACCACGCCGACGCCCTCGGCCCAGCCCGTGCCGTCCGCGCCCTCCGCGTAGGCCTTGCACCGGCCGTCGGCGGACAGGCCGCGCTGGCGGGAGAACTCCAGGAAGGCGTCCGGGCTGGCCATCACGGTCGCGCCGCCGGCCAGCGCCATCGAGCACTCGCCCTGCCGCAGGGCCTGCGCCGCGAGGTGGATGGCGACCAGGGACGACGAGCAAGCGGTGTCCACGGTGACCGCCGGGCCCTCGAAGCCGAAGACGTAGGCCACCCGGCCGGACGCGACGCTCGAAGCCGTGCCGGTCATCGTGTAGCCCTGGACGTCCTCGGGCACTTCGCGCAGCCGCGTCACGTAGTCGTGGTGGACGATCCCGGTGAAGACGCCGACGTCGCTGCCGCGCGCGGAGAGCGGGTCGACGCCCGCGCGTTCGAGGGCCTCCCACGACGTCTCCAGCAGCAGCCGCTGCTGCGGGTCCATGGCGAGGGCTTCGCGCGGCGAAATGCCGAAGAGACCGGCGTCGAACTGGGCGGCGTCGTGCAGGAAGCCACCCGAGCGCGTGTAACTCGTCCCGGCGTGGGCCGGGTCCGGGTGGTAGAGGCCGTCGAGGTCCCAGCCGCGGTCGACCGGGAAGCCGGTGATCGCGTCCCGGCCCTCGGCGACGAGGTTCCACAGCTCTTCGGGGCTGTCCGCGCCACCCGGCAGGCGGGTGCTCATGCCGACGATCGCGATCGGCTCGTCGGAGACCTCCCGCGTCACCACGACCGGCGCGGCCGGACGCTCGCCGGAGAGCTCGGCCCGCAGGTGGCCGGCGAGGACGGCCGGGTTCGGGTAGTCGAAGATCAGCGTGCTGGGCAGGTCGACGCCGGTGAAGTCGCGCAGGCGGTTGCGCAGCTTGATCGCGCTCAGGGAGTCGAACCCGTGGTCCTTGAAGGACCGGTCGAGGTCGAACGCGTCGGCGTCCCGGTGCCCGAGCACGACGGCGGCGCTCTCCCGGACCAGCTCGAGGACGTCCGTCACCAGCCGGGCGGCGACCGGCTCGGCAGGCGGGGCGAGTTCCGGGGTGTCGTCGGTGTCGACCCAGAAGCGCTGGTGCTGGAAGGCGTAGGTGGGCAGAACGGTCCCGACCGCCGTCGCCGGCCGGTCGATGACGGCCGTCCAGTCCACGGCCACGCCGCGGACGTGCAGTTCGGCGAGCGCGGTCAGGACGTCCGGGACCTCGGCGCCGTTCTTGCGCAGGGTGGCGACGCAGCTCTGCTCGGACCCGCCGAGCGTGCCGAGCGCCATGGCGGCGAGCGCCCCGCCCGGACCGAGTTCGAGGTACGTCGTCGCGCCCTGGCCGCTCAGCGCGGTGACGGCGTCGCTGAACCGCACGGCGTCGCGCACCTGGCGGACCCAGTAGTCCGGGGTGTCGAGCGCCGCGGTCTCCCCGGTCAGCGTCGAGACGACGGGCAGCGCGCCGGGCCGGTAGGTCAGGCGTTCCGCGACCGCCCGGAACTCGTCGAGCATCGGCTCCATGAGCGGCGAGTGGAAGGCGTGGCTGACGGTCAGCCGCTTCGTCTTGCGGCCACGGCCCGCCAGGTCGGCCGCGGCGGCGAGCACGGCGTCCTCGGCGCCGGAGAGCACGACCGAGTCCGGGCCGTTGACCGCGGCGACGCAGACGCCGGCGCCGAGCAGGGGTGCGACCTCGTCCTCGGTCGCCTGGACGGCCACCATCGCGCCACCCGCGGGCAGCGCCTGCATCAGCCGGCCGCGCGCGGCGACCAGTTCGCCCGCCTCGGCCAGGTCCAGGACCCCGGACACGTGCGCGGCGGCGAGCTCGCCGATCGAGTGGCCGGCCAGGAGGTCCGGCCGGACGCCCCAGGACTCGAAGAGCCGGAACAGCGCGGTTTCCACGGCGAACAGCGCGCCCTGGGTGTACATCGTCCGGTCGAGCAGGTCGCGGTCGGTGAAGACGACCTCGCGCAGCGGACGTCCGCCCAGGTGCGTGTCCACGGCGGCGCAGGCGGCCTCGAAGGCGTCGCGGAAGACCGGGAACGTCTCGGCGAGTTCGCGGCCCATGCCCACCCACTGGCTGCCCTGGCCGGTGAACAGGACGGCCAGCTTGCCGTCCACCGGCGTCCCGGTCACGACACCGGGGCCGAGGGCAGTGAGGTCGCCGCGGAGCCGGTCCCGGTCGGAGGCCAGGACGACGGCCCGGTGGTCGAGCTGAGCCCGGGTGGTGGCGAGCGCGTGGGCGACGTCGGGGACGCGCACCTCGGTGCCGAGGAAGCCGGCGAGCCGCGCGGCCTGTCCGCGCAGTCCGGCCGCCGAACGCGCGGAGAGCAGCACCGGCACCAGGAACCCGGCCGGCTCCGGGGCCGCGGTCCCGGCCGGTTGCGGCACCTCTTCGAGGACGACGTGCGCGTTGGTGCCGCCGATGCCGAACGAGGACACGCCCGCCCGGCGCGGGTGGCCGCCGGCCGGCCAGTCGCGGGCCTCGGTGAGCAGTTCCACCGCCCCGGCCGACCAGTCCACGTGGGACGACGGCCGGTCGACGTGCAGCGTCTTGGGCAGGACGCCGTGGCGCATGGCCATGACCATCTTGATCACGCCCGCGACCCCGGCCGCGGCCTGCGTGTGCCCGAGGTTCGACTTCACCGAACCCAGCCACAGCGGCTGCTCGCGATCCTGCCCGTAGGTGGCGAGCAGCGCCTCGGCCTCGATCGGGTCGCCCAGGGTGGTCCCGGTGCCGTGCGCCTCCACCGCGTCGACGTCCGCTGTGGACAGTCCGGCGGCGGCGAGGGCCTTGCGGATCACGCGCTGCTGGGACGGGCCGTTCGGGGCGGTCAGGCCGTTGGACGCGCCGTCGGAGTTGACCGCCGAGCCGCGGACCACGGCCAGGACCTGGTGGCCCTGTCGCCTCGCCTCGGACAGCCGCTCCACCAGGAGCAGGCCGACCCCCTCGGACCAGCCGGTGCCGTCGGCGGCGTCGGCGAACGCCTTGCACCGGCCGTCCGGCGCCAGGCCGCGCTGCCGCGAGAACTCGACGAACGTCTCGACCGTGCCCATCACCATCACGCCGCCGGCCAGCGCCATCGAGCACTCGCCGCGCTGCAGCGCCTGCACCGCCATGTGCAGCGCGACCAGCGAAGACGAGCACGCGGTGTCGACCGTGACGGCCGGGCCTTCGATGCCGTAGTGGTAGGCGACGCGGCCGGAGAGCACGCTCGCCGAGCCGCCGGTGAGCCGGAAGCCCTCGACCCCGGTGGCCCGGTGCATCCGCACGCTGTAGTCGTGGCTGTTGACGCCGGCGAAGACGCCGATGTCCTGCCCGGCCAGGGTGGTCGGGTCGATCGCGGCCCGCTCGAACAGCTCCCAGGACGTTTCCAGCAGCAGCCGCTGCTGCGGGTCCATGGCGAGCGCCTCGTTCGGCGAGATGCCGAAGAAGGCGGCGTCGAAGCCGGCGGCGTCGTCGAGGAAGGCGCCGTGCCGGACGTACGTGGTGCCTTCGTGGTCGGGGTCTTCGTGGTAGAGCCGGTCGGTGTCCCAGCCGCGGTCGGCGGGGAACTCGGTGACCGCGTCGACGCCGTCGGCGACCAGCCGCCACAGGTCCTCGGGGCTGCGCACGCCGCCGGGGAACCGGCACGCCATCGCCACGATCGCGATCGGCTCGTCCACGACGGCGGTGCCGATCTCGGCCGGCCGCCGGGCGGTTTCGCCGAACAGTTTGGTGCGCAGGTGTTCCGCGAGCGCCGGGGGCTTCGGGTAGTCGAAGATCATCGCCGGGGACAGGGTGAGGCCGGTCGCGGCCGCGAGGCGGTTCCGCAGCTCGACCGCGGTCAGCGAGTCGAAGCCGGCGTCCTTGAACGTCCGTCCGGAGTGGACGGACTCGGCACCGGAGTGGCCGAGGACCTCGGCGGCGTGCCGCCGGACCAGATCGAGCAGCGCTTCGGCCTGTTCGGCCTCCCCCAAGCCGGCGAGACGCTCGGTGAGCGACGCCGTCTTGGCCGCGGTCCGGCGCGGCAGCGGAGCCAGGCCGCGCAGCAGCGGCGGCACCGGGCCACCGGCCTTCGCCGTCGCCCGCAGGGCGGCGACGTCGAACTTGGCCGCGACCAGCGCACCGCCGGTGCCGATGGCGGCGTCGAGCAGGGCCATGCCTTCGTCGGCGGGGAGGCCGGACATGCCGATCCGCTGGTTGCGCCGCAGATCGGCGGCGCCCAGGTGCTCGGTCATGCCGCTGACCGTCGACCAGTAGCCCCAGGCGATGGACACGGCCGGCAGACCCAGGCTGTTCCGCCGGCGGGCCAACGCGTCCAGCTCGGCGTTGGCGGCCGCGTACCCGGCCTGGCCGGGGTTGCCGAGCACCCCCGCGGCCGAGGAGAACAGCACGAACGCGGCGAGGTCGGCGTCCCGGGTGAGTTCGTCCAGGTGCCGGGCGGCGTCCACCTTCGGGCGCCGCACGGTGTCGAGCCGGTCGGGGGTCAGCTCGGTGATGACACCGTCGGTCAGCACGCCGGCGGTGTGGATCACGGCGGTAAGCGGGTGCTCGGCCGGGATCGCCCGCAGGACGGCCTCGACCTGCGCCCGGTCGGCCACGTCGCAGGCGGCGATGGTGACGGACGCTCCGAGCGCGGTCAGCTCGGCGTGCAGTTCGGGGGCCTCGCCGCGGCGGCTGACCAGCACCAGGTGCCGGACGCCGTGCGCGGTGACGAGGTGCCGGGCGGTCAGCGCGCCGAGCGTGCCGGTGCCGCCGGTGATCAGGACGGTGCCTTCGGGGTCGAGCGGCCGCGCCGGCGGGAGCGGGGTCACCCGGGCCAGCCGCGGCACCGAAGCGACGCCGTCGCGCACCCTGACCTGGGGTTCGCCGCTCGCCACCACGGCGGGCAGCGCGGCGTGGTCGTCGAGGTCGGCCAGGACGATCCGGCCGGGGTGTTCCGACTGCGCCGAGCGCACCAGGCCCCAGATCGCGGCCGCGCCGGGTTCGGTGCCGTCCCCGGTGACGACGGCCAGCCGGGTTTCCCCGGGCTCGGCCAGCCAGGCCTGGAGCGCGGAGAGGGTGCCCTCGACCGACGTGGCTTCGTGGGTGACGAAGCCGGCTTCGCCCGCGGGAAGCGGGATTTCGGTCCAGTCGACGCGGAAGAGCGCGTCGGTGGTCCCCGGTTCACGCGCGAACGACGTGCCGCGCACCGCGTCGACGGTCAGGACGGGCTGCCCGGCCGGGTCGGTCAGCCGCAGGCCGGTCGCCGTCGGCGTCACGGTCACGGCCGTGGCCCCGGAAGCCAGCAGGGACACGCCGGTCCAGACGGACGGGAGCAGGTCGTCGCCGACGACCGTGCGGACGGCCGCGTCGAGCAGCGCGGGGTGGATGCCGAAGCGGTCGGTGTCCCGCAGGCCGTCGACGGTGACGTCGGTGGCGACTCCCGCCGCCGCCGGGTCAGGCCCCTCGGCGGCGGCGGGAGGAGCAAGGGTGCCGTGGGCGTGCCGCGTCCACGGTTCGTCCGCCTCGCGGGAGAAGACCTCGATCGGCCGTCGCCGCTGCTCGCCGGGCTCGCCGACGATCAGCTGGACGTCCCGGCCGCCGCGCTGCGGCAGCACCACCGGCGTGTCGATGGTCAGGTCGGCGAGGAAGGGGCTGGCGGCCAGGTCGCCGAGCCGGATGGCCGCCTCGACCAGCGCCGCGTTCGGCACCAGGCCGTCCGCCGCCCAGGGCTGCGTCCGGCGCGTCCACCGGGCCACGGCGGTGAGGCGGTCCGAGCCGGGCGAGCTGACGATCGTGCCCAGGAGGGGGTCGCCGGCCGACTCGGGTGCGGCCGGTTCGAGCCAGTAGTGCCGGTGGTCGAAGGCGTAGGTCGGCAGGTCCACCCAGCCGGCGGCGGGCACCACCGCCGTCCAGTCCACGTCGGCGCCGCCGGTGAACACCTCGCCCATCGACGTCAGCAGGCGCCGCAGGCCACCGTCGTCCCGCCGCAAGGTCCCGACGACGACCGCACCGGTGAGTTCGCTCAGCGGCTGGACCGTCACCGGGTGCGCGCTGACCTCGACGAACACCGTGTGGCCCTGGTCGAGCAGAGCCGCCGCGGCCGCGCCGAACCGGACCTGGTTGCGCAGGTTGCGGTACCAGTAGCCGCCGTCCAGGACACCGGCGTCGCGAATCCATTCGCTCGTGACGGTCGAGTAGAACGGCACCACCGGCGCCTGCGCGCGGATCCCGGTCAGGGTCTCGGCCAGGGTGTCCTCGATGTCCTCGACGTGCCGGGTGTGGGACGCGTAGTCCACGGCCACCCGCCGCACGCGGACTCCTTCGCCGGACAGGACTTCGAGGGTCTCGTCCAGGGCCTGGGCGTCCCCGGCGATCACGACCGACGTGGGCCCGTTGACGGCGGCCACCTCGACGCCGTCCGCCAGCCGCGAGACGACGTCGTCCTCGCCGAGGGCGACCGAAGCCATCCCGCCGCGGCCGGAGAGTTCCGCCGCGATGGCCTGGCTGCGCAGGGCCACCACCTTGGCCGCGTCTTCCAGCGACAGCGCCCCCGACACGCACGCGGCCGCGATCTCGCCCTGCGAGTGGCCGACGACGGCGTCCGGGCGCACCCCCACGGACTCCCACACCGCGGCCAAACCGACCATCACCGCGAAACACGCGGGCTGCAGCACGTCGACCCGGTCCAGGTCGCCTTCGCCGCGGAGGACGTCGAGCAGCGACCAGTCGATCCACGGTTCCAGCGCGGCCGCGCACTCGGCGATCCGCGCGGCGAACACCGGGGACTCGTCGAGGAGCTCGCGGCCCATCCCGGCCCACTGCGTTCCCTGGCCGGGGAAGACCCACACGACCTTGCCCGGCGTCCCGGTTTCGCGGCGGACCAGGGTCCGCAGGCCGGTCACGGCTTCCTCGCGGGAACCGGCCACGACGACCGCGCGCTCGTCCAGCACCGCGCGCCGCGACACCAGCGCCGCGGCGACCTCGGTCAGCGAGACGTCCCCTTCGAGGAGCGTCGCCAGCCGTTCGGCCTGCCCGGACAGCGCCTCCTTGCTGCGCGCCGACACCACCAGCGGCACCACCGGGGCTTCCGAGGTGGCGACCGCCTCTTCGGCGGGTGCTTCCTCGATGATCAGGTGCGCGTTGGTGCCGCTGACGCCGAACGACGACACCCCGGCCCGGCGCGAGCGGCCGTTGCGCGGCCATTCGCGGGCTTCCGTCAGCAGCTCGACGGCTCCGGCGGCCCAGTCCACCTCGAGAGTCGGTTTGTCGACATGCAGTGTCGGCGGCAAAACCTCGTGCCGCAGCGCCTGCACCATCTTGATCACGCCCGCGACGCCCGCGGCCGCCTGCGCGTGCCCGATGTTCGACTTCAGCGACCCCAGCCACAACGGCGTCTCACGCTCCTGGCCGTAGGTGGCCAGCAGGGCCTGCGCCTCGATCGGGTCGCCCAGGGTCGTCCCGGTGCCGTGCGCCTCGACGACGTCCACATCGGACGGTCCTAGTCCCGCGGCGGCCAGCGCGCGGCGGATGACCCGCTGCTGCGAGAGGCCGTTCGGCGCGGTGAGCCCGTTCGAGGCGCCGTCCTGGTTGACGGCGCTGCCGCGCAGCACGGCGAGGACCCGGTGGCCGCGCTCCCGCGCCACCGAAAGCCGCTCGAGGACGACCACGCCGACGCCCTCGGACCAGCCGGTGCCGTCGGCCGCCGCCGCGAAGGCCTTGCACCGCCCGTCGGGGGCCAGCGCGCGCTGGCGGGAGAACTCGACGAACGACCCCGGCGTCGCCATCACGGTGACCCCGCCGGCCAGTGCCATCGAGCACTCGCCCTGCCGCAGCGCCTGCGCGGCGAGGTGCATCGCGACCAGCGACGACGAGCACGCCGTGTCCACGGTGACCGCCGGGCCCTCCAGGCCCAGCACGTACGACACCCGGCCCGACGCCACGCTCGACGCGACCCCGGTGGTGACGAACCCTTCGAGTTCCGGCGACACCGCACCGGCTCCGTAGCCCTGGCCCATCAGGCCGGAAAACACCCCGGTGTCGGTGCCCTTCAACGCGATCGGGTCGACGCCGGCGTTCTCGAGGGCCTCCCACGACGTCTCCAGCAGCAGCCGCTGCTGCGGGTCCATCGCGACGGCCTCGCGGGGCGAGATCCCGAAGAAGCCCGCGTCGAACTGGCCGGCGTCGTGCAGGAAGCCGCCCTGGCCGACGTACGACGTCCCGGCGCGTTCCCGATCCGGGTCGATCAGGGTGTCGAGGTCCCAGCCGCGGTCCCCGGGGAACGCCGAGACGGCGTCGACGCGCTCGGCCACCAGCCGCCACAGGTCCTCCGGGGAGGCCACGCCACCCGGCAGCCGGCACGCCATGCCGACGATCGCGATCGGCTCGTCCGGGTCGGCCGCCACCACCGGCTCGGCGAGGTCCTGGGTGAGCCCGAGCAGCTCGGCCCGGACGCGGGTGGCCAGCGCGGCCGGCGTCGGGTGGTCGAAGACGGCGCTGGCGGGCAGCCAGAGGCCGGTGTGCTCGGTCAGCCGGTTGCGCAGTTCGACGATGGCCAGCGAGGTGAAGCCGAGGTCGCGGAACGCCCGCCCGGCCGGGACCGGCTGCCCCAGCACGTCGGCCGCCTGGGTGCGGACGAGGTCCTCCAGGAGCTCGCCCTGCGCACGTTCGTCCAAAGCGGACAGTCGCGCCCGCAGCGCCACCGCGACCGCCTCGTCGGCGGACCGCGACTGCTCCTCGTGTTCGGTCGCCGCGTACCGCAGCTCACCGGGCTCGTCGGCCAGGAGGTTCCGCCGGACCTTGCCCGACGCGGTCCGCGGGATGTGGGCGACCTCGAGGATCCGCTCAGGCACCTTGTAGGCGGACAGCTGCTCGCGGCACTTCGCGATCAGCTCGCCCGCGTCGAACCCGTCCGGCCCGGGGATCACGTAGGCGACCGGCACCTCGCCGAGCGTGTCGTGCGGGACGCCGCCGACCGCCGCGTCCGCGACGCCGCCGGCCGTGCGCAGGACGGCCTCGATCTCGCCGGGGTGGATGTTCGCGCCGCCCCGGATGATGAGTTCCTTGATCCGGCCGCGGATGGTGAAGTAGCCGGCGTCGTCGCGGCGGGCCAGGTCGCCGGTGCGGAACCAGCCGTCGCGCATCGCCGCGGCGGTCGCCTCCGGGCTGTTGTGGTAGCCGAGCATGACGTTCGGCCCGCTGACCCAGACCTCGCCCTCCTGGCCGGCCGGGACCTCGAGCCCGGTCTCGGGGTCGACGACCCGCACGCCGACACCGGGCACGGGCCGGCCGCACGAGCCGTCGACCCGGGCGCCGTCCGGCGGGTTCATGGTGATGGCCCCGCAGGTCTCGGTGCTGCCGTAGGCGTCGATCAGCGGGACGCCGAAGGTTTCTTCGAAGTCGCTGCGCAGCCCGGCGCCGAGGACCGCGCCCCCGGCCAGGCCGATGCGCAGGCTCGGGGCGGAGAACCCGCTCTGGCGGGCGGCCCGCACGAGGTGGTGGTAGGTGGTCGGCACGCCGGCCAGGAACGTCGTGCCCTCGGCCTCGAGCAGCCGCATGACGTCGGCGGCGGAACTCCCGTCCGCGATCCGGACGGTCGCGCCGACCACGGTGGCGGACAGGACGCAGGCGATGTGCGAAAGGCTGTGGAACAGCGGGAGCGGCCAGAGCACCCGGTCTTCGTCGCTCAGCCCGGGGATCGGGACGTAGCAGGACGCGACGGACCAGAGGCAGTTGCGCTGGGTCGACACGACGCCCTTGGGCCGTCCGGTCGTCCCCGACGTGTAGAACATCCACGCCGGTTCGTCGAGGCCGAGGTCGTCCGCGGCGGGCTCGGCCGGTTCCGTGCCGGCGAGTTCGTCGTACGAGTGCGCGCCCGCCGGGACGTCGTCACCGGTCACCAGCAGCTGGACGTGCGGCGCGAGCGGCAGCCGGGCCGCCTGGACGGCGTCGGTGATGACGACCGTGGCGCCGCTGTCGGTCAGCGGGTGCTCGAGCTCCGCCGTCGCCGCCCCGGGGTTGAGCGGCACGCCGACGCCGCCCGCCCGCAGGACCGCGTAGTAACTCTCCACAGTGGACACCCGGTTGCCGAGGCAGATCGCCACCCGGTCCCCGTGCCGGACGCCGAGGCCGGCCAGGTGCCCGGCCAGCCGCCGCGTCCGCGCCTCCAGGTCGCCGTAGGTGACGGCCCGGTGGTCGTCGGCGAAGGCGGTTTTGCCGGCGAAGCGGGTCGCGTTCTCCAGGAGTGCGACGTGAAGTGGCTTGATGAGATCGGTGCGCACTGTGCCGCAGATCCTTTCGGCTATACGTGGGGAAGAACGCTCACCAGGAGACGGGGAGCTTCTTCACCGAGAAGACGGAACCCTTCAGCCGCAGCGGAACCTCGTCGGCCGGGACGGCCAGCTTCAGGCCGGGGAACGCCCGCAGGAGCGCGGTGAAGCCGGCCCGCAGCTCGATGCGCGCCAGGTTCTGGCCCAGGCACTGGTGGATGCCGAAGCCGAACGCCACGTGCCCGGAGGTGTCGCGCTCGATGTCCAGCTCCGCGGGGCAGCCGAACTTCACCGGGTCGCGGTTGGCCGCGGGCAGCGACACCGTCACCGTGTCGCCCTTCTTGATCAGCTCGCCCTCCAGCTTCACGTCCTCCAGCGCGGTGCGGTAGGTGTGGTACTGGTTGACGGTCAGGTAGCGCAGCAGCTCCTCGATCGCGGCGTCGAGCTTCTCCGGCTCCGCCCGCAGCTTCGCCAGCTGGCCGGTGTGGTGCAGCAGCGCGAAGACGCCGGTGGCGAGCGCGCCTTCGGTGGTCTCGTACCCGGCGAACAGCAGCAGGGTGACGATGTTGCGCAGTTCCTCCTGGGTCAGGTCCTCGGTGACCAGCGAGCTGATCAGGTCGTCCTGGGGCTGCTGCCGCCGCCGCTCGATGACCTCGTCGAAGAACTTCCCGGCCACCTCGTAGGCGGCCGCGGCCTCGGCCGGGTCCGCTTCCGCGTCGTGCAGGAGGGTCACCGCGGGCACGTACCGGTCGCGTTCCTCGTACGGCAGGCCGACGAGTTCGCCCAGCATGCGCAGGACGAGCGGCTTGGCGAAGTCCATGACGACGTCGGCGGTCCCGCCCTTGGCCCGCATGACCTCGATCTGCTCGGCGGCCACCGCCTCGACGCGCGGGATCAGCCGGCTGGTGCGGCGGACGGTGAACTCGCCGGTCAGCAGCTTGCGGTAGCGGGTGTGCTCGGGCGGGTCCATGTGGATGAACATGCCGGGGATCAGCGGGTGGGTCGGGATGACCTGGCCCTGGTGGGTGACCGGGAAGTGGCCGACCTCGCAGCTGTGGCTGAACCGCAGGTCACTGAGGACCTCGCGGACCAGCTCGTAGCTGGAGACGATCCAGCCGACGTGCCCATCCGGGTAGACCATCTTCGCGAGCGGACGTTCTTCGCGCAGCGCGTCGAAAATCGCGGGCGGGTCGAACTTGTCGGTCCGATCCCACGGCACCTCGAAGGAGATTGCGTCGGTCATGGAAACCTTTCCCGTGGGTTCTTATTCGGCGATCTTCGTGCGGTGCGACCAGCGGAACACCGCGATGTCGCAGCCGTCGACGGCCTGGAATTCGCCGCCGTGCACGAAATGCTCGTACCCGGCGCCGTGGCGGATCTTGAGCGTGTTCGCCAGCGCGGCGGCGTCGACGCTCCGGTGCGCCAGCGCCAGTTCGGCCGGTCCACCGCTCAACGCGATTTTCACCTGCGTAGCACTCATCGCGGCCTCCACCTATTTCGGGAATCTCCCAGCACAGAGCAGTATTTTCATTCTCGATTCAGGCTAGGCGAGCTGCCGCAAGGCGACATCCCTCACTCTGGTAGGGCCCTCCGGGCGGGCGCCACGGGCACACCGAAAAGGGGCTTTCCCCTGTGGCACAGGAGAAAGCCCCTTCCGGACGAAGACTGCGTCAGCCGGCGGGCGGCAGGTCCACGGGCTGCCCGGTGTGCGCCGATTCGTAGGCCGCCTGGACGATCCGGAACGTCCTGAGCGCGGACGGGCCGTCCGGCCCCGCTCCGGTACCGGCGAGGAAATCTTTGAGCAGCAACGCATGCAGGTCTTCGCCACCCAGCTCGGGCCGCTCGCCGTCGAGCAGCCGCGGACCGGCGTCGTACTGCACGCTCCCCTTGTCCCCGATGAAGGTGACGGTGGGCCGGCCCGTCGCGGACCCGCTGCGGCGGCAGTCGAACGACGCCACCTGCCCGCTGCGGTACCGCACGGTGAGCACGGCAGCGCTTTCCCCGGTCCGTCCACTGAGGACGATGTTGGTCTGGGCGTACACCTGCCGCGCGGGCTCACCGCCGAGGACGGCGTCGGCCAGGTCGAGCAGGTACGGCGCGGCGGCCCCCAGCACCCCGTCCGCGCTGGTGGTCAGCGAGCCGAGGACGGTCGTCAGGTCACCGATCCCGCCGTCGGCGATTCCCTTGCGCACCACCGCGAACGCCTCGCCGTGGCAGGCCGGGGACGCAAAGGTGAGCCGGTCGCCGCCGGCGTCGACCATGGCTTTCAGGTCCGCTTCCTTGGCGGCCGTCGGGTGTTCGCACAGCACGCGCGCGCCGGCCTCGGCCGCCAGCCGGACCGGCTCGAACGCGTCCCAGCTCGCGGTGGCGACGACTTCGACGTCCGGCGTGCTTCGCAACGCCTTGGCGTGGTGCTCGGGCGCGGACGACAGGATGGCGACCTTCACGCTGCTCCCCTCACCGGAAGTTCGACGGCCCGCCCGGTCCACGCGGACTCGGCGGCGGCGTGGATGATCCGCACGGCGGCCAGCGCGTCCGTCGCCCCGATCCGCGGTTCGGGCCCGCCCGCGAACGCCGTGGCGAACTCCCGCATTTCGGTGGCGAACACCGACGGCCCGCCGTAGCCGAAGTTCTCGGCCCCGCCGTCGACCACCCGGACTTCCTGGGGCCACTCGGAGTCGTAGCTGACCGTCCCGCCGGTGCCCGAGACGTGGAAGGCCACCCGCACCGGCGGCCGCGGCGTCGCGGTCCACCGGCTCACGACCTGGCTGATGGCCCCGTTGGCGTGGGTGAGCACGGCCGTCCCGGTGGCGACGGCTCCCTCGGGGGCCGGGGTGGCGATGTCGCCCTGGTAGCAGGCGTGCACGCGGACGACGTCCCCGAAGACCCAGTGGGCGAGGTCGGCGCCGTGCAGCAGCTGGTCGGTGAGGATGCCGCCCGACCGCGCGGAGGCGGTCCCGGTCCAGGGCCGCGGGTGGTAGGCGGAGAAGGAGAACCGGCCGATCGCGCCTTCGCCCAGCCGCCCGCTCGCGACGAGCTCGTGAAGCCGGGCGTAGGGGGCGGCGAACCGCACGTCGTGGGCGGCGTAGAGCCGCACGCCGGCCTTCTCGGCGGCGTCGACGATCTCCTCGGCTTCTTCGGCACTGGCGGCCAGCGGCTTCTCGCACACGACGCCGACCCCGGCGGCGATGGCGGTCATGGCGATCTGGTGGTGACTCGCGGTCGGCGTGCAGATGTCGACGGCATCGGCCCCGTCGAGCGCCTCGGCCAGGGACCCGGCGGCCTTCGCGCCGAACTCCCGCGCAAGCTCGGCGCCCCGGCCGTCGTCGGAGTGGACCCGCACGACGGCCCCGGCGCCGAGCCACGCTTCCAGGTGCAGCCGGGCGATCAGCCCCGCACCGATCAGAGCCACCTCGAGCGGCCGCGATGTCTTCACCCACCGAGACTCGCCCACACCGCCCGGTGGCAGCCATTACCAACGTGGGTAGTTCGGCAGCGCTACTTCGTCGGCGACGGGGAAGCCGGGGCCGACGAGGGGGCCGGCGATGCCGCCGGGACCTTCGGGGCGTTGTAGGTGTCCATGTCGGTGATCTTCCACTTGTCGCCCTGGAGCTGGGCGTTCAGGTGGAGCTGGGCCGTGCCCGCCGTCGTCTTCTTCGTGTCCGTGCGGGTGGAGGTCTGGTCCACGAAGACCATCACCTTCGCCAGGTCGCCGTTCAGCATGATCACCGCCGCGCGCGTCACCTTGCACGTCACGATCATCTTCTGCTGCGGCGCCAGCCGCTTCACCTCGCCCATCAGCGAGTTGTACTTGTTCTTGACGTCGTCGTTGGCGAGCAGGTCGTTCGCCGCGTCCTCGGTCTTCTTGATGTTGTTGAAGTCGTAGGAGAACAGCGCCTCGGCCGCCTTCGACACCGCGTCCTTGACCTGGGCCGTCTTCGCGACGTCCAGCAGCGCCGTGTTGCTCGTCGCCGAGGAGACCTTGACCTCTTCGGACTTGAACCAGAACGCCAGTCCGCCCAGGATCAGCGCGACCAGCACCAGCGCGCCCGCGACCAGGTACGGCTTCGGCACCTTCGAGCCCGCGGGCTTCGCCGGCTCGTCTTCCGAAGTGACGACCTCGGCTTCCTCGGTCGGCTTCGCGATCCCGGTGTCCCGCTTCTTCCGCCGCGGCGCCGGCCGCTCCGCGACCTCCTCCTCGGCCGCGGGCTCCCCCGTGAGCGCGTCGACCTGGGGTTCGGCCTCGACGGCCGCGAACACTTGCGTGTCCTCGGCGGCCGCGGTGTCGAGCTGCCCGCCGGCCGGCTCCACCGGTTCGGCCGGCTTGGCGACCGGCCGGGGCATCGGCCGCGGCGCCGGCCTCGGCCGCGGCTTGCGCGTCTCGGCGGGCGGGACAGCGGGCTGCTGGCCGGTCCGCTCGGCGGCGGACTCGTCCGTCGCGGGCTTGCGCAGCCCGGCCACGCGGGGACGCCGCGACGGCGTCGGGGTGCTGCGCGGCGGCTGGCGGCGGGAGGGAGGCACTACAAGCTCCTTAAGATGACGCTACTGGCCGGCCGCAACGAGCGGGACGCTGTCGATGCCGGACAGCTTCCACTCCTCGCCCACCCGGGTCATCGACACCTCGAGGCGCAGCGGCTTCGCGCTGCTCTTGTCCCCCTGGGTGACGGTGGTGGCGATGGCGGCGAGGAAGCTGGCCTTGCCTTCGTGGTCGTCGAGCTCCTCGACGGCGATGTCCTGGACGTCGGTGGTGACCTTCGTCTTGGCGTCGGAGAGCGCCTTGCGGAACGTCGGCGCGGACTGGTCGATCTGCTGCGCCATCTTGTCGTCCGACACCGCCTTCTGCCGGGCGAAGAAGCCGTCGAGGTCGGTGTAGTCGACCTCGGTGTAGGCCTTCAGCGCGTTCGTGCCCGCCTTGACGACGGCCTCGCGCGAGGCCGCCAGACCGGCGTTGTCGTCGGCCGCGGCCGCCCACCACTGGATGCCGAAGAACGCCGCGGCGATCAGGGCGGCCAGCGCCAGCGCCCCGGCGCCGAGCACCAGGGTCCGCGAAGGGTCCTTCGCCGGCTTCTCGGAGACCTCCGCCGAGGGGGCCGGCTCGTCCGTGCTCATGACACTCCAGAGTAGGTAACGGTCATCAAATCCCCGTCAGGACAGGCCGAGCAGCGAGCCCAGGCTGTTCAGGCTGACGCCGGGGCTGCCGACGATGCCCGGAACGCCCCGGGTGTCCCGCTCCTCGGCCAGCTCTTCGGCCGGCCGGTTCTTGTTGGCCGCGACGTCGCTGTCCGACGGCGCGACCGGCACCCCGCCGTACGGCGCGTTCTGCGAACCGCGGACGTTGATCGGGCTGCCCTTCGGTTCGGCACAGTACGCGTCTTCCTTCGCCGGCTTCGCCGAGAGGTCGTTCCCGGTGCGGTACTGCGAGTACGGCAGGTAGCCCTTGGTGCACGACGGCGGGTTGAACAGGTTGAGCACCAGGCCGAGGTGCGCGGTGCCGTCGCCGGGCGCCACGCTGCTGGCCGCCCCGGCCAGCGCCGGGTACGTCACGAGCCCCTGCTCGATCCCGTCGAGCCGGGTGACGGTCAGGTTGGCCGTGGTCAGCAGGTTCGCCGTCAGCGCGCCGAGCCCGGGGCCGGACTCCTGCAGCACCTGGCTGACCTGCGCGGCCACCTGCGGCGTGATGCCGATCAGCTTGCGCAGATCGCCGTCGGAGTTCTTCAGCGTGCCGGTGAGCTCGTTGAGGCTCTTGCTGAACGACGCGAAGTTCTGCGCCTCGTCGTTCTGCGTGTCGAGCACCTGGCCGCCGGCGTCCAGGAGCTGGATCGTCTGCGGCAGGTACTGCTGCGCCGTCGTGGTGAAGCTGCGCGCGGTGTCCAGCAGCTTCTGCAGGTCGCCCCCGGTGCCGCGGAAGGCGTCGTAGGACTCGTCGACGACCGTGCGCAGCGAGTCGACCGGGACCGACGCGGCGAGCGAGTCGAGGTCGCCGATCAGCCGGTCGGTGCTGACCGGGGTGGTCGTCTTGGCCGCCGGGATCACCGAGCCGCCGGCGAGGTACGGGCCCTGGTCGGCTTTGGGCCGCAGGTCGACGTACTGCTCGCCGACCGCCGACCGGTTGGCGACGACGGCGTCGAGGTCCGCGGGCACCTTCGGGGCCGACGGGTCGATGTTCAGGTCGGCCTCGAGCCCGGTCGGGGTCAGCCGCATTTCGCCGACCCGGCCGATGTTGTAGCCGCGGTAGGTGACTTCGGCGTTGGTGAAGATGCCGCCCGATTCGTCGAGCTGCAGCTTGACCGTGTAGCCGTCGTTGCCGAAGACGCTGCCGAGCCCGGCGAACCGGATCAGCGCGTACACGATCGCGACGACGGAGATGACCGCGAAGGCCACCAGCTGGATCTTCGTCCGGCGGATCAGCATCAGCCCGCACCTCCCAGCAGCCCGAAGAGGTTGCCCAGGCCCGGCTTCGACTGCGCGGACTGAGTGCCGGCCCCGGGGATGGGCAGCGGCGGCGGCTGGTTGGCCTGCGTGCCCTGGACCCCGCCGGTCAGGCCGGCCAGCGGCAGCTGCCCGGAGAGGGCGTTCTGCCGGCTGTTGCCCAGGTTCTCGACGACGGTCTTCAGGTTCAGGTCCACCTTCGCGAACAGGTTGAAGTAGTCGCCCTTGACGCCGTTGACGGCCTGGTCGCTGAACGGGAACGTCAGCAGGATCTCCAGGGCCTTCGGCAGGTCGTTGCCCGCCTCGCCGAGCTTCTGCAGTGTCGGCGTCAGCGCCTTGAGGTCGGCGACGAGGTCCTTCTGCGACTTGTTCACCGTGTCGGTGGCGACGCCGGAGAGGTTGTCCAGGGCTTGCAGCATGGTGACCAGCTGGCCGCGCTGCTGTTCCAGCACGCCGAGCCCGGGCGCGAGGTTGTCGACCGCGCCGACCAGCTTGTCCTTCTGGCCGTTGAGGGTCGAGGAGAGCCGGTTCAGCCCGTCGATGGCCCGGGTGATGTTCTGCGACTGCCGGTCGAGGTTCGTCACCAGCTGGTTCGCGTTGTCCAGCAACGCCTTGATGTCCGGCTCGCGGCCGGACGTGGCGTTGTTGAGCTCCTTGGTGATGGTGTTGAGCTGGTCGACCCCACCGCCGTTGAGCAGCAGCGACAGCGCGCCGAGCAGTTCTTCGACCTCGACGCTGCGGTTGGTGCGGGCCAGCGGGATGGTCGCGTTGTCGGTGAGCTTCCCGTGGGCCTGGTCGTCGCCCGGCGAGGCCAGTTCGACGTACTTCTCGCCGAGCAGGCTGGACTGCTTGACGTTGGCGATGGCGTTGGCCGGCAGGTTGATGTCGCCGTTGACCTTCAGCGTCACCAGCGCGTGCCAGCCGTCCTTGGTGAGCCCGACGTTCTCGACCCGGCCGACCGGCACCTCGTCGACCTTCACCCCGGCCTGCGGGGTCAGGTCGAGCACGTCCCGGAACTCGACGTTCACCGTGTACGGGTGGTCGCCGAGGTCGGCGCCCCCGGGCAGCGGCAGGTCGTAGATGCCCTTGAAGGCACAGCCGGACAGCACCAGCGCCGACGCCGTGGCCAGGGTTCCGACGGTCAGGAGCTTCTTCACTGGCCACCTCCGTAGAGCTGCCCGGCGATGGGCAGCGGCAGCGGCGGCAGCTGGCCGGACTGCAGGGCCTGCACGGTCTGCGCCACGGACGGCAGCGGGATCGCCTTGTCGACCACGGCGGCGATGCTCTCGCAGGCGTTGCCGAGCACGTCCGGGATGCCGTTGGTGCCGACCTGCTTGAGCAGCCGGCAGATCATCACCAGCGGCGGCTGCGTGAGCTCGTTGAGGTTCGGCCGGGCGTCGAGCGTGCCGGACGCGCCGTTGTAGGTGTTGACCAGGTTGCTCAGGCCGACCGGGGCGACGTCGAGGATCTCGGCGAGCGAGCTGCGCTGGTCGACGAGCACCTTCGTGATGCCGGCCAGCTTGTCCACATTGGACTTCAGCCGGTCGTGGTTCTGGTCGATGAACGCCTGCACCGCGGTGAGCGTCGTGCCCAGCTGCTGCACGGTCGCGGCCAGGTTGTCCTTTTCGGACGCCAGGTAGCCGCTGACGTCGGCGAGCCGGGATTCGAAGGTGCGGACCTGCTTGTCGGAGTCGGCCAGCGTCTGCGAGAACTTGCCGAGGTTCTCCACCGTGGAGAACAGGTCGTCCTTGTTGCCCGACAGCGTGCCGGCCGCCTGGCCGAGCTTGGTGATCGTGTCGTGCAGGGCCTGGCCGTTGCCGTCGACGTTGGCCGCCGCGGTGTTCAGCAGGTTCGACAGCGAGCCGTTCTTGTTGGCGCCGTTCGGGCCGAGGGTCTCGCTGACCCGGGCCAGGCTGGCGGCCAGCTGGTCGACCTCGAGGGGCACCTCGGTGCGGTCGAGGCCGATGACCGCGCCGTCGGAGATCCGCGGGCCGCCGGTGTAGGCGGGGGCCAGCTGGACGTACCGGTCGGACACCAGCGACGGCGCCACGATGAGCGCCTTCGCGTCGGCCGGGACGGCGACCGAGCGGTCGTACTCGAAGTCGACCTTCACCCGGTCGCCCATGGGCTGGATCTTGGTGACCGTGCCCATGTCGACGCCGAGCATCCGCACGCTGTTGCCCTCGTACAGGCCGACGGCGCCGGCGAAGTACGCGGTCAGGTGGTTGCGGCCGGCGTCCTTGAGGGTCCACCAGATCCCGCCGGCGACGACGAGCGCGAGCACGATCGCGATGGTGAAGCCCCGGGTCAGGGCCTGGCCGAAGCGGGTGTCACTCATTTCGTGTAGCACCCCTCTTCGTTGATCGGGCCGAACGACGGCAGCAGCAGGCCGCAGATGTAGTTGTCGAACCAGCGGCCGTTGCCGATGGTGTTGGTGAAGACGCGGATGAAGGGCGCGAACTTCTTGAGCCCCTCGGCCAGGGAGTCCTGGTTGCGCTGCAGCATCGAGGTCAGCTGGTCGAGCTGGGTCAGCACCGGGTCGAGCTGCTTGTCGTTGTCGTCGATCAGGCCCTGCAGCTGGGTGGCCAGCTCGCGGGAGCCGTTGAGCAGGGCGGTGATCGCGTCTTCGCGTTTGGCCAGCTCGCCGAGCAGGTCGTTGCCGTCGTCGAGGAGCTTCTGCACCTCGGCGTCCCGGTCGACCAGCGTCTGCGACACCTCGCGGGTGTTGGCCAGCAGGTTCGACAGCTGCTGGTCGCGCGAGGCGATCGTGTCCGACAGCTTCGACAGCCCGGACAGCGCGCCCCGGACGTCCTCCGGGGTGTTGGCGAAGGTCTGCGAGATCGTGTCGAAGCTCTGCGCCAGCTGCTTGGTGTCGATGTTGTCGACCGTCTGGGACAGCCCGCGGAAGGCGTCGAGGACGTCGTAGGGCGCCATCGTGCGGTCCCGCGGGATGCCGGTACCCGGGTTCAGCGCGTTCTCGCCCTGCGGGTCCAGCGACAGGTACTTCTGCCCGAGCAGCGTCTTGATCTTGATCGCGGCGCTGGTCCGGTCGCCGAGCCAGGCGTCCTTGACCTTGAACGACACCTTCACCGACGCGCCGTCGAGCTCGATGTCGCTGACCTTGCCGACCTTGACGCCGGCGATCCGGACGTCGTTGTCCTTCTGCAGCCCGGAGGCCTCGCTGAACTCGGCGGAGTACGTGGTGCCGCCGCCGATCACCGGTAGGTCGTCGGAGTTGAGCGCGGCGATGAAGCCGAGCGCCAGCACGACGATCCCGACCAGCGCGATCGGCACGGGGTTGCGCTTCTGGAAGGACTTCATCCCTGGCACCTCGACCGGTTGGCCGGGATCAGCGGCAGTTCGACCGGTGGAATCAATGGGGGCAAGCTGACCGTCCCGGAGAACTCGCAGGCGTAGAAGTTGAACCAGGAGCCGTAGTCCGCGGTGCGGGTCAGCGTGCTCACCTTGGTCGGCAGGAACTGGATGAAGTGCTCCAGCTCCGGCTCGTTCTTGTTCAGCTGCTGGGTCAGGGTGCCCAGCGCGCTGATGTCGTTCTTCAGCGGCTCGCGGACTTCGCCGAGCAGCCCGGACGTCGTCTCGGCCAGGTTGCCGAGGCTCTCGATCGCGTCACCGATGGGCTTGCGGTCGGCGGCGAGGCCGGACACCAGCTGCTGCAGCTTGACGATCAGGTCGTTGAGCTGCGGGGTGTGCGCGTTGACCGTGTCGAGCACCGAGTTGAGGTTGTCGATGACCTCGCCGATCACCTGGTCCTTGTCGGCGATCGTGGTGGCCAGCGACGCCGTGTGCGACAGCAGGCTTTCGACGGTTCCGCCCTCGCCCTGCAGGACCTGGATGACCTCGTAGGACAGCTTGTTGACGTCGTCCGGGTTGAGCGCGGTGAACAGCGGCTTGAAGCCGTTGAACAGCTCGGTCAGGTCCAGCGCCGGCGTGGTGCGGTCCAGCGGGATGGTGCCGCCGGGCTGCAGCGTCTTGCCGGAGCTGTCGTCGCCCTCGCCGAGGGAGACGTAGCGCTGGCCGACCAGGTTGCGGAACTTGATCTGCGCGGTGACCCCGGCCGGCAGCGTGCGGCCGGCGTCCACTTCGAACTCGACCTCGGCCTGGCGCTTGTCGACGATCTTGACGTCCTTGACCTGCCCGACCCGGACGCCGGCGATGCGGACGTCGTCGTTGGGCAGCAGCAGCGTCGCGTCGGTGAAGCGCGCCTTGTAGGCGTTGGTGCTGGTGGTGTTGATGTTGGCGATGCTGATCCCGAGGATCGTCGTGAACAGCACGGTGACGACCACGAAGATGCCGAGCTTGATCAGCGGTGCGAGCAGGCCCCTCACTTGACCGTCACCTCCGCACCCCGGTACAGCGGGCCGACGAGCAGCGAGCTCCAGCCCGGGACGTCGGCCGCGTTCAGGCCCAGCTGCGGGCCGAGCAGATCGGCCAGGAAGCCCTGCTCCGCCGTCGAGTACGCCAGGTCACCGCCGCTCCCGCCATTGCCGGCCGCGTCGGCCTTGAACTTGGCCGGGTTGAGGCCCTCGCCGACGCTCTTCGGCGCGGCCTGGTGCAGCGTGCCGTCCTTGAACGCGCCGTCCGGCGGCTCGGACGGGAACGGCTTGGGGATGTCCTTGATGTCGTAGCACCGCGGGCCGCGCTTGTCCTCGAACCGCGGCTCTTCCTTGCCCGCTTGGTAGGGCGCGCGCGGCACGATGATCTCGATGGTCGCGTGCAGGCCGGGCTTGTCGGTGCCGGCGCCCAGCGCCTGGTCGATCAGCGGCACGTTCTTGGCCATCTGCGAGATCACGCAGGGGTACTCCGGCGCGTACTTCGCCAGCAGTTCGGCCGTCGGCCGGGCGGTGTCGACGAGGGAGATGATGTTGTCCTTGTTGTTCTGCAGGAACGTCTGCAGGTCCACCGAGGCCTGGGTGAGGCTGCCGTAGAGGTTGGCCAGGTTCTGCCGCTCGTCGACCACGGTCCGGGTCGTCGTGCTCAGGTTGTCCAGGCTCTGCACCAGGTCCGGGGCCGCGTCCTTCAGGTGGTCGGAGAACTCCGCGAGCGCCTTGAGGTTGTGCTGCAGCTCGGGCTCGTGCGGGTTCAGCTCGCCGATGTAGGTGCCCAGCTGGGAGAGCGTGTCGCCGAGCTGGTCGCCGCGGCCCTGCAGGGCGGTCGAGATCGCGGTGAGCGTCGCGGACAGCTTCTGCGGTTGGACCGCCTGCAGCACCGGCATCAGGTGGGAGAACGCCTGCTCCAGCTCGACCGCGTTCGACGTGCGGTCCTGCGGGATGACGTCCCCGTTGGCCAGGGTCTTCGCCGAGGGGTCCTTCGGGATCTCCAGCGACACGAACCGCTCGCCGAAGAGCGTCTTGGGCAGGAACCGCGCCGAGACGTTCTCGGGGATCAGCTTCGCCGACTCGGGCTTGAGCGCCAGCGTGAGCTCGGCGCCCTTGTCCGTGGCGACGATGTCCTGGACGGACCCGACGATCAGTCCGCGCACCTTGACGTCGGACTGCTTGATCAGCTGGTTGCCGATCTTGTCGGCCTGCAGCTTGACCGTGACGACCGGCGTGAACGCCTTGTCGTAGAGCGCGATGGACAGCGCCACCCCGCCGACCATCACGGCGATGAGCAGCAGGCCGAGCAGCCTGCGTCGAAGCGTCCTCATCCCGCGATCCTTACCGTGACGTCGGTTCCCCAGATGGCGAACCCGATGAAGAAGTTCATGATCGACACCGTGACGATGGACAGCCGCACGGCCTTGCCGACCGCGACGCCGACGCCGGCCGGGCCACCGGTGGCCCGGTACCCGAAGTAGCAGTGCGACAGGATGATCAGGACGCTGAACAGCAGCACCTTGATGAACGAATAGAGCACGTCCTGCGGTGGCAGGAAGAGGTCGAAGTAGTGGTCGTAGGTGCCCGCCGATTGGCCGTAGATGTAGATGACCACCAGTCTCGACGCGAGGTACGAGCTCAGCAGGCCGATGATGTAGAGCGGGATGACCGCGACGAACCCGGCGATGATCCGCGTCGTCACCAGGTACGGCAGGCTCGGCACGCCCATGACTTCGAGGGCGTCGATCTCCTCGGAGATCCGCATCGCGCCCAGCTGGGCGGTGAACCCGGCGCCGACCGTGGCGGACAGCGCGAGCCCGGCCACCAGCGGGGCGATCTCGCGGGTGTTGAAGAACGCGGTCAGGAAGCCGGTGAAGGCCGACGTCCCGATCGAGTTCAGCGCCGAGTAGCCCTGGAGGCCGACGAGGACACCGGTGAACAGCGTCAGGCCGACCATCACGCCGACCGTGCCGCCGATGACGGCGAGGGAGCCGGAGCCGAAGCTCACCTCGGCCAGCAGCCGCAGGACTTCCTTCGTGTAGCGGCGCAGCGTCCGCGGCGTCCACAGCAGCGCCCGCCCGTAGAACGACATCTGGTCACCCAAGGTGTCCAGCGTCTGGAGGGGTCGGTTGGCGACGCGTTTCGCGCCCTGGAGGAACGTCATGGCGCTAGTCCAGCTTTCCGGGCACGATCTGCAGGTAGATCAGGGTGATCACGAAGTTCACGACGAACAGCAGCAGGAACGTGATGACCACCGACTGGTTCACCGCGTCCCCGACGCCCTTCGGGCCGCCGGAGGGGTTCAGGCCCCGGTAGGACGCGACGACGGCGGCGATGAACCCGAAGATCAGCGCCTTGATCTCACCGACCCAGAGGTCGGGCAGCTGCGCGAGGGCGGAGAAGCTGGCCAGGTACGCACCCGGCGTCCCGCCCTGCAGCACGACGTTGAAGAAGTAGCCGCCGAGCACGCCGATCACGCTGACCATGCCGTTGAGCAGGAGCGCGACCAGCATCATCGCCAGGGTGCGCGGGACGATCAGCCGCTGGACCGCGGAGACGCCGAGCACCTCCATCGCGGCGATCTCTTCGCGGATGGTCCGAGCGCCGATGTCGGCGCAGACGGCCGAGCCGCCCGCGCCCGCCACCAGCAGCGCGGTGACCAGCGGACTGGCCTGCTGCACGGTGGCGAGCACGGAGCCCGCGCCGGTGTAGGACTGCGCGCCCAGCTGGCGGGCGAGCGAACCGAACTGCAGCGAGATGACCGCACCGAACGGGATGGCCACCAGGGCCGTCGGCAGGATGGTCACGCTCGCGATGAACCAGGACTGCTGGATGAACTCCCGCAGCTGGAAGGGCCTCTGGAACAGGCCGCGGACGATGTCCAGGCCGAGGGCGAACAGGTTCCCGGTCTCGCGGAGCATGCCGATCCCGGGGATCTTCGCCTGTGTTGCGGGAGAACTCACCGGCCACCTGGCCCGTTGTTCGGTGGCATCCGGTGCGTGCCGGTTCTCGGCGGCTGGCCGCCGGGGATCCGGGCCACCTGGTCGGCGGGCAGCTGCCCGTGGTGCTGGTTCGGGACGCCGTCACCCTGCGGGCGCGCCCCGACCTGCTGCGGCTGGCCGCGGTGCGGGCGCACGCCGTAGTGGCGCTGCTCCTCCGGGCTCAGCGACTCGATGATGCTTTCCTGCGCGGCCGGCGGCAGCCGGTGCATGATCTCCATGACCCGGTCCTTGCGGCGGACCGCGCCCATCCGGGTCGCCACGCCCGGCGTGGTCTGCATCTGCGGCGGCACCCCGCTGATGTCCTCGACCCCGCCCGCGTGGTGGCCGGCGTCGAACATCGCCTGCTCGGCGGCCATCTGGGCGGAGTCCTTCTCCTCGGACATGCCGATCGGGCCCTGCATCTTGCCGTTGAGGAACTGCTTGACGACCGGTTCTTCGCTGGTCAGCAGCACCTCGCGCGGGCCGAACATGACCAGTTCCTTGCGGAAGAGCATGCCCAGGTTGTCCGGGACCGTGCGGGCCAGGTTGATGTTGTGCGTGACGATCAGGAAGGTCGCGTCGATCTGGGCGTTGACGTCGAGGAACAGCTGCGAGATGTAGGTGGTGCGGACCGGGTCGAGGCCCGAGTCCGGCTCGTCGACCAGGATGATCTCGGGGTCCAGCACGAGGGCGCGGGCCAGGCCGGCGCGCTTGCGCATCCCGCCGGAGATCTCGCCCGGCAGCTTCTTGTCGGCGCCGTTCAGACCGGTCATGTCGAGCTTCTCGAGGACGATCCGGCGGATCTCCGTCTCGGACTTCTTCGTGTGCTCGCGCAGCGGGAAGGCGACGTTGTCGTAGAGGTTCATCGAGCCGAACAGCGCGCCGTCCTGGAAGAGGACGCCGAAGAGCTTCCGGATCTCGTAGAGCTTGTGCTCGGAGCAGGTGACGATGTCGACACCGTTGATCACGCAGCGGCCGCGGTCGGGCTTCAGCAGCCCGATCATCGACTTGAGGAAAACCGACTTGCCGGTCCCTGACGGGCCGAGCATGGCCGACACTTCGCCCGGGGGGAGCGTCAACGTGACGTCCCGCCAGATGGTCTGCTTACCGAAGGACTTCGTCAGACCTTCGATGACCACCTCGGCACCCATCGCACCTCCAGGAGCTGTTCCGCGTCATTGCGCCCGCTGCCACACCCTGCCACCCACGCCGGCGGCGGATGTGGGCCGGTGGCGCCCACGAACCCGCGTCAACCAGGTGCAACGAGCTGAGTGCGATTAGGTTACTCACCAGTTTTCTTTTCTGGCCAGACCCGGGTTCATCGTCATCCCGCCGTGATCGCCAATGGGCAGCACGGTAGCCCATTCGGGCCAACCACGCAGTTCTTCAGGCCCCTGAACCCACGATTCGGGGCCCGGGGCCAATCGGACAGAGGTCCTAGGGGATGACGGTCAATGCGGCGACGACCAGGAGGAACACCACGGGCGCGACCACGGCCGGCAGGGAGAGCGTGCAGAGTTGGCGGTCGGTCAACTGCTGGGCGAGGAGCTCGAGGTGCTCGGGGTCGGTCATGGTGATCAGTCGCGGCCGGGGCGGCCGGCGCAACATCCGCACTTTTCCGGCAAAACGGAACGGGCGGGCACCCGAGTGGGTGCCCGCCCGTTCGCGGAGGCGCTTGCGCGCCGGAAATCACTTGATGGAGATCTTGGCGCCCGCGGCCTCGAGCTTCTCCTTGGCGGCCTCGGCGGCCTCCTTGTCGACCTTCTCCAGGAGGGCCTTGGGAGCGGCCTCGACCAGCTCCTTGGCCTCCTTCAGGCCCAGGCCCGAGACGACCTCGCGGACGACCTTGATGACCTGGATCTTCTTGTCGCCGGCGCCCTCGAGGACGACGTCGAACTCATCCTGCTCCTCGGCGGCCGGGGCAGCGGCGGCACCCGGGGCGGCAGCGGCGACGGCGACCGGCGCGGCGGCGGTCACGTCGAAGACCTCTTCGAACTCCTTCACGAACTCGGACAGCTCGAGGAGGGTGAGCTCCTTGAAGGCGTCGATCAGCTCGGCGGTGCTCAGCTTCGCCATGATGGCTTCCTCTCAGAAAAACGAACTAGACGTTCGGGGTGGGGGTGGTTCAGCTCTCGGCGGGTGCTTCGGCTGCTTCGGTACCGGCGGCGTTGCGCTGCTTCTCCTCCAGCGCGGCAGCCAGGCGGGCGACCTGGGACGCCGGCGCCTGGAACAGCGCGGCGGCCTGGGACAGCTTCGCCTTGAACGCGCCCGCCGCCTTGGCGAGCAGGACCTCACGGCTGTCGAGATCGGCGATCCGGTTGATCTCGTCCACGGACAGCGCTTTGCCGTCCATGTAGCCGCCCTTGATCACAAGCGCGTTGTTGTCCTTCGCGAAGTCGCGAAGCGCCTTGGCGGCGTCGACAGCTTCACCCTCGACGAAGGCGATGGCGGTCGCGCCGACGAACAGGTCCTCGAGACCCTGGATGCCGGCGTCCTCGGCCGCCCGCTTGACCAGGGTGTTCTTCGCGACCCGGTACTTGGCACTGGTGCCGAGAGCGCGGCGCAGCTGGGACAGCTGTGACACGGAGAGGCCGGTGTACTGGGTAACGACGGTGGCCGAGCTGGTGCGGAAGCTCTCCGCGATCTCGGCGACGGCCGCCACCTTGTCGGGCTTCGCCATGGGTCGCCTCCTCTCTTGGCTAGTGTTTCCACTGGCTTTCGAGGAGCCCTCAAACGACGAAACGCCCTCGCGCAGACAGGCGCGGGGCGTCATCGGGCACCTGGGTGCCCGGCCTCGTTCCTCCTGCGCGGGCCGCCCGGCGAGTGCGGGACCTTCGTTCCCCGTGTTGGCGGGGAAAACCAGCGGTCTTCGGTAGAACCGTCATCGAGAATACCTTGTCAAGCCGACAGGCCTTCTCCGACCCCCACCTTCACGGCGGCGTGAGGCATCATGGTCACGTGGCGGAGCAGCGCGATGACGGAAAGCCGGGCTCGGAAATCGAACCGGCGGGCCCGAACGCGCCCGCCGCGGGACCCCAACCCCCGGTGGACCCGGCCCAGCTGGAGCAGTTCCGCCAGTTCCAGCAGTTCCAGGACTACCTGCGCTTCACCCAGTCCCAGCAGGGCAACCAGCCGGCGCCCCTCCCGGACGCGGGCGTCGTCCAGGCACCGCCGTCCCAGCAGGGTGGCCAGACCCCGATGATCCCCGAGGGCTACCAGCTCGTCCCCGTCGAGCGCCGCCGGGCGCCGAAGTGGGTGACCTGGCTGGGCAAGAAGGTCCTCGCCTGGGTACTGGCCCTGGTCATCCTCGGTGTAGCGGGCACGTGGCTGTACAACCACTTCTTCCCCAACGACTCCGGCAAGACCTCCGCCCAGCTCGCCCAGGAGGGCGGCGGGAAGTACCACACGAACCACGTGTTCTCGACGAACCCGTACGAAGCGGTGCGGATGGTCTACCACAACATCGCCCAGGGCCGGGTCGCCGACGCCTGCGGCCGGTTCCAGAACGAGGGGCAGCGCGACGTCCAGACCCAGTTCGCGCAGGACATCGCCCAGACGTTCCGGCAGAGCGCGGCCCAGGCCGACTGCAAGAAAGCCGTCGAATTCCTCGCCACCCAGGTGACGAACAAGAACGACTACGCCGAATCCCTGCCGTCGAGCATCTCGGAGCCGCTGCCCGGCAACACCGTGACGATCGATTCCTGCACCTTCCCCGTCACCGGCGGCCCGGCACTGGGCGTGTTCACGGTGTCGAAGGTCGAGAAGGGACAGTGGCTCATCACCGGCCACGCGATCGGGCCGGCCAAGTGCAGCGGCGCCCCGACCGTGGCGCCGACGAGCCGTTAACGCGGGTGCGGCGCCGACAAGAACGACACCAGGGCCTCCGCGAACGCCGGTGACATCACCGCCGTCATGTGGTCTCCCGGGATCCGGACCAACCGCGCCCCCGCGATCGCCGCCGCCAGTCGCTCCGGCTCCGCCGCCAGCTGGTCCTGTTCGCCCGCCAGCACCAACGTCGGCACCCCGATCCCCGACAGATCCAGTCGCCCCTCCCGCGACGCCAAAGCCACCGCCGCCAGCGCCCGGCGATCGCCGCCCACCGCGTCGGCCAGCAGGCGGAACGGGACGCCCGACCGCGGGACCAAGGCAGGGTCCTCGGCCAGCAACGCCGAAGCGATCTCGACCGGCTTCACCACCCTCAGGTCGACCCCGCCGAAGTCGACGATGCCCGAGCCCACGCCGCCCGTGGCCAAGCAGCGGATCCGCTTGTCCGCCGCCGTCACCGTCAACGCGATGATCGCGCCCATCGAGTAGCCCACCATCGACACCTCGTCGAGGCCGAGCTCATCGAGCAACGCCGAGACGTCCCGGGCCATCGCGTCGTCGGCGTAACAGGACTCGTCGTGCGGCTTTTCGGATCGGCCGTGGCCGCGGGCGTCCAGGGAAATCACCGTGAAACCCGCCCAGCGCAGGGCCGCGACGACGCCCGTGGAGATCCAGTTCGCGTTCGTGTCCGCGGCGAATCCGTGCTGCAGCAGCACCGGGCGGTGGGCGCCCTCACCCTCCCACACCGTGTAGTTCAACCGGAGCCCGTCGAACGACGCGAAAGTCGGCATGCCGTCCATCAGACACGAAGAAAGGGCGCCCCGCAGCAAGCGGGGACGCCCTTTCTGGTGATCTCAGCCTCAGAACCTTATTCAGCCGTCGGCCGGCGCGAGGTCCGCCTCATGCGGGCAAGTCGCGTGCCGTAGCGCCGTCCTGACCAGAATAAGGTTCTCAGACCGCAGCTTCCTCGGAGAGGAGGTTGCGGGTCCGCAGCGGGTCCACCGGGATGCCCGGGCCCATCGTGGTGGTGAAGGTGACCTTCTTCAGGTAGCGGCCCTTCGCCGACGACGGCTTGGCGCGGAGGATCTCGTCCAGCGCCGCCGCGTAGTTCTCGACCAGCTTCTCGGTGTCGAAGGAAGCCTTGCCGATCACCAGGTGCAGGTTGGCCTGCTTGTCGACGCGGAAGTTGATCTTACCGCCCTTGATGTCCTTCACGGCCTTCTCGACCGCGGGGGTCACCGTGCCGGTCTTCGGGTTCGGCATCAGGCCACGCGGGCCGAGGATGCGGGCGATGCGGCCCACCTTGGCCATCTGGTCCGGCGTCGCGATCGCGGCGTCGAAGTCGAGCCAGCCACCCTGGATGCGCTCGATCAGTTCGTCGGTGCCGACCGCGTCCGCGCCGGCGGCTTCGGCCTCGGCGGCCTTGTCGCCGACGGCGAAGACGATGACGCGGGCGGTCTTACCGGTGCCGTGCGGCAGGTTCACGGTGCCGCGGACCATCTGGTCGGCCTTGCGGGGGTCCACACCGAGACGCATCGCGACCTCGACGGTCGCGTCCATCTTGGTCTTGGAGGTCTCCTTCGCCAGCTTCGCGGCCTCGAGCGGCGCGTACAGGCGCGCCTTGTCGATGAGCTCCGCAGCCTGGCGGTAAGCCTTGCTGTGCTTGGTCATGCTTCTGTCCCTAACTTCGAGAATGGATCAGTGTGGTGACGAGCCAGCACTTGGCTCTCCCACGGGTAAAGCGGCAAACGTCAGGCGTCGACGACCGTGATGCCCATCGAACGGGCAGTGCCGGCGATGATCTTCGCGGCCTGGTCGATGTCGTGCGCGTTGAGGTCGGTCTCCTTGGTCTTGGCGATCTCGCGGACCTGGTCCCAGGTGACCTTGGCGACCTTGGTCTTGTGCGGCTCGCCGGAGCCCTTCTCCACGCCCGCGGCCTTCAGCAGCAGCTTCGCGGCCGGCGGCGTCTTCAGCTTGAAGTCGAACGACCGGTCCTCGTACACGGAGATCTCGACCGGGACGACGTCCCCGCGCTGCGACTCGGTCGCGGCGTTGTAGGCCTTGCAGAACTCCATGATGTTGACGCCGTGCTGACCCAGCGCGGGGCCGACCGGCGGCGCGGGGTTGGCCGCACCCGCCTTGATCTGCAGCTTGATGATCGCCGCAAGCTTCTTCTTCTTGGGTGGCATTTCTTTTCCTGTCCTGTACTACGTTCCCCGCGTACCTGCCGTGGACGCGGGGACTGCGGCCGAAAAGGCCGGCCGTCAGATCTTGGAGACCTGGTTGAACGACAGCTCGACCGGGGTCTCCCGGCCGAAGATCGACACCAGGACCTTCAGCTTCTGCCCGTCGACGTTGACCTCGGAGATCGTCGCCGGCAGCGTCGCGAACGGGCCGTCCATGACGGTGACCGATTCGCCGACCTCGAAGTCGACCTCGACGGCCGGGCCGCCGAGCGGCGCCGCCGCGGCGGTCTCGCCCTTGCTGGCCTTGGCCGGGGCTTCCTTCTCGACCTGCGGGGCGAGGAACTTCAGCACCTCGTCCACGGTCAGCGGCGACGGCCGCGAAGTGGCGCCGACGAACCCGGTGACACCCGGCGTGTTGCGCACCGCGCTCCACGAGGCGTCGTTCAGGTCCATCCGGACCAGGATGTAGCCGGGCAGCACCTTGCGCTGCACCTGCTTGCGCTGGCCGTTCTTGATCTCGGTGACCTCTTCGGTCGGGACCTCGATCTGGAAGATGTAGTCCTCGACGTCCAGGGTCTGGGTGCGGGTCTCGAGGTTGGTCTTGACCTTGTTCTCGTACCCGGCGTAGGAGTGCACGACGTACCACTCGCCGGGCGCGGCGAGCAGCTCGGAACGCAGCTTGGCGACCGGGTCCTCGTCGTCCGCGGCGGGCTCGGCGCCGGTCTCGTCGATCACGTCGTCGGCGGGAGCGGCGTCAGAAGCGTCGTCGTCGTCGACCTCGGAGTCCGACACGTCGACGGGCTCGAGGTGCGCGGACTCCTCGTCACCGAGTGCCGCGTGCACCTGCTCGTCGGAAAGCTCGGTCAGGTCGTGACCGGCTGCTGTGCCGTTGTCGGAGGTCACGTTCCGTCCTCTCAGTTGATCATTGCGGGCCTAGGCCGGGACCTGGGCCCCATCGGCGCGCGCCGGGGGCGCGTCAGCCGAAGATCTTGCCGATGCCCCACTTGAATGCCAGGTCGAGCACGCTCACGAGGCCCACCATGAACACCACGAACGCCAGCACGACGATGGTGTAGGTGACCATCTGCTTGCGGTTGGGCCAGATGACCTTGCGCAGTTCCGCCCAGACCTCGCGGATGAAGCGCATCAGCCGCGCGAAGACGGAAGCCTTCTTCGGCTTCTGGTCGCGCTTCGGAGTCGGAGCGCCCTTCGCGTCGGGGGCGGTCTTCTCCCCCGACTTCCCGGCCGGGCGGGTCTTGTCGTCCGCACGTGCCGCGGACTTCCCCGCCGGACGAGCGGTCGCACGGCGCTCACGCCGGGCAGCGGCTGTGACGGGACGGGACGGGCTCTCGGGCTTCTGCCCGGTGCCGTCCTGCTCCTGCTCGCCGCCGCTGGCGTCGCTGTCGCTCACGACCACTCCTCCGCTCCACCAGTTCCGTTACGCAGGGGTGACAGGACTTGAACCTGCAACCTGCGGTTTTGGAGACCGCTGCTCTGCCAATTGAGCTACACCCCTGTGGAGCCCCGATCGCTCGGAGCCCCGGTGGACGCATTCCATCGTCCCCACCATCCAGGCGGGATGACCGTAGTGCGTTCCAAGTCCCGAAGTCTACGGCAAGCCTCGCGGGAGCCCGCAACCGCGCCCCCCGATCGACCGCCGTACCCCGGCCGGCCTGCGGAAAACTCCCCGCAGACCTCCTGATCATGCCAGGATGTCCGCCATGACGACCACCCCCCGTCCGGCGGGGGCTCCGATGCGGCTCGGCCTCGCGCTCCCCCAGTACGGCGCCCTCGCCGACCCCGCCGCCGTGCCACGCTTCGCGGCGGCCGCCGAGGACCTCGGCTTCGCCTCGCTCTGGGTCGGCGACCGGATCCTCACGCCGCTGGAGCCTTCGGACCTCTACCCGGGCGGCGGGACGCCGGAACACCCGTACCCCAAGGAGTTCGAGACCTTCGCCGACCCGTTCACGACACTGGCGGCCGCGGCGGCGGTGACCCGCACGGCCCGCCTCGGGATGAGCGCATTGACCGGCCCGGTCTATTCCCCGGTCCTGCTGGCCCGGGCGCTGACCTCGCTCGACCTGGCCAGCCAGGGCCGTCTCGACGTCGGCTTCGGGCTCGGCTGGCTGCGCGAGGAGTACTTCGCCACCGGCGTGCCGTGGGAAGGCCGGGGCAAGCGGCTCGAAGCCCTCCTCGACGCCCTCGACGCGCTGTGGACCGGCGAACCGGCCGAGCACGCGGGCCCGCAGTGGCGGATCGCGCCGTCGACGGTGGGCCTGCGCCCGGCGCAGGAGCCGCGCCCGCCGGTCCTGCTCGGCGGGTTCTCGCCGCCGGCGCTGGCCCGGATCGGCCGCCGCGCGGACGGCTGGCTCGCCGGCTGGATGCCGGAGCAGTACTTGACCGCACTTTGGTCGGTGGCCCGGGAAGCGGCCGAGAAGGCCGGGCGCGACCCGGACAGCCTGCGTCGCGTGCTGCGGATCAACCCGCGCCAGGGCACCGCCGTGGAGACGGCCGCGGACGTCCGTCCGTGCCTCGACGTGGCCCGCGAGCTGGGCATTTCCGAGGTGCTCGTCGACCTGCACTACGTGGCCAAGGACGTCGACCACGCCCTGGAACTGGCCGGCGAACTGATCGCCGGCTGATCCAGCCCCGTGTGACGCACGTCTCGCGCAGGGCGTCATTGTTCTATTATAGTTAGAACTATGCTCGTTCAAATCGATCCGAGCTCCACGGACCCGCTCTTCGAGCAGGTGGCCGCGTCGCTGCGCCGGTCACTGGCCGACGGTCACCCGCCGCCCGGGCAGCAGCTGCCGCCCGCCCGGGAACTGGCCGCGGCGCTGGAGATCAACGTCCACACCGTGCTGCGGGCGTACGCGCTGCTTCGCGACGAAGGCCTCATCGACCTGCGGCGACGCCGGGGCGCCGTCGTCATCGGCGGCGCGTCCTCCCGGGCGCAGCTGGCCGAGCTGGCCGAGGACCTGGTCCGCGAGGCGAAGCGCGCGGGCGTCGGCCTCGACGAGCTCACCGGGGTGTTGAAGGAGAAGTACTCATGACCAAGCTGATCCGGGTCCTGGTCGCCACGGCCGTGCTGCCGGGCGCCGCGCTCGCCGTCGCGGGTGCGCTGGAGAACGCGTGGGCGGGCCGCCTGCCCGACCCGGTCGCGACGCACTGGAGCAGCGCACCGAACGGGCACACGCCGCTCGGCACGTTCACCGGCGTGACGCTGGGGCTCGGCACCGTCGCCGTCCTGCTCCTGGCCACTTCGGCGGTCACCGCGCTGCGCCGCGGGCGGCCGCTGCCGCGCCCGACCGTCGGGGTGGGCGCCGGCTTCGCCGCGCTGCCGGCCGCCGTCCTGCTCTCGGTGCTCGTGGCGAACCTCGACGTCCCGGACTGGCAGGCGGCCCGTGGCGGCGCCGGCATCGTGCTCTTCATGCTGGGCGCGGCGGCCATCGGCGTCGTGGCGGCGCTGGTCGGCGGGCTGCCGTCGGCGCCGGTCCACGAGGAGACCGCGAACCTGCCGAGCGTCGGCCTGCGGCCCGGGCAGCGCGCGTTCTGGTCGGGCCGGGCGGCGAACCCGGGGATGCTCTGGGCGCTGACGCTGATCCCGGTGGCGATCGCCCTCGTGCCCACCGGGCTGCCGTGGGCGACGGCCGCCTGGATCGCCCTGGTCGGCCTGGTGGTGACGGCGCTGACGTACCGGCTCTCGGCGTCCGTGGACGCGAAGGGCGTGACGATCCGCTTCGGCCTTCTCGGCGTCCCGTGGCGGCACCTGGCGCTGGCGAGCATCCGCGAAGCGACCGCGCGCGAGCTGTCGACGTTCGGCGACGGCGGGCTGGGCCTGCGCTTCAACCCGGTCACCGGCACGACGGCGTACAAGGTCCGCGGCGGCCCGGCGCTGGCGCTCGCCCTGGAGAACGGCCGGACGGTGCTGGTGAGCGTGGACGACCCGGAAACCGGGGCCGGGCTGGTCAACGACCTGCTCGCGCAGCGGATCACCCGGATTGACTAGGCCGCCGCCGCGGCGGCTTCGGTAGAAACGAAGAAGTGGCGAAGAAGAGCGGCGGCGGGGGCTGCCTGGTGGTCGTGCTCGTGGTCGGGCTGCTGGCCTTCGGGTACTACAAGTGGCAGCACGGTTCGTCGTCGGCGCCACCGGAAGGCGTGGACACCGGCGGCGGCTCCGGCCGCTATGTCGCCCTCGGGGATTCGTACACGTCCGCGCCGCGGACCGGGCGCCAGGCGGGCACCCCGGCGGGCTGCGACCGTTCGGACGACAACTACCCGCACCTGGTCTCGGCGAAGCTGAAGCCGGCCCAGTTCGTCGACGCCAGCTGCAGCGGCGCGACGACGGCGAACCTGAGTGCGGCGCAGAAGACCGGCAACGGCACGAACCCGCCGCAGCTGGACGCGGTGACGGCGGAGACGACGCTGGTGACGGTCGGCATCGGCGGCAACGACGTCGGGTTCTTCTCGTACGCGTCGGGCTGCGCGACGACGGACCAGAACGCGTCCCCGTGCCGCGACCGCCTGACCGCCGGCGGCCGTGACGAGCTGGCCGAGCGCATCGACGCCACCGCCCCGAAGGTCGCCGCGGTGCTCGACCGCATCCACCAGAAGGCCCCGAAGGCCAAGGTCGTGGTGGTCGGCTACCCGACGGTGCTGCCGGACGGCGACGGCTGCTGGCCGTCCCTGCCGTTCGGCGCGGGCGACATCGAGTACTTCCGCGGCGCGCTCGGCAAGCTGAACAAGATGCTCGAGGACCAGGCGGACGCCCACCGCGCGGGCTACGCGGACACGGCGACCCCGGGCAAGGGCCACGACGTGTGCGCGGCGTCGGACAAGCGCTGGATCGAGGGGCTGCTGCCCGCCTCGCCGGCCGCCCCGCTGCACCCCAACGCGCGGGGTGAGCAGGGCATGGCCGACGCGGTCCTGGCGGTCCTGAAGCTGCCTTAGCGGCGGACCAGGGCCTGCGGCTTCCCGAGCACGGTCTTCCCGTCGAACTTCACCACGAGGTCGATCCGCGCGATCCCGTCGTCCTTGACGTCCGCGACCTTCCCGGTCACTTCGACCACCGCCCCCTCGGGGGTGTTCGGCACCACGACCGGCCGCGTGAAGCGGGCGCTGAAGTCGATCAGCCGGGCCGGGTCGCCGAGCCAGTCCGTGACCACGCGGCCCGCGACCGCCATCGTCAGCATCCCGTGCGCGATCACGTCCGGCAGGCCGACGTCCTTCGCGAACGCCTCGTTCCAGTGGATCGGGTTGAAGTCCAGCGCCGCCCCGGCGTAGCGCACCAGCTGCTCGCGGGTGATCCGGACCTCGAGGGCGGGCAGTTCATCGCCGGTGACATACGGGGCTTCGCCCCGGCCGGGGGCTCCGCCACCCGGACCCCCGTAAGAAGGTGTGTTCACGCGTTCTCCCCTCGGACCACCAGCTGCGCGCGGGTGGTGCAGACCTTCTGACCGGCGGCGTCGTGGATCTCGGCACGCAGGTTGATGAAGTCGTTGCCGGCGCGGGCCATGATGGCGTCGATGTGGGTGGTCACCTCGAGCACGTCGCCGGCGAACACCGGGCGCGTGTAGGTGAAGCCCTGGTCGCCGTGCACCATCCGCGAGTAGTCGAGGCCGAGCTCGGGGTCGGTGACGATCGCGTTGATCGAGGCGAGGTTGATGATCGTGAGGAACGTCGGCGGGGCGATCACGTCGGGGTGACCGGCCTCGCGGGCCGCCTCCGGGTCGCGGTAGACCGGGTTCGCGTCGCCGATCGCGTCGGCGAACTCCCGGATCTTCTCCCGGCTCACTTCGTAACTGGTCTGCGGCGGATAGCTCCGCCCGGTGAACGACTGGTCCAAGGGCACCCGGAGAGGCTACCAACAGCAAAGAGCCGCCCCGGGGATCCAGGGCGGCTCTTCGAAGCTGGTGAACGCGTACGCGTCAGCGGGTTTCCTTGTGCGTCCGGTGCGTACCGCAGTTCGGGCAGAACTTCTTCATCTCCAGGCGATCCGGGTTGTTGCGCCGGTTCTTCTTGGTGATGTAGTTGCGGTGCTTGCACTCTTCGCACGCCAGCGTGATCTTGGGTCGCACGTCGGTGGCAGCCACAGCGTTTCCTTCTCTCTCAGGTCCGGGGGCCAGCCCCGTCGTTACCGCGTAGCGGTGGCCGGACTTGAACCGGCGACACAGCGATTATGAGCCGCTTGCTCTGCCAACTGAGCTACACCGCCCTTACATGACCCAAGCCGCGACACGCAGGCGTGACGCGGCTGAGGTCGAGAGCCCCTTTACGGAATCGAACCGTAGACCTTCTCCTTACCATGGAGACGCTCTGCCGACTGAGCTAAAGGGGCCTGGCCTCTCGCGAGGACTTGGAAAGATTAGCAAGGGGCTTCACCCGGCCGTGCAAGGGGGTGGCCGTTGTAAAGAAACCTCAGGTCAGCAGGGTCAGCACGGTCTCCGAGTGCCGCCCCGGCGAGCGCGCGGTGCGGGCCTGCAGCCACGCCTCCAGGCGGTCCTCCGGCAGCGGCCGCGAGATCAGGTAGCCCTGGGCGACGTCACAGCCCATCGCCTCGAGCTGGTCGCGCGCCACGTCCTCCTCGACGCCCTCGGCCACCACCGTCAGCCCGAGCGAGTGCCCCAGCTCGACGATCGACCGGACCACCGCGAGGTCGCCCAGGTCGGTCCCCATCCCGAGGACGAAGCTCTTGTCGATCTTCACCTGGTCGACCGGCAGCTGCCGCAGGTACGCCAGCGACGAGTACCCGGTCCCGAAGTCGTCCACGGCGAGCGTGATGCCCAGCGAGTGCAGCTCGCGCAGGATCGGCAGCGCCTTCTGCGGGTCGGACATCACGCCGGACTCGGTGAGCTCGAACGTCAGCAGCTCGGGCGGGATGCCGTGGTGCTCCAGCTCGCGGGCGACCTTGTTCGGGAAGTCCTCGTCGGCCAGGTTGCGCACCGACAGGTTGACCGCCACCGAGATCCGCAAGCCCTCGTCGAGCCACTTGCGGCAGCGCTTGAGCGCCTCGCCGAGCACGAAACCGGTCAGGACGCCGATCAGGCCGGCCGCCTCGATGGCCGGGACGAACTCGTCCGGGCCGAGCCTGCCGAACTCCGGGTGCACCCAGCGGACCAGCGCCTCGACACCTTGCACCTGCCGGTTCGGCAGGGTGATCTTCGGCTGGTAGTGGACGCTGACCTGGCCGTCTTCGAGGGACTGCCGGAACTGCGTCACCATCTGGAAGCGGCGCAGGAAGATCTGGCCCATGCTCGGCACGTAGCCGCGGACCTCTTCGCCGCCCTTCGTCGCGCGCACCGCCACGTCCGCCCGCTGCAGCAGGCCTTCGATGTCGACGACGTCGCCCGGTTCCTCCGCGGACGTCGTCGCGTAGCCGATCATCGCGTTCGCCTCGACCGAGAGCCGGTCGACCGGATACGGCGCCGACAGCTCTTCGCGCAGCCGTTCCGCCGCGTGGTGGGCGTCTTCCGGCGGGCAGCCGACGAGCAGCGCCGCGAAGGACGCGCCTTCGAGCCGGGCGAGCGGGACGTCGGGGCCGAGCGCGTCGCGGATGCGGCGGCCCGCGGCGACGACCATCCGGTCCGCCCAGGCGTAGCCGAGCGCGTCGCTGACCGTCGAGAAGACGTCGAGGTCGATCCGCAGCACCACGGCGTTGGCGAAGTCCCGCAACGGTTCCTTGGCCACCTGCCGGAAGCCCGGCCGGTTGAGGTGCCCGGTGAGCGGGTCGTGGTAGGCGTCGTGGCGCAGCGTCGCCAGCAGGCGCCGGTTGTCCAGCGACGTCGCGAGGTGGCTGGCCATGGTGCCGAGCAGCTGGACGTCGTACTTGCCGAAGCCGCGCCAGCGGGACAGCCGGTCGTGCGCCTCGACGACGCCGAGCAGCCGGTTCGCGCTGCGCAGCGGGACGACCAGTGCCTCCTGCGCGCCGCGGTCGAGCAGCGCCGCGCGGACGTCGGGGTTGGCCTCGGTGATCCGGAAGTGCCGGACGTGCGCGCCGGGCAGGCGCAGCAGCGGGTCGTCGGCGGCGGGGTCGGCGACCGGCAGGTCGTCGCCCGCGACCACGACCCGCATCGTGTCCTTCGGTTCCAGCCGGAGCCGCAGCACGACGCGGCCGGCGGCGAGCTGGTCCTTGATGCGCTCGGCGATGGTCGCCCACTCGCGGACGTCGACGCCGCCGACGAGCTCGTCGGCGCGGCTGGCCGGGCGCGCGGCGGCCTGCTGGCCCGAGCGGGCCACCATCAGGCTGACGTCGGAGAGCGCCTCCATGTCCCGCTGCTCGCGCAGCAGGTCGGAGTACGCCCAGTACAGCGCGGTGAGGCCGAGGAAGACGGCGAGCACCAGCGGCCACGCCTCGGGCGTACTGGAGATCACGAGGTAGCCGGAGAGGCCGACGGACGCGTTGACGAAGCCGACGACCAGGATCCGCCCGGTGAGCCGGACGGCGGTGCTGACCCGCATGCGGCGCCGCAGCACGCGGACCGCAGCCAGGGCGAGCAGCGTGCTCACCAGCGGCGCGGTCAGCGTGCCCGCCAGCGCGGCGACCCACGGGATCTTGTCGCCGGCGCCGACGGCGTGCTTGACCAGCCCGGCGACCGCGAAGGCGCCGGTGATCTCGAGCAGGAAGGCGCCCGCGTTGTAGAGGACGCGGCCGGCGACCTTGCGCGCGAGCAGCGTGCCGATGCCGGCGACGAGGTGCGCGGCCAGCACGACTTCGAAGGGCGCTATGAAGAACCCGATGACGAGCGGGATCTCGGTGAACGAGATCGTCCAGGAGATGCCGCTGCGGACGTCGACGTTGATGCCGAGCTGTTCGGCGAGCAGGAAGGCGACCGCGAGCACCGGCGCGATCCACAGCAACCGGTCGTTCCACTCGAACGGCAGCCACGAGCCGACCGCGAACGCGGCGACGAGCCCGAGGCTCAGGACGGCGAAGGTGTAGACGCGGAACCGGCGTTCGTCGGTGCGGGCTTCGGCGGAGACGGGTGGTGTCCCGGAAGCGGCTCCCGGCCCGGGCTGCGCCTGCGCGACGGCGTCGCCGTGGGCGTTGGTGTCCGGCATCCGACCTTCCCTCCCGGCTTGTCCACCGGTGCTGATCCGTGACTTCGGGTGTGGACAAGGGCCATACCGTACCCCGTAGGGCGTACCCGTGTCCCTTTCGAGACAGTAAGAGATCACCCCAGGGTTAACAATGCCTCGAACGCGCTGACCTGCGTGGACCAGAGGGTGAAACGCCGGATGTCCGAACTCTGCCCAGTTCCCCTACGCACCGAAAGCCGGGGAGCGCTTCAATGTCTCCATGCACAGCGATGTGATTGCCACCGAGCACGCGGCGCGGCTCGCGGCGGTGGATCCCCTCCTCCCCGGCTCGACCCCCTTCGAAGCAGCGGAAAACGCGGTGGTCCTGGAGGTCGCGACGGGCGACTCCGCCGCGTCCGGGCTGGCGTCCCGCGTCCAGGTCGACCGCGACGCCCCGAACGCTCCCTGGCGCGCGCTGACCGAACACCGCCTCGACCTGCAGCTGGCCGGCCCGCAGCCGGCGGCCGTCCTCGACGCTCTGCTCACCCGATGGGATGAACATCTGCGCGCGGTCGCCGAGCGCGGCGACACCGAGACGGCGGCGATCGTCCCGCGCGCGAGCCGCGACGCCGCCGGCGCGCGGGAGATGCTGCACCACGGCTTCGCCCCGTTGCGGGTGATCGCCGTCCGCCCCTCGGAGCGGCTGGTCCCGGCCACCCCGCTGGGGACGCCGGGGGTCAAGATCCGCCGTGCCGAGCCCGACGACCTCGAGACCGCGGTGGCGCTCGGCATGGAGCTGCACTCCTACGACGCCCAGTACGGCACGGTGAACTGGCGCACGGGGGTCGAGGAGATCCTGGCCAAGGACCTCGCCGAGCAGCTGAAGCGGCCGGAGCCGCCGTTGTGGATCGCCGAGCTGTACGGCCGTCCGCTCGGCATGGTGAGCGTCCAGCACCCGGGCGAGACCGGCTGGATCAGCGGCCGGGTCGCGGCTTCCCGGGTGGGCTACCTGTCGTCGCTGGCCGTGGCGGAGGCCGCGCGGTCCTCCGGCGTCGGCACGGCGCTGGCGACGCACGCCCACCACGTCCTGGACGAGGAAGGCGCCGACGTCGTCCTGCTGCACCACGCCGCGGCGAACCCGCTGTCGACGCCGTTCTGGTACGCGCAGGGCTACCGCCCGCTGTGGACGTACTGGCAGCGTCGACCGGCTGTTCGGTGAACTGCTGTTCGGTGAACTACTGGAGGATTACCGCGGCTGCCCCGGGCTTATAGGCTGACCTCGCCGCCAGCGAGGGGAGCCTGAAGTGACCGACCAGCGGGATTCCGCGCCGAGAGCGCCCGAGGGTGTCGACACCGAGAAGCCGTCCGCGGCCCGGATCTACGACTGGTACCTGGGCGGTACCCAGAACTGGGCCGTGGACCGCGAGTTCGGCCGGCGCATGGAGCAGCAGTGGCCGCTGGTGCGCCCGGGGTCGAAGCAGAACCGCGAGTTCATGAACCGCGCGGTCCGGGCGGCGCTGCGGGCCGGCATCCGGCAGTTCATCGACCTCGGCTCGGGCGTGCCGACGGCGGGCAACGTGCACGAGGTCGTCGAGGCGGAGCTGCCCGAGGACCACGACGCGAAGGTCGTGTACGTCGACTACGAGCCGGTCGCCGTCGCCCACGCGACGCTGATCCTCGAAGAGGGCATGGCGACCGACTGGGCCGGCATCGTCCAGGCCGACATGCGGGACGCGAAGTCCGTCCTGCGTTCCGAAGAGACGCGGCGGCTGATCGACTTTTCGCAGCCGGTCTGCCTGATCATGGCGGCGGTGCTGCACTTCGTCGGCCCGGACGACGACCCGGACGGGCTGCTGGCGGCGTACCGCGACGCGCTCGCGCCGGGCAGCTGGCTGGCGATCTCCCAGATGAGCGAGGGCGACGGGTCGGGCCCGTACCTCGAGGGGCTGCGCTGGTTCGTCGAGCAGTACCGCAAGACGAGCAACCCGGTCTGGCTGCGCGACCGCGAGGAGATCGAGCCCCTCTTCGGCGGCTGGCCGCTCCTGGAGCCGGGCATCGTGCACCTGCCGGACTGGCGGCCGGACCGGAAGATCAACGCCCTGGAGGCGGAGGCCCGGCCCTTCGCTTGGTGCGCCGTCGCGGCGAAGCCAGGGCGCTGACCTGCGGTTTCCGCGATCGCTGTGGGCGAACGCGCCATCGGAAACAAACACACCCATCGGAGAGTTGAGCTAGGCAGACTCAACTATCCGAGGAGTGCACATGTCCGACACCCGCCTCCTGCCCGTGCTCCCGCTCGATGACGACGTCGTGCTGCCGGGCATGGTCGTCCCGCTCGACCTGACCGACACCGAGACGCGGGCCGCGGTGGAGTCCGCCCAGGCCAAGACGCCGAGCCAGGCGTCCTTCCCCGGCATCCGCTCGGCCGCGCCCGCCAAGGCCGAAGTCCTCATCGTCCCGCGCGTCCACGGCGAATACGCCGAATTCGGCACCGTCGCGACGGTCGAGCGCATCGGCCGCGTGCCCGGCGGCAAGGCCGCCGTCCTGCTGCGCGGCACGGCCCGCGCGGTCGTCGGCCGGATCGCCGACGGTCCCGGCGCCGCCCGCTGGGTGCACGCCGAGGACGCCCCCGAGACCACGAACGACCAGACCGCCAAGCTCGCGGCCGAGTACAAGGCCGTCGTCATCTCGATCCTCCAGCAGCGCGGCGGCTGGCAGCTGATCGACGCCGTCCAGCAGGTCGAGGACGCCTCCGCGGTCGCCGACCTGTCCGGGAACGCGCCGTACCTGTCCACCGAGCAGAAGCTCGAGCTGCTGTCCACTTTGGACGTCTCCGCGCGCCTGGAGAAGGCCCTCGAGTGGAGCAAGGAGCACCTGGCCGAGCTCGAGGTGACCGACACGATCCGCAAGGACGTCGCCGAGGGCATGGAGAAGCAGCAGAAGGAATTCCTGCTGCGCCGCCAGCTCGAAGCGATCCGCAAGGAACTCGGCGAACTCGACGGCACCGCCGACGAGAGGGACTACCGCGCCCGCGTCGAGGGTGCCGAGCTGCCCGACGCCGTCAAGAAGGCCGCGCTGGCCGAAGTGGACAAGCTGGACCGCACGTCCGAGCAGTCCCCCGAGGGCGGCTGGATCCGCACCTGGCTGGACACCGTCCTGGAGCTGCCCTGGAACGAGCGCACCGACGACGTCTACGACATCGCGGCCGCGCGTGCGGTGCTCGACGCCGACCACGCGGGCCTCGACGACGTCAAGGAACGCATCATCGAGTACTTGGCCGTCCGGAAGCGCCGTGCCGAATCGGGTCTCGGCCCGGTCGGTGGTCGCCGGTCCGGCGCGGTGCTCGCCCTCGCGGGCCCTCCCGGGGTCGGCAAGACGTCGCTGGGCGAGTCCGTCGCGAAGGCCATGGGCCGCAAGTTCGTCCGCGTGGCGCTCGGCGGCATCCGTGACGAGGCGGAGATCCGCGGCCACCGCCGCACCTACGTCGGCGCGCTGCCCGGCCGGATCGTCCGCGCCATCAAGGAAGCCGGCTCGATGAACCCGGTCGTGCTGCTCGACGAGATCGACAAGGTCGGCGCCGACTACCGCGGCGACCCGACCGCGGCCCTGCTCGAAGTGCTGGACCCGGAGCAGAACCACACGTTCCGCGACCACTACCTCGAGGTCGAGCTCGACCTGTCCGACGTCGTGTTCCTGGCCACGGCCAACGCCCTGGAGACCATCCCCGGCCCGCTGCTGGACCGCATGGAGCTCGTCACGCTGGACGGCTACACCGAGCACGAGAAGGTCACCATCGCCCGCGACCACCTGCTCCCGCGCGAGCTGGAGCGGGCCGGCCTGGCCACCGCGGACGTCACGCTGACGGACGCCGCGTTCAGCCGGATCGCCGCCGAGTACACCCGCGAGGCGGGTGTGCGCGACGCGAACCGGACGATCGCCAAGGTGCTGCGGAAGATCGCGACCAAGGTGGCCCTGGACGAGGTCACGCTGCCGGTTTCCCTGGACGCGTCCGACCTGGAGACCTACCTGGGCCGCCCGCGGCACATCCCGGAGTCGTCGCTCCCGGCGTCGACCCAGCGCACGGCGACCCCGGGCGTGGCGACGGGCTTGGCGGTGACCGGTGCCGGCGGTGACGTCCTGTACATCGAGGCGTCGCTGGCGGACCAGGAGTCCGGCGCGTCCGGGCTGCAGCTGACCGGCCAGCTCGGCGACGTGATGAAGGAGTCGGTGCAGATCGCGCTGTCCTACCTCCGCTCGCACGGCGCGGAGCTGGAGCTGCCGGTGGGCGACCTCCGCAACCGCGGCATCCACGTCCACGTCCCGGCGGGCGCGGTGCCGAAGGACGGCCCGTCGGCGGGCATCACGATGACGACGGCCCTGGCCTCGCTGCTCTCGGGTCGCGTGGTCCGCGCGGACGTGGCGATGACCGGCGAGGTGTCCCTGACCGGGCGCGTCCTGCCGATCGGCGGCGTGAAGCAGAAGCTGCTGGCCGCACACCGGGCGGGGATGAAGACGGTGATCATCCCCCAGCGCAACGAGCCGGACCTGGACGACGTCCCGGCCGAGGTGCTCTCGCAGCTCGACGTGCACGCGGTGGCGAACGTCCGCGAGGTCCTCGACCTCGCCCTGACCCCGGCTTCGACGCCGGTTTCCCAGGCGGCGTAACCCCGAGCGCCGCCACCCCCGGACGGCCGGTTTCCCTCTCCCCCAAGGGAAACCGGCCGTTCTCCTACGCGGCGGCCTTCCGGGAGGCGACGAGGTAGCGCCACGACCGGTCCCGGCGGGCGCCGTGCCGTCTCGACGGCGGAACGCGGCTGCGCGGGTTGAGCATGGTCGTCACGACGAGCCCGCCGGGCCGCGTGCCGAGCAGGTGCCGCACCATCATCCGGCGTGGTCGTTCGCACAGCCGGCCACGAGCGCGGGTTCGGCGTACTGCGCCCGAGGAGGGTCGAGCCGCTCAAGAAAGGCGTTACGCGCGATTCGGGAAACGGTGCCAAAGGCCAATCAACTCTCGCTCACCGAAAATATCGACCACGTCGAATCGGGGAAGGGTTTAGCCCGTCCGCGTGGCACCCACCTACGCGAAGCGGCCCCATGACTTTCGCCATGGGGCCGCTCGCTGAGGGTGGCGGGTGAGGGATTCGAACCCCCGTAGGCAATGCCAACTGGTTTACAGCCAGTCCCCTTTGGCCACTCGGGTAACCCGCCAAGGCCGGTCGCACCGGCCGGGGGAAAGCTTACCCAACGCCCCCGCGCAGGGGTCAACCGGGATACCCGTCGGGTGACAGGGGCTAGGCTGGGTGGCCCCTGACAAGCGAGTACGAGGTGTGAGGACACGTGGCGGATCCCTCTTTCGACGTCGTGAGCAAGGTCGACCGCCAGGAGGTGGACAACGCGCTCAACCAGGCGAGCAAGGAGCTGGGCACCCGGTTCGACTTCCGCGGCACCGGCACGACGATCAACTGGGCCGGCGAGGAGGCGCTCACGATCGAGTCCGAGACCGAGGAGCGCGCCCTGGCCGCGGTCGAGGTGTTCAAGGAGAAGCTGATCAAGCGCAACATCTCCCTGAAGGCCTTCGAAGCCGGCGAGCCGGCGCTGTCGGGCAAGATCTACAAGATCTCCGGCAAGATCCTCCAGGGCATCGCCTCGGACAAGGCGAAGCAGATCGCCAAGTTCATCCGCGACGAGGGCCCCAAGGGCGTCCAGGCCCAGATCCAGGGCGACCAGCTGCGGGTGTCGGGCAAGAAGAAGGACCAGCTGCAGGACGTGATCGCCTTGCTGAAGGGCAAGGACTTCGAGATCGCGCTGCAGTTCACCAACTACCGGTGACGCCGCCGCGGGCACCCGGTCGCCGGGTGCCCGCTCACGACGGCGTCAGCGTCCAGCTCGCCTCGTAGCCCTCCACCTGCAGGTACGCCGGCCCGCGGACGTCCCGCTCCACCTGCAGGTCGCCGATCTGGTTGAGGATCAGGTCGCGGTCCTCCGGCGACATCACCCACAGCCCGATGGCGCCGCGCGTCTTCGCCGTGAACCGCACGTGAGCCACGCCCGCCGGCAGGCGGACCACCGCGTCGCCCTTGCCCGGCGTCTCCTTGCCCGCCTCCGCCGTCGGCACGCTCCGGTGGTCCGCGATCGTCGCCGTCCAGGGGGCGTTCGCGTGGACCGTCACGCGCTTCACCGGGGTGCGCGGGTCCGTGTTCATCCACGTCGTGCCCTGGTACGCGCCGATCGCGTTGACCAGGCCGTGGTCGCCGCCGTCCGTGTCGACGATCACGTTGGACGTGCACTTCGGGCACTCGAACGTGAAGAAGCCCACCTGGTCCGCCGGCCACGTCGTCTGGAACTCGCCGCTCTCCGTGCCCGTGTGCGTCTCCGGAGGCACGTCACGCGGCTCCGCGGGCGCAGTGGACAACGGCGCGGGAGACGACGGGGAAGCAACCGGATCGACGATCTCGCCGTAGCCGGTCGCCGGCGCGCACGCCGACGTCAGCACCGAGAGCAGCAGCACACCCAGCCGGATCTTCATGTTTCCCCCTCCGGTGATCTTTCGGCCCCGGGCACAGGAGCGTTACCCGAACGCGTGATTGCGCCGGGTGACCGCCGCCCACCCGTGTTGTAATCGCGCGGTCACCGCGTGGAGGGGGTCGAGTTGCGCCGTTCGCTGGTCTTCCTGCTGGCGCTCGCCGCCGTCGCCTCGCTGCTGACGCCCGCGAGCGCCGCCGAACGCCAGCAGCTCGTTCCCGGCTTCGGCGCTTACCCGCGGCTGATCCGGCTGGGAAACGGGCGCATCATCGCCACTCTGACCAGCGAAGACGCCGACGGCAAGTACACGCCCGTGCTGGAGAGCACCGACGAAGGCGAGTCGTTCCACGAGATCGGCGCGATCCACGACCCCGAAGGCCGGTCCGGCATGTGCTGCGGCACCGTCTACGAACTGCCCGAGCGCGTCGGCCGGCTCCGCGCGGGCACGCTGCTGTGGGCCGCCTCCTACCGGCAGGACGCCGGGCCGCGGCGCCGCATCGGGATCCGCGTCTGGGCCAGCAAGGACGGCGGCCGCTCGTGGAGCTTCCTGTCCGAGGCCGCGCGGTCGCACAACATCGACGGCATCTGGGAGCCCGAGTTCACCGTCGACGCCGGTGGCACGCTCTGGCTCCACTTCGCCGACGAGACGCAGGCGCCGAAGTACGCCCAGGTGCTCAACCGGGTCGCTTCGACCGACGGCGTGAACTGGGGCACCAAGCAGCTCACCATGGCGATCCCGCCCGACCGCGTGCGCCCGGGGATGCCGATCATCCGGCGGCTGCCCGACGGCCGCTACTACTTCGCCTACGAGATGTGCAACTTCCGCGACCGCTACTGCGACCCGTACTTCAAGGTTTCCGCCGACGGCGCCAACTGGGGCGACCCCGCCGATCCGGGCACCCGCGTCGACACGGCCACCGGCAATTACTTCCAGCATGCGCAAACCATCACGCTGTTCCCCGGCGGCCCGAACGGCGTGAGGATCGTCATGGTCGGGCAGATCTACACGAACGCCAAGGGCGTGCCGCAGCCGCAGAACGGCCAGGTCCTGCTGGCCAACGACGACTTCGGCGCTGGTCACTGGTACGAACTGCCCGCTCCCGTGCACATCAGCAGGATCTGGAACAACTTCTGCCCCAACTACTCCTCGACGCTGCTGCCGGTCGACGACGACCGGAACGTGCTGGAAATCGCCACCGAGGACAACGCCGGCTGCAAGGCCTACTTCGGTAAAGGATCCGCCTTCTAGCGACGGCCCGTAGGGTGGTCGGGTCGCGGCCACGGGAAAGGGAGGCAGTCCATGAAGGGGATCGTGCTGGCCGGAGGCAGCGGGACACGTCTGCACCCGATCACCCAGGCGGTGTCCAAGCAGCTGCTGCCGGTCTACGACAAGCCGATGGTCTACTACCCCATCTCGGTGCTGATGCTGGCCGGGATCCGCGAGATCCTCGTCATCTCCACCCCCACCGACCTGCCGATGTTCCGCAGGCTGCTTGGCAACGGCGACCAGTTCGGCGTCTCCTTCTCCTACGCCGAGCAGCCGAGCCCGAACGGCCTGGCCGAGGCCTTCGTGATCGGCGCGGACTTCATCGGCGACGACGACGTGGCGCTGGTCCTCGGCGACAACATCTTCTACGGCCAGGGCTTCTCGAGCCGCCTCCAGCAGGCCGTGCGCGAGCTCGACGGCTGCGTCCTGTTCGGCTACCCGGTCAAGGACCCCGAGCGCTACGGCGTCGGCGAGGTCGACGACGCGGGCAAGCTGATCACCATCGAGGAGAAGCCGCTGAAGCCGCGCTCCAACCAGGCGATCACCGGCCTGTACTTCTACGACAACGAGGTCGTCGACATCGCCGGCGCGCTGAAGCCGTCGGCGCGCGGTGAGCTGGAAATCACCGACGTCAACCTGACCTACCTGCGGAAGGACCGCGCCACGCTCGTCGAGCTCAGCCGCGGCTTCGCCTGGCTCGACACCGGCACGCACGACTCGCTGCTCGAAGCCGGCCAGTTCGTGCAGGTCCTGGAGCACCGGACGGGCGTGCGCATCGCCTGCCTCGAGGAGATCGCGCTGCGCATGGGCTTCATCGACGCCGACGAGTGCTACGCGCTGGGTGCGAAGCTGGCGAAGTCCGGCTACGGCGACTACGTCAAGGCAGTCGCCGTAGCGGCGGGAGCGTCGGTCTAGCCGGTCCACAGAGGACGGAAGGCTCAGAACGGCCGGCGCGCCATCTCCTCCAGCCGCGCGATCCGGTCGGCGATCGGCGGGTGCGTCGAGAACAGCTTGCTCAGCCCCTCGCCCGGGCGGAACGGGTTCGCGATCATCAGGTGCGACTGCGACACCAGCTGCGGCTCGGCCACCAGCGGCCGCGCCCGGGTGCCGGCGTCCAGCTTCCGCAGCGCCGAGGCCAGCCCCAGCGGGTCGCCGGTCAGCCGGGCACCCGACGCGTCGGCCTGGTACTCCCTCGACCGGCTGACACCCATCCGTATGACGGCCGCCGCGATCGGGCCGACGAAGATCAGCAGGAGGCTGAGCAGGGGGTTCCCGTCGCGGTTGTTGCCGCCGAAGAACAGCGCGATGTTCGCGAGCACGCTGATCACGCTGGCCAGCGCGCCGGCCACGCACGAGATCAGGATGTCGCGGTTGTAGACGTGCGACAGCTCGTGGCCGAGCACCGCCCGCAGCTCGCGCTCGTCGAGCAGCTCGAGGATGCCGGTGGTGCAGCACACCGCCGCGTGCCGCGGGTTGCGGCCGGTCGCGAACGCGTTCGGCGCGACCGTCGGGCTGATGTAGAGCTGCGGCATCGGCTGCCGGGCGACCTGCGCGAGCTCGCGCACGATCCGGTACATCGCGGGCTGCTCGACCTCGGACACCGGCCGCGCCCGCATCGCGCGCAGCGCCAGCTTGTCGGAGCTGAAGTAGGCGAACGCGTTCATCCCCAGCGCCACGACCAGCCCGATGACCAGCGCGCCCCGGCCGAAGAACCCGCTGAGCGCGACGATGATCGCCGACAGCAGGCCGAGCAGCAATGCCGTCTTGAGTCCGTTCTGGTGCCCGTGCACGTCCGCTCGCCTCCGTCCGCTCTGCAAGTGGGTTACCCAGTGGAAACAACGCGATCGGGGGACGCGAAGTTCCTTCACATGGCGATCCCGCGGGTTACGCTCGCACGGCGAGATGATCAGGAGCGGAGGCGCCGATGGGCGGTGCGCGGCTACCCCGGCGAGCACTGTTCGCCCTGGTCACGGCGGGTGCCGGCGCCCTCGTCCTGCCCGGGACGGCCCGCGCGGAGGACGTCCGGTCCCTCGACCTCGGCGGGGCGCCGGCCAGGGTCGCGGTGAACCCGGTCACCGGCCTCGGGTACGTCACCGACGCCCAGGCCGGGACGGTCTCCGTGGTGGATCCGCGCCGGGTGTCGGTCGTCGACGTGATCCACGTCGGCGGCGAGCCCGGCGACGTCGCGGCCGACCCGGCGGCCGGCCGGATCTACGTCGCGAACCCGCCGGCGGGCACGGTCGTGGTGCTGGACAGCCGGACGCACGACCTGGTGAGCGTGATCGGCGCGGGCGCCGGCGCGTCGGCGCTGGCGGTCGACGAGGAGGCCAACCGCGTCTACGCGGCCAGCGGCACCACCGGCACGCTCGCCGTGCTCGACGGCGTCAGCTGCACGCTCGCCGCGCTCGTGCCGGGCCCGAAGCCGGGCTTCGCCGGGATCGGCGTCGACTCCGGCCGCAAGCTGGCCTACTGCGCGAGCACCGCCTCCGATTCGGTCGAGGTCTTCTCGATCGACAGCGGGCGGTTCGTCGCCTCGGTGCAGGTCGGGCGCAACCCGACCGGCGTCGCCGTGCACCAGGCGAGCGGCACGGTCTACGTCGCGAACTCCGGCATCCACCACATGTCCATTGTGGACGCCGCGACCCGCACCGAGCGCAAGACCGTGCTGCTGCGCAGCGAATCCTCCGCGCTGGCCGTGCACCAGGGCACGAACACGGTGTACACGAACGGCGGCCAGAACGGCCTCACCCGCGTCGACGGCACGGCGGGCACGCTGAGCGGCGAGCTGTCACTGGGCGTCAACCCCGGCGACGTCGCGGTCGACCAGCGGTCACGCACCGTGTGGGTCACCGACCCCCTGCACGGGCGCCTCTTCCTGGTCCGCGACTTCTGACCGCCACCTGGGGCGACTCCAGGTATACGGTCGGCGGACATGGAACTCGGACTGCAGATCCCCGACTTCACCTGGCCGAACGGGGCGTCCGCGCTGGGCGCCGACCTGGCCGCCGTCGTCCGCGCCGCCGACCGGGCCGGCTTCGGCTCCATCGCCGTGATGGACCACTTCTTCCAGATCGGCGGCGTCGGCCCGACCGAAAACGACATGCTCGAGGCGTACACGACCCTCGGCTTCATCGCGGCGCACACCGAGCGCGCCAAGCTGCTCACCGTCGTCACCGGGGTCCTCTACCGGCACCCCGGCCTGCTGGCCAAGGCGATCACGACGCTGGACGTGCTCTCCGGCGGCCGCGCGATCCTCGGCATCGGCGCGGGCTGGAACGAGGAGGAGTCCCGCGGGCTCGGCTTCCCGTTCCCGTCCGTGGCCGAGCGCTTCGAGCTGCTGGAGGAGAACCTCCAGTACGTGCTGCAGATGTGGGCCGACGGTGACGCGCCGTTCAAGAGCAAGCACTTCGACGCCGAACGGCTGCTGAACGTTCCCCAGGCGCTGTCGGAGCCGCGGCCGCCGATCATGATCGGCGGCGGCGGGGAGAAGAAGACGCTGCGGCTGGTCGCGAAGTACGCCGACCAGTGCAACCTGTTCAACGGGCCGGAGCTGGAGCGCAAGCTCGACGTGCTGCGGCAGCACTGCGAGAACGAGGGCCGCGACTACGACTCGATCACCAAGACCGTCTACCACATCCTCGACATCGGCGAGAACGGTGAGAAATCCGGCGAGCTGCTGGCCGAGCTGGAGCGGCTGAACGGCCTGGGCATCCACGTGGCGCTGGGCATGGTCCCGCACGTCCACCGGCCGGAGATCCTGGAGAAGTTCGCCACCGACGTCATCCCGGCGGCGGCGAAGATCTCCTGACCGTCGTCCTGAGCCCTCTCCGCCACCCGGCGGGGAGGGCTCAGCCGTCCTTGGCGACGACCCGGGTGAGGGCCGCGACGCCGATCCCGGTCACCGCCACCACGATCCCGGTGATCAGCCAGCCCACCAGCGCGAGCACCACGCCGGTGACCCCGAAGAGGGCGAATTCCAGCAGGAAGCGGGCCGGTTCCGGCAGGCGGCGGCGCGCCCGCGGCGCCAGGAAGAGACCCCAGAGCGCGGCGGCCGCCACCGGCAGCAGGACCGCGTCGACGATCGCCAGCGCGACCCCGCTGCCGAGCTGGGTGCCGGCCAGGGCCAGCCCGCCCAGCAGCATCAGCTCGGTGAGGAAGCGGGCCGTCAGCACCACGCCCGTGAACCCGCTCAGGCGGGGGGTGGATTCCGAGGTCATCCGGCCAGCCTAGGAGCACGTCCACTGTGGACGTTACGGGTCCGGCCGGGTACGGTTCGTGATTCCGGCCACAGTCCGGCCGTTCAGGTTGCGGTTCCGAATCGGTCCACCAGCGGCTCCCGCGTCGCTGTAACGACCTCCCGGCGCCGGTCGACGTGTTGGGTGCACATCGCGACCGCGAGCCAAGGAGCCTGGTAGATGACCACATGTCGACTCTGCGGTTCGACAAATACGGCCAGTGTCGTCGACCTCGGCGCGACTCCCCCGTGTGAGCGATTTTTGCCGGCGGAGCAGCTCGACGAACCGGAAGCCACCTTCCCGCTGCACCTGAAGGTCTGCACCGACTGCTGGCTCGCCCAGATCCCGCCGCTGATCGACCCCGACGACACCTTCACCGAGTACGCGTACTTCTCGTCCTTCTCGACGTCGTGGGTCGAGCACGCGAAGCGGTTCGTCGACGGCGCGGTCGAGCGGCTCGGGCTCGGCGAGAAGTCGTTCGTCGTCGAGGTGGCGAGCAACGACGGGTACCTGCTCCAGCACGTCGTCGGGCACGGGATCCGGTGTCTGGGCGTGGAACCTTCGGTGAACGTCGGGCAGGCGGCGCGCGACGCCGGCGTGCCCACCCTGACGGCCTTCCTCTCCGAGGAAACCGGCCTGAAGGTGCGCGAGGAGCACGGGCCGGCGGACCTCGTCGCCGCGAACAACGTCTACGCGCACATCCCCGACGTCCTCGGCTTCACGAAGGGCCTGCGGGCGCTCGTCGCCGACGACGGCTGGGTCTCCATCGAGGTCCAGCACCTGCTCACGCTGATCGAAAAGAACCAGTACGACACGATCTACCACGAGCACTTCCAGTACTACACGGTCGAATCCGCGCGCCGCGCCCTCGCGACCGGCGGGCTGACCGTGGTCGACGTCGAGCTGCTGCCGACGCACGGCGGGTCGATCCGGCTTTGGGCGCGCCCCGACGGTGTCGCGGGCGAGCCCAGCGAGCGGATGACCGACGTGCTGGAGCGCGAAAAGGCCGCCGGGCTGCACGAGCTGTCCGGGTACACCGAGTTCGCCGAGCGCGTCACCCGCGTGCGGCTGGACCTGCTGAAGTTCCTCATCGAGGCGCGCAACGACGGGAAGACCGTCGTCGGCTACGGCGCCCCGGGCAAGGGCAACACCCTGCTGAACCACTGCGGCATCCGGACGGACCTGCTGCAGTACACGGTCGACCGCAACCCGTACAAGCACGGGCGCTTCACCCCGGGCACGCGCATCCCGGTGCTGCCCCCGGAACGGATCGACGCGGACCGGCCGGACTACGTGCTCGTCCTCCCGTGGAACCTCCGGGAGGAACTGACCGAACAGCTCTCCCACATCGGGTCCTGGGGCGGCAAGCTCGTGTTCCCGATCCCCCACCTGGAAATCGTCGAGGTGCAGTGAAGTGAAGGTCGTCCTCTTCTGCGGTGGCTACGGGATGCGGATGCGCAACGGCGCGGCCGACGACGTCCCGAAGCCGATGGCGATGGTCGGTCCGAGACCGCTCATCTGGCACGTCATGCGGTACTACGCGCATTTCGGCCACACCGAATTCATCCTGTGCCTCGGCTACGGCGCGGCGCACATCAAGAACTTCTTCCTGTCCTACGAGGAAACGATTTCGAACGATTTCATCCTCCGGGGCGGCAAGGCCGAGCTGCTTTCGACCGACATCGCGGACTGGACGATCACCTTCGTGCAGACCGGGATCGAGTCGCCGATCGGCGAGCGGCTGCGGCGGGTGCGTGACCACCTCGACGGCGACGAGATGTTCCTCGCGAACTACGCCGACGTCCTGTCCGACGTGCCGCTGCCCGAGATGATCGAGCGCTTCGAGAAGTCGGACGCGGGCGCGTCGATGATGGTCGTCCCGCCGCAGTCGTCGTTCCACTGCGTCGAAATGGACGAAGGCGGCATGGTCGGCTCGATCACCGCGGTGAGCGAAATGCCGCTGTGGGAGAACGGCGGCTACTTCGTGCTGCGGCAGGACGTGTTCGACCACATTCCCGAGAACGGCGACCTGGTCGCCGACGGCTGCGCCGAGCTGGCCAAGCAGGGCCGCCTGCTGGCCTACCCGTACCGCGGGTTCTGGAAGCCGACCGACACGGTCAAGGAGCGGGCGGCGCTGGACTACGCCTACAGCCACGGCGACCGCCCCTGGGCGCTGTGGGAGCGCCCGGCCGCGAGCACCGCGTGATCGGGCTCCGACCGGATCGGCTCGGCAGCGTCGTCGCACTCGGTGCGCACTGCGACGACATCGCGATCGGCGCCGGCGGCACGCTGCTGACGCTGTGTTCCTCCCGGCCCGGCCTGCGGGTCGACGCCCTGGTCCTCTCCGGCGGCGGCACCGACCGCGAGGACGAGGAGCGGGCCGCGCTGGCGGCGTTCTGCCCCGGCGCGGACGTCGACGTCACGGTGCTGAAGCTGCGGGACGGGCGCTTCCCGGCCCACTGGGAAGAGGCCAAGAACGCCCTCGAAGACCTGCGGCGGCGGACCGACCCGGACGTCATCCTGGCGCCGCGCACCGACGACGCGCACCAGGACCACCGCGGGCTCGCGAAGCTGGTGCCGACGGCGTTCCGCGACCACCTGACGCTCGGCTACGAGATCGTCAAGTGGGACGGCGACCTCGGCCGCCCGTCGGTGTACCAGCCGCTGTCCGACGAGCTCGCGGAGAAGAAGGTCCGGCTGCTGCAGGCGCACTACGCCTCGCAGCGGCACCGGCCCTGGTACGACCGCGAGGCGTTCCTCGGACTGGCCCGGATCCGCGGGATCGAAGCCGCCGCGAAGTACGCCGAAGCGTTTTTCGTCAAGAAACTCACTCTCGATCTGAAGGGCTGAATCCGATGCGGGTGTTGCTGACGGGGCACAAGGGCTACCTGGGGACGGTGATGGCCCCGGTGCTCGCCGCCGCCGGCCACGAAGTCACCGGCCTGGACTCCGGGCTGTTCGAGGACTGCCTGCTCGGGCCCGCCCCCGCCGACCCGGCCGGGCACGTCGTCGACCTGCGGGACGTCACGGCTTCGCACGTCGAAGGCTTCGACGCCGTGATCCACCTGGCCGCGCTGTCGAACGACCCGCTGGGCTCGCTCGCGCCGGAGCTGACCTACGACATCAACCACCACGCGTCGGTGAAGCTCGCGAAGCTGGCGAAGGACGCGGGCGTCAAGCGGTACATCTACGCGTCGACCTGCTCGGTGTACGGCGCGGGCGGCGACAACCTCGTCGACGAGGACGCCCCGCTGCGCCCGGTGACGCCGTACGCGGAGTCGAAGGTGCGTGTCGAGGCCGACGTCCACGAGCTCGCCGACGACGACTTCACGCCGGTGTACATGCGCAACGCGACCGCGTTCGGCTACTCGCCCCGCCTGCGCGGCGACATCGTGCTGAACAACCTGACCGCGCACGCCCACCTGTCCGGCGAGGTGCTGGTGCTCTCGGACGGCACGCCGTGGCGCCCGCTGGTGCACGCCCAGGACATCGCGCGCGCGTTCGCGGCTGCGTTGTCCGCGCCGAAGGAGGCCGTGCACAACAAGGCCTTCAACATCGGCACCGAGGAGAACAACGTCACGGTCGCCGAGATCGCCCAGGAGGTCGTCGAGGCCGTGCCGGGTTCGACGCTGAACATCACCGGCGAGGCGGGCGCCGACCCGCGCTCCTACCGGGTCGACTTCTCGCGCTTCCGCGCGGCGGTCCCCGGCTTCGCCTGCGACTGGTCGGTCAAGGACGGCGCCGTCGAGCTCATCGAGGCCTACCGCAAGTTCGGGCTGACCCGCGAGTCGTTCCAGCAGCTGTTCACCCGGCTGGCCTGGCTGAAGAGCGAGGGCGAAGCCGGCCGCGTCGACACCACCCTGCGGCGGAAGTAGTGGCGGGCCCGCAGCTGCGGACCGGGGCGGAGCTGCACGCCCTGGTCGAGCGGCTGTACCCGATCTGCCGCAGCATCACCGGCGACGGCGTGCGGCAGACCTTGGACATCATCGGCGAGCACATCGCGCTGGAGCGGCACGAGGTCCCGACCGGCACCGCGGTGCTGGACTGGACGATCCCGCAGGAGTGGAACATCCGGGACGCCTACGTCGCCGCGCCTTCGGGTGAGCGCGTGATCGACTTCCAGGAGCTGAACCTGCACGTCGTCGGGTACAGCGTCCCGGTGCGGCAGCGGATGCCGCTGAGCGAGCTGCGGGAGCACCTGCACACGCTGCCGGACCAGCCGTCGTGGGTGCCCTACCGGACCAGCTACTACGCCCCGGCCTGGGGATTCTGCCTCGCCCAGGAGAAGCTCGACGCGCTCCCCGACGGCGAATACGACGTCGTCATCGACTCGACGCTGGCCGACGGCTCGCTGACCTACGCCGAGCACGTCGTGCCCGGCCGCGTCACCGACGAGGTCATCGTGTCCTGCCACGTGTGCCACCCGTCGCTGGCGAACGACAACCTCGCCGGCATCGCGGTGGCCATCTCGCTGGCCCAGCAGCTGGCTCTCTCCCAGCCCCACTACACCTACCGGTTCCTGTTCATGCCGGGCACGATCGGCTCGATCACCTGGCTGGCGCGCAACGCTTCCCGGATCGACAAGGTCCGGCACGGCCTCGTGCTGGCGTGCGCGGGCGACCCGGGGTCGCTGACGTACAAGAAGTCCCGCCGCGACGACGCCGAGATCGACCGCGTCATGCAGCACGTCCTGCGATCGCGGGAGCACCGGGTCGTCGACTTCTCGCCGTACGGCTACGACGAGCGCCAGTTCTGCTCGCCGGGCTTCAACCTCGGCGTCGGCTCCCTGACGCGCACGCCGTACGCGGGCTACCCGGAGTACCACACCTCGGCGGACAACCCGAGCTTTGTGTCGCCCGCGGCCATGGAGGACACCCTCAGCGCGCTTCTCGACGCCTTCGGCGTCCTGGACCGCAACCGCCGGTACGTGAATCTGAGCCCGTACGGCGAGCCCCAGCTCGGCAAGCGCGGGCTGTACGACTCGCTCGGCGGCCGCAGCGACGCCAAGCAGGCCCAGATGGCGATGCTGTGGGTGCTCAACCTCTCCGACGGTTCGCACAGCCTGCTCGACATCGCCGAGCGCGCCGGCCTGCCCTTCGACATCGTCGACGTCGCGGCCCGGGCGCTCCACGACGCCGGCCTGGTCAAGGAGTGAGCGACGTGGCCAACCATCGCCGTACCCCGCGCTCGATCTTCCGGTCGGGCGCGGTTCGCGCGATGGCCGGACGGTTGAGCTGGGGCCTCGGCGACCAGGCCGTGTCCAGCCTGACCAACTTCGCCGTCGGGCTGTACGTGGCCCGCTCGCTCGGCACGTTCGCGTTCGGCATCTTCAGCCTCGCCTGGGTCACCTACGGCGTGGTGCTCAACGTCTCCCGCGGCCTCGCCACCGACCCCCTGATGGTGCGCTTCAGCGCCGTCCCGGAGGACCGGTGGCGGGTCGGGGTGGCGAGCGCGTCCGGCACCGCGATCGGCGTCGGCTGCGCGACCGGCCTGGTCAGTCTCGTGGCCGGCCTGGCCGCGGGCGGCCCGCTCGGCAACGCGTTCGTCGCGCTCGCCGTGGTGCTGCCGGGCCTGCTCCTCCAGGACGCCTGGCGCTTCGCGTTCTTCGCGCGCGGCGCGGGCAAGAAGGCGTTCGTCAACGACTGCGTGTGGGGCGTGGCCCTGATCCCGGCGCTCTACGTCGCCGCCCAGATCCACACGGTGGTCGCGTTCGTGCTGGCCTGGGGCCTGTCCGGCGCGGTCGCGGCCCTGTACGGCGGGTTCCAGACGAGGATCCTCCCGCACCCGCGCGAGATGCTCGGCTGGCTCCGGACGCAGCGCGACCTCAGCGTCCGGTACCTCGTCGAGAACGTCAGCAACAGCGGTGCGTCGCAGCTGCGCGCGTACGGCCTCGGCGCCATCGCCGGGATCACGGCCGTCGGCGCGGTCCGCGGCGCCGAGCAGCTCCTCGGCCCGTTCCTGGCCCTGCTCATGGGGCTGTCCCTGGTCACCGTCGCCGAGGGCGCACGGGTGCTTCAGCGGGCGCCGCACCGGCTGAAGCACTTCTGCATGATCCTCGGCGGCGGCCAAGCGGGCGCCGCCCTGTGCTGGGGCCTCGGCCTGCTCCTCCTCGTGCCCGACAGCGCCGGCCGCTGGGTGATGGGTTCGGTCTGGGACTCGTCGTCCCCGCTGATCCTCCCGGTGACCCTCGCCGTCGTCGGCGCGAGCTTCGCCACGGGCGCGGCCGCCGGCCTGCGCGCCCTCGGCGCGGCCAAGCGGAGCCTGCGCTCGCAGCTGGTCGCGTCCCTGTTCTACGTCACCTTCGGCATCGCCGGCGCGTTCCTCGGCGGCGCGTCCGGGTCCGCGTGGGGCGTCGCGACGGCCACCCTCAGCGGATCCGTCGTCTGGTGGTTCCAGCTGCGGGCCGGGCTGCGCGAGTACGTGCCGCCGGGGGCCGACGAGCCCACCGTGGTGTTCGAGCCGATCAAAGAGCCGATCAAGGAATGAGGACTCCATGACCACCGTCCCGCGGCTGAGCCTCGGCCTCCCGGTGTACAACGGCGAGGAGTACCTCGCCGAGTCGCTGGACGCCCTGCTCGGCCAGACCTACGAAGACTTCGAGCTGATCATCTCGGACAACGCCTCCACCGACGGCACCGACGAGATCTGCCGCCGCTACGCCGAGAAGGACTCGCGGATCCGCTACGTCCGCCAGCCGAAGAACATCGGCGCGACGCCGAACCACAACTTCGTGTTCGACGTCTCCCGCACCGAGCTCTTCAAGTGGGTCTCCCACGACGACCTGTATGCCCGCGACCTGCTCAAGCGGTGCATCGAAGCCCTCGACGAGCGCCCGGACATCATCCTGGCCCACTGCGACCAGGCGATCATCGACGGCGACGGCCGCATCGTCCAGCCGCTGCAGTACACGCTGGACACGGCATCCCCGCACGCGCCGGACCGCTTCCGCAGCATCCTGTTCGAGCCGGGCGGCGACGACTTCTACGGCGTCATCCGCGCCGACGTCCTCCGCCGCGTCAAGCCGCTCGACAGCTACCACCACGCCGACCGGACGTACTCGGCCGAGATGGCCCTGCACGGCCCGTTCCACCAGGTGCCCGAGCTGCTCTACTTCCGCCGCGACCACCCCGGCCGCGCGGAACGGGCCAACCCGACCATCCGGAGCCGGTGCGCGAATCTGGACCCGCGGCGCGCGAACCGGCTCCGGAATCCCACCGTCCGCCTGCTCGGCGAGTACGTGTACGGGTTCGCGGACCTGATCCGCCGCGCGCCGATCTCGGCGGCCGACAAGCGCGAGTGCTTCGGCCACCTCGGCGCCTGGCTGACCAACCGGGCCCGCTCCGGCCACGGCGAGCGCGTCGAGGACCGCGCGCCGACCGCCTCGGACGTCGCCACGGTCAACGAGATCGTGGCCGGCCGGGAAGGCAGGCTCGCGTGAAGCGTCGGCCCCGCGTCGGCGTGTTCGGCCTGCTCGGCTCGGGGAACCTCGGCAACGACGGTTCCCTCGAAGCCGTGCTCGGCTACCTGCGCGCCGAGTACCCGGACGCGGTCCTGACCGGCCTGGTGGGCGGCCCGGACATCGTCCGCGCGCGGTACGGCGTCGACACCACGCCGCTGCACTGGAACCAGGCCGAGTACGAGACGGCGTCCGGCCTCCGGTCGATCGTCCTCAAGGGACTCGGCAAGCTGGTCGACATCGGCCGAACGGCCGCCTGGGTCCGCAAGCAGGACGTCGTCATCGTGCCCGGCATGGGTGTCCTCGAAGCGACGCTTCCGCTGCGTCCGTGGGGTTTCCCGTATTCGCTCTTCCTCCTCTCCGCCACCGGGCGCCTCTTCGGCACCAAGGTGGCCCTCGTCTGCGTGGGTGCGAACCACATCAGCGCGCAGGCGACCCGGACGCTGGTCCGCTGGTCCGGCCGGCTGGCCGCGTACCGCTCCTACCGCGACGACATCTCCCGCGACGCCATGCGCGCCATGGGCGTCGACACGAGTGCCGACCAGGTCTACCCCGACCTCGCGTTCTCCCTCCCCACCCCGGCCGCCGGCGGTAAGCCGGGCACCGTCGGCGTCGGGGTGATGGCCTACTACGGCGGCAACGACGACCGCACCGAGGCCGACCGCATCTACCGCCACTACGTGGACACGATGAACCGTTTCGTCGCCTGGCTCGTTGACCAGGGCAGACCCGTCCGGCTGTTCATCGGTGATCAGATCGACCGGCAGGTCGTCGACGAGATCATCGAGAAGACCGCTTCCCCGCTGGTGACGGCGGCTCCGGCGGAGACCCTGGACGAGCTGATGCACGAGATGGCCGCGGTGGACAGCGTGGTGGCCACGCGCTACCACAACGTGCTCTGCGCCCTGAAGGTCGCGAAACCGACCGTGGCGATCGGCTACGCGCCGAAGAACGACGTCCTCATGGCGGAGATGGGCCTCGACGGCTTCACCCAGCGGGCGAAGACCGTCGCCTTCGACCGGCTCGTCGAGCAGTTCACCGAACTCGAGAACCGCTCGGCCGAACTGCGCCAGACGCTCCAGGAACGGAACGAGATGAACGCCCAGCGGCTCAAGGACCAGTTCGCCGCCCTTTCGGCGGCCCTCTTCGGGGGTGCGCGATGAAGGCGATTCCGGTGCCCGAGATCGACGGTGCGTATCTGTTCGAACCCACCCCGCACGCGGACCAGCGCGGCTTCTTCAGCCGGACGTTCGACCGCGACGTCGTCGCCTCGGTGGGAATCGACCCGGACGGCTTCGTCCAGGACAGTCTTTCCCGTTCGCGCAAAGGCGTGGTCCGCGGGATGCACCTGCGTGGCGGGGCCGGCGAGGCGAAGCTGGTGCGGTGTTCCCACGGCGCCATCTTCGACGTCGTCGTGGATCTCCGACCGGATTCGCCGACGTTCCGGAATGTGAAAACCTTCGAACTTTCCGGTGATACCCAGGTTTCTTTGTACATCCCCGCGGGCTGCGCACACGGATTCCAGTCACTCACCGATCCCTCTGACGTTTCGTACCGTATCGATCGGGCGCACGATCCTGAAGAGGACATTACGATTTCGTACAAAGACCCTGAATTGGACATTTCGTGGCCACTGTCGGTCACAATGGTCAGTGACCGGGACGAACGGGCGCCCTCTCTCGGAGAGGCGTTGAAACCAACGAGGTGAACCACGACATGGGAACGAACCTGCCCCGCTCCACGACGGCGAACGAGCGGCTGCACCGGGTCATCCCGGGCGGTGCGCACACCTACGCCAAGGGCTCGGACCAGTATCCCGAAGGGATGGCCCCGGTCATCTCGCACGGCCGCGGCGGCCACGTCTGGGACGTCGACGGGAACGAATACATCGAGTACGGCGCCGGGCTGAGAGCGGTCAGCCTGGGCCACGCCCACCCGCGGGTGATCGAAGCGGTGCGCGGCGAGCTGGAGAAGGGCAGCAACTTCATCCGGCCGTCGATCATCGAGGCCGAGGCCGCCGAGCGGTTCCTCGAGAACGTGCCGACGGCCGACATGGTGAAGTTCACCAAGAACGGCTCGGACGCGACGACGGCCGCGGTCCGGCTGGCCCGCGCGGCCACCGGCCGCCGGCTGGTCGCCAAGTGCGCCGACCACGCCTTCTTCTCCACCGACGACTGGTTCATCGGCACCACGCCGATGAACGCGGGCATCCCGGACGAGACGACGGAAGCGGTGGTGTCCTTCCCGTACGGCGACCTGCAGGCCGCGGAGGAGCTGCTGCAGCGCCACGAGGGCGAGATCGCGTGCATGATCCTGGAGGCGGCCGCGGCGGTCGAACCGCCGCCGGGGTACTTGCAGGGCCTGCGCGAACTCACCACGCGGCACGGCGTCGTCCTGGTCTTCGACGAGATGATCACCGGCTTCCGGTGGTCCGCCCAGGGCGCGCAGGGCCTCTACGGCGTCACGCCCGACCTCTCGACGTTCGGCAAGGCGCTCGGCAACGGCTTCGCGGTGTCGGCGCTGGCGGGCAAGCGGGAGCTGATGGAGATCGGCGGCCTGCGCACCGAGCGGGAGCGGGTGTTCCTGCTCTCCACCACGCACGGCGCGGAGACCCACTCGCTGGCCGCCGCGATGGCGGTCATGGACGTCTACCGCGACGAAGACGTCATCGGGCGCCTGCACGCCCTCGGCGACCGGCTCGCCGCCGGCGTCCGCGAGGTGGCGGCCGGCATCGGCGTCGAGGACCACGTGGTCGTCCGCGGCCGGGCCAGCAACCTGGTCTTCGGCACGCTCGACGAGCAGGGGAAGCCGTCCCAGCCGTACCGGACGCTGTTCCTGCGCGAGCTGATCGGCGGCGGGGTGCTCGGACCGTCCTTCGTGGTCAGCGCCGCGCTCACCGAAGCGGACATCGACAAGACCATCGACGTCGTCGCCCAGGCCTGCACGGTGTACCGGAAGGCCCTCGACGCGAACGACCCGGCGCCGTGGATGGGCGGGCGTCCGGTGCAGCCCGTGTTCCGCAAGTTCGCCTGATCCCCGCACGGACGGGCCGGATTCACCCGTTGGGTCCGATGAGGACACTTGAGGGTGACTGTTTTCCGGCCCGTTCGTGCGTAACTTCCTGCCATGGGCAGATCTCGTGCGGTTCTCGTCGCTGCTTGCTCGCTCCTGATCGCCGTGGCGTGCCCGGCGATCGCGGGAGCCGCCGACGGACCGCAGCCAGTGTGCGACCACCAACCCGCCGAGTACGGCCGGCCACCCTCCGGAGCCGTCACCGTCGACCCCGCCGTCGACGGTGACCTCGCGGCCAAGACGGCGGCGCACCCGGCGGGCACGACGTTCTGGCTCCGGCCCGGCACCCACACACTCGGCAAGGACGAGTTCGGCCAGGTCGCCCCCAAGGACGGCGACGTCTACCTCGGGGCGCCGGGCGCGGTCGTGGACGGCCGCGGCGTCAACCGGGCGGCCTTCACCCAGCGGGCCCGCGACGTCCAGCTCCGGGGCCTCACCGTCCGCGGGTTCGCCGCGCTGCAGGACCAGGGCGTGGTCAACCACGACTCCGGCGACGGCTGGCTCATCGAGAACACCACCATCGAGGCCAACGCGGGCGCGGGGCTGATGGCCGGCGCCGGCCAGGTCGTGCGGCACAGCTGCCTGCGCAACAACGGCCAGTACGGGCTCAACGCCTACCAAGCGGGCGACGGCATCACCGGGCTCGTGCTGGAGGGCAACGAGATCACCGGCAACAACACCGGCGACTGGGAGGCCAAGGTGCCGGGCTGCGGCTGCAGCGGCGGCGCCAAGTTCTGGGCCGTGAACGGCGCCGACATCCGCGGCAACTGGGTCCACGGGAACCACGGTGCCGGGCTGTGGGCGGACACGAACAACAACGACTTCCTCGTCGAGGACAACCTGTTCGAGGCCAACGACGCCGAGGCGCTGTTCTACGAGACCAGCTACAACCTGGTGCTGCGCGGCAACACCTTCCGCGGCAACACCCTGGTGCAGGGCCGCGCGTTCGCGGCGCGCGGCGACAACTTCCCGGTGGCGACGGTGTACCTGTCGGAATCGGGCGGCGACCCGCGCGTGCAGGCCCGGACGTCCGCCGTCGACATCAGCGGCAACACGTTCGAGGACAACTGGGCCGGGATCACGTTGTGGGAGAACGCCGACCGCTTCTGCAACAGCCCGGCGAACACGTCCACGGGCTACTGCACCAAGCCGGCGGCAAAGTCTTCGTGCGCCGCGGGCACGATCGAGAAGGCCCCGGCCTACGACGACTGCCGCTGGAAGACGCAGCGGGTGGAGATCCACGGCAACACCTTCAAGTTCGACGCCGGCCGCGTCGGCTGCACGAGCCTCTGCGGGCGGATGGCCCTGCTGTCGAACTACGGGACGTTCCCGGACTGGTCGCCGTACAAGGGAACGGTGATCGAAGAGGCCATCACGTTCCGGCAGGCCAACCGGTGGCACGACAATGTGTACTCCGGGCCGTGGACGTTCGTGGCGCATGACACCTCCAGGACGGTCGACGCTGCGGGCTGGCAGGCAAAGCCCTACTCGCAGGACGAATGCTCTTCGTTCGGCGGTGGGCCCGCCGACTGCTGATCACGAGCTTGCCGACCGGGTCCGACAATTTCCACAACGCTTCGCGCCGCGAGCCGACTTTTCTCTTGCACTACAAAGGAAAAGTCGCGAACGGAGAATTTCGGACGCGTCGGTTCACCCGTTTCAGCGACTGGCGTTCGCACGCCTGTTCGGTACCGTCGGAGACATGACCGCCTCGACCGACCACCGCGTCCACAGTGGACGAATTTCTCAGCCCACCCGTACCAGAACGGTGAACACCACTCGATGTTCCCCGGATCAGCCGTCCCGCGAGCGCGCGTCCTCAGCGCGGATCAACGGAGCAACCGGTCTTGTTCTCAGAGCCGGTCGGCCACACGGTCCAGAACCCAAGCAGTCGCGGGGACCGCGGCCAGCGCGGCACAAAATCCCCCGAGGGCGTCCGTGGGGTAGTGCGCGCCCAACGCGACCTCGGCCCACCCCATCACCAGCCCGGCCACCAACGCCAGGCCCAGCGCAAGCGCGAGCCCGGCCGCGCGCCCCAGCCCCAGTCGCTCGGTGAGCAACAGCGCTACGACGAGCGCGAGCGCGGTCGCCAAGGCCGTGTGCCCGCTCGGGTACGACAGGAACTCGCCGTGGATGGTGCGGCCGACCACCGGCTTCAGCACCGTCGTCACCGCCACCGTGACCACGACACCCACCACCGTCAGCACGGCCGTCCGGACCCGGCGGACCAGCCAGCACACCACCGAAAGGAGACCGATCAGGATCACCGACCCCACCGGCTCGCCCCCGAAGTCGACGGCCAGGGCGACGTACCGCCACGGCGGCTGGACCGGGTAGAGCGAAGGCAGGATGGCTGCGTCGATGCCGGTCAGGCCGGAGTCGTGGAAGTGCAGGATGCCGAGCGCGACGAGCACCGCCGTCGCCAGGGCAGCCGTCATCGCCAGCGGGGTGCGCAGCACGGCCGGCAGGGCCGCGGGCGCCGTCCGGACCAGCTGCCTCACGCCTCGATCGCCGCCTCGTACCCGGCGATCAAGCGGTCGAGCCCGACCGCGGGTGTGAAGTCCTTCTCGTACCGGACGCGGGCCGCGTCGCCCATGTCTGCGTTGCGGTCGCCGGCGACAGCGCGCAGGCGGTCCGCGAGGGAGGCTGCGTCGTCCGGGACGTGCAGGAGTCCGGTCACGCCGTCGTCGACCAGCTCGGGGAATGCCCCGTGCGCGGCGGCGACCGTCGGCACGCCGGCGGCCATCGCCTCGACCACGACCAGGCCGAAGGCCTCCAGCCACGTCGAGGGCGCGACCACCGCGACCGCGTCGGCGGTCAGGGCACGGCATTCCGCCTTGTTCCGGAGCCCGACGTAGGAGACGTCAGGGCGGCCGGCCGCCCAGGCCGCGACCTCGTCCTGCATCGGGCCGGTGCCCGCGATGATCAGCGGGACGCCGAGGGCGCCGTCGAGGCGCTCCCAGGCCCGCATCAGCAGGCCTACCCCCTTTTCCTCGGTGACGCGGCCGAGGAAAAGCACGTGCTTACCGGCGCCGGTGCGGCGGACGCCGGGGTCGGTGACGAAGTTGTGCTTCACCGCCATCCGCTCGCCGGGCATGCCGGCCGACACCAGGAGGTCACGTTGCGCCGCCGAAATGCAGAAGAACCGGGAAATGCCCGTCCACCACCGGCGCCGGTTCGCGACCATGCTCGCCGCCATCGGGAGCGTGGCCGCGGTCGAACCGCGGTAACAGCCGTGCTTGACCGCCGGCAGGGGTGAGCCGCCGACGCACTCGGTGCAGATGCGGCCGTCGCGGTGGAGCGTGCCGGGTGGGCAGACCATCGTGTAGTTGTGCAGCGTCGCGACCGCGGGCACCCCCGCGTCCGCGCACGCGGCGACCACCGACGGCGACAGCAGCGGGAACGTGTTGTGGATGTGCACGACGTCCGGGCTCGAGGTCCGCAGCCGGGCGGCGAGCTCCTTCCGCACGGCCGGGTTCCACGGCACCATCAGCGGCACCGCGGCCTTGCGGGGCAACGGCATCGCCGCGATGTCGTCGCTGCGGCGTTCGAACAGCGACACCTGGTGCCCGCCCTCGGCGAGCAGCGTCACCTCGGCGTCGACGACGTTGTTCTCGCCGCTCGGCTGCTCGGAGCGGTACCGGTTGTGCACCACGAGCACCTTCACGCGCCTGCACCTCGCACGTCTGCCCCCTTCGCCGGGATGAATGCTTGTTCGTCGGACTGCGGCACCCCGCGGACCAGCAGTGACGCGGCGACCGCCAAGTGCAGCAGGTACGGCGACGCGTCGCCGAGTCCCGCTTCGGTGTAGGAGGCCGAAATGCAATAGGTGATCAGGAAGATCGCGCACGCGCGAGCCAGTGACGGTGGCCGCAGCACGGCCACCACGACCAAGGTGAGGAGGAAGCCCGCCACCAGGGCGATCCCGACGAAACCCTGCTCGTGGTAGATCGCGAGCCAGCTGTTGTCGATCGGGAGGCCGTCGTAGGACTTGTCGGTCAGGCCGACCCCGAAGATGTACTCGGCCGTCGTCCGCGGGGCCTCCAGCAGCGCGTCCCACACCTTCGCGCGGCCGGTCAGGCTGGAGAAGTTGTCCGCGCTCTGTCCACGGAGGAACCACGTCTGCAGCGCGCCCGCGAGCACCACGCCGGCCACCCCGCCGACGCCGACCGTCCACGCGAACACCTTCCTCGCGCGGGCACTGGTCAGCACCATCGACAGGAAGGCCACCGCCAGACCGGCGACGAGACCGAGCGTCGCCGTGCGGGTGTGGGTGAGCAGCAGCAATCCCAGCACCGGCACCACGATCATCAGCGCGCTGCGCCAAGTTGTGCGGCGCCCGAACCAGAGGAGGAGCGTGAGCCCGGAAATGACCGCCGCGTACTGGCCGATCTGCGGCGGGGTCAGCGGCCAGACCGCGCCCGAAAGCCGGCCGCCGTACTCCTCCGGCATCGCGTTGCCGGGCGAGATCACCAGGCCGATCGCCACCGACGCGAGCACGACCGCGTACGTGCGGATGTGGTACCGGACGAAGCTGAACCCGCCGTCCCACCAGCGGGTCAGCAACCAAAGCGTGGAGACGAACACGGTGAGCCGGAAGCACCGGAACAGCGCGCCGAAGCCTTCCTGCAGGTCGGCGCTGGAGAGGATGCTGGCGCCCAGGAGGGCCGTCAGCAGCGTCAAGTACGCGCTCGGGCGGATCCGCAGGTGCTTGTTCAGGGCCAGTGCGATCACGAAGGCCGTCATCAGCGAGCCCATGGTGACCAGCTGGCTGACCGACCGCGGCAGCGGAAGGACCGTCTTCGCGCCGGTCGAGCCGAGCGTGTTGAGGATCAGCAGCGCCCACGCCAGGCCCGCCCACTTCGGCGTCGAGGACGCGGGCTCGGGCGCGGCGTCGCCGCGGAGGCCGGACAGTCCGGGGTGCGCGGTCATGTCAGCCTCCGCCCTGCGCGGTGAAGGTGCTCCCGCTGTCCTGCGAGTACGGCGCACCCTCCCACTCGCCGATTTCCAGGACACGGTCGGCCGAGTAGGCGATGAACGTCCACGGACCGGCGTAGCTGTTGTCGTGCCAGCGGTTGTCCTGCTTGAACGTGATCGCTTCCTGGACGTCGTCGCCGCGGTACGGCGACCAGTCCGGGTAGCTGCCGAAGTTCGACAGCAGGCCCATCCGGCCGCACGAGGCCTGGCAGCCCACGACCGCCTGGTCGAGGACGAACTTGTTGTCGTGGATGTCGACGTGCTGGGTCTTCCAGCGGCAGTCGGCCAGCAGCGCACCGCTGGTGATCGCCGGGGCCGCGCACTGCTTGACCGCCGGCACCAGCTTGGTGCAGTCACCCGAGGAGGTGTTGGCCGGGCTGTTGCAGAACCGGTCGGCGTTCTCCCACAGCGTGATCCCGGACCAGTTGTTCTCCAGGTAGTTGCGGGAGATCTCGATCTTCGCGGTGCGCGCCTTGATCCGCGGCTCGCCGCCGGACTCGGAGATGTAGATCGCCGACGTCGGGAAGTTGTCGCTCTTGTCGGCGTACCGGCGGCCGTCGGCCCAGTTGTTCTTGCGGATCGTGTTGTCCCGGATGACGGCGTTGTAGCTGATCTCGTAGATCAGCGCGGCGCTGTCGTTGTTCTCGATGAGGTTGCCCTCGATGAGGAAGTCGTTGTTGTTCGTGTCGGCCCACAGCCCGGTGCCGTGGTTGTCGTGCACCCAGTTGCCGCGCACGTCGGCGCCGTTCACGTCCCAGAACTTGACCCCGCCACTGCAGCCGCAGCCTTCGATCTTCGCTTCCCAGTCGCCGGTGTTGTTGCCGGCGATCTCGTTGCCCTCGACGACCAGCGCGGTGAGCGGCGTGCCGCCGGAGTAGGCGTTCATGCCGTACTGGCCGTTGCGGCGCAGGCAGTTGCCGCGCACCTGCTGGCGCGCGCCCGCCATGAGGCCGGCGCCGTCGTTGTCCTGGATGGTCGAGTGCTCGATCACCCAGCCGTCGCCGGAGTCGTGGTTGACGACGCCTTCGTCGTGCGGAGCGACGAAGCCCTGCACGGTCAGGTAGTTGATCTTGACGTTGGTGGCGTGCCCGGTGAAGGCGTACTGGTTGATCCTCCGGCCGTCGAGCACCGCGCCGGGGGCGCCGAGGTAGACGTCCCCGTCCTTGGGCGACACCTGGTCGTACTTGTCGTCGCCGAGGATGTGCTTGCCGGGCTTGAGCCAGAACGTCGTTCCGGAGCCGGCCGAGCGGGTCTTCGCCGCCAGGTCCCCCGGCACGGCGGGGTCGACGACGACGGCCCCGGCCGGCGCGGCCGCGGGGCCGGCCGGCTGCTTGTCGCACACCGCGGCGACCGACCCGCTGGGAGCCGCGGTGGCCTGGGCCGGGCCGCCGTCGGTGTCCGGCCCGCCCGAGCACGCCGCGACCGTGAGCAGGACACCGAGCAGCGGAGCGGCACGGCGGAGTCGGAAGCGGCGGGCTGTCACGGGCGGGTCCTAACTGAAGCGGAGCAGGGTGGTGAGGTGTCCGGGCGACCCGGAGCCGACGAGGGTGGTGGCGGGTTCCTTGCGTCCGAACCCCGCGGAGTACCACCCCAGCGGCGGCTCAGCATCACCCCGGTGCACGGTCCACGCAAGTTCGGACGGCAACTCCATCACGGCGGTGCGCACGGCACCGCCGAGCGAACCGGAGACCCGCCCGACGAGCGGATCGGCGGCGGCATCGGACGCCCTCGCTTCCTCCGCCGTCCAGCGGAGGCGGGCGGTGGTGCCGTCGAGCATGACCGTCACCGACGGCCCGAAGTGGAACGCCAGCCGCGCGGGTCCGGGGGCGCCATCGCCCAGCACCTCGTCGTCGATCTTGAGCACGTCACCGGCCAGCTCGACCGTGCGGCGGTGGAGTGCCGGGGCGTAGCCGTCGTGGGCGGCCGACCAGCGGGAGGGCCCGTCGTCCGGGGTCTGGACGTCCAGGACCTTCGTCACCGCGTGGCGGGTCCACAGGAACGGCCCGCCCGACACCGACTGGTCGCGGCCGGCCAGCTCGAGCGTGTTGTGGCCGAGCGTCGACCGGAAGTACGACCGCCACTGCGGCTCGCCGTGGTAGCAGAACGTGCCCGGGTCGGCGAGCACGTCGACACCGTCGTGGCGGACCTCCAGCGAAAGCGCGTCGGCGTGGGCGTGCGCCGCGATCGACAGGAACCCGTGGGGGCCTCCGTCGCAGCGGACCCACACCGGGCCCGAGCGCAGGATCGTCATCCCCGCGTCCCGCAGGTGCGCCGGACGCTTGCCCGGGCGGACACCCGAAGCGCGCGGAGTCCGCGAGGCGAGAGACGCGAACAGCGCCGTGCGGACGTCGTCGCCGGGGACCGCCGGCCACCAGTCGAGACGGCCGAACAACGCCTCCCCCGAAGCCAGCAGCGACGCCCAGCGGTCGGTCGCCGTGCCGTCGACGATCAGGCCGAAGCCGTCGTCGGCGTCGCCCTGGCGGGGCGGGCGCAGCCTGTTGTCCACAATAGACGCCAAGGCGTCGGTCATCCAGAGCAGGACGTCCCAGGTCGAATCCGGCACCGGGGTGCCGGCGGCGTCGGCCTCGACCGCCGCCGCCAGGCCGAGTTCCAGCACCAGGCCGTGGTACTCGGAGGCCAGTTCCGCGTTGAGCCCGGACGCGAAGGTGTTGCGCCCCAGTTGGACGTCCAGCGAGCGCATCGCCGCGGTTCGCCAGCTCGCCGACTCCGGGAACCAGCCGAACGCGCAGGCGGCGGCCAGCAGCCCGGCGTCCTCGGCGATGACGTGGTTGTTCGCCGACGAACCGTGGCTGCGCAGGGTCGCGAGCCAGTTCTGGTGGTGCCACAGCTGGAGCTGGAAGTCCGGGTTCTGCTCGAACAGCTCCGTCGCGCCCGGCCAGCCGTCGAGCAGCCGGCGCGTCCAGACCCACGACAGCAGCCGGATGCCCAGCTCGATGCCGCTCACCCAGTGCGGCCCCCGCAACGGCGGATTGGCGGCCCACCACGAACGCAGGTGCTCCGCCGCGCGCTCGGCGTAGGCGGAGGACCCGGTCAGAGCGTACGCCGTGGCCAGCACGGTGAGGTGCTGGTGCCGCGACGGTTCCCAGATCTGCTTGATGTCGCCGACCGTGTCTTCCGACCGGTACGGCACGTCGAACGCGTACACGTCCGAGGGCGCGCGACGCCCGGTCTTGGGGTCGAGGAACCAGTCGGGCGCCGCGAAATCCGTCCGTTCGACGCCGAAGTACTCCGCGCGGCCCGCCATCAGCTCGTCGGCGGTGGCCACCAGCCGCGCGACGGCTTCGCCGGACACCTTGCCGAGCACCCCGGCGGGCAGCGTCGCGGTGAAACGCGGGTGCGGCGGCCAGTCCGGCGGAGTGGGCAGCGCGGACCGCCACTGCCGCTGAACGACGGCATGCCGCGCACGGCCGACCACCTCCGCCGGCCCCATCCGCGAGAGCCGGCGCAGGTACCAGCCGGGACCCATCATTTCGGGCCCCCCGGCTCCAGCCCGCTCGTCATGCCGGGGCGCCCGTCTTCTGCGGCAACTCGATCCGCACCGGCGCCGCGTTCGCCGCGCTCGTCTGGGCGGCCAACGTCGCCAGGGTCGTTGCCGCCAGGGAAGCGATCGAGATCGGCATCGGCGCGCCCGTCCGGACCGCCGTCAGGAACGCCTCGACCTCTGCGGCCTGGCCCTTGTCGCGGCCCTTCGGGATGCGGGAACTGGCCCACTTCTTGCGCGAGTACACCGACGCTCGCACGAAGTCGTCGAACTTCAGGACCTTGCCGTCCGCGACCAGGTCCAGGGTCTCCTTCGGGAAGCCCGATGAGCCCGTCTCGGCGTACGTGATCACCGCCGTCGACCCGTCCGCGTAGCCGAGGGTCACCTGGAGGTCTCCCGTCGCGTACACCGAGACCGGGTCGGCGTCGAGGAGCCAGCTCACCGTGTCGATGAAGTGGCCGCCCTCGCCGGCGAAGCGGGACCCTTCCGAATCCGTCTGGTTGTACCAGCTGCCGTGGTCGAGTCGGCCCGCGTTCACCAGGTAACGGACGCTCGCCGGGCCGACGCGCGGGCCGAACTGGTCGCGGGCCTCGTGCAGCAGCGGGGCGAACCGGCGGTTGAAGCCCACCTGGAGGCGGTCGTTGCCGGACTCCTCGATCGCGTCGAGGACCTTCTGCAACTCTTCGGAAGACAGCGCCAGCGGCTTCTCGACGAACACCGTCTTGCCCGCCAGCAGCGCCTGGCGGGTCAGCTCCGCGTGCGAGCTGTGCCGGGTCACGACGAACACCGCGTCGATCGACGAGTCGCCGAGGACGTCGTCGATGTTCGTCGACGCCGCCGCGAAGCCGAACTTGCGGCGGGCGTTGGCGCCCGACAGCGCGGACGTCGTCGCGACGTGCTTGAGCTGCACGTCCGGGCGCTCGACCAGGTGCGGCAGCAGCATCGACGACGCGTAGTTGCCCGCCCCGATGAAGCCCAGGCGCACCGGCTGACCGGCCGGCAGGGCGGCCGCCGGAGCCGCTGCCACGCCGACGCGCGCCGACGTCACGACCGGCTCCGTCCGGGCGACCCCGTCCGGATAGCGGAACAGCACCGCCACCGCCTTCAGCGCGCCCTCGTTCAGCGACTGGTACGTCGAGACGGCGTCGGAGAAGTCCGCGACGTGCGTGATCAGCGGCTCGACGTCCAGGCGGTCGCGCGCGATCAGGTCGAGGACGCACTCGAGGTTGCGACGCTCGGTCCAGCGGACCTGGCCGATCGGGTAGTCCCGCCCCTCCAGCTCGTACGACGGGTCGTAGCGGCCCGGTCCGTACGACCGCGAGAACCGGACGTCGAGTTCCTTTTCGTAGTAGGCGTTCCACGGCAGGTCGAGCTTGCACTTGCCGATGTCGATCACGCGGCCGCGGTCGCGCGACAGCTTCGCGGCCAGCTCCACCGGGTCGTTCGTGTTGCCGCCCGCCGCGAGGTACGTCTGGTCGACGCCCGCGCCGTGCGTCAGCTCGTCCACCGCCGTGTCCACGATGCCGGACGCCGGGTGCGCGCAGGTCAGCGCGCCGAGGCTCTCGGCGAGCTTGCAGCGCTCCGGGTCCGGGTCCACGCCGACCACGCGCACGCCGGACGACGCCAGCAGCTGCACCACGAGCTGGCCGATCAGGCCGAGGCCGATGACCAGGGCGACGTCACCGATCTGCGGCTCGCCGCGGCGGACGCCCTGCATGGCGATCGACCCGACGGTGCCGAACGCCGCGTGCCGCGGGTCGACGCCGGCGGGCACCGGCGAGTAGAGGTTCTTGGGCACCCAGTTCAGCTCGGCGTGCAGGGCGTGCTCGTTGCCCGCGCAGGCCACCAGGTCGCCGACCTTCACGTCGGTGATGCCGTCGCCGACCTGCTCGACGACACCGCACAGCGAGTAGCCGAGCGGGGTGTAGGAGTCCAGTTTGGACGTCACCTTGCGGTAGGTCGCCGAGAGGCCGTTGGTGGCCACGCTCTGCATGACCTTCGCGACCTGGTCGGGGCGGGCCTTCGCCTTGCCCACCAAGGACATGCTGGCCTCGGACACCTTCATCATCTCGGTGCCGGTCGAGATCAGCGAGTACACCGTCCGCACCAGCACGCCGCCCGGCTTGCAGGCCGGCTCGGGCACGTCGAGGAGCGCCAGTTCCCCGCTCTTGTAGTTCTGGACTACCTGCTTCACTTCGCTCCCGCTCCAGACATCGCGTTCCGGTACCAATACTCGAGGGTCAAGACGTGCCAGAGGTGCTTGCCGCGGTCTTCCTGACCGGCGGCGTCCTCGGCCACCATGCGCTGCAACGCCTCGCGCTGCAGGAAGCCCGACGAAACGAGGACGCCTTCGTTGACGACTTCGCGCACCAGCGGCGCCAGGTCGCGGCTCATCCAGGCCCGCAGCGGCGCGCTGAACAGGCCCTTCGGCCGGTGCACGATCTCGCCGGGCAGGATGTTCTCGGCGGCCTTCTTCAGCGCCATCTTCCCGGCGCGGCCGACGATCTTCCGGTTCCCCGGGATCTTGAACGCCGCCCGCACGACCTCGACGTCGACGAACGGGGTCCGCACCTCGGTGGACGCCGCCATCGTCGAACGGTCGGTGTAGGTCAGGTTCAGCCCGGGCAGGAACATCCGCGAGTCGGCCAGGCACATCCGGTTGACGAAGTCGTCCAAAGCCTGGTCGTTGTACGTGTCCGCGTGCTCGGTCAGGACGTCGTCGACAGAAGCCGCGAGGTCCGGGTTGACCAGCCCGAGCAGCTCGGCGCGGTCGTACATCGTGTAGCTGCGCCGGAACGCCGTTTCCTCGGGCAGGCCCGCGAAGGACAGGAACCGCTTGGCGAACCGCACCGACCGGTAGCCGCGCTTGGCCGACGCCACCGGCAACCGGTCCACAAGGGACTCGACCGGGCGCCGGACCGCGCTCGGCACCTTGTGGTAGCGCAGCGCGATCAGGTTCGCGAGGTGCTTGCGGTAGCCGGCGAACAGCTCGTCGGCGCCCATCCCGGACAGCATCACCTTGACGCCGGCTTCGCGCGCGGCCGAGCAGATCAGGAACGAGTTGATCGCCGCCGGGTCGCCGATCGGCTCGTCGAGGTGATAGGTCATCTTCGGCAGCAGGTCGAGCACCTGCGGCGCGATCTCGATCTCGTGCAGGTCGACGCCGAACTGCTCCGCCACGATCCGGGCGTACTTCAGGTCGTCGGGCATGGCCTCGAACTTGGCGTCCTCGGCCCGGAACCCGATGGTGTAGGCCGATATCCCGGGCTGCGACCGCGCGGCCAGCGCCGTCAGGTAGCTGGAGTCCAGCCCGCCCGACAGGAAGGTCGCCACCGGGACGTCCGAGAGCAGGTGCTTGGCCGTCGACTCGGCGATCACCTCGTGCAGGTCGACTTCGCCGTCGAAGGCCGCGCCCTCCTCGGCGACCTCCCGCAGTGACCAGAACCGGCCGCGGTCGACCTGGCCGTCGGGGCGGCAGCGCAGCCACGTGCCCGGCTGCAGCTTTTCCGCGCCCTGGTACGCGCACCGGCTGTCCGGCACCCAGTAGTACAGCAGCGACGCGATCAGGGCCGCGTTGTCGACCTGCAGCGACCCGCCGAGCTCACCCGCGAGCGCTTTGAGCTCCGAGGCGAAGGCGACCCCGCCGTTGCGCTGGACGAAGAACAGCGGCTTGATGCCGAGCTGGTCGCGGACCAGGAACAGCTCGCCGGTGCCCTCCTCGAACAGCGCGAAGGCGAACATGCCGCGCAGCTTCGGCAGGCAGTCGGTGCCCCAGCGCCGCCACGCCTGCAGCAGCACCTCGGTGTCCGACGTCCCGCGGAAGCGCACGCCGGCCGCGGCCAGCTCGGCCCGCAGCTCGGGCGCGTTGTACAGCTCGCCGTTGTAGCTCAGCGCGAGCCCGTCGAGGACCATCGGCTGCGCGCCGGTCTCGGACAGGTCGATGATCGAGAGCCGCCGGTGTCCCAAGTGGACTTGGCCGGGACCGGCCCGGTGCTCGTAGCGGCCGGAGCCGTCCGGGCCGCGGTGGGCCAGCGTCTTGGTCAGCCGGTCGGTGAGCGGCCCGCCGTCCGGCCAGAGGTAGGTGCCTGCGATGCCGCACATCGGGTGCGTTCCCCTTCGGTCGCGGCGCGGGTCGGGAGACTCACGCACTCTTTTCGGGGGTCTGGGTGGCGGAGCCCCCGGCCTGGGGCGAGGCCCCGGTTGTCACAGTGTTCTTTTCGGGTTCGAGATCGCCCTTGTGGCTCGGTTCGCCGTGATCGCGCTTGAACGGCGTCGGCCGCTTCGGGGGCTTGACCGGGGCGAACTTCTTCGTCGGCGCGTTCAGGTGGTCCGGGACGCTCACCCCGCCCGGCGGCGGCAGCGGCGACGCCGGTGGCCGCGAGGGGGTGTGCGGCGGCTGGAGCACCGGCCGGACCGGGGTGAACCGGCGCGTCGGCTGCTCAGTGGCGACGCGCTCGGCGACGCGGGCGACCAGCTCGTCGAGGCGGTCCTCGTGCTCGGCCGAAGCCGTGGCCGAAGCCGCGGCGGGCGCCGCTGCCGGGCGGCCGCGGCCGCGCAGGGCCGTGTGCAGGCCGTCCCACAGCGTGCCGTCGGACTTGTCGCGCGGGTCCGGGTCGACCAGCACGACGCCGAGGATCGGGATCTCCTGGTCGGCCAGCTGCCGCGCCACCGTGTGCAGCCATAGCGTGTTCGCGTGCCCGGCCTTCACGACCAGCACGGTCTCCTTGCCGAGGTGCTCCAGATCGGTCCACGCCGTGCCCGGCGACACCGTGCCGACGCCGACGCGGCGCTCCTCCGGCTGCCCGGGCGGGTCGCCGGCCCCGAGCACCGAGATGTCGCTCTTGGTCTCCTGCGCGAGCTTGCGGACGTCCTCGCGCGGGAGGTCGTCGACGACACTCGCGGCACCGTCCTCGGCGAGCTCGGCGGCGACGTCCAGGCTGAGCGCGGCCGCGACCTTCGGCGCGCCGAGCTCCAGCAGCGACACCGCGCGCGGGTCCTTCTTGATGAGCCTGGCCAGCGTGGTCGCGACGCGCCGGCGTTCGGAAACCGCGCGCGAGCGCCGCCACAGCCGGGCCGGCCCGCGCAGCTTCGACGGCAGCTGCGCGATCACGGACGCACCCAGGTGCGTCGAAATTTCGCGGCGCAGCACCGGCTTGTCCCGCGAGACGGCACCGATGGCGACCAGCGCGAGCCCGAGGGCCAGGCCGAGCGCGAACCCGATGCCGGCGTTGGTCGCGGTGGTCTTGAGGAACGCCTTGGGCAGCGCGCGGGCCGCGTCGACGACCTGGGTGCCCGCGGCGACCTGCGGGCTGCCGATGCCGGCCTGCTGGGCGCGCGAGGTGAAGTCCGAGATCTGCGCGGTCAGCGCGGCGCGGCGGCTGTAGAGGTTCTCGAGAGTGGGCTGGCTGGCCTGGCGGCCCTTGCCCTCCTCCTCGACGATCTGCTGCTCGACCTTGCCCAGCTCGTCCTGGGCGTTCTTCCGCTGGTCGAGGATGGCCTGCGACTGGGCGGCCGCGGCCGCCTGGCTGCGCTTGACGTGGTCGGCGATGAACGTCTCGGCCAGCGCCTGGGCCTTCGCGACGGCCTCTTCGTTGCTCTTGGCCTTGACGGTGATCTGCAGGATGTTGTTCGTCAGGCCCAGACCCGCGTAGTTCTTCATGAAGTCTTCGGGCGAGTCGGTGCTGCCGACCTTCTTCAGCGCGCCCGTGGCGATCGGGGCCGTCTGCAGCACGGCGACGTCGGTGCGCATCAGCGTGCCGCTGTCGGTCGGCGAGTCGTCCTGGTGGACCACGATCACCTTGGCGACCGCGGTCGGCGGCGCGGGCAGCACGACCGCGAGCGCCGCCCCGGCGATGAGCCCGAGCAGCGCCGTGGCCAGCCAGATCCGCTTGCGGCGGCGGATCGCGATGAACAGCCGCTGGAGGTCGACCAACGGCGCGGCGGGGGTTTCGGGAGGAGTCGTCACGCCGAACCTGCCAGGGCTTTCTCGGGGGCTTCCGCCGCGGGTCCGGGTTTCTCCGGCGCGCTCGGCCGGACGGGGTGGGTGAGGACGGCCCCGACGATCTCCTGGCCCCCGTCGGCGCAGGCCTCGGCGAGCCGGACGAGCTGCCACGCGGTGCGCGTGCCGGCGCCGAGCACGACCAGGACCCCGGAACTCGCCGTGGCGTCCGGCACGGTGGGCCGGTCGGGCGAGAACTCGAAGACCCGCAGCGGCAGGGACTGCCGGTCGGCCAGCTCGGCGAGCTGGGCGGCGGCCAGGCGGCCGGTCTCGTCGTCGTCGGCCACCAGCAGCAGGATGTCGGCGGGGCCGGTGGCCAGCCGGGCCAGCACCCGGCGGTAGCGGATGTCGCGGTTGACCTCGTCGGCCGAGGTCGCGACCGGGGGCAGCACCCACGGCCGGTCCCCGCCGAGCAGGTGCCGCACCTTGCCGAGGAAGCCGGTGGCCGGAGCGCGGTCGCCCTCCGGGGTGGTGACGTCGACGCCGGCCAGGATCGGCGCGCCGAGCGCGGACGCGATCTGCGGCTCGCCCCGCAGCCGCCGGTCGGTGCGGGCGGTGAACAGGTGGCCGAACACCCCGAAGAGGAAGAACAGCACCGCGCCCCCGGCGACGAGCTGCGTCATCGTGGGGGCCGCCGGCGACGTCGGGCGCTGGGACGGCCCGAGCACCACGGTGTTGCCGACGCCGGTGGCCAGGTCGGCCTGGTTGAGATCGTTGATCGCCTGCTCCAGCGACGTCTTCAGGCCCTCGAGCTGCGTGCGGACCTGCACGCTCTCCACGGTCAGGTCGCCGCCGACGTTCTTGGCGAGGTCGCTGATCCGCTCGGTCGTCAGCTTCACCTGCTGGCGCAGCGACTCGCGTTGCTCCTGGGCGAGCTGCACCGAGGCGTCGGCGGAGTTGGTCGCCAGCTGCGTGGAGAACTTGACGTACTGCTGGGCGACCTGGTCGGCGAGCTGCTGGGCGTGCTCGGCGGTGTCGGCGGAGACGGTGATCGTCACGACGTTGCTCTGCGCCACCGACGTGCTGACCTGGTCCTTCAGGTCGGCGCCGCTGGGGTGCCACGGCAGCATGGCCGCCGTGCGGTCGAGCACGACCGAAGCCTTCGCGATGTCGGCCTGGGTCAGCAGCTCGTCCGCTTGGCGCGGGCCCTGGAGCAGCACGCCGGAGGTGGTCTTGTAGCCGGGCGAGAAGAGGATCGACGCTCCCGCGCCGACCAGCGCGCCCAAGACGGCGAGGACGGCCAGCAGCCGCCATCGCCGTCGCAGGACCTGCCCGACCAGGGCCAGGCGCACCGTGTCGTCAGTCAACGGCGGGGTCTCCATTCCTGAGCCGGGTACGCCGAACGGATTCAGTTGATCGGCCGGTTACCCGAACCGTCGTAAGACCGGGAGCATTGGTTACACGTGCGGGTGACTTCTTGACCGAATGGCGATCAGGACTTCACAGCGTGCTCATACGCGGCAAGCAGAGCCTTCGCGGAGTTCTCCCAGGAGAGCGGACCCGCCACCCTGGCCTGGCCGAGCTTACCCATCCGGGCCCGCTCCTCGGGGTCGTCGAGCAGCTGGGCGACGAGCTTCGCGAAGGCCGACTCGTCGTTCGCCGGGGCGTAGACGGCCGCGTCGCCGGCGGACACCCGGGCTTCCCGCAGCTCGAACGAGACGATCGGCTTGCTCATCGCCATGTACTCCATGACCTTGTTCATCGTGGAGACGTCGTTGAGCGGGTTCAGCGGGTCCGGCGACAGGCAGACGTCGGCGGTGGACAGGTAGCGGACCAGGTCCTCGTCCGAGATCCGGCCGGTGAACTCGACCTGGTTGGCCAGCCCGAGCTTCGCCGACAGCGCGACCATGTCGTCGAACGCGTCGCCGGAGCCGACGAACACGGCGTGCCAGTCGGTGCGGCCGACCTCGTCACGCAGCTTCGCGAGCGCGCGCAGGGCGTAGTCGACGCCGTCCTGCGGGCCCATCACGCCGAGGTAGGCGAGCAGGTGCGGCTTGCCCTTCTTCAGCTCGGGCTCGGCCGGCACCTCGTGGAACCGCTCGACGACCGGGGCGCTGCGCACCACGAAGACGTCCTCGGGCTTCTTGCCGCCGCGGATCCGGGCGACCTGCTTGTAGCTCTCGTTCGTCGAGATGACGACGTCGGCGGCGCGGTAGGTGGCGCGTTCGAGCGCGCAGACCCCGCGGTAGAGCAGGTCCTGCCCGCGGTCGAACCGCGACAGGTACAGCTCGGGGCACAGGTCGTGCTGGTCGAAGACGAACCTCGCGCCCTGCCGCTTCAGCACCTTCGCGACCAGGTAGAGCAGGTCCGGCGGATTGCAGGCGTGCACGACGTCGACCGGCCCGACCTTGCGGGCCAGCCGCAGCGTGTGCCACAGCGCGGTGCCGTACTCCTGCAGGTAGCCGGCGGGGCCGCCGGTCGCCGCCTTGAGCGGGTAGCGGTGGATGTGGACGCCGTCGACGACGGCTTCGGCCTCGGTGTCGCGTTTCGTGCCCTGCGGGCAGATCACGTGGACTTCCCACCCGGCGTCGCGCAGGGTCGTGGACTCCTGCCAGACCCGCCGGTCGAAGGGGACGGAGAGGTTTTCGACGAGGATGAGCGCTTTACCAGGCAAGGCCGGCGTATCCCTCTTCAAGGCGACGCTCGGCGGCGTCGGGCAGGCGGACGAGGTCGACGATCTCCCGGCCGTGCGGCAGGGCCGCCAGCACGTCGGGGTCCTTGGTGCCCACGAGCAGGACGTCGGCGTGGTTCACGACTTCGTCGACGGTCCCGGCGAGCAGCTGGCCGAGGTGCGGCAGCCGGCTCTCGATGTACTCGCGGTTGGCCCCCATCAGCCGGGAGAGGCTGACGTTGGCGTCGTAGATCTTCAGGTCGTAGCCCTTGCCGAGCAGCTTCTCGGCCAGCTCGACCAGCGGCGACTCGCGCAGGTCGTCGGTGCCCGGCTTGAACGACAGGCCGAACAGCCCGACCTTGCGCTTGCCGGTGCGCGCGACCAGGTCGAAGGCCCGCTGCAGGTGTTCGTCGTTCGACGCGAGCACGTGCGACAGGATCGGCACGCTGACGTCGGCCCGGTGCGCGGCGTAGACGAGCCCGCGCAGGTCCTTCGGCAGGCACGAGCCGCCGAAGGCGAACCCGGGCTTGAGGTAGGCGGGGCTGATGTTGAGCTTGGTGTCGGCGAGGAAGACGTCGATCACCTGGTGCGAGTCGAGGCCCAGCGCCCGGCAGATCGCGCCGAGCTCGTTCGCGAACCCGATCTTCAGGCCGTGGAAGGAGTTGTCGGCGTACTTCGTCATTTCCGCGACCGGGATCGGCACCCGGAAAACCGGGCCGGGCAGGCCCTCGTACAACGCCGCGACGGCGTCGCCGCTGGCTTCGTCGATCTCGCCGATGACCGTCTTCGGCGGGTCGAAGAAGTCGCGGACGCTGGTGCCTTCGCGCAGGAACTCCGGGTTCACGGCGACGCCGAAATCGACCCCGGCGGTGCGGCCCGAGGCCTTCTCCAGGATCGGGACCAGCAGGTCGAGGCAGGTGCCCGGCAGCATGGTGCTGCGGAAGACGACGGTGTGCCGCGTGTTCTTCCGGGCGAGGGCTTCCCCGATTTCCTCGGCGACGCGCTCGAGGTAGACGGTGGAGAGGCTGCCGTTCGACGCCGACGGCGTCCCGACGCAGACCAGCGAGATCTCGCTGTCGGCGACGGCTTCCGCGACGTCGGTGGTGGCTCTCAGCGCACCGCTCGCGACCACCTCGGCGGTCAGCTCGCCGATCCGCTCCTCGACCACCGGGGCGTTGCCCTGGGTGATCAGGTCGATCTTCACCGGGTTGACGTCCACGCCGACCACCCGGTGTCCCTGCCCCGCCAGGCACGCGGCGGAGACACAGCCGACGTAACCGAGCCCGAAGACACTGATCTTCACGCCAAAACCTCCGCTATTCCGCGCGACCCTCAAGTTGGTCGGCGGGCGCCCCTGGATCGTTACCGCGGACGCGGCGAACGGGGGACGGCGTGAGTTGGCGGTGAGACGCAAGGGATCCGGGTGAGAATTGCGTCTCGATCCGGCGGCGAACGGTGGACTACGCCCACGGTTCGCCGCCGGATCGTGAATTGGTCGCGTCAGTTGTTGTTCACGAACGTGGTGGCGAGGCTTTGTCCCTTGCTCACCGCGTTGCTGTGGTTCTCGATCGGCGAGACGGTCGAGTTCTTGAAGCAGATGTAGGTGACGCCGGAGTCGGTGCCGCCGTTGGACGGGTCGGGGTTGATGCCGAGGTCCTTCGCCGTGGCGTAGGAGGCTTCGCCGATGATCTGCGACGGGCCGGTGTCGCCGATGACGGTGTACTCGACCTTGCCGTTGTAGATCACCGCGCAGGAGCCGCCGCCCTTGAGGCCGGAGGAAGAGTACTTCCAGATGCTGCTGGAGCTCGGCACGACGATGTAGGGCAGCTTCGCGGCGTTGAGCGGCTTGCCGTCGGACTGGTGGAACGCGGTGTCGTCCTGGAAGCAGCAGTCGGTGTCCTCGTTGCACTGCGAGGTGCGCTGCCCGTCGCAGTCGATGTCCATGTCGGCTTTCCAGAAGACGGCCCCGTTGGCATCGCAGACGGCGACGGTTTTGCTCGAGACGTCTTCGTCGGTCTTGTACTTGCCGTTCGAAATCTGCTTGCAGCTGTTGGTCTTGGCGAGCAGCTGCGCGGCGGTGGGGGCGGCGGCCACGGTGGCCGGTGCCGCGGCCGGGGCGGGCGACGCGGACGCGACGGCCGACGGCACCACGGCCGACGCCAGCGCGAGCGTCGCGAGCAGGATCAGTTTCCGCATTCCTGGTGCTCCCTTTAGTTAGGAAACTTTCCTTACGGCGGCGGGGCACCAGGATGCACCGCGGAGGCGGGCGCGTTCAAGGCCTTCGGGGGCGGGAATTTCCCATCAGGTGGCGGGAGTTGACGAAAAGCCTGCTCACCGGTTCGGCCCGGCGGCGACCGGTTCGGCGGGTGTCCCGTTCGCCGGGACGCGGCGGGCCGGCCGGGATCCGGCGAAGTTCGCCTAACGGACAGGGCGGTTGGGCCTCGCCGGTTGGCGCGGCCCGGCTGCCGCTCGCGCGGCCAACGCGGTAGCGGGTAGCTCGCTACCCAACGCGTGAGCCGGTCTGCGCCCACGCGGGCGGCGCGGCAACAGGGCAGACCACCACCCGGCGCAAGCGGCCGGCGCCCGCACGCAACCCACCTGGTGTGCCCCGCGCCCACCGGGCGACGCGGCACAGGCAGCCCGTCCCAGACCGCGGGCGGCCCGCTGCCACCGGGCGACACGGCAACCAGCGACCGGCCCCCAGCCCACGAGCGGCCCGCGCCCACCGGGCGACGCGGCACAAACAGCCCCCCAGCCCGCGAGCGGCCCGCGCCCACCCGCGCCACCCGGCAACAAGCGACCGGCTCCCAGCGCGCGAGCGGCCCGCGCCTACCGGGCAGTGCGGCGGAACAGGCGGTTCGCCCAGCGGGTCGCGTGTCGGCGGGAGCCGGCGAGGACGCCGTCGAGCCAATCTCCGTCGAGGTCGTGCGGGAGCTCCGTGCGGGGCTGGAGCCAGCCGTCGGGGTGGACCGCGCCGCCGTCGCTCGAATACACGCGGGTCGCGCCCGCCTGGCGGAGCCGCGCGAGCACGCGCCGGTCGTAGGCGCCGAACGGCAGCGAGTACCGCCGGACCGGCCGGCCGCACAGGTCGCCGAGCAGCTTCGGCGCGTCCTTCAGCTCGCGGTCGGCGTGGCGGTCGTCGAGGCGCCGCCAGTCGCGCGGTTCCCAGCCGTGCGAGCCGATCTCCATGCCGGCGTGCACGAGCTCGCGCAGGCCGTCGCGGTCGAGGTAGCCGCGCTGCCCGAGCCGGCCGGCGAGCGGGAAGAACTCCGCCGTCAGCCCGCGTTCGGCCAGCCGCGGCAGCACGATCTCGACGTCGGAGTCGTTGCCGTCGTCGAAGGTGAGCCGGACGTCTTCGCGGTCCGCGGCGGCGTCGAGGACGCGCTCGAACTGCTCGACGGTCAGCCAGCGCTCGTCTTCACCGGGGTCGAGCTGGCGCGCCGGCCGGCCCACCCCGTGCACGGCGAGGATCACCGTCACCACTCCCACCGCCTGCCACCGCGAGTAGTCGATTTGTTACTTCGATTAATCGCACTGGCAAACGGGTGAGTTACACATTTTTGCCGTTATTTAGCCTTTGCGGATTTCCAGCGTGCAGCACTTCGGGCCGCCGCCGGCTTTCCGCAGCTCAGAGATGTCGACGTAGACAGGCTCGTACCCCCGCGCGGCGAGAAGTTCACCCAATCGGGTGGCCTCGACGGGCAGGACGACGTTGCGGCCGTCGGACACGCCGTTGAGGCCGAAACACTCGGCGTCTTCCCTGGTCGCGAGGACCGCGTCCGGGAACAGCCGCTCCAGCACCCGGCGCGAGCCGGCCGAGAAGGCGTCCGGGTAGTAGACGATCTGCGCGCGGGTCGTGTCGGTCGCTTCGGCGAGCACGAACAGGGCGGTGTCGAGGTGGTAGTAGCGCGGGTCGACCAGCTGCAGCGAGACGACCGGGACGCCGAGGACTTCCTGGGCCTCGGCGTGCGCGGCCGGGTCGGTGCGGAAGCCGGTGCCGGCGAGCAGCAGGGAGCCGGTCCAGGCGAAGTCGCCTTCGGCCTCGTTGATCTTCTCCGGCATGGTGATGTCGCGGTAGCCGTGCTCGACGAACCAGCGGCGGAAGTGCTCGGCTTCCGCGGCGCGCTGCGGGGCGCGGAACCGCGAGCCGAGCACGCGGCCGTCGACGACGGTGCCGGAGTTGGCGGCGAAGACCATGTCGGGCAGGCCGGGCTGGGGCTCGATCTCCTCGACGGTGTGGCCGAGGCGGCGATAGGTGTCGCGCAGCTCGGTCCACTGCGCGACGGCGACGTCCGCGCTGACCGGCTGGGTCGGGTCCATCCAGGGGTTGATCACGTAGTCCACCGCGAAGTGACGCGGGGGACACATCAGGTATCGACGGGTGGTCGGTACGCGCATCGCCTGCATGGTTGCAGGGTAAGGCGCGCCTAAACTCGCAATCAATCGCTGTTCGCTGCGCGCATCTGTGCTAGATGTTGCGTGTGAACACCATCGACCAGCGAATCGTTTCGTGCCTCGTGGCGAACGCGCGATCAAGCTACGCGGAGATCGGCAAGGTGGTCGGCCTGTCGGCGCCGGCGGTGAAGAGGCGGGTGGACCGGCTCCTCGAAACGGGCATCCTGCGCGGCTTCACGGCGGTGGTCGACCCGGAGGCGCTGGGCTGGGGAACGGAGGCGTTCGTCGAGGTCACGTGCCAGGGCAACATCACGCCGGCCCGCATCCGCGCCCGCTTGGAGCCGTTGCCGGAGGTGGTGGCGGCGTACACGGTGTCGGGCGCGGCGGACGCGATCGTCCACCTGAGGGCGGCGGACATCCACCACCTGGAGACGGCGCTCGAGCGGCTGCGGGGGCTGGAGATCGTGGACCGGACGGTGTCGACGGTGGTGCTCTCGCGGCTGCTGGAGCGGCCGCCCACTCCGGAGCAGTGAGGCCTCCGGCCCCCGGTTCAGACCGGAAGGGTGACTTATCCCGGCCGCGACCCGGGCAGGGCCGAAAGCGCTCAGCCGCCCAGCGCGCGCAGCACCGGTGGTGCCTCGTCCGGGTGCAGGCGCAGCTCCGTCCGGCCGCCCGGTGACTGGAACGTCACCGCCTGGCGGTCCACCGCCTGCATCGTCAGCTCGCCCAGCTCGAACGGCACCGGCTCCGCGCCCGGCGTCCGCCACGTCGCCGTCCCCTCGCCCACCGCGATCCAGCCCCGCCGTTCGCGGCCGTCGGTCACCTCTTCGGACCGCAGCACACACGGGTACTCCACCCGCTCGCCGCGCGCGGAGGCCGCGGCGCGGGAGCGGCGGCGCCGTCCGCCGAACAGCTCCGACATGTCGATCATCGTCAGCAGGTTGCCGACCAGCACCACCAGCAGTTCCGCCACACACCACCAATACCCTGATCCGATGACCGACAGCATCGTCAGCGAGCACGCCGGCGGCGTCGCCCTCCTCACCGTCGACGCTCCCGGGAGCCGGAACGCGCTGACGCTCGACCTCTCCGGGCAGCTCGCCGACGCCGTGGCCGCCGCCGAACGGGATGAGGCCGTGCACGCCGTCGTCGTCACCGGTACTCCGCCCGCCTTCTGCGCCGGCGCCGATCTGTCCGCCTTGGCCGAAGCCGACGAAACCGGCCTGCGGGCCATCTACGCGGGCTTCCTCGCCGTCGCGCAGTGCACCCTGCCGACCATTGCCGCCGTCGGGGGTGCCGCCGTCGGGGCCGGGCTGAACCTCGCGCTCGCCGCCGATGTCCGGCTGGCCGGGCCGCGGGCGAAGTTCGTCGCCCGGTTCCTCGAACTCGGGCTGCACCCCGGGGGCGGGATGACCTGGATGACGCAGCGGATCGCCGGCCCCCAGCAGGCCGCCGCCATGACCCTGTTCGGGCAGCCGCTCGACGCCGAAGCCGCCGTGCGGGCCGGGCTGGCTCTGCGCGTCGTCGACGGGGGCCATGACGAACTGCTGACCGCCGCGCGTGAGCTCGCTCACCCCGCCGTCACCGCGCCGCGCGAAGCGCTGCTCGCCACCAAGCGCAGCCTGCGCGCCACCGCGGGCCTGGCCGAGCACAGCGCCGCCGTCGACGTCGAGATCCGGCCGCAGCTCGCCTCCCTGGCGTCACCGGAGTTCGCCGAGCGGCTTTCCCTGATGCGGGAACGGATCCGGTCCCGGCCGTGACGCGGGAGACGCGCATCACAACACGTCGCGGCGACTACCCGTTACCATGAGTTACAGGTATCTGGCGGACCTGCGAAGGGGACATTGAAGAGCACCGAAGAGGTCGTCCAACACCCGGGACACTACCAACATCGGTGTTGAGGGCGAGCTAACCTCGGGAGTAGACCTGGTGAACGCAGCCGCGGCACCGGCAGGCGAACGGAAGCCGTACCGTCGGGAGAGAGGGAATCCCTGACCCATGAGCACGAGTGCGAACGGCAACGGCGCTGGTCACGGCTCGCTCGCCGCAACCAGGCCGACCGAGGTCAGCAAGCTGGACCGGGTGGTCATCCGGTTCGCGGGCGACTCCGGTGACGGCATGCAGCTGACCGGCGACCGCTTCACCTCCGAAGCCGCCGCGTTCGGCAACGACCTGTCGACGATGCCGAACTTCCCCGCCGAGATCCGCGCGCCACAGGGCACCATCCCCGGCGTCTCCAGCTTCCAGGTGCACTTCGCCGACTACGACATCCTCACCCCCGGCGACCGGCCGGACGTGCTGGTGGCGATGAACCCGGCCGCGCTCAAGGCGAACCTCGGCGACGTCCCGCACGGCGGCACGATCATCCTCAACACCGACGAGTTCATCAAGCGCAACCTGACCAAGGTCGGCTACGCGACGGACCCGCTGGACGACGACACGCTCACGCCCTACCAGGTGCACCGGGTCGCCATGTCGACCCTGACCCAGGGCGCGCTCGCCGAAACCGGCCTCGGCAAGAAGGACGCCGAGCGCTGCAAGAACATGTTCGCGCTCGGCCTGCTGTCGTGGATGTACCACCGGCCGACCGAGGGCACCGAGCGGTTCCTGCGCGAGAAGTTCGCGAAGAAGCCGGACATCGCCGAGGCGAACATCCTCGCCTTCCGCGCGGGCTGGAACTACGGCGAGACCACCGAGTCGTTCGCGACGACGTTCCAGGTCGCCCCGGCGAAGCTGACCCAGGGCACCTACCGGCAGATCACCGGCAACACCGCGCTCGCCTACGGGATCGTGGCCGCCGGGCAGCGCTCGGGCCTGCAGATCCTGCTCGGCACGTACCCGATCACGCCGGCCTCGGACATCCTCCACGAGCTGTCCAAGCACAAGAACTTCGGCATCATCACCTTCCAGGCCGAGGACGAGATCGCCGGCATCGGCGCCGCGCTCGGCGCGTCCTACGGCGGCGCGCTCGGCGTCACCTCGACGTCCGGGCCCGGTGTCGCGCTGTAGTCCGAAGCCGTCGGCCTCGGCGTGATGGTGGAGCTGCCGCTGGTCGTCATCGACGTCCAGCGCGGCGGCCCGTCCACCGGCCTGCCGACCAAGACCGAGCAGGCCGACCTGCTGCAGGCGATGTACGGCCGCAACGGGGAGTCGCCGGTCCCGATCATCGCCCCGCTATCGCCGGCGGACTGCTTCGACGCGGCGGTCGAGGCGACCCGGATCGCGCTGAAGTACCGCACGCCGGTGCTGCTGCTCTCGGACGGCGCGATCGCGAACGGCTCCGAGCCGTGGCTGATCCCGGACGTCGACGAGCTGCCCGACCTGCGGGTCGAGTTCGCCAGCGAACCCAACGCGGACAACGACTCCGGCGAGTTCTGGCCGTACGTCCGCGACCCCGAGACCCTCGCCCGCGCCTGGGCGGTCCCGGGCACCCCGGGGCTGCAGCACCGCATCGGCGGGCTGGAGAAGGCCGACAAGACCGGCCACATCTCCTACGACCCCGACAACCACGACAAGATGGTCCGGCTGCGGCAGGCGAAGGTGGACGGCATCGACGTCCCCGACCTCGTCGTCGACGACCCCAGCGGCGGCAAAGCCCGCGTGCTCGCGCTCGGCTGGGGCAGCTCGTTCGGCCCGATCGGCGCGGCCTGCCGGCGCGTGCGCAAGCTCGGCCTGCCGATCGCGCAGGCGCACCTGCGTCACCTCAACCCGCTGCCCGCCAACCTCGGCGACATCCTGCGCAGCTACGACAAGGTCGTGGTGCCGGAGATGAACCTGGGCCAGCTCGCGCTGCTGCTGCGGGCGAAGTACCTGGTCGACGTCCACTCGCACACCAAGGTCGCCGGGCTGCCGTTCAAGGCCGAAGAGCTGCAGAACCTGTTCTCGGAGATCATCACCGGCGTTACTACGGAGGCGGCGAAATGACCGCAATCGACATCGGGCTTCCCACCATCGGTGGCCTGGACCTCGTGCCCACCACCGACGAGCCGCAGAAGGCCAAGGACTACAAGTCCGACCAGGAAGTCCGCTGGTGCCCGGGCTGCGGCGACTACGTCGTCCTCAACGCCGTCCAGTCGTTCCTGCCGACGCTGGGCCTCAAGCGCGAGAACATCGTCTTCATCTCGGGCATCGGGTGCTCGTCGCGGTTCCCGTACTACCTCAACACCTACGGCATGCACTCGATCCACGGCCGCGCGCCGTCGATCGCGACCGGCCTGGCGACCACCCGCCCGGACCTGTCGGTGTGGGTCGTCACCGGTGACGGCGACGCGCTGTCCATCGGCGGCAACCACCTGATCCACGCGTTGCGGCGCAACGTGAACATCAAGATCCTGCTGTTCAACAACCGGATCTACGGGCTGACCAAGGGCCAGTACTCCCCGACGTCCGGGCAGGGCATGGTCACGAAGTCGACGCCGATGGGTTCGGTGGACACGCCGTTCAACCCGCTCTCGCTGGCGATCGGCGCGGAGGCGTCGTTCGTGGGCCGCGCGCTGGACTCCGACCGCAAGGGCCTGACCGAGGTCCTCCAGGCGGCGGCGCAGCACCGCGGCTCGGCGCTGGTCGAGATCTACCAGAACTGCCCGATCTTCAACGACGGTGCGTTCGACGTCCTCAAGGACGCCGACGAGGCCGCCACCCGCCTGATCCCGCTGCGCGCCGGCGAGCCGATCCGGTTCGGCCCGAACCAGGAGTTCGGCGTCAAGCGCGGCGACTGGGGCGGCCTGGATGTCGCCAAGGTCGCGGACATCGGCGAGGACAACCTCGTCGTGCACGACCCATCGATCGCGGACACGTCGTACGCGTTCGCGCTGTCGCGCCTGGGCGACCAGAACCTCAACCACGTCCCGACGGGCATCCTCCGCCAGGTCGAGCGCCCGACGTACGACGACGGCGCCCGTGCCCAGGTCGAGGAGGCCCGCGCGGCCCGCAAGCCGGACCTGCAGGGGCTGCTGCGCGGCAAGGACACCTGGACGGTCGCGTAACCACTGCTTCCCGGAGGCCGCCATGCCCGGTGCATGGCGGCCTTCGGCGTATTCGGGGTTGCCCCGATTGGGACACGTGTCCTAAGTTTTAGGCCATGCGACCCAACTCACCTTTCGTGTTCTTCGACGTCCGCACCGCCGACGCGGCGGGCAGCAAGCGGTTCTTCGCCGAGTTGCTGGGCTGGGAGGCCGACGACACGCTGCTGAAGACCGGCGGCGCGCCCTGGGGCGGCCTCACCGAGCTGGCGCCCGGCGACGACCGGGCACCGCAGTGGCTGCCCTACGCGCCGGTGTCCGATGTGGACGCTGCTGCGGCGAAAGCACTGGCGCTGGGCGGAACCTTGGTGCGCGAGCGCACCGATCTGCCGTTCGGCTCCCTGGTGGTGGTCACCGATCCCGGCGGCGCGGCGCTCGTGCTGTTCCAGGCCGCGCCGGGCGTCAGCTGAGCGGGCGGAACCCGACGCGCTCGGCGTCTTCGGCCGTCCGGAACCAGACCTCGGCGACCATCTTCGGGAACTGCGCCGATTCCTCGGTGCAGTACCGCAAAGCCGTGACGCTGGCCTTCACGGCGAAGCTGTCGCTGGGGGCACCGCCGCCCGGGCGCGGCATCGCCGAACCGGGGCCGAACGGGCCCGGCGGGACCGAGTCGCCCGCCACCTGCCGGGCCGGGGGCGGCTCCGGGGCCGCGACACTCGCGGCGGCCGCCGCCTGGTTCGGCTGGACCGACGGCTCGAACAGCGAGCCGCTGTGTGCACCGGACAGGTCCGGTTCGCGGCGCTCGACCGTGCGCATCGACGGCTGGATCGGCTGCGGCGCGTCGAACCCCCCGCGCACCGCCTCCCGCGGCTGTCGCTTCGGCAGCACCTGCGTCGCTTCAGCGGGGGTCTCCGGCGGCACGTCCAGTTCGCTTTCGGCGATGTCACCGCCGAACGCGTACTGCGGCGGCTCGGCGTCTTCCGGATCGTCCTGGCGCACCGAGCCGGGGTGTTCGGTGATGAAGCGGGTGCGCTCCACCGGCTCTTCGAACGCCGACCGCTGGGACGGGGCCTCGTCGTCGAACCAGTCCGGCGTGTCCGCCGCCTCGCCGGCCGGGGGCTGGAACAGCGAGCCCGCGGAGTCGGTGTCGAGCTGCTCGAGCCGCGACAACGCCGGCGACTCGGGCTCCGGCTCGTCGTCGAACGAATCGCCGACCGGGGCCAGGTACTGGGTCGCGGAGGCCTGCTCCGGCTCCTCGTCCGACGTCAGGAACTGGGTGGCCGCGCTTCGGTACGGGTCGTCCTCCTCGAGCTCCGGCTCGGGCGCGCGGACGGGCTCCGGCTCCGGCGGGATCCGGGACGGCACCTGCGCGTCCAGCTCGGCGAAGTCCTCGTCGATGTCGTCGTGGACGTCGTCGCGGTGGATCGGCGGCGCGGCGACCAGCGTGCCGGGGTAGGAGGTCTCCTGGCGGGACGGCTCCGGTTCGCGCCGCCGGAAGGCGTCGGTGCCGCTGCCGACCGTCGCGGCGTTCGCGGGGGTGCGCGCGGCGTCGGCGTGGGCCTGCGCCAGCGAGCTCTCCAGCCGGCGGACGCTCTTGCGGAGCGGCAGCACCAGCACCAGCCAGGTGAGGAGGACCCCGACGAAGAACGCGGCGAGGCTCCACAGCCAGACCTGTCCGAATATGGACATCTTTTCCTGCCCCTGTTAAGTGCTCAGCGCGTACGCGCGACCAGGTAGTCGGCGACCGACTCGCACGCGTCCCGGGCGGGTGACGCGGGCAGCGCGGTGAGCTCGGCTCGCGCGCGCTGAGCGTAGTCGGAAAGGGTGACGCGTGCTCGATCGAGTCCGCTACTGACCCGGAGGAGCTCCAGCGCCTCCTGAACGAGCGCGTCGTCGGCGATCGGGCCGGACAGCAGCTCGACCAGCCGCGGGTCGGTCTCCGGGTCGGCCAGCGCGTACAGCATCGGCAACGTCCGGACGCCTTCGCGCAGGTCGGTGCCCTGCGCCTTGCCGAGCTCGTCGGACGGCGACGCGATGTCGATGATGTCGTCGGAGATCTGGAAGGCGGTGCCGATGATGTCGCCGAACCGGCGCAGCGCCTCGATGTGCCCCTCGGCGGCGCCGGACATCATGCCGCCGAACCGGCCGGAGGTGGCGATCAGCGAGCCGGTCTTCTGCGCGATGACGGTGAGGTAGTGCGCGACGGCGTCGTCACCCGGGCCGGGGCCGACGGTCTCCCGCATCTGGCCGGTGACCAGCTCGCCGAAGGTCTCGGCGATGATCCGCGCGGCGTCCGTGCCGAGGTCGGCGACCAGGCGCGAGGCGTGCGCGAAGAGGAAGTCGCCGGTGAGGATGGCGATGGTGTTGTCCCAGCGGGCGTTGACGCTCTCGGCGCCGCGCCGCATGGTGGCCTCGTCCATGACGTCGTCGTGGTAGAGCGTGGCCAGGTGCACCAGCTCCACCGCGGCGGCGGCGATCACCACGTGGTCGTCCTGCTTGGGGCCGAACTGCGCGGCGAGCAGCGTGAACAGCGGACGGAAGCGTTTGCCCCCGGCCTCGACCAGGTGCAACGCGGCGTCGTTGACGGCCTGGACGTCACTGCGGACGACCTCGCGCAGCAGCTTCTCGACCTCGGTCAGCCCGCCGGCGATCGACCGCAGCAGGGTTTCGTCGGCGATCTGCAGCCCGACCGACGCCCGCAGGTCGTCGAGGGCGCCGCCCGGCGCAGCGGGGAGGGATCCCGCCCCGGGGGCTGGGGAAGGCACAGACACGTCGGCTCCGCTCTACTCGTGCACCGGTCGGTTGCCCCTTGAGCGTAGTGGCTCCGCCGCGCGGTCGTTTACCCGCTGTCCTGCGGAAACGGTGATGAACATGACACCGCCCGGGTGGTTGGTGATCCTCGAAAGGGTGATCGCCGTTCCCAGGCGCAACGCGGGTCTCCGGCGGGCGGATATTCAGTCCTGGAAGAGCGGCCGCCCAGGCCCCTCTCCGGCGGCGAGGAGGACAGCGGATGCGCAGCACGATCGTCACGGCCTTGGTGGTGACCGGCCTGGCGGCTTCCAGCGCTTCGGCGTTCGCGGCGGTCCCGCAGCCAGGCGTGGCGGACATCGGCGCGGCTGCGTTCGCATCGGTCGTGATCGCGCCCCAGGCACCCTGTTCGATCGGCGGCCCGACGAGCGCAACGGCCCAGAAGGTCTCGAAGCCGGGCATCACCTTCGGCGGCGGAACGTCCTCGTGCACGACGTCGCCCTCCGGGGACTCGACGACCTCCACCGCTACGGGCAAGAACTTCGAGCTGTCGGCGCTGGTGGCCGCGGGCGGGCCCCGGGTGAAGCTGTCGAGCTACACGGTGACGTGCGTGGGGACGCAGACGCAGACGAACGCGAACTGGACGTACGGCGGGCTGTCGGGGATCGCGAACCCGCCGAGCCCGGTGCCGGTGGGATACGTGTCCCCGCTCCGGAAATCGGACGGAACGGTCCTGGCGAACGCGGTGTTCAACATCCAGGAACTCCCGGGCGACGGAAGCGTCGGCTTGACGATGCTGCGGATCGATTTCCTCCCGCCATCGGGTCTGAGCGGAGTGGTGACGCTGGGGCGCACGAGCTGCGCGCCAACCCCGTAGACGTCACGAGGGCCGCGGCTTGGGAGAGCGCCGAGAGGACCGCCGCGGCCCTCGTGACCTTGGCTTTTGGGTCGCGGGAACCCTGGTAGGGTGCGGTGCGTCGGATACGCAGGGTGCTCGGGGTGGAGCACACTGCAAGCTAGGGGAGAGCTGATGACGACGGTGTGCTGTGCCTGAGGTTTACGACCCGAGTGGGGATTGGGAACTGCCGGGGCCGAATGGGGTGCCGCGCGCTGGGTCTTATGGGCCGGCGGGTGGTGCTTCTGGTGGGGCGGGGTTCGCTTATGACGAGGAGACGCTGCGCGAGTTGATGCGGGAGTGGAACGACCTGGCCGACGAGTTCAAGCACGACCAAGAGCAGGCGACCACCCTCACTCGCGTCAAAGGTCCAGGCCTCGAGTATGCGAGTGGCGGCAACGCGGAGAAGATTCATCAATCCGGGGAGGCACTGCTGTCGACGCTGGCGGCTCGGGAAGAGTATTGCCGCAACATGGCTGCCAAGTTCCAGACCGCCTTGGGTAAGTACGCGCGCACCGAGGACGACCACACCACGGAGATCAAGCAGACCGGAGGCAGTCTCTGATGCGCCGCGCCGTTCTCATGTTCAGCGCATTGCTGCTCGCAGCGGCGGCGTGTTCGACCACCAACCCGGGAATTCCATCGGCTTCCAGCGCTGCCCCGGGAACGAACTCCTCACCTGAAAGCCACAGTGCACTGCCGGGACCTGGAGTTCCCAAAGTCCTGCATCCAGTCGACGTGACGCACTTCAAACGGCAGCCGTGCGGCGCACTGACCGACTCTCAAGTAGCCGAGCTTCTCGGCTCTGGCGTGTCAGGCAAGCCAGACCTGCAGGCACCCGCTGGGCCGACTTGCTCATGGGACGCAGCCGACGTTTCCCAGGCAGGGATCGGAGTAATCTTCATGAACGCCGACCAGCTCGGGCTGACGAGCGTCTACGAAGCCAAGGACAAACAGTATAAATTCTTCCAGCCGATGGAATCGCTCGATGGCTTCCCGATCGTTGCCTATGGCGTGAGCGACGAGCGAGCATCCCGTGGCCGGTGCGCGGTCGCGCTCGGCGTGAGCGACACCCAGGCCGTCGACATCCACGTCGCACAATCCGAAAATAACATCGGTAAGAAGGATCCTTGCGCGGCGGCTCATGACATCGCTGCACAGGTACTGGGCAATCTCCGCGGGGGGAACTGATGGCGACCGAAGGACCGCTGACGGCAGCGCAGATTTATGAGCAGATCACCGGAGGCGAGGGTGTCGGCTCGCTGGCCGATGCTCAGGATGGTGCCCGGCAGTTGACCACTCGGATGGTTGAACGGGCTCAGCGGATCAATACCCTACGAGCCAAGACCATGTCCGGCTGGCGTGGGGATGCTGGGGAAGCCGCTGCGGATGCGACTCTTCCTCTTGTTCAAGCCGCCGCTGATGATGCTGTTCATCTTCAGAATGCTCAAAGTGCTGTTGGGGCTCAGATGGATGCCTTCGGGACCGCCAAGTATTCCGTCAAGCCTGTTTCCTCTCAGCCGCCTGAACTCGGGGCTGAGGATGTTGTTCGTGCCATTTCGGACCACGGGTGGGGTTCCTACCACGCCAAAGTTGCGCGGTGGCAGGCTGACAGCCAAGCCAACATCGATGCCTTCAGTGCCTATCACTCCGCCAGCACCTCCAATGGTGGGCAGATGCCCGCCCAATACGCGCAGCTTGCCGACTCCGGGGCTTCCATCTCCATGCAGACCTCCGGAAACAAAACCGGTCCTACTGATACCGGAGAGTGGGCTCGAAACCCCCGGGATACGCAGGTTCCGAGTCAGGATCGGCAGACCGTTCGGCCCGGGCAGAACCGGGTGACCGACGGAAACCAACGGCAAACTCAGCAGGATCGACAGCCCAGGCCGAACCAGGTTCAGGCCGGGAACACGAACACCGGAACCACGATCAGCGGAACCACGCACAGCGGGAACACGCCCAGCGACGCCACCCACGCCAACAGCTACGTCCCCAAGCCCGTCCTGCCCGCCGCTCAGGGTGGGTATGAGTTCGGGCCTACCGGGCAGCCCGTCAGCAACCTGACCGGGACGAACTGGCCCGGCGGGTTCGGGCCAGGAAGCGGGCCGTACAGCGGCGGTGGGTATCAGCCGAGCCCCGGAATGCCGGGCACCAGCACTGGAACGGGACCAGGCGCCGGAAACAAAGCCAACCAGCCCGGCCCCCGCGCCCCCGGCAGCAGCACCGGCGCCCGCCTCCCCGAGGAACGGCTCCCCGGCGCCAACCCCCTCCGTGGCTCCGCCGGCCCGCGGGGTGCCAACGGCCTCCCCATGGGCACTCCGCTCGCCGGGCGTGGCGGGAAAGAAGAAGACCGCGAAAAGAAAAAAGCCCCCTACCTCCAGAACCCCGATCCCGACGAGACCTTCGGCGGCTTCACCGAAAAGCCCATGCCGCCCGTCATCGGTGAGCACAAGAAACGATGATCTTCTCGCTCGGCACCTTGCTCACCGCCCTGCGCGGCGTCGGCTGCGGTGATCCGCACCCCGTTTTCGCGAACGGCCTCCGCTACATTCCGCCCTCCCTCAAGCAACAAATCACCAGCGATGCCTTCGACGAACTCAGCCCATACGGCGTCACCCAAGGCGACGGCTTCACGCCCGAATTCGAAGACCTCCTGCACCTCATCGGCCAACCCGCCCAGGGGTACTTCGCCTACACCCGGGACGCCACCGGGCAAACCAGCATCCTCGCCACGGCCGATGACGAAACCGCCGTCTGCGTGGTCTGCCGCGGCGATCAGGTCGAACTCACCGAGGTCGACGTCCACCCCGCCGACGCCCTCGTCGCGCGCCTGCCGCACTGCCGGCCCGCCGATCTCAAGCCCTTCTCGCTCCCCCAAGACGACTTCCGGACGCCACCGGACAGCGACATCTTCGACGAAGAGCGCAGCCGGGCCGCGCAGGAGCTCGACGCCCTCTTGCAGCAGCCCCACTTCGGCGTCGGGCAACTCCACGCCGCTGACCGGACCGTCAGCTATCTCGACCTGAAAGCCGGACGGGTCGGGATTGCCCTCGAAAACGGCTACATCAACGTCGCACCCGGGGAACAAGAAAATCTCAGCCAAATGCTGAAGGCCGCCGCCCTCGAATAACGAGAGCGGCGGCCCAGGAAAAGCAGAACTCAGAAAGCGAAGCCGCCGGAACCCGCCCAGCCCAGGGCGAACGCCGGGACCAGGCCCAGCACCAGCGTCACCGCCGTGCCCAGGAAGATCGCCGTCCCCGTGCCGAAGCCCGGGACCGAGACCGAGGGGCCGTCCGCCGCCGGCTCGGAGAAGTACATCAGGACGATCACTCGCAGGTAGAAGAACGCCGCCACCGCGCTGAACACCAGGGCCACCACCACCAGCGGGGCCATTCCGTCCGACAACGCCGCCGAGAACACGACGAACTTGCCGATGAAACCGGACGTCAACGGGATACCCGCCAGCGCCAGCAACAGGAACGTGAACACGCCGGCCAGCAACGGCGAGCGCTTCGCCAGCCCGGCCCACGCCGACAGGTGCGTTGCCTCGCCCGACGAATCGCGGACCAGGCTGATCACGCCGAACGCCGCCAGCGTCGTGAAGCCGTACGCCAGCAGGTAGAACAGCGTGCTCGAGAGCCCATCGCGCGTCATCGCGATCGCCCCGACCAGCAGGAAGCCCGCGTGGGCGATCGACGAGTACGCCACCATGCGCTTGACGTCCGTCTGGGTCAGGCCCAGCACCGCACCGATCACCATCGAAATGATCGCCACGCCCCACAGGACGCCGCGCCACTCCCACGACGTCGACGAGAACGCCACCGACAGCACCCGCAGGATGCCGCCGAACGCCGCCACCTTCGTGCACGCCGCCATGAACGCCGTCACCGGCGTCGGGGCTCCCTGGTACACGTCCGGAGTCCACGTGTGGAACGGGCCGACCGAGCCCTTGAACAGCAGGCCGACCACCAGCAGACCCAGGCCCGCGAACAGCAGCGTGTCCGACCGGTCCGAACCCGCCGCCGCGGCCGCGATGTCGCCCAGCTTCACCGAGTTCGCGTAGCCGTACAGCAGCGCCAGGCCGTACAGGAAGAACGCCGACGAGAACGCGCCCAGCAGGAAGTACTTCACCGCCGCTTCCTGCGAGAGCAACCGGCGGCGCCGCGCGAGGCCGCACATCAGGTACAGCGGGAGGGACAGCACCTCGAGCGCGATGAACATCGTCAGCAGGTCGTTCGCCGCCGTGAACGCCATCATGCCGCCGAGGGCGAACAGCGTCAGCGGGAACACCTCGGTCTGCATCACCGTCGCCGTCTGGGCGCGGTCCTGGACCGTGCCCGGGCGGATGCCGGCCTGGGCGACCAGTGCGCCGCCCGGCTCGACCACGCGGTCCGAGATCAGCAGCACCGCGCCGACCGCCAGCGCCAGGAGCGTGCCCCAGAGGAACAGCGCCGGCCGGTCGATCGAGATCGCGCCGCTGAACGTCGTGACGCCGCCCGCCGGGGCGCTGCCCGTCGCGTAGATGATCAGGCTGACGCCGGCCGCGACGATCGACGCCAGGCTCAGGCCCACCTGGATGCCGAACCGCGAGCGCTTCGCCGCGAACGCCTCGACCAGCACGCTGACGCACGCCGCGCCGAGGACGATCAGCACCGGCAGCACCGCCGGGTAGTCGATCGACGGCGTCGTGATCGGCGTCGGCGCCTGGGTCAGGAGGATGTCGAGCACTTTTACTTGCCTCCCTGGACCGCGGACAGCGTCTGCTGCACCGTCGGGGTGACTGTGTCGAGCACCGGCTTCGGGTAGAAGCCGAGAACGATGATCAGCACGACCAGCGGCGCGAGGATCGCGATCTCCCGGCCGTTCAGGTCCGTGATGGCCTTCTTCGCGCCCAGCTCCGGCGCGATCGCCGTGCCCGGGCCCCCGCCGACGCCCACCAGGGCGTCACCGCGGACCGGGCCCTGGAAGACCCGCTGGTAGAGCCACAAGACGTACGCCGCGGCCAGGACCATGCCGACCGTGGCGAGGATCGTGTACACCGGCTGGTCCACGAAGGACCCGATGAGCACCAGGAACTCCGAGACGAACGAGTTGGTGCCCGGCAGGGACAACGTGGACAGACCGGCGAGCAGGAACAGCCCGGCCAGCAACGGGGTCACCTTGGCCATGCCGCCGTAGTCGGAGATGCGCGACGACCCGCCGCGCGCGATGACCAGGCCGATCACCACGATCAGCATGCCGGTCGCCAGGCTGTGGTTGAGCATGTACGTCGCCGAGCCGACCATCGCCTGCTCGTTGAACGCGAAGATGCCCAGCGAGATGAAGCCGAAGTGCGCGATGGAGACGTAGGCGATGAACCGCTTCATGTCCCGCTGCCCCGCGGCGAGGATCGAGCCGTAGAGGACACCGACCACCGAGAGCACCAGCACCAGCGGCGCCAGGGTCTTGCTCGCCTCCGGGAACATCGGCAGGCAGTAGCGCAGGAACCCGAACGTGCCGACCTTGTCCAGCACGCCGACCAGCAGGACGGCGACGCCGATCGGCGCCTCCCCCGCCGCGTCCGGCAGCCAGGTGTGGAACGGCACCAGCGGCGCCTTGATCGCGAAGGCCAGGAAGAACCCGAGGAACAGCCAGATCTGCGTGGACAGCGGCGCTTCGCGCACCACCGTCACCAGCGTGGCCCAGTCGAACGTGCCCTTGCCGAGCTTGTCCGAGGCCAGCGAGTACGCCCCGATCGCCGACGCCAGCATGATCAGGCCGCCGAGGAACGAGTACAGGAAGAACTTCACCGCCGCGTACTGCCGGTTCGCGCCGCCGTAGCCGCCGATGAGGAAGTACATCGGGATCAGCATGATCTCGAACAGCACGTAGAACAGGAAGACGTCGGTCGCGGCGAACACGCCGATCGTGAGCGCCTCCTGCAGCAGGATCAGCGACAGGAACCCGCCCGCGCTGCGCCCCTCCGGGAGCTTGTCCAGCGTGCCGAGCCCGCCGACGACGATCGGCACCAGCAGCGCGATCACCGCGATCATGATCAGCGAGATGCCGTCGGTGCCGAACGCGATGTGCACGCCGAAGCTGGGGATCCAGTCGAAGCTGGACGTCATCTGCAGCCGCGCGCCCGAAGGCGAGTAGCTGAGCCAGAACGGGATGATCAGCACCAGCTCGAGCAGCGAGAACCCGAACGCCGTCAGCACCGCGGCGCGGTCGTTCCCCTTGAGGAACGCCAGCACCAGGGAGCCGGCGAGCGGCACCAGGATGAGGATGAGCAACCAGGTCATCAGGAGAACCTCACCAGCAGGAGAGCCGCCAGAAGCAGGAACGTGCCGCCCAGCATCGACAGCGCGTAGGACCGGACGAACCCGGTCTGGAGCCGCCTGAGCCGGCCGGACCCGCCGCCGAGACCGGCGGCCAGGCCGTTGACCGCGCCGTCGACGCCGCGGTTGTCGACGAACACCAGCGCCCGCGAGAGCCAGGTGCCCGGGCGGGCCACCAGCGTCTCGTTGAGCGTGTTGCCGTACAGGTCCTTGCGCGCGGCCCGGGTGACGAACGAGACCCGCTGGGGCTGCTCGACCGGGACGTCACGACGGAAGATCAGCCAGGCGATCAGGGCGCCGACCGCGGATAGCGCGACGGTGAGCCACGGGATCAGGGCCGCCGGAAGGGCACCGTGCTCGTGGTGCTCCGCCAACTCGCCGACGGTGGGTGTGAGCCAGGTCGCGAACCGGTTGCCGATCGCGAAGAAGGCACCGGCGCCGACCGAGCCGACCGCCAGGATCGCCATCGGGATCCACATGATCGGCTTCGCCTCGTGCGGGTGGAAGTCGTGCCCGTCGGCGGACTTGAGGTTCTCCCACCGAGCCTTGCCGAAGAAGGTCATCATCATCAGCCGGGTCATGTAGAACGCGGTGAGGCCGGCGCCGATGAGCGTGGCGAGACCGAACACCCAGCCCCGCCAGGCCTCCTGGCCGAAGGCCGCCTCGATGATGGCGTCCTTCGTGTAGAAGCCCGACAGGAGCGGGAAGCCGATCAGCGCGAGGTAGCCGAGGCCGAAGGTGACGAAGGTGATCGGCATCTTGCGCCAGAGGCCGCCGAACTTGCGCATGTCGACTTCGTCGTTCATCGCGTGCATGACCGAACCGGCTCCGAGGAACAGCCCGGCCTTGAAGAAACCGTGCGCGACCAGGTGCATGATGCCCAGTGCGTACACGCCCGGGCCGAGGCCGACGGCCAGCATCATGTAGCCGATCTGGCTGACCGTCGAGTACGCCAAGACCTTCTTTATGTCGTCGTAGGCGCAGCCGATGACGCACCCCAGGAGCAGGGTCACCGCGCCGACCAGGGTGACGACCAAGCGGCCGTCCGGGGTCGCGTTGAAGATCGGGTTGGAGCGGGCCACCAGGTAGACACCCGCGGTCACCATCGTCGCCGCGTGGATCAGGGCCGACACCGGGGTCGGGCCCTCCATCGCGTCCGGGAGCCACGCCTGGAGCGGGAACTGGCCGGACTTACCGCAGGCGCCCAGCAGGAGCAGGATCGCCATCGCGGTGATCGCGCCCGTCGAGAACTTGCCGTCGCCGACCGCCTTGAAGACCTCGGCGTAGCCGGTCGAGCCCGCGTACTTGAACATGATGAAGATCGCCAGCGCGAGCCCGACGTCCCCGACGCGGTTCATCAGGAACGCCTTCTTCGCCGCGGTGGCGGCGGACGGGCGGCCCTGGTACCAGCCGATGAGCAGGTAGGACGCGAGACCCACGCCCTCCCAGCCCAGGTAGAGCGTCACGAAGCTGTTGCCCAGCACCAGGACCAGCATCGAGGCGACGAAGAGGTTGAGGTACGCGAAGAAGCGGTACCGGCCCTCGTCGTCGGCCATGTAGCCGATCGAGTAGTAGTGGATCAGCATGCCGACGCCGGTGATGAGCAGCACGAACGTCAGCGACAGCGCGTCGATCCGCAGCCCGAAGTCGATCTGCAGCGCCCCGACCGGGATCCACGAGTAGACCTTGGTGTCGGTCGTCGTGCCCGTGTCGGCGCTGAAGAACAGGATGACGCCGTAGACGAAAGCCAGCGTGACGGTGGCACAGCCGAGCAGATGCCCCCAGGCCTTCGCGCGCTTCCCCGCCAGCAGGAGGATCAAGGCGCCGAGACCGGGAAGGGCCACCAGCAGCCACGATGATGCGGTCACTCGGGGGTCTCCTAGTACTTCAGCAGGTTGGTGTCGTCGACCGAGGCCGAGCGCCGGGTGCGGAAGATGGCCATGATGATCGCCAGGCCGACCACGACCTCGGCGGCCGCGACGACCATGACGAAGAACGCCATGATCTGGCCGTCGAGCCCGCCGTTGATCCGGGCGAAGGTGACCAGCGACAGGTTGACCGCGTTGAGCATCAGCTCGATGCACATGAACACGACGATCGCGTTGCGCCGCACCAGCACGCCGACCGCGCCGAGCGCGAACAGCAGCGCCGACAGCAGCAGGTAGTACGTGGGGGTCATTCCTTCTCCCCTTCCGAAGCTCCCCCGGCAGAGGGTTCCGTACCGACCAGGGCGCGCGCGTCCGGGTGCGGGCCCTCGTCCGCGACGAGCTTGCGTTCCTTCGCCAGCTCGATCGCCGAAGTGGACTCGATGATCGCCGACAGCGACTCCGGGGCGACCGTGCCGTCCGGCAGCAGCGCCGGGGTGGCCACCGAGTTGGCGGTGGCGAAGACACCCGGGCCGGGCAGCGGCGACGGCCGGTCGTGTTCGCCGCGGAACCGCAGGAGCACCAGTTCCTTCTGCGTGAGCTTCCCGCCCTTGGCGTGCCGGTCGGTGAAGGCCAGCACCATCGCGCCGATCGCGGCGGTGATGAGCAGCGCCGACGTCAGCTCGAACGGGAACAGGTAGTCGGTGAAGATCAGCCGGCCGAGGCCCTTCGGCCCGCCGCCCGCGGGGGTGGCGGAGTCGAGCGGGACGGCCGGGGTGACGTTCGCCAGCGCCCGGTAGATGCCGGTGGCCAGCAGCGCGGCCAGCCCGATGCCGAGCACCGTCGCGGCCAGCCGCTGCCCGCGCAGGACTTCGACGACCGAGTCCGAGCTCTCCCGGCCGACCAGCATCAGCACGAAGAGGAACAGCATCATGATCGCGCCGGTGTAGACGATGATCTGGGTGAAGCCCAGGAACGGCGCCGACTGGATCATGTACAGCGCGCCCAGGCTCAGCATGGTCAGCACCAGCCACAGCGCCGAGTGGACGGCGTTGCGGGAGAAGATCATGCCGAGCGCGCCGAGCAGCGAGAGCGGGCCGAGGATCCAGAACGCGATGGCTTCCCCGGTCGAGACACCCGCGGAGGCGTCCGGTGCGGCGGCCAGAACTGCGGAGATCACTTGACGCCCTCCCCGCGTGCCAGCTCGGGGCCGTTCACGTAGTAGTCCTGCTCGTTCTCGCCGAGCCGCATCGGGTGCGGCGGCTGCTCCATGCCGGGCAGCAGCGGGGCGAGCAGGTCTTCCTTCGTGTAGATCAGCCGCTGGCGGTCGTCGTCGGCCAGCTCGTAGAAGTTGATCATCGTCAGCGACCGGGTCGGGCACGCCTCGATGCAGAGGCCGCAGCCGATGCAGCGCAGGTAGTTGATCTGGTAGTCCGCGCCGTACCGCTCGCCCGGCGAGTACCGGGCTTCCTCGGTGTTGTCACCGCCCTCGACGAAGATCGCGTCCGCCGGGCACGCCCACGCGCACAGCTCGCAGCCGACGCACTTCTCGAGGCCGTCCGGGTGGCGGTTCAGCTGGTGCCGGCCGTGGTAACGCGGGGCGGCGGGCGCGCCGGCCTCCGGGTACTCCTCGGTGGCGACCTTCTTGAACATCATCCCGAAGGTGACGCCGAAGCCCTTGACGGGATCAAGAAACCCCATCTTGTGCCCCTTCCTTTGCGGTACCGACGGCCGCCGGCTTGCGGCGGGCCGCCTTCGCCTCGGCCTTGGCCAAAGCCTTCTGACGCGGGGTGGTCTGCGGCACCTTGAGGTCCAGCGGCGGGACCGGGAAGCCACCGCCGGTGACCGGGATGCTCTCGCTCTCCTCTTCCCGGCTCGCGGCCCGGACGTAGAAGAACAGCGCGACGACGATGAAGATCGCAACCGCGGCGATGATGATGGTCGCGGTGTTCCAGGCGATGACCTTCGCGAACGTCACCATGACGATCCAGACCAGGTTCAGCGGGACCAGGACCTTCCAGCCCAGGCGCATGAACTGGTCGTAGCGCAGGCGGGGCAGCGTGCCGCGCAGCCAGATGAACCCGAAGAGCAGGACGAACATCTTCGCGAAGAACCACAGCACCGGCCACCAGCCGGTATTGAGGACGTTGTTCCCGATCAGCGACAGCGGCCACGGGGCCATCCAGCCGCCGAGGAACAGCGTCGTCGCGAACGCCGAGACGATCACCATGTTGACGTACTCGGCGAGGAAGAACATCGCGAACTTCATCGAGCTGTACTCGGTGTGGAAGCCGCCGACCAGCTCCGACTCGGCCTCGGGGAGGTCGAACGGGGCCCGGTTGGTCTCACCGACCATCGAGATCAGGTAGATCACGAAGCTCGGGACCAGGTAGAGGAACCACACCTTGTGCTGCGCGCCGACGATGTCGGCCAGGTTCAGCGACCCGGCCTGCAGGATCACCGCGACGATCGAGAGCCCCATCGCGATCTCGTAGGAGATCACCTGCGCCGCGGAGCGCATGCCGCCGAGCAGCGGGTACGGCGAGCCGGACGACCAGCCGGCGAGCACGATGCCGTAGACGCCGATCGAGGAGCAGGCCAGGATCACCAGCGCGCTGACCGGCAGGTCGAGCAGCTGCAGCACGGTCCGCTCGCCGAAGATCGACACGACCGGCCCGAACGGGATGGCCGACAGCGCGATCAGCGACGGCACCACGCACATGACCGGCGCGAGGAAGTACACCTTGCGGTCGGCGGTGTCCGGGATGATCTGTTCCTTGAACGGCAGCTTGATCGCGTCCGCCAGGGACTGCAGGTAGCCGCCCGGGCCGACCCGGTTGGGGCCGGGCCGGTTCTGCATCCGGCCGACCGCCTTGCGCTCCCAGACGATCAGGAAGATCGTCATGATCGGCCCGATCAGCAGGATGACCACGCACTTGAGCAGGATCAGCCACAACGGGTCGTCGGCCAGCAGCGCCGCCCGGGTAGCCGCGTCGGGCACGCTGCCCACAGCGGCTTCGGTCAGCAGCGGGGTCATTGCCCACCTCCAGCGAGGTTCACGACGGCGCCGTGCCCGGCACCGAGCGTCTTGAACACGGCCGAGCCGTCCGAGTTGCCCGGCAGCCACACGACACCGTCGGGCAGGTCGGCGATCTCCACCGGCAGCGTGATCGCACCGCGTTCGGTGCTGACGCGCACGGTGACGCCCAGCCCTTCGGCGGTCTTCGCGGACAGCCGCGCGACCGGCGTGCGCTGGGTGCCCTTGAGGTGCGGCTCGCCGTCCTGCAGGGAACCGTTGTCGATCAGCTGGCGCCAGGTCGAGAGGACCGCCTGGCCGGCCCCCGGCGTGGCGGGCGGCGCAACCTCGGCGGCGACGTGGCTCCAGCGCAGCGCCGAAGCCGGGCCGAGCTTCTCGAAGTCACCGCGCGCCGCGGCCGGCGTCTGCGTGAACAGGTCCGCGTCCATCTCGACGGCGAGCGTGTCGAGCACCCGGCAGTCCGGCAGGGCGCCGGTGCCTTCGATCGTCGTGTCGAACGGGCGGGTGCGGCCCTCCCAGTTCAGGTAGCTGCCGGACTTCTCGTCCGACGCCGCCACCGGGAGCACGACGTCCGCGCGCTCGGTCACCGCGCTGTGCCGCAGTTCGAGGCTGACCACGAACCCGGCGGTGTCCAGCGCGCGCAGCGCGAGGTCCGGGTCCGGCAGGTCGTACGGGTCGACCCCGCCGACGACCAGGCCGCCGAGCTCGCCGGCCGAAGCGGCCAGCAGGATGTCGGTCGCGTCGCGGCCCGGCGTGGCCGGGAGCGGGACGCCCCAGGCGTTTTCGACGGCGACGCGGGCGGCGTCGTCGCCGACCCGGCGGCCGCCGGGCAGCAGCGACGGCACGCAGCCGGTCTCCAGGGCACCCCGGTCGCCGGCGCGGCGCGGGATCCACGCGAGCCGGACACCGGTGCGCTCGACCAGGTCGTGCAGGGCGGCGAAGAGGCCGGGGATCGCGGCCGCGCGCTCACCGACCAGGACGACCGCGCCTTCGCCGCGCAGAGCCTCGTCGAGGTCCGGCGCGTGCTTGGCGATGCCTTCGACGGCCGCGGCCTCCTGGCCCGGGACGCAGGCGAGCAGCTCACCGAACGTCTTGCGCACCGACGACGTCGTCCACTGTCCCAAGTGGACGACCCGGGTGCGGTTCTTGCGGGCCGCCTTGCGCAGCCGCAGGAACACGATCGGGGCTTCGTCCTCGGGCTCGAACGCGACGCACAGGACCGTGCGGGCCCGCTCGATCTCGCCGAAGGTGACGCCCGATTCCGGCGTCACGCCCACGACGTGCGAGGTGAGGAACGCGAGCTCCTCGGCCGAGTGCGGGCGGGCGCGGAAGTCGACGTCGTTGGTCTGCAGGGCGACGCGGGCGAACTTCGAGTACGCGTAGGCGTCTTCGACGGTCAGCCGGCCACCCGGCAGGACGCCGACCCCACCGTTCGACCGGGCCGCGGTGAGACCCTCCGCGGCGGCGCGCAGCGCGTCGGTCCAGGACGCCTCTTCCAGCTCACCGGTTTCGCGGTTGCGGACCAGCGGGCGCCGGATGCGGTCCTCGGCGCCGGTGTAGCGGAAGGCGAACCGGCCCTTGTCGCAGATCCACTCTTCGTTGACTTCCGGGTCGTCGCCGGCCAGCTTGCGCTGGACCTTGCCGCGGCGGAAGTCGGTGCGCTCGGCGCAGCCGGACGAGCAGTGCTCGCAGACGCTCGGCGCGGACACCAGGTCGAACGGGCGGGAGCGGAACCGGTAGGCCGCGCTCGTCAGGGCCCCGACCGGGCAGATCTGGATGACGTTGCCGGAGAAGTAGGACTGGAACGGCTGGCCGCTGGTCGTCCGCGACGCCAGGTCCAGGACGTCCGCCGTCTCCGCGGTGCCGATCTGCTGGTGGGCGCCGCGTTCGAGGAGCTCGATGAACGGGTCGCCGGCGATCTCGCGGGAGAACCGGGTGCAGCGCTGGCAGAGCACGCAGCGTTCGCGGTCCAGCAGCACCTGCGTCGAGATCGGCAGCGGCTTCGGGAACGTCCGCTTGGTGTCGACGAACCGGGAGTCCGTGCGGCCGTGGGCCAGCGCCTGGTTCTGCAGCGGGCACTCGCCGCCCTTGTCGCAGATCGGGCAGTCCAGGGGGTGGTTGATGAGCAGCAGCTCCATCACGCCCTGCTGGGCCTTGTCCGCGACCGGCGAGGTCAGCTGCGTCTTGACGACCATGCCGTCGGCGACGGTCATCGTGCAGGACGCCTGCGGCTTCGGCATCGGGCGGCCGCCCATCTCGACCTCGACCAGGCACTGGCGGCAGGCGCCGGCCGGGTCGAGGAGGGGGTGGTCGCAGAACCGCGGGATGACCGTGCCGAGGCGTTCGGCCGTGCGGATGAGGAGCTCGCCCTTGGGGGCGATCACCTCTTCGCCGTCGATGACCAGCTTGACGTGGCCCTCGGGGACCGGCGTCTCGGTGGTTTCGGGCTTGTCGGGCGCGATCGTCATGCCTGCGCTCCCACGAGTTCGGGCTTGGTCTGTTCGTGCCGGTTCGCTTCGCACAGCGCGAGGAATTCCTCGCGGAAGTACTTGATGCCGCTCTGGATCGGCGACACCGCGCCGTCGCCGAGGGCGCAGAACGACCGGCCGAGGATGTTGTCGCAGACGTCGAGGAGGGTGTCGATGTCCTCCTCGGTGCCGTGGCCCTCGACCATCCGCTCGAGGATCTGCGCCAGCCAGTACGTGCCTTCGCGGCACGGCGTGCACTTGCCGCAGGACTCGTGCTCGTAGAACTGGGTCCACTTCATCACGGCCCACGGCACCGACACGGTCTCGTTGAAGACCTGGACGGCGGTGGTGCCCAGCATCGACCCGGCTTCCGCCGCGCCTTCGAAGTCCAGGGGAACGTCGAGGTGCTCGGCGGTGAACATCGGGGTGGACGAGCCGCCCGGGGTCCAGAACTTGAGCGGGATGCCGTCCTTCATGCCGCCCGCCATTTCGAGGAGCTCGCGCAGCGTGGTGCCGAGCGGGCACTCGTACTGGCCGGGCTTCTCGACGTGGCCGGAGATCGAGTAGATCTTCGGGCCGGGCGACTTCTCGCGGCCCATCTCGCGGAACCAGCTCGACCCGCCGTTGACGATGAAAGGCGCGCTCGCGATGGTCTCGACGTTGTTGACCGTGGTCGGCGCGGCGTAGAGGCCCGCGGCGGCCGGGAACGGCGGCTTGAGCCGCGGCTGGCCACGACGGCCTTCCAGCGAGTCGAGCAGCGCCGTCTCTTCGCCGCAGATGTACGCGCCCGCGCCCGCGTGGACGGTGATCTTGAGGTCGAAGCCCGAGCCGAGGATGTTCTCGCCGAGGTAGCCCGCCGCTTCGGCTTCGCGCACGGCCGCGTTGAGGCGGCGGATGCAGTGCAGCGCCTCGCCGCGGACGTAGATGAAGCAGTGGTTGGACCGCATCGCGTACGAGGCGATGATGCAGCCCTCGATGAGCGAGTGCGGGTCCGCCATCATCAGCGGGATGTCCTTGCACGTCCCCGGTTCGCCCTCGTCGGCGTTGATCACCAGGTAGTGCGGCTTGTCGAAGTTCGGCGGCATGAACGACCACTTGATGCCGGCCGGGAAGCCCGCGCCGCCGCGGCCGCGCAGGCCGGAGTCCTTGACCAGCTGGACGAGCTGCTCCGGCGTCCCGGCCAGGGCCTTGCGGACGGCGGTGTAGCCCTCGAGGGCCTCGTACGTCCCGATCTGCCAGGAGTTCGGCGACAGCCAGCGCTTCGTGAGGACGGGGGTAATGGGATCGGCCATTACTTCTTCTCCACTTCTGGCAACGGCACATCGGAAGCCACCGGGGCGACCCAGCCGCGGTCCTGCGCGAGCTTCGCGCCCCGCAGCGTCTCGACGGCCTGCGACGGGCCGTCGACGTCCCGGCGGTAGGCCGCTTCGTCCTCCGGGAAGAACCCGGCGAGCTGCAGCTCGGCGCCCTTGAAGTTCGTCAGCGGCGCGCCGCGCGTCGGGGCCGGCTTCTTGCCCGCCTGCAGCGCGTCGACCAGCGCGACGGCCTTGTCCTCGGTCTGGTTGTCGAAGTACTCGTAGTTGACCTGGATGACCGGCGCGAGGTCGCAGGCCGCGAGGCACTCGGCGTGCTCGAGGGTGATCGAGCCCGGTTCGTTCGGCGTGCCCGCGGTCTCGTTGTGCCCCAGCGGTTCCTCTTCGGACCCGAGGTGCGTCTGGAGGCGCTTGTAGATCGCGTCGCCGCCCATGGCCGCGCACAGCGTGTTGGTGCAGACGCTGACGAGGTGCTCGCCGCACGGCTTGCGCTTGTACATCGTGTAGAACGTCGCGACCGCGCTGACCTCGGCGTCGGACAGGTCGAGCTGCCGCGCGCAGAACGCGATGCCCTCCTGGCTGACGTACCCCTGCACCGACTGCACGAGGTGCAGCATCGGCAGGAGCGCCGAGCGGGACATCGGGTAGCGCGCGATCAGGTCCTGCGCCTTGGCGTGGATGTCCGCGTCGAAGATGTCCTCGAGGGGCGTCTCGGTGATGATGCCGGCGGCCACATCGGGGTCCGGCGCGATGGCGACGACGTCGGTGTCGGGCCCCGCCGCGGCGTACGTCGTCGCGGCGTCCTTCGAGCCCGGCTCGGGAACTGCTGTGGTCATCGGTCCACTCCCCCCATGACGGGGTCGATCGAGGCGATGGCGGCGATCACGTCGGCGACCAGGCCGCCCTCGGCCATGGCGGGCATCGACTGCAGGTTCACGAAGCTCGGTTCGCGCACGTGGACCCGCAGCGGCCGGGTGCCGCCGTCGGAGACCAGGTGCGCGCCCAGCTCGCCGCGGGGTGACTCGACCGCCGCGTAGACCTGCCCGGCCGGGACCTTGAAGCCCTCGGTGACCAGCTTGAAGTGGTGGATCAGGGACTCCATCGACTGGCCCATGATCTTCTTGACGTGCTCGAGCGAGTTGCCCATGCCGTCGCTGCCGATGGACAGCTGCGCGGGCCAGGCGATCTTCTTGTCCTCGACCATGACCGGGCCCGGCTCGAGCTTCTCGAGGCACTGCTCGATGATCTTGAGGCTCTCGTGCATCTCGTGGACGCGGATCAGGTAGCGCGACCAGCAGTCGGCACCGTTGTCCACGGGCACGTCGAAGTCGAACTCGTCGTAGCAGGAGTACGGCTCGGTCTTGCGCAGGTCCCAGGGCAGGCCCGCGGACCGCAGCACCGGACCGGTGACGCCGAGCGCGAGGCACGCGTCCACCGGCAGGTAGCCGACGCCCTTGAGCCGGTTGCGCCAGATCGGCTGGCCGGTGAAGAGCTTGTCGTACAGCGGGAGGCGTTCCTTCATCGTCTTGATGAACGCCTTGACGACCTCGACGTAGTCGGCCGGCATGTCCTGCGCGAGGCCGCCGGGGCGGATGAACGCGTGGTTCATCCGCAGGCCGGTCAGGTGCTCCAGCAGGTGCAGCACCTCTTCGCGCTCGCGGAAGCCGAGCGTCATCGCGGTGGTGGCGCCGAGCTCCATGCCGCCGGTGGCGATGTAGACCAGGTGCGAGCCGATCCGGTTGATCTCCAGCAGCATCACGCGCAGCAGCTGCGCGCGGCGCGGGGCTTCGATCTGCAGCAGCTTCTCGACGCCGAGGCAGTACGCCATCTCCGTCGAAAGCGGGGCCAGGTAGTCCATGCGCGTCACGAAGGTGACGCCCTGGGTCCAGGTCCGGTACTCGCAGTTCTTCTCGATGCCGGTGTGCAGGTAGCCGATGACCGACCGCAGCTGCGTGACGGTCTCGCCCTCCATCTCCAGCACGAGCCGGAGCACGCCGTGCGTCGACGGGTGCTGCGGGCCCATGTTGATGACCATGCGCTCGTCGTGCTGGGCGTCGGCGATGACGTCGTCCCAGTCGCCGCCCGAGACCGTGTAGACGCGGCCTTCGGTGGTGTCGCGGGAATCGGCGTAGCTGACGTCGTCGGTGCTGTCGCTGCCTTCGGCGGTGGTCGACGTGCCCGTGGTGACGTCGGAAAGGTTCTCGGTGCTCACGAGTACGACCTCCGCTGGTCCGGCGGCGGGATCTCCGCGCCCTTGTATTCGACCGGGATCCCGCCGAGCGGGTAGTCCTTGCGCTGGGGGTGGCCGTCCCAGTCGTCCGGCATCAGGATCCGGGTCAGCGCCGGGTGGCCGTCGAAGACGATCCCGAACATGTCCCAGGTCTCCCGCTCCTGCCAGTCGGCGGTCGGGTAGGTCTCGACCAGCGACGGCACGTGCGCGTCCTCGACGTCGAGGGTGACCTCGAGGCGGATGCGGCGCCGGTAGGTCAGCGACGTGAAGTGGTAGACCGCGTGCAGCCGCTGCGGGACGTCGACGCCGTAGTCCACCCCGGACACCGAGGACAGCAGCTCGAAGCGGAGGCCGCCGTCGTCGCGCAGGGTCTTCGCGATCGCGGGCAGGTGCTCGCGGGCGACGTAGAAGGTGATCTCGCCGCGGTCGACCGTCGTCTGCAGGATCGCCTCGGCGGGGATCTTGCGTTCGGCCAGCGCGGCGTAGAACTCGTCGGCGAACTGGTCGAACCAGCCGCCGTACGGCCGCTCGGCCGGCGCCGGGCTGTACGCCGGGAGCCGGACGCCGCCGTAGCCGGAGGTGTCGCCGGTGCCGTGGACGCCGAACATGCCCTGGCGTTCGCGCCCGGTGACGACCGGCTCGGCCGCACCCGGACCCTTCGCCGTCAGGCCGGTTTCGGCTCGCTCGGCGCTGGACTGCTCTTCGCCGGGTTGGGGGTTCTCAGTCATCGCTCTACTTCTTCGCGTACTTGATCGACGACGCGACGAGCTCGGTGCGCTCCCCGCTCGCGGCTCGGATGGCGGCGCGGCGGGCGTTGATCGGCTCGTCCTGGATCTTGGCGTGCAGCTTGAGGATCGCGTCCAGCAGCATCTCGGGCCGCGGCGGGCAGCCGGGCAGGTACATGTCGACCGGCACGATGTGGTCGACGCCCTGGACCACGGCGTAGTTGTTGAACATGCCGCCGGAGGAGGCGCAGACGCCCATGGCGAGCACCCAGCGCGGCTCGGCCATCTGGTCGTAGATCTGGCGCAGGACCGGGGCCATCTTCTGCGTGACGCGCCCGGCGACGATCATCAGGTCGGCCTGGCGCGGCGTCGCGCTGAAGCGCTCCATGCCGAAGCGGGCGATGTCGTAGCGGGAACCGCCGACCGTCATCATCTCGATCGCGCAGCAGGCGAGGCCGAAGGTGGCGGGCCACAGCGAGTTCTTGCGCGCCCAGTTGACGAGGCCTTCCAGGCTGGCCAGCAGGACGCCGTTGGGGAGTTTTTCTTCCAGGCCCATGGGTCTAGTTCCAATCCAGGCCGCCGCGCCGCCACACGTAGGCGTACGCGAAGCCGACCGTCGCGATGAACAGCAGGATCTCCACCAGGCCGAAGGTGCCCAGCGCGTCCGCCTGCACGGCGAACGGGTAGAGGAAGACCATCTCGATGTCGAACAGGATGAACAGCATCGCGGTGATGTAGTACGCGACCGGCATCCGCCCGGCGCCGACGAGCGGCTGCGGGGACGGCTCGATGCCGCACTCGTAGGCGGAGAGCTTGGCCTTGTTGTACCGGCTGGGTCCGACGAGCGGCCCGAGCAGGACCGACAGCACGGCGAACGCCAAGGCCAGCACGAACAACAGGACCAGGGGCAGGTAGGGCTTCAGGCTCGGGGCCTCTTGGGCCAGCTGCACCGTGTCGGTCCGGGTCAGCAACGTCAGCACGGGGTCTTCGCCATCCTTTCCGCGCCGCTGCGGTTGTGCTTGTGGTGGGGAACCGCTGGGCCTCGTCGGCACCCTAAGGGACCTGGGTCACACCGCCGAGGGTCAGGGTCTCCTTACGGCCCGTGGCTGGACCGTGAGCAGCTTGTGAAATAGTTCACAAGCCACTCGTCGCGGATGTGAAGGGATTCACAAAGCATGGGGGGAGTCTAGGACGCGACTCACACTCTTGTCCCTAGTACCCCGTGTTATAAGGGTCGCCTAAGTTCCCTCGCCATCGTTGTCACGGGTCGGCAACACCGCGCGCGCGACCTGCGCGAAGGGGTTTCAAGATCGCGGTCCGGGCGGACAAAACGGGCGCTGACCTGTGATCTATCCCACTGACCGCACGGCCAACTTGTTAGGCCACTCGTGTGTCCGCGCGCGAGAAAGCCCGGCACGGAAGCCGTGCCGGGCCCTCGGAAATCCGGTCAGCGCGGGCTCGGGGTCACCTTCGCCAGCGCCGCGATCAGGCGGTCGACGCCGTCGCCGCCCTTGGCGTCGTAGCAGCCCGAAAGGCCCTTGTAGACCAGCGGCAGCAGCTTGTTGATGCGCAGGCCGTACTTGGTGCACGCGTGCATGATCTTCGGCTTGCCGATGATCTTCGCGAACACGTTGCCCAGCGCGTAGTAGCCGCCCATCAGCTCACCGACCGCCCGCGGGTACGCCTCCAGAGCCCGCTCCCGCGAAGGCCCTTCGCGCCGCGCAAGCGCCTGCACGACGACCTCCGCGGCGATCTGCGCCGACTCCATCGCGGCCGAGATGCCCTCGCCGTTGAACGGGCTGACCATGCCGCCCGCGTCGCCGAGCAGCAGCAGGCCGTCGCGGTAGTGCGGGGTGCGGTTGAAGCCCATCGGGAGGCCGGCGCCGCCGACCTTGCCGATCGCGTTCTCCTCGCGGTAGCCCCACTCCTCCGGCGTCCCGTCGAGCCATTGCCGCAGCAGCGCGCGGTAGTCGGTGTTCCGGAACGACGCCGACGTCGAAAGCATGCCGAGGCCGACGTTGACCGTGCCGTCGCCGAGCGGGAACGCCCAGCCGTAGCCCGGCAGCAGCTTCGGGTTCCGCGGGTCGGACTTGTCCCACAGCTCGAGGTGACCCTCGATGAACGGGTCGTCGTGCCGCGAGCTCTTGTAGTACTGGCGCACGGCCACGCCCATCGGGCGCTTCTCGTTCTTCTGGATGCCGACGCTCAGCGCGAGCCGCGCGGACACGCCGTCGCAGGCCAGGACCAGGGGCGCGCGGTAGTGCACCGGCGTCTTCTCCGGGCCGACCTTCGCCTCGACGCCGACCACGCGCCCGCTGGGGTTGGTGATCGCGCTGGTGACGGTGGTGCGCTCGTACAGGCGCGCGCCCGCCTTCACGGCGAGCTTCGCGAGGAGGTCGTCGAAGTCGTGACGGGTGCGGGACACGCCGTACGGCGGGTAGCTCGTCAGGTCGGGCCAGTCGAGTTCCAGCGTCAGGTCGCCGGTGAGGATCCGCAAGCCGCGGCTGTGCACCCAGCCCGCGTCGGTGGCTGTATCTATTCCAAGGTCGATCAGCTGCTTGACGCCGCGCGGGGTCAGGCCGTCGCCGCAGACCTTCTCGCGGGGGAACTCGGTCTTCTCCAGCAGCAGGACGTCGACGCCCGCGCGGGCCAGGTAGGTGGCCACGGTGGACCCTGCGGGTCCGGCGCCGACGACGATGACCTCGGCGTCTTGATCTGGGCTACGACGGCTCATGCACGCGAGTTTAGGCAGGCTTTCGGGCGCGGTGGATCGCCACGACCCCGAATGTGAGGTTCAACCACTCGACGTCGGTCCAGCCGGCGCTCGCGATGATCTCGCCGAGGGTCCGCTGGTCGGGCCAGGTCAGCATGGATTCGGCCAGGTACTTGTACGCCTCGGGGTTGGACGACGTCCTGCTGCCGACCCAGGTCAGGAGCTTGAGGACGAACCGGCGGTGGATGAACCGGATCGGGGCGAACGGCGGGGTCGAGACCTCGCAGATCACCAGCCGGCCGCCCGGCTTGACCACCCGGGCGATCTCGGTGAGCGCGGCCTTCGGGTCGACGAAGTTGCGCAGCGCGAGAGAGATGGTCACGGCGTCGAAGCTCTCGTCGGCGAACGGCAGGTTCAGCGCGTCCGCGGCGACCATCGGGACCTTGCGGTGCAGGCCGGCGCGGAGCATGCCGAAGGAGAAGTCCGCGGCCAGGCACCACGCGCCCCCGCGGGCGTACTCGACGGTCGACACCCCGGTGCCGGCGGCGAGGTCCAGGACCCTCTCGCCGCGGCGGGCGTCGAGGACGCGGGCGGTGGTGGTCCGCCAGCGCCGGTCGAAGCCGAAGGTCATGAACGAGTTCGCCCGGTCGTACCCGGACGCGACGCCGTCGAACATCGCGGCGACTTCGTGCGGGTCCTTGTCCAGGCTTGCGCGTGACATGGGTCGAGATTAGTCCGGGTACTTCAGCGGAACGTCGCCAGCATCCCGGCCACCGCCGCGGGCCAGGTGAACTCCTCCGCCCTCGCCCGGGCCGCGGCCCTGCGCATGTCCTCCGGGCTGTCCAGGAGCCCGGTCACCGCTTCCGCGAACGCGGGCGCGTGGTCGTCCACCGCCGCGCCGCACCCGGGCCGCACGATCTCCCGCAGCGCCGACGACGCCGACACCACCACCGGCGTCCCGGACGCCAGTGCCTCCAGCGCGGCGAGGCCGAACGTCTCGTGCGGGCCGGGCGCGAGGGAGACGTCCGCGCTGGCCAGCAGCCGGGCGACGTCGCCGCGGCCCGGCAGGAACCCCAGGAACGTCACCGGCAGGCCGCGCGCCCGGCGTTCCAGGGCCCGCCGCCGCGGCCCGTCACCCGCCACCACCAGCCGCACCTTCGCCCCGGCCTCGGTCAGCGCCGCGACTGTGTCCACGCTGCGCTCAACGTGCTTCTCCGGCGACAGCCGTCCACAGTGGACCAGCAGGGCGTCCGCGCCGGAGGCCAGGTCCGTGCGCCAGCCGTCGTCGCGCCGGGCGGGCCGGAACGTCGTGAGGTCGACGCCGAGCGGGACGCGGCGGACGTTCGGCGCGGCGATCCGGTCGAACTCCGCGCGCGCGAACGCCGTCGTGCAGACCACCGTGTCGTAGCCGGCCGCCATCCGCCGGTTGGCGGCGTCGGCGACCCGGCGGGCCATCGGCGCGGGCAGCAGGAACTGCTCCAGCAGGCGGTCGAGGCGTTCGTGGGAGATGACCGTGCTGGGCACGCCGTGGCGGCTCGCCCAGCCGCCCATCCCCCGCAGCGTCAGCCGGTCGGACACCTCCAGGCGGTCCGGTTCGAGTCTGCGCAGGACCGCGCGGACCCGGTGCGGGTCGACGGCGCGGTAACCGCCGGTGCCCGGGATCCGCGGCGCGGGCAGGGAAAACCGGCGGACGCCGGTCGGCAGGACCTCGTCGGCGTACCGGCGCCCGGGCACCACGAGCGTCACCTCGTGGCCGCTCGCGACGTAGCCGGCGCCGAGGTGGTGCAGCGCGGTGCGCAGCCCGCCCGAGCGCGGCCCGTAGAAGTTCGCGAGCTGGACGATGTGCATGTCAGGCCGCGCGGGCGGCCCGGCCGCGCACGGCTTCGTAGTGCCCGACCAGCTCGTGGCAGACCGCGGGCCAGGTCCGGCCCAGCACCACCTTGCGCGCCTTCTCGCCGAGCCTCGCGCGCAACGCGGCGTCGCGGAGGGCGTCGACCTTCTCGACGAGCGCCGGGCCGAACTGCTCGCGGTCCGCGGGCAGCAGGTAGCCGGTGCGGCCGGGCAGGACGAGGTCCTTCGGGCCGCCGGCGTCCGGGGCGAGGACGGGCAGCCCGGAGGCCATCGCCTCCTGCACCGCCTGGCAGAACGTCTCGTGCGGTCCGGTGTGGACGAAGACGTCGAGGCTCGCGTACGCCTTCGAGAGGTCGTCGCCGTACTTCGCGCCGAGGAAGGCCGCACCCGGCAGCTGGTCCTTCAGCGCGGGCAGTTCGGGCCCGTCGCCGACGACGACCACGCGGATCCCCGGCATCCCGGCCAGGGCGGCGAGCCGGTCGACCTCCTTCTCGGGCGCCAGCCGGCCGACGAACCCGACGAGCAGCTCGCCGTTCGGCGCCAGCTCGGCCCGCAGCGCGGCGTCGGCGTGGTCCGGGGAGAAGCGCTCGATGTCGACGCCGCGCGCCCAGCGGTGCACGCGCGGGACGCCGTGGAGCCGCAGCTGCTCGACGGAGTCGCTGGACGGCGCGAGGGTCCGGTCGGCCCGCGAGTGCAGCCGCCGCACCCACCGCCACGCGGCGCGGGCGGCGATGCCGAAGCCGTACGCGGCGGCGAACCCGGCGATGTCGGTCTGGTAGACGGCGATCGACGGGACGCGCAGCCGTCTCGCGGCGGCCAGCCCGCGTGCGCCGACGACGAACGGCGACGCCAGGTGCACGACGTCCGGCCCGAACGCGGCCAGCGCGTTGAGCACGGTGCGCGTCGGCAGGCCGATCGGCAGGGAGCTCACGCCGGGGACGTCGAGCGCGGGGATCCGGATCACCGGGGCGCCGCGGTAGGAGTCCGGGCCCGGGCCGGGGGCGATGATCAGCACGTCGTGGGCGCGTTCGCGCAGGTGCTCGACGACCCGCAGGACGGAGTTGGTCACGCCGTTCACCTGGGGCAGGAAACTTTCGGTGACTATGGCGACTCGCACGTCTTGGACGATCGCACCCGATCCTGGCGACCGCGTGACACGGCGGCCAACGCTGCCGGAACAGATCGGCTACGACATGTCATCTCAAGGTCGCGTGCCGGAAACCAGGGTGGCCCAGACTAAGCAGGCATGACCCTCTTGTCCTCACGGCCGCCGCGGCCCGTCGAGCCCGGCCTGCTGTCGAGGGCGCTCGAAGTGGCCGGGCGGCTGGCCAACGACGCCACCGACGTGATCACCGCGACCGCCGGCCGCGGCGCCCACCCTTCCACGCTGGACTCGCCGTTCGACTGGGTCACCGACACCGACCGGATCCTGGAGCGCCACACCCGGCGCGTCCTGACGGCGGAGTTCCCGGGCATCCCGGTGGTCGGCCACGAGTTCGGCGCGGACCACGGCGCGGACGTCGCGGAGTACCGCTGGGTGGTCGACTCGGTGGACGGAACGGCGAACTACGTGGCCGGCGTGCCGTGGTGCGCGTACAGCCTGGCCCTGGTGGACGCGGCCGGCCCGGTGGTGGGCGTGGTGGCGGACCCGTACCGGGCCCAGATCTACGCCGCGGCGCGCGGCCGGGGAGCCCGCGCGAACGGCAAGCCGATCCAGCTGGCGGACCGCTGCGTGACGGCGGGAGCCCTGGTCTGCACCGAGCTGGCCCGGACGGGCCCGTGGCCGGGGATGGGCGGCTTCATCGAGCGAGCGGCGGCGGCCCATGCGGGGGTGCGCGTGCTGGGCTCGGCGGCGTTGTCGATCGCCCAGGTGGCGTTGGGCCACGCGGCGGCGGCGGTGCTGCACAGCTACCACGAGTGGGACGTGGCGGGCTCGGTGGCGATGGCGATCGAGGCGGGCGCGGTGGTCCTGGACAAGCACGGCGAGGACACGGCCCTCCCCACGGACGGCCTGCTCGTGGCGGCCCCCGGGGTGGCGGACGAGGTCCTCGGCTGGTGGCAGGAGACGGCGGGCTAATCGGTTGCGGGCGGGGTGAAGATCGAGGCATGCCGACCCTGCACACACCGCGTCTCTCGCTCGTGCCGCTGGCCGACGAGCACCTGGAGCTGGAGTACGAGCTGGACTCGGATCCGGAGGTGATGAGGTACCTGACCGGCCGCGCCGCGACGCGGGACGAGGTTTCGGCGGCTCACGCACGCCGGATGGCGGTGGCGCCCGGGTTCGGGTTTTGGATGGGCTTCGCGGCTTCGGACTTCGTCGGCTGGTGGCTGCTGCGGCCGCCGAACGGCCCGGACCAGCCCTACGCCGAAGGCGAGGCGGAGCTGGGGTACCGCTTGCTGCGCCGCCAGTGGCGGAAGGGGTACGCCCGCGAGGGGTCGCTGGAGGTGCTCCGGTACGGCTTCGAGGACCTGGGGCTGGACCGGATCTTCGCCCAGACGATGGCGGTGAACAAGCCATCCCGGGCGACGATGGCCTCGGCGGGGATGACGTTCAAGCGGGCATTCATCTCGGCCGGGGAGTACGAGGACCCGGTAGAGGGGGCGGAGCAGGGCGAGGTGGAGTACGAGATCACCCGAAGCACCTGGCTGAAGACGGCGAGCTGAGCTGGCTGTCACCCAAGGCGCACCGACGCTCCGGCGCACCCCCGGTGCGGGTGCCGGCGCTCTTCGAGTGTCGCGAATGACTCATTGGGGACCTCGGACGTCCCGAATGAGTCATTCGCGACACCGCAGGCCCCGCCAGTACGTGCGAGCCGCCCGACTTGCCGGAGCCCGAGAAGCCGCACCACCCGCCCTACACCTCCCCCGCCCCTCGTCCCAGCCGCAGTCAGCACCGGGGAGCCGGGGTCAAGGGTGGGCGAAGCCCATCGCGAAGCGACGCCGAAGGCGCCCTTGAGGCCGGATCCCCGGTGTTGAACAATCAAAGGACGAGGAGCGGGGGAACCACTCAAACCGCAGCCAGAGCCCGCTTCTTCTGCCGCCGGATCCACCAAAGCGCCGGCCCGGCCACCAGCCACGTGAAGAACACAAAGCTCCCCAGCGGCAGCAGCGTCAAGGCAGCCGACCGCCCCGCCACCCGGGCCAGCTCCGGATCGGACGCGTCGTACTCGATCCGCACCAGCTGACCGGCCGCCAGCCCGTCCGGGTACAGCACCCCGTTGGCCGGGCTGTGCACGATCCCATCAGGCGTCTCGAAGTGGATGATCGTCCGGTCGAACGCCACGGAATCCACCGTCGCCGTGGCCGTCCCGAGCTGGGCCGAGATCGCGCTGTCGTTCCGAAGAGCCGCGAACAGCAGGCACACGCACATCACGGTGAGGAGCGAGGCGACGCCGAGGGTGGTCCACCACCCGACGCGCCTCGCCCGCTCACCTCTCGTGCTCACGCCGCGAGCGTAGCGGTCCCGCTCAGCCCGCGTGTTCGGCGGCGAGGAACCGGTGATTCTGCTGGATCTGGTCGTACGAACGCGGCTTCACGGACGCGACGCGCGAGGTGAAAGCGGCAGCCCCGTTCGGGCCCACCGAAGGCTTGCCCGCCGTGTACAGCCACGTCTGGAACAGGTCGTGCAGCGGCTTGCCGGAGATCTTCTCCGCCAGCGCGATGAACTCGAGGATCCGCCCGTCCTTGCCGCCCTTCGTGGCCTGCCAGGTCTGCAGGATCTTGAAGAACGCCTGGTCACCGACGGCCGTCCGCAGCGCCTGGAGAGTCAACGCACCCCGGTCGTAGACCGCGTTGTCGAACTGGTTGTCCGCTCCCGGGTCGGCCGGGACGACCTTCCACAGGTCCGCGTCGGCCGCGTTCGAGTCGTACGTGTACTGGGCCAGCTCCGCGACCGTTCCCTCGCCCTCGTGCTCCGACCACAGCCACTCCGCGTACGACGCGAAGCCCTCGTTCAGCCAGATGTCGCTCCAGCGGCCCAGCGACACGTTGTCGCCGAACCACTGGTGGGCGTTCTCGTGCGCGATCAACGTCGTGTTCGAGCCCGCGCGGAAGTTGCGCGCGCCGTACGTCGGGCGCGTCTGGTTCTCCAGGGAGAACGTGATGCCGCTGGTCACGACGCCGCCCTCCGCCTCGAACGGGTACGGGCCGAACTGGGTCGCGAGGAACTCGTTGATCTCCGGCGTCCGCTCCACGCTGGCCTTCGCCGCGTACAGCGAGTCGCCCAGGTCGGCGCCGTAGGCGGTGACGAACGGCTTGCCGTCCGGGGTGGTCGACTGGACCAGCTCGTAGTTGCCGACGATGAACGACGTCAGGTACGTGGCCTGCGGCTTCGTGCTGCGCCACTGCCAGCGGGTCCAGCCCGCGCGGCTCTTCTGCGTCCGGACCAGCGAGCCGTTGGAGATGGCCACGTTGCCGTCCGGCGCCTCGATCGAGACGTCGTAGGTCGCCTTGTCGGTCGGGTGGTCGTTGGCCGGGAACCACCACGCCGAGCTCTGCGGCTCGTCGATGCCCAGCGCGCCGAACGCGCCCTTCTTCCACGCGTTGAGGCCGTCCACCTTCTCGGTCGACGGCGTGTCCGCGTAGGCGACGACGACCGTCGCGGTCTGGCCCTTGAGCAGCGGCTGGGCCGGCGTGACGACGAGCTCGCCGTTGCCCGTCTGGTTCGTGAACTGCGCCGGGCGGTTGTTCACCCGCACGCTCGACGCCTTCAGCGCGAAGTCCAGGTCGAACCGCGAGAGGTCCTGGGTCGCGGTGAGCAGCAGCGTCGTCGTGCCCGACAGGAGGTCGGTCGCGGGCTGGTAGGTGAGCCGGATGTCGTAGTGCAGCACGTCCGTGCCGCCGTTGCCGGCGTTCGGGTAGTACGGGTCGCCGGCACCGGGGGCGCCGGGCGCGGGTGCCGCGCCGGCGGTGCCGGCGAGCAGCACCGAAACGACGCCGGCCGCGAGCGCACCGAGCCCGGTGCGCGTTCTTGCACGCATTCGAATTCCTCCAAGAGGTGAGGATCAGCGCGCTCGAACGTAGCCAGGGCAGCCGGAGGCAGGAACAGCCGAAGGGAGGTTTCTTGCCTACTGGGATTCCACCCGGAAAGCGGTTGACGTCAGCCCGCGGACACGGCTGCCGACACCGCCGCCCGCAGGCGGGCGTGCAGGTCGCGGTGCCGCGACCGGTCCACCCGGACCTCGACGACCCGCAGGCCCGGCGCCGGCGCCAGCGCGGCCCGGAACTCCGTCAGCGTCTCCGCGACGACGTGCGGGACGCGGTAGCCGGCGCACAGCGCGCCCAGGTCGGCGCCGTGCGGGGTGCCGAACACGCGCTCGAAGCTCGCCGAGTGCTCCGGCGCCCCCTGCTCCAGCAGGGAGAAGATGCCGCCGCCGTCGTCGTTGAGGACCACGATCGTCAGGTCGGGCCGCTGCTCGGCGGGCCCGGTCAGCAACCCCGACGCGTCGTGCAGGAACGTCAGGTCGCCCAGCAGCGCGTATGACGGACCGCGGTGCACGTACGCGGCTCCGATGGCCGTCGACACCGTGCCGTCGATGCCCGCGACGCCGCGGTTGCGGTGCACGAGGACGTCCGGGCGCAGCCGGCCGGCCAGCGCGACGTCCCGGGTCGGGTTGGACGAGCCGACGACCAGCAGCGAGTCCGGCGGCAGCGCGTCCACCAGCTCGGTCGCCACCCGCAGCCCGGACGGCCACGGTTCCTCGGCCAGTGTCGACGCCACGGCGGACGCGGCTGCGGCGTCGGCCCGGCGCCAGCCGGCCAGCCACTCCGGGTCGGCGGGCTTGGTCGGCTCGTCGAACCACTGCCCGACCTGCCGGACGTTGTGCGCGGGCGCCGGCCAGTCCGAGTCCGGCCGGACCAGCAGGACCTCGACGTCAGGGTCGGAAATCACCTTCTGGATCTGCCGGAACACGGTCGGCCGGCCGAGGCAGAGCACCTGCTCCGGCTTGTGCCGCGAGATGAACTCCTCGACGCCCAGCAGCCACGCACCGGACGAGATCGCCGTGCCGCCGGACAGGCCGATCCCGCCGGTTTCGGAGATCACCGGCCAGCCGTGCTGCTCGGCCCACTCGCTGGCCGCCTGGACGCCGGTGTCGCAGGCGATGACCAGGCCGTGGCGGGCCGACGGCACGACGAACGACGGCAGCGCGCCGAAGTCCGGCAGCTCGGTCCAGCGGGACCCGTCGGCGCGACCGTCGAGCGACTCGTACCACTCGCCGTCATCGTCGAGATCGGGCACGAGCGGCTCGCGGAACGGGATGTTCAGGTGCACCGGCCCGCAGCGCCACTCGCCGTAGGCGGCGTTCCAGGCCCGGCAGATCTGGCTGCGCCAGTACGAGTTCTGGCCGGCCCGCCGCTCGGCGACGGCCAGCTCGTCGAAGTAGCGGACGGCGTCGCCGTAGAGCTGGTGCTGGTCGATGACCTGCGACGCGCCCGCGGCCCGCAGCTCGGGCGGCCGGTCCGCGGTCAACACGATCAGCGGGACACCCGCCCGGTCGGCTTCGAGGACGGCCGGGTGGAAGTTGGCGGCCGCGGTGCCGGACGTGCAGAGCACGGCCACCGGGCGGCCGGTGCGCGCGGCGATGCCGAGGGCGAGGAACGCGGCCCCGCGCTCGTCGATGCGGACGTGGAGCCGGAGCTTCCCGGCCGCCGCGGCGTCATACAGCGCGATCGACAGCGGCGCGTTGCGGGAGCCCGGGCAGAGGACGACGTGCGAAACGGTGTTGCGGACGAGTTCGTCGACGATGACCCTGGCCTGCGCGGTGGAAGGGTTCACCGGCAGGCCTCGCATCCATCGAGATCGGTTGGGTCCACAGGTCCTATCCTCGCAAACGTGGATGACGCCCGAGTTTCCGAGCTGTTCGACCCCGCCGCGTGGACCGAGGTCGAAGGTTTCGCCTTCACCGACATCACCTACCACCGCTCCGCTGAGGACCGCGGCGGCAAACGCGTGGTGCGCATCGCGTTCGACCGCCCGGAGGTCCGCAACGCCTTCCGGCCGCACACCGTCGACGAGCTCTACCGGGCCCTCGACCACGCCCGGATGAGCGCCGATGTCGGTTGTGTCCTGCTCACCGGGAACGGCCCGTCGCCCAAGGACGGCGGGTGGGCGTTCTGCTCCGGTGGTGACCAGCGTATTCGCGGACGGTCCGGGTATCAGTACGCGAGCGGGGAGACCTCCGACACGGTGGACCCCGCGCGGGCCGGCCGGCTGCACATCCTCGAGTGCCAGCGGCTCATCCGCTTCATGCCGAAACCGGTGATCGCGGTGGTGCCGGGCTGGGCCGCGGGCGGCGGGCACTCCCTGCACGTCGTGTGCGATCTCACCCTCGCCTCGGCCGAGCACGCGAAGTTCAAGCAGACCGACGCCGACGTCGGCTCGTTCGACGGCGGCTACGGCTCGGCGTACCTGGCGAAGATGGTCGGGCAGAAGTTCGCCCGCGAGATCTTCTTCCTCGGCCGCGAGTACTCCGCCGAGCAGATGCACCACATGGGCGCGGTGAACGCCGTCGTCCCGCACGCCGACCTGGAAAAAGAGGCGCTGGCCTGGGCGTGGGAGATCACGCGCAAGTCGCCGACGGCGCAGCGGATGCTGAAGTACGCGTTCAACCTGACCGACGACGGCCTGGTCGGCCAGCAGCTGTTCGCCGGCGAGACCACCCGGTTGGCCTACATGCAGGACGAGGCCGTCGAAGGCCGTGACGCCTTCCTCCAGAAGCGCGACCCCGACTTCCAGGACGTCCCCTATTACTACTGAGCTGCTCCCGGTCCACCTCGACGGCTCGCCCGAGGCCCTCGAAACCCTGAAGCGGGCCGTCGCGGACGCGCTGGGCGGCGGCCCGGCGGTGCTGCCGTTCACCGACCCCGCGCTGCGCGACGCGATGGCCCCGGACGAGCCCGCCGAGCCGGGCACGGCCGTGGTCATCGCCACGTCGGGCTCGACCGGCGCGCCGAAGGGCGTCCTGCTGTCGGCCCGCGCGCTGACCGCGTCCGCCGGGGCCACGCACACCCGGCTCGGCGGGCCGGGGCACTGGCTGCTGGCGACGCCGGCGCACTACATCGGCGGGCTCCAGGTGCTGGTCCGGTCGCTGCTGGCCGGGACGACCCCGGCGCTGCTGACCGGCGCCGGCTTCCGCCCGGACGACTTCGCCGCCGCGGCGGCCCGGCTCGGGGACGGCCCGCGGTACACGGCCTTGGTGCCGACCCAGCTGGTCCGCCTGCTCGACGACGGCGGCGCCGGGCTCGCCGCTGCCAGGACGTTCGACGCGATCGTCGTCGGCGCGGCGGCGACCCCGCCGTCCCTGCGGGAGCGCGCCGAGGACGCTCGCGTGCGGATCGTGCCGGCGTACGGCATGAGCGAGACGGCCAGCGGCTGCGTCTACGACGGCGTCCCCCTCGACGGCGTCCGGGTCGACGTCGAGGGCGACCGGATCCGCATCGCCGGCAACGTCCTCGCGCACGGCTACCGGCGCCGGCCGGACCTGACCGCGGAGTCCTTCTCGGACGGCTGGTTCACGACCTCCGATCGCGGGGTTCGGCACGCCGACGGCCGCGTCGAGGTCCTCGGCCGGGCCGACGACATGATCAACACCGGCGGCGTGAAGGTGTCGGCGAACGCGATCGAGCGGTGCCTCCGCGCGCAGCCCGGGGTGCGAGACGCCTGCGTCGTCGGCGTGCCGGACCCGGAGTGGGGCGAGGCCGTCGTGGCGCTGGTCGTCCCGCCGGGTGCCCACGGCGACCTGCGCGCGGCGGTCCGCGCGGAGCTGGGCGCGGCGGCGACGCCGAAGCGCATCGAATCCGCCTCGGAGCTGCCGCTGCGCGGGCCGGGCAAGGTCGACCGGGCGGCGGTGAAGGCCCGGCTCCAGCCGCGTCCGACCGGCTGAATGGCGGCACTTCGTTGACATGAACAGGGTGCGCCCGCTTGGCTACTCACCATGACGCGCCTGATTCGCACCGCCCTGATCAGCACCGCCGTCGCCCTGGGGGTCCTCCTTCCCGCGGGTGCGGCGCTGGCCGACGTTCCCGCCGCGGACCCGAACAGCGGCTCGCTCGTCCTGCAGCTGCCGTCCACCGACTGACCTGGGCGAACCGGGACCGCACCGCCCCCTCGGCGGCACGGTCCCGGCCGGTGCTTCCCCGACCGCTCACGCGGTGTGTCCACCACCTTGCCGTAAGCATCGTGGCGAAACCTTGCAGACCGCTTGAAAGAGCTGGTCGAATGCGGTGCCGGCCGGGCACGGGCCCGGTGGCCGCAGGGAGGGCGCAGGGGTGGAGTTCCGGGTGCTGGGCACGATCGAAGCCCGCCAGGACGGAAGGCAAGTGGAGCTCGGGCCGGTCCGGCAGCGATCGGTGCTGGCGGCGCTGCTCGCCGACGCGAACCGGCTGGTGCCGGTCGACCAGCTGATCGACCGCGTGTGGGCGGACAACCCGCCGCTGCGGGCGCGCGACACGCTCTACAGCTACCTGTCCCGGCTGCGTGGCGTTCTGGCGGGCGGCGGCCTGGAGATCGAGCGGCTCGGCGGCGGCTACTTCCCGCGCGTCGACCCCGACGCGGTCGACCTGCACCGGTTCCGCCGGCTCGTGGCCGAGGCCCGCGAGGCCGAAGACGACGAGGCCGCCGCCGGCCTCTTCGAGCGGGCCCGCGAGCTCTGGCGCGGGGAAGCGCTGGCCGACGTCGGCACCCCGTGGGCCGACGAGCTGCGCCGTGACCTGCGGGCCGAACAGTGGGCGGCGGAACTCGACCACGCCGACGTGTGCCTGCGCCAAGGCCGGCACGCCGAACTGCTGCCGGAGCTGACGGTGCGGACCCGCGAGCACCCCCTGGACGAGCGCCTCGCCGGTCAGGTCGTGCTGGCCCTGTACCGCTGCGGCCGCCAGGCCGACGCCCTCGACCACTACGAGCAGCTGCGGCGACGGCTCGTCCGGGAGCTGGGCGCCGACCCCAGCCCGCCGCTGCGGGAGCTGCACCTGCGGGTCCTCCGCGGCGACCCGGACCTGACCGCGGCACCGGCGGGCACGCTGCCCGGCGCCGACGCGGTGCCGCACCACTTCCCCGCGGCGCCGCCGTCGTTCATCGGCCGCGCCGACGAGCTCGCCGCGCTCACCGCCGCGTCCCGCCCCGAGGCGGACGTGAGCCGGGTGGTCCAGATTTCCGCGCTGGCCGGCGCCGGCGGGGTCGGCAAGACCTGGCTGGTCCTGCACTGGGCGCACGCGCACCGCGACCGGTTCCCGGACGGCCGGCTGTTCGCCGACCTGCACGGGTTCTCCTCGGCCGGTGCCCCGCTCGACCCATCCGTCGTGGTGCGCGGGTTCCTCGGCGCGCTGGGTGTCGTCCCCAGCCGCATCCCGCCCGAGCCGGACGCCCAGGTCGCGTTGTACCGGAAGCTCGTCGACGGCAAGCGGATGCTGGTCGTGCTGGACAACGCGGCGGACGCCGAGCAGGTGGTGCCGCTGCTGCCGGGCAGCCCGGCCTGCACGACCGTCGTCACCAGCCGGCGGCACCTCGCCCCGCTGATCACGCGCTACGGCGCCCGGCACCTCCAGCTCGACATCCTCAGCCACGGGGAGGCGCACGCGCTGCTGGCCGAACGCCTCGGCGAGCCCCGGATCGCCGCCGAGCCGGCCGCGGCCGAAGCGCTGATCAGCCTGTGCGGGCGCTACCCGCTGGCGCTGGCCATCATGAGCCGCCACGCGCACACCCGGCCCCACATCCCGCTCGCCGAGTTCGCCGCCGAACTGCGTGACCTCGGCCTCGACGCGCTCGACCACGACGATCCCACGGTCAGCCTGCCGACGGTGCTGTCGTGGTCCCTGCGGGCCCTCACCGGCGAACAGCGCACCTTGTTCGCCCTGCTCGGCACCGCGCCCGGAGCGGACATCGGGCTGCCCGCCGCGGCCGCGCTCGCCGGTTCGCCACCGCGGCGGACCGCCAAGGTGCTCAGCATGCTGGAGGAGGCCTCGCTGCTGACCCGCCGCGCCGGCGGCCGGTACGCGATGCACGACCTCATCCGCGACTACGCCACGGCCACCGCCGAGCGGGACCTCCCGCTCGGCGAGCGTCGAGCCGCGCTGGACCGGGTGCTCGACTTCTACGCCCACACCGCGCACGCGGCCGACCACCGGGTGGATCCGCACCGCCAGGCCGTCCGGCTCGCCGCCCCCGCACCCGGCGTCGAACCGGGCTCGCCGTCCGACGATGCGGAAGCCATGGCGTGGTTCGACGCCGAGCACGCCAACCTGCTGGCCGCCCAGCGCGCCGCCGCGGGCCTCGGCCGGCACGACGTCGTGTGGCACCTGGCGTGGAGCCTGCACACGTTCCAGAACCGGCGGGGCATGCTGCACGACCGGCTCGTGGTGTGGCAGGCCGCGCTGGAGGCCACCGAGCACCTGTCCGACCCGTCCGTGCACATCCGCGCCCATCGGCTGATCGGCGACGTCTTCATGTACTTCCGGCGGCACGACGAGGCGGTCGAGCACCTCGGTGAAGCCGCCGCCCTCGCCGCCAAGCACGAGGACCCGACCGAAGAGGGCCTGATCCACCACGGGCTCTCGTGGGTGTGGCAGCTGCGCGGCGACGACCGGCAGGCCCTGGAGCACGCCACCCGGGCGCTGGCGGTCTTCCGGACCCTGGACCGGCCGGTGTGGGAGGCGCGCGAGCTCAACCAGGTGGGCTGGTTCGCCGCCCGGACCGGCGACTTCGAGACCGCGCGCAGCCACTGCACGGCCGCGCTGGCCCTCCACCGGCGGCACGGCGAATCCGACGGCGAAGCGGACACGCTCGACAGCCTCGGCTACATCGAGCACCACACCGGCCACCACGCCGCCGCGATCGACTACTACCAGCGCGCCCTGACGGTCTACCGGGAGCGCGGCAACACCTTCCAGGTGGCCGACACCCTCAGCTGCCTCGGGCTGCCCCACGCCGCGCTCGGCCACCACGACCAGGCCCGTGCGGCGTGGCAGGAAGCGCTCGAGCTGTTCCGGCAGCAGGGCCGCACGCACGACGCCGAGCGCGTCCGGCGGGAGCTCGACGCCCTGGACGGCGCCCGGTCCGGGCTCCCCTCGGCGCACTGATCGAGATGGCGTTGAATGGCGCCATGGCGAGCTTGAGCGAGTGGATCGAAGGGGCCCGGCCGCGGACGCTGCCCAACGCGGTGGCGCCGGTGGTGGCGGGCGTCGGCGCGGCGATCGCGCTGGACGCGTTCTCCTGGTGGCGTTCGGCGCTGGCGCTGCTGGTCTCGCTCTCGCTGATCGTCGGCGTCAACTACGCCAACGACTACTCCGACGGCATCCGCGGCACCGACGAGAACCGCGTCGGCCCGCTGCGGCTGGTCGGTTCGAAGGTCGCCGCCCCGAAGGCCGTGCTCACCGCCGCGCTGGTCTCGCTGGGTCTCGCCGGGGTGCTGGGGCTGGTCCTGGTGGCCGTCAGCGGCCACTGGTGGCTTCTGGGCATGGGCGCGCTGTGCATCCTCGGCGCGTGGTTCTACACCGGCGGCAATAAGCCCTACGGCTACTACGGCTTCGGCGAGATCGCCGTCTTCGTGTTCTTCGGCCTGGCCGGCGTGCTGGGCACGGTGTACGTCCAGGCGGGCCGGGTGAGCTGGGCGGCGCTGGCCTGCGCGGTCGCCGTCGGCTGCTTCTCGACGGCGGTCCTGACGGCCAACAACCTGCGCGACATCCCGACGGACATCGAGTCCGGCAAGCGCACCCTGGCCACCCGCCTGGGTGACCAGGGCACCCGGCGGCTCTACCTGGCGCTGATCGCCGTGCCGTACGTGCTCAGCGCGGTCCTGGCGGTCACCGGCTACGGGCTGGCGGCGCTGGCCGTGCTGACCATCGGCCTGCTGCTCCCCGCGGTCGGCGCGGTCCACGGCGGGAAGACCGGGCGCGAGCTGATCCCGGCGCTGCGGGACACCGGCCTGGCCATGCTGCTGTGGGCCGTGGTCACGGCGATCTGCCTGAACCTCTAGAGCTCCGGGAACTTCCCGGTGGCCAGGAACTCCTCGAACAACGCCGTGTGCGGCGCGATGTCCAGGTTCTGCTGGGCCAGCCACTCGTCGTTGTAGTAGGTGTGCGCGTACCGCTCGCCGCCGTCGCACAGCAGCGTCACGACGCTGCCCGCCTGGCCGTCTTCGACCATCCGCGAGATGAGCCGGAAGGCGCCGTAGAGGTTGGTGCCGGTCGAGCCGCCCGCCCAGTGGCCGGTCCGCTCGCGCAGCAGCCGGATGGCCGCCAGCGACCCGGCGTCCGGGATCTGGAACATCTCGTCGATGACGCCGGGCACGAACGACGGCTCGCAGCGCGGCCGCCCGATGCCCTCGATCCGCGACGGCATGCCGGTGCCGTAGTCCAGCGCCCCGGTCTCCCAGGCGCCGTAGAACGACGAGTTCTCCGGGTCGACGACGCAGATCTTCGTCGTGTGGCGCTTGTAGCGGACGTACCGGCCGAAGGTCGCGCTCGTGCCGCCGGTGCCCGCCCCCACGACGATCCACTTCGGGATCGGGTGGCGCTCCGAGCGCATCTGCGCGAACACCGACTCGGCGATGTTGTTGTTGCCGCGCCAGTCCGTCGCGCGCTCGGCGTAGGTGAACTGGTCGAGGTAGTGCCCGCCGCACTCGGCCGCGAGCCGTTCCGCCTCGGGGTACATCGCCGGGGCTTCGTCGACGAAGTGGCATTCGCCGCCGTAGAACTCGATGAGCGCGACCTTCTCCTTCGACGTGCGCCGCGGCACGACGGTGATGAAGCGCAGGCCCAGCATCCGGGCGAAGTAGGCCTCGGACACCGCGGTCGAGCCGCTGGAGGCCTCGACGAGCACGGTGTCCGGCCCGATCTGGCCGTTGACCAGCCCGTAGAGGAACAGCGACCGGGCCAGCCGGTGCTTCAGCGAGCCGGTCGGGTGCACCGACTCGTCCTTGAGGTAGAGGTCGATGCCCCACTCCGGGGGCAGCGGGAAGACGTGCAGGTGCGTGTCGGCGCTGCGGTTGGCGTCGGCCTCGATGATCCGGACGGCCTCGCGGACCCAGCTGCGGCTGTGGAGGCGGCTCACTCGGACTGCCCGGCGGTGTCGCCGCGCAGCTGCGCGCGCAGCTCGGCCCGGGCGCGGGCCCGCTTCTCGTTGCGCTTCGCCAGCCCGGCGGTCACGCGGGCGTTGAGCGGCCGGAACAGCAGCAGGCCGAGCGGCAGCCCGACGACCAGGCCGATCAGCAGGGCGACCAGCAGCGGCACCCCGGTCAGGGACAGCGCCCACGCGATCACCCCGACCAGCACGAACCGCGCCAGCAGGTACAGCGTCAGGTCACGGGCCAGCTGCGGGGGCTTCTCGTCGCTCACACCAACGCAGGCTACGCCCCGCCCGGCCGGTCCTTCTGCAGGCCCGCGTTGTTCGGGCGGCCCTCGAACCGGGTCGAGAGCACCACGGTGGTGTTCGTCCGGCCGACGCCGGGGATGCGGCGCAGCCGGCCCAGCGTGCGTTCCAGCTCGTCGACGGTCGGCACCCGCACCTTGACGACGAACGCCTCGTCGCCGGCCACCGCGTAGCAGCTCTCGACCTCGTCGAGCTCGGCGAGGGCGTCGGCGACGTCGTCCTCGGTGGCGGTGTCCGTGGGGTGGATGCTGACGAGGGCGGTGACGCCGAGGCCGACGGAACTGGGGTCGACGACCGCGTGGTAGCCGGTGATCACGCCGGCGGCTTCCAGCTTGCCCACGCGCTCGTGCACCGATGACGCGGAGAGCCCGACGGCCCGTCCGAGGTCGGCGTAAGTGGCCCGTCCGTTGATGCGCAACGCTGCGATGATCTTCCGGTCCAACTGATCCACGGGATCACTCTATGCGGTTGGACAATCCCCCATTGGCACCACGCCTGGCCGCCGGTGGCCAAGGGAGGGCCGTCCGCGCACGTCAGATCACCGCAGGGTAGTTGCCGTCCGTAAACAACCTGTCCGTTTTGACCTTTAAGGGCTCTTTACTCGGAGACAACCGTTCGAGTACCCGACGGGTGAAGTGCAACGATTGCCTTGTTGGCTACCCCGGCGCGACGGGCAGAAGGGCCCGGACGCCTCCGGTATAGCAGTGAGTTCGTTAAGGAGGCGGAAAATGACCGCGACGATGGGCGGACGCCTGCTCACCCCTGGCGAGGTGGCAGCGCTGTTCCGAGTGGACCCCAAGACGGTGACGCGGTGGGCGACCGCGGGGCGGATCGGCTCGATCCGGACCCCGGGCGGGCACCGGCGGTTCCGGGAGTCCGAGGTGAACGAGCTCCTCGCCGAGCTGACCACCGACGCCAGCGAACCGGCGCGCACCGCCTGAACCAGACGGACGTCAGGGCCGTGTCGGGTACGGGAACCACCCCGTCCCCGGCACGGCCTTTCGTGCTCCACCGGGTCGGCTTCAGGCCCATCACACGGCCGGACCGGTTAACCTCGGGGGACAGGCAGCCATACGGAAGGATCCGGCATGCTCGCTCTGCTCGCGGCGGTCGGCGCGCTGGTCGTCGCCCTGCTCCTGTGGCGGTCGTTCGCCGGCCAGCGGGTCGGGGTGCCCTCGGCTCCGCGCCGCGCCCCCCTCGCCCCGGACGACGACCCCGACTTCCTGCGCCAGCTGGCCGAACAGCAGCGCAAACGCCGGGACGAAGACGGCTGACCCGCCCTTTACTTTCACCGGCCTCCGCTCACCCGGAACTCACGTGATCGGGCCCGTCACCCGCGTGACGGGCCCGGATCTCGGGTGATCGGCGCCGCAACTCGCGAGTTCCGACCCCCGATCAGGTGACTTCCGTCTCTGATCACGCGGGTGACGGGCCGGAGCACGCGGGTCCGGTCAGCGGTAACCCTGCGAAAGCGGCGTCGCGAAGCCATCGGCGACCGTCGCCGCCAGCTCGAGGAGCGCAAGGCGGGTGTCGCCCGACAGGCGGTCCAGCTCGATCTCCGCGCCCTCCTCCAGGTGCGGGTCGAACGGGACCTTGCAGACCGCGCGGACCTTTGCGCCGAAGTGGGCCGACAGCTTGTCGAGGTCGACGGACCCGCCCTTGGGGCGGACCGAGTTGATCACCGCCACCGAGCGCTTGACCAGCTCGCCGTAGCCGTGCGCCTCCAGCCAGTCCAGGGTCGCCGAGGCGCTGCGGGCGCCGTCGACCGAACCGGACGAGACCACCACCAGCGCGTCCGCCACGTCCAGGACGCCCTTCATCGCCGAGTGCATCAAGCCGGTCCCGCAGTCGGTGAGCACGATGTTGTAGAAGTGCTCCAGCAGGTTGACCGTGCGCCGGTAGTCGTCCTCGGAGAACGCCTCCGACACGGCCGGGTCCTGCTCGCTCGCCAGGATCTCCAGCCGGCTCGAGCCCTGCGAGGTGTACGACCGGACGTCGCTGTAGCGGGTGATGCGGGCCGCATCGCGCAGCAGGTGGCGGACCGTCGCCGTCGTTTCCAGGGGGATCTTCTGCGACAGCGTGCCGCGGTCCGGGTTGGCGTCCACCGCCACCACGCGGTCACCGCGCAGGGAGGCGAACGTCGAGCCCAGCGTCGTCGTCACCGTGGTCTTGCCGACGCCGCCCTTGAGCGACAGCATCGCGATCTTGTAGCACCCGCGAAGCGGCTGGTTGACACGGGCGATGAGCTCGCGGCGGCGGGTGTCCGCCGGGCTCTCCCCCGGGTTGACCAGCTTCCCGGTGCCGACGTAGACCGCCTTGCGCCAGCCCGACTGCGGCGGCCGCCGGGTCTGCTTGACCAGGTGCGCGGTCGACAGGTCGTGGCCCGGGCCCGGCTGGGGCGCCGCGTGCCGGCCGCCCTGGGGCTGCGGCAGGCCGGACGGCTGCTGCGGCGGGTACTGGGCGTTGGCCTGGTACTGCTGCGCCGGGTCGCCGTACTGCGGCTGCAGCGGCGGGAGGTTCTGGTCGTAGCCGTAGGGCACCTGGTGCGGCCCCGACACGGCCGGGTTCGGCACCTGGTGCGGGCCCGAAACCGCCGGGTTGGGCGGCGGCGCGACGGCCTGCGTCGGCTGCACGTCGAACGCCCCCGACGTCTCGGGGTGCGGGTGCGAGTCCGTCCGGTCGTCGGCGAACAGGCCCGGCTGCGGTGCCGCAGCGGCCTGTTCGGGGTGGCCAGGAGCCGATTCTTCGCTGGGTCCGGTCACCGGTGAAAACCTCCGCGCACTCCGCCTGACACACAGTCCCCCGGTGTCGACGGTAGTCGGCGGACGCGCGGGATGCTCAGCCCACCCCGGCGTAGGAGTGCAGGCCGACCGAGACGAGGTTCACGAAGAACAGGTTGAAGATCATCGCGGCGAACCCGACGATGTTGATGATCGCGGCCCGCGCGCCGCGCCAGCCCGCGGTCGCGCGCGAGTGCAGGTAGGCCGCGTAGACGACCCAGGCGATGAACGCGCAGGTCTCCTTCGGGTCCCAGCCCCAGAACCGGCCCCACGCCGACTCCGCCCACACCGCGCCGCAGAGCACGCCGAAGGTGAACACCGGGAAGGCGAAGATGGTGGTCCGGTAGGCGATCCGGTCGAGGACGTCGGCCGCGGGCAGCTTCGGGGCGAACCGGGCGAACTTCGTGGTGTCCTTGTCGTGTGCCGCGCGGAACAGGTACAGCACGCTCGCGACGCCCGGGACCAGGAAGACGCCGGAGCCGATGATGGCCGCCGCGACGTGGATGACCAGCCAGTACGACTGCAGCGCGGGCTGCACCGGCGCCGCGGTCGTGTACAGCAGCGTGCCGTTGATGAACATCAGGATCACGACGGGCAGCAGCAGGAAGCCGGTCAGGTGCCGGACCGGGAACTTCCACAGCACGATCAGCCAGGTCAGCACCGTGATGAAGGTAACGGCCATGCCGTACTCGTACATGTTGCCCCACGGCGCGCGGTGCACGGCGAGGCCGCGCAGCACGATCGCCGTCAGCTGCAGCAGCGCGCCGAGCACGAGCAGCGCCGCGCCCATCCGGCCGATCCGCTCCGGGCGGCCGACCTCGCGCTGCGCGGCGGGGACCTCCTCGACCGGCGGTCCGCCGGCGCCAACGAGCTCGCGCGCCCGCAGCTTGGCGCGCTCGGTGGCGAGCCGTCCCTTGGCGCCGAAGCCCTGCTCGACCAGGGTGAACATCAGCGCGACGACGTAGATCGCCGCGGCGGTGGTGTACAGCCAGTCGCTGTAGGTCGACAGCGTCTCGTTGATCGGCATGCCTCAGCCCTTCTGCCCACTGATCAGGCGTTCGCTGACCCGGTGGAACTCTTCGCCGTACCCGGCCTGGTCGGTGCGGGCCAGCCCGGCGACCTCGATCACGGTACCCGGCTCGTCCTCGGTTCCCGGCTTCACCCGCACCCACAGCCGGCGGCGCTTGACCAGCAGGGACGCGCCGAGGCCGACGAACATCGCGATGGCGAAGCCGAGCACGAACCCCTGGGTGGGGTCGTGCGAGATCTGCAGCGAGACCCACTGGCCGACGCCGTCGAAGCGGATCTTCGTGCCGTCGTCGAGCTTGAGCTCCTCGCCGACCTTCAGGTTCTGCCGGGCGACCTTCTTCAGCCTGCCGTCGTCGACGAGCGACTGGTCGACCGAGAAGACGGACTGCCCGCGCCCGGCGTCGAGGCCCAGGTCACCGCGCAGGACGTCGACGGCGACGGCCGGGTCGTTCGCCTCGGGCGCCGACGACGTCAGGACGCTGCCGTGCAGGAACGCGGTCGGGGCGAACAGGCCGGTGATGGCCAGCTGCCGGGTCCGCCGCTGGACCTCGTCGGTGATGCCGGGCTGGTCGAACTTCGTCGCGCCCTCGGCGAGCATGGTGCCCGGGTCGACCGTGCGCCACTGCGTGTTCTGGGTGCGCTGCGAGCCGTCCGGGAAGGTGACGGTGAACTTCGGCGAGTAGCCGTGCCCGAGCAGGTAGACGCGGTCGCCGGCGGTGCGCAGCGGCGAGTTGACCTCGAGGCCGTACGGGCGCCAGGTGCCCGTGTCCAGGTCCGCGCCGGACTGGTACTCGATGTTCGAGTGGTAGTAGTCCGGCTGGCCGGCGTCGGTGTAGCGGGCGGTGAAGTCGTTCACCTTCACGCAGAACGGGTTGAGGTCGGTGCCGTCGACGTCCAGGCCCGCGTTGAACGAGTCGTAGTTGTAGATGCCGGCGTTGCAGAAGGTGCTGCCGTCGGCCTGGACGATGACCTGGCCTTCGTAGCTGTAGAGCTTGCCGAGGGCGAAGAAGACGATCAGCCCGAGCATGCTGAAGTGGAAGAGCAGGTTGCCGGTCTCGCGCAGGAACCCGCGTTCGGCCGAGATGGTCCGGACGCCGCCGGCTTCCTCGCGTTCGACGCGGCGCCAGCCGGAGAGCTGCTTGTGGGCGGCGGCGACCTCGGCGGCGACGTCGGTCTTGCCCCGGCCGAGCCGGTAGTGCGGCATCCGGGCCAGGTTGCGCGGCGTCAGCACGGGCTTGGCGCGCATCGCCTTGACGTACTCGAAGCTGCGCGGGGTCAGGCAGCCGACGAGCGAGACCATCAGCAGCAGGTAGATGGCCGAGAACCAGATGCTGGAGTAGACGTCGTAGAACTCGAGCTTGTCGAGCAGCGTCCCCCACCAGCCGTGCGCGGCGATGTAGTCGTCGACCTTGGGCGCGTTGAGCTTCCGCTGCGGCAGGAGCGCGCCCGGCAGGGCGGCCAGGGCCAGGAGGAACAGCAGGACGAGCGCGGTCCGCATGGACGTCAGGCCGCGCCAGGTGTTGCGCAGGAAGGCGAAGGTGCGCTTGGCGGGCGTGGGGTGCGGCGTCTTGGGGGGTGCTTCGGTCGTCGTCACAGGGGCAGCCTCAGGTCGAGGGCGAGTTCGTTGCGGAGCCAGCCCATCAGATCCCCCCAGACGCCGGTGACCAGCAGGACGCCGACGATCAGCAGCAGGACTCCGCCGACGATCTGCACCTGACGGCCGTGCCGCCGCACCCAGTCGGTGGCCCGCACGGCCCACCGTGCACCGAGCGCGATGAGCAGGAACGGCAGGCCCAGGCCGAGGCAGTAGACGGCGATCAGCAGGTACCCGCGGGCCGCGGCCCCGCCGGTGGCGCTGGCCAGGGTGGTGACGGCGGACAGCGTCGGCCCGATGCAGGGAGTCCAGCCGAGGCCGAAGATGGCGCCGAGCAGCGGCGCACCCCAGACGCCGCCGCGCGGGACGTGGTGCGAGCGCACCTCGCGCTGCAGGCGGGGGATCCAGCCGAGGAAGACGAAGGCCATGGCGATGGTGAGGACGCCGCCGATGCGCTGGAGCAGGTCCTGGTTGAGGGTGAGGGTCGCGGTCAGCCAGACGAGCGTGCCGAGCGTGGCGACGAACACGACGGTGAACCCGAGGACGAACAGAAGGGCGGCCCCGACGACGGCCCACCGGCCGTTCTTGCGCTCTTCATCGGCCTTGACGGCGGGAGCATCGGCCCCGACGAGAGCGGCGAGGTAGGCGAGGTACCCCGGCACGAGCGGCACGACGCACGGGGAGGCGAACGAGATGGCCCCGGCCAGCAGCGCGACACCCGCGGCGAGCAGCAGCGGCCCGGAGATCGCCAGCTCGGTCACGGAGTTCACCCCGTTGAGGGTAGGCAGTGAGGTCCTGGTGAGAACGCCGGGGCCGCTTCACAGGACCTCGGTCACAGCAGATCAGGACCTTCGTCCCGGCCGGCTTCCGGCCTTGGGCGGGCCGGCCCCGGCCATTGGGCGGGCCAGCCTCGGCCATTGGGCGGGCAGGCACCGGCCATTGGGCGGGCCGGCCCCGGCCATTGGGCGGGCCGGCCCCGGCCATTGGGCGGGCAGGCACCGGCTTCACCCGAGCTCGGGTTCCGGCCTCCGCCCGGGTTTGCCCACAATCCGCGGCGGCTGTGGACAGGTGCGGCGGGAGGCCGCTGATCGGCCGGGTTTGTCGTGCCTCGCCGATAGACTGGACCAGGGAGGACTCCCCCAGGGAAGGGCGGGCCGCGCCGCCCCGGTTCGGCACCGGCCGGCCACCTCGGCGAGCACCTCCGTCCGGCGGCCGGATGGCGGAGGTTCCGCACTCAGTCGGCGTCGTCGCGGAACGGGCGACGTACTCCAGCGCGTAGGCGACGTCGTGGAGCCGGGGCGCGGGCCGGGCGTAGTCCCAGTCCAGGATCCCGACCGGCTGATCGCCCCGCCAGACGACGTTCCACGGGCCGAAGTCGCCGTGGCAGACGACCTCGCCGGTGCCGGTGCCGGTGCCGGTGAACCACCTGAGATCGCCGGCGAGCCGGAAGCCGGCCACGGCGTCGTGGTAGCCGCGCAGCAGCCGGGCGAACGCGGTCAGGCCGTCTTCGCCGACCACCTTGGCCCAGCCTTGCGGGCCCGATTCGCCCGCCAGGTAGGTGAGCACCTCGCGGCCCTCGTCGTCGATGCCCAGCACCCGGGGCGCGGCCGGAAAGCCGACGTCCTCCAGGTGCCGGAGCAGCGGGTGAACCGGACGGCGGACGGTGTCGCCGATGCGGACGACCCGGCGGTGCGGCTGGTCCTGGAGCACTTCCTCGGTCGTCACCCGCCCGCCTCCGGATGCGGTCAGAAGTGGAGCTCGCCGCCGTCGGCGAACACGCCGTTCACGCTGGGGCCGTAGTTGCCGTACTCCCCCGTGTTGAGCTCGGATTGGCCGTTGCTCGTCACCGTCTCGTACGTCGTGTACGGGTAGCAGCAGCTGCCGATCGACAGCCTGTCGCCGTACCGCGCACCGGACAGGTTCGCGTGGACCTGGTTGTTGGCGGTGTTCAGCCACAGGCGGAGCGCGCGGCCGTAGCCCGTCCGCTCCTTGAGCAGCGTGAACCCCTGGACGGCGACCGGCGCGGACGCCGCCGTGGTCGCGGCCGAGGCCGGTACCGCCACGGTGGTGGTCGCGGCGGCCGCGATCAGCGCCGCGGCGGCAAGCTTCTTCAGCACGAGTTCTCCCCTGGGTCGAGCAAAACGATCATGTGGAAATCTAGCCGAGAAACCGGTCGCTCCGGTGAAAAACCGGCAAAAGCCCCCGATCAGGCTTCCGCGGTCAGCCGCTGGGTCACCGGGAGCAGGTCCTGGGCCAGCACCGGCCGCAGGAACACCGCCGCCACGCGGTGCTGCTTGTCCAGGACGATCGTCGACGGGATGATGTTCCGCGGGTAGCCGCTCAGCTTCAGCAGCACGCGGCCGTCCGGGTCGTAGATCGACGGGTACGTCAGCTCGCGGTCCCGCACGAAGTCCTGAGCCACCTCGCGCGACGGGTCGCGGACGTCGATGCCCACCACCTGGACGCCCTGCTTGGCCAGCGATTCCATCTCCGGCGCCTCCGTGCGGCACGGCCCGCACCACTGGCCCCACAGGTTCAGCACCACGACCTTGCCGCCGTAGTCCGCCAGCGACAGCTGCTTGCCCTCGTTCATCAGGTCTTCGCCGGCCAGGACCGGGGCCGTCTGGCGCTGGGCGACGTCGTAGGTGATGTCGACCTTGCCGCCCGGCGAGACGAAGCTGAAGCTGCTGCCCTGGACCACCGCGTCCTTGCCCGTGCTGCAGCCGGCCAGCGCGAGCGCCGCGACCAGGCCGACGACCAGCCGTTTCATGCCCCGGTCACCTTCGGGTCGGTCGCGCCCGCGGGCTCGCTGTAGACGATCTCGCGCAGCTCGTCGCCCTCGAACACCAGCGAAGTCAGGGACGCCAGCGAGCACTGGCGGCGCCGCGGGTCGTGCCACAGGCGCTTGCCCTCGAGGAACCGCCGCAACGTCCAGATCGGCAGCTGGTGCGACACGCACAGGGCCTCGTGCCCGGCAGCCGCCTCGCGGGCCCGGTGGACCGCGCCGAGCATCCGGTGCGCGATCTCGATGTACGGCTCGCCCCACGACGGCTTGAACGGGTTGACCAGCTTCGGCCAGTGCTTCGGCTCCCGCAGCGCGCCGTCGCCGACCGCCACCTGCAGGCCCTCGAACTGGTTGCCCGCCTCGATCAGCCCGTCGTCGGTCGCGATGTCGAGCCGGTGCGCGGCGGCGATCGGGGCCGCCGTCTCCTGCGCCCGCTGCAACGGCGACGCGACGACGTGCACGAGGTCGTGCCCCGCGACGGCCTCGGCGACCGTCAGCGCCTGCCGCTGCCCGCGCTCCGAAAGCCGGTAGCCAGGCAGACGGCCGTACAGGATCTTCGTCGGGTTGTGCACTTCGCCGTGCCGCAGCATGTGGACGACGGTGGTCACTGGACGGCCCCAGCCGCCGCGCGCGCCGCCGCGGGCAGAGCCGCTTCGATCACCGAGAACGCTTCGTCGTCCATGGCCGCGTTGACGAACCAGGCCTCGTACGCGCTCGGCGGCGCGTACACGCCTCCGTCGAGCAACGCGTGGAAGAACGGCGGGAAGCGCCACGTCTCGGACGCCTGCGCGCCGACGTAGTCGCGGACCGGCTCCTCACCGAAGAACACGCTCACCAGGTTGCCCGCGTACTGGACGTTGTGCGCAACCCCGGCTTCGCTCAGCGCGGCGTGGAACAGGTTGCCGAGGCGCTTCGCGTTGGCGTCGAGAGCCGCGTACACGGCGTGGTCGGCCGCCCGCAGCGTCGCGAGGCCCGTGGCCACCGCGACCGGGTTCCCGGACAGCGTCCCGGCCTGGTAGACCGGCCCGCCCGGCGCGAGCTTGGCCATCACGTCGGCGCGGCCGCCGAAGGCCGCGGCCGGCAGCCCGCCGGACATCACCTTGCCGAACGTGTAGAGGTCGCCGGCCACGCCTTCGAGGCCGAACCAGCCCGCGTGCGAGACGCGGAACCCGGTCATCACCTCGTCCATGATCAGCAGCGCGCCGTGCTCGTGGGCCAGCTCGCGCAGCCCCGCGTTGAAGCCGTCGGCGGGCGCCACCGCGCCCATGTTCCCGGCCGCCGCCTCGGTGATCACCGCGGCGATTTCGCCCGGGTTGTCCACAAAGGATTTCCGCACGGCGTCGAGGTCGTTGTAGGGCAGCACCAGCGTGTCCGCCGCCTGCGCCCCGGTGACGCCCGGCGACGTCGGCAGCCCGAGCGTCGCGACGCCGGAGCCGGCCTGGGCCAGCAGCGCGTCGACGTGACCGTGGTAACACCCGGCGAACTTCACGATCTTCGACCGGCCGGTGAACCCCCGGGCCAGCCGGATCGCGCTCATCGTGGCCTCGGTGCCGGAGTTGACCAGCCGGACCTGCTCGACCGGCTCGACCCGGCCGATGATCTCCTCGGCCAGCTCGACCTCGCCGATCGTCGGCGTGCCGAACGAGAGCCCGGACGTCGCCGCCGTGCGCGCCGCCTCGACCACCGCCGGGTGCGCGTGGCCCAGGATCATCGGGCCCCAGGAGGACACCAGGTCGACGTACCGGTTGCCGTCGGCGTCCCACAGGTGCGGGCCCTCGCCGCGGACCATGAAGCGCGGGGTCCCGCCGACCGAGTTGAACGCCCGCACCGGCGAGTTCACCCCGCCGGGGATGGCCGTCTTCGCGCGGTCGAACCATGCCTTGGACTGCTCGGTTCCAGTGCTCACCGGTCCAGTGTCCCAAACCCGCATAGGATGGCGGGCAGCCGCCCGGGAGGGGAACAGCCGGTGACCGAACGCGCCCCGCACCGCAACCAGTGGCTGATGCTGGCCGGGTTCGCGGGGGTCGTCGCCGTGGTGGCCGTGGTCGGCGGCCTGGCGGCGACGTCGGCGCGCGAGGTCTACGCCCGGCTCGAGCAGCCGTCGTGGGCGGCGCCCCCGTCCCTGTTCGGTCCGGTGTGGACGGTGCTCTACGTCACCATCGCGGTGGCCGGCTGGCTGTACTGGCGGACCGACGGCGAGACCCGCGGGTTCGCCGCGTACGGCATCGGCCTGCTGTTCAACCTGCTCTGGACACCGCTGTTCTTCGAGAGCGGCGCGGCCCGGGTCGCGCTGGCCGACATCGTGCTGCTGGACGTCGTCGTGGCGGTGACGATCGTCCTGTTCGGCCGGCGGTCGAAGGCCGCCGCCGCGCTCCTGGTGCCCTACCTCGCCTGGATCTTCTACGCGACGGCGCTCAACGCCGCGATCGTCGTCCTCAACTAGCGCGCGGCCTGCTGGGTGATGGCCTGCGCGGCCACCGTCCCGTCGCTGCCGGCCTGGCCCTGGACGACGACCGTCGCGCCCGGCTTGAGGTCCGAGAGCTTGCCCTGCTGGGTCACCCCGACCGTGGTCGAGTCCGATGTGGACACCTTGACGTCGTCGCCCTGCGCGGTCTTGACGTACACCGTGGTGCCGTCGACGCGGTCGACCGTGCCGGTGGTGCCGCGGCCGCCGCGGAACCCGCCGCCCTGCTGGCCCGCGCCGGCCTGCTGGCCGTTCTGGGTGCCGCCCGCCGGCCGGGTGGGCGCCGACGAGGACGAGCCGAACGCGGCGTGCGTCCAGGCGCCGCCACCGAAGGCGATCGCGAGCACGACGAGCCCAGCGAGCACCAGCGTGGTGCGGGAGAACGGCTTCGCGGCCTGGCGCATTTCGGCGTTGAGATCACCCTCGACCGCCGGGCTGGCGATGATGTCCTCCGCGTTCGGCGGGGTCGTGGTGGACGAAGACATCGAAGACTCCTTATTCGTGACGCAGGGCGTCGATGGGCCTCAGCTTGGCGGCCCGGTTCGCCGGGAAGCTGCCGAAGAACAGCCCGATCAGGGCGGATACCGCGAAGGCGAGCAGGATCGACGAGGGCACCACCACGGGTTTGATCCCGGAGATGGTGAACCGGCTGCCGATCAGCCCGATCGCGACGCCGAGCAGCCCGCCGAACAGGCTGAGCATGGTCGCTTCGGCGAGGAACTGGCCGAGGATGGCCGCACGCGGGGCGCCGATGGCCTTGCGGATGCCGATCTCACGGATCCGCTCGGTGACCGTGACGAGCATGATGTTCGTGACGCCGATCCCGCCGACCAGCAGGGAGATCGCCGCGACCGCGGCCAGCAGCACGGTGAACGTCTCGGTCGCCGACGTCCGCGTCGCGAGCAGCTGCTCGGAGTTCTGGATCTGGTAGTCCGGCGTGCCGCCGAGCCGGATGCCGTGGCGGGCGTTGAGGATGGCGGTGATCTCGGACTGGGCCAGCGAGACGGCGTCGGCGCTGGTGGCCTGGACGGCGATCTGGCTGAGGCTGCCGTACCCGGCCAGGGAGTTCTGGACCGCCGAGATCGGCGCGATGGCGACGTCGTCGGCGTTCTGCAGGCCGGTGCTGCCCTTGGCCTGCAGCACCCCGATCACGGTGAACTGGATGCTGTTCAGCAGCACGTTCTTGCCGACCGGGTCGGTCGCCCCGAAGATCGACTCCGCGGTCGTCGGGCCGAGCACGACGACCTTCCGCGCGGCCGTGACGTCCTCGCCGGTGAACAACTGACCTTGGGCGAGCTCGCGGTTCGTCGTGGTGAAGTACGCCGGTTCGGTGCCGGCGACGCTGGAGATGTCGTAGGACGTCTGCCCGTAGGTCGCGGTCGCCGTCGTGTTGACCACCGGCGAGGCGGCCTTGACGTCGGGGGCGCCGACGGGGTCGACGAGCGCGTGCGCGTCCTGGACGGTCAGCGGCCGCGCGGTCGCGCCCTGGCCGCCGCCGCGGGCCGGGGAGACGTTGACGACGTTGGTGCCGAGGCCCTGGATGCTGGCCGCGATCGCCGCCGACGCGCCGTTGCCCACCGCGACCAGCAGGATCACCGCGGCGACGCCGATGGTGATGCCGAGCGTGGTCAGCGCCGAGCGCAGCTTGTTCGCGGTGAGCCCGCGCACGGCGAACCGCAGGATTTCGAGGAGGTTCACGAGACCGCCCCCACCGCGCGCGTGACTTCGTCCGACACGATCAAGCCGTCGTCGACGCGAACCACGCGGTGCGCGTGCTCGGCGACCTCGTCTTCGTGGGTGATGACGACGATCGTGCGGCCGAGGGCGTTGAGCCGGTCGAAGACGCCGAGGACGTCCTCGGTGCTGCGCCGGTCGAGGTTGCCGGTGGGCTCGTCGGCCAGCAGCATCGCCGGGCCGGTGACGAGCGCCCGCGCCACGGCGACGCGCTGGATCTGGCCACCGGAGAGCTCGCTCGGCAGGTGCTTGGCCCGGTCGGACAGCCCGACCATGTCGAGCGCGGCGAGCGCGCGCCGGCGTCGCTCCGAGCGGCGCAGTCCACTGTAGACGAGCGGAAGCTCCACATTGGACAAAGCGGACGTCCGGGGCACCAGGTTGAAGGACTGGAAGATGAAGCCGATCTTCCGGTTGCGCAGCAACGCCAGCTGCCGTTCGTTCAACTTCCCGACGCCGAACCCGTCCAGGAGGTACCGGCCGGACGTCGGCACGTCGAGGCAGCCCAGCATGTTCAGCAGGGTGGACTTCCCCGAGCCGGACGCGCCCATGATGGCGACGTACTCGCCGGGCCACACGGTGAGGTCGACGCCGCGCAGCGCGTGCACGGCGGTCTCGCCGGCGCCGTAGGTCTTGCGCAGTCCGGAGACCGCGATCACCGGGTTCACCCGCGGCCGCCGAAGCCGCCGCCCGCGCCGGTGCCGCGCTGGCCGCCGCCCGGGAACCCACCGGTCCCGCCGCCGGGGAACCCGCCGGTGCCACCGGTGCGCCCGGTGCCGCCGGTGGTCCCGGTCGAGGCCGTCGCGGTGAGCACGACGTTCTCGCCTTCGGTCAGCCCGGAGGTGATCTGGACGGTCGACTCGCCGCGCAGCCCGACCTGCACCTGGCGCGTGACGTTCTGCCCGTTTTCCTGCACGGTGACGAGGTTGGTGCTGCCGACGGCCTGCACGGCCGCGGCCGGCACGCTCAGCGCGTCGTCCGCCTCGGCGACGGTGATCACCACGCTCGCCGACTGGCCTGGCCGCAGCCCGTCCGGCGGATTGGCCAGAGCCAGCTGCGCGCCGTAGGAGACGACGCTGCCGCTGGTGGTCGGGGTGAGGTTGATGCTCGACACGGTGGCCTGGATCGGCTTGTCCGGCAGCGCGTTGAGCGTCACCGTGGCCTTCTGGCCCGCCTTGACCTTGCTGACGTCGATCTCCGCGACCGAGGTGTCGACGACCAGGCCGGTCAGGTTCGTGATGGTGATGAACCCCGAGCTGCTGCCGGACGACGAAGACGCGGCGGAGCTGGAGTTCGACGAGCCTTGGCCGCCCTGGCCGCTGCCGCTGCTGCTCGACGACTGCGCCGTGGCGGAGGAGCCGCTGGAGGACTGCTGCCCGACGGTGCCGTTGATCGCGGTGACCGTGCCGGCGCCGGGCGCGTACAGCACTGTGTTGTCGAGCGCCTGCTGCGCGGTTTGGACGTCCAGCTCGGCCTGGTCGAGCTTCGCCTGCGCGGAGGTGACGTTGTTGGCCGCGTTGGTCTGGGCGTTCTGGCTGTTCTGCCCGCTGGCCGGCGTGGCTTCGGCGGTTTCCGCGGTGTCCAGGCCGTCCTGCGCGACGGCGAGGTTCGCCTTCGCGACCTGAAGCTGTTTCGCCGCCTGGGTGCTGTCGACGGTGGCGAGCTTCTGCCCGGCGCTGACGACGTCACCGACCTTGACGTCGATCGAGGTGACCTTGCCGGCCGTCGCGAAGTTCGCCGCGCCGGTGTAGCTGCTGGCGAGCGTCCCGGCGGCGGAGACGGTCTCGGTGACCGTCGCCCGGCGGACCGGGGTGCTGCGCGACTGCGCCTGCGCCGAGCTCGGTTCGGGGCTGAATGCCTGGTATATCCCGAATCCCGCCCCGGCCAGCAGTACGACCAGAGCTCCGTTGATCACCCATGCCTTCGAGGCACGCACGCGCGTCATGCGGCAACTTTGGTGCGGGTGCTTAGCAATTGACTGTTCGTTGCCTGTGCGCGAGCTGTGTATCAGGCCTTCGGCTTGGGGCTCCGGGCACGGATGGCGAGCGCGAGCTGACGCACCGCGTCGACGAGCAGCAGAGCGGCCACGGTCCCGAGCCCGATGGCGGCGGCGAGCAGGCCCCCGAAGTACCGGTGCGACTCGAGCGCGGCGCCGTCATCGGTCCGGGTGACGACGGTGGCGACGCTGTCGTGCCAGCACAGGTAGGCCACCCACCCGGCGAGCACGGCGAGCACGACCTCCACGACGGCGACGAGCGTCCGCCAGGGTTTGTGCAGCCTCGCGGGTGGGCCGGGTTCTTCCGGCGGCCAGAGTTCGGCCCCGGTGGGCTGCGGAAGGTCGATCACGCCGGCGATTTTCTCATGCTTCGCGCGGCGTCGCCCGGACGAGCCGGTCCAGCGCGTCCCGCAGGACTTCGGCGACGGAAACCGCGGAGCGAGCCGACGGCTCCTACGCCTCCCGCACCGGGGGCTCGAGGCGCGAGGCAGGAGGCGCGCGGCGCGGCGGGGGCGCCCAGGGGCGGGGCGCGACAAAGCCGAGCACTACCGACACAACCCGGCCCACCCCACCTACCCGGCCGGCCTCATGCTTCGCGCGGCGTCGCCCGGACGAGCCGGTCCAGCGCGTCCCGCAGGGCCTCGACGTCCTTCGCCCACGCCAGCACCACTGTGCCGTCCGCCAGCTCGACCGGCAGCGAGTCGTACTTCCGCGGCACCGACCAGCCGCCGCCGAGCACCCGCGCGCCCACCGGTGTCCCGACGTCCGTCACCGAGGCGATCTCCGCCGCCGGCACCTTCTCCCGGCCCTGGCGCAGCTGCTCGGAAGTCACTTCCACCGAGAGGAACCGGCGCCGGGCGTACACCCACGGCATCGTGATCACGCACAGGCCGAAGCCGACCAGCAGCCAGCCCACCACGTGCACCGGACCGCCCGTCGCCAGCTCCGCGAGCGCACCCACCAGCGCGAACACCGGACCCCAGCCGATCGCCGCCCAGCTCACGCCGGACTCGGCGTACAGCCTCACAGCTTCTTGCCGACCTTGGGGAAGTAGCCGCTCACCGAGGGCAGGTACAGCAGCACCAGCGCGATCACGAACAGCAGCACCGCGACCAGCGTCAGGTACGTCAGCACCGGCGCGAACGTGAAGATCAGCAGCACCATCACGATCGGCAGGACGGTCAGCACCGTCCGGGCCGAGCGGGTGCCTTCGCGGGCCTTGTACGCGAACAGCAGGAACAGCAGCGTGAACACGATCGACCCGACGAGCAGGAACCACAGCATCGCCGTGACGCCGTCCGCGATCATCTGCGGCGTGATCTTCGGGTCCTTGGTGCCCTCGACGTACCGGTCGATGACCGCGGACTTGCCGGCCATCAGCTGGACGTACCCGAGGATCAGCACCACCCCGCCGGCCAGCCACAGCCAGAACGACACGGCCACCGGGCGCGGCGGAGTCGCCTTGGGCGCCTTCTCGCCGGGGAGCACCGGGTCGGGCGAGCGGCCCTGCTTGCGCCGTTCGTCGTCGGTCAGACCGGTCAGGTCGTCGTTCTCTGCCACGCGAGGACTCTAGCCCGTCAGTCCAGCCACGCAGCGGCTTCCGCGGCCCAGTAGGTGAGGATCATGTCCGCGCCCGCGCGGCGGATCGACGTCAGCACCTCGAGGACCGTCCGCTCGCGGTCGAGCCAGCCGTTCGCCGCGGCGGCCTCGACCATCGCGTACTCGCCCGAGATGTTGTACGCCGCCACCGGGACCGGGGAGATGTCTGCCGCCGCCTTGATGACGTCCAGGTAGGCCAGGGCGGGCTTGACCATGATCATGTCCGCGCCCTCGGCGAGGTCCAGCTCGATCTCGCGCAGCGCCTCGCGGCCGTTGCCCGGGTCTTGCTGGTAGGTCTTGCGGTCGCCCTTGAGCTGCGAGTCGACGGCCTCGCGGAAGGGGCCGTAGAACGCGCTGGCGTACTTCGCGGAGTAGGCGAGGATCGCCGCGTCCTTGTGGCCGACCTCGTCGAGCGCCCGGCGGATGACGCCGATCTGGCCGTCCATCATCCCGGACGGCCCGAGCACGTGCGCCCCGGCTTCGACCTGCGCGATCGCCATCTGGGCGTAGATCCGCAGGGTGGCGTCGTTGTCGACCCCGCCGTCGGCGTCCAGGACGCCGCAGTGGCCGTGGTCGGTGAACTCGTCGAGGCAGGTGTCGGCCATCAGCACGGTGGCGTCGCCCAGCTCGTGACGCAGGTCGCGCAGGGCGACGTTGAGGATGCCCTTCTCGTCGACCGCGCCGGAGCCCTCGGCGTCCCGCGTGGCCGGGATGCCGAACAGCATGAGCCCGCCGACCCCGGCGTTGACCGCGTCGACGGCGGCCTTCCGCAGCGTGTCGCGCGTGTGCTGGACGACGCCGGGCATGCTCGAGATCGGCCGCGGCGCGTCGATCCCTTCGGCGACGAACATCGGGAGGATCAGCTGGCGTGGCCGCAGTGTCGTTTCGCCCACCAGCCTGCGCATGGCCGGTGTGGTGCGAAGCCTGCGGGGACGATGCTCGGGGAACACCCCTCCCAAGGTACTCCCGCGGCTTTTGCCGGAGTTCCGCAAGGGTGCGCTTGACGCCGGTTCGCGCGGGCGATTCGGTACGGGGGTGACCGAGTACGTCGAACGCCTGCCCGTGCCGCGGCTGGCGCCCTTCGTGCGGACGGTCTGGTTCCAGCGCACCGGCGACGATCCGTACCTCCAGCGGCACCTGCCGACCGGCGGCGCCGAGCTGCACGTCCCCCTCGGCGGCCGCCCCCGGTTGCTGGGCCCGCTGACCGCGGCCCGGCTCGAGGTCATCCCGGCCCGCACGACCCTCGTCGGCGTCCGGTTCCACCCGGGTGCCGCGCCCACGCTGCCGGTACCCCTCGACGAGCTGGTCGACCAGCACGTCGACCTCGGGGACGACCGGTTGGCCGAAGCCGTCGCCGCGACCGCGTCCCCGGAGCACGCCCTCGAGGTCCTCCAGGCCCGGCTGCCCGTGGCAGCGGTGGACCCGCTGGTCGCCGAAGCCGTGCGCCTGCTGATGCCGTGGCGCCCGGTCGACATCGACACCCTGGCCGGCTACCTCGCGCTCTCCCCCAGCCAGCTGCGCCGCCGCTGCCTGCGCGCGGTGGGCGTCGCGCCGAAGGTCCTGCAGCGGACGCTCCGGTTCCAGGGCTTCCTCGCGCTGGCCCAGGCGGGCGCCGGCAGCCCGGCCGGGCTCGCCGCCGACGCCGGGTACGCCGACCAGGCTCACCTCGGCCGGGAGTGCCTCCGGCTGACCGGGCTCACCCCGCGGGAGCTGCTCGGCGGCAGCGTCGAGGAGTGCGCCTGCGGCCACGACCACTCGGCGTCCTACCTGCCCTTCCTGCGCGATTCGTTCAAGAAACCCCGGGACGGCGTCCTTAGCCTGGCGCGATGATCCTCGTCACCGGCGGGCTCGGCATGATCGGCGCCCACACCGCCCGCGCGCTCCTCGACCTCGGCCACGACGTGGTCGTGACGGCCCACCGGCGCACGGAAGTCCCCTCGTTCCTGGCCGGCCGCGTGACGGTGGAGGCCCTCGACGTCACCGATCGCGAGGCCGTTCTGGCGCTGGGTTCGCGCCACGACATCACCGACATCGTCCACCTCGCCGGCAGCATCCCCGGCGAGGACCCGGTCGAGTTCTTCCGCACGGACACCGCGGGGCTGCTGAACGCGCTGACCGCGGCCCGCGCGTGGGGCGTCCGCCGGTTCGCGGTCGCGAGCAGCCTCGGCGTGTACATCGGCCGTCCCGAGGTCCCGTGGACGGAAGACCTCCCCCTGCTGACGGCGTCGCTGCCGCACTTGATCATCGCGTACAAGAAGGCGGTCGAGCCGCTGACGACGCACAGCCTGGCGGGCAGCGGCATCCAGCCGGTGGTGCTGCGCATCGGCACGATCTGGGGCCCGCTGGTGGACCCGGAGTCGCCGTTCTGCCCGATCCCTTCGCTGGTCAACACCGGAACCTCGCACCTGCACACCGATGACGGCGGCGACGTCTGCTACGCCCCGGACGCGGGCCGCGCGATCGCCCTGCTGACGACGGCACCGACGCTGAACCACGAGGTCTACAACGTGTCGAGCGGCCGCCCGTTCACCTACGGCGAGTTCGCGTCGGCGCTGGGCGCCACCCTCCAGCCGGGCGGCTCGAACGGCCCGTACCTGGACATCTCGCGGCTCACGGAGGACACGGGCTTCAAGCCCCGGTTCGACGTCCCCGCCTCGGTGGCCGACTACCTGAAGTGGCGTGAGACCAACGACCGCTGAAACGACCGAAGGCCGCCCCGACCGGGGCGGCCTTCGACGTCGAGAACCTCAGGAGCGGCGCGCCCGCTTCGCCTTCCGCGGCGGCGGCAGCGCACCCTCCGCACGCAACCGAGCCGCGTGCTCGGCCAGGGCGTCCACCAGGTGCGGCACGTCCGCCTTCTCCGGCTGGACGTCCACGCGCAGCCCGAACTCGACCGCGGTCTCCGCGGTCTTCGGGCCGATGCACGCGACCAGCGTGCGGGTGTGCGGCTTGCCGGCGATGCCGACCAGGTTCCGCACGGTCGAGGACGAGGTGAAGCAGACCGCGTCGAAGCCGCCGGTCTTGATCATCTCGCGGGTCTCGGCGGGCGGCGGGGCGGCCCGAACGGTCCGGTACGCCGTCACGTCGTCGATCTCCCAGCCGCGCTCGCGCAGGCCGGCCGACAGCGTTTCGGTGGCGATGTCCGCCCGCGGGAGCAGCACGCGGTCGACCGGGTCCAGCACGTCGTCATACGGCGGGAACTCGGCCAGCAGGCCCTCGGACGACTGCTCGCCCGACGGGACCAGCTCCGGGATGATGCCGAACGAGCGCACCTTCGCCGCGGTCGACTCACCCACACAGGCGATCTTCACGCCGGAGAACGCGCGGGCGTCGAGCCCGAACTCCTCGAACTTCTCCCACACCGCGCGGACCGCGTTGGTGGAGGTGAAGACGATCCACTGGTAGCGGCCGTCGACCAGGCCCTTGACCGAGCGCTCCATCTGCGCCGGGCTGCGGGGCGGCTCGACCGAGATGGTCGGCACCTCGTGCGACGTCGCGCCGTGGCCGCGCAGGCGCTCGGCCATCTCGCCGGCCTGCTCCTTGGTGCGCGGCACCAGGACCTTCCAGCCGTACAGCGCGCGCGACTCCCACCACGACAGCTTCGAGCGGTGGCCGGCGGCCTGGCCGATCGTGACGATCAGCGGCCCGACGAGCTCGCCCGCGTCGTTGGCGACCTTCTCGAGCGTGGTGTCGAGGGTCCGCTGGGTGTTGATGGTGCCGTTCGCGGTGACCGCGACCGGGGTGGACGCCGGGACGCCGTTGCCGGTCAGCGCCGACGCGGCCTCGGCCAGGTGCGCCGACGTCGCGTGCAGCACCAGCGGGCCGGGCGCGGCGGCCAGGGCCGCCCAGTCGACGTCGCCGCGGACGTCGACCTCGGTGTGCGTGCCGCCCAGCGCGACCCCCGCGTACGCCGGGACGGCCGCGGCCGGGGAGACGCCCGGGATGACGTCGAACACGGCGCTCGTGCGCGCGACCGCCTGGACCTCGGCCACCACGGCCGGGGTGGTCAGCGGGTCGCCCGCGACCAGGCGCAGCACCAGCCGGCCGGCCTTGGCCTCGGTGGTCAGGTCCTTGGCGACCTCGGCGGCCTCGCCGACGGCGGGCCGGACCTCGGCGCCTTCGGCGGCCATGGCCAGCACGGCCTGCGGGACGTCGGGGTCGGTCACCACGACCTCGGCCTTGGTCAGCAGCTCCTGGGCACGGACCGTGAGCAGGCCGGCGTCGCCGGGGCCGGAGCCCACGAACGCGACGCGCCCGGTGGTCTTTCGCGCGGGGGTCATCTGTGCGTTTCTCCTCTTGCGGCGACCGTGCGCGAATGCACGGACGCAGGTCTCCTACACGTCTCTTCGAAGCGCTCGCGAGAGCGCTACTGCGCGGGTCCGGAGAGTGCTCCGGCGCCCAGGTCCAGCAGCTCGGCGGCCAGGTCCTTGCCCAGCTGGGCGGCCTGGTCCTTGTCGGCCAGCGCGGAGGCCCGGACCATGTCCACCGCGCCGTTCTCGCCTTCCGCGGCGGCGGTGCCGCGCAGCGAGATCCGTTCCACGACCTTGCCCTCGGCGTCGAGGTCTTCGACGACCTCGGCGAGCGCGCCCACCGGCGCGCTGCACCCCGCCTCGAGCGCGGCCAGCAGGGAACGCTCGGCCGTCACCGCGGCCCGCGTGCCCTCGTCGTCCAAAGTGGACCGGAGCAGCTGCTCGAGGTCCACGTCGGCGGCCCGGCACTCCACCGCGAGCGCACCCTGCGCGGGCGCGGGCAGCATCTGGATCGGGTCGAGGGTCTCGGTGATCGCCTCGGCCCGGCCGATCCTGGCCAGTCCGGCACGCGCGAGCACCACGGCATCGAGCTCGCCGTCGGACACCTTGCGCATGCGGGTGTCGATATTGCCGCGAATCGGCACGATTTCCAAACCGAGACCCAGCGCCCGCAGCTGCGCGGTGCGCCGCGGGGAGCCCGTGCCCACCTTCGCGCCCGGCAGCAGCTCACCGAGCGTCAGCCCGTCGCGGGCGACCAGCGCGTCCCGCGGGTCCTCGCGCGGGGGCACGGCGGCCAGCGAGATGCCCGGTTCGGGGGCGGTCGGCAGGTCCTTGTACGAGTGGACGATGACGTCGACCTCGTTGCGCAGCAACGCTTCCCGCAGCGCCGACGTGAAGACGCCGACCCCGATCGTGGGAATCGGCGCGGAGGACTGGTCACCGGGCGTGGTCACCTTGACGATCTCGACCTCGGCGCCGGTGGCGCGCAGGGCGTCGGCGACGGTCCCGGTCTGGGCGAGCGCGAGCTTCGAACCGCGCGTACCCATGCGAATGACTCTGGTCACTGCTACTTCTTCTCTGAGGGGGGCTTCGGGCTCGCCACCGCGGCGGGCGCCTGCGGGTCGAGGCAGAACAGTTCACGCAACGCGTTCGCGTAGTCGGTGTCGGCCGTCTCGGCGGCCAGCTGCTTCACCCGCACCGTCGGCGCGTGCAGCAGCTTGTCGACCACCCGGCGGACCGTGCGGCCGACCTCTTCGCGGACGGCGCCGTCCAGGCCGGGCAGGCGGTTGTCCAGCCGCAGCAGCTCGGCGTCGACGACCTCGGCCGCGCGGCGGCGCAGCGCGGTCACCGTCGGCGTCACCTCGGCGCTGCGCTGCCCGGCGAGGTAGTCGCGGACCTCGTCGAGGACGATCCCGGTCGCCTTGGCCGTCTGGCGCTCGGTGGTCGGTGTGCCCGCCTCGCGCATCCGGCGCTGGATGGTGGCCAGGTCGACCACCCGGACGCCGGCCAGCTCGCCGACCTCCGGGTCGACGTCCCGCGGCAGGCCCAGGTCGCAGACGACGAGCTCCCGGCCACCGCGCGGCAGCACGTGCTCCGGGGCGAAGACGGCGTCCTGCGCGCCGGTGCAGCAGATCACGATATCGGCGTCGCGGACCGCGTCGGCGACGGCGGACAGCGGGATCGCGCGGGCCGGCACGCCTTGCTCGGTGACGTTCGCGGCGAGGCGGCGGGCGCGGGCGTCGGTGCGGTTGGCGACGGTGATCTCGCCGATCCCGGCCTTGCGCAGCTGCGAGGCGCTCAGCGCGCCCATCGAGCCGGCACCGACGATGACGGCGTGCTTGCCGGTGACGTCCCCGGCCGCGGCGAGGGCTTCGGAGACGACCGACGCGCCGAGCTGGTCGAGGCCGGTCTCGCTGTGCACGCGCTTGCCGACGCGCAGCGTGGTCTGGATGAGCTCGTGCAGCGTGCGGCCGACAGTGCCGGCCTCGCGGGCGGTGGCGTAGGCGCCGCGGATCTGGCCGAGGATCTGCGTCTCCCCGACGACCATCGAGTCCAGGCCCGAGGTGACCGAGAACAGGTGCTCGACGGCGGCACCGGCGTAGTGGACGTACAGGCTGTCGTAGAGCTCGGCGGGCGCCATCCCGGCCTGGCGGGCGAGCACCTCGGAGACGTCGTTGAGGCCGCCGTGGAAGGTCTCGACGACCGCGTAGACCTCGATCCGGTTGCACGTCGAGACCAGCATGACCTCACTGACGTGCTCGGCCTGCTGCAGCTCGTCGAGGACCTTGCCGACCTCGGGCGCGGGCACCGCGACGCGTTCCAGCGTGCTCAGCTCCGCACTCCGGTGCGAAAGACCGACCGCCAACACGCTCATGAGCGCACCACCATTTCCCGTCCGCCGTCCGGTCCCGAGCCGTTCCGCCTGCCGTTCCCATTTTCGGACGGCAGTACGCCCGCAGGTAATCCGGAATTGCCCTGATTGCCAGCGGCGTCATCCGCTCGGCGGGCCACATGGAACGAGAGTATCTGCAGCTCCACGGCCAAATCCACTTTGCGGACCTCGATGTGAGCAGGAACCTGCAGAACGACCGGGGCGAAGTTGAGGATGCACTGGACACCGCCCGCGACCAGGCGGTCACACACCGATTGCGCGGCGGTGGGCGGAGTGGCGATCACGCCGATGGAAATGCCCCGTTCGGCGCAGATCCGCGGGATGTCGTCCATGTGCGAGACGGGGAGGCCCCCGACCGGCACGCCGATCAGGTCCGGGTCCAGGTCGAACAGCGCTTCGACCGGGAAGCCGCGCCCCGGGAAGCCGCCGTAGTTGGCCAGCGCGTGGCCCAGGTTGCCGATCCCGACCACGGCGACCTTGTGCTGGCGGGTCAGGCCGAGGATGCGCTCGATCTGGCTGACCAGGACGCCGACCTCGTAACCGACGCCGCGGGTGCCGTAGGAGCCCAGGTAGGAGAGGTCTTTGCGCAGCTTCGCGGAATTGACGCCGGCGGCCTGCGACAGTTCTTCGCTCGAAACGGTGGTCGCGCCCTGTTCCGACATTCCGGACAATACGCGGAGGTAGACGGCGAGCCGCGCGACGGCGGCTTCGGGAATCGACTTGGCCCGGACGGCCTCGGGGGCATCCCCGTTGCGGCCCGGCTCACCGGCGGGTACCGCGGGCATCTCGGCGGTGGGGGCGTTGTCGGCGTCGGGGGCGTTGTCGGCGTCGGGGCCGGCCGGACGGCGGGGCCGCCGGGGCGCCCGGCCCGGGGAGTCCGCCGCGTCGCGCCTCCCCCGCTGTGTCACCACGCCGTAGTTCTCCTGCCCGCTGTGCACGTCTGGCGGCCATCGCCATTCGGAACTGTGTCTTGACCCAGGCCCCGGAGTCCGGTTCGATACCGGCCCGTCCCGGGCGACGCTCCTACGGTAGACCACTTGTGAACGCACGCACAAAGTCACTGGTCGGAGGCGGTTCCGACGACCGCACGATCATGACGCGGCGTCAGAATCCTTGTCCGCCAGGCACTTCCGGCGCTCGTCCACCCGGGCGGTGATCGACTGCCGCCCGGCGACGTCCCCACGGCGGCGCGGCGAACGGCCGGTCCCGCGCTGCGAGCGGCCAGTCCCGATCGGTCGCGCCCCATTGCCGCGAATGCCTCATTCGCGGCCTCGGACGTCCCGAATGAGTCATTCGCGGCACCGGGCCGAGGCGCTTGGGGCGGTCAGCGGGCGTCGAGGGTGACCGAGTGCCAGCCGGTGGCGCCGTCCGGGACCGGGTCCGCGCGGTTCTCCGTCTGCGTGTAGCCGCCGGAGTCGGTGGCCCGGACCGACGCCTGGTGCGTCCCCTTCGGCACGTCCAGCTCGATCCACCACATCCGCCAGGTGTCCTTGCTCACCTCCGCCGACAGCGTCGCTTCCCGCCATTCGCCCTGGTCGAGCCGGACCTCCACCTTCGCGATCCCGGTGTGCTGCGCCCACGCCGTGCCGGCCAGCCGGACCTTGCCCGCCGTGACGCCCGCGAAGCCGCTCGGCGTGTCGATGCGGGACTCGGTCTTGATCGGCGCCTGCTCGGCCCAGCCGCGGCTCAGCCAGTACGCCTGGCGGGCGTCCCACTTGGTGAATTCGAGCGATTCGACCCACTTCGTCGCCGACACGTAGCCGTAGAGGCCGGGGATGACGATCCGCGCCGGGAAGCCGTGCTCGACCGGCAGCGGCTCGCCGTTCATGCCGATCGCCAGCATCGCCCCGCGGGCCGGGTCGAGGGCGACGTTCGCCGGCGTCCCGCACGTCCAGCCGTCCACGCTGGTCGCGAACATCTGCTCCGCGCCCGCCTGCACCCCGGCCTCGTCCAGCAGGTCCGCCAGGTCGACGCCGATCCAGGACGCGTTCGAGATCAGCGGCCCGCCGACCTCGTTGGACACGCAGGTCAGCGTCACCCGGCGCTCGACCAGCGGCCGGTTGCGGATGTCGGCGTAGGAGAAGGTCACCTCGCGGTCGACCATCCCGTGGATCTTCAGGCTCCAGTCCTCGGTGCGGATCTGCGGCACGACCAGCGCGGTGTCGATCCGGTAGAAGTCCGCGTTCGGCGTGAGGAACGGCGGTGAGCCGAGCTTCGCGAAGTCGGCGTCCGCGGGCAGCGGCGGCGCGGTGCGCGCGGGCACGAGCGGCCCGACGGCGGCCCGCGAGTCCTCGGCGTTCGAGCTGGTCCCGGCGACCTGGCCGACGACGGCCGCGAGGCCCGAGCCCGCGGCGACGCCGACCCCGGCGCGCAGGAACTTCCGCCGGTCGAAGCCCCGGTCCGGCCCGACGTCGACGGGCAGCGCGAGCCGGTGCAGGAAGGTGAACACCGCGAGCCCGGCAACCAGGGCGGCGACCGGCGCGAGCAGCGAAACCTGCCCGAGGTCGCTGCGTGCGAACACGGCCGCGACCCCGGCGGCACCGAGCACGAAGACGAGGATCTGCCCGGCCCGCGGCGTCCGGCGCGAGAGCTGCCCGGCGAGCAGCGCGAACAGGACCAGCACCACCGCGAGCCCGAGCTTGAGCACCGGCTTGTCCCAGGTGCCCAGCGTTCGCTCGGCCCACTTCACGATCGCGGTCGGGCTGTGGTCGATGACGTAGTTCGCCACCGCGATGAACGGCGACGCCGTGTACCCGACGAAGCCCGCGACCAGGTGCCCGACGCCGAGGGCGGCGGCCAGCGCGAGGAGGCCGATCAGCGTCGCGACCGGCAGCGAGAGCCGCCGGGGCGCTTCGGGCGGCGCTTCTTGCAGAGTGCTCACGTCTCCATCTTCGGAGCGAAGACGTGAAGCGGCTGCTCGATCGCCCTTACGAGCCGGTTACGGCTGCAGCGCGCGCCGCAGCCTGTCCTCTTCGACGCGCCAGTACCCGTGCTCGGCGCCGTCGACCAGGATCACCGGGACGCGGTCGCCGTACTCCGCGCGCCACTCCGGGTCGGTGTCGACGTCCTCGGCCTTCCACGCCACGCCGAGCTCCCCGCAGATCCGCGCGACCTCGGCTTCCGCGACCTCGCAGAGGTGGCAGCCGTCCCGGCCCAGCACCGTCACTTCGTGCGCCATACCGTCCTTCCTACCGCAGCCGCAGGCGGCGCAGCTTCCCGGTGGCCGAGTGCGGCAGCGACTCGGCGAACTCGACCAGGTGCGGCACCTTGTACCCGGCCAGGTGGGCCGCGCAGTGGTCGACGACCTGCTGCTCGGACAGCGCCGCCCCGGCCGACGGCACCACGACCGCCTTCACCGCCTCGCCGCTGCGCTCGTCGACGACGCCGACGACCGCGGCCTCGGCCACCTCGGGCAGCTGCCCGATGACCTCCTCGACCTCGCGCGGGTAGACGTTGAAGCCGTTGACGATGATCAGGTCGTTGGCCCGGTCGACCAGGTGCAGGTCGCCGTCGGTGTCGAGGTAGCCGACGTCGCCGGTGCGGAACCAGCCCTCGTCGTCCGGGCCGTGGCCGCCGTCGGGCCAGTAGCCGGAGAAGAGGTTGGCGCCGCGGATCGACACCAGCCCGGTCTCGCCCTCGGCCTCGAAGACGTCGTCGACGTCGTCCGGGTCGAGCGGGACGGCCTGGTCGGTGCCGTCGCTGTCCACCAGCCGCAGCTCGATCCCGGGCAGCGGCCGCCCGACCGAGCCGGGCTTCGGGTAGCCGGTGACCAGCGTCGACGTCACCACCGGCGCGCATTCGGTGAGGCCGTAGCCCTCGTAGACGTCGAGGCCGGTGGCCTCGCGGATGGCCGTCAGCACCTTCGGGTGCAGCGGCGCGGCGCCCGAGGTCATCCGGCGCACGGTGGCCAGGCCGCGGCGGAGCTCGTCGGCGCCGAACGCGGCGAACTCGCCGTACATCGTCGGGACGCCGGTGATCGAGGTGACGCGGTGCTCGGCGCAGTCGTCCAGCGTGCGCTGGGCTTCGAAGCGCTCGGAGAGCACCGCCGTCGCGCCGACCGCGGTGGCCTGCAGCAGGCCGGGCCCGAGGCCGTAGACGTGGAAGAGCGGGATGGTGATCAGCACCCGGTCGTCCTGCTCGAGCACGCCCTCGACCGCACTGATCTGCTCGAGGTTCGCCAGCAGCGCGCGGTGCGACAGCATCACCCCGCGTGGCGGGCCGGTCGTGCCCGAGGTGTACGAGATGACCGCGATGTCCTCGCCGGCCCGGCCGGTGTCTGGGAAATCCCCTCCTCCGTCCGGGTCAACCCCCGGCGTGAGACCGCTCACGCCGTCGGGGAGATCCCCCTCGGCGTCGCGCTGGACGACGACCTTCGCGCCGCTGTGCTCGAGGAGCTTCTCGAGCTCGGGCCCGGGCACCTGCGGCGACAGCGGGACGACCACGGCGCCCGCCCGCAGCGCGCCGAAGAAGGCGATGACGAAGTCCACCGACGTCGGCAGCCGCAGCCCCACCCGGTCGCCGGGGCCGACCCCGGCGTCCGCCAGCCGGCGGGCCTGGGCCTGGGCGGCCGCGTCGGCCTCGCGGTAGGTCAGGCTGCGCCCGGTGCCGGTTTCGACCACGGCCGGGTGCTCCGGCCACGTCGCCGCGGCCCGTGTGAGCAGCCCGCCGACCCCCGGCTGCGTCCCTTCTGGAGCACTCACCCGCGACCCACCTCTTCTCGCCCGGCGTCAACCGTTGCAAGTCTGTCATCTGAAGCGACGTCATGGGTGCTGACCGCGAGCGTCGCGTCTGCGCAACCCCGGAACCACTACCTACTTAGCGGTAACTACACGTATGCTGCACTGCGTCGCGCCGGTGGTGTTGATCACCGCCGCGGCCGGAGAGAGGGAGTCGCCGTGAGGAACTTGCCTGCCCACGAGGTCGTGGGGCATGCGAGCCGGCCGATCCCTGCTCGCCGCCGTTCCGGGGGTACCGTGGCCCGCTGGGCCGAAGCCACCGCCGGAGGTGCCGCCCGATGACCGTGCCGACCGCCGTGAGCCGTGGGCCCGTCTTCATGTTCGCCGAGCGCGTCTTCGGACGGGCGCCGTCCGTGCCGCTGAGCAGGCAGGCGGCCGACGACGAGCGCGCCGAGGCGGCGAAGGCCGAGGCCTGGGACCTGGTGCGGGCCGCGCAGGACGGCGACTCGTCCGCGTTCGGCCGGCTCTACGACCGCTACGTCGACGTCGTCTACCGGTACGTGCTGTTCCGCCTCGGCGACCGCGACCTCGCCGAGGACGTCACCAGCGAGACGTTCCTGCGGGCGCTGCGCCGCATCACGTCGGTGAGCTACCAGGGACGTGACGTCGGCGCCTGGTTCGTCACCATCGCCCGCAACCTCGTGCTCGACCACGTCAAGTCGAGCCGGTTCAAGCTCGAGGTGGTCACCGACGAGGTCACCGAGCCGGGTTCGGCGCCGTTCAGCGTCGGCGCGACCGCCCAGGTGGGCCCCGAGCAGGAGGCGATCAGCCGCGCCACCCGGGCCGAGCTGCTGCGCTGCGTCGCCGAGCTGGGCGAGGACCAGCGCGAATGCATCGTCCTGCGGTTCCTGCAGGGCTTGTCGGTGGCCGAGACGGCCGAGATCATGAACCGCAACGAAGGCGCCATCAAGGCGCTCCAGCACCGCGCCGTACGCCGATTGGCACAACTCCTGCCCACCGGATTGCGCTGAACCCGCGAACTTTTCCGTTCGTCGGCCGAAACCGGTAACCCTGGCGGCTTCTGGATCGTTACCCCACGCAGACCGGTGTCAGGCCGGCCGAAGCCCGGGATGGAGAGCAGCGCCGTGAGGTTTGCGCGTGAGCGAGCCGAGAGCGAGCGGTTCGCGCGTGCCCTGGAACCGTCGCCGGTCCGCCGGGACGGGGAGTTCGCCGACGAGCTCGCGATCGTCGGCGCCCTGCGCGACCTCGGCGCGGCCGGGTCACCGGACCTGGAGACGCGGCAGCGGATCCGGGCGGAGATCGCGGGCCGCCTGGAGACGGCGGCGGCCACCACCCCGCGTCGGAGGTGGCGGCCGCGGACCGCCGACCTGGTGGCCGCCGCGCTCTTCCTCTTCCTCGTGCTCTCGGGGCTGACGCTGGTGCTCTCGCGCACGGCGTTGCCCGGTGACCCGCTGTACGGCGTCAAGCGCGCCGGCGAGTCGACCGCGCTGGGCCTGACGTTCGGTGACCAGGAGAAGGCGCGCAAGCACCTCGAGTTCGCCACCAACCGGATCACCGAGCTCGGCGAGCTGGCGGCGGAAGACGCGAGCGCCGCCGACTACCGGACCGCGTACGACGACTTCGCCGCCGACCTGCGGGCCGGCGTCGCCCAGCTGTCCACCGTGGCGACCACCGACGGCGGCGGCACGCAGGCGCTGTCCGACGTCCGGCTGTGGGCCCGCAACCAGGCGGCCCGGCTGGCCGCGCTGCGGCTCCCGGCGGACGCCGCCCCGGTGTTCGGCGACGTCCGCGACCTGCTGAGCAAGGTCCAGGAGCGGGCGAGCGGCCTGGTGGCGCGGATGAACTGCTACCAGATCACCACCGGCGCGGCGGACGAGCTGGGCCCGCTCCCGGCGACCGGCGAGTGCACCCAGCGGCCCGCTCCGGCGGCCGGGGGGCAGCCGACGGCGTCGGTCGCGCCTTCGTCGCAGGAGAGCACGACGCCGACGCCGACGGGCACGCAGCTGCCGCCGTCGGACGCCGCGGCGACCCCGGGCATCCCGGCACCGACCGGTGGGGTGACCCCGCCCCCGGTGTTCGGCCAGCCGTCGACGACGTCCCGCCCGCCGGCGCCGACCACGACGACGTCCCAGCCCCCGCTGATCTCGCTGCCGCCGCTACTGCCGGGGCTTCCGCCGATCATCATCGGCTGAGGTCCGGCCCACACCTGCGACGGCGCGGTGGGCGGCTCGCTACGCTGTGCGAAGGAGACGTGGAGGCGGTGTACGTGTCAGCTTGGCGTGGCAAGGACAAGAGTCAGGAGCTCGAACGGCTCGCCGCGCTGGCGGGTGAGGCGTCGGCGGAGGCCGCGCACGCCCTGTCCGAACCCCCGGCCCCGCCCGCGCCGCCGGACCTGACCGCGGCCGCGTTCTTCGACGTCGACAACACGATGATGATGGGCGCGTCGATCTTCTACTTCGCCCGCGGCCTGGCCGCGCGCAAGTTCTTCACGTCGTCGGACTTGGCCGGGTTCGTCTGGGGCCAGATCAAGTTCCGCCTCGGCGGCCGGGAGAACAAAGAGGACATCAAGACCCACCGCGAGCGCGCACTGTCCTTTGTGGCCGGCCGCACGGTGGCGGAGCTGACGTCGATCAGCGAAGAGATCTACGACGAGCTGATGGCGGACAAGATCTGGTCCGGAACCCGCGCGCTGGCCCAGATGCACCTGGACGCGGGCCAGCGGGTGTGGCTGGTGACGGCCACCCCGATCGAGCTGGCGGCGATCATTTCCCGCCGGCTCGGTCTCACGGGCGCGTTGGGCACGGTCGCGGAGACCCGCGACGGTGTGTACACCGGCCGCCTGGTGGGTGACCTGCTGCACGGGCGGGCCAAGGCGCACGCGGTGCGGGCCCTGGCCTCGCGCGAGGGACTGAACCTGAAGCGCTGCACGGCGTATTCGGACTCGGCGAACGACATCCCGATGCTGTCGGTGGTCGGCACGGCGGTCGCGGTGAACCCCGACGGCGGGCTGCGCGACGTCGCCCGGGCGCGGGGCTGGGAGATCCGGGACTTCCGGACCGGCCGGAAGGCCGCGAAGATCGGCGTGCCATCGGTGCTGGGGGCCGGAGCGCTGGCCGGTGCGGTGGCGGCCGGGATGGCTTACCGCCGCCGGTAGCGCCTGCGCTACCCCGCTTCGGGTGCTCGCGGGAATGACCCGGCCGCCTTCGGCTGGTGTGCTTTTCCCATCGGAAGAGCAACTCCCGAAGGGACAGTGTGGTGGCAACCCGAGTGGACATCGAAGAGCGGACCGGTGGCGGGGGCAGGCTGCGGAACAGCCTCCGCAGGCACCCGCTGACCTGGTTCTTCGCCCTGGCCAACCTGCTGAGCTGGGTCGCGTGGACGCCGTACATCCTGTCGGAGAACGGACTGGGCGTCCTCCACTTCCGGTTCCCGGAGCTGCTCGGCACCGCGCAGTTCGCCGGCGTCCTGCCGGGCGCCTACCTCGGCCCGATCGCCGCGGCGTTCCTGGTGACCGCCCTCGCCGACGGACGCACCGGCCTCCGCCGGTGGACCGCGCGGCTGTTCAAGTGGCGGGTCCACTGGTTCTGGTACGTGGCGGTGGTGCTCAGCGTGCCGGCCCTGCTCACGATCGCCACGATGGCGCTGACCGAGCAGACTCCCCTCGCCCCGGCCGTGGCGACGCTGGTGGCCTACCTGCCCGGCCTGCTGCTGCAGATGGTGACGACCGGACTCGCGGAGGAACCGGGCTGGCGCGACTTCGCCCTCCCCCGCCTCCAGCAGCGCTACGGACCGCTCGGCGGCACGCTGATCCTCGGCCCGCTGTGGGGCGTGTGGCACCTGCCGCTGTTCTTCAGCGAGTGGGGTGGCTGGCCGGACGTCACCTGGCTGACGCCGATCGAGTTCGTCGCCACCTGCGTGACTTTCAGCATCATCATGACGTGGGTGTTCAACCGCACCGGCCAGAGCCTGCCGCTCGCCATGCTGCTGCACACGAGCGTCAACAACTTCTTCTCGATCGCCTGGTCGGAGATGTTCCCGTCGCTGCGGGCCCAGGACACGACCCACGCATTCCTGCTCGCCTCGACGGCGGTGGCCCTGGTCCTGCTCATCGCCACCCGGGGACGGCTGGGCTACCGGCCGAAAGCCCGCGAACTCGAAGCCTGAGCGAGGCCCCCCGGCCCGCGGTGTCGCGAATGACTCATTCGGGACGTCCGAGGTCCCGAATGAGTCATTCGCGACCTTCGGGGAGCGTCACCCTCGGAAGCCACGGCCGTGCGAGGGCACGGAAGATTTCCGCCGGGGGCGTGTCGATCCGCACCACCGTCGTTCGACGCTCGAGCGAAGGCACCCACAGGGGGGCGCCCCGAACACCGAGGACACCCGATGACCGAGCTGACCACGGACCGCACCCGGCGAGCGATCGTCGACCACACCCGGCGCCTGGCGGAAGCCGCGGCGGCGGCCGGCCCCGACGCTGCCGTTCCGACGGCTCCGGAGTGGACCGTCACCGATCTGGTGCGGCACCTGGGGCAGACCCAGCACTGGGTCGCGGAGATCGTCGAGCGCCGCATCACCGATCCCACCCGGCTGCCCACCGAGCTGCCGGAACTGCCCGCCGACCCGGGCGCGTGGCCGGCCTGGCTGGCGGAGGCGGCGGACCGCGTCGCGGCCGCGTGTTCCGATGACGCGCTCGACGCGCCGGTGTTCAACGCCTCCGGGGACGAGCGGTCCGGGACGCGGTTCTGGCTGTCCGCCATGCTCAACGAGGCCGTTGTCCACGGGTTCGACGGGGCCGCCGCGGCGGGCCGGCCGGCCGACGTCGAAGCCGACGTCGCGGCCGCGCTCGTCACCAACCACCTGACGATGCTCACCTCGCCGACCTGGGAGCTGCAGCGGCCCGCGTCCGCGCAGGCCATTCGCGGCTCCGGGCAGACCCTGCAGTGGCGGGCCACCGACATCGCCGACGGCGCGTGGTTCATCGAGCGGCGCCCCGAGGGGGCGACCTGGCAGCACAAGACCGGACCGGCCGACGTGACGATCAGCGGCCCGGCCGCGTCACTGCTGCTGACGTTGACCCGGCGGATGCCGCTGACCGAAACCACGGTCGAGGGCGACGCCGAGCTCGCTCGGCACTGGCTCGACCACACCGCCCACGTCAGCGACTGACTCAGCCGCGGAAGACCGACTTCCGCTGCGAAAGCCGCTGGTACAGCGTCTGCTGGATCGACTCCCGCACCTGGTCGGTCAGCTGGAACACCAGCATCGGGTCGTCGACGGCGTCCGGGCCGTAGGAATCCGTCGCGATCGGGGCACCGAACTCGATGCTCCACTTCGTCGGGAGCGGGACCGCGCCCAGCAGGCCCAGCATCGGGAAGAACGGCGTCACCGGGAAGTACGGCAGCCCGAGCATCCGCGCCAGGACCTTGATGTCACCCAGCTTCGGGTAGATCTCCTCGGCGCCGATCACCGACACCGGGATGATCGGCACACCCGCCCGCAGCGCCGCCGACACGAAGCCGCCGCGGCCGAAGCGCTGCAGCTTGTAGCGCGAAGCGAACGGCTTCCCGACCCCCTTGAAGCCCTCCGGCCACACCCCGACCAGCTCGCCCTTGCGCAGCAGGCGCTCGGCGTCGGCGTGGCAGGCCAGCGTCTGGCCGGACTTGCGAGCGAACGACCCCACCAGCGGCACCTGGAACACCAGGTCGGCGCCCAGTCCGCGCAGGTGACGGCCACCCGTCTCGTCGTGGACCGCCACCGCCGTCATCAGCGAGTCGAGCGGGATCGTGCCCGAGTGGTTGGACACCAGCAGCGCGCCACCGGCCGTGGGGAGGTTTTCGACGCCGTACGTGTCGACGCGGAACCACTTCTTGTACAGCGCGCGCAGCGGCGGGAGGAACACCGCCTCGGTCAGCTCGGCGTCGAAGCCGAACTCGTCGACCGTGTAATCGCCGGTCAGCCGGTCGCGGATGAAGCCGAGCGCCGAGCGCGCCGCGTCCGAAAGGGGCTCGTCCGGCGCCGGCCGGTCGACGCCGCCGGGGAAGGCGACGACCGGCGCCTCCGCCTGCTCGCGGAGGTCCCGCTCGGCTTCCACGGCTTCCGGCTTCTCCCGGCCCGGTCCGTGCAGGGGGATGACCTGCGCTTCGGCACCGCCCACCGTTCCCGCCTCGCTTCCGAAGTAGTCGTGTGGCCTGGTCATCGGCTCTGCCCCGTCGCCGCCGCGACGAGCACCTTGCCGGCCAGCCCGGCCAGCTTGCCGCCGTCGAGCACCGGGCGGAGCCCGCGTCCGACGATGTAGTCGTCGAACGCCTCCCGCGTGGTCCAGCGCGGGGTGTAGCCGAACTCCTGCTTCAGCTTGGCGATGTCGACGACCCGGCCGAAGTTCAGCAGCCGGACCTGGTCGGCGGAGAAGTCCACGACGCGCGCACCACGCAGGACCTTGCCGACCGACGGCACCACGCTCCGCGGCATCGGCAGCTCGACCCGGCCGGCCCGCCGGATCGCCTGCGAAAGGGTGAGTACCCCCTCCGCGCCGACGTTGAACACGCCGGGCCGGTCGGTCAGGGTCGCCCGTTCCAGGACGGACAGCGCGTCCGAAGAGTGCAGCAGCTGGATCCGCGCGTCGTAGCCGAAGACCGTCGGCACCACCGGCAGCGCGAAGTAGCGCGCGAGGACGGTGTCGGTCTCGGGACCGATGATGTTGGCGAAGCGGAACAGCGTGGTCGTGATGTCCGGGCGGCGGCGCACCAGGCCGCGCACGTACCCCTCCATCTCGACGGCGTCCTTCGCATATCCGCTGGTCGACGTCGGGATGAGCTCGGAGTCCTCGGTGAACACCGCCTGCGAGCGGGCGCCGGCGCCGTAGACCGCCGCCGTCGACTTGACCACCAGTTTCCGGACCAGCGGCGAGCGCTGGCAGGCGGCGAGCAGCCGCATGGTGCCGATGACGTTGACTTCCTTGATCGCCGTGCGGCGCCCCGGCCCGGCCGGGTGCGCGGTGCAGGACGCGTGCACGACCGTGTCCACCTTGGCCGTGCTGATCACCTTGGCGATCAACGGGTTCCTGATGTCCGCGCGGACGAACTCCGCGTGCCCCATGCGCTGCAGGACCGTCTTGTCGGGCGGGACCGTGTCGACACCGATGACCCGTTCGAAGTCGGGGTTGTTGCCCAGCCGGGCGAGCAGTTTCCCGCCCAGTTCCCCGGCGACCCCGGTGACGAGCACGATGTTCGACGGCATGCGACTCCCTGCGGCGTAGGGCAAGTGGGGGGTGGACAGTCACCCGAGGCGCGCGAACCTGCACTCACTGGAAGCATCGCGCGGACGCCCTTGAGATGTTACCGCTCTTCAGTGGTAGCTCCGGGCTGTCTCACGTGCTATTAACACCGGTTTCCCCGGAAAGCGACGAACGCCTCACTCGAACGGGCGGACCGTGCCCACCACATGGACGTGGCCCGTCCAGAGACTGGACGGGCCACGGTCACACTCGGCAGGCTTACTTGCCGGCCTTACGACGCTGGACGCGCGTACGGCGAAGCAGCTTGCGGTGCTTCTTCTTCGACATGCGCTTGCGGCGCTTCTTGATCACAGAGCCCATGGGCGCTCCTTAGGTCGACGTCGGTCACGCTGCCCGGCGCAGCGTCCAACGGGTGGAGCGCACAGGCACGAGCGGTTTTCCAGGTTACCCGTCTCCCCGGGCGGGCCGGTCAGCGGGCACGTCGTAACACGGCGTGCCGCCGGCCGGGCCGTGGATCAACCCACGTCGTAGTAGGCACCCTGGAGGTATTCGTGCACTGCTTTTTCCGGCACCCGGAAGGACTTGCCGACCCTGACGGCGGGCAGCTCACCCGAGTGCACGAGACGGTAGACGGTCATCTTGGAGACCCGCATCAGCGTGGCCACTTCGGCGACCGTCAGGAACTGGACCTGCCCGACGGCGGGCAAATCCTCCTTCTTGTTCGGCGACATGTTTACCGCGTCCTTCGACACGTGTCGCGCCACGAGGCTTCCCCACCTGTGGTATCGACACGCACGTGCTCTATCGAGAGTAGCGGGACTGGTGGGACTAATGCGACGCCTGTCACCGAGATGGGCCCCTACCAGCGCTAACGCACAAGCACCGGCGCGTGCAAGACCCGGGCGATCGCCCTTTCCGGGGAAATCGGGCGCCCGGGAGTCAGCTCTCGTGAGCCTTGCCCAGCTCCACCGACCGGTCCTTCGCGGCCTCGATGGCGGCCAGCAGCGCGGCGCGGACGCCGTGCTTCTCGAGTTCGCGGATGGCGTTGATGGTCGTCCCGGCCGGGGAGGTCACGGCCTCGCGCAGCAGCACGGGGTGCTCATCGGATTCGGCGAGCATCTTCGCCGCGCCGACGGCCGACTGGATGATCAGCTGCCCGGCGAGCGCGCGCGGCAGGCCGAGCAGGATCCCGGCGTCGATCATGGCCTCGACCAGGTAGAAGAAGTAGGCGGGCCCGGACCCGGACAGAGCGGTGACGGCGTCCTGCTGCGCCTCGGGCACCTCGACGACTTGGCCGACGTGCGAAAGCAGGTCCCGCACGACGGCGAGGTGCTCACCGGTCGCGTACCGGCCGGCGGAGATGGCGCTCATGGCCTCGTTGACCAGCATCGGCGTGTTCGGCATGACCCGCACGACGGGAACGCCCTCGGCGAGCCGCCGTTCGTAGAGCGAGGTGGGCAGCCCGGCACAGAGCGAGACGACGAGCGAGGACGGCCCGAGCAGCGGAGCGAGCTCGTCGAGAACGGGCTCGATGTCCTGCGGCTTCACGGCGACAACCAGGATGTCGGCCCGCTTGGCGGCTTCCTCGACCTCGACACCCCGGATGCCGTACCGGCTGGTCAGCTCATCGACGCGCGCCGGGTACCGCTCGGTGAAGAGGAGGTCGCCGGCGTCGTGGCCACCGTGCAGCAGCCCCGAGAGCAACGCCTCACCGATCTTGCCCGCACCCAGCACCGCGATGACCGTCATGGTGGCAAGGGTGCCAAACGAAGCCGGACGCCCCGGTGCCGGGGCGCGCTGGGGCCGCCGGTCGCCGGGGGTGCGCTCGGAGGGTGCCGGCGGTGACGCTGCCGCGCGCGCCCCGGCGCCGGGGCGCGCTGGGGCCACCGGATGCCGGGAGTGCGCTCGCAGGGCGCCGGCGGTGAGACTGCCGCGCCGGGGCGCGCTGGGGCCGCGGCGGCAAGGCTGCGCCGCCGCTGCCCGGTGGCGGGCCCGCGGTCACGCCACCAGTTGCCGAGCCTCCGGGCAAGCCGGGCGCCGGGCGGACGGGCCCGCGGTCACGCCAACCGTTGCCGGAGTGCCCCTGGTAAGCCCGACCGTCGCGGGGTCACCGGCGAGCGCGCAGCCATCGAAGCCGCGCTGGCGACGAGCCCGCGCCACACCGCCCGGGTGCCGAAGCGAGGTGTGCCAGGTCGCCAATGACCCATTGGAGACCTCCGACGTCCCGAATGAGTCATTCGCGACCTCCGGACTCGCCGCCCGAACCCGCGCTCACCCCCCAGGAGCCGGCGCCAGCCCGAGCTGGCGCGCCTGGCACACGAGCCGGCCCTGGGCGTCGACCACCGTGGCGTCGGAGTCGAACCACGACTCGTGGACCGACCTCGACTCCACCACCACTCGCAGCCAGCCCGGCGCCGGGCGCGTCCTCAGCAGCGCCGTCAGCTGGACCGTCGGGGCCCAGCCGATGCGGCCGAGGTTCATCACCACCGGCGGGTTCACGTCCGACGCCAGCAGCGAAAAATACGGGTCCACCAGGCTGTGCCGCGGGCGGACCCACAGCCGCATCCGGGGTGGCTCGCCCGTGCGGCCCGTCAGGTAGCCCGCCGTCGCCGGGTCGAGGCGGACTTCGCACCCCTTGGCCAGGTTGAACGGCCCCTCCGTGCTCTCCGCCATCGCCAGCGCGCCCGGCGGGGGCTCGGCCGGCATCGACGGGACGTCGGTCCACTCCGGGCGGCGCATCGGCAGGCGGCCCGTCGTCACCCTCGCCTCGACGCAGCTGCGGCCGCGCTGCTCCAGACGGACCTCGACCACCGTCGCGCGGCGGCCGACCTTGCGGACGTCCGTGCGCAGCAGCACCGGGCCGAGCGCGGGCGCGTGCAGGAACTCCGCACTGACGACCAGCGGCTCCGCGTGCGGCTCACCGCGCTCGTGCAGGGCGGCGATCGCCGCCCGGGCCAGCAGGGCGAGCAGGAAACCCCCGTGCGGGTGCGAGCCGATGGCCCATTCCGCACGCAGCACCGCGGTGAAGGTGCCGTCCCCCAGCGACCGCGCCGCACTCGCCGTGTCGAAGGACACGGCGGTGCCGTCCATTCCGCTCACGAACGGTCCGCGCCATTTCGGGAATCGGGGTAGGTGACGAGCAACGAGTGCGACGGGTTCACAGTCCGAACTTTACGGGTACAACCGGCGGAAATGCACTGGGGAGTAGATAGGCGCGACGCACTTATTGGCCGAGGTGGAACCGCGCGAACAACAACGCCTCCGCCAGATCGCGGACACGCTCCGCCGCGGTGACGGCGTGCCGGGTGTTGATCTCCAGCACGATCTGGCCGCCGAAACCGTTGCTGACCAGCTTCTCGAGCAGTTCGGCGCAGGGCTGGCCGCCGCGGCCGGGTACCAGGTGTTCGTCCTTCGGGACGCCGGTGCCGTCCGCCAGATGGACGTGTGAGAGGCCGTCACCCATCCGCTGCGCGAGCGCCAGCGCGTCCATCTCGGCTGCCGCTGTGTGGGACAGGTCGAGCGTGTAGTGCCGGAACCCGACGTCCGTCGGATCGATCGACGGCCGGAACGCGGACACGCGCGAATTCTTCGAACCACCGGGCGGCCGGACCTTGAACATGTTTTCCACGGCGATTTCGACGCCGCTCGACTCCTCCAGTTCGGCGACCAGATCACCGAACCCGTCGCCGTACCGGCGCTGCCACCGGAACGGCGGGTGCACCACCACCGTGCGCGCGCCGAGCTCCAGGGCGGCGTCGACCGACATCCGCAGCCGCACCACCGGATCGGGCGACCAGATCCGCTGGGTGATCAGCAGCGACGGCGAGTGCACCGACAGCACGGGCACGCCGGTGCGCCGCGACAGGCGCCGCAGCGCGGTGACGTCCTGGCTGACCGGGTCGGCCCAGACCATCACCTCGACACCGTCGTAGCCGAGCTCGGCGGCCAGCTCGAACGCCGTCCCCGCCTTGAGGGGCCACACCGACGCCGTGCTGAGTCCGACGGGGACCGGCTGCTCGTCTGTCACGGGCGCCATCCTGCCTCGTCACCGACGGTGCGCGGCGCCGCCGGGCCGCCAACGCGACGCGGATCACCGCGCCGGTGTCAGCGCCCGACGAGCAGCAACGCCGCCGGTGAGACCGTCACCACCAGGCCGACCAGCACCGCGAGCACCGTCGTCTGCAGGTCCTCGGCGCGGCGGATCTTCCGCACGATCCAGACCAGCGCGACGACCACCAGCAGGGCGGCGATCAGCGCGGCGGCCGGGATGTTCACCCACAGCCAGTTGAAGCCGAGCCAGACGGCGGCGCCGCCGACGACACCCATCGCCAGCTGGCCGGCCAGGGCCAGCCACTGCTTGCCGGGCGACGCCGCCGGTTCCGGCTCCGCGGCCGGCTCGGGCGCGTCGTCGTACTCGTCGTCTTCGTAGCCTTCGCCCTGCTCGTAGCCGTAGTCGTCCTGCTCGAAGTCCGGGCCGTCCGCCGGGTAGTCGTCGGCGAACTCGCGCTCGTACGGCGCCAGGTCGTCCGGGATCGGCGCCCGCGAGGCCCGGTCGCCGGGCGCGAACGGCATCGGCGGCGGGTACGCGCCGGTCGGCGGGCCCGCGTCGTAGGCGGCCTGGTAGCCGCTGCTCTCCGGGGCGAAGCCGTCGGGCTCGAAGTCGTCCTCGGGGTAGCCGTCGTCCGGGGTGTCGGAGGGCACCGCCGGCATGACGCCGATCTCGGTGTCCTCCATCTGCTCCTTCTGCCGCCGCTTGCGCCAGTTCGCCAGGCCCGCGGGCGAGGCGGGCTCGTCGGGCTTCTTGGCCTTCGGCGGCACCGGCGGGGCGGGCGGCTCGTCGTCGGGGACCGCCGAGAACTGCTCGGTGTGGTCCTCGCGCTTCGGCTCCGGGCGGCGCGCCGGGGCGCGGCGCGGGCGGCCGGGTGCGGCGGGCGGGTTCGCGAACGACCCGCTGGCCATCGGGCCCGGCGGGAGGTCGATGTCGGCGTCCGGGGTGCCGTTGAGGCCGTCGAGCCGGGCCGAGAGTGGACTGCCGGGCGGCGGGGGTGCCGGAAGCTGCTGCGACGGCTGGGGCGGCGTCGGCAGCTGCTGGGACGGCTGCGGCGGGCCGGGACGGCGCCGGACCGGCGGGACGGCCGCGCGGGTCTCCTCGGCGGCCGGCGGGACCGGCAGCTGCTGCGAGGGCTGCGGCGGCGGCACGGGCAGCTGCTGGGACGGCTGCGGCGGCGGCACCGGCAGCTGCTGGGACGGCTGCGGGGGCGGCGGGGGCTGGCGGCGCGGCGCGGCGCGCGGCGGCACCGGCAGCTGCGCGGAGTCCTGCGGGCGCGCGAACTGGCCTGACTCCTGCGGCGGCCGGGCGAACTGGCCGGACTCCTGCGGGGCCGGGCGGGCGTACTGGCCGGACTCGGCGCCGCCGGGGGCGGGCCGCGCCGGGGGCGGCGGCACCGGCCGGGGCAGCGGCTGGGAGTCCTGCGGGACCGCCCGGGGCGCGGGCGGCGGCGGGGACGGCGGCTCGGCGCGGCGGCGGCCGGCCGGGCGCGCGGGCGGGGCCGGCGTGCCTTCGGACGCCACCCGGTCGATGATCGCCTGCGGGCCGGTGTCGCTCACGCCGGGCCGCCGGTGCGAACCGGTCGCGCCGGGCGGGGCTTCCGGGGTGGCGGGTTCGTCGTCGTCATCGGCGGCGCGCCGACGGCGACGGCGTCCGCCGTCGACCTGGGCACCGTGCTGGGCGAGCAGCTCAGCCACGGTCTTCTGCGGCTGGTCGCCTCCGGTCTGGTCCGTCATACCTGGTGATCCCCTGCGCGCACCGTGTTGCCACTGTCGGCACCTCGCGGAGCGAAACCCGACGGCACACCGGCGGCGCCGCGCGCGCTGTACACCGACCTCTGCATGTCCGTCACCTCTCCACCGTGCCCGTTATCCGTCCGGGAAGTCCAGCCGCGTGCTTTCACCGGTCCTCCTGTGCGCCGAAGCGCCCGGCGAGGGCGGCTCCAGTCTCATCCGCGCCGTTCGAATGGTCCAGCCGCCGCAGGATGACACCCTCTCGCAGAGCCCACGGGCAGATCTCGAGTTCCGGCACCCCGAGCGCCCGCATCGTGGCCTGCGCGACGAGCGCACCCGCCACGAGCTGGTGCGACCGGCTCGAGCTGACCCCCTCGAGCTGGGCGAGATCGGCCGACGGCATCCGCGAGATGAAGGCCAGGAGCTGGCGCAATGCCGTGTCCGTGAGCGTACGTCGGACGCGCGGGCCCGCCGCCGAGGGGGCGGCGCCGGTCAGCCGGGCGAGCGAGCGGAACGTCTTCGACGTCGCCACGACCCGATCGGGTTCACCCCATTTGGTGACCTTGCGCGCGAGGTCGGTGAGCTGGTCGTCCAGCCACGCGGACGTCGCGACGAGCTCGGAGCGCGTCGGCGGGTCGTGCTTGAAGCGGGTGCGCGTGGTGCGGCCGGCGCCCAGGGGCAGCGATTCGGCCAGCACCGGTTCCTCGTCGCGGCCCATCGCGACCTCGAGGGAGCCGCCGCCGATGTCGAGCACCAGCAGCTGCCCGGCCGACCAGCCGTACCACCGGCGGACGGCGAGGAAGGTGTGCCGGGCTTCGTCGACCCCGGAGAGAACTTGCAGCTCGACGCCGGTCTTGTCGGCCACGCGGGCCAGCACCTTGGCGGAGTTCTTCGCTTCGCGGACCGCGGAGGTGGCGAAGGCCATCAGCTCTTCGCAGCCGAGCCGCGCGGCGGCGTCCTTGGCGGATTCGACGGCGGTCACCAGCTCGTCGGCGCCGGCCTTGGAGAGCTCACCGCCCGGGGTGATCTGCTCGGCCAGCCGCAGCACGGACTTTTCGGAATGCATCGGCGTCGGGTGGGCGCCACGGTGGGCGTCGACCACGAGCAGGTGGACGGTGTTGGAACCGACGTCGAGTACCCCTAGGCGCACGGGGGTCCAGGGTACCGGCCTCAGCGGCAGGTCTCGAACATGTAACCGAAAACACTCGGTGCGGCTTCGCCCCGGCGCGCCTCCGCCGGGGCGATACCGCACCAAAAAGGACTTACGTCTCGAACTTGTAGCCCAGGCCGCGCACCGTCACCAGGTGCCGCGGCGAACCCGGGTCCGGCTCGATCTTCGAGCGCAGCCGCTTCACGTGGACGTCGAGCGTCTTCGTGTCGCCCACGTAGTCCGCGCCCCACACCCGGTCGATCAGCTGCCCGCGGGTCAGCACCCGGCCGACGTTGCGGAGCAGGTATTCGAGCAGGTCGAACTCCTTGAGCGGCAGCGAAACCTCGGCGCCGTCCACGGTGACCACGTGCCGCTCGACGTCCATCCGGACCGGGCCCGCCGAGAGCACCAGCGGGGCCAGCTCGCCGTCCGTGCCCGGCTCGCCGCCGCGGCGCAGCACCGCCCGGACCCGCGCGATCAGCTCACGCGCCGAGTACGGCTTCGTCACGTAGTCGTCCGCGCCCAGCTCCAGGCCCACGACCTTGTCGATCTCGCTGTCGCGCGCGGTCACCATGATGACCGGCACGGCCGAGCGCTGGCGCAGCTGCTTGCAGACGTCGGTGCCGCTCATGCCGGGCAGCATGAGGTCGAGCAGCACGATGTCGGCGCCGTTGCGGTCGAACTCCTCCAGCGCGGCCTGACCCGTCCCGGCGACGGCCGCGGTGAACCCTTCCTTGCGCAGCAGGAAGGCGAGGGGGTCGGCGAACGACTCCTCGTCCTCGACGATGAGAACCCTGGTCACAGGTTTCCTCCATGATCTGGGCTGTCCTGCCCGGTAACCACGAGCCTCGGGGTGCGCTCGGGGGTCTTCTCCTGCCGCGGTGCCGGCGAGGTCTTGGCCGCCCGGGCCGGCTCGGGGGCCGGTTCGGGGCTGACGTGCGCGGGGATGCGCAGGGTGAACGTCGAGCCGGTGCCCGGACGGCTCCACAGGCCGACCGAGCCGCCGTGGTTGGCCGCGACGTGCTTGACGATCGCCAGGCCGAGCCCGGTGCCGCCGGTGGCGCGCGAGCGGGCCTTGTCGGCGCGGTAGAAGCGCTCGAACACGCGCTGCTGCTCGTCCTCGGCGATGCCGATGCCGCGGTCGGTGACGGCGATCTCGACCATCCCGTCCGCCAGCCGCCTGCTGATGGAGACCGGGCTGCCGGCCGGCGAGTACGCGACGGCGTTCTCCAGCAGGTTCGACAGGGCGGTGACCAGCAGCGTGCGGTCGCCCTCGATGAGCAGGCCGCTCGGGCTGTCGGTGGTGATGCTGATGTCGGCGGACTCCGCCGAGAGCGTCGTGCGGCCGAGCGATTCGCGGACGACCGCGTCGACCTCGACGACGTTGAGGTCGGGCAGCCGTTCGGCGCCCTGGAGCCGCGACAGCGCGATCAGCTCGGTGACGAGCTGGCCGAGGCGCGTGGACTCGCGCAGGATCTTGCCGCCGAAGCGGCGGACCTCCTCGACGTCCTCGGCGGCGTCGAGGACGGCCTCGGTGAGCAGCGCGATCGCGCCCACCGGGGTCTTGAGCTCGTGGCTGACGTTGGCGACGAAGTCGCGGCGCACGGCCTCCAGCCGGATGGCCTCGGAGTGGTCGACGGCCTCGACGACGGTGAAGCCGTCGCCGAGCGGCCGGACCTGGCCGAGCACCGCTTCCGGCTGCCGCCCGCGCGCTTCGAGCGGCGAAAGGTCGATCTCCATCGGTTCGTCGGTTTCGACGACCTGCTCGGCGGCCTTGCGGGCCCGCGGGTCGGCCTGGTTGACCTTGACCAGGCCCAGCTCGTAGGCGCGCGGGTTGTGCAGGACCATGTCGCCGAACCGGTTGAGCACGACGACGCCGTTGTTCGACGAGCGGACCAGCCGTTCGAGGAGCTCCGCGACGGTCGGGCCCGGTGGCCGGGCCTCTTCCCGGCGGGTGCGCGCCCGCGCCAGGAAGTAGCCGGCCACCGCACCGGCCACCAGTGCGCCGATGGCCAGTGCGAGTGAAACAGGCGTGGTCACGGGCCGATCGTAAGCTGAGAAGTGGCCCTCCGGCCTAGCGTTGTCCGCCTTGTCGTGAGCACCGCGACACCTGCGGAGGACATGTTCGCCGGGGCTTCAGGCGGCGTTCACCCGATCGATTCCCCGGCGAGACATTCCGGGCGAATTCACCCGAGGGTGGTCAGGTCTTCGGGAGTCAGCTCGAGCGCCGCCGCGGCGACGTTCTGCTCGAGGTGCCCGACGTCGCCGGTGCCCGGGATGGCGAGGACGTTCGGTCCCTGGTGGAGCGTCCACGCGAGCCGCACCTGCGCCGGGGTGACGCCGTGGCGGCGGGCGACCTCGGCGACCCGGGCGTCCTCGCCGGTCCCGCTCGCGACGGCGAAGAACGGCACGAAGGCGATCCCCCGCTCGGCGCACATCCGGACGAGCTCGTCGTCCTCGCGCCGGGCGGTCAGGCCGTACTGGTTCTGGACGCAGACGACCGGCGCGATCGCGAGGGCCTCGGTGAGGTGCTCCGGGCCGACGTTGGAGATGCCCAGTTCGCGGATCAGCCCGGCTTCGCGCAGCTCGGCGAGCGCGCCGAAGCCGTCGGCGAGCGAGCCGGTGCCGCGGTCGAGGTCCTGGCCGATCCGGTAGTTGACGACGTCGAGGTGGTCCAGGCCGAGTTCCCGCAGGTTCTGCTCGACCTGAGCGCGCAGCTGCTCCGGCCGGGCGGTGTGGAACTCGCCCGTGAAGTCGCGGCCGGGACCGACCTTGGTCGTGATGACGAGGTCGTCGTAGGGCGCGAGGGCGGTGTTGAGCAGTTCGTTGGCCGAGCGCGGCCCGGCGAAGTAGAAGGCGGCGGTGTCGAAGTGGTTCACGCCGAGCTCGACGGCCCGGCGCAGCACGGCGAGGGACGTCTCGCGGGCCCGGATGCCGCCGTCCGCGGTGGACATCAGGCGCATGGCGCCGAACCCGAGGCGGTTGACTTCGAAGGAGCCGAGCTTCCAGGTGCCCGCCGCGGCGGCGGGGAGGGTGTTCGTGGTCATGCCCCCAGCCTTCCGGCGGTGCCCGCGTGACCACCGGGTTTGGCAGTTTGCTGCCACACTGGACCGCGTGGAGAAGGTGACTGACGTCGTCATGGTGCGCGGCGAAGCGGAGCTGTTCGAGCGGACGGCGCACCTCTTCGAGCTCGCGACGGAGATTTCCTGCGCGGCCCGCGACCTGCACACGTGGTCGGTGGCGCACAAGGTGGCCCCCGAACGGGAGCAGTCGGTGCGCGGGCTGAAGATCCGCAAGGTGTACCAGCCGGGCGTGCTGTTCGACCCGGCGCTCGCCGAGCACCTGCGGCGGATGGCCGCGGGCGGTGCCGGCATCCGGATCACCGAACGCGAGATCAACGAGACGATCCTGCTGGACCGCCGCATCGCCATCGTGGCCGGCGACCGCGTCGGCGGGGTCCGCGGCTACACGGTGATCAGCAGCCCGGACCTGGTCCAGGGCATCCAATCGCTGTTCGAGGCGGCCTGGCACGCGGCGACGGACCTGGAGTCCTACCAGGCGCGCTTCACCGAGCTGGGCGCGCGGGAGATCCTGGAGCAGCTGGCCTCGGGCTGCAAGGACGAGACGGCGGCCCGGGCCCTCGGCATCAGCCTGCGCACCTACCGGCGCCGGGTGGCGGAGCTGATGGAGCTCCTCGGGGCGTCGTCGCGGTTCCAGGCCGGAGCCAGGGCCCGCGAAGCCGGACTGCTGTGAGGCGAGCGCTGCCGGCGCTGGCGGTCCTGCTCACCTCCGCGTGCACGATCACCGGCACGGCCGTGCCGGTCGGCGCCAACCTCGCCCTGGTCGACGCCCGGCGGACCGGCCTCGCCCTCGACGCGGTGAAGGCGGCCGCCGAAGCGGTGTTCAGCTACGACTCCGGGAACCCGGCGGGATTCGACCAGGCCGTCGCCGAGCACGTCTCCGGGGCGGCGAAGGCCCAGCTCACCGCGTTGTTCGAGCAGGTCAGGAAGAGCCCGCAGCCGGTGCACCTGGTCACCCGGGTGCGGCAGGCGGCGGCGCTGGAGTTCACCGGCGACCGGATCCGGGACCTGGCCGTGCTCCAGCAGGACAACGGCACCTCGAAGGGCATCGCCGCGGTCGCGTTCACCGCGGTCCGGGACGGCGGGCGCTGGCGGCTCTCCGACATCGCGGTGAACCCCGCCCAGCCGTCGCCCGCGCCGCAGCCGGACGACGGCAGCACGGGCGGGCTGCGCGATTCGGCGCTGGCGGGAGCCCGGGTGGCGGCGGGCGCGCTGTTCACGACCGACAGCACCGATCCGGAAGGCAGCTACGCGCGGGCGGAAGCGGTCGCCGCCGGGCCCTTCCTCGACGACTACCGCGCGAAGAAGGCGTCCTACGTCGAGGCCATCCGAGCGAGCGGCACGAAGGTGGCACTCGGTCCCGAGCCGATGGCCGGGGTGGTCGCCGTCACCGGCGGGCAGGCGATCGTGTTGTTCTTCACGACGCTGCAGGTCACCGCCGCGACCGGCCAGGTGACCAGCCGCCCCTTCCCGGCCGAACTCGACGTCGTCCGCGAAGGGGCGAGCTGGAAGGTGACCGGCGTGCGTCCGGTCACCGTGGCCTGAACGCTCAGCGCCCCTGGTTCGCCACCGCGGCGGCGGCTTCCTTGGCGGCCTCGGGGTCGAGGTACTCGCCGCCCGGCTTCACCGGCTGCAGGTCCTCGGTGAGGTCGTAGCGCAGCGGGATGCCGGTCGGGATGTTCAGCCCCGCGATGTCGGCGTCGGAGATGCCGTCGAGGTGCTTGACCAGGGCGCGCAGCGAGTTGCCGTGCGCGGCGACCAGCACGGTCTTGCCCGCGCGCAGGTCCGGCACGATCTCGGACTCCCAGTACGGCAGCAGCCGCTCGACGACGTCCTTCAGGCACTCGGTCAGCGGCGCGGCGTCGCCGAGGTTCGCGTAGCGGGGGTCGCCCGCCTGGCTCCACTCGTCGTCCGGGTCGATCGGCGGCGGCGGGGTGTCGTACGAGCGGCGCCAGAGCATGAACTGCTCCTCGCCGAACTCGTCGAGCGTCTGCTTCTTGTTCTTGCCCTGCAGCGCGCCGTAGTGGCGCTCGTTGAGGCGCCAGTCGCGCTTCACCGGGATCCAGTGCCGGTCGGCGGCGTCCAGCGCGATGTTCGCGGTGGAGATCGCGCGGCGCAGCAGCGAGGTGTGCACCACGTCCGGGAGCAGCCCGGCGTCGGCCAGCAACTGGCCGCCCTGGCGGGCTTCGCCCTCGCCCTGTTCCGACAGCGGTACGTCCACCCAGCCGGTGAACAGGTTTTCCGCGTTCCACGTGCTCTGCCCGTGCCGCAGCAGCACCAACGTCCCAATCTCGGCCATGGGCAACAGCCTGCCAGAACGCACCACGCGGCCGAGTGGTGACCTCCGCCGCACCGCACGTCCTACCCAGAGTGTGTTACCGCGAAGTAACACCTCACCCTTCGACAAGTCCGCCCGCCAACAACGCGCAAAAATCCAGCCGGGGACTGCGGACCGTTATCGCTCATCGGTAAATTCACTCGAACGGGCTAGCCAGTAGCCTTGTGATTACCCGGCGGGATCTGACAGGTTGACTACGTCCCGAGCGGCTGGATTCCACGCACTCCCCGGCCGGATTCGGGCGTTGACCGCGGCTCGTCTCCCCCCTGCCGAGCCGCGGCCCGCCGGCCCCGTTGGCACCCCCCTCGTCACCGGGTCCTGATCGGCGGGAACTTCAGCGGGGCGGCTCGAGATCGCGACTCCCCCTCCCTCGAGCCGTCCCGCCTGTTCCGCTCAGCCCTCGCCCGGCTCCGCGGCCGGCACCGCGGCCGGTGGCCGGCGGCGGTGGTAGAGCCACCAGCCGAGCCAGCCCAGCGGCACGATGAAGAGCAGGAACGGCGCGAGCGCACCCAGCACGGTCAGCAGGCCGCCGCCGAAGACTCCGAATGCGTGCCAGCCGCCGGCGAGCCCGCCGAGGAACCCGCTGTGGTCCTCCGACGGCGGCGGCGGGGCGGCGACGTTCCGGATGGTCATCGCCACGGTCGCCATCGCGACGCTGCCGGCCAGCGAATTCCGCTGCTGTTCGAGCGATTCGAGCGTCGCTTCGCGGCTCGTCAGCTCACTCTCGACCGAAGCGATCTCGGACACCGAAGTCGCCTTCGCCAGCAACGCGCGGATCCGCTCCACCGACGCCCGCTGCGTCGCCAGCCGCGCTTCGACGTCGACGACCTGCTCGGTCACGTCCTGGGTGTTCAGCTCCCGCTTCACCATGGCGCTGCCCAGGTGCGCGAGCTGGTCGAGCACGCCGTCCAGCTTGTCCGCGGGCACCGCGAGGCTGAGCGTCGCCAGCTCCTCGCCCGTGCTCTCCTGCCCGGTGTAGCCGCCGGCCCCCAGCGCGATGCCTCTGGCCTGCGCGACGACGTCGACCACCTTGGTGGCGGTCAGTTCCAGCCGGGCGCTGCGCGAAAGCTTGCGTTCGGTGGCACCCGGCTGCGGCGGCGTCACCTTCTCCGCCCCGGTCTTGCCGCTGCCCTGCTGCGGCGCCGCCGGGACCGGCCCGGATCCGGCACTGTCCGCCGTGGACATCCCCTTGTCCTGGGCCGCCGAGCAGCCGGCCAGCACGAACGCCACGGCCACGGCCGCGAGCCCGGCTCTCCATCGAGTCCGCATCCTGCGTCTCCCTCCAGTTTCGGCTGGCGAAGAGACGGATGTCCGGTTCAGGGCCGTTGCACGGCCCTGGTCACGACTCGGTCAAGCCCGGTTCGTGCGGCCGCTCGGGGGCGACGAGGTGCTTGAACGCCTGGAGGTTCGCCAGGGATTCACCGCGGGAGACACGCCAGTCCCACTCGCGCTTGATCGACGTCGCGAAGCCGATCTCGAGCAGCGTGTTGAAGTCGCCGTCGGCCGCTTCCAGCACCTGGCCGAGCACCTTGTCCAGCTCGTCGGCGGACATCGTCTCCTTGCCGAACCGGCCGACCAGGTAGATGTCCCCGAGACTGTCCACTGTGTAGTGAACGCCGTAGAGCTTCGCGTTGCGCTGCAACAGGAAACGGTAAACGTCCTCATGGGACTCATCCGGACGGCGACAGACGAAGGCCTCCACCGAAAACGCGTGGTCGCCGTCGACGAGCCAGGCGTTCGTCTGCAGCTTCTTCGTGCCGGGCAGCGTGACGAAGTACTTGCCGGGACCGCGTTTGTCGTACTTCAGCTCGTTCGAGTCCAAAGTAGACTGGATCAGCTGGTCCAGGCTCACACCGCCACCTCCGCGCGCAGGTCCAGCGCGTTCCGGAACGCGCTCGTCGCCTGAGCATAGATGTCCAGGAGCGCGTCCGTCGTGCGGCGCCAGGAGAACCGGCGGGCGTGCACGACGGCGTTGGCGCCGAGTTCGGCGCGCCGGTCCGGACGCAGGGCGACGGCGGCCAGCGCGTCCGCCCACTCGTCGGCGCCGTGCCCGGGCACCAGCAGCCCGGAGACGCCGTGGGGCACCGCCACCGGCAGCCCGCCGACCTCGGCGGCGACCACCGGCGTCCCGCAGGCCTGCGCCTCGAGGGCGACCAGGCCGAACGACTCGTTGTAGCTCGGCACCGCGACGACGTCGGCGGCGCGGAAGACGCGGGCGAGCGACTCGCCCGGCTGCGGCGGCAGGAACCGGACCTGCCGCTCGATGCCCAGCGCGACGGCCAGCTCGCGCAGGGCCTGCGGCTGCTCCAGCCCGGTGCCGGACGGCCCGCCGACGATCAGCACGACCAGCCGCGCCGCCAGCTCGGGACGGCGGCGCAGCATCGCGGCCGCGGCGTGCAGCAGGACGTCCGGCGCCTTGAGCGGCTGGATCCGGCCGGCGAAGGCGAGCACGACGTCGTCTTCGGCCAGCCCCAGCTCCGCGCGCGCGACGGACTTCGAGCCCGGCGTGAAGCGTTCGAGGTCGACGCCCGGCGGCACGGCGTGCACCGCGTCCGGCGCGGCGTCGTAGAGGTCGATGAGCTGGCGCGCTTCGACCGCGGTGTTGGCGACCAGCCGGTCGGCCTCGGCGACCACCTGCTCCTCGCCGATCACGCGGGTGCGCGGCTCGGGCTTGTCGCCCTCGGCGAGCGCGGCGTTCTTCACCTTCGCCAGGGTGTGCGCCGTGTGCACCAGCGGCACCGACCACCGGTCGCGGGCGAGCCAGCCGACCTGGCCGGAGAGCCAGTAGTGCGAGTGGATGAGGTCGTAGTGGCCGGGCTCGTGGAAGGCCTCGGTCCGCAGCACGCCGGAGGTGAACGCGCACAGCTGGGCGGGCAGTTCGTCGCGGCCCAGCGGCTCGAACGGACCCGCCTGCACGTGCCGCACGGTCACGCCGGGCGCCAGCTCGGCCACCGGCGGCTGGCCGGACGCGGTCGCGCGGGTGAACACCTCGACCTCGACGCCGCGGCGGGCCATCTCGGTCGCGGTCTGGCTGACGTAGACGTTCAGTCCCCCGGCGTCACCGGTCCCGGGCTGCTCGAGCGGGGAGGTGTGCACGGACAGCACCGCGATCCGGCGCGGCACAGCGCGGAACCTTCGGATGTTGCTCACCTGGTCACGTCTCCTGCGTACTTCAGCATTCCTCGGCGAATTGCCGGAGCACCGCGTCGAACTCGGCCGCGGACTCGGCGAAGGGCGCGTGCCCCCCGTCAACGAACCAACGCCCGGTGGCACCCGGAATCTTCCCGAGGGCGTGTTCGGCGGCCGAGGGCTCGATCACGCGATCGGCCGTTCCGTGCACGACCAGCGCCGGCTTGTCGATGCCGGCCAGCACGTCCTCGCTGCCGACGTCCCGGCGGAACAGCCCCGAGCGGACCGAAGGCGGCACGCTGAGCGAGGCGCCGAGCAGGGCCTGCGCCTGGGCGCCGGGCACCGGCCCGGTGACCATCGCCCGGGTGAACGCGGTCAGCGCGGGGACCGCGATGTCCGGATCGTCGGAAAGCATCGCCCGCATGTGCTCGCGCATCAACGGCCCGACGCGCCCGCCCGGCCGGTCGCGGCCGATCTCGGTGATGGCGCCGACGAGCACGAGCCCGCGCAGCCGTGCGGTGCCGTGCACCCGGATGTGGTCCACCAGCACCAGGCCGCCGTAGGACCAGGCGACGACGATCGCGTCCGGGCCGGCGAAGTCGAGCACCGCGGCGAGGTCGTCCGCCCAGGCCACCGGGTCGTCGTACCCGGTGGCCGGGACGTCGGAGGCGCCGTGGCCCCGGAGGTCCACGGCGATCAGCCGGAACCGCTCGGTCAGGGCCGGATCGGCGAGCTGCGCGGCCCAGCACCCGGCCGACTGTGCCCAGCCGTGGACGAACACGATCGGCCGGCTGTTCTCCTCGCCCTCGACCCGCAGGCCGAGCCGGACCCCGCCGTGCCCGACGACTTCGGTGCGCACGGGTTACTTCGCACCCATCCCCTGCCAGGCCGACCAGCTGAAGTTCCAGTCCTTGACGTCCGAATTCATCGGCGGGGACAGCTTCGAGCCGGTGATCTCGACCGGGTCGCCGATCATCGCCGAGTCGAAGTAGTCCTTGGCGTCGGCTTCGAGCAGGTTGATGCAGCCGTGGGAGTTGTTGTTCTTCCCGATGTTGGCCGCGTTGTCCTGGTTCTCGTGGATGAACTCGCCGTGGTTGGAGAACCGGCAGGCCCACTTCTTGTTGACGTTCGTGTAGCCGTAGCGGGCGTTGTCGAAGATCGCCGACGGCTCCTTGCTCATGATGATGTAGGTGCCGTTCGGGGTGTTGCGGTCGACCTCGGCGTCCAGCCCGTTCGCGCACGGGTAGCTCTTGACCTGCGAGCCGCCGCGGTAGACGCGCATCTGGTGGTCCGGGGTGTTGACCTTGACCACCTGGTTGCGGCCGATCTTGAACTTCGTGGTGACGTCGGCCTTGCCGTACGCGCCGCCGCCCAGCTCGACGCCGTACAGCTTCGCCTCGACGTTCACGGTGATGTTCTGCGGCCAGTACTCCTTCGGCCGGTAGTCGACCTGGCTGTCGGACAGCCAGCCCCACGCGCCCTCGACCTCCCCCTTGTCCGTCTTCACGGACAGGGCCTTCTCGACCGCCTTGCGGTCCTTGACCGGCGACGCGAACTTCACGCTGATCGGCATGGCCACGCCGACGGTCTGGTTGTCGGCCGGGTTCAGCGTGGCGCGGACCTGCTTGGCCGGGGCGATCGTGGTGAAGCTGCCGGTGAAGTCGACCGGCTTGCCGTCGGAGCCGGTGGCCTTGGCCGCGTAGGTGTAGGTCTTGCCGTAGCCGAGCGGCTCGGAGCTGGTCCAGGTGAGGCCGTCCGGCGCGAGGTCGCCCTTGACGGCCTTGCCGCCGTCGGCGGTCAGCTTGCACTCGGTGAGCTTGCCGTCGGCGACCTTGAGCACGGCGGGCTTGAGCACCGGGACGTCCTTGGCGTCGGCGGCGGGCTCGGCCGTGATCTTCGCCACGGGCTTCGCGCTCTCGCCGTCGGCACCGGCCGCGCCGGTGGGCAGCGCGTTGCCGCCGTTCTCGCTCGAACACGCGGCGGCGACCAGTGCGGCCCCAGCCGCCAGAGCAGCCTTGAAGACCGTACGCCGTTCGATCACCGAAAAACCTCCTGGAATCCCCCGCCGACCAGCGGGCACACGCCTTTAGCGCTGGTGACCCAGCCGACGTTACCCGCCGGAAGGTAAAGACCGACCGATCAGGTGGCGGACGTCTTTGTCGACAAAGACGTCCTACACACGTACGGGTTGCCCGGTTCGGCTCAAATCACGCAGTTGATCAGCAGCGGTTCGAGGTGCAGGCGGACGCCGAACCGCTCGTGGACGCCGTCGCGGACCTCCCTGGCCAGGGCGAGCAGGTCCTCGGTCGTCGCGTCGCCGCGGTTGGTCAGCGCCAGGGTGTGCTTCGTCGAGAGCGAAACCCGGTTCCCCGGTCCGGGGTACCCCTTGGCGAACCCGGCGCGCTCGATCAGCCAGGCCGCGGACAGTTTGACGCCGCCGTCGGCCGGGTACTGCGGCGCGTCCGCGCCGGCGACCTCCGTGATCCGCTCCAGGACCGCTTCGGCCTCGGCGCTCGGCACGATCGGGTTGGTGAAGAAGGAGCCGGCGCTCCACGTGTCGTGGTCGGCCGGGTCGAGCACCATGCCCTTGCCGCGCCGCAGCTCCAGAACCGCGGAGCGCGCTTCGGCGGCCGGGACGCGGGCGCCGATCCCGACGCCGAGCGTGCGCGCCAGCTCGGCGTAGCGGATGGGCGCGGACAGGCCGTCTTCGCGGACCTCGAAGCGGACCGACAGGACGACGCCGGTGTCCGTGCCCTTGAGGACGCTGGTGCGGTAGGCGAAGCCGAGCTCGTCGGCCTTGAGCGTGCGCACCTCGCGCGTTCCGCGGTCGTACAGCTCGACCGAGACGATCGACTCGGCGACCTCGCAGCCGTACGCGCCGACGTTCTGGATCGGCGTCGCCCCGACGCTGCCGGGGATGCCGGAGAGGCATTCGAGCCCGCCCAGCCCGGCCTCGACCAGGGCCGCGACGAAGGCGTCCCAGTTCTGGCCGGCTTCGACCTCCACGTGAGCACCGTCACGGCGCCAGCCGGTGTTCGCCACCTCGACGAGCGTGCCGTCGAACCCCGCGTCGCCGACCACCAGGTTGGAGCCGCCGCCGAGCAGCAGCACCGGCTCGCCCGCCGCGTCCGCCTCGCGGACCGCCGCGACGAGGTCTTCGCTGGTCACGGCGCTGACGAAGCGACGGGCCGGGCCGCCGAGGCGCAGCGTGGTGTACGCGGCGAGCTTCGGGAGTTCGGAAGTACGGGGGTTCACCCGCCTGACGGTACTGTTCGGTCCATGGGATCCCGGATCGAGCACCGCGCTGAGTTCGCCGCCGACGTCGCGTCCACGTACGCGGCCGTCGCCGGCGAGGACGCGCTGCGGGCCCGCCTCGAGGAGATCGGCGGCCACGGCGCGGCGCTGCTGGCGTACGAGGTGTCCGGCACGGACCTGCGCTACCAGCTGCGGCAGGGCATCAGCGCGGACAAGCTCCCGCAGGCGGTGCGGACACTGCACAAGGGCGACCTGCTGGTGACCCGCACGCAGACCTGGCGCGTGAGCAACGACGGCACCGGCCGCCAGGGCAACGCTTCGGTCGAGGTCGGCGGCGTCCCGGGCGAGATCACCGCGCGGACGGCCCTGCTGGCCGGCGACGGCAAGACCGTGCACCGGACCAGCGGCGAGGTGACGGTCCGGATCCCGCTGTTCGGCGGGAAGCTGGAGAGCGTGATCGCCGAGCAGGTCACGAAACTGCTGGAGCGCGAAGCCGAATTCACCGCGAAGTGGCTCGCGCAAGCAAACTGAGCCCGGTCGGCGCGCCGACGCGCGGCACGACCAACCCGAACCGCCTGCGCCGGGTCGACCGCTGGATCGCGTCCGCGCCGTCGACGTCCCGCCTGCTGCGCTCGGCGGCCGATCCGCTGGTCGTCGACCTCGGCTACGGCGCTTCCCCGGTGACGACGGTCGAGCTCGCCCGCTGGCTGCGCCGGGTCCGCCCGGACGTCCGGGTGCTCGGCCTGGAGCTGGATCCGGTGCGGGTGGCGGCAGCCCAGTCCGCCGCGTCGCCGCCGCTGCTGGATTTCCGCCGCGGCGGGTTCGAGCTGGCCGGGACGCGGCCGGTGCTCGTGCGGGCGTTCAACGTCCTCCGGCAGTACGCGGAGGACGAGGTCGCGGGCGCGTGGGGCCTGATGCTGGACTCGATGCCCGCCGAAGGCCTCCTGGTCGAGGGCACCTGCGACGAGATCGGCCGGCTGTCGACGTGGGTCCTGGTGGCCCGCTCCGGCCCGGTCTCCCTGACGCTCTCGATGCGGCTGGCGGGCCTGGACCGCCCGGCGACGATCGCCGAGCGGCTGCCGAAGGCGCTGATCCACCGGAACGTGCCCGGCGAGCGCGTCCACGCGCTGCTGTCCGAGCTGGACATCTGCTGGGCGACGGCGGCTCCCCACCAGTCGTTCGGCGTGCGGTCGCGGTGGCTGGAGACGGTCCGGCTGCTGGCCGCGCGGGGCTGGCCGGTGCTGGGCCCGCCGTCGCGCGTCCGCCTCGGCGAGCTGACCGTCCCGTGGGCAGCGGTCGCCCCCGCCTGAACGTTCACCGAGCCACCCCCGCTGCGTCACCCAGGGGTGACCTCCGGTGATCACCATTGAGCCGTGGAACTCCTGGGGCAGGTCACCGAGCTGCTGCGGGGCACGCTCGGCTCGCCGTGGCTGTGGGTGCTCGTCTTCGCCGTGTCCGGATTGGACGCGCTGCTGCCGTTCATGCCCAGCGAGACCACGGTCGTCACCGTCGCCGTCCTGCTCGGCCCCGACCCCGTGCCGCTCGTCCTGCTCGCCGCGGTGGCGGCCGGAGGCGCGTGGGCGGGCGACTGCCTCGGGTACGCCGTCGGCCGCGCCGCCGGGCCACAGGCCATCGCGCGGCTGCAGCGCGGGCCCGAGGGCCGCCGTCGTCACGAATGGGCCCGCGACCAGGTGCGGCGCAACGGCGGGCTGCTGATCATCGCGGCCCGCTACCTGCCGGGCGGGCGGGTCGCCAGCGCGCTGGCCAACGGCAGCCTCGGCTACCCGCTGCGCCGGTTCGTGCCGCTCGACGCCGCCGGCGCGGCGATCTGGGCGGTGTACAGCGTGCTGATCGGCCTCGCCGGCGGCGCCGCCTTCGCCGACGAACCGGCCAAGGGCCTGCTGCTGTCCTTCAGCCTCGGCCTGGGGTTGGTGTTCGCCATCGAGGCCGGAAGGCGGCTACGGTCGGCCCATGCTCGAAGCGATCGACGTCCACGCCGACGCGCTGAAGCGGGCGGCGCTGACGGCCGGCCCGTCGGCCCCGGTGCCGAACTGTCCGAAGTGGACTGTCCATGACCTGGTGACGCACATCGCTTCCGTGCACTGCGCGGCCATCGGCCGGGTGCTGGACCGGCCTTCGCCACCGACGCCGCCACCGGGCTGGGACGACGTGCTCGGGTGGTGGGACGGGCAGCGCCTCGCCCTGCGCGAAGCCCTGGTGCGGAACCCCGGATCGCCGTGGACCGGCCGGCTGGCCCACGCGACGGCGATCCACCGCCTCGACGCCGAATCCGCGCTCGCCACGCCCGTGCCGACGCGCCTGCCGCCCGAGCTCGCCGAGGGGCCCGGCGAACTCGTTTGCGCCGTCGTGCTGCCGGGTTCGGCCGGGTGCAGCGGCGGCCCGGAACGTCGCGAATGACTCATTCGGGACGCCGGAGGTCCCGAATGAGTCATTCGCGGCACCGGGGACCCGCCCGGCTCCCGGCAGGCTGACCAGCGCCAGGGAGAATGTCCGGGTGACCGCTCCCGAACGCCGCTACGTCATCACCTTCGGCTGTCCCGACCGCACCGGCATCATCGCCCGGATCTCCGGGTTCCTCGCCGAGCACGGCGGCTGGATCGTCGAGGCGGCCTACCACACCGACCCGGACACGGGCTGGTTCTTCACTCGCCAGGTGGTCCGGGCCGACTCGCTGCCCTTCGACGCCGCCGAGCTGCGCGCCCGCTTCGGCGAGGTGGCCGCGGAGCTGTCGGCCGAGTCGAGCTGGCAGGTCAGCGACACCGGCGAGCGGCGCCGCGCGGTGATCCTCGTCTCCAAGGCCGGGCACTGCCTGTACGACCTGCTCGGCCGGGTCGCGTCCGGGGAGCTCGACGTCGACGTCGCCGCGGTGATCGGCAACCACGACTCGCTGGCCGACATCACCCGCGCGCACGGCATCCCGTTCCACCACGTGCCGTTCCCGGCCGGTGGCAAACAAGAGGCGTTCGAGCAGGTCCGCAAGCTGGTCGACGAGCACGACCCGCACGCGGTGGTGCTGGCCCGGTTCATGCAGATCCTGCCCGCGGACCTGTGCCGCGAGTGGGCCGGCCGGGCGATCAACATCCACCACAGCTTCCTGCCGTCGTTCATCGGCGCGAAGCCGTACCACCAGGCCCACACCCGCGGCGTGAAGCTGGTCGGCGCGACCTGCCACTACGTGACGGCGGACCTCGACGCGGGCCCGATCATCGAGCAGGACGTCATCCGCGTCGACCACGGCGACTCGGTCGAGGACATGGTCCGCAAGGGCCGCGACATCGAGAAGGTCACGCTCGCCCGCGGCCTCCGGTGGCACCTGGAGAACCGCGTGCTGGTGCACGGCAACCGGACCGTGGTGTTCTGACCCGGTTGCCGTGCCCGCGGATCACGCGCCGATCGTCGACGCGTCGATGACGAACCGGTAGCGGACGTCGGAGTTCTCGACGCGCTCGTAGGCCTCGTTGACCTTGTCGGCCGAGATCGTCTCGATCTCCGCGCCGATGCCGTGCTCCGCGCAGAAGTCCAGCATCTCCTGGGTCTCGGCGATGCCGCCGATCATCGAGCCGGCCAGCACCTTGTTGCCGCCGAGCAGCGAGAAGGCGTTGTAGGCCAGCGGTTCGCCGGGCGCGCCGACGTTCACCATCGCGCCGCCGACCCGCAGCAGGCCGAGGTAGGCGTCCACCGGCAGCTTGGCCGACACGGTGTTGAGGATGAGGTCGAACTTGCCCTTGAGCGTTTCGAAGGTCGCCTCGTCGCTGGTCGCGTAATAGTCGGAAGCGCCCAGCTTCAGGCCGTCTTCCTGCTTCTTGAGGCTCTGGCTCAGCACGGTCACCTCGGCGCCCATGGCGGCCGCGATCTTCACGCCCAGGTGGCCGAGCCCGCCGAGGCCGATCACGGCGACCTTCTTGCCGGGGCCGGCACCCCAGTGGTGCAGCGGCGAGTAGGTGGTGATGCCCGCGCACAGCAGCGGCGCGGCGACGTCGAGGTCGATGCCCTCGGGGATGCGGCAGACGAAGGCGTCCTTCACGACGATCTGGTTGCTGTAGCCGCCGTAGGTGTTCTCGCCGTCGAAGCCGACGCCGTTGTAGGTCTGGACGTTGCCCTTGACGCAGAACTGCTCGGTACCGGCCCGGCAGTATTCGCACTCGCCGCAGGAGTCGACCATGCAGCCGACGCCGACGCGGTCGCCGACCTGGTACTTCGTGACGTCCGAACCGACCGCGGCGACCACGCCGGCGATCTCGTGGCCCGGGACCATCGGGAAGATCGCCTGGCCCCAGTCCTCCTTGGCCTGGTGGATGTCGCTGTGGCAGATGCCGGCGTAGGCGATGTCGATCAGCACGTCGTCGGGACGCAGGTCACGGCGCTCGATCGTGGTCGGCGCCAGCGGCGCGCCCGGCGCCGGAACGGCGATGGCGTGCGTGGTCGTGCTCATGGAACCCTCCAAGTTCAAGTACCGTCGTCCTCGTAAGAGGTCTCTTACACCTCTACGTAAGAGGGCTCTTACATATTTCGAACGGGAGATGTGATCCGGGTCATGGGCGGCAAGTACCACCACGGCGACCTCCGCGGCGAGCTCGTGCGCGTCTCGCTCGACCTCATCGCCGAGCAGGGCCTGGCCGGCTTCTCGGTCGCCGAGGTGGCGAGGCGGGCGAAGGTCAGCCCGGGCGCGCCCTACCGGCACTTCCCCACCCGGGAGAGCCTGCTGGCCGAGGTGGCCGGCCACATCGCCTGCCAGCTGGCCGACCGCGTCACCGAGGCGGCGGCCGGGCACGAGGACCCGGCGGACGCCCTGGCCGCGGCCGCGGGCGCGTACACGCGGTACGTGATCGAGCGCCGGGCCGGGATGAACATCCTCTACGCCGACGGCCTCCACGGCCCGGAGCACACCGGCCTGCACGAGCAGACCCGCCGGCTGACCGACGAGTTCCTGCTGCGCTGCCTGACGGTCGCCCCGGACCCGGCGACGGCGCTGGAGCTGATGGAGCAGCTGTTCACCCAGGCGCACGGCTACGGCACGTTCCAGCTCGACGGCGTCTTCGTCAAGCACGGCTATTCGGTGGACCTGGTGGTGCGGAAGTCGACCGAGGCCGCGCGGATCGTCATCGCGGGCCGGAGTGCCGGTGCTGCGCGCTAGCTTGGGCGCATGGGGATCATCGACTCACACGAAGCACTGCGCGAAGTGATCGGCGAGGCCGCCGAGCTGACGCAGCAGAAGGTCATCGACCGGATCGACGAGCACGCACGCACCCTGATCGCGCACTCGCCGTTCGTGCTGCTGGCCACGTCGGCACCGGACGGCAGCTGCGACGTCTCCCCGCGCGGCGACCCGGCGGGTTCGGTGCTGGTGCTCGACGACCGGACGCTGGTCCTCGCGGACCGGCCGGGCAACAAGCTGATCGACAGCTTCCGCAACATCGTCGACAACCCGCACGCCGGGCTGCTGTTCCTGATCCCGGGCATGAACGAGACGCTCCGGGTCAACGGCCGCGCGAAGCTGGTTTCGGACGCGCCGTTCTTCGACGACCTGGTCGTCCGGGGGAAACGGCCGAAGCTCGCGGTGGTCGTCGAGGTCGAAGAGCTGTACATGCACTGCGCGAAGGCGTTCCTGCGGTCGTCGCTGTGGCAGCCGGAGACCTGGCCGGACCGTTCGACGCTGCCGTCGATGGGCACCATCATGCGCGACCAGATGTCCCTGCCGATCGCGGCCGGGGAACTGGACGCGCGGCTCGACGAACGGGCGCGGACCCAGCAGTACTGATCCCGGCGACCACGTCGAGCAACCCGGGGAACCGCGCGTCGAACTCGTCGCGGCGCAGGCGGACGAACGTGCCGTTCCCCGCGTCGCGCTGCCGGACCAGGCCGGCTTCGCGCAGCACGCGCCAGTGGTGGGTCCGGGTCGACTTGGCGATCGGCAGCGGGAACGACGCACAGGCCCGCTCTTCGCCGTCCTCGCGGAGCAGCTGCAGCACCACCTCACGCCGGTGCGGGTCCGCGAGGGCGGACAGCACCGCGCCGAGGTCGACCTCGGCCAGCTCGGGAACGGGGAACTCACCAGGCATGCTGGACATGGTACGACAATCATCGTACCTTCGGCGAGGTACGAACACCATCGAACCTCCGGAGGCCCTCAGTGCTGTGCGTCTTCGACGTCAACGAGACCCTGCTCGACCTGGCCGCGATGGATCCCCTGATCGGCGGGGCCGAGCTGCGGCGCGAGTGGTTCGGGCTGGCCATCCACACCGTCCTGACCGTGACGGCGACCGGCGGCTACCGCGACTTCGCGGGCATCGCCGGTGACGCCGCGATCGAGGCCGCGGCCCGGCACGGGCGGGAGGTCGACCTCGCGCGGGTGGGCGCCGGGCTGCGCAGCCTCCCGGCCCACCCGGACGTCGAGCCGGGCCTGGTGCGACTGCGCGAGCGGGGCCACACCGTCGTCGCGCTGACGAACTCGCCGCTCGCCACCGCCGAGGCGCAGCTGCAGAACGCCGGGCTGGCGCCGCTGCTCGACCGGATCTTCTCGGCCGAGCAGGTGGGCCGACTCAAGCCCGCGCCGGAGCCGTACCTCCAGGTCACGGCCGCCTACCCCGGGCAGCGCGCGGTCATGATCGCCGCGCACGACTGGGACATCGCGGGCGCCCAGGCGGCGGGGCTCGGGACGGCGTTGCTCACCCGTCCCGGCGTCCACCCGCTGCCCGGCTCGCCCGCGCCCACCTACACCGCGTCGACGCTGCCGGAACTGGCCGAACTGCTCTAGCCGGCGATCCGGACCAGCATCTTGCCGGTGTTGGCGCCCGACAGCAGGCCGAGGAACGCCTCGGGCGCGTTGCGGATGCCGTCGACGAAGGTCTCCGAGTACTTGATCTCGCCGGAGCTCACCAGCGGCGCGACCTCGGTGACGAACTGCTGCTGCAGGTGCCAGTGGTCGATCACCAGGAGGCCGCGGATGGTGAGCCGCTTGGCGATGACCTGCGCGAGGTTGCGCGGCGCCGGCGTCGGCTCGGTCGCGTTGTACGTCGAGATCATCCCGCAGATGGCGATCCGGCCGTGCAGGGTGATCGCGTCGATCGCGGCTTCGAGGTGCTCGCCGCCGACGTTGTCGAAGTAGACGTCGATGCCCTCCGGCGCCGCCTGGTGCAGCTGCTCGGCGACCGGGCCGTCCTTGTAGTTGAAGGCGGCGTCGAAGCCGAGGTCGTCGATCAGGTGCCGGACCTTCTCCGCCGAGCCCGCCGAGCCGATGACGCGCTTGGCGCCCTTCAGCTTCGCGAGCTGCCCGACCAGGGAGCCAACCGCGCCGGCCGCGCCGGAGACGAACACGGTGTCGCCCGGCTTGAACTCGGCCGACTCCAGGAGGCCCGCGTACGCGGTGAGGCCCGGCATGCCGAGCACGCCGAGGTAGGTCGACAGCGGCGCCGCGGCCCCGTCGACCTTGACGTACCGGCCCGCGTCGAGCACGGCGTGGGTGCGCCAGCCGGCCTGGTGCAGGACGTGGTCGCCCACCTTGACGTCGTCGACGTTCGATTCGACGACCTCGCCGACCGCCCCGCCGGACATGACCTCGCCGACCTGGAACGGCGGCGCGTAGGACTTCACGTCCTTCATCCGGCCGCGCATCGCGGGATCGACGCTCATCACCAGGTTGCGCACCAGGATCTGGCCGTCGCCCGCCGTCGGCACCTCGGTGTCGACGATCTCGAAGTTGTCGTGCGTCGGCACGCCTTCCGGACGCGAAGCCAGCCGGATTTCGGTCGCCGTGGTCATCGTCGAATCTCCTCCAAGTCTCGAAGCGGGGCAGGCGCCCCGGATTCCACCCGATGTAACCAGCTAACCGGGGCGCAGATTCCGATTGTGAGGCGTCACACCCGACCTTCTTCCCCGCCACCACCCTCAACGGAGGCGCTCCGCGCCGCTGTCACACTATTTCGGCGAGCTTCTCCAGCACACCGTCGTAGATCTTCTTGAGCCCGCCGGGGGCGAACGTCTTCTCGAAGAAGCCGCCGATGCCGCCGGCACCGTCCCAGGTGGTCTCGATCTTCACGACGCTGCGTTCCCCCGCTTCGGTGACCGTCCACGTGGTGACCATGCTGGAGTTCGCGTCGGTCTCGACCAGCGTCCCCGGCCGCGGCTCGGTGACGGTCGCCCGCACGTCCCGCACCCGCTTGGAGGTCGCCTGCAGCTTCCAGCCGGCCTTGGTCCCGGCGCCGATGCCGCCTTCGGTGACCTGGTAGTCGCGGTAGTGCTCGGTGAGCAGCTTCGGCCGCGTCTCGGCGTAGTCGGCGACGAGCGCGCGGACCTTGTCGGCCGGGGCGTCGATGGTGCGCTCCGCGGTGGCCGTGACCTTTCCCATTTCACTCCTTCTCCCGGCGTACGAATCAGGGTCCACGATTTCACCGCGCACCGCACCCGCGGCGGGCGCCCTCGGACGTCCCAGATAGTGAGCGGCGGAAGTCCGCTCTGGACTGCCGTTTTCGCAGGTCAGAGCGTCGCTTTCGGTTCAATTGGTGGCGTAACACGGTGTTAACGTCCGCTGGCCATCCTCGCCGCCATGCCCACGACACCCCGGCGGACGAGATCCGACAGCGCCCGGCAGCTGGCCGACCTGCTGCGCCGTCAGGTGCTGGCCGAGGAGACGCTGCCGTGCGAGGAGGACCTCACGGTGGAGTTCTCGGCGACCCGCAACACCGTGCGGGAGGCTCTCGCGCTGCTGCGCGACGACGGCCTGATCGCCCGCCAGCCCGGCGTCGGCACGGTCGTCGTCGGCCACAAGTACCCGCACGGGCTCAACCGGCTGGCCGGCCTTGCCGAGGTGCTGCGCGAACACGGCGAGGTGACCAACGACGTCCGGACGGCGGACCTGGTGCCCGCCCCGGCCGTGGTGGCGCAGCGGCTCGGCGTGCCCGAGCGCTCCGAAGTCGTCTACCTCGAACGCCTGCGGCGCCTCGACGGCGTCCCGCTGTCGCTCGACCTGACCTACCTGCTGCCCGGGATCGGGAAGCCGCTGCTGGAGCACGACCTCGCCGGCCGGGACGTCTTCGCGCTCATCGAAGAGACGTCCGGGCAGCGGCTGGGCTACGCCGACATCGACGTCGAAGCGCTCAACGCCGACCCGGAAACCGCCGCGGTCCTCGAAGTTCCGCCGGGCGCGGCGCTGCTGCGGTGGGAGCGCCTCACGCACTTCGCCGACGGACGGCCCGTCGACCTCGAGTACATCCGCCTGCGCGGCGACCGCCTCACCATGCGCGCCCGCCTCGACCGTTCCTGAAGGAGACCACCATGCCCCTCGTGCCGAGCCGGGTCGACGTCCCGGTGACGATCGACGAGTCGAAGTGCCTCGACGGCTGCCGGCTGTGCGTCGACATGTGCCCGCTCGATTCGCTGGCCATCGACCCGGACACCGACAAGGCGTACATGCACGTCGACGAGTGCTGGTACTGCGGGCCGTGCGCGGCGCGCTGCCCCACCGGCGCGGTCACCATCAACATGCCGTACCTGCTGCGGTGAAAGCCGTCCGGCTCCTGCTCGCCGCCGCGCTGCTGGCCGCGGGCTGCACCGCGAACGCGTCGACGTCCGGCGATGTCGATGTCGTCATCGGCTACCAGTCGAAGACGATCAACACCGTCACCGCGGGCACGCTGCTGCGGTCGCTGGGGTACTTCGAGCAGCGCCTCGCCGACCTGGGCAAACGGGACGGGAAGCGCTATCACGTCACCTGGCAGGACTACTCGACCGGCGCGCCGATCACCGCGCAGATGGTGGCCGGGAAGATCGACATCGGCTCGATGGGCGACTACCCGTTGCTCATCAACGGCTCGCGGACGCAGGAGTTCGGCGACGGCCGCACCAAGCTCGTCGCCGCGACCGGCTACAACCTGCTCGGCGCGCTCAACATGGTGGTCGTGCCGCCGAAGTCGCCGGCCCACGCCTTGGCCGACCTGCGCGGGAAGAAGATTTCGGCCAGCATCGGCTCAGCCGGCCACGGCACCACCGTGCACGCGCTGCAGAACATCGGCATCGGCCCCGACGACGTCCACCTGCAGAACCAGGCGCCCGCGGTCGGCGCGTCCGGGCTGCTGTCCGGGTCGGTCGACGCGCTCGGGCAATTCGTCGCCTGGCCGGGCCAGCTGGTGTTCGCAAACCAGGCCCGGCTGCTCTACGACGGCTCGGCGCTGAACCTGCCGACCTGGCACGGCGTCGTCGTCCGGGAGTCCTATGCGGACAGTCACCACGACGTCGTCACGGCGTTCCTGCGCGCGCAACGGGACGCAACGGACTACCTGCACCAGCACCCGATGGACGCGGCGCTGAAGGTCGCGTCCGCCACCAAGCTGCCGCCCGAGGTCGTCTACCTCTACAACGGCGCCGGCGGCATGGTCACCTTCGACCTGCCGCTGAAGCGCCCGCTGATCAGCGCGCTGGAGACCGACGCGCCGTTCCTGCGTTCGATCGGCAACATCAAGCGGCTCGACCTCGGCGCGTTCGTCGACGACCGGTACCTGCGGGAGATCTACGGCCCGTCGTACGACCCGGCCGCGTCCTCTTCGGACAATCCGGCGCCGGTGACGGGTTTCGACACGACGTGCTCGCGGCCCGTCACCGATCCGCGCGCCGCCGGTGAGCTGTGGCTGTCCGGCGAGACCGCGACGCACCCCGCCGCCACGCCATCGTGCCTGCTCAAGGCCGTGGCCCACGCGGCGAAGCCGGTCCGCGCGGCCTACGTCCCGGACGCGGCCACGGGCACCCGCTGGTTCGCCGACAAGGCCGTCTGGGTGCGCGACGCGGGCGGCGCGCTGTTGCCCTTCACCACCGAAGACGGCGCCCGCGCCCACCTCGCCGGGCACCCCGGCTCGATCGTCAGCTACGCGCAAGCCGTGGAGGAGTCCCGATGACCCAGACCCTCGACCACGAACCCGCCACCGTCGTCACCCCACCGGCACCCCCGAGACGCCGGTTCAGCCGGCTCGCCGTCCGCGCCGGCAGCATCGTCGCCGCCCTGGTCGTCTGGGAGCTGCTGACCGCGTTCGACGTCGACCTGTGGCTGCACTTCGACCGCCTCCCCACCCCGGTCGAAGTCGCCCGCGACCTCGGCTACCAGCTCGGCACCGCCGTCTACTACCAAGACCTCCTGGACAGCCTGCGGCGGATCGTCACCGGGTTCGCTCTCGCCGCGGTCTTCGGGATCGGGCTCGGCACGGCGATCGCGCGCTCCCGCGGCACGTCCGACGTCGTCCAGCCGCTGCTGGAAGTCCTGCGGCCGATCCCGGCCATCGCGATGGTCCCCATCGCCATCCTGCTGTTCCCCAGCAACGAGCAGGGCATCGTCTTCATCACCTTCGTCGCCGCGTTCTTCCCGGTCGTGGTCTCGACGCGGCACGCCGTGCGCGCGCTGCCGGTGGTCTGGGAGGACGCGATCCGCACGATGGGCGGCTCGCGGCGGCGGGTGCTGTGGAACGTCGTGCTGCCGGGCGCGCTGCCCGGCGTGTTCGGCGGCTTGTCCGTCGGCATGGGCGTTTCGTGGATCTGCGTGATCTCGGCGGAGATGATCTCCGGCGAGTTCGGCGTCGGCTACCGGACCTGGCAGGCCTACACCGTCGTCGACTACCCCGGCGTGATCGTCGGGATGCTCACCATCGGCCTGCTCGGCTGGGTCACCTCGGCCGCCGTCGAACTGCTCGGCCGCCGCGCCACCCGCTGGCTGCCCCGAGGGGAGAACGCATGAGCCTCCGCATCGAGAACCTGACCGTCCACTACGGACCGCGGGCGGTGCTGTCCGGCATCGACCTCGACGTCGCCGACGCCGAGATCCTGGCCGTCACCGGTCCCTCCGGGTGCGGCAAGTCGACACTGCTGCGGACTCTCGCGGGCCTGCTTCCGGCGTCGTCCGGGCAGGTCCTTTCCGCGGGCGTGGAGGTGACCGGCACGTCCGCGGAGCGCGCGCTGGTGTTCCAGGACGACGGGCTGCTGCCGTGGCGCTCGGTGCGCCGCAACGTCGAGCTGCCGCTGTCCATCCGGCGCGTCCCGCGGGCGCGGCGGCGGGTGGAGGCCGAGTCGTGGCTGGACCAGGTCGGGCTGGCCGGGTACGAGGACCACCTGCCGCGAGAGCTGTCCGGCGGCATGCGGCAGCGCGTCCAGCTCGCCCGCACCCTCGCCGGGGCGCCGCGGGTCATCCTGGCCGACGAGCCGTTCGGCGCGCTGGACGCCCAGACCCGCACGGCCATGCAGCGGCTGCTCGTGGAGGTGTGGCGCAAGCGGCCGACGACGGTGGTGTTCGTGACCCACGACGTCGACGAGGCGCTGTTCCTGGCCGACCGCGTCGCCGTGCTGACCCGCGACGGGCGGCTGGCGAAGGTCGTCGAGTCGTCGCGGCCGCGGACGGCCGAGCCCGCCGTGGCGGCCGAGCGCGCCGAAGTCCTGGACGGGCTGGTGGCGGCATGACGTTCGAAGCACCCCCGCTGTCCTCGCGGACGCACTTCGAGACCGACGTCCTGGTCATCGGCGGCGGGACCGCCGGGACCATGGCCGCGCTGACCGCCGCCGAGAACGGCGCGAACGTGCTGCTGCTGGAGAAGGCGCACGTCCGGCACTCGGGCGCGCTGGCGATGGGCATGGACGGCGTCAACAACGCGGTCATCCCGGGCAAGGCGACGCCGGAGGACTACGTCGCCGAGATCACCCGCGCCAACGACGGCGTGGTCAACCAGTCCACTGTGTACCAGACCGCGCGGCGCGGGTTCGCCATGGTGCAGCGGCTGGAGAAGTACGGCGTCAAGTTCGAGAAGGACGAGTACGGCGAGTACGCCGTACGCCCCGTGCACCGGTCCGGCAGCTACGTGCTGCCGATGCCGGAGGGCAAGGACATCAAGAAGGTGCTCTACCGCGTGCTGCGGGCCAAGCACATGCGCGAGCGCATCACGATCGAGAACCGCGTGATGCCGGTGCGGGTCCTGACGTCCGGCGGGCGTGCGGTGGGTGCCGCCGGGTTCAACACGCGGACCGGCGAGTTCGTCACGGTGTCCGCGTCCGCGGTGATCCTCGCGACCGGCCCGTGCGGACGGCTGGGCCTGCCGTCGAGCGGCTACCTCTACGGCACCTACGAGAACCCGACGAACGCCGGCGACGGCTACGCGATGGCCTACCACGCGGGCGCCGAGCTGTCCGGGATCGAGTGCTTCCAGATCAACCCGCTGATCAAGGACTACAACGGCCCGGCCTGCGCTTATGTCGCCAACCCGTTCGGCGGCTACCAGGTCAACGCGGCGGGCGATCGGTTCGTCGACTGCGACTACTGGTCCGGGCAGATGATGGCCGAGGTCGCGCGCGAGATCTCGTCGGCGCGCGGGCCGATCTACCTCAAGCTGACGCACCTGCCGGAGGAGACGCTCGGCGCGCTGGAGAACATCCTGCACACGACCGAACGGCCGACGCGCGGGACGTTCCACGCCACCCGCGGCCACGACTACCGCACGCACGACGTCGAGATGCACATCTCGGAGATCGGCCTGTGCGGCGGGCATTCGGCGTCCGGCGTCTGGGTGGACGAGAACGGCGCGACGACGGTCCCCGGCCTGTACGCGGCGGGCGACCTCGCCTGCGTGCCGCACAACTACATGATCGGCGCGTTCGTCTACGGCGACCTTGCGGGCGCGCACGCTTCGGGTTCCCTGCTTCCTCTGGCTTCGCTGCCCGAGGACCAGATCGCTGCGGCACACTCGTTGATCTACCGGCCACTGTCCACTCCGGACGGTCCGCCGCAGCAGCAGGTGGAGTACAAGCTGCGGCGGTTCGTCAACGACTACGTTGCCCCGCCCAAGACGACGGCGAAGCTGGAGATCGCGCTGGAGACGTTCGCGCGCATGACCGGCGAGATCGCGGCGATGGGCGCGCGGACGCCGCACGAGCTGATGCGCTGCGCCGAAGTGACGTTCATCCGCGACTGCGCCGAGATGGCCGCGCGGGCCTCGCTGGTGCGGACGGAAAGCCGGTGGGGGCTCTACCACGACCGGACCGACCACCCGGGCCGCGACGACGTCTCGTGGCTCGCGCACCTGAACCTGCGCAAGACGGCGGCCGGCGAGATGGAGTTCGTGAAGCGGCCGGTCGCGCCGTACGTCGTGCCGGTGCCGGAGTTCGCGGTGCCGGACTTCGACGTCGAGCTCCTCGGCACCCACACGGCCTTCAGCGGGCACACGCCACCGGACGCGACCACCGTCTCCCCGGCGCGGACGCATTCGTCGCCGCGGGTCCTCGAAGTCGTCGCGCTGGCGGAAGAACAGCCTTCGCTCGCGCTGCTGTCGTCTTACCTCTCCGATCCGGACGCCGAGGTCCGCACGACGGCGATCGCGGTGCTCACCGAGTCGGCGCCGGACGGCTTCGGGCCGGCGCTGGTCACGGCGTTGCACGACATCGACGCGCGCGTGCGGGCCGCGGCGGCGGCCGGGCTGCGGGAGCTGGTGGAGGTGCTGGCACCGACGTCGTCCCTGGGCGACGGGCTGCGGTCGGCACTGGCGGTGTCCGACGCGGACGTGCGGTCGGTGGCCCTGGACGTCCTGCGGGCGCTGCGGCTCGGCGATGTGCCGCTGTTCGCCGCCTCGCTGGCCGACCCGGCGGTCGCGGTCCGGCTGGAGGCGATCCGCGGCCTGGTGTCGCTGGACGCGGCGTCGACGCTGGCGGAGGCGGCGTCGGACACCTCCCGGGAGGTCCGGGTCGCGGTGGCGGCCGGGCTGGGGACGATCGGCGACCCGCGGGCCACCGGAACGGTGTCCGCGCTGGCCGTCGACCCGGACCTGCTGGTGCGCGCGGCCGCGCTGACCGCGGCCGCCGACCTCGGCTGCGGCGGCGACCTGGCGGACCTCGCGGTGGCCGCGGCCGCCGACCCGGCGTGGCAGGTGCGCCGCGGGGCGGCGACGGCGCTGGGTGCGCTGGCCGAGCCGTCCGAGCAGCTGCTCGAAGCGCTGGAGGACGAGCACCCGAACGTCCGCCGGGCGGCGGTGCAGGCACTGGGCAAGTGGGCTGATCGGCCATCGGTGGCGGCACGGCTGAGGACGCGGCGCGGGGACTCGGACGCCGACGTCCGCGCGTACACGCGGATGGCCCTCGGCGGTTAGGCTCCGGGCATGGGTTCGGGAGCGCACCGCCGGTCGACCGTGGCGGTGAAGGACGCGCTGCGGGAGCTGCGCAACCAGCTCGCACTGCTGAACCACCAGGTCAGCGCCCAGCTGGCGCTCAAGGACGTCGACCTGGAGTGCCTGGAGCTGATCGCCCGGCACGGCCCGCTCAGCCCGAGCGCGCTCGCTCGCCGAGCGGGTCTGCACCCGGCGACGCTGACCGGCATCCTCGACCGGCTGCAGAAGGGCGGCTGGATCGTCCGCGAGCGCGACCCCGAGGCGGCCGACCGGCGCTCGGTCGCCGTCCGCGCGGTCCGCGGCCGCAACGGTGAGCTGTTCCGGCTGTACGCGGGGATGAACACCGCGATGGACGAGCTCTGCGCCGGCTACAGCGAGGACGAGCTGGCGCTGATCACCGGGTTCCTGCGCCGCGCGACGGCGGCGGGCCAGGACGCGACCGGGGCGCTGACCGGGGGCTGAGCAGCGGGTTCTGTGCTGTACTCGGGGGCATGTGGCAGTCAGGCGACGCTTACGAGGCCTACATCGGACGGTGGAGCCGCCGGGTCGCGGCGACGTTCGTCCGGCAACTCGGCGCCCCGGCGAGCCGGCGCTGGCTCGACGTCGGCTGCGGCACGGGCGCGCTGACCTCGGAGGTGCTGAGGGCGGCCGACCCCGCGGAAGTCGTCGGCGCCGACCCGTCCGAGGGCTTCCTGAAGACGGCTCGCGCGGGCGTGACCGACCCGCGGGCGTCGTTCGAGGTCGCCGACGCGCGCTCGCTGCCGTTCCCGGACGACCGGTTCGACGTGGTGGTGTCGGGCCTGGTGCTGAACTTCGTCCCCGAGCCGGCCCGCGCGGCGGCGGAGATCGCCCGGGTGACCGCGCCGGGCGGACTGGCCGCGGTGTATTTGTGGGACCTCGCCGAAGGCATGCAGCTGATCCGCCGCTTCTGGGACGCGGCCGCCGAGCTCGACCCCTCGACGGTCGCCGAGCTGGACGAGGGCCGCAAGTACACGTTGTGCCGCCCGGAGCCGCTGGGCCGGTTGTGGACGGACGCGGGCTTCACGGCGGTGTCCGTCGGCGAGATCACGATCCCGACGGTGTTCGCGGACTTCGACGACTACTGGCAGCCGTTCCTCGGCGCGCAGGGCCCGGCGCCGTCGTACCTGGCCACCCTCCCGGAGGCCCACCGCGACCGCCTCCGCGAGCTGCTGCGCGACCGCCTGCCGGCCGATCCGGACGGCTCGATCCCGCTGACGGCCCGGGCGTGGGTCGTCAGCGGGACCGCGTGACCGCCGGTTCCGGCGTCAGAGGCCGGCCTGCGCCAGCCAGTCCTTGGCGACGTCCGCCGCCTTCTCGCCGTCGGAGTCCACGCGCTTGTTCAGGTCGCGCATGATGTCCGTGGTCAGCTTCGCGCTCACCGCGTTCACGGCGGTGGCGAAGTCGGCACCGCGCTCGTCGAGGACCTTCTTGTTCACCGCGGGCACGACGTTCTCGGTCGGCACGATGTTGAGGTCGTCCTTGAGCACGGTGTAGGCCGGGTCGCCGGTCAGCGGGCTGACCGAGTCGACCGGGATGACCGTGACGGCCCCGGACTTGAGCTGCTGGACGCGCGGGCCGGCTTCCTGGATGGTCTGGAAGCTGATGTTGGTCAGCTTGTAGACGTCGGTGAAGCCCTTGAAGCACGGAAGGCGCTTCTCGCACTCCGGCGGCCCGGCCATGACGACCTTGTCGAGCTTCTTCAGGTCGCTGATCGACGCGATGCCCTTGTCCTTGGCCAGGTCGGACTTGACGATGTAGGTGTTCTTGTCCTCGGCCGGCGCGAAGTTCAGCAGCCCGACGCCGCTGGGCTCGAACAGCTTGGCCAGCTGCTCGTGCTCCTCCTGCGCGGTCTTGCCGGCCTCCTGGCCGAAGCCGGTGGTGATCGCCGCACCCTGGTACTCCGGGATGAACTGCAGCTCACCGGACTTCAGCGACGGGTAGATCAGCTCCCGCGACCCGAGGTTCAGCTTCCGCGTCACCGGGTAGCCCTTGGCCTCCAGCGCCTGAGCGTAGATCTCGGCGAGGATCTGGCTGTCGGTGAAGTTGAAGGACGCGACGACGATCGGCGCGCCCCCCTTGCTCTGCGCGGCGGGCTTGTCACCGCTGTCGCTGCCGCCACAGGCGGCCAAACCGAGCGTGGCCGCGACGGCCACCGCCACCACGGACGCGTTCCGGAACCAGCGCACGAATCCCCACTCCCTCGTCACTCGAACAGACGAAAGGACCCTAGTCCTGACCTCCGACAAGAATCCACATCGTGGGAGAAAGCACCCGATATTCCCACTCCGCGGAATATTTGGGCCCGATCGGGGTAGGGTCGGCCGGTGCACGTGACCACGGTGACGCCGCTGGCCGCCGACAGCGAGCCCCCGATCTTCCAGTGGAAGTGGGTCGACCGCAACGCCGACGACATCGTCCAGCGCCTCGTCGAGCACGTTTCGCTGACCGGCGCCGCGCTCGGCATCGGCCTGGTGGTGTCGATCGGGCTCGCCGTCGTTTCGCTGCGTTTCCGCTGGTCGTACCCGGTGATCCTCGGTACGGCGGGCGCGTTGTACGTGATCCCGAGCCTGGGCGCGTTCGCGGTCCTGGTGCCGTTCTTCGGGCTGACGTTCGTGTCCGCGATGATCCCGCTCGCGACGTACACGCTGCTCATCCTGGTCCGCAACATCGTGACCGGCGTCGACCAGGTACCCAACGAGGTCCGCGAGGCGGCGGTCGGCATGGGGTACACGCGCGGCAGGCTGCTCTGGCAGATCGAGCTACCGCTCGCCCTCCCGGTGGTGATCGCCGGCCTCCGGGTGGCGGCGGTGACGACGATCGGCCTGGTGACGGTCACTTCGATGCTCGGCCTCGGCGGCCTCGGGTACTTCATCCGAGCGGGCATCCAGACGGCCACCCCCAACCCGACGGAGATCATCGTCGGCGTGGTCCTGTCGGTCGCCCTGGCGGTGGTGGTCGACCTGGTCCTCTGGCTCAGCGAGCGCGTGCTGGCGCCCTGGTCGCGGAAGGTGCGGACGCGATGAGCTTCTTCGACCAGCTGAACGCGTGGCTCGCGGACCCCAACCGCTGGAGCTGGACCGACAAGGCGGGCGTCCCGTACCGCACGCTGGAGCACCTGAGGTTTTCGTTGCTGGCGTTGGCGATCGCGGCGGCGCTGACCATCCCGGCGGCGCTCTGGCTCGCGCACTACCGCCGCGGCGCGTTCCTCGCGAGCAGCGCGGTCAACATCGGCCGGGCGATCCCGAGTTTCGGGTTGATCATCCTGTTCTGGTTCCTGGCGAGCCGCTGGGAGCTGGACACGGCGTTCTGGCCGTTGCTGCTCGCGTTGGTCGCGTTGGCGATGCCACCGTTGTTCACGAACACGTACGCGGGCGTGGTGACCCTGGAGCAGGAGACGATCGACGCGGCCCGCGGAACGGGCTACCGAGAGTGGCAGATCATGGCCCGCCTCGAGCTCCCGCTGGCCTCCCCGGTGATCCTGGCGGGCGCGCGCGTGGCCTTCCTCCAGCTGATCGCCACGGTGGCCATCGGAGCAATCGTCAACGACGGCGGAGGCCTGGGCCGCTACATAGTCGACGGCTTCGCGCTGGGCGCCCAGGGCTACGGAGCAATCTTCGCGGGCGGCCTGGCCGCGGTGATCCTGGCGCTGCTGTGCGACGGGGCGTTCGCACTGATCACCCGCTTGGCAACCCCGCGCGGCTTGGCGCTTCAGAACGCCCGCCGCGACTAGCCGACGGTCGCCGTCGCGCACCGCCGCCCGGCGGACCTGCCCGGGATCGCCGCCGGTCCGGCCGGTGACGATCCCGGGCGAGTTTCCTTCATCCCCAGTACGTGAGGCTGCGGTTCCCATCACGGCCTGTCCCGGACGCAGCCCACGGACGATTGTGTTACCCCAGCGGATTTCCGGTCGGTGTCAGGGCTTCTCGAAGTGCTGGTAGTCGATCGGGGTGTCCCAGGAGCCGCCCCAGGTCCAGCCGCGGGAGGTGAAGGCCCGCTCGGTGACGTCGCCCGCGTGGATCATGCCGGGCGCGTGCTGCGTCCGGTCGACGTACGGCGCGCCGTTGGGTGGGTAGACCGCGCCGCTGCCGGAGATGTACGGGTTCTGGACGGTGTTGATGTCGATGGCGCGCCCGTAGGAGTGGTTCGACCAGGCGGTGCCGCCGGTGATCGCCCGGCAGTTGAACGCCGAGGTGTTGTTGGCCGCCATGGAAGCGTCGTCGTCGGAGTTGTACTTCTCGACGGTCTCCATCCGCTCGATGGGGAACCGTCCGAAGTAGAGGTCACCGAAGACGCGGGCGACCTCGAGCGCCCGATCGGCGTTGACGACCAGTTCGCCCCGGTGCACGGCACCGTCGAAGCCGAGGAAGCTCAAGTTGACCAGCCGCAGCTGGTCGGGCCCCACCGGGCACCCCTCGTGCCAGCTGTTCCCCAGCCGCTCGGCGGTGACGGGCTTGATGACGGCGACATAGGGCGCAAGACCACTTCCGGCCGGCGCGGCGAGTTCCACGGTCTGGGTGCCGATGCCGGAGCCGGTGGCCGCCGACGCCGGCGCGACCACGGCGACGGCCGCGGAGAGCGTGAACGTGACGATGGCAAGAACTCTGGTTCTCAGATTCATGATCACTCGACGCCTGGCCCCGTTGATCGGCTGCACCCGAGTCGGATACGCCACAGCGGCTCAACCTTTTTCGCGCCCCAGGCGACCGCGCGAGCAGTCGGTCAGAACGCGCCGGCCAAGATCAGCACGCCCAGTGCGATCAGCACCAGTGGCAGGACCACGTGACCCCACCGTGCGAGCACCCGCGCCACGCCCGGCCGGGTCGCCAGGAACCGGCCCGCGGCGCACCACACCGCCACGCCCGCCAGGAACACCGCGACGTAGCCGACCAGGCCCGCGGGCCCGGTGGCGGCGAACGCCGGGACGTACACGCCGACGTTGTCACCGCCATTGGCGAAGCACACCACGGCGATGCCGAGCACGTCGGCCGTCGGCGGCGGCTCGTCGTCGTCCTGCCGCCACGCATGCCAGGCTTGCCACGCCGCGCGGACGCCGAGCAGCACCGGCAGCACGCCCAGCCAGCGGACCGCGCCCGCCGGCAGCAGCCCGGCCCCGAGCGCACCCGCGACCGCCACGGCCAGGATCGCCGCGAAGCCCAGGAACTGACCCGCCACGACCTTGACCGCACCACGGCGGCCGGCCGCCTGGCCGAAGAACACCGCGAGCAGCACCAGGTCGTCGACGTTCGTCACCGCGAACATCGCCGCCGCACGCCCGAGCAGTCCGGCGTCCACATCCACCTCCGCGGCACTGTGCCGCACCGATTCGACCACAGTCACGGCCATCCGGTTGTGTGGCAACGGTTACGTGCCACCGGTGGCCGGCCCGGGCCCGGCCGGATCGGTAAATCGCTTGGCGGGGGCCGGTGCGGCACCGGATGATGCTGCCCATGCCCGTCGTCACGCGCCGCGGTTACGCCGGTCCGGCCGACCTGCGGGCCATGCAGAGCCTGGCCCAGCGGATCTGGTCGAAGTCGAGTTCGGTGCACGTCGGTGATCTCGCGTGGCAGCGGTTCCAGCACGCCGGCCGCGAAGCCGAGTGGCCGACCGTGCTGTGGGAAGCGGATGGCGAAGTCGTCGCGTGGGGCTGGATTTCGCTACCCGGTGAACTCGCGCTGCTCGTGGATCCGGCGCATCCCGGACTCGCGCCCGAGGTGCTCGCCTGGTTCGAAGACACCGCCTCCGCGGCCGAGCTCGCTGTCACCGTGCTCGACGCCGAGAAGCATGTCGTCGCCGCCTTGGAGCGTTGCGGTTACGCGCTTCAGGAGAGTCCTGTGTTCCAGTCGTATATGTCTCGCCTCCTCGTGGATCTGCCCGAGCCGGTCGCACCCGCCGGCTTCACGCTCCGGCCGGCCGGCGCGGACGATCTGGACCGCCGCGTGGCCGTGCACCGCACGGTCTGGCACCCGTCGAGGGTGACCGGACCGAGCTACCGGACAGTCATGGCCACCTGGCCCTACCGGGCCGGGCTGGACTGGGTCGCCGAAACACCCGACGGCCGGTTCGCCGCCCAGTGCCTGATCTGGCTCGACGACCGCAATGCCGTCGGCGAGCTGGAGCCCGTCGGAACCTTGCCGGAGTTCCGTCGCACCGGGCTTGCCCGCGCGGTGTGCCTCGCCGCGCTGCACGCGGCCCACCACGCCGGCGCTCGCGAAGCCGTCGTGTATCCGGTGATCAACCATCCGAAGTCCGTGGGTGCCCTCCCTCTGTATCGCGCTCTGGGCTTCCGCCCCTATGCCCGCACCCTCACCTTCACGCGGACCCGCCGTCGTATCCCTCCTTCCCCGGGGCCCGCGTCCCCGGAGGGCGCTCACGAACGAACGTAGCGCGCCGCCCCCGCCGGATGTCCGATTCGGCGGCGCACGGAGGGTGGTTGTCCACAGCCCGGCGTAGTTGTGGACAGTTCCGTGGATTTCGTTGCCGGAGCGGCAAAAACGTCGGCATCGCGCGATAGAGTCGAGACGGGGGGCGCCCCCGGGCACGGCGTCATGCGGCAATACGGCGAGACGGCGAGTCCACCCGCCCAGCAACAGCTCCCCCGAGCAAAGCCCGGACTCAGGTGAGCGTCGCCAGGTCGTTGAAGAAAGCCGCCCGGCAAGCAGCAATCAGACGCTCGACTTCCGGCCCCAGAGGACGATCCTCGTCCACCGGCGGCACCACCGACCGCACCCACCCGTACGCCGCACGAACCCCCGGCGCACCCTCCCCACCGGCCAAGTACCGCGCCTGCGACACCGTGATCAGCTCACCAGCCGTGATCGCGAAAAGATGTGAAGCCGCCGCACGCAGTTGCTCCCCGGCCGCCGACGCAAACGCTTGCACGTCCTCCTGACCGGCCGACGTGTCGATCGACCCCAACGTCGCCGGCGCCGCGAGCCGCCGAAGCGCGTGCAGCTCCCCGGCCGCTCGCTTGTGCAGCGGCACCAACCCCGCCCGCGGCCCCGGATCGGCCGTGAGCTGTGGCGGCAACCCGCTGAACCGCTCGTCCAGCAACCGGTGCGTCCGCTGCACCGAAACCTCGCCGAGGTGCACCAGCGCGGCCGTCACCGCGTCCATCCGCAGCCCCAGGTCCACCGCGTGGTACGCCGTCCCCGGCACGAACGCGCCGTCGACGAACGAAGGCGAATCCCCCGGCATCGTCTTCCAGCGTCGGCGAGTCTCGTGCAACTCGCCGTTGACGCGGGAAGCGTGCGCCAGCGCCCGCGGCGCGACCCGCACCGACAGCGGCGCCTGCACCACGCCGGGCCGCACCGGGCCGCTGCCCACCAATCCCGAAAGCTCGTGGAGCACCGCACTCAGGTGGTCGTCGCCGCCCGCCATGACCGGGGAAAACACGTCCCGGGGCGCGCCGAGGACGTCGATCGCCATCGCCGCGGTGAGCGTCTGCAGGTCGATGAGCTGCTGGGTTTCCGTCCAGCCGCGCGCGGAGTGCATCACCGCCAGCGGAGAACCTTGAAGCAGCGAAGCGCCTTCCTTCGGCCCGAGAACGTAAGGCGCCGCACCACGCGCAGCGAGCGCCGAAGCGGCCGGCACTTCGACGCCGTCCTCCAAGACCGTGCCGATGCCGAGGAACGTCTGGAACGCGTGGGACAGCGCGATGATCTCGCCCGAACTGCCGAGCCCGGAACGCGGGACCGCCGGCGTGAAGCCGTCGTTCAAGCGGTCCACCAGGAACTGCACCAGCTCGGCGCTCACCCCCGACCACGGCCGCAGGAAATCGCGCAGCCGGACGACCAGCAGCGCGCGGACGTCTTCGGGCGGCAGCCACGGCGGACCGCCCACAGCACGGCCGATCAGCAGGTTCCGCTGGTGCTCGGCCTGCTGGTCCGCGTCGAGCGCGACACCCGCGAGCCGGCCCATCCCCGTGGTGACCCCGTAGACCGGCCCGGACCGGTCCGCGAGGGCTGTCAAGACCTCATTCCGGCGCCGCCGCAGGGCTTCTACCAGCGGTTTGTCCAAAACCAGCCGTTCACTGTCGGCGAACTCGCTGTCGGAGACGATCATCGGTAGGGCAGCATGGTGCCGACGCCGGAAGCCTCGGCACGGGTGAGGATCAGGTTCGCCACCGCGACGTCCGTTGTGGACAGTCCGCGGTGCCAGAACAGGATCCGTTCGGCGTCGTGCTCGCGGCCCGGCTTCTTCCCGGCCACGATGTCGCCGATCTCGGCGTGGACGTTGTCCTCGGTGAGGAGGCCGGCGTTGAGCTGCGGGCGCAGGGCGCCGAACCGCGGGTTGCCGGACCGCGATTCGCGCCAGTCGTCGACGACGACCTTGTCGACGTCGTCGAGCAGCGTGAGCTCGAGCGCGCTGATCGTGCCGTAGGGCACCAGGAAGGTGCCCGGCCGGAGGAACTCGCGGCGCACCAGCGCCTCGGGCTCGACCAGCCGGGAGGCCTCGACCTGGATGTCCGCGCCGTCCAGGGTCTCCTCGGCCGTGGCGCAGACGCGGACGTCCTTGCCGAGCCGCTCGGACAGCCGGCGGCCGAAGTCCTCGCGTGACTCCGGGCGCTTGCTGGTCACGCGGATCTCGGCGAAGTCGAACAAGGAGTCCAGCAGCACGACGTTCCACCAGGCGGTACCGCGGGCGCCGATGTGCCCGAGCACCCGTGCCTCCGGGCGGGCCAGGTACTTCGCGCCGACGGCGGTCATCGCGCCGGTGCGGGCCTCGGTGATCATCGTGCCGTCGACGATGGCCCGCGGCATGCCGGTGTCCGGGTCGAGCAACAGGATCAACGCCATTTCCGAAGGGAGGCCCCGTTCGAAATTCCCCACGAAGTCACCGACGACCTTCACGCCGCTGACCTGCTTCGCGGACAGGTGACCGCGAAGGATGTTGAAGTGGCCCTTGCCGCCGTTGTCCGGCACGAGGTGCGTACGCGGCTCGAAGACCACCTGGCCGCGGCCGTGGTCGGCGAGCACGTCCTCGACCGCGCCGACGATCTCGGCGTCCGTGATGCCGAGCGCGTCGATGTCGGCACCGGTCAGGTACCGGAGCCAGACGGACGTCACCGGGCGAGGTCCTCGATGACCTCCGCGCCGGGCAGGGCGGCCAGCGCGGCGCCGGAGATCAGCAGCTTGCTGCCGCGGATCCCGCTGCCGATGACGAGCTCGGGCGCCTCGGCGACGCGGCGGTCGAGCAGGATGGGCCATTCGGCGGGCAGGCCGACCGGCGTGATGCCGCCGTACTCCATCCCGGTCAGCGAGACGGCTTCGTCCATCGGCGCGAACGACGCCTTGCGGACGTCGAGGCGGCGCTTGATCACGCCGTTGACGTCGGCGCGGGTCGTCGCGAGCACGAGCGCGGCCGCGAAGCGGACTTCGCCCGCCCGCTTGCCGGCGACGACGACGCAGTTCGCGGACGCCTCGAGCGGCGAGCCGTAGGCCTCGCAGAAGGCGGCGGTGTCGGCGAGCGACGGGTCGATCTCCGCGACGCCGACGGCGTCCGGGTCGGCGAGCGCGGCGAGGGCTTTGGCCACGGGCTCGGCGAGCAGTTCAGTACGCGTGGAGGCGGGAACGACGGTGAGGCTCCCGGCGATGGTCCAGGTCACCACCCCAGGGTAGCTACCAGCTCGAGCCGCCGCGCTGGACCTCGATCAGCTTCGGGCGCACGTCCACGATGTAGACCAGCGCCGCGGCCATCGCGGGCACGTAGAAGATCATCCCCGGGCCCATCACGGGGAACAGCACCATGGCGAGCGTCGCGCCACCGGTGATCAGCATCCAGATGGGCTTGGTCTTGCGGTCGGCCGCGGAATAGGCGTCGGCGCGCTGGAGCAGCGCGTGCACGAAGGCGAAGAGCCCGACCAGCGCGCTGCCCCAGTGGATGACATTGAGGATCCAGATGGCGACTAGCACAGCGACAGCTTACGGCAAACCACCCGAACGACCCCGGCCCCGCTACCGCGGGTGCGGTGGCGGGGCCGGGAGTTCACGGCGATGTCACTTGTCGGTCTTCGGCGCGGCCGGCTTCTTCGCGGCGGCGCTGGTGGTGCTCGACGTGGTGCTCCGGCGGGCCGGGGCGGCCGTCTTCGGGGCCGTCTTGTTCGCGACGCGGCGGCTCGCCGAGCGGGTCTCGTGGGCGACGTCGTCACCCAGCTCCTCGATGGCGTCGGCGGCCTCGCCGGCGACCTCGGTCACCTTGCGGGCGGTCTTCTCACCGACCGAGCGGGTGCGCTTGGTGAAGGTGCCCAGCACGCCGTCGACGCGCTCGCGCACCTCGGCGGTGACGCCCTCGACCTGGCCCTGCGCGGTGGTCAGGGCCTCTTCGAGCTGCTCGATGGCCTTCTTGACCTGCGGCTGCGCGGCGATCTTGTCCCACGCCTGCTCGCCCGACTCGGCCAGCTTGTTGTACAGCTTGAGCGCGGCCTCGGTGTACTCGTCGATGACCTTGCGCAGCTCGGCCGGGTCCAGCTTCTCGCGGAGGCTCTCGACGTCGGTCGGCAGCTCCTGCAGGTTCTTGCGGGCGGCTTCGCTGCCCTTGGTCACGTTCTCCTTGGCCTTCGCCACGGCGTCGGTGACGGCGTGGGTGGCCAGGTTGCCGGCGCCGAGCGCGGCGAGCAGCGGGGTGCGGACCTGGTCGAGGGCGTTGGTGACGGCCTTCTTGACGTCTTCGGTCTTGGGGGTGGTCATGCTGACTCCTCGGTTTTCGCGGCTGAAGCGGCTGATGTGGTGTCCGGGGCGGGAGTGGCGGCCGGCCGTGCCGCGGCGTTCTCCCGGCGGAAGGACTCGTAGACGTCGAGCAGGACCTGCTTCTGGCGTTCGGTCAGCTCGGCGTCGGCGCGGATCGCGTCGCCCACCGGCCCGCCCGTCGGCAGGTCGAGGATCCCGGCCTGCACGTACAGCGCTTCCGCCGAAATGCGCAGGCCCTTGGCGATCTGCTGGAGGATCTCCGCGCTGGGCTTGCGCACCCCGCGCTCGATCTGGCTCAGGTACGGGTTGGACACGCCGGCGAGCTTCGACAGCTGGCGCAACGAGATCTTCGCGGTGTTGCGCTGCTGGCGGATGTACTCGCCGATGTCGGAAGCGATGTCCGCGACCTTCTCCATGGGACTGCCGGATCCTGACGTCCCACCGGTCTCTGTCATCCGGTCACCTCCTCGCGACACCTTCGACGGTACGCCGGAGTGCTAGCTATTGCAAGCACCCTGCTTGCAACCTTCGGGTGTGACGCTCACCGCTACCGTGGTCCCATGACGCGCTCGGCCCGGCTGCGGCGACGCCTCGTCGAGCACCTCCTCGACGAGGACGTCCTGCACGCGCCGGAGTGGATCGCCGCCTTCCGCTCGGTGCCCCGCCACGTCTTCCTGCCGCGGTTCTTCGCCCCGGCGGACGGGCTGTGGGCGGCGGTCGACCGCGGCGACCCGGGCTGGCTGGAGACCGTCTACTCCCGCGACGTGCTGGTGACGCAGCTCGACGACGACCCGGACCGCTGGGAGGTCGCCCGGCGCGACGGCCCGGTGGCGGGTACGCCGACGAGCTCGTCGAGCATGCCCGCGATCATGGCGATCATGCTCGAGGAGCTGCGGGTGCGCGACGGGCAGTGCGTCCTCGAGATCGGCACCGGCACCGGCTACAACGCCGCGCTGCTGAGCCACCGCTGCGGGGCCGGTCGGGTGTCCACAGTGGACATCGACCCGGTGCTCGTCGAGACGGCGCGCGAGCGGCTGGCCGCGGCGGGGTACCACCCGGCGTGCGCGGCGGGCGACGGCGCGCTCGGCTTCCCGGCCGGCACGATCTTCGACCGGGTGCTGTGCACCGCCGCGGTGACGTCGATCCCGCCGGCCTGGCTGGCGCAGACGGCGCCGGGCGGGCTGATCGTGACGACGCTGAACCGCCCCATCGGCGCCGGGCTGGTCCGGCTGGTCGCCGGCGAGGGCGGCACCGCGCAGGGCCGCGTCCTCGCGCGCGACGGCCGGTTCATGCCGCTGCGCGCGCACCGGCTCCCCGAGACGGGCCCGCTGCCGATGCCCTCGCGCGGCGACTGGGAGCAGACGCGGCTGCCGCTGTCGACCGTGCTCCAACCGCGTCAGCAGTTCGAATTCTTCGCGGGTCTGGCGCTGCCCGGTGTCCGCCCGGTGCGCGAGGGCGGCGAGGAAGCATCGGGACTCGCGCTGGTCCACCCGGACGGCTCGTGGGTCCGCCACCGCAAGCGCGGCGGCGCGAACGAGGTCGCCCAGGGCGGCCCGCGGGCGCTGTGGGAGCTCGCCGAGGCGGCCTTCGTCGAGTGGTGCGAGCTGGGCAAGCCGGACCGCGACCGGTTCGGCGTCACGGTGACCGGCGACCGCCAGGAGTTCTGGCTCGACTCCCCCGACGGCCGCACCTGGCCGTTGGGCTAAGGCAGCCGCGCGCGGATCCACTTCTCCACGTGGTCGGCCGTCGCCTCACGGGAGACGTCCGTGGTGTCGAAGACGTCGACGCCGAGTCCGGGCGCCGACTTGCGCAGCCAGTCGTTGAACTCCAGCATCTCGTCGATCCGCTCCTCGTCCCACTCCCGCCACGCCGGGCGCGCCCGCAGCCGGGCGCGCAACGACGACGGCGTGCCCACCAGGGCCAGGTAGTGGATGTCGCTGAAGAACGCGCGCTCCGGCAGCGGCTCGAACTCCGGTGGCGCGACCGTCCCGCACAGCACGACCGGGCGGCCGTTCTGGTGCAGCATCGCCGCCATCCGCAGCCAGACCGACCGGAAGTCCAGTACGTCGTCGCGCAGCGCGCCGATCCAGAGGATGTCCTGGTCCAGCACCACGACGTCGCCGGCCAGCCGGTCGGCCAGCAGCGGCCCCATCGTCGACTTCCCGGCGCCGCTCGGCCCGGTCAGCGCGAACAGCGGCAGCTTCTCGAACGGCCACTCGTGCCCGCACTTGGCGCACGAGACGATCGAGTCCGTGACGACCGGGCGGTCTGCCCGCTCGCCGCACGCCGGGCAGATCCGCAGGTCGAGCCCCATCTCAGTCGAAGAGGTTCTCGAGGAAGCTGCGCTTGCGGTGCCCGTGCCCGTACGGCCGCGGCGAGTCCGAGTAGCCCCCGCGGTGCGGCCGCGGCGAGTCCGGGTAACCACCGCGGTACGCCTTGGGCGAGTCCGGGTAGCCGCCGCGGTAGGGCCGCGGCGAGTCGGGACGGCCGTAGTGCGCCGTCGGCGCCGGACCGGACTGGTAGGGCGGCGGCTGCTGGCCGTAGAACGAGCTCTCCGCACCGACGATCGCCTCGAGCTCACCGCGGTCCAGGAAGATCCCGCGGCAGCCGTCGCACTGGTCGATGTGGATGCCGTTCTTGTCGACGGTCCGCATCTGGTTCTGACACTTCGGACAAATCACACCGCAGAGCCTACGCAATAACGCGTCAGCAGGCGCAGAGGCAGAACGGGTGGCCGACCGGATCGGCGTAGACGCGGAACGTCTTCGGGTTGTCGTCGAGCAGCTTGGCGCCCAGCCCGAGCACGCGCTCGTGCGCCGCTTCCAGATCCGTGACGTTCAGGTCCAGGTGCATCTGCTGCGGGTTCTCCGCGGACGGCCAGGCCGGCGGCCGGTAGTCGGGGACCCGCTGGAACGCGATGCCCGCGCCGCCCGCGGGGTTGGGCAGCGTCACCCAGCGCCCGTCTTCGGCCACTTCGGGCGCGTCCCACTCCAGCACCGAGCGGTAGAACTCGGCCAGCGCCGCCGGGTCCGGGCAGTCGAGGGCCACCACGCCCAGCGTCGGTACCGCACTCATCGTCGCTCCCTTCGATCGTGAGTAACCAGTGAAGCGATTATGTGGGTTAGCACACCCGAAGGCAACCGCCGTACAATCGGCAGGTGCACACCGACGCGTCCCTCGTGGTGGAGTTCCTCAACACGGTCAACGTCGAAGAGGGCACCGACCTGCTCGAAGATCCCGAGCGGTGGCGCGAGTGGGCGGCCGGGCACGGGCTGGCGGCCAACCCGGCCGCCGAGGCCCGCGCGGCTCGCGACGCCCTGCGCGCGGCGATCGGCGACCCACGGCTGCCGGGCGGCAGTGTCGACGTCGGCACCCGGATCTCGCTGACCGCGGAGGGGCCGGCCCTGGTCGCGGACGACGTCGTCGGCGCGGTGTTCGTCGCCTGCGCCCGGCTGGTCGTCCGCGGTGACTGGATCCGACTGAAGATCTGCCCGGCCGATACGTGCCTGTGGGCGTTCTACGACGAGTCGCGCAACCGCTCGCGCACGTGGTGCTCGATGCGCGTCTGCGGCAACCGCGAGAAGGCGCGCGGCTGGCGCGCCCGAGCCGCGGCGGGCTGAGCGGCCCTCATCCGAGCGGCGGACACTCGAACGGTTGTGGACAACTTGGGGACGAAGCACCACATATCCACGCCTCCGGGGCCCCGGCCCCCACACGTTGTGGACAGCCGTTAGGCCATCACCGTGAAAAGTTGTGGATAACCCGGGGGATAACTCAGGTTCCTGTGGACAACTGGTTTGAAGGTCCCCCGGGTGTGGTATAGAGCTCGGCCGTCAGAACAGCAGCTCCGCGACCGCGTAGATGACGAGGCCGGCGAGCGCGCCCACCACCGTGCCGTTGATCCGGATGAACTGCAGGTCGCGGCCCACCTGGAGCTCGATCTTGCGGGACGTCTCCTCGGCGTCCCATCGCTCGACCGTGTCGGTGATGATCGTGGTGAGTTCCCGTGAGTAGTTCTTCACCAGGTACGCCGCGGCGCCCTCGACCCAGCCGTCGGCCTTCGACCGCAGCTGGTCGTCGGAGACCAGGCGGGTCCCCAGCGACACCAGCCCGAGCCGGACGCGGCGGCGCAGCTCGCTCGACGGGTCCTCGGCCGCGGTCAGGAGCATCTCCTTCGCCGTGCTCCACGCCGAGCCGATCAGGCGCTGGACCTCCTCGTGGTGCACGATCTGGCCCTTCACCTGCTCGGCGCGGGCCATCACGTCCGGGTCGGTCTGCAGGTCCTGGGCGAACTCGCCGAGGAACTTGTCCAGCGCCAGCCGCATCGGGTGGTTGACGTCGGTCTTGACCGCCCAGGCGAAGGACAGGACCTCGCCGTAGACCTTGTCCGCGAGCATCTCGTCGACGAACTTCGGCGACCAGCTCGGCGCCCGGTCCGACACCACGCGCAGCATCGTCGTGTGGTTGTCGCGGACCCACTCGTACGCGCGGTCGCACATCAGGTCCACGAGCTTGTGGTGCGCGCCGTCGGCGAACACGCCCTGCAGGATCTTGCCCAGCGGCGGGCCCCACGGCTTGTCGATGATCCGCCGCGCGACCGCCTGCTCCATGATCGCCTGGACGTCCTCGTCCCGGAGGACGCGCACGGCCGCCCGGACCACCGTGGCCAGCTCGGACGTCACGCGCTCGGCGTTCTCCTCCTGCGCCAGCCACGCGCCGAGGCGCCGCGCGATCTCGACGCGCTTGAGCTTGTCGCGCACGACCTCCTCGGACAGGAAGTTCGAGCCGACGAAGTCGCCGAGGCTGTTGCCCAGCGCGTCCTTCTTGTTCGGGATGATCGCCGTGTGCGGGATCTTCAGCCCGAGCGGGTGCCGGAACAGCGCGGTGACGGCGAACCAGTCGGCGAGCGCGCCGACCATGCCCGCCTCGGCCGCGGCGCGCACGTATCCGACCCAGCCCGGCCAGCCGCTCGCCTGCGCCCAGCTGGTCAGCAGGAACACGAGCGTGGCACCGAGCAGGAACGACAGCGCGACCAGCTTCATCTTGCGCAGCGCGCGCCGCTTTTCCTCTTCACCGGCCGCGCCGCCCGGTGGGTCGGCGGGCGTCACCTTCGCGGGGGTCAGTTGCTCCACATCGCCATTGTCCGTGAGGATGGCTGATCGTGCGCGAACCTGCTCTCGTCCCCCGGCTGCGGCCGTTCACTTCGACCATCTTCGCCGAGATGACGGCGCTGGCCGTCCGGCACGACGCCGTCAACCTCGGCCAGGGCTTCCCGGACACCGACGGGCCGGCCGGCATGCTCGAAGCGGCGAAGAACGCGCTGTTCGGCGGGGCCAACCAGTACCCGCCGGGGCCCGGGCGGCCCGAGCTGCGGGCCGCGATCGCGCGGCACCGGCAGCGCTACGGCACCGAGTACGACCCGGACACGGAGATCCTGGTCACCGCGGGCGCCACCGAGGCCATCGCGGCGTCGCTGCTCGCCCTGACCGAGCCCGGCGACGAGGTGATCGTCATCGAGCCGTACTACGACTCCTACGCCGCCGCGGTCGCGATGGCGGGGGCCGAACGCCGGGTCGTCGGCCTGGTCGAAGGCCCCGACGGCCGGTTCGGCCTCGACCTCGACGGCCTGCGCGCCGCCGTCACGCCGCGGACCAGGGCGGTCCTGGTGAACTCGCCGCACAACCCGACCGGCACCGTGTTCACCCGCGCCGAGCTGGAGGCGCTCGCCGCGCTCTGCGTCGAGCACGACCTGATCGCGATCTGCGACGAGGTCTACGAGCACCTCGTCTTCGACGACTCCGAGCACGTCCCGCTGGTCACGCTGCCCGGCATGCGGCCGCGGACGGTGAGCATCTCCAGCGCCGGCAAGACGTTCAACTGCACCGGCTGGAAGATCGGCTGGGTCTGCTCGACGCCGGAGCTCGTCGCGGCGGTGAAGGCGGCGAAGCAGTTCATGACCTTCGTGTCCGGCGGACCACTCCAGCCGGCCGTCGCGCACGCGCTCGACCACGAGCTGCCCTGGGTCGAGGGCCTGCGCGAGTCGCTGCAGGAGAAGCGGGACCGGCTTTCGGCCGGGCTCGCGGACGCCGGGTTCGCGGTCCGGCGGACGGCGGGCACCTACTTCGTCTGCGTCGACGTGCGGCCGCTGGGCTTCACCGACGCCGCCGACCTGGCCTGGGAACTGCCGGCCCGGGTCGGGGTCGCCGCGGTGCCGGTGAAGGTGTTCACCGATCACCCGGACGAGTGGAAACACCTGCTGCGTTTCGCGTTCTGCAAGCGCAACGAGGTCATCGACGAAGGCATCACCCGATTGCGCAAACTGGTCTGATCACCGCGGTCCGGCTGAGTAGACGGCGTTCCGGCGCGAGCTCACCCCGGCCGGGGCCACGGAGCCCGGACGGACCAACCGCCGGGTCCACCACTTGCCGCTCACGGTCGTCACTCTCCGCGTTGGTGGCGCCTGTGTCCACGATGGACGCAGCGACGGTCTCGACGCGCGGCTCCGCCTGGCGCGCCCCCGCCGCACCGGGCGCCCCGCGCGGCGTCCCGGCGAGGAGTTCGCGATCACGGACCGCAGCCGGATCCGGGGGCGGTCCGGGTCGCGCACTTTTCGGGGCAGGGCAAGTGAAGCCGCGCGCGGAACCCGTTCGGCCCAGTGGCCGTCCCACATCCCGGTCAAATTCCGGTCACTTGGCCGGAACCGCCGGTTGCGCACCGAGCGGAACCGACTCGACACAAAGCGCGTTCGGGTTCGTGGAAACATCAGGTCAACGCCGAGATGTGCAAATTGCAGAACTCGTCCGAATGGCCGTAAGCGAGCACCCGAACGGCACTGAGAGTGATCAACTTGTCGGCCGCAGATGCGGTGCCCGACCGGGCCGCCCGGCCTTGCGGGCTGGATCGAACGCGGGAGAGATGAAAGACTCCCGAGCGGCGCTGGAAAGAGTGCAGCCCCGGGGGAACTGCGACCTGACCGGAGAAAGACCCCAGCAAGAACAGGCTCGAGCGGAAATCGCGGAAGCCTCAGGCGCGGACGGTGGTGGTGGCGGTGAGCAGCACGGCGGACGCGCGCCGCGACGCTCCCGTTCGGCCTGCGCTCACCGCGGGTGATCCGGTTGCCTCGTACGCGCGCGTACGCGCGCCGCGCCCATGGACGGCGTCGCTGCAGCGGCCCGCCGCCAAGATCCTGGTCGCCGGCGGCCTGACCCTGGCCGGCTGGCTGCTCGGCGCCGCGCTGTCCGGCAGCACCGCTTCGGCGGCCGAGCGCCCGGCGTGCCCCGATGCGCCCGTGGTTTCCACTGTGGACCATGCCGCGAAGCCGCTCTGGCACGCCAGGCACCGCAAGAGCCACCACGAGACCGGCGCCGGCACCTGCTCGGCGCAGCCGAAGGCCGACACCGCCGAGCCGCCCGCGGCGGACGAGACGCAGCCGGCCGAAGCACCCACCGCGACCGAGACCACAAAGGACGACCCGGAAAGCCCTTCCGCCGGAGCCGCCACCACGGCGGAGCCGTCGGACACCTCGCCCGCCGAGGAGCCCGCGGCCACCAGGAAGGCGGCGTCCTCGGAAAGCTCCGAAGCACCGAAGGCCACCTCTTCCAGCGGGAACCTGCTCGGCCTCGTCGGCGGCACCCTGAAGGCGGTCACCGGAACGACCACAAAGGACACCGCCGCGCCGGCCGAGGCCACCTCGTCCGGCGGTGGTCTGGTCGGCGGGCTCGTCGGCGGCGTGCTGAACGTGGTCGGCGGGACGCTCACCACCGTCACGGACACCCTCGGCACGGTCACCGACACGCTGTCCCACACCGTGCTCGCGCCGCTCACCCAGCCGCCCGCGGGCCACCCGGACGCGCCGGTGCTGCTGCCCTTGGACGACCTCCTGAACCCGGTGCTCGGCGGCAGCTCGAACGCCGGCGGCGTGACCGCGGTCGACCACGGCGTGACGGCCGTCGGCACCCAGGCACCGGCCGCGGTCGCCGAAACCGTCCCCGCCGCGGCCTCCGCGACGGCCGGCCAGCAGCAGACCTCCCGGGCTTCGGCCGTGCACCTGGTCGTCGTCCGGCACGCCGGCTCGCTGCCGGCGGTCCACGAGCAGCCGCGCGACTCCGGTACCCACGTCACCGGCGGCGGCGACTCCACGCCCGGCCTGCCCGGCGGCACCACCGCCCCGAGCGCGCCGGCTCCCACCGCGGCCGCGGGCCACGACGGCTCCGGCGGCGCCCGCCACGCGTTCGCCGTCCACACCGACGACGTCACCACCACGCAGCTCAAGCTGATCGGCACCAGCCGCGACCACGAGGTCGACGGCGCGGGCCGGGAAGCCGCCCTGCCCACCACCTCCCCCGACTGACCCCCGACCGGGCAGCCGGGGACAAGTGCGCCCAAATCAAGATCATCAAGGTGCGCCCGCACGCCGTTGAGGCGTGACGTTTCCCCTGCTCCAGCCAGCAATCCGTGGCTCTTTCACGTCTCGTGACGCCGCACGCGCGTCCGACGTACCCCAGGGGCGAAAACCATGCGAAACCACAGACTTTCCGACCGGCCGACCGCGCCCGGCCGGGTCGGATCCCGGTCCCGGCGCCGCGCTGCCCCCGCGGCGCCGGGACCCACACCGGGTGCGCTCCGGGAGCCCTTGCTCACCGCGCCGAGCGAGGACTCGCAGTACCGCGAGCGCACCTGAGCCGCCGGCTTCCCGGCACGTCGAGGGGCTGTGCCGGGAAGCCGCGGTACCCGCGAACGGGGTCACGTCCGTGAGCGGGTGTGTGGAACGACGAACCGGTGCGCTGGATGCACATGAACGCCGCCCATCCCTGGGAGCAGGCTCGCATCCAGCGCACCGGTTCCGTCATGCGATGGGTGCGTCCAAGGACGCCGGGGTGCCGCGGACGGACGCTTCGGCCGCGCTCAGCCGCCGGACCGCCTCGTCGATCCGGTCCGGTGGCAGCGAAAACGGCAGCCGGATCCAGCGTTCCAGCCCGCCGTGGACGCCGAAGCGCGAACCCGGTGCCACCTGGACGCCGTGGCTCGCCGCCGCCACCGCCAGGCGCGAGCTCACCGGCTCCGGCATCCGGCACCACAGCGACAGGCCGCCCGCCGGCAGCGTGAACGTCCAGTCCGCGAGGTGCCGGTGCACCGCGCCGGCCAGCGCGTCGCGGTAGCCGTGCAGCTCCTCGCGCCTGCGGTGCAGCAGGGTCTCGTCAGCCATCAGCTCGGTCAGCACGAGCTGTTCGAACACAGGCGACCCGAGGTCGACCGCGTAGCGCGCCGAAACCAGGCGGCCGAGCAGGTCCTCCGACGCGCGGATCCAGCCGAGCCGCAGTCCGCCCCAGTGCGTCTTGGACGCCGAACCGACGCAGATCGCCAGGTCACCGGCGAACGCGGCCAGCGGCGGCGGTCCGTGCCGCGGATCGTCCTCCAGGTCCAGCTCGACGAGCGTTTCGTCCACCACGACCGGGGTCCGGGCGCGGGCCAGCACGGCCCCGAGCCGGGAGCGGCCGTCGGTGTCCAGGCGCAGGCCGGTCGGGTTCTGGAAGTCGACGACGAGGTAGGCGAACCGCGGGGACGCCTGGCGCAGGGCCGCGTCGATGCCGGCGATGTCCCAGCCGCGCTCGCCGCTCGGATCGAGCGCGACCGGCACCGGGATGGCGTGCGCGGCGCGGATCGCCTCCAGGGCGTTCGGGTACGTCGGCTGCTCGACCAGCACACGGTCACCGGGCCCGGCGAGCATCCGCAGGACCAGCACGAACGCGTGGTGCGCGCCGTTGGTGACCATGACCTGGGCGGGCGTCGTCGGCAGTCCGCGCTCGGTGTAGCGCCGCGCGATCCGCTCGCGCAGGGCGGGCAGGCCGCGCTCCTGGTAGCCGTGGTCGCCCAGGTGGTCGGCGAGCCGGACGCGTGCCGCGTCGACCGCCGCGGCCATGCCCGGGACGGCGGGAGAGGACGCGTGGGTGAAGTCGATCGAGCCGTCACCCGCCGGCGCGAGCGGACCGCGGCGCCGCCGCCCGGGCGCGGCGACCCACGAGCCCGCGCCACGGCGGCTCGCGACCAGCCCGCTCTCCCGCAACCGGTCCAGCGCCGCGCCGATCAGCGTCCGGCTGGCGCCGAGCGCATCGGCCAGCTCGCGCTCGGCGGGCAGCCGGGTGCCCAGCGGGAGCTGGCCGTCGAGCACCTGCAGCTCGATGGCCGCCGCGAGGTCCGCGGCCCCCTGACGGGAGCCACCTTGCCGCCACGAGCCCAGCATGACGGCCAATCGCGGGCCAGAAATACGTCCACCTACCGGGAGCACAGCTTCCATAAGGCCAATATCCCGCAATTGGCTATGGTTTGCCAGGCCACTTTCCGACGATAGTGAGGTCGTGGCTCAGATCGACCTCCGGCCCGTCCGGATCTCCCGCAACCCCGTCCGCCGCAGCGTGCAGCTGCTCGCCGGCCTCACGCTCTACGGCGCCAGCGTCGCCCTCGTCACCCGCGCCGGCCTCGGGCTCGAGCCGTGGAGCGTGCTCGCCGAAGGCGTGATGAAGCACACCGGCCTGACGTTCGGCACCGTCACCGGCCTCATCTCGGTGGCCGTGCTGCTGCTGTGGCTCCCGCTGCGCCAGCGGCCCGGCATCGGCACCATCGCGAACGTCGTGATCATCTCGGTCGTGGTCGACGTCGTCCGCGCGTTCCTCCCCGAGCAGCACGAGCTGGCGTGGCAGATCGCGCTGCTGGTCGGCGGAGTGGTGCTCAACGGGGTCGCGACCGCCACCTACGTCGGCGCCCGGCTGGGGCCGGGCCCCCGCGACGGCCTGATGACCGGGCTCGCCGGCCGCACCGGCTGGCCGATCCGGCTGGTGCGCACCGGCATCGAGGTGACCGTGGTGGCGGCCGGTTTCCTGCTCGGCGGGACCGTCGGCGTCGGCACCGTCCTCTACGCGCTCGCGATCGGCCCGCTCACCCAGGCGCTGCTGCCCAGGACGACCTGGCGCGAGAGCTAACCGGCTTTGCGCTGCTGCACGGCCCGGCGCAGCGTCAGGTAGTCCGCGCCGCGCCGGGCGAGGACGTCGTCGGTGCCGCGCTGCTGGGCCAGCGCGAGCAGGATGTGCTCCTGGCCGAGGTGCTTGTCGCCCAGCCGGACGGCTTCCCTGAGGCTCAGTTCGAGGGTCTTCTTCGATTGTGCGGTGAACGGGATGTGCCCGCGCTTGGCCGGGCCGAGCCGCCCGGCCAGCGCCCCTTCGCCGTGCGTCTGCTCGACGCGCTCGACGATCTGCTCGACGTCGATACCGAACTCGGTGAGCGCCTCGGCGTCGGCGTCGCTCACACCGCCGCGGCGCCGGGTGCGGGCCAGCTCGGCCGCGATGTCCTCAGTGGACACGCCAAGGTCGGCGAGCACCTGGGCGCCGGTCTTCACCAGCCCGGCGAGCAGGTGGGCGGGCCCGATCTCGACCGAGCCGGACTCCCGCGCCACGATCTGCGCTTCGACGACCGCCATCCGCGCGTCCGCCGTGAACCTCTCGAACATCAGTGCCTCCCGTACTTCTTGTGCACGGCCTGCCGGCTGACCCCCAGCTCGGCGGCGATCTCCTGCCACGACCAGCCGTGCACCCGCGCACTGCGCACCTGCACGGCCTCCAGTTGTTCCAGCAGCCGCCGGAGCGCGGCGACCGCGCGCAGCCCCACCCGGGGATCGCGATCACCCGCCCGGGCGGCCAAGTCCGTCGCTTCCGTCATGCTTGTCAACCTACGTTGACATTCGGAGGCTGTCAACTCCGGTTGACACGGCGGTTCTCTGCGCTGGGTTGCGGATGTCGGCCGAGGCTGGCTCTCCGAGGGTCGCGAATGACTCATTGGGGACCTCGGACGTCCCGAATGAGTCATTCGCGACAATGCAGGCGCCGCCGGTGCGCGAGTTGCCCGCCGGGGAGGTCTGGGTGGGGTGCGAGTCCGGCGTCAACGTGCCGTTCTGCCGGGCCCGCGCCGCTCAGCGCGAACGTGCCGGACGGGCGACGTACAGTCGGGTGATGCCCGAGATCGCGATCGCCGAACGGGCCGGGGTGGGCGCCGACGGCCACCCACGCCCCACCGAGGACCACGTCGTCGTGCTGGACAACGCGGTGCTCGTCCTCGACGGCGCCACCTCGTCGGATCCCTCGCATCCACCCGGCGGCTGGTACGCCGAACGCCTGGCCCGGCGCCTCGCCGGCGACCTCCGCGCGGCCCCGGAAGCCGATCTGACCGAGGTGCTGACCAGCGCGATCGCCGCCCTCACCGCCGAACACGAACTACAGCCGCAACGCTCGCCGTCGAGCACGGTTGCGGCCGTGCGCTGGCTCGGAGACCGGGTCGACGCGCTCGTCCTCGCCGACAGCCCGGTGGTCGGGTTCGGCCGCTTCGGCGTCGACGTCGTGTCGGACGACCGGCTGACCCGGCTGCGAAGACGCGGGCTGCTCCAGACCGGCGCCGACGTCCGGCGCCGGCGCAACGCCCACGACGGCTTCTGGGTCGCCGAAGCCGTCCCCGGTGCCGCCGCGCACTCGGTCCGGCGCAGCTGGCCGCGGGACGACGTCGATGCGGTGCTGCTCGCCAGCGACGGTGTGTCCATCGGCGTCGACCAGTACGAACTTTTCGACTGGCGCAAAGTTCTGGCGATCACCCGCGGCGACGGGCCGGACGCCGTGCTCGATGCCGTCCGCACCGCCGAAAAGCAGGATCCGGACGGCGAGCGCTGGCCGCGGCCGAAGCGGCACGACGACCAGGCGCTCGTCCTCGTGGATTTCAATCAGGGGGTTAATCAGGGTCTTCCCTGATCACGGCGGTCGCGTTTCCCGCGAACCTGGTCGCATGGGGACGGAAACGGGGAAGCGCACGAGACCGTGGCGGCTCGTCGCGGTGGCGGCGATCGGGTGGGGCCTGTTCACCGCTGTGGTGCTGCACATCATCAGCTCACGCAATCCGGTGTACGACACGCTGTCGAGCTACACGGTGACCGACCGCGGCGAAGGGATGCTCGCGGCGAGCGTGCTCTCGCTGGCCATCGGGTCGCTCGCGGTGCTCGGCGCGCTGCAGGTCGCCGGCGTGCCGTTGTCGCGGACGACCCGGCTGCTGCTCGCGTTGTGGGCGCTCGGGCTGGCCGCGGCCGCGATCTTCCCGGCCAGCTACCCCGAGGCACCCGACCCGGTGAGCGGCGAAATCCACCTCTACGCGTGCCTGGTCGCGTTCTGCAGCCTGCCCGGCGCGGCGATCTCGCTGCTGGAGCCGCTGAAGGGCCGGCCCGAGCGCGTCGCGCTGGTCCGGTCGATCCGGCTGACCGCGGGCGCGTTCGCGCTCTTCGCCCTGAGCTTCGTGTTCGTGCGGCTGAGCGAGGCCGGGGTGACGCCGTTCCGCGAAATCTCCGACGCCTTCCCGATCGGCGTCACGCAGCGGCTGCTGCTGCTCGCCGACGTCGTGCTGCTGGGGACGCTGCTGTGGCTGGCGGCCCGGCTCGAGTCAGCTTTCGACGGCCGCCGCGAATTCGGGCGCGTAGCCGTACAGGCCGGGCATGCCGCCGGTGTGCAGGAACACCACGTGGTCGTCCGGGGCGAAGTGGCCCGCCCATTCGACCAGCGCGGCGGCCACTTTGCCGGTGTAGACCGGATCGAGCACCACGCCTTCGGTGCGCCCGAAGAGCCGTAGCGCGTTCCAGACGGCGTCGGTCGGGATGCCGTAGCCGGGGCCGAGGGTGGAATCGCCCAGTCTCGCGTGCGGGAAGGGCGAGGGCGGCGGCTCGACGCCGAGGAGCTTGGCCGCGCCGTCGACGAGGTCGCGGAGGTTCTCCGTGGCCTCGTCGAGCGGGTGGCTGACGCAGGCGACGCCGACGCCGAGGCCGCCGAGCAGGGCGGTGGCCAGGACCACCCCGGCCGCGGTGCCGCCGCTGGCGTGCGGGACGACGAGGTGAGCGCGCTCGATGCCGCGTTCCTCCAGCTGCTTCGCGAGTTCATGGGTAGCACGGACGTAACCGAGGGCGCCGAGGTCGTTGGAGCCGCCGACCGGAATCGTGAAGACCTTCCGGCCGTCTTGCTGCGCTTGGGCGACGAGCCGGTCGTACGTGCGGCCGGTCTCCTCGCCGTCCGCGCAGACGTGGACGGTCGCGCCGAACAGCTTGTCGAGCGGGAGGTTGCCGCCGCGTTCATACGCCTCGCCGTCGCGCGGGACCTTGGCGGTCAGCACGAGTTCGCAGCGCAGGCCCAGCTTCGCGCACGCAGCGGCGGTCTGACGCCCGTGGTTGGTCTGGAGCGCGCCGAACGTGATCACGGTGTCCGCGCCGGCCGCCTGGGCCGCGCCCAGGTGATACTCGAGCTTGCGGAGTTTGTTGCCGCCGGCGCCGAGCGGGTGGACGTCGTCGCGCTTCAGCCAGAGGTTGCGCAGGCCGAGGGCTTCGCCGAGCCGCGGCGCCTCGTGCAGCGGCGTCGGCCAGCCACCCAGGTCGACGCGGGGGATCGCCGCCAGCGCGGCGTCGGGGAATCCGGCGAAGTCGAACGTCATCGGCCCTCCAGGCTCGGCTTTCTAACCACTATAGGGGGTTAAAGCACCGCGAAGCGGAGCTCGGTGTGCGGCCCGACCTCGCGCACGCCGATCCGCCGGAGCCTGACGCCGTCGAGCTCGGGGTCGCCGAACAGCGGCAGCCCGGCGCCCAGCAGCACCGGGGCCATCCGGACGTGCAGCTCGTCGGCCAGCCCCGCCCGCACGGCCTGCCGGACCACGCTCGTGCCGATCACCTTGACCGCCCACTCTTCCGCGGCCGCCCTCGCCTGCGTGATCGCCGACGCGATCCCGTCGGTCACGAAGGTGAAGGTGAGGCGCTCGTCCTGCGCGGGCGACACGGCCGGCGGCGTGTGCGTGACGACGAAGATCGGGACCTGGAACTCGTAGTTTCCGAGGTACCAGTCCGGGTCCTCGGCCATCGCGAAGGTGCGGCGGCCGAGGACGACCGCGCCGGTCTCGCGGATCAGGCCGGTCATGTACTCGCTGCCGTTCGAGGCGGCCGGGTCGGACAGCCGCGCCGTGCCGCCGTGGCGGTCGGCGACGAAGCCGTCCAGCGACATGCTCATCCCCGCGTGCACCGTGGCCATGGTTTCTCCTCACGTAGTCGTCGGCGAGGTAGACCGCCGGGGCCGGGAAAACTCATCGGGAGTAGCCGAAGACCGTCGGTATCCGGTAACGTTCGTTCGAACGAACGAGAACCTTCGGGGGCCACCATGACCGCTACGAGCCTCGACTTCACCGGCCTCGCCGCCCAGGCCGCGCAGCTCGCCGCGGGTGAAATCACCTCCGCGGAGCTCACGGCGGCCGCGCTCGGGCGGGCGCACGCGAGCCAGCCGACGCTCAACGCGTTCCGCCACCTGCGTGACGACGAAGCCCTCGCCGAAGCCGCCGAGGCCGATCGGCGCCTGGCCGCCGGCGAATGCGCTCCCCTGCTCGGCGTGCCGGTCGCGATCAAGGACGACGTCGACCTCACCGGCCTGCCCACCTCGTTCGGCTGCCCCGGCGAATTCCCGTGCGCGACGGCCGACGCGCCCGCGGTCGCGCTGCTGCGCGAGGCCGGAGCGGTGATCATCGGCAAGACAAACACCCCCGAACTGGGCCAGTGGCCGTTCACCGAGGGCCCGGCCTTCGGCGTGACGCGCAACCCGTGGCACACCGGCCACACCCCAGGGGGTTCTTCGGGCGGGAGCGCGGCCGCGGTGGCGTCGGGGGTCATCGCGGCCGCGCTCGGGTCCGACGGCGCCGGTTCGGTGCGCATCCCGGCCGCGTGGACCGGGCTGGTCGGCATCAAGACCCAGCGCGGCCGGATCCCGACCGACGGCGAGCTGTTCCACGGCCTGACCGTGCTCGGGCCGCTGGCCCGCACCACCGAGGACGCCGCCCTGCTGCTCGACGCGGCCGCCGGGACGTCCGGCGTGTTCCGCGCGGCCGCCGCGCGCGAGCCCGGGAAGCTGCGGATCGGGCTGTCCACGCGAATCCCGTTCACCGCCACCAAGACCCGCCTCGACCCGGTCGTCGACGCCGCCGTGCGCCGGCTCGCCGAGTCCCTGGCCGGGCTGGGGCACGAGATCGTCGAGGTCGAGCCGGACTACGGCCTGATCGGGCTGACCTTCCTGCCGCGGTCGCTCACCGGCGTCCGCGACTGGGCGCTGCGGGTGCCCGACCGGGCCGGGCTCGACCCGCGCACGCGCAGCAACGCCGGTCACGGCCGCCTGCTGGCCGGCCCCGCGCTTCGGCTGGCCCGTGCCCTCGAGCCGGGCCTGCACCGGCGGATCGGCTCGGTGTTCGGCCGCGTCGACGTCCTGCTGACGCCGACCACCGCCACCCCGCCGCCCGCGATCGGCACGTTCGACGGGCTGTCCGGCTGGGAGACCGACCAGGCCATGATCGCCGCGTGCCCGTACGCTTGGCCGTGGAACGTGCTGGGCTGGCCGGGAGTCAACGTCCCGGCCGGGCAGACGGCGGACGGGTTGCCGCTCGGCGCGCAGCTGCTCGGCCCGTCGCACGCCGAGGAGCGGCTGATTTCGCTTGCCGCGCAACTGGAAGAGGTCGAACGGTGGCCGGAGCGGCATCCCGCGACAAGCTGGTGAGCACCCGGGAGGCCATCCTGCGCGGCGCGCTGACCGTCGTCGGCGAACACGGTGTCGGCGGGCTGACCAACCGCCGGATCGTCGCCGCCGCGGGTGTCTCCCTCGGGACGTTGACCTACCACTTCCCCAGCCAGACGGCGTTGCTGCGCGAGGCGATGCTGCTGTTCGTCGAGGACGAGACGGCGAAGCTCGGCGCGATCGTGGACGGCTACCGCTCGGAGGGGCTGAGCGTCGAGCAGGCGGCGTCGGTGGTGGAGCACGTGATCGCGCAGCTGCCGTTCGGCGCGGACGAGCTCGGCGCGCACGAGTTGTACCTCCAGGCGGCGCGGGACCCGGAGCTGCACGAAGCTTCTTCGCGGTGCTTCGCGGCGTACGACGAACTGGCGGTGACGATCCTCAGCGCGTTGGGAGTGCCCGATCCGGCCCGGCTGGCAGGGCCGGTGGTGGCGCTGATCGCGGGGTTGCAGCTGCGGCGCCTGGCGACGGGCGAGACGGACACGCCGGTGGCCGAGCCGCTGATAATGTTGCTCCGCGGAGCTTGATGGCCCGCCCGGTCGTCCGCGGCACGGCGGCGTGGAAGTACTTCGGCGACTTCCGCGACGGGCTGCTGGCCGGGCAGGTGCTGGTGCTGCAGGTGGCCCACCCGGTCGTCGCGGCGGGGGTGCGGGACCACTCGGATTACACGTCGGACCCGTGGACGCGCCTGATGCGAACGGGCGCATCGCTGTCGATCTACGTCTACGGCGGCCCGGCGGGCGCGCGTGTCGAGGCGGCTCGGTTGCGCGCGTTGCACCGGAGGTTCACGGGCGTGGCGGACGGGCGGCGGTACAGCGCGCTGGACCCTGCGGCGTATGCGTGGGTGCATGCGACGTTGGTAAAGGTTCCGGTTGACGCGCAACGGTTCTTTGGACGGCGTCTGTCCACATCGGAACTGGACGAGTACTACGCGCAGATGTGCGACGTCGGGCGGATGCTGGGGGTGCGTTCGCGGGATTTGCCGCCGGACTGGGCGGCTTTCGAGCGGTATTACGACGCCATGGTCGCGGGGTTCGTGACGAACCCGGCGATCGAGCAGCTTTTCGAGACGATCCGGACGGTGCCGAAGCCGGTCCGGTGGCTGCCCGACTCGTGGTGGCGGTGGCACGCGCGGATCCAGATGTTCCTGATCCGGGCGACGCTGCCACCGGCTTTCCGGGAGCGCCTCGGTCTACAGTGGACGTCACGGGACCAGCGGCGGTTCGACCGGTTCGCGGCGGCGGTGCGGCTGCTGGCGACACCGATTCCGGCCGGGTTGCGGACCGCGCACATGCGGTGGATCGGGAAGCTCAACGTGTGGTTCCGCGCGCATCCGGGGGTTTACGACCGGTTGATTGGCGGCAGGGGCCCGGGCTCGGCGCAGCGGTCTTGACGCCGGCCGGCTGAGCCTTGGGTGGTCGAGGGCGCAACTGGCGCGATCTCGCGTGATCGAGGTGCGATCTCGCGTGATCGCCGGCCGATCTCACGTGATTGGAGAGCGATCTCGTGTGATTGAAGGCGCAACTCGCGTGATTAGAGGCGCACCTCGCCTGTCTGGAAGGGCAACTCGCGTGACTGGAGGGTCGACACGCGTGACTGGAGGGTCGACACGCGTGACTGGAGGGTCGACACGCGTGACTGGAGGGTCGACACGTGTTTGGAAGGTCGACACGCGTGACTGGAGGGTCGACACCCGTGATTGGCAGGGCGACACGCGTGATTGGCAGGGCGACACGTGGGATTTGAGGGAGTGGCCCGCGGGGGCGCCCCCCGTCTCCAGCGTATCGGCTGGCTATGACGGAAACCGGTGGTGAGACGGCTGGCTAGGCCGGGTTGTCCACATCTCGCCTCGCCTGTGGAGCGGTTCGGGCGTAGTGGGCTCGGGCTTTGGCTCGGTTTCCGCAGCGGGACATCGAGCACCACTGGCGGTTGCGGCGGGGTGAGGCGTCGCAGAACCGCAAGCCGCAGTCGTCGGCCGCGCAGACTCGGACCTCGGCGTCGCTCGTGGCCAGGTCGATTGCGTCCGCCGCCAGGGCTGCGAACGCCGCCGCCACCGGGTCCTTCGGGGCCGGGACCTCGCGGCGCAGCGCTCCGCCCGCCAACGCCAGGCGCGGCGGAGGTGCCGGCGCGGAGGCCGCCGCGTTGTTGACCAACTCGACGTCCATCGAGGACGGTTCCTCCGGCGGCAGCAGCACCCGGTCGATCGCCTCCCGCAGCGCCTTCGCCGCCAGGACGTTGCCCGCCGTCACCGGCACCGGGCCCGTCGTCAGCCCCGCCAACGAGAACCACTCCGCCAGCGCGTCCGGGCCCGTCAGCAGCTCCACGCCGGACTCGTGCCGGCTGCGCATCGTGTTGACGAGGTCGAGGCACGGCCGTCCGCCGTCGAAGACCCACTCCATGCCGGTCATTCTAACCCTTGAAGACAGTTAGAAGCAGCGCTACCGTCTAACCCTATGAACCGGTTAGACAACATGGCCACCGTCAACGGCATCCGCCTGCACTACCTCCGCGCCGGTGACGGCCCGCCGCTGTTCCTGCTGCACGGCTGGCCGCAGACGTCGCACTGCTGGCACAAGGTCCTGGACCCCCTGGCCGAGACGCACACCGTGATCGCCCCCGACCTGCGCGGCTACGGTCGCAGCGACAAGCCGAGGGACGGCTACGACAAGCGCACCATGGCCGCCGACATCGCCGCCCTCGCCGACCACCTCGGGTTCGCCACCACCGCCGTCGTGGGGCACGACCGCGGCGGCCGCGTCGCCCACCGCTGGGCCCTCGACCGCCCGGACCAGGTCGACCGCCTCGCCGTCCTCGACATCGCCCCGACCCGCGCGATGTGGCAGCGCCTCGACGCCGGCATCGCCAAGGGGTACTGGCACTGGCTCTTCCACCTCCAGCCCGACCTGCCGGAACTCCTGGCCGGCCAGAACATCGCCGCCTACCTCGGCTACTTCTTCGAGCGCTGGACCCACCAGCGCCACGCCCTCGACGCCGACGCGCAGGCCGAGTACGTCCGCGCCTTCTCCCAGCCGGGCGCGCTCCGGGCCGGCTTCGACGACTACCGCGCCTCCTTCCCCGACGACGCCGAACTCGACGACGCCGACTTCGCCGCCGGGAAGCGCCTCACCCAGCCACTTCTCGCCCTCTGGGGCGCGAACGGCCTGCTCGGCACCCTCCCCACGCTCGACATCTGGCGCGAGTACGCCGACGACGTCACCGGCGAACCCCTCGCCGAGTGCGGCCATTTCCTGCCCGAGGAGCAGCCCGGCGAAGTGGTCGCCCACCTGCGGAAATTCCTCCACCCCTGAGACTCCCGGGGCCTCCGGTCCCCCGAACTGGGGACCGGAGTTCCCTCGCCGCCGTGACGCCCGCCACCGGATCCACCGGTTAGGTTCGGCACACGATGGGGAGCAAACCGAGAGCCGTACTGCTGATGCTGCTGGCCGCACTGGGGATCGTGGCCGGCGGCGGGATCGCGCACGCCGACGGCGCACCGAGCGGCGCCGACGTCCAGGTCGCCCAGACGCTCGGCGAGCGCGAGCTCACCGTGATCATCCGCCGCGTCGACACCACACCGTCGCCGCTGAGGGTGGACGTCGTGACGCACCAGGGCACCGCGCCCGGCACGCTGCACCTGGCCGTCGCGGCCGACGGCGTCCCGAGCTCGCGCACGGACGTCGCCCTCGGCGCCACGCCGGGCGTCTACCCGGGGAATCTCCAAGTCGACAAACCGGGACCGTGGGAACTCTCGCTGAGCGACGACACCGGGCGGACAGCCACGATCCCGTTCATCGTGCCCGCCCGGGTGGTCCCGCCGTGGGAAAAGGCGACCTACGGCGGGTTCGTCGCCGCGGGCGCCTTCCTGCTCATCGCCCTGGCCGTGGGGCTGCGCGCCAAGCGGACGGCGTTCGCGCTCATCCCGGGCGCCGGCGTGGTCGCCGCGATCGCCGTCGCCGTCACCGGGGCGCTGCTGTCGGCGGGCACTCCGCCGCCGCCGGCGCCCGGCAGCCAGCTGGACCCGACGTTCGACAACGTCACCGATCCGTACGCAAACGCCCAGCTGTCCACTGTGGATTATTCGCGGCCGCCGGTGAACCTGGCCGTCCGAGCCGGGAACGACGACCTCGAGCTGAGCCTCACCGACGGCGCCACCGGCCGCCCGGCCGACGACCTGCTGGTCCGGGACAACGCCCTGGTGCACCTGGTGCTCGTCTCGCCGTCCGGCCGGCTGAGCCACCTGCACCCGGTGCGCGTCGGCCCCGGCGACTACCGCGTCCACCTCGCCGATCCGGAAACGGGCACGTACGCGGTCGCGGCCGAACTCGCCCGGCGCGGCGGCGGGGTCCAGCTCGCCCGGTCCACAGTGGACCTCAAGGGCACCGCCGCCCCCGCACCCGAACCACCCGGCGCCGGGCCGCGGACGATCGACGGCACCCCGGTCGACCTCACCATCAGTCCCGGGACGCCGACGACGATCACCGCCCGCTTCCCCGCCCAGGACCTCCAGCCGTGGCTGGGCATGCTCGGCCACCTGATCATCGCCGGGCCGATCACCGGCCCCGTCGGCGAAAGCGCCGCGAAGGCACCCACCTGGGCGCACGTCCACGCCATGATCCCGCCGGTCGCGGGCCAGCGGGACCGTCCTGATGAGACGGTTGCCGCGTACGGCCCGGACGTCGGCTTCACCTACACCTTCGCCCAGCCCGGCCGGTACCGGATCTGGCTGCAGGCCGAACGCGGCTACCGGGTGCTCACCGTGCCCGCCGTGGTCGACGTCCCGGCGACCGGAGCCGGCCGGTGAAACGCCCGACGTTGCTGATCGCCGTCGTCGCCCTGGTCGTCGCGGCCGGTGCCGCGTGGCTGCTCTGGGGTGGCGGCGACGCGAAACCCACGGCCCAGCAGGCGGTTTCGGGTCCCTACACCGTCCAGTTCTCCGCGGAACAGCCCCACCTCGGCGGCAACACGATCGTGGTCACGGTGAGCGGGCCGACGCCCGAAGCCGTCACGGTGGCTCCGGTCATGGCGCAGATGGGGCACGCGTTCCCGGCGGTCCCCGCCGCGCCGGACGGGCCCGGCCGGTACCGCGCCACGGACGTCGGGCTGCCGATGTCCGGGCAGTGGGAGATTTCCGTTTCGCTGCGCGGCCCCGGCGGGCCCGCGCAGATCGTCTTTCCCGTGTTGGTCAAGTAGTCGGTCGAGTAAAGGAGGGGGCATGGATCTCACCGCATCCGGCGTGCGCACCACGTCGGTGGCGAAACAGGCTCGAACGGGGTTGCTGCCGGCGAACGCCGTGCTCGGCGGGTCGCTGCTGTCGCTGGTCGGGCTCACCTGGGACATCCAGTGGCACGACGACGTCGGGCCGGACACGTTCTTCACGCTGCCGCACCTGTTCCTGTACGCGGGCAGCGCGGTCGTCGGCCTGGCGAGCCTCGCCGTCGTGCTGCTGACGACGGCGGCGCGGCGGGCGGGACGGCCGGTCGACCCGCGGATCGGCGGGCGCGTGGTCAACGTCTTCGGCCGGACGTTCGCGGCCCCGCTGGGGTACCTGGTTTCGGGCGTCGGCGCGGCGACCTTCCTGCTGTACGGGCTGTGGGACCAGTGGTGGCACGGGCTCTACGGCTTCGACGCGGTCATCGACTCGCCGCCGCACATCGGGCTGCTGCTGTCGATCACGGTGTCGCTGATCGGCACGACCGCGGTGTTCGCCGCGGCCCGGGAGCACCGCTGGGGCCGGCTCGGCACGCTGGCGTCGCTGACCGTGCTGCTCACCTTCGGGCCGGTGCTGGCGCTCGGCTTGCAGCAGGTGCCGGACGACTACGCCGACGCCGTCGCGATCGGGACGTCGATGATGGCGGTGCTGCTGGTCGCCGTCGGCGCCGGGTTCGCCCGCCGTCCGGGCGGGGCGGCAGGCACCGCGGCACTGGTCGCGGCCGTGCAGGCGGTGTTCTGGTGGTTCTCGCCGTGGGCGGCGAAGGCGTACGCGGACCTGGTCGGCCTGCCGTTACGGGACGCGATTTCCGGGGTGCCGGCGATGCCGTCGCTGACCCCGATGGCGTTGCTGCCGGTCGCCGCGCTGATGGAGCTGGTCTACTTCACCGGGCGACGCCGGGGGTGGCGCGCGGGCCGGGTGTCCGTGGTCGCCGGCGGGATCGCCGGGCTGCTGCTCGGGCTGAGCCTGCCCCTGCAGCGGGCGCTGCTCTACACCGGCGCACACGTGCCGCCGGCCTGGTACCTGACGACGACCGCCGTGCTCAGCGCGGCGCTGGGGCTGCTCGGCGGGTTCGCCGGGTGGCGGTTCGGCGGGATGCTCTGCCTGCTGGCGCCCGCGAAGAAGGGGGAAACCGCTGATGCGTAAGAGTCTGCTCGCTCTCGCCGTCGTGGCCGGGCTGCTGTTCGCCACCGCGGCGCCGGCGAACGCCTACGAGCCGGTCAACATCGTGCACACCGAGCGGGTGCAGGCCGGGCCGTACGGGCTGACCGTGGGCTTCAGCACCTGGCCGCTGAAGGCCATGCAGTCCCTGGACTTCACCTTCATCCCCGACGGCGGGATCGAGGGCAAGTCCGGCACGCTCACCATGCTCAACCCGGAGGGCGGCCAGAACCGGAAGCAGCCGCTGGTCCGGCACCCGCGCAAACTCGAGGTGTGGGGACTCGACGTCCGCTCGATGCCGCGGCCGGGCGACTGGACCTTCCGCTTCACCGTCAACGGCCCCGCCGGTTCCGGCACCGGCGAACTGCGCGCGTTGCCGGTGCTGGAACAACCGGGGCCGCCGATGGGCGTGAGCTGGGCGATCAGCACGTTGCCGCTGATCGGGCTCGTGGCACTGGTCGTGGTGGCCTGGCGCCGGACCCGCGGCCGCCTGCGCGGGGGTGAGCTTCCGGCAATCGGGTGAGATTCCCCTCACATCGGGTGTCCGGACGTATTCGGACGGCCGCGAAGGCCTCCTTCACCGTAGAGAGCGGGGAAGGGGGCCTTCACCATTCGTCTTCCGGGGCACGGGCGATCAGGCGGGCAGGTCGAACTGCCCGGCCTTGACGGCGATTAGGAACGCTTCCCACTCGGCGGTGTCGAACACGAAGACCGGGCTGGTCGCGAGCTTGGTGTCCCGGACGCCGATCAGGCCGTCACGGCCCAGGTTGACCTCGACGCAGCTGCCGCCGTTGGGCTCGCTGGCGAACGACTTCTCCCAGGCGGCCTCTTCGAACAGGGTCACGGCCGTGTTCGGATCGTAATCCGCGAACGACGGATAATCCGCCATGGGTCGTACCTCCGAGGATCGATGGGGGGCGCGGTCGTGACCTGGTCGAAGGCACCCGCTCCCGGCTACTCAGTGTCTCAATGGAGCAAGCCACAGGGCCAAGCGGGTGATCAACTGGGTACGGCCTCGACATGAAGATTATTCCAGGAGTAGGATTAATCGCATCGGCCGGGGCGCTGGTGTCGGTGAATGACTGCCTGCCCGCGGCGGGCGGTCGTCGAGGCGGGCCGAACAGCCGGAACGACCAGAGCCGGAACCAACCAAGCCAACGCCACCGCAGGACCTCATGGGGGAGGAACAGCGTGATCGTCGAGGAAGGTGCGCCACCCGGCGCGCTGGCCGTGACCAGGCTGGTCCGAACTCCGGAAGCGGAAGCGCTTTCCCTCCGGGGCGCCGAAGCACCGCGACGAGAGCTGGGGGTGTAGACGAATGGCCGTCCGAGTGAACTCGCTCTTCCGCCGCGAGGACGAAGAACACCGTGGCCGCCGGGGCATCGGGAACGAGCTGCGCAACCGCTTCGGCTTCAGCCTGATCCAGGCGCCGCTGCGCAAGACCACGACGTGGGCCACCGACCAGGACCTCCCGCTGCGGCGCCACGCCGACGGGGTCCGCACGACCCGCCCGCTGGAAGCCGCGATCGACCTGACGCCGCTGATGAGCGGCCGGATCGGCTCGCGCGCCTGAACTGCCGTACCACCGCGAAAGAGCCCCGGTTTCCTGCGGAACCGGGGCTCTTGCCTTCTCCGGCTACGGTTTCCGGAGCAGCAGGCAGCCGTGCCGCATCGGCCGCTCCCCCGCCACCGGCTCGCGGTACACCCGCCCCACCTCGGTGAAGCCCGCCGCGGCCGCCAGCCCGGCCAGGTCGTCCAGCGGCCAGCTGTAGGCCGTCGTCACCTTGTGGTCGAACGACGTCAGCGGGCCGCCGCCGGATTCGAAGCACCCCAACAGAACGTGACCACCGGACGCCGACATTCGGGCGAATTCGGCGAAGTACGCGGGCACCTCCGCCGGTGGGGTGTGGATCAGCGAGTACCACGACAGGATCCCGGCGAGCGACCCGTCCGGCAGGTCCAGCGCCGCCATCGAACCCACTTCGAACCGCAGGCCCGGGTGGGCGGCCCCGGCGAGCGCGATCATCGCCGGCGACAGGTCGACGCCGAACGCGTCCACGCCGAGCGAACGCAGGTGCGCCGTCAGGTGCCCGGGCCCGCAGCCGAGGTCGGCGACCGGACCGCGCCCGCGGACGGAATCCGCGAACGCCGTCCACACCGCCCGCTCCAGGGGGTGCTTGTCCCAGACCTCGGCGGCGAATTCCGCGTACTGATCGGCGATCGCGTCGTAGGCGGCCGCCGTCACGGCTTGCGGCCGAGGCCGCAGAGGTGACCGACGAACGCCGGGTCGTTCGCGAGCTTCTTCGTGGCCTTGGACTCGATCTCCTCCGGGTGCCACTCCGGCAGGTAGACGATGCCCGGCTCGACCAGCTCCAGTCCCTCGAAGAACGACGTGAACTCCGCGCGGCTGCGCAGGTGCAGCGGCGTGCTCGACTGGTTGTACTGCTTCATGATCGTCTCGCGGCTGTCCGCGTCGGCCATGTCGTGCAGGCCATCGTCGGTGAGGTGCGAGGACAGGAAGTAGGAGCCGGACGGCAGCAGCGAGAGGTACTTCCGGATGGTCTGGGCCACTGGCTCGTCGGCGCCGAGGAAGTAGAGGACGCCGACCATGATCAGGCCGATCGGGCGGTTCGGGTCGAGGACGCCGGTGTCGAGCGCGCGCTTCCAGATGTCGGCCGGGTCGCGCAGGTCGCCCTGCAGCACCGCGTGCCGTCCCGCGACCCCCTCCTGCTCCAGCAGGATCTGCGAGTGGGCCACCGCGACCGGCTCGTTGTCGACGTACACGCACCGGGCGTCCGGGTTGACTTCGGTCGCGACCTCGTGGACGTTGCCGACGGTCGGGACGCCGGAGCCGAGGTCGAGGAACTGGTCGATGCCGTTGCGCGCCAGGTAGCGCACGCCGCGGCCGAGGAAGTCGCGGCCGGCGCGCGCGACGGTCTTGATCATCGGGAAGGTCTTGACCGCCTGCTCGCCGAACTGGCGGTCGATGGCCCAGTTGGCGTCGCCGCCGAGGAACCAGTCGTAGATGCGGGCCGCGTTCGGCCGGTCCAGGTCCACGCCTTCAGGGGCTTCGGGGTCCTGCGTAGTCATTGCGTCCTCCAGGCTTGCGGCCGACACCGCCGACCACGCTCGCGAGGGGGACCGTGGCGGCGCCGGGCTCCGGGCGCCACTCTCCCACAGGCACGATCCCGGGCTCGACGACGTCGAAGGTACCGAAGAACGCGGCGATCTCGTCGAGGGACCGGGAAACCGCGGGGGAACTCGACCGCTCGGACAGCTTCACGAGCTTCCGGATCTGCGCCAGCTCTTCGCCTTCGACGCCGGATTCGGTCGCGTGCGAGAGCACGTACGCCGATCCGGGCGCCAGCAGCGTCCGGTAGTCGCGGATGGCTTCCCGGACACCGGTGACGTCCGGGAGGAAGTGCAGCACCGCCACGGTCAGCAGGCAGATCGGCCGGTCCGCGTCGAGCACGCCGGTGGCCAGCGCGGCTTCCCAGACTTCGCCGGCGTCCCGCAGGTCGGCGTGCAGCACGGCGTGGCGCTCGGGGTCGCCGGCCTCTTCCAGGAGCATCCGCCCGTGCGCGACGGCCACGGGCTCGTTGTCGACGTACACGCAGCGGCTGTCGTCGACGTGGTCGTCGGCCACTTCGTGCACGTTGCCCGCGGTCGGGATGCCGGAGCCGAGGTCGAGGAACTGCGTGATGCCCTCGGAAAGGCAGTAGCGCACGGCCCGGCCGAGGAAGTCGCGGTTGCTGCGGGCGAGCGCTTTCGCGAGCGGGAACGCCTGCACGGCCTGTTCGCCGAACTGCCGGTCGATCGCCCAGTTCGCGGTGCCGCCGAGGGCCCAGTCGTAGATGCGCGCGATGTTCGGCCGGTCGAGGTCGATGACGTCGGGGAGGAAGTCGGGGTCCACGATGTCCACTTCCGGGGGAATCCAGCGCAACAGACCGACTCTACCGAAAGTTGTTCACCGGTCGGGATACCTCAGGCGGCCGTTCGCCCTATTGGAGCTGCTGCATCTGCGCGCGGTAACCCTCCGCGAGCTCCTTGAGGAACTGCCGGGTCTCCTGCCGCTCCAGCGCCGCTCCCCGCAGCCTGTCCCACGAGTCGACGAAGATGTTGAAGTCCTTGACGTCGTCGAGGTAGAGCCCGCCGGCGGAGTGCTCGATGTAGACGAAGTCGCGCGTGCGGTCCGGGAACCGCATGATCGTGAAGTCGTTGGGCACCGCGGCCAGCCGCGCGCCGAACGGCAGTACGTGCACGTAGACGCGCGGGTGCTTCTCGAGCGAGAGCAGGTGCTCGACCTGGTCGAGCATCACCGCGGGCGCGTACCCGCCGGGTGCCCGGCGCAGCGCGCCTTCGCTGATGATGAAGCGGTAGTAGGGCGGCTGCTGCTGCTCGAACACCGCTTTGCGGTCGAGGCGGTTGCGGACCAGCGATGTCACGTCCGTCGCGCCGGCCTCGGTGAACTGCTTGAGCATGTAGTGCTCGGACTGCAGCGGACCCGGGATGCGCTCACCGTGCCAGGTGAGGATCTCCGCGGCCGCGGGCTCCAGGTCGGTGAAGGTGCGGAACCAGTGCGGCACCACCGAGCGGTAGCCGGACCAGTGGCCGCGCTGCCCGGCGGCGGCCCGCGCCAGGTTCATCAGCGTGTCGGCCTCTTCGCCGTTGATCCCGAACGCGTTCAGCATGGATCGCACATCCCCGAGCTTCACCCCGACGGCACCGGACTCGATCTTGTTGACCTTGCCCTGGGTGCAGCCGAGGACCTCGGCGACCTGCTGCTGTGTCATCCGCGCCGCGGTGCGGGCATGCCGGAGCTCGTTCCCGAGCTGCTTCCGGCGCGAGGTGACGGTGCTGGCCATCGCCCTGCTCTCCCGGACCACTACCAAGCAACGGCGGCCACCGGCCGCCGTCGCACGCGAACTATCGAACCCACCCAGGCTAGTGCTTCACCTTGCGGATCTCGATGATGACATCGCGCAGCGTTCCAGGAAACGCCGCAGATTGCCAGTCACCTGCGGTATCACTCGCCTGGACCAGTGAAATTCGGAATTATTCGGCCAACCGGCGGAGCCCGGTCTCGGGCATAGTGACGCCGTGACCGATCGTTCCCCCTCCGCCGCCGCCGTCACCCGCCTGGCCGACCACGCGCACGGCTACGTCCAGCCGGACGGCTCCTGGTACATCAACAACTGCGGGCTGGTCGACGCCGGGGACCACACCGTGCTGATCGACACCTGCGCGACCGAGCGCCGCACGCGCGCCCTGCTCGCGGCGGCCGAAGCCGCCACCGGCCGCCCGGTGACGACGCTGGTCAACACCCACCACCACGGTGACCACACCAACGGCAACTACCTGGTCGAAGGCGCGACGGTCGTCGGCCACCGCAAGACCCGCGAGCTGATCGCCGCCGAGGGCATCCAGACCTACGAGGGTGTCTTCGTCGGCAACGACTGGGGTGAGCTGCGGCCGCGGCCGCCCGAGATCGTCTTCGACGACAGGCTCACCCTCTACGCCGGCGACGTCGAGATCCAGCTGATCCACCCCGGCCACGCCGCCCACACGACCAACGACGTGCTGGTCTGGCTGCCGGCGCAGCGCGTCCTCTACGCCGGTGACCTGGTGTTCCACGGCGGCAGCCCGTTCGCGCTGATGGGCTCGGTCGCCGGGTGGCGCCAGGCCCTCGACGTCATCCGCGAACTGTCTCCCGAAGTGATCTTGCCCGGCCACGGCGGCCCCTGCGGACTGGACATCGTGGACAAAGTGGACGCGTACCTGGCCTTCGTCCAGAAGACGGCCGAGCGCGGGAAGGCCGCCGGGCTGTCCCCGCTGGAGCTGGCCAAGGAGACCGACCTGGGTGACTTCGCGTCACTCAGCGAACAGGAGCGGCTGCCGGGGAACCTGCACCGCGCGTACGCCGAGCTCGACGGCGCCGAGTGGGGCGCGGACATCGACCTGGTCGCGGCGATCACCGACATGCTCGCCTTAAACAAGGGACCCATCCGCTGCTTCTCCTGAACTAGGTGAGCTGGTCCTCCGTGCCCTTCCTTGAGGCGTCGATCGGACTACTGTCTGAATCGAGAGAGACTTCGGAAGGATTCGGATGAGCAAGAAGGCGAGCATCGGGGTCACCGGCCTGGCGGTCATGGGCCGCAACCTGGCCCGCAACCTGGCCCGGCACGGCCACACGGTGGCCCTGCACAACCGGTCCGAGGAGCGGACCCGCGCGCTGGTGGACCAGTTCGGCGACGAGGGCGACTTCATCCCGGCGTACTCCGCGCAGGAGTTCGTCGACGCGCTGGAGCGGCCGCGGCAGGTCGTGATCATGGTCAAGGCAGGCGGCCCGACCGACGCCGTCATCGAGGAGTTCGCGCCGCTGCTCGAAGAGGGCGACGTCATCATCGACGCCGGCAACGCGCACTTCGCCGACACGCGCCGCCGCGAGAAGGCGCTGCGCGAGCGTGGCCTGCACTTCGTCGGCAGCGGCGTCTCCGGCGGCGAGGAGGGCGCGCTGCACGGGCCGAGCATCATGCCCGGTGGCTCGAAGGAGTCGTACGAGTCGCTCGGCCCGCTGTTCGAGGACATCTCGGCGAAGGTCGACGGCGAGCCGTGCTGCACGCACATCGGCGCGGACGGCGCCGGCCACTTCGTCAAGATGGTGCACAACGGCATCGAGTACGCCGACATGCAGCTGATCGCGGAGTCGTTCGACCTGCTCCGGCACGCGGGCGGCTACGCGCCGGCCGAGATCGCCGACGTGTTCCGCACGTGGAACACCGGCCGGCTCGACTCCTACTTGATCGAGATCACCGCCGAGGTGCTCGCGCACGTCGATAAGGCGTCCGGCAAGCCGTTCGTCGACGTCGTCGAGGACGCCGCCGAGCAGAAGGGCACCGGCCGCTGGACCGTGCAGATCGGCCTCGACCTGGGCGTCCCGATCTCGGGCATCGCCGAGGCCGTCTTCGCGCGTTCGCTGTCCGGGTCCAAGTCGCTGCGCGCGGCGGCCCGCGGGCTCGGCGGCCCGTCGGCGGCACCGCTGTCGGGTTCCGCGCTGGAGCGCTTCGCCGACGACGTCGAGCAGGCGCTGTACGCGTCGAAGGTGGTCGCGTACGCGCAGGGCTTCAACCAGATCCAGGCGGGCGCGACCGAGTACGGCTGGGACATCGACCTCGGCAAGGTCGCCTCGATCTGGCGCGGTGGGTGCATCATCCGCGCGAAGTTCCTCAACGACATCACCGCGGCCTACGCCGACGAGCCGGAACTGCCGACGCTGCTGACGTCGGGCGGCTTCCGCAAGGCGGTCGAGGACGCGCAGGACTCGTGGCGCTCGGTGATCTCGACGGCGGTCAAGCTCGGCATCCCGACGCCGGGCTTCTCGACGGCGCTGGCCTACTACGACGGCCTCCGCGCGGACCGGCTGCCGGCCGCGCTGGTCCAGGGCCAGCGGGACTTCTTCGGTGCCCACACCTACCGCCGGGTGGACCGCGAAGGTTCGTTCCACACGGCCTGGGCCGCCGACGGCCGCCCGGAGTCCGAAGCCTGACCGGCCGCTGCTCTGACCGGGAAGACCCCCTGGTCCCAACCGGTCAGAGCAGCGTCACCAGGACCACCGCGAGCAGCGCGGCGGCCAGCAGGAGCCTCACTGCCCCCGGGCGGCGAGGAGTTCCGCCAGCACCTCCACGATCTTCGCCTCGGCCTTGTCCTTCTTGACGCCCAGGCCGTCGAGCACCTCGAAGCCGCTGCCTTCGCCCTGTTCCAGCAGGGCCAGCAGCATGTGCTCGGTGCCGATGTAGTTGTGCCCGAGCCGCAGGCCTTCGCGCATGGTCAGCTCGAGGGTCTTCTTGGCGGCGGCGGAGAACGGGACCACGTTCGGCACCGGGTCGACCGGCTCGGGCAGCCGCGCTTCGGCGGCTTCGCGGACGGCGTCCAGCTGCACGCCCTGGGCCAGGATCGCCCCGGCCGCCAGCGCGGCGGGCTCGGTCAGCAGGCCCAGCACGATGTGCACGGTGTCGATCTCCGGGCTGGCGTGCGTGACAGCCGCCTTCTGGGCTTCGACGACGACGTGCCGCGCGCGGTCGGTGTAGCGGCCGTAGACGCGCTCGATGTTCCCGCTCAGGTCGCCACCGGGATCCACCTTCGGCACGAACCGCTTCTGGGCGGCCTGTTTCGTGACGCCCATGCTGGCGCCGATGTCGGTCCAGGACGCCCCGGACCGCCGGGCCTGGTCGACGAAGTGGCCGATCAGGTGGTCCGCCACCTCGCCGAGGTGCTGGCCCAGGTAGACCGCGTCGGTCAGCTGGGCCAGGGCGTCGTGGTCGTGGTTGCTCTTGATGGCGTTGATGAGGTCGTCGAGTTTGACGCTGAAGGGCAGGGTCATGCCGTCAACTGTAGGTTGACGATCTTCTTGCGTCAACCGCGCGTTGACGCCGCCTTCAAGTGGGCCTTCAAGTCGAACTCGCTCAGCTCGAGGTCGGCGTACGCGGGCTTCGGCTCGGCCGTGAACAGGCGGCGGGCCGCGATGTGGTCGGCAGGCTTGTTCACCGACTCGACGGCGATCAGGACGTCGTCGCGGAAGGACAGCACGGAGAACTTGCCCCCGGCCGGGTCGCCCGCGACCACCGTCCGGTCGGCGCCCGCGAGGATGCCGGCGATCTGCAGCTTGGCGCCCGCCTGGTCGGTCCAGAACCACGGCAGGCTGGCGTAGGGCTCTTCGGTGCCGGTGATCGCCGCCGCCACGCAGCGGGCCTGGTCGACGGCGTTCTGCACGGACTCCAGGCGGGTTTCGGCGCCGGCCTGGACGCACGGGAAGTTGGCGCAGTCGCCGATGGCGAAGATCTTCTCGTCCGCCGTCCGCAGGTGCGCGTCGACGACGACGCCGTTGCGCACCGGCAGCCCGGCGGCCTCGGCGAGCGCGGTGTAGGGGACCACCCCGACGGCGACGACGACCAGGTCGGCGGGCAGCCGGGTGCCGTCGGTCAGCTCGACTTCCCGCACCCGCGAGTCGCCGTGCAGGGCCGCGACCCCCTGGCCGAGCAGCACCGTGTGCCCGGCGGTGCGGTGCAGGTCGGCGAAGTAGGCGGAGATTTCCGGCGTCGCGACGCGGTTGAGCAGCCGGTCCTGCAGCTCGACGATCGTCACCGGGCGGCCGGCGTGCGAGGCGAACTCCAGGCCGATGAACCCGCCGCCGGCCACCACGACCTGTTCGGCTTGTTCGAGGGACGCCCGGAGCCGGTCGGCGTCGTCGCGGGTGCGCAGGGTCAGCACACCCGGCAGGTCCGCGCCGGGCACCGGCAGCGTCCGGTTGCGGGCGCCGGTGGCCAGGACCAGGAAGTCGTAGCCGAGCTCGCGGCCGTCTTCGAGCCGGACCTTCGCCGCCGCGCGGTCGATTTCGGCGACCCGGCCGGCAACCAACTCGATGTCCTTCTCGGCGAAGAAGTCCTCGCCGCGCAGGTGCAGCTGTTCGAGCCCGGCGGTCCCGGCGAGGTAGGCCTTCGACAGCGGCGGCCGCTGGTACGGCACGCCCGGCTCGTCCCCGACCAGCACGACCCGGCCGGCGAAGCCCCGGTCCCGCAGCGAAGCCACGGCCTGGAACCCGCTCTGACCAGCACCGACGACGAGCACGGTGGTCATTCTTTCTCCTCACCCCATCCGGTAGCCCTCGATCTCATCCGACCACACCGGGCCCCGGTCAGTCGAGGCGTGGTTCCCCGCCCGGCCGCGGCGCGCCGAGCACCCGCGAGATCCCCCGCGCGGCGGCCCGCACCGCCGGGACGAGCGTCCGCGGATCGGTCCCCTCGGCCGGGACGACCACGGAGATCGCCGCGACGACCTCGTCGGTGGCGTCCCGGACCGGGGCGGCCACCGACAGGGCGATGAGCTCGATCTGGCCGTCGCTGATGGCGTAGCCGTCGCGCCGGACGCCGGCCAGGACCCGCCGCAGCTGCGCGGGCGAGCCGATGGTCTTGGGGGTGAACGTCTTGAGCGGGCCGGCCAGGACTGCTTCCTGTGTTTCGGCGGAGGCGTACGCGAGCAAGACCTGGCCGACGCCGGTGGCGTGCGCGGGCAGCCGTCCGCCGACGCGGGTCAAGACGTTGACGGCACCGCGTCCGGAGATCCGCTCGACGTAGACGACCTCGGGCCCGTCGAGCACGGCGAGCTGGACGTTCTGGTGCGTGGCTTCGTAAAGGTCCTCCAGGAACGGCATCGCGCTCTCCCGCAGCTCCGCGCCGTGCGGGGCGAGGGAGGCGACTTCCCACAGCCACAGCCCGACGCGGTAGGCGCCGGTTTCGTCGCGCAGGAGGGCACCGCGCCGGGTGAGCTCACCGGCGAGCCGGTGCGTGGTGGACAGCGGCAGCCCGGCGCGGCGGCTGAGTTCGGACAGCGTCAGCCGCGGCCGTTCGGCGGTGAAGGCGCCCAAGAGGTCCAGGACCCGATCCACCACCGACGGCGGCCGCTGCGCGCTGTGCCTCACACTTCTTCGTCGTCCGGTTCGTCGTCCGGCAGCAGCGGGCGCATGAACGTGCGCCGGTACCGGACCACGCACCCGCTCTCGTCGCGGATCTTGTCGGCTTCGATGAACTCGGGGTCCACGCCGAACAGCCCGCGATAACGCTCGTACGCCGCCAGACTCTCGAAGCTGAACAACGCCCGGGCTTCGTCGCTCGCACCCTCCGACGGCAGGAAGTACCCGTGGTGGATGCCGCCTTCCCGCTGCACCAGCCGCATCCACGCCGCGGCGAACCGCTCGAAGTCGGGCAGCTTCGCGGGATCGATGACGTAGTCGACGACGCAGGTGATCATCAGTGGCCGCCCCAGACGCGGTCGGCCGTCGCGACGATCAGCTCGAGTTTGCGCAGCTGGTCGTCCGCGGTCAGGTCGTTGCCCTCCTCCGTCGAGGAGAAACCGCACTGCGGGGACAGGCAGAGGCGGTCGACGTCGACATACCGGGACGCTTCCTCGATCCGCCGCACCAGGACGTCCGGGTCCTCCAGCTCCGGCCGCTTGGTGGTGACCAGGCCGAGCACCACCTTCTTGTCCTTCGGCACGAACCGCAGCGGCTCGAAGCCCCCGGAGCGTTCGTCGTCGTACTCCAGGAAGAAGCCGTCGACGGCCAGCTCGCCGAACAGCGCTTCGGCGACGAACTCGTAGCTGCCCTCGGCCGCCCACGACGAGCGGAAGTTGCCGCGGCACAGGTGGGTCGTCACGGTGAGGTCTTCGGGACGCCCTTCGAGCGCCGCGTTCATCGTCGCGATGTTGCGCAGGTGCTGGGTGTCCGGGTCGCCGCCCATCCGCGCGACCAGCTCCCGCTGCGCCGGATCGTTCAGGTAGGCGAGGCTCGTGTCGTCGAGCTGCAGGTACCGGCAGCCGAGGCCGTGCACCGCGGTGACCTGCTGCCGGTAGGCCGCGCTGAGGTCGGCGAAGAACTCCTCGAGGTCCGGGTAGACGCTCTCGCTGACCGCGGCCCGGCCGCCGCGGTAGTAGACCATGCTCGGCGACGGGATGGTCAGTTTCGGCGTCACGCCCGGGTCCACATGGGACTGGAGGAACCGGAAGTGGTCGGCGAAGATCGGCTCGTCGAGCCGCACCTTGCCGTCGACCTGCAGCCCCGGCGGGCTGAACTCGAGGTCGCCCGCCAGGTTGTGGAACTTGACGTGCAGCCGCTGGTCGCTCTTGGAGATGCCGCCGAGCGCGTAGATGAAGTCCATGTGCCACGAGCCGCGCCGGAACTCGCCGTCGGTGGCCGAACTCAGCCCGGCCGCCCGCTGCATCTTGATCACGTCGCGGATCGCGTCGTCCTCGACCGCGCGGAGCTGCTCCGCGCCGATCTCACCGCTTTCGTGCCGCCTTCGCGCGTCGCGCAGCACCGGGGGCCGCAGCAGGCTCCCCACGTGATCGGCGCGAAACGGCGGGCCCACCTGGGAAATGCCACCCGAAGTCATGCACCGATGGTCACACATTCCCGGCCGTTGCGCCGCCCCCCGAACCATGATCGTCACGCCCGGGACTTGCTACCGTCCGCTCATGACGGAATCCGCGGTCCACCCGGTCGACCGGGGCCTGCCCGCCGGGCGGCTCGCCCTCCTCGGCCTCCAGCACATGTCGATCATGTACGCCGGTTCGGTCGCGGTGCCGCTGATCGTCGGCAGCGCGCTCAAGCTCGACCCGGCGACGATCGGGCTGCTGGTCAACGCCGACCTGCTGGTCGCCGGCATCGCGACGCTCATCCAGGCGGTCGGCATCGGCAAGCTGCTCGGCATCCGGCTGCCGGTGGTGGCGGGCGCGACGTTCACCGTCGTCAACCCGATGATCCTGATCGCGTCCCAGTACGGCCTGCCCGCGGTCTACGGCGCGATGCTCGCCTCCGGCGTGTTCGGGCTGCTCATCGCGCGGCCGTTCGCGAAGCTGATCCGGTTCTTCCCGCCGCTGGTCACCGGGACGCTGCTGCTGGTCATCGGTGTTTCGCTGCTCGGCCCGGGCGCGGCGATGATCGCCGGCCACGACAGCACGTCGGCGGACTACGCGGCGCCGTCGCACATCGGGCTGGCGTTCGGCGTGCTCGCGCTGCTCGTGCTGTTCACCCGCGTGCTGCGCGGGTTCGCCAACCAGATCGGGCCGCTGCTCGCGCTGGCCATCGGGCTGGTCGTCGCGATCCCGATGGGGCTGGTGCACTGGGACGGCCTGCGCGCGGCCGGCTGGTTCGGGCTCGCGGCGCCGTTCCACTTCGGCGCGCCGACGTTCCCGGTCGCGGCGATCCTCTCGATGTGCGTGGTCATGCTGGTGACGTTCACCGAGTCGACGGCCGACATGATCGCCGTCGGCGAGATCACCGGGCGCCCGCCGACCGACGCCGACCTCGCGCGGGGCCTGGCCACCGACGGCGTGTCGGCCGTGCTCGGCGGGGTGATGAACTCCTTCCCCGACACGGCGTTCGCGCAGAACGTCGGCCTGGTGCGGATGACCGGCGTGCGCAGCCGCTGGGTGGTCGCGGTGACCGGCGGGATCCTGGTGCTGATGGGCCTGGTGCCGAAGGTCGGCGCGTTCATCGCGGCCATCCCGGAACCGGTCGTCGGCGGGGTCGCGGTCGTGATGTTCGCGATGGTCGCCGCGGTCGGCGCCCAGAACCTCCGCACGGTCGAGTTTTCCGGCAACCACAACACGTTCATCGTCGCGGTGGCCCTCGGCGCCGGCCTGCTGCCGGCGTTCGTGCCGGACTTCTTCAAGCACTTCCCGGCCTGGCTGCAGACGATCTGCGGCAGCTCGATCACCCTGGCGGCGGTGCTCGCGTTCGTGCTGAACCTGCTGTTCAACCACCTCGGCCGGCGAGCCGCGCTCGAAGCAAGCTGAGCAACCCACTCCAGCAGGCCGCCGCGCAGCGAGCCGGTGTCCGGTCTCGGTGACGTCGCGGAGCTGGTGGCCCGATCACCAGCAGATGATCAAGAAGCACGACGTCCGCGGCGGTGGCGGAGGTGTGCTCGGGGCCGACGGGTGACCGCCGGTCGACGGCGGGACGCCCGGCGGTGTCGTCGTCGCGGTGCTGGAGGTCGTGGGGCCGGCGCCGGACGGCGTGGCGGTCGGCGCCGCGGTCCCGGTGCTGCCGGTTTCGGTGGCCGGGTTGCGGCCCGGGACCTCGGTGACGGTGCCGCGGTGCTCGTTCGACGCCGTGACGACGTCACCGCCGGTGCCGCCGCCGATCCCGCCGTCCGGCGGCGAGTCCGTGGCCTGGTCGGCGCCGCCCAGCCCGGTGGTGCGCTGCGGGAACGGGATGACCTGGATCTGGTCGACCGGGGAAGCGTCCTGGCGTTCCTTGCCGCCGAAGGCGACCAGCGCCGCGGCCGCACCGCAGCCCACGATGACGGCGAGCATCACCGCGACCACCCGCCAGCGTGACTGGCCTGGTCCCGGACCGTCGCCCCAGCCCTCGCGCACGAGCAGCTCGGCGACCGATACCTCGTCGTTCACCCCGACAGACCTTCCCGAGAGGCCTTTCGGCCGACATCGTGGCCGTATTCTTACCGTAAAAGCCCCCCGAACGGGTGAAGCACCGGCAAAAATTCGTCACGTAATGCGAGTTTCGACGGTGAGTGACATCCACAGCGTTTTCTAAGCTGACGCTCGTGATACTCCCAGCATGACCACCGAAGCTCGGTCCATGCTGCTGAAAGCGCCGGTCCCCTCGATCGCCGTCGCGCGCCGCAGCCCGTGGGCGTTGCTCCGGTACGTCCCCAACCCGAAGACGACGCCGTTCACCTTCGGCTACCTGGTCGTCCTGCTGGGCACGACGCTGCTGCTCGAGTTCGCCGACCCGGCGCTGACCGACCGGCTGCTCCGGCTGTCCAGCACCGACGCCCACAACCTCTGGCGGCGGCCGCTGACCTCGCTGCTGAGCAGCGCGTTCTGGCTGCCCGGCGAAAGCTGGCTGCCGTATGTCCTGATCTTCGCGGTCGCCGTCGCGCCGCTGGAACGCCGGTTCGGCGCGCGGCGTACGGCGCTGGTGTTCTTCTCCGGCCACGTCGTGGCCACGCTCGTCACCGAGCTGCCGGTGATGGCCCTGATCAGCGCGCGCGTGCTGCCGAGCTCGGCCGGGCACTGGCTCGACATCGGGGTCAGCTACGGCTTCTTCACCACGGCCGGCGCGCTGGTGTACCTGCTGCGCGGGCGGGCGCGCCTGCTCGCGCTGGCCGCGGTGGAGGCGTTCATCGCGGCGATCTGGCTGAGCGACGACCCGGTGGGCCTCGACTCGATCGTCACGCTGCTCGGCCACGCGTTCGCCGCGCACTTCGGGCTGCTGGTGTGCGGGCCGTGGCTGCGGGCGCGCATCCCCAGGCCGAGCCCGGATTCCGCTGGGTAGGCAGCGGCCGGAGTCGGTGGTGTAATCGACGGGCCACACGCCGACTTCACGGGGGACGGACGCACATGCAGGCCGACTCGCTCGCCGAACTGGTGGAGCTGAGTCCGGACGCGATCTGCGTCCACGAGCACGGCGTGCTCACCTACGCCAACCGCTCGGCCCTCGAAGCACTCGCCGCGCGATCCGCCGACGAGGTCATCGGCCGCCGGTTCACCGATTTCGTCGCCGAGGACGCGCGGGCCGCGGTGCTCGGCAAGCTCGCCCGGCTCACCGAGCCGGGGCAGGCGAGCGAGCCCGTCGAAGCGCTGATGTCCCGGCTGGACGGCAGCAAGTTCGCCGTCGAAACGGTGGTGGTGCGCCTCGGCGAAGGCGCCTACCAGGTCGTCATGCGTGACATCACGGCGAAGAAGGCGGCCGCCGACGCCCTCCGCTACCAGGCCGCGCTGGTCTCGCACGTCAGCGACGCGCTGATCGCGACCACCGGCGAAGGCGTCGTGACCAGCTGGAACCCGGCCGCCGAGGCGGTGTACGGCTGGACCGCGGCGGAGGCCGTCGGGCGGCGGGCGAGCGAGCTCGTCGGCGCGCCGCTCGACCTGCCGGAAATCCGGCGCGGCGGCGGTGTCGCGGAGGCGGTGCACCGGCGACGGGACGGGGCTCCCCTGGCCGTCCGCGTCTCGGCAGCTGAAATGAACGACGGGTACGTGCTCGTCTGCGCCGACGAGACCGCGCGGCGGCGGGCCGAGCAGAACTACCGCACGGTGGTCGCCTCGCTCGACGAAGGCGTGCTGGTGATGGGCCCGGGCGGGCTGATCGAAGCGGCGAACCCGGCGGCCTGCCGGATCCTCGGCGTCGCCGAGGCCGACCTGCTCGGCGTCCCGTGCCACACGCTGACGCTGTTCACCGAGTCCGGGCGGTGGATCCCGCCGGACGAGATGCCGTCGGTGCAGACGCGGCGGACCGGCGTCACGCACAACGGCCTGGTGGTGCGCCTGCGGCGGCCGGACGGCCGCGACGTCTGGGTGTCGCTGACCTCGCGGCTGCTCGCCCCGGACGACCCGGCGGCGATGGCCGTGGTCACGTCGTTCACCGACATCACCGAGACCCGCGCGATCAGCGCGCAGCTCGCGCACGACGCCACCCACGACCCGCTGACCCGGCTGGCGAACCGGACCCTGGTGCTCGGCCGGCTCGACGTCCGCGAGCGCGGCGCGGTCACCGTGCTGTTCCTCGACCTGGACAAGTTCAAGGTCATCAACGACTCGCTCGGGCACTCGGTGGGCGACCAGGTGCTGCGGATCGTCGGGGAACGCCTGCGCCGCAGCTCCGGCCGCGACGACCTGGTCGGCCGGCTGGGCGGCGACGAGTTCGTCGTCGTCACCGCCGAAGTCACCGATCCGGGCGAGGTCCGGGCGCTGGCCGAGCACCTGCGGGCCGCGCTGGCCGAGCCGCTCGGCGTCCTCGGCCGGCAGCTGCACCTCGACGCGAGCATCGGCGTCGTGCTCGTCGGCCGCGACGACCGCCGCAGCGCGGAAGACCTGCTGCGCGACGCGGACATCGCGATGTACCAGGCGAAAGCGCTCGGCCGCGGGCGCCACCACTTCTTCGACGCCGGCCTGCGCGAGCGGATGCAGCGGCGGCTGCGGATGGAGCAGGACCTGCGCGACGCGGTCCACGACGGGCAGCTGTGGCCCGCCTACCAGCCGGTCGTCGACCTGCGGACCGGCCGGATGGTCGCGGTGGAGGCGCTGCTGCGGTGGACGCATCCCCGGCAGGGGCCGATTTCGCCGGCGGAGTTCATCCCGCTCGCGGAGGAGAGCGACCTGATCAACGTGATCGGCAAGGAGATGCTGCGCGCGACGACCCGCGAACTCGCTTCGCGGCGCGCGCACCAGGATCTGGACCTGACGCTGAAGGTCAATTTGTCGACCCGTCAGCTCGACGACCCGCACCTGGTGCCGGCGGTCCAGGACGCGCTGGCGGCCACCGGGCTGCCGGCGGGCGCGTTGTGCCTGGAGGTCACCGAAAGCGCGTTGATGCGCGATCAGGAAGCGGCCGGCGAAGTGCTGGCGGCCCTGCGATCCCTGGGCGTTCTGCTGGCAATCGACGACTTCGGCACGGGCTATTCGTCGCTCGCCCAGCTGCGCCGGCTGACCTTGGACACGCTGAAGATCGACCGCTCGTTCATCACGGGGATCGCCGAGTCCCGGGACGCGGAGGCGATCGTCACGAGCATCATCGCGATGGCCCACGCCGTGGACCTGACGGTGATCGCCGAGGGCGTCGAGTCGGCGGAGCAGGTGGAGCTGCTCCGCGCGCTCGGCTGCGACCAGGCGCAGGGCTACCACCTCGGCCGTCCGGTGCCGGCGGCCGAGCTGTTCGGTCAGTAGACCCGCTTCAGCCGCTCCAGTTCGTCCGCCGTCAGTTCGATGCCCAGGTCTTTGAGGGTCGTGTCGAGTTCGTCGGGCGTGACGGTGGTGGTTTCGCTGTGGCCATCGGGGTTTTCGACGGTGAGTTCGCGGCCGAGCAGCTTGCGGCTGAGGCCGGGCTCGATCCGCATGACGACCAGCCGCCCGGTGAACGGCGACTTCGGGTGCGTGGACGTGTAGTGGTGGTAGACCTCGTAGTCGATGGGGTGCATCTCGTTGAGGCGGAATTCGAGGATGTCCTCGTCGCCCTTCTGCAGCGTCCACCACTCGCCGTTGCGCCGGATGCGGTGCGGCCACCCGGCTTGGTCGACCTCGTGGCCGTCGGCGAGCGGCATGGGCGCCAGGATCCCGGCCCCGAACCCGACGTCGGCGAGGAACTGCTCGCCGTCGACGTCGACGACGAGGGTCATGTGCGTGTAGGGCCCGGGCCGCCGCGGTTGGACGCGCGCGGAAAGCCGGTGCACGGTGTAGCCGAGCTGTTCGAGGACGGCGGCGAAGAGGCCACTCTGTTCGTAGCAGTAGCCGCCCCGCCGCCGCCCGACGAGTTTCGCGCTCACGACGTCGAGCGAAATCCCTTGGTGCTGCACGAGAACGACGTCGACGTTCTCGAACGGGATGGTGTCGACGTGGGCCCGCATGAGTTCGCTGAGCGCGGCCGCGGACGGCGCCTGCCGAGGCTGCCCGACGCGCGCGAGGTAGGCGTCGAGGTCGACGGCGCCGATGCCCCATTCCCCTTCGGTGGTCATGGGTCCATGGTGGACCCGTTCGTCATCCTTCGTGGACGACCTGCCGAACCTCGACGGCGGTGTACTGGGCATCCGGGATCTTCGCGGCCAGCTCGACGGCCCTGTCCTCGCTTTCGACGTCGACGACGTAGTAGCCGCAGAGGAAGGCCTCGGACTCGACGTAGCCGCCGGTCTTGGTCTGCGCCACGCCGTCCTTGACCTGGACGGTCTTGGTGGTGGCGGGTTCGGCGAGTGCTTTGGTCTCGACCATTTCGCCGGTCTCGGTGACGAGCTTGATGAAGTCCCCGTGGCCTTCGTAGACGGCGTTCTTCTGGTCGTCGGTGAGGGTGCCCCAGAGGGTCGGGTTCATGTGGAGGGTGAGGAGGTAACGCATGGCTCGGCTCCCGGCGTGTGGGCGGCGGCCCCGGGTGGGCTGCCTTTCGCCGGGTGGTCGTGGCCGGGTCTCCGGTCCGGACACGGGTGGTCGGGGTTCACTCGTTCGGCCTAGCGCGCCCTGTCCGCCGTCTCCAGCAGTACACGGCTCACCTGTCGCGTCCTCGCGGTGCGCCAGCACCAGCTCCTGGCACTCCCCCGCGGTGATCCCGGCCCCGGTCGACCACCGGCCTTCGACGAGCACCAGCCGGCCGCCGGGCTTCAGCAGCCGCACCCAGGCCCCCAGCGCGGCGGCCGGATCGGGCATGGCCCACAAGACGTGCCGCGCCAGCACGACGTCGTACGCCCCGGCCGGACACGGCGGATCGGCGGCGTCGCCCAGCCGGAAGTCCACCTCGGTCGTCTTTCCCGCGGCGACAGCGAGCATCCGCGTGGAGAGATCGACGCCACACACGGCATGACCGGCCTGGACGAGCAGGAGGGCGAGACTTCCGGTGCCACACCCGACATCCACGACGGCGGAAGGAGCGGACGGCATGAGCGGCAGCAGGAGATCCGACCAGGCGGCCCGGACGTGGGGATCTTGCAGCCCGTGGTCGGGCTGCTCGTCGAACGTCGCGGCTTCGGCGTCCCAGATGTTCGTCACCGGGCACATCTTGCCGAGCAAACAAGAAAGCCGCCTTGACCGGAGTCAAGACGGCTTCTTAGAGGGTGGCCAGGGCCGGGGTCGAACCGGCGACCTTCCGCTTTTCAGGCGGACGCTCGTACCAACTGAGCTACCTGGCCGGGAACGCCGGCGAGGAGCCGAACGATCTTGCGACCCTGACGGGACTCGAACCCGCGACCTTCGCCGTGACAGGGCGACGCGCTAACCAACTGCGCCACAGGGCCTTGCTTCACTACTGTACTGCGTACTCCCAACGGGATTCGAACCCGCGTTGCCGCCTTGAAAGGGCGGAGTCCTAGGCCGCTGAACGATGGGAGCCCGGCCGGTTTCGGGTGACCGACCGACCGCGCTCTCAGGTTCCCCTGGGAGCGATTACAAGCATAGGGCACGCCGCCACCGCTTTGCACCGGGGGTTCCTTAAGCCCTCGGCAAAGCTCAGACCTGCGCAAACGCCGCCAGCTCCGCCAGGCGGCGATCGAACTCGGCCAGCTCCGGCTCCGGCAGCGCCGACGCCAGCAGTTCGCCGATCCGGTCGTCGGTGAGCGCTTCGGCTCGCTGCCGGCGGTCGCGCAGGTCCGGCTTGCGCTCCGCCGACGCCACCAGCTCGTCGGCCGCGTCCTCGGACCACGCCGTGCGCAGGAGACGCGCGCGGCCGCCCTCCGGGTCCGCGATCACCGCCTCCGGGACCGACAGGCCCAGTGCCCGCAGGGCCGCGAAGTGGAGGCCGCCGCGCAGTTCGCGGAAGACCATCAGCGCGAAGCCGAGGCGCTCGACGTCGCCCGTCGGACGCTCGGCGTTCTTCCATCCTGCGAAAAGCGCGAGCCCGCTCGCGTCCGCCGCGTCCACGACCCGGAACAGCAGCTCCGCCAAGCGGCCGGGCTCCGGTACGGCCGAAAGGCTGACACGCGACCACCGGGCCGATGACTCGGCGTAGGCACGGACCGCGGCGGGCGCGTCGAGGGCGGCCGTCGCCGACGGAAGGACGTACTCGAACGGCCAGTGCGGGAAGATGCCGAACAGCTCCGCAGCCACCTTCGGCGGGACGTCCCCGAGCACCGCCGACCGCCCCCGCACGTACAGCGAACGCGGCGGCAGCCCGACCTCCGCCTCGACCGCGGCCAGCTCCGGCGACGTCATGAACTTGCCGCCCAGCACCTGCACCACCGGCCTGATCCGGTTCGCCAGACCCGCCGCGCCTTCGACCGTCGTCATGTCCACCCCTTTCGACGCAGCAACCGTAACACTGTTACTAAACTTGCGTCAAACAGCGCACGACAACCCGGCAATTACTCCCCGGAAAGCGGCACAACCAGCGGAAATATCACCGGACGGGCCCGGCGCACCGCGCCGGACCCGCCCGCTCAACGCTGAACCGGCGCCTGCCCGTCCTCATCCAGGTTCAACCCCAGCATCTCCAGCAACTCGACACAGTCCTCGACCCCCAACGCACCATGCGCCACCGCCAGCCGAGCCCGCCGGACCTGATCATCCGACACCCGCTGCGCATCCGCCGCCCCACTCCGCTGCGCCGGCAACGCACCGGCAAACGGCGCACTCCCCCCATCGGCACCTTCGTACCGAAGGAGGAACTGCCGCACTTCAACAGACCCGCTCATAGCCCCTCCACACGGCTCACAACAACTTGGCCGCGAGGCTAACCAGCAGCGGCCACCACACACAGCCCCCCGGAGAGTGAACCTGAGGCCACGCTCCGCTCAACGCAGCGCAATCGGCACAGCCCGAGCAGAACCCCACCCGAACGAACGTCACCCCCGCCCAAAGTGACACCACACCGGGAAATTTCCCGCTCTCCACTCGCCCAACCACCCAACTCGTGCAACAATCGAAGTGCTGACACACCCCCGGTCAGCGCCTGTGGAGATCCCCTCCGACCCCCGCGTTCCTCCCCCTGGCGCGGGGGTCCTCCATTTCTTGGGGGTGCTCGGGCTTCGCCCTGCGCCCCCCAAGCATTTCGGCGTGCTGACCCGGGGGGCCGAGCCCCCCGGACCCCCACGGTGCGGCCTGTTGCCGACCCAGCGTGGTGGCGTTTTCGCCTCGGGCGCTGCGCGCCCTGGCGAGTCTGGCCGAGTCGTGTGGTGAGTCAGGCCTTTGTTTGCTTCGCGAAGCTGGCGCTTCGCTCCCCGGTGACCCCGCCTCTGGTGCCCCCTCGCCATGCGTTGGCGAGTGCCGCTGAGCCCGCGACGCCTTCGGCCGTCGGCGCCGCCGTCCGTGGGGTTTGAGGTGATCGACTCGGTGGGTTATTTGGGGGTTGCTCTTTGTTGTTGGGGGTTGGGCTGAATGGGTGGGGGTTGGGCTGAATGGGGAATGTTTGTGGCGTGTTGTAGCTCACAGTGGTTTGTGTGGCGAGATCCAAACGTTATCGTGGCCCTCGTGCCTCTTCCCTCCCTTGGCCGCTTGAGCAGCCGCACGAACCTGAAAGCCGCCGCGTCTTCCGGGCGTCATCGTGGTGCCGCGAAGCCCGTGGACGACGGTGTTGTCGAGGACACTGAGCTCACGTCCTACCTGGCGGCGCTGGCCCCCGACAACGACCTCGAGAGCACCGGATCCGGCAAGCGGTTCGGAGAAGCCCAGGTCATCCAGCTGCGGATGAGCCTCGTCGCCAACCAGCAGCTCAAGGACATCGCCGCCGAGCGGCAGATCTCGCCGCAGGCGCTGGCCCAGGAGTGGATCCTGGAACGGCTCAACTGGGAGGGCCAGGCGTCCTCCCTGCACGACCAGCGGCAGCAGGCCGTCGGCGAGGTCAGCGACCTCACCGACGAGTTCCACTTCCCCGCCGACGCCTTCGACGCGCCGGCCGTCGCGCGCCGCTGACGCGCGACCGGACACACGAGAAAGGGCCCCCGGCGGAAGCCGGGGGCCCTTCGCTCAGGCCTTGAAACGCGCAACGGGCCTGCGAGGCTTGTTCAGCCTCAGTTTCAGATCGCGCGGACCTTCTGGGCCTGCGGACCCTTCTGGCCCTGGCCGACCTCGAACTCCACTCGCTGGTTCTCCTCGAGGGTGCGGAAACCGCGGCCCTCGATCTCCGAGTAGTGAACGAACACGTCGCCTTCGCCGCCGTCCTGCGCGATGAAGCCGAAGCCCTTCTCCGCGTTGAACCACTTCACAGTGCCTTGCGCCACCGCTGTACTCCTCGTTACACAGATCCGCTTCGAATGCCACCGAAGCGGCACCCCGACCGTCCCGGGCGGTTCCAACGAGACGAGTCAAGAGCGGGTCGGCTCCATGGCTCGCGTCAGAAGTTCCGCGAGTGTGAAGCCACGAACACGCAAAACGACGGCCTGAGAGCAGACTACCGGGATCTGGCCAAAGTTGAACCCCGTGATCGAGGCGAAAACCGGCTCTGCGCACCAAGGTCACCGGAACGTCGTAGGGCTCCCGCCCGGTTCTGTCGTACCCACCGGCTAGTCTGGCGCAGCACAGCGACACCGTGATCACCGGATACGGCTCGGAGTCGACCGTGCCCCCTCCGTGAAAGCCCCTCCCGGCCATTGTGACGTTAGTCACGCCAAGGTTGCTCAACGTACCTGGTCCACGGGGCGTCTCGAAGGGGGGAAGCACCAAATGGGGCAAAGGGGAATGGGTGTGACGGTGAGGATCTCCACGCGGCGCCGGGGCGCTGCCGTGGCACTGGGCTTGGTCGCCGTGCTCACGCTGGGGGCGTGCAGCAGCGAGCCGACGGTCTCGGCGAGCGGTTCGTCGGGCGGGGGCCCGACCAGCTCGCCCGCCCCCACCGCGCAACCGGCCAAGCTGACGGTGACGCCGGCGGGCGGCGCCCAGGACGTCGCGCCCGGCGAACCGGTCGGCGTCCAGGTCACCGACGGCACGATCATGTCCGTCACGCTGACCAACCCGGACGGCAAGCAGGTCCAGGGCCAGACATCGCCGGACAAGAAGACCTGGAACACCACCGAGCAGCTCGGCTACGGCAAGACCTACACGTGGACCGGCCAGGTGCAGGGTGCCGACGGCAAGAACGTCCCCATCGCCGGCGCGTTCACCACGGTCAAGCCGAAGCGGCAGATGGCGGCCAGCCTGAACGTCGGTGACGGCCAGACGTACGGCATCGCGATGCCGATCGCGCTGAACTTCCCGAGCCGCGTCACCGACAAGGCCTCCGTCGAGAAGGCGCTGTCGGTCGAGACCACGCCGAAGACCGAGGGCTCGTGGGCTTGGATGCCCGGCGACGCTTCGGTGCACTGGCGGCCGAAGGAGTACTTCAAGCCCAACACGCAGGTGAAGGTCAACGCCAAGATCTACGGCGTCAAGATCGGTGACGGCGTGTACGGCAAGCAGGACGTCTCGGCCAGCTTCGCCATCGGGCGGTCGCAGATCGTCAAGGGCAACACCACGCAGCACACGATGCAGGTGATCCGCGACGGCCAGCAGATCGCCGACTACCCGGTGAGCTACGGCCTCGACTCCGACCCGGGCCGCGTGACGCACAGCGGCGTGCACGTCGTCATGTCGAAGCACGCGACCTACTCGATGAGCAACCCCCGGTACAACTACACGGACGTCAACGTGCCGTGGGCGGTCCGGATCTCCAACAACGGCGAGTTCATCCACGGTCTCGCGGCGTCGGTCTGGGCCCAGGGCAAGAAGAACATCTCCCACGGCTGCCTGAACCTCTCGCCGGCGCGGGCCAAGGAGTACTTCGACGGCGCTCTCACCGGCGACCCGGTCGAGATCACCGGCAGCACGCAGACACTGAGCGCGAAGGACGGCGACTACAGCGACTGGACCTACGACTGGGCGAGCTGGCAGAAGCTGTCGGCGCTCGCCCGCTGAGCCAACGCCGAACACCGAGCGGCCGGGAAGTCCTCTGCGGGCTTCCCGGCCGTTCGCGTTTTCCCCCGGGGAATCCCGAGAACTCCCCGAAACCCGATGCAACCCCGGTGATCACCCGCCGCATGACTAAGGGCAGAGGCGCAGCGATCCCAGCCGCGCCCGCGAGAATGAGGAGCTGTCTTGCGTATCCGCATCGCCCTGACCCTCGGCGCGCTCGTGCTCGCCGGTGGCGCCCTGACCGGTGGCATCGCGCTGGCTTCGGAGGCGCAGGCGCCGGCCCCGACCCAGACGACCCGGCCGGCCGAGCCGACCGTGGCCCCCGCCCCGGAGCCCACCCGGACCCGCCCGCAGGCGCCGAGCGCCGTTCCCGCCCCGCGCGAGACGTCCCGGCCGGCCCGCACCGGACAGGCTCCGCGCGTCCCCCGCGCCGTCCCGGCCGGCCCCACCGGTGACCTGCACCTGCCGGCCGTGTGGGAGACCCGGTAACCAGGTGATCTCCCGCTCCCGTCCGTCGACCGGGCCGGGCTCGCCGTGGGACGGCGAGTTCGCCCGGTACTTCGGCGAGCGCGCGCACAGCCTGCGATCGACCGCCTTCCTGCTCTGCGGGGACTGGCACCAGGCCGAAGACCTCACGCAGGCCGCGCTGCTCAAGCTCTACCTCGCCTGGCCGAGGCTGTCGCGGCACGACACGCTGGACGCCTACGCGCGCAAGATCGTCCTGCGCACGTTCCTCGCCGAGCACCGGCGCAGCAGGTGGAAACGGGAGCGGCTCACCGACGCTCCGCCGGAACTCCCGGCGGAGCCCGCCGCGAGCCCCCAGGACGAACTGGTCCGGCAGGCTCTGGCCGTGCTGGCCCCCAAGCAACGCGCCGTGCTGGTGCTGCGGTACTTCGAGGACCTGAGCGTCGAGGAGACGGCGAAGGCGCTCGGCTGCAGCACCGGCACGGTGAAGAGCCAGGCCTCCCGCGGCCTGGCCACGCTGCGCAAGCGGCTCGGCCCGCACTACGGTGCGTTGACCTTCAGCGCACCCACGGAGGGGAGGTGACGAACATGGACCCCGAAGACGACGTCCGCGCGATCCTGACCGGCGCGGCCGGCGGCCCGCAGCCGCCGATGCGCCTCGAAGCCGCCGACGTGATCGAGCGCGGCGGCCGGGTCCGGCGACGGCGCAAGCGCTTCGCCGTCGTGGGCACTTCGGCCGCGACGGCGGTCGTCCTCGCGGTGGCCGGTTTCCTGGCCGGTCACCGCGTGGGACCACCGGAGCCGGTGCAGCCCGCCGGCCCCGGGTTGTCCACGGTCGGCACCACTCCCCCGACGTCGGCCGAGGTGCCGGCGACGTCGATCGCGCCGGAGTCGCCGACGGCCGAGCCGGGCCAGACCCGGTCCCGCTCGTCGCGGACGTCGGTTCCCCAGGCGCCGTCCGCGGGCCCGCGGGAGACGTCCCGCACGGGACGGGTGCCCACGCCTTCCTCGACCCCGAGCGCGACCCGGCCCGCGGCCCCGACGGCGGCGACCACGCGCTAGCCGTGGCGCAGATCACCGCGTTTTCGTGGGTTTCCGGCGAAATATCCGGTGGGTTGGTGGCGATATGTCCGGTGGCGTTCCGATCGGACGCCGGACAACCTGCTCAGCCGGACGCCCCGCGCCGGCCCGAGAACCCGAGGAGGAAGCACATGGTGCTCGCCGCACTGATCGTCGAAACCGGAATTGCCGTCGTGGTCGCGGGGGCGCTCGCCGCCTGGTCCCGCAAGCGCTTCACTCCTCGCCACGACGCGAACTGACCCTCCGGCGCACGTGTGCCCCGCCCGGTGATCCGGGCGGGGCACACGGCTGTCCGGCGGCCGCTCAGCGCTGAGCGGCCGCGGAGGCCAGCTTGCCGCCGCTGTCCTCGGTGTCGATCTCGTCCATCGGCACCTGCGACGTCTCCGGGATCTTGATGATCGGGAGGATCGCGATCAGGGCCGCCGCCATCAGGTAGTACGCCGGCCAGTCCTCGTTGCCGGTGCTCTTGATCAGCGCCGTCACGATGACCCCGCAGGTCCCGCCGAACAGCGACGTCGAGACGTTGTAGCCGATCGCGAACGAGCCGTAGCGGACCCGCGTCGGGAACATCGCCGGGAACGTCGAACCGATCACCGCGAGCATGAACACCAGCAGGATCGCCACGATCAGGAACCCGACGAACAGCCACAGGATGCTGCCGGACTGCATGAGCTTCAGGCAGGGCCAGCTCAGCACCAGGAACCCGATGGCCGCGGTGAGCAGCAGCGGTTTCCGGCCGATCCGGTCGGACAGCGCGCCGAGCGGGATGATGATCGCCATCTGGATGACTTCGACCGCGATGATGATCAGCGTCGAGGTGTTGTCGTTGATCTTCAGCGTGTCGGTGAAGTACGTCGGCATCGTCGTCAGCAGCAGGTAGTCCGCGACGTTCAGCAGCAGGACGATGCCGATCAGGTTGAGGATCATCCGCCAGTTGCGGACGAAGATCTCCTTGAGCGGCGCCTTCTTCGGCGCCTCGCCCGCGGCTTCCATCCGGCGGAACTCGGGGGTGTCCTCGAGCTTGTTCCGCAGGTAGAGCCCGATGAGGCCGAGCGGCAGCGCGACGAAGAACGGGATCCGCCAGCCCCACGCGTCGACCTGGTCGGCCGACAGCGACAGCGTCACCGAGAGCACCACGAGGTTGCCGAGCACGTAGCCGGCCAGTGTGCCGAGTTCGAGGAAGCTGCCGAAGAAGCCGCGGCGCTTCGTCGGAGAGTATTCGGCGATGAACGTCGCCGCTCCGCCGTACTCGCCGCCGGTCGAGAAGCCCTGGATGATCCGCAGCAGCAGGATCGCGATCGGCGCCGCGATGCCCATGCTGTAGCTGCCGGCGTACGTCGGCAGGACACCGACCAGGAACGTGCAGCCGGACATCAGCAGGATGGTGATGGCGAGGACCCGCTTGCGGCCGAGCTTGTCGCCGAGCGGCCCGAAGAACGCCCCGCCGAACGGCCGCACGATGAACCCGACGGCGAGCAGCGCCAGCGACTTCAGCACGGCGTTCCCCTCGCCGGGGAAGAACTGGGTGCCGATGCTCACCGCGATCGCGCCCGAGGTGAAGACGCCGTAGTCGTACCACTCGGTGGCGTTGCCCATGGCCGACGCCCACACGGCGCGCTTGACGGTTCTCTCGTCCACCGACGGTTTGCCCGTCGTTGCTGCTGGTTCGCTCATGCCGGCGACGACTCCTCCCGTGCAGTGCCCATTGGGCCGTTCGAGCTCATCAGCCCAGTCTTGACCGGCTCTCCCACCTCGGCAGCCTGAGCCGGAAATTGTCTACGGTGGGGAACTTTCCGGCTACTGAGAGAGGTAGGCGGCCGGGTCGCGCGCGAGGGGCGGTTACCCGCCGGTTAACGTCAGCGCATGAGTCGTGTTTCTCAACCCTGGCCGCCGGTGGCGGTGGAGCCCGCGGTCGTGCACCCGAAGGCGCCGGAACCGGGCACCGAGCTCGGCGTGCACTTCCCGGAGTGCTTCGGGTGCGGCGACGAGGCCGACGCCGGGCTGCACCTGCGTTCGACCGTCGGCGAGGGCCAGGTCGTGCACTCGCGGTTCACCGTCACCAAGGCCCACCAGGGCGCGCCCGGGCTGGCCCACGGCGGGCTGCTGGCCTGCGCGTTCGACGAGGCGCTCGGCTCGACGGTCGGCAACCTGATGCGCCGCCCGGCGGTGACCGGCAAGCTCGAGACGGACTTCCGGCGGCCGGTGCCGGTCGGTTCGACGCTGTTCATCGAGACCCGGCTGGACGGCATCGCGGGCCGCAAGATCTACGTCAGCGCGGACGGCCGCCTCGACGCCGAGGACGGCCCGATCGCGGTCAGCGCGCGGGCGTTGTTCGTCGTCGTCGGCTTCGAGCACTTCAGCACCCACGGTGACTCGCAGGCGCTGGAGAAGCTGGCCGCGCAGCACGAGAAGAACCAGCGGGAGCGCGACGCCCGCGACTGGGAGATCAACCCCTGATCCCGGCCGGCCTCAGGTGAGGGTGCGGGGGCGGATCGCGTTGGCCCGGTCGACCAGCTGGATGCGCTCGTCGACCGTGCCCGCCAGCCGCGCCAGCGCCCGGTAGCACCGTTCGAGGCCGAACCGCAGCTCGCGTTCCTCGAGCTGGCAACCCAGCACCCGCGCGCCCGGCGTCGGCTTGCCCTGCTTGAGCCATTCGTGCGCGGCCTCGAGCACGCCCGCGGACAGCTGCGTCCGGCGTTCGGCGTCCAGGCGGAGCCGCTCGAGCCGGGCCGACGCGTCGAGCAGGTCGTGCTCGGTGACCGGGGTTTCGCGGCCGTTGGCCTTGGTCGCGGTCGTCTTGATCTTGATGGCCGCGACCTGCGCGTCGACGTAGTGGGTCGACGACGGCGGCACGGTCTCGAGCACCTCGACCGCGCTCGCCCGCGCGCCCTGCGCCAGGTACACGCGGGCAAGACCGAAGGCGGCGCTGACGTAGGTGCGGTCGGTGCGCCAGACCAGCTCGTAGAACCGAGCGGCGGCGAAGTAGTCGCCGACGCCTTCGGCGCTGATGCCCAGGGCGAGCTTCGGGGCGATCTCGCCCGGCAGGTCGTCGTACACCGCTTCGAACGCGACGTGCGCAACCCGCGAACGGCCGCCCGCGAGCTCGATCAGGCCGCGGTACCAGTCGATCCGCCAGTCGTGCGGGAAGCCGTTCTTGATGGCCAGGTACTGCGCGGCCTGCAGCTGCCGCTGGGCCTCCGCGAACTCGCCCAGCTCGATCCGGGCGCGCACGATCCGCAGCCGCACCTCGATCGACTCCCGCGGCGCGCCGGCCAGCGCCTCGATGGCGGCCCGCGGGTCGAGCGCGGTCGTGGTGGCGAGCACGCCCGCCGCCGGGTCGTCCGTGTCCACCTGCGGGATCGGCAGCCCCGCGACGACCTCGTCCGCGCCGGGCAGCGGCACGCTGGCGCCGGTTTCGGGCACCACCAGCTGCACGCCGAACGTGCGGCTCTCCGGGCCGAACACCGTGGACACGCCGGGCCGCGGCTTGCCGGTGCCGAGCGCCATGATCTCGCGCAGCACCCCGGTGAGCTGGTCGGACATCTCCTCGGCGGAGAGGAACCGCCGGTCCGGGTCGGCGTGCGTCGCCCGCCGCAGGAACCGGTAGTACGAACCGAACAGCGCGAACAGCGGGACGGCGTCCGGGCCGGGCAGGGTGGTCTTGAACTTGCTGGTGTAGCCGGTGAATTCGAAGCTGAGCACGGCGAGCGTGCGCCCGACGGTGAACAGGTCCGACGCCACCGACGCGCCCTGCGTCGGCAGTTCCGGTGCGCTGTAGCCGGTGGTGAAGAACAGCGGGCTCTCGTAGTCGTCGGTGCGGCGGACCGCGCCGAGGTCGATCAGCTTGAGCTGCTCGTTGGTCTGGATGACGTTGTCCGGCTTGAGGTCGCAGTAGAGCAGGCCCTGGCTGTGCAGGTAGCCGAGCGCGGGCAGGATCTCCAGCCCGTAGGCGATGACCTGGCCGATCGGCAGCGGCTCCGGACGGCGGCTTTCCCGGTGGTGCGCCAGCGCGAGCTGCCGCAGCGACTGGCCGCCGACGTACTCCATCACGATGTAGCCGGTGGTCGTCCCGCTGTGGGCGTCCGGGTGCTGCACGAAGTTGTGGATCTTGACGATGTTCGGGTGCTCGACCTCGGCGAGGAACCGCTGCTCGTTGGCCGCGGCCGCCATCGCCGTCGCGTCGCCGGTGTCGATCAGTCCTTTGAGGACGACCCAGCGGTCGCTGACGTTGTGGTCCTGCGCCAGGTAGATCCAGCCGAGACCGCCGTAGGCGATCGCGCCGAGGACCTCGTACTGGCCACCGACGAGCTCGTGCGGCTGGAGCTTCGGGAGGAACGAGAACGGCGCGCCGCAGTTCTCGCACTTCCCTTCCGGCGAACCGGGTTTGCCGTCCTTGCCGCGGCCGACCTTCGCGTTGCAACTGCCGCAGAACCGCTTTTCCTCCGACACCACCGGGTTCGTCAGCACCGCGGACGCGGGATCGCGCGCGGGAACCGGCGGAACTTCGACCAGCCCGGCGCCGAGACGGCCGCGGCGGGACCGCGACGTCCGCGACGACGTCCGCCGCGAAGTGCCGGGGAACGCGCCGGAGCCGGAACCCGAGCCGCTGCCGGTCCCCGTTCCGGTGCCCGTTCCCGTGCCGGTGTGCCGGCCTTCGCTCGTGCGCTCGGGCAGGACGCTTTCGGTGCCCGGATCGGGCAGCGGCGCCCCGGGCCCGTTGTCCGGCCGCGGCACCGGCGGCATGATGCTCTGGGTTTCCGGAGCAGGCGCGGCGAGAACGCTCGTCGGCTGCGGCGCGTCAGGGTCCGGGCGCACGGCCTGCGCCGACGGGGCGACCGGCGGCTGCGGCGCGTCGAAATTCGGGCGTACCGCCTGCGTCGGCTGCGGCGCGTCGGAGTTCGGGCGCACGGCCTGCGTCGGCTGCGGCGCATCGGGATTCGGGCGCACGGCCTGCGTCGGCTGCGGCGCGTCGGAGTTCGGGCGCACGGCCTGCGCCGAGGGCGCCACCGGCACGTTCGGCGCCACCGGCACGTTCGGCGGCTGCGGCGCACCGGCGTCCGGCCGCTGGGCCGGCGTCGGCGGCGCGACCGGGGCGATGCTGCCCGGCGGGCGGGTCGGATCTTCCGCGCCCGGGATCGGCGGGCGGGGCTGCCCGCGCGGCGGCGTCGGCGGGCGGCGCCCGGGTACCTGCCCGGCCGGTTCGCCGTCGTCGAGGCGGCCCGAGATCGACGGTTCCGGCGTCTCCCACCGCACCGGTGGCGGCGGCTGCCAGCTCGGCGTGGCCACCTGCTGCGGCTCGTCGTCCGGCGCGGCGTGCCGAGGACGGCGCGGCTCCTCCGACACTGCTACCTCCCGGATCCCCTGCGACGTGCGGAGATCGATCCTAGTCGCGCTGAGTTACCTTCACTGCTGGTACTGGGGCGACGGCGGCGAAGCCGGGCCGAGCCGGGCTTCCACCCAGCGGCGGTAGCTGTCCTGCCACACGCCGTTGCCGCGGATCTGGTCGAGCACCGCGTTGACGTAGCGGACCATGTCCTCGTGGTCCTTCGGCACGCCGATGCCGTAGTTCTCCTGGGTCAGCCGCTCGCCGCGGACCTCGAGCGTCGAGTCCTGGGCGGCCATCCCGGCGAGGATGGTGTCGTCGGTCGACACCGCCTCGACCTGGCCCTGCTGGAGCATCACCAGGCAGTCCGACCAGTTGTCCACCGAGGCCGGCACCGGCTTCGCCGGGTCCGTCGCGATCTTCGCCAGCGACGTCGACTTCTTGGTCGCGCACACCCGCTTGCCGCTCAGGTCCGCCAGCTTCTGCGCCTTCGACTCCTTGGTGACCAGGATCTTCTGGCCCGCCACGTAGTACACGGAGGAGAACTCGACGTCCTTCTTGCGCGCGCAGGTGATGCTGTAGGTCCGGACCACGATGTCGACCTGGTGCTTCTTCAGGACCTCTTCGCGCTGCGACGACGGGATCGCGCGGAACTGGACGTGGCCGTCGGCCGAGCCGAAGATCGCCTTCGCGACCGCGTTGACCATGTCGATGTCGAAGCCCTCGAGGTTGCCCGAGGTGGGGTTGCGGAAGCCGAACAGGTAGGTCGTCTGGTCGACGCCGGCGATCAGCTTGCCGCGCTTGCGGATGTCGGACATCGTCGAGTTGTCGGGGACGGTCGTGCTGGTCGGCGACAGGCTGGCCAGCGGGTTGCAGCTCGTGTCGGAGGTCCCGCCCGCCGTCGCGTCCGGGCCGCCGACGTGCGCGGGCTGCGGCCAGGCCGCGTTGCCGACCGGCGCCGGGTCGACCGGTTTCCCGGGGCTGCCGCAGGACGCCGCCAGCAGCGCGACGACCGCCAGCACGCCCGCCCGGACCGTGTTCCCGCGCCTGTTCACCGGTACTCCCTCAGTCGCTCCCGGATCCCCATGGTGACACCCGCCGCGGCGACGATCGCCAGCACGGCCAAGCCGGGGGCGAGGAGCGTCAGTGCGCGGTCGCCATTGTGGGTGTCGTCGACGAAGTCCTGCCGTCCGACGTCGATGGCCGCCTGGAGGCTGTCGTCGAGCCGCCGGAACGCCGGTGCGGAACCACCTTTCGCGTCTTCCTGCACGGCGGAGTCGACGGCTTCCTGGTACGCCCCGGCGTCGTCCTGGGCGCGCACCTGCCGGTGCGCCTTCAGCCAGTCTGTCGCGGCCGCCGACGCGTCGGCGATCTTCGTGGCGCCGGCGCCGTCCTTGATCAGGCCGCGGGCTTCGCCGAGGAGACCCCCTTGGCCGTCTTCGCCGACCAGCTGGACCGCCTTGGCGCTGAAGTCCTTCTCGTACGACCCGCCGTCGCCGCGGGCGACCAGCGTCAGCGTTTCGTCGGCGCGGGCCTGCAGCGCGGCGATCCGCGCGCGGACGAGCACGTCGACGCGGTGCGAACCGTCGTCCTGGCCGCTGCCGACCAGGCTGCCCTGGACGATCAGCGCGACCGCGCCCCACAGCAGCGACACCACGACGGCGGCCGTCGCGACGACGAGCCCGACGTTGAGCAGCCGGTTGGTGCGCCGGGTCAGGTAGACCTGGGCGACGATCAGCGCGGCCAGCAAGGCGACCACCAGGATCGTGGCGAGCCACGGGAATCCGGTGGCGCTGTCCTGTTCTTCGATGAGCCGCTCGGTGTCGACGCGGTAGAGGTCCTGGGCGGCGGGCAGGATCTTCGCCCGCATCAGCTCGGACGCCTCGCGCAGGTAGGACGCGCCGACCGGGTAGCCGAGCCGGTTGTTCGCCCGGGCCGTCTCGACGAGCCCGGTGTAGACGGGCAGCTGCTGGTTCAGCGTGTCGACCGGGGCGGCCGCGGCGGCGACGTCCGCGCTGTCGGACGCGGCCTTGGCGAGCGCCGCGCCGGCTTCGGCGATGTCCCGCTCGTAGCGCTGGCGGAGCTCGGGCGGCTCGGTGCCGATGGAGAGGAACGCGCTCGCGGCGGTCGCGTCGGCGTCCGAGAGCGAGCGGTAGACCTGCTGCGACGCGGCGGCCAGGGGCTCGCGGCGGTCGATGACGCCGCTGATCGTGTCGTCGCGGTCCTGCACCGACAGCGTCGCGACGAGCCCGGCGACCAGCGCCAGCAGCACCAGCCCGACGGCGATCACGGTGAGCCGGCCGGGCGTGGTCGCGGCCGACCGGATGACCGCGCGGACCCCCTGGCCCGGCAGGTCGAGCAGCCCGAGCAGGCCGCTGCGGCCCCCGGCGCGGTCGCGGTTGTCCGGTGGCGACGGCGGAGCTCCCGGCGCGGGCGCCGGGGCCGTCGCGGTGCTGGTCATCCCCGAATTCCTCCCCCTGCCATCCGGGGCATCGCCCCAGGCCGGGGGCTTCGCCTCCCGGAGCCCCCGAAAAAGATCGCTGTGAGCCGTACCCGCAGAAGGTAGCCGAGTCGCCGCGGGCGCAGCCACCGGCACCGCCCGCTGTCATCAGCACGTGATCTGGGCGGATGTGTTCCCGGGCACACCGGTGATCAGGTCCGGACTTCCGCCAGGACGCGCCAGTGGCCGTCTTCGGGGCCCGACGTCAGCGTTCCGCCGGCGAGGGCGAGCCGCTCGCGCATGCCGGCCAGGCCAAATCCTTCACCTGTCCGGGTGAACGCCGCGAGCGTGTTGCGGACGTCGAGCCGGACGACGCCGGGCGCGTGGCTCAGCCGCATCCGGATGTCCTCGCCGGGTGCGTGCTTACCGGCGTTGGTCAGGGCTTCCCGGGCGATCCCGGCCAGGGCGACGACCGCCGCGGACGGGAGCGGCCGGGGCGCGCCGTCGGCGGCGAAGTCCACGGTGACACCGTGGTCGCGGGCGTGCGCGGCGGCCACCGCGGCGAGGGTTTCGGTGAGCGGCGGGACATCCTGGCGCAGCGCGGCGACGGCGTCGCGCGCCTCGGCCAGCCCGGTGGCGGCGAGACTCCGCGAGCGCCGGACCGAGCGCAGTGCACCGTCCACATCGGACTTCTGGGTCAGCAGCGCCTCGGCGAGTTCGAGCTGAACTCCCAGCGCGCCAAGGGAGTGCGCGAGGACGTCGTGGAGTTCGCGGGCGATCCGGGTGCGTTCGTCGAGCGCGGCGGCGCGGGCGTGTTCGGCCTGGGCGAGCCGCGTCTGCTCCAGCAGCGCCTGGCTCTGCGTCGCCTGTACCTCGTATTGGCGGCGGTTGAGCCCGAGCAGCACCAGCAGCAGCATCACGCCGGCGTCGGCGAGCGACTCGCCGAGGGAGTGGCCGGCGAGCGCGTGCGACGTCACGGCCAGCGCGACGTCCAGGAGGCCGGTGGCGATGATCGTGCCGACGCTGACCGAGGTGAGGGTGGCGAGCCGGCCGAGGGCGATGACGGACAGCAGGATGGCCGACGAGTCCCCCGCCCAGCCGATGATCGCCGCCGGCACGGCGCTGGCGGCGGCGAGCAACGTGGCCGCCGTTTTCGGCCGCCGCCGTGTCTGCAGGACGAAGCCCAGCCAGCCCGCGGTCGCGACGCCGTACGCGGTCCAGACGCGCGGGTCGGTTTCGCGGGCGGTGAGCAGGGTGGCGGCGAAGAAGAGCGTGCCGAGCAGCTGCACCACCAGCCAGCTCGGCGCGATGGTGTCGGGCAGGCGTTTCGGCACGTTCTTCTTCGCCGCCGGTCAGCCGCGGATTGCCGGGGCGAGCGAGTGCGGGAGCACAGCTTCGGGGTCCGCCGGCCGCCGGACGACCACCTCGACGTCGTCGGCGAAGCGGTACGGCTTCGCGCCGAGGATGCCGCCGAAGTGCCGTCGCAGCCGGGACATTTCGGCGCGGACGGTGACGGTCCGGCCGGCGTCGCCGAACAGGTCGGCCGACAGCTCGGACGCCGACCGGCCGTCGCGGTGGCTCGCCAGCACGTAGAGGACTTCGGCGTGGCGCGGGCTGAGCCGGTGCGTCCAGGTCCCGGCCGCGCTGGCCACGGTGAGCTCGGGCTCGCGCGGCGACCGGACGTCGAGCACGACGCGGGTGGGCGGCGCGGCGTCGTTCTCGGTCAGCCGGAGCAGCCAGCCGCCGGGGACCGGCTCGACCGAGCAGCCGCCGTACGCGGGCAGCCAGGCCCGTCCGGGTCCGAGGCCGGTGGGCAGCGCGACCCGGTCGACCGGCGCGAGCCCGGCGGCCGCGGCGACCCAGCCGTGTTCGTCGGCCACCATGGCGCGTCCGCCGACCTTCGCGAGGACAGGGACGGCGAAGCCCCTCAGTCTCTCCAGTTCGGTGCGGTGGGTGGTGCGCAGCTGGGCTTCCGCGAGCCGCGTGACGGCGTCGACCAGCGCCAACGTCGTCGCGTGGACGGTCGAGGCCGGCCCGGAGAGGTCGACGACGCCGAGCAGCCTGCCGTCGCGCGGGTCGTGCAGCGGCGCGGCCGCGCAGGTCCAGGAGTGCTGCGCACGGACGTAATGTTCGGCCGAGTAGACCTGGATCGGGCTGCGCGCGACGAGCGCGGTGCCGATCGCGTTGGTGCCGACGGCTTCCTCCTGCCAGTCGACGCCTTCGACGAACCCGAGCCGGTCGGCGCGGCGGCGGACCGCGGCGCTGCCGTCCCGCCAGAGGACGGCACCACCGGCGTCGGCGATCACCATGATGTGCGCGGCTTGTTCGGCGAGGCTGATCAGGCCGCCGCGCAGGATCGGCAGCGCGTCGGCCAGCCCGCTCGCGCGGCGACGGGTTTCCAGCTGCTCGAAGCTCAGGACGGGCGCGGCGGCCCGGCTGTCCGGGTCCATGCCGAGCCGGCGCATCCGCTGCCAGGACGCGCCGATGACGGGACGCAGCTTGCTGGGCAGCGCCTGGCCGTTCAGGGCCGCTTCGTGCACCTGCGCGAGGACACGGGCGTGCCGCCGGGGATCCGCCCCGGCCGGCAACGCCGCCTCGAGGTCTCGCTGCCCCAACCGCCGCTCCTTGTGCTGTACCTCCTGGGAGTCTGCCGTTTCGGCCGGATGATCGGTAGGTGGCGCACGTCGCGGTTTCCTTCGGACGTTCGTGCGGTCAGTACGAGACGTAGACGTCGGTTTCCAGCTCGTCCGGGGCGGAGTTCGGGGCGGAGATCGAGGCTTGGATGAGCCGGGCGACTTCGGCGTCGATCGCGTCGAGGACCTGTTCGCGCAGCTCACCGCTGTCGGTGACGCGGGTGCGGAACCGCTGGAGGCAGTCCCCGACGTGCCGGGGGAAGCCGGCCTCGATCAGCGTCGGTCCCCCGCCGGCGCGGGCCCGGCCGACCGCTTCTCCGGCCGCTTCGTGCACGGCGAAGAAGTCGGATCCGTCGACGACGACCCCGGGCACGCCGAGCCCGGCCACCCGATCGGCGTAACCGGTGTCCTCGGTGACGAAGATGGCGGGGAGGTGCCAGGCCGACGCGAGGTTCAAGGCCTCGAGCGTCGTGCCGGGGCCGTCGCCGAGGAAGGCGACGCCGACGCCGCCGAGGTCCTGCTGTTTCGCGGCGATCGCGGCACCGCAGATCAGCAGCGGGACGCCGCCTCGTGTGTTCGTGGTGAGCAGCCGGTCGTGCCGGATCTCGGCCAGGACGGCCCGGACGTCGACGCCCTTGGCGATGCGGTGCCCGTGCCGGCGGTGCGTGCCGGCGATGGCGTCACGGCTGTCGAGGTGGAGGCAGACGCCCGCGGCCAGGGCTTCCTCGCCGGCGTAGGGGTGCCCGCTCGCGCGGACTTGCTCTTCGACGGCCCGGATGGTCCGCATCACGCGATACGCACCCTGGAGGGCGTCCGTCATCTCCGGCGCTCCTTCCCCGGTTCGGTGTCCGTGCGCAGGAGCCCTTTTCGCGCCGCCTCCGCCATCGCGGCCCGGACGTCGACGACCCAAGGCCCGTCAGGTTTGAGCTCCACGAACGCGCTCTCGCCGGTTTTGAGTTCGAGTTCCCGTTCGCCGTCGAGAGCGATGACACCGCCCGCCGCAGCGAGCTCGACACGCACCCCCGGCCGCAGGAGCCCCCAGCCGCGCACGCCGACCGGCCGCACGAGCCCAGGTGCGATCGGCGCATGCACGACGTACGGCGTCTCCCCGACCGGCCCGAGCTGCAGCGCGACGCCGTCCGGGCTCGACCGAGGGCTGGGACACAGTTGGCCTGGAACGCTCGTGAGGCCGATTCCGTCCGGCTCGGCGAAGGTGCAGTACAGCTCGGTGAGCGAGGAGGGGTCCCACAGCGCCCGCGCCCCGATGTGCCTGCTCAGCGACACGCAGACGTCGACGAGCGCGATTTCCCTGCGGGCTTTGGTGACGACTTCGAGCACGTTGACGCGGTGGGTGACGAGGTCCGGGTCGATCTGTCCGGTGGCGATCAGCCCCGCGGCCAGGCCGGCGACGGTCGCCTCCCGCACCTGCGGGAAGACGTTGTTGGTCCCGGTGGAGAGGGCGAGCAGCGGAACGTCTTCGCAGGCCTTGGCGGCAACCCGGGCCGTCCCGTCCCCGCCGAGGACGACGATGACCCCGGCGCCGGCCTCGACCATGCGACGCACGGCGTTCGTCGTGTCCGCGGCGGTACCGGTGAGAGCGTCGTCCTCACAGAAGTCGACCTTCGGCCAGGAGCCACCACGCCCGAGGGCGCGCAGGACCGCGGCGGAGATGCCGCCGAGGTCGGTCGAGACGAGGGCCCGGTCGAGCCCGGTGACGGCGAACGCCGCCAGCAGCCGCTGGACCATGTTCGCCTTCTCCGCGGTGGGGAACACCGACGCCTGCGCGACCAGCCGGCGGATGTCCCGCCCCGAAGCGGGGTTCGCGACGATCCCCGCCACCGTTTCACCCACCTGACCTCCCGTTCTTTCACCGGAGAACAGGAGACTCCGTGATCGGGCGGAGCGAAAGGGTTGCAGGGCGTTGCAGTGGTGGGGTTGCAGTCTTCGCGTGTGTATGCGGCCGAAGCGACGGAGATCACACTGCGCGTCTCACTCAGTGATCTCCAGTGGACAGTCCAACCCGGAGCGGCGGGCGGGGAAGAACCAACCGAGGCAAGATTCCGCCGACGAGCTACCGGACCAGGTCGGCGACACCCTCGTAGGTGAAGCCCGCCTCGCGGACCGCGGCCCGGACGTCGTCCTCGGCCAGTGCGGTTTCGGCTCGCACGAGCACCCGGCCGGCCGCGACGTCGACGTCCACTTCGGCCACTCCGGGCAGCGCCGCGATTTCCTCGGTCACCGACTGGGCGCAGTGGCCGCAGTTCATGCCGGAAACGGTGTATCCGTGCTCGATCATGGTCCGCAGCGTACGAAAAGGGCCGCCACCCCGAACGGGTGACGGCCCTTTCCCAAGATCAAAGTCAGATCACGGTGACCGACGTGGCCTGCGGGCCCTTCTGGCCCTGGCCGATCTCGAACTCGACGCGAGCGTTCTCCTCGAGGGTACGGAAGCCGTTACCCTGGATCTCGCTGTAGTGAACGAAGACGTCGCCGCCACCGTTGTCGGGGGTGATGAAGCCGAACCCCTTCTCGGAGTTGAACCACTTCACAGTGCCCTGAGTCATCAAAAATCTCCATGTGTAACACCAAAACAGGAAGCCACTTCGGCGACCCGGGTCAGCACCCGGACGGTTTGCTTCCTCGGCGAGGAGACACTACGCCCGCTGAATTCTGCGAGCGTGACTCATCACGAACACAAAAGTCGAGACCATAAGCAGTAAAGCACACCTTGACCAGGGCGGACAAGCCATCTTCACCCGGGCGGGGTGAGCTATTCGCCACTCGCCGGGCGCAGCCCCTCGGTGGCGAACGGCGAGCGCCAGGCGGCGTCCCGATCGGCGGCGACCACGGCGTCGTCGTGGGCCTCTGAGCTGGCGCTGAACAGCACCGGTACGACGCCGGAGGACTTCCGCGGTTCGGATGCGTGCTGGTGATCGGTCACGTCGAAACTCCCCTCGTTCCCTGCCCGCTTCGGCGCGGGTCATGACCGTGATGGTGCCATGCGGCACCGACAGAAACCGGTTGTCTCCCGCCGGGACCCGGCCCGGAAGGTTCAGCGGCGAACCACCACCGGAACACCGTCAGGCTACCTGAGCCAACGCCCTGCTACCACACGACATTCCCAGCTTTTCCGGAACGAAACAGAGCAAAAACCGTTACTGGGCGGGAGGTTGCGGACGCGCCTGCCCGAGCAGGGCCGAGAGCCGCACGTCCGGGGTCACGACATCGGGGTCCGTCCGCACGTCGATGACGCACGGCCGCTGCCGCACCAGAGCGCTGGCGATGATCGGCTCGAGCTCTTCACGATCGTCCACGGTGTACCCGGCCGCGCCCAGCCCACGCGCCCACGAAGCGAAGTCGGTCAGCGGGATGGAGACCCCGGTGAGCCGGCCGTAGGTGCGCGCCTGGTGCATGGCGAGCGCGCCGTGGACGCCGTTCTGGAAGACGACCACCATGACCGGCGCCCGGTACCGCACGGCCGTTTCGATCTCCTGGCCGGTCATGAGCGTCCCGGCGTCCCCCACCATGGCCACGACGGTCCGCCGCGGCTCCGCCAGTTTCGCCGCGACGGCGGCCGGAACGGCGTAACCCATGGCGGCGTTGCTCGGACCGAGCTGGCTGCGCGGCGCGGTGAAGCACCAGTAGCGGTGCATGAACTGCGCGAAGTTGCCGGCGTCGCTGGTCACGATGGTGTCCTCGGGCGCGAGCTTCCGCAGTGCGCGGACGACGTCGACGGGGTGCACCCGCGTGTTCCCGCTGGTGTCGGGCGGGGTCATGAAGGTGTGGACGGCCGCATTCGCCGCCGAGGCCCGCCGCGTCCGCGGCGACGCCACCTCCCGCAGCTCCCGCAGGAACGGTTCGACCTCGGAGTCGACGCGGAAGGTGAGTCCCCGCCGCTTCGGGCTGACGTCGATGCCGGTGCCGACCATGACCAGCGTTTGCTGCGCGGTCGGGTAGCGGTAGGCCTGGGTGGTCACCTCGTCGAGCTGGGTGCCGAGCGCGAGCACGAGGTCCGCGCGCTCGAGCGCGTCCAGTTGCCGCGCCGGGATGCCCAGGCCCAGGTGACCGGCGTACCGGGCGTGGTTTTCCGGGAAGGCGTCCTGCCGCCGGAAGGCGTTGTAGACGGGCAGCGCAAGCTCATCGGCGACGGCGATCAGCTCGTCCCGCGCCGACCGCGCCCGCCCGCCGACGATGACCACGGGATATTTCGCCTCGTCCACCAGCTGCGCCACGGCGTCAGCCGAACGGCCCAGCGTCCCGGACGCCGGCGGCCGCACCCGCGCCATCGGCTTCGCCGCGTCGTAGGGCATCCCCCAGATGTCGCAGGGCACGCCGAGCACGACCGGCCCCGGCCGCCCTTCCTGCGACGTCGTCAGCGCGTGCGCGAGCAGTCCCGGCAGCCCGTCCGGGTCGGTCACCCGCAATGTCGACTTGGCGATCGACTCGAACATGGCCGTGAGATCCGACGTCGGCAGCTCCCCCGACGACGACCACACCGGCTCGGTCGCCGGCGTCTCCAGCAGCACGACCATCGGCGTCTCGTCCTGGTACGCCGTTTGGACGCCGATGGCCAGGCTCGCCGCACTCGGCCCCCGGCTCGCGAGCAGCACGGCAGGACGTTCGGTGAGCTTCCCTTCGGCCTCCGCCATGAACGCCGCGCCGGCATCGTGGCGCGCCGAGACCAGCGTGATCTCCCGCTCCCGCTGCAGGGCGTCGAGCAGTTCCAGGAAGGACTCACCGACCACCGCGTACACGCGGCGGACACGCGCCTCGGTCAGGATCCGCACGGCCGTCTGGGCGACGGTCGCTCCCAGTTGGTATCTAATGAGGAGAGCTTAGGCGGGCACCGTTCAGTGCAGTCAAGTGATCTTCACCGAAACCGGACAAGGATAGGCCGAATGTCCGCTTTGACCGACTGCAAGCCGATCAAGGGAGCGAGGACCACCGACTTGGCCGCAACCGAACATGAAACTGTTTTTACTTATGGCGCACCGGCGTTGAAGTACGGCACCGGCGCCAGCGACGAGATCGGCTACGACCTCACCCAGTACGGCGCCCACCGCGTGCTCGTGGTGACGGATCCTCAGGTGGCCGCGACCGGCTGGCCCCGCCGCATAGCCGACGGCATCGCGGGCTACGGCATCGAGACCGAGATCTTCGACGGCGTACACGTCGAACCCACCGATGTCAGCATGCAGAAGGCGGTTGACTTCGCCCGCGGAACGGGTCCGTACGACGCCTTCGTCGCCGTCGGCGGCGGGTCCGCCATCGACACCGCCAAAGCGGCCAACCTCCTGACGAGCAACGACGGCGACCTGATGGACTACGTCAACGCCCCCGTCGGCGGCGGCCGAGCACCGGCCCAGCCGCTCAAGCCGCTGGTCGCGGTCCCCACCACCACCGGCACGGGCTCGGAGAGCACCACGGTCTGCGTCCTGGACGTGCTGTCCCTGCGCGTCAAGAGCGGAATCAGCCACCTGCGGCTGCGCCCGACCCTGGCCGTCGTCGACCCGCGGCTCACGGTCAGCCAGCCACCCGGCGTGACGGCCGCCAGCGGCATGGACATCCTCTGCCACGCGGCAGAGAGTTATACCGCCAAGCCATACACCGAGTTCGACCGCAAGCGCCCGGAGCAGCGCGTGCCGTATTGCGGCTCGAACCCACTGGCCGACATGTTCGCCGAGCAGTCCCTCCGGCTGCTGTCGTGGGCCCTCCCGGCCGCCGTGCGCGACGGTTCCGACCTCAAGGCCCGCGAAGCCATGGCCTTGGCCGCGACGTTCGCCGGCCTCGGCTTCGGCAACGCCGGCGTGCACATCCCCCACGCGAACGCCTATCCGATCGCCGGCCAGGTCAGGGATTTCCACCCGGACGGGTACCCAGGCGAAGAACCCATGGTCCCGCACGGCATGGCGGTCTCGCTGACCGCGCCCGCCGCCTTCCGCTTCACCTTCGACGCGGCCCCGGACCGTCACTTGCGAGTCGCACGCCTCCTGGCGCCCGACTTCGAGTGGCCCGGCGACTTCGCCGACCACCTGCCCGCGGTGCTGATCGACCTGATGCGCCAGATCGGCATCCCGGACGGCATCGGTGCCGTCGGCTACGCGGAGTCCGATGTGGACTCCCTCGTCGAGGGAACGCTCAAGCAGCAGCGCCTGCTGGCCACCGCGCCACGCGAGGCCTCCGCCGACGACCTGTCGGGCATCCTGCGCGAGTCGGTGTCGCTGTGGTGAGCGAGTACCCGCACTGGCAGACGGTTCCGTTGCGCTGGAAGGACAACGACGTCTACGGGCACGTGAACAACGTCGTCCACTACTCGCTGATGGACACCGTGATCAACACGTGGCTCATCGAGCAAGGAGGCCTCGACATCGAAGCCGGGGCGGTGATCGGGCTGTGCGTCGAGTCGCATTGCGGGTATCACGCATCGGTGTCCTTTCCTGGTTCATTGAGGGTCGGGTTGCGGGTCGCGCACCTCGGGAAGTCCAGCGTCCGCTACGAAATCGGCATGTATGCAGCCGACGAATCCCTGGTCGCCGAAGGGCACTTCGTGCACGTCTTCGTAGACCGCGAGTCCCGCCGACCAACGCCGGTTTCCGGTAAACTCCGCGAGGCGTTGGAGGCACTGCAACCTGGATGACGCGCACCGCCGTTCGTTTCACCTCCCTTCGACGGTGCGGGTTCCAGGCCTTGTCTTCCTGCGCTTCCGATCATGCACGACGGCCCCGACAGAACCGGGCGATCCGGCCCGAGTTGTCCACAAGGCCACCGATCATCGGCGAGTTGTCCACAGATTCGCCACGAGGGGTTCCGCACCCCCGCGACGGCGATAGGCTGGAAAGCGCATGAGATCGGTCCACAGTGGACGGGCTGTTTCCTTACCGGATCGGCTAGTAACACGGATGGCGACCTAGGCGTCGATCCGGTTGCGGCGGCAGAGTGGTGAGCAGACGGCTCGAAAGTGGTCCCGGACCCGTCGCCGGCAGGCGTCCCTGCGGCGGTCACGGCACCCGAACACAGAAGTGGGCCAAAAGTGGTGGTCGCGCGTCCGCTTCCGGCAGACGCCCCGGGAGCGGACGCGCCACCGCCTTTTGTGGCCAGGTGGAGATGACGAAGTTGTCGCCGGCAGGCGCCCCGCCGACGACTGAAATCCCCGCTGCAACGGCCTGGTAGTGGTCGCGGTCCGTCGCCGGAAGGCGCCCCGCCGGCGGACCGCACCACTGCCGCAGTCAGCCGCCTCCCGACACGGGGAGGCCGGCTGCCTGCACGAACAATCGCCGCGCATACCAACGACGGCAAGTGGTTCTGCTGAATGGCCCGGCGATTGCGGCGGTCCCGCTCAGCGACCAGGCCCCGAGGAGGGTATGCCGCCCAGGAAGGGCAGCACTTCCTTGCCGTCAAAGAGCGAAGCAAGAGAAAGGAGGATCCCCGCCCCGCCGGTCTTGACGTCCATTGAGAGGCGCAGCAACCGGTTGCCCGGGAACGCGAGGCCGCCTTTGTACGGCACCGCGTACCAACCCAGCCACGCCAGCTGCCGATCAATCGCCTCCGCGCGGCCCGGCTGCTCCGCATCTGCGCTGGCAGCCAGTGCGACCGCCAGTCCGCACCGGCCGTTGAGCAGGCCGGGGTGGAGGACGAACTCGCCGAGGCACGCCTCGCGCAATGCGGGAAGGCTGTCACCGGCCTCTGCGTCCGGCCGGTGCCGAGCCAGCTGTTCGGTGACCAGGAGGATCCCTGCGCTGCCGACGCCGATGTGCGGCAACGTCCGGGCGACGCCGTCTCGGACCTGAAGCGAGCCGTCGTCGGCTTCGATGCATTCTTCGAGGTCGCGGCACAGCGCCTGGTCGGCGAACGAGAGCCAGGCCGGCTCGCCGGTGCGTTCGAAGAGCCGGATGAACAGCAGCGCAGGCCCGGCCCAACCGGACAGTAGGCCGGCACGAGCCGAATGGCCGGGCGGCGCCGCAGTCTCGAGCGCCTCGGCCAGCCGGACGGCCGTCGCCAGCGCTTGGCGGCCGTACTCGTTGTCCTGACGGACCGTCGCGAAATGCAGCATGGTCAGCCCGATGCCGGCCAGACCGCTCTCCAGGGAGTGATCGCTCGTCTGCTCGACGAGCCGCGCGGAAGACGCCAGCAGCTTGCTGGCTTGGTCGTGATACCCGAAGTTCTCGAGCACGTAGGCGATGCCGGAGCTACCGTCGTAGAACCCGGGCCGGGTCGGCGGCTCACGACGGACTGCATCGATCAGCCAGCGTTCGTGCTCGGGGAAGCGGCCGGCGCCGGCGACGTCGAGCGCGTGCAGCACGCCAGCGGCACCGACACCGAAGCACACACCGCCGACGGTGAACTGTTCGACGTCGCCGGGGAACAGCCGATCCTGGCGCGACGGGGTGGCGCTGGCCAAGATCGCCTCGGTGATCTGCTTGCGGACGAGCGGCCAGTCCGGTTTGTCGTGGTCGAGCTCGGTGTGGACCGGTGCCGGCTCCGCGGAGACGTCACGCGGGGCCAGCACCGCAACTGCGGCATCGGCGTACCCCTCGGGCAGCGCGAACCGGTGTTCTACGAAGTCAGCGATCCGGCGCAGCTTTACCGGAGCGAGCTCCGCCAGCGGCAATAGCGGCAGGAACAGCCACAGTCGCAACGCTGCGAGCGCGTGCTCGTCGACCTCGAACCCAGTGCGGTCGGCCGGAGCACGGAAGCCGGGTGTGCCCGGGGCCGGGCGATCATCGACTTCGGCGTCGAATGACGACCCGAAGTCGGTCAGGGAGATGCGGTCGTGGTCGTCCTCGTCGATCAGGATGTTCGAGGGATGCAGCTCGCCCACGACGATGCCGCGGGCGTGAACTTCCGCGATCGTCTTCTCCACTCGAGCGATGATGTCCAGCGCGCGCCCTGCGTAGGCGGCGAGGTCGGCGGTTGTTGTGTTGCTCCTGGTCAGCGGGTAGTTGCGGGTCAGCCAGCTGGCCAACGAGATACCCGGCAGGTACTCCGTGGTCAGGTAGTGGCGCTCAGAGACGGCGAACTGCTCGACGATCTGCGGCACACCGGGGATACCGGCGAGCCGACCGAGCATCTCGTGCTCTCGTTGCAGCCGCTCGACGGCGTCGATGCGCGCCTCGTCGAGACCCCCGTGTGAGCGGGCCTCCTTGAGGACGAACTGGTCGCCGCCCGTCTTGGGGTCGGCGAGGTAGGTGCCGCCGCCGTTCGAGACGTGCAGCGGCTTCACCATGCGGTACGGGAATCGGGCCGCGGCACCTCCTTGGCCTGTGGGCAAGCTGTTTCGCAAACAGGGCGGCAGCTTGACCCAGTCGGGCACGGAGAACGTCGGCTCGCGCTTCTCCGGAACCAGCCGGCCATCCGGCTTGCGGACTGCCGGGACCCGATTGCCGCTGTGTTCCACCCACTGGTCGGCGAATCCGCCGTAACGCACGTAGAGGGGACCGTCGCCGTACCGCAAGCCGCTCGGAATACCGGGACCGTGCTCTGCCTCCAGCCGCGGTGACAGGTCGGTGAGGACTCGCTCCAGTTCGTTGTGGTCGACCGGGTAAATGGTGGCCAGCTCGACCCCGCCGTCGCCAGGCGCGTATTTCGAATTCCGCGCGAGCAGAGTCAGCAGTGAGCGGAGGTGCTTGTAGGCGACCGCATGCTCGATACAGGACTCGTAGACGTGCGCGAGTAGCCGGCCAGCGTTGTCCAAGCCAGCGGAAACGTGGATCTGCCAGCCCTGAGCCGGAAGGACGTGGCCAGCCGGGCGCACGGTGCGCCACACTCCACGGTCGGTGGTCACCCAACCGGTGTCCGGCACCCGGAACATCGTGGTGAAATTCTCGGCCGGCGCGCCGTTTTCCTGCTGTTCGTCGTAGAACAACGGGTCGGCGAAGCAAAATGCTTCGTAGCGCAGGTCCATCCGAGATACCCCTCCGTGCGATCCCCTGGACACCACGGTCCCGGGACGAAGAATATTCCCCCATGCCGGACAGCTCTGGGCCAATCCGCCAATCCGGCGGTTCGACTGGGCTATCCGAGGTAGGCAAAAAAGGCGTCTACCAGCCGCTAGACGAACCGAGGGTGATTTTGTCCAGTCCGATCACCACACCATAGTGGTGTAACGTGAAGATCTTTCCGACGTTTACGCAGGTCCACCGGAGGGCGACCCCAAATCCTCAGCCGAATTGGCAGAATGCCATCAAGGCCGATCCGTGATCTATTTTCTCGATAGGAGACGAACATGTCGGGAACACTGTGGACGCAGGGGCGCGACGGGCGGTCCACGCCACGCCTGCGGCACCTCGGCAGCCGACCCCGCCAGTACCACGGAGTAAGTTGACGGCGCGGACCGGAAGGAGGAACGGGTGATCTTCGGATTCGCCGTGACGGTCGCCGTGGCTGCCACGCTCGTCGCGCTCTGGAGCTTCGTCCAGTCGGCTCGGAACCGGCTTCCGGACAACCCGCTCCTGATCGCGCTCGCGGTCCTCGAGCTGCTCCTGGTCGTTCAGCTGGTGATCGGGATCGTCCTGCTCGCCAGTGGTGACCGGCCTGGCAGCCTGGCGACCTACCTGGCCTACCTGATCGGCTGCCTGGTCGTGCTGCCCGTGGGGGCGGCCTGGGCGCTGGCCGAGCGGAGCCGGTCGAGCACCGCCGTGCTCGGCATTGCCTGCCTGGCCGTCCCCGTGATGGTGCTGCGACTAAACGAGGTGTGGAGTGGAGCAACAGCGTAGGACGGCCAGCGGCCCCGGACGGGTGCTCGTCGCCGTGTACGCGATCTTCGCGCTGGCCGCGACGTCGCGGGCCGGCGTCCAGATCGGCACGAAGTTCCACGAAGCCCCGCTCGCCTACCTGCTGTCGGCGTTCGCCGCGGTCGTCTACATCGTCGCGACCGTCGCGCTGGCCCGGCGCGGGGACGGCTGGTGGCGGGTGGCCCTCGTCGCCTGCTCCATCGAACTCCTGGGCGTGCTGACCATCGGCACGCTGAGCCTCGTCGACGCGGCCGCCTTCCGGCACCCGACCGTCTGGTCCGTCTACGGCGAGGGCTACCTCTTCATCCCGCTGGTCCTGCCGGTCGTCGGGCTGTACTGGCTGCGGAAGACCGCCCCGGTGAACGTCGCCGCCTGAAGCCGGCCAAGGACCAAGGACCAAGAGCGCCACCCAAGAGCGCGGAACAGTACGGGTACTGCACGTAGCCCACTCCGGGAAATAAATACGGATTCGACCGGCGACTTTCGTCGGTTCCGGACATTAGCCGGAAACTCGGACAATCTTCGAGTTCGGTCCCCACCGGCTTTCCCCACGCGGTTCTCCCCCGCGTGAAAAGGAGTGAGCGTGAAATTCGGCAAGTTCGTCCTGCTGGCCGCGAGCACCGCACTGGCCGTCGTCGGCCTCGGCGGTCCGGCGGCCGCCGACAGCACCCCGCAGGCCCAGCCGTCGATCATCGGCGGCAGCACCGCCACCAGCGGGCCCTGGGCGGCCCGGCTGTTCGTCAACGGCCAGCAGAACTGCACCGCGACGATCATCGCCCCGCAGTACATCCTCACCGCCAAGCACTGCGTCAGCAGCTCCGGCACCTACACGTTCCGCATCGGCAGCCTGGACCAGTCGAGCGGCGGGACGATGGCCACCGGCTCCACCATCACGCGCTACCCCGGCTCCGCCGACCTGGCGATCGTCCGGCTCACCACCTCGGTGAACGCCACCTATTCGCCCCTCGGCAGCGTCGGTGACGTCTCGGTCGGGCAGAACGTCTCGGTCTACGGCTGGGGCGCGACGAGCCAGTGCGGCTCCGAGATCAATTGCCAGTCGCGCTACCTCAAGGTCGCGACCGTGCGGGTGAACTCGATCGGTTGCAGCGACTACACCGGTGGCGTGGCCGTGTGCGCGAACCGCGTCAACGGCATCACCGCCGGCGGTGACTCCGGTGGCCCGATGTTCGCCTCCGGCCGTCAGGTCGGCGTGGCGTCGACCAGTGACCGGTCGAACAACACCGCCTACACGAACATCACGCGTTATCGCAGCTGGATTTCGCAGGTGGCCGGCGTCTGATTCCCGGCAAGAAAGGGCCCGGCCGCAAATGGCCGGGCCCTTTCCCGTCACGCCGTCACGCCGTCACGCCGTCACGACGTCGCCACGTCAGGACGTCGAAATGTCGTCGAGCTGTTCCGCGGCCGGCCGCACCGGGTAGAGGTCGCCGCCCGGCTGCACCGGCACCCGCGGCAACGCCGTGCGCGCGGCGCGGTCGCCCGCGTCGGCCGCCGCGTGGAGGACGTCCAGCGCCGCGTACGGCCGGAAGTCCAGCTCGGGGTACGGCCACGCCTGCTGCCCCTGCGTCGCTCCCGGGATCAGGAAGTCGACCGCGCCGAACAGCGTCGCGCCGCTCGGTGCCGTGTAGTGCCACAGGTCGACGCCGACGTGCGTGCCGATCTGCGCCAGCCGTGTCAGGGCGACCAGGTTGAACGCCGAGTAGTGCCAGCTGCGGGTCCGGCTCGTCTCCTGCGGCTGCAGGCCGTCGGCCTGGATCTGCGGTGCGATCCGCTTGGGCCCGGCGTCGCGAGCGATGGACGCGGCCAGATCCCGCTGGCCCGTGCCGAGAGCGAGCGCCGCGGCGAGCATGTCGTAGAAGCTGCCGTGGTTGTTCTGGGCCTTCGCCTCGTCAGTCCCGTTCTTGCTGGTGCGCAGCCAGTCCAGGAACTGCGTGTACCAGCCCGTCATGCCGGCCTGGTCGGACTTCGTCCAGCCGGGCGCGCCGGTGGCCAGGATCGCGGTGGCGTCGACGACCTGGCTCAGCGTGTAGGCGAACTCGATGATGCCGATGCCGCGGCCGTCCACCTTGCACGGGATGCCCTGGGCGAAGTTCATGTTCGGGTTCATCTTCGTGGCCGCGTCGAGGAACCACGTGCGCAGGTCGAGCGACGCGCGCTGGGCGTACCGCGCGTCGCCGGTGTAGTACCAGGCGAGCGACAGCCGGTAGATCGCGGCGAACGCTTCGCCGCGGTAGGCGTGGTCGGTGATCTCGTCGACGATCGGGTTGCGCTGGCCGTCGCGCTGCACGAACGGGCAGCCCCACGGGTTCTCCGCGGTCGGTTGCGTCGTCGGCCACCAATAGGGCGCCAGGCTGAGGTAGTCGTGCTTGTCCCCGCTGGGCGGGACCTGTTTCTTGGACGTGACGCTCCACGGCCCTGCCGTCAGGTCGGTCTTGGCCGCCGTCAGCAGGTTGTTCAGGGCCGTACGGGACGTCTTTTCGCCGACGAGCGCGGCGAACTTCGTGCGAAGCAGCTGCTTGCCGTCGAGGACGGCGGTCGCGGGTGCGCACACCGGCCCGATGACCGGGACGGTGCAGCCGGTGGGTCGCGGCGCGGCTTCGGCCGGCGCGGCGAAAGAAGCGACGAGGCCGAGCGCGGCGAGCGCGGCCACGACGGTGTGGCGGAAAACCATGTCCGCTCCATTCACAAATATGAACATCAGACCTGTGAGTGAATGGAGCGTACGCATGTGAACACGGGCGAAGCAATGCCTGGTTCAGACCAAGTCAGCCGGCGAAGTCCCGCGGCCGGAAGAAGGCGACGAGCCGGGCGGTGCGGAGCGCGTCCCACGGATCCGTCGTCGCCAGCACGGCCGCGGCCCCGGTGGGGAACTTGGCCTGGATCGGCGACGTCTCTTCGCCGTGACCGGCCAGGTGCAAGGTCAGGTCGCTGACGCCGGGCTCGTGCGAGACCAGCGCGAGCCTGGTGACGTCAGCCGGCGTCCGGCGAGCGGCATTCAGGAACTCGGGGACGTCGGCGCCGTAGAGATCGTCGTCGTACTCGACGGGCGGCGGCGCGGGCAGTTCGCCGCTCACGTGCCGCCAGGTTTCCCGCGTGCGACGCGCGGTGGAGCAGACGACCAGGTCGGGCACGTGCCCCTCCGCCGCGAGCCACCGGCCGAGCCGCGGCGCATCGCGAAGGCCGCGCGGCGCCAGCGGCCGCTCGTGGTCGGGCAAGCCCTCCGACCAGTCCGACTTCGCGTGCCGGACCACGATGAGCCACCTGGTCGCGTCCATGCCCGTCACCCTAACGGCGAAGCCGACCGCTACCGCAGTGGCAGGCCCAGCACCGAGATGCGCGGCTGCTTCGCCGGCGACAGCGGGCTGCTGCCCGCCGTCCCGGACACCACCGGGACCACCGGTACGTCCGCCCTCGGCGCGCTGGGCACACCCGGCAGCGCGATGTGAGGCGACTTGACCTGCGGCAGCACACCGCCACTGGGCACTGAAGACAGCGACGGGCTGTCGCTGCGCGCCTCGCGCTCGGCAGCCCCGCCACCGCCGCGGGCAAACCACCGAGGGTCTTGCCCGAAACCCACTACCTGGCCCAGCCGTGGATGCAACTGCTGGGCAGCGTCGTGTACCCGTCGATACTGCTGACAACCCCCGCGGTCACCGAGCCGGCTGCGGTGTGGGCGTGATTCACCGGCGGGGCGCGGAATCGCGTACGGCTCGGGCATGCGTGTTACATCTACACCTTCTACATAACGGCGTGGCGGGCGGTTTTCCGACTCATTCGCCGTCGCAACGGGTGGTCGAATACGCGCCGGAACACCGAGCAGGACAACTCGAAGGTCGTCGCCTTGGATCGGTGAACTGTCCACTATTTGTCCATTCGGGACTCCGCGGCACTCCTTCACCGGTAAACAGTCGATCACCTGTAACAAACCGAGGACCAGTTCCGACGACCTGCCCGAACAAGGTGATATGAGCCTGAAGGGCGTGCCGTGCCAAGACTGTTCATCAGCTACCGGGTTGCCGACAGCGTTCACGTCGCTGCAGCGATCGCAGATCGGCTCGCCCGCCATTACGGCACCGGAAACGTCTTCCGGGATCGCGACTCGTTGCAGCTCGGCGAGGTGTACCCCGCGAAGATCCGCCGCGCACTCGAGCGGTGCGACGTCGTCCTGGCGCTGATCGGTTCGCGGTGGCTCGACGTCCGTGACGAGTCCGGGCGCCGCCGGCTCGACGCTCCGGGCGACTGGGTGCGGACCGAACTCCGGATGGCGTTCGAGCGCCGGATCCCCGTCGTCCCGGTTCTCCTCGACGGCACTCCGCTTCCCCGCCCCGAGGACCTGCCCATCGAGCTCACGCCGTTGTGCGTGCACACCTTCTGGCAAGTGCGGCACCGGAGCTTCGAAAGCGACGTGCGCGGCCTGATCGACGGTTTGCCCGATGACACCGCGGGACACGAACCCTCATCCGTGCAACCCGGACGGAACACCCAGACGATCAACGCCGACCGGAGCACCGTCTACGTGAACCAGGGCCACCAGGTGATCACCGTCCGGCCCGACGACGAGCGGAGGCGGAGATGAGCACACCGCAACACCCCGGCGGTCCGAACAACAACCAGCAGAACCACTTCGGCCCGCACAGCACCGGCTACGTCAACCAGGGCGGCAACCAGATCAACACCACCAACAACACGTACTACTCCGCCCGGAAGGCTCGCAACTGGACCGGTTGGACAGTGCTGGTCTTCCTCGCGCTGGACGTCGCGTTCTTCTTCTACGGTTCCGCCGCCTACACCGGACGTCCGGACAGCGCGGGCGACATGTGGCGGGCCGGGATCTCCCTTTTCCTGCTGGCCATCACCGGCAGCCTGGTCCGCAGGTGGTTCCGCGGCCGGTGAAGTCGCGCCCGGCGAGACGGGGACGGTCTTGAAGGAATGTACATTCCATAACTTCCCCATAAACAAAAGCCGGCGCGAGGCTGATTACTTTCCAACCAGCAAGCACGAATATCGATAATCCCACTCTGTCAAGACGACAAAATCTTGACATTGACCATTTTTCCTTTGAACACCTCCGAGCCGCGTGCAATCCTCCCGGCAACAGCCCGGCAATCGAAAGGCATGAGAAAGCGATGACCCAGGTCTCCAGCGAAACCGTGTCCGACACGTCCGCCTCGGACGGACAGATGATCATGCCCTTCTACCTGATCGTCGACGTCTCCAGTTCGATGTCGGGCGACATCGGTGAACTTCGCACCGCACTCGACGACATGGTGCAGGCGATCCTCGAAGACCCGGTGGTGGACGACCTGGTGATGCTCGGCATCATCACCTTCAACCACACGGCCACGACCGTCGTACCGTTGTGCCCGCCCAGCGAGGTCAACGTGCCCGCGCTGCAGGCCAGTGGCGGCACGAGCTACGGCGCGGCCTTCCACGAATTCAAACGGGCCTTCGACGCCGACCGCGCGCGCCTGAAGGGCCAGGGCATGCGGGTTTACCGGCCCTGCGTCTTCTTCCTGACCGACGGCGCTCCCGGCGACCGGGACCACCTCACGACGTTCCGCTCGCTGTTCGCCTACGACCCGGAGTCCGGCACCGGGAACAAAGCCTTCCCGTACTTCGTGCCGTTCGGGTTCCGGGATGCGCCCGAAGACGTGATACGCGCGCTCGCCTACCCCAACTTCGGGAAGACCAAGGGCCGCTGGTTCCTGTCCCGCTCGTCCAATGTGCGCGAAATCCTCCGGGCGATGACCGAGGTCATCGGCCAGACGGCGCTCAGCTCCGGGCAGTCGGTCGCGGCCGGCGCGCCGCAGATCGTCACCCCGCAGCCGGCCCAGGGCATGGACACCCAGTTCGGCGACGCCGGGGACTGGATGTGAGCCGGGGTCCGCGACCGCCGCTCGTGGGTGGCCGTGGCTCCCCCGCCGTCGGGGAGCCCGGCCGGGCGGCCCGCGAACTCCCCGCGGGGGAGCCGCCCGCCGAGCCTGCGGTGCCCGACCACGTGCTGTCCGAGCACTCGACACCGGAGCTGGAAATCCGCGCCGCGTCGGTGCGGGGCCTGCTGCACCGCTACCTCGGCAAGCCGCGGCAGGACGGGTTCTCCGTCGTCCGCGACCCGCTGAGCGGGACCGTGGTGGTGGTCGTGTGCGACGGCGTCGGCTCGCTGCCGCGGTCGCAGGAGGCGGCCGCTTTCGTCGTCGACCGGCTGCCCGCGCACTACCTGTCCACCCGGGACTGGGAAAAGGCGGTCGGGATGGTGAACGCCGAGCTGGCCGCGTTCGTCGAACAGGTCCACGCCGGGCTTTCCCCCGATGAGCGCACCGACCAGGGCATGGCGACGACCGTGGTGGCGGTGGCGATCACGCCCGGACAAGGCGGCCTCCAGGTCGACTTCGTCCGCAGCGACGACAGCACGGCGTGGGTGCTGTCCGGCGCAAGCACGTGGTCCGAGCTCGCCGGCGACGCGGAGGCGGAAGGGGCGCTGCACACCGGCTCGGTTCGCGCCCTCCCCACCGGAGAACCGAAGCTCCGGCTCACGCAGACGGTTCTCGACGGCGGCGCGCTGTTCGTCATGACCGACGGAGTGGACGGCCCGTTGCGCGGGTCGGCGGAGGTCCGCGCGGAGCTGGCGGAGTGGTGGTGCGCGCCGCCGCCGATCTTCGACTTCGGCAGCCAGGTCGGGTTCGGCCGCAAGGGGCACCTCGACGACCGCACGGTGGTCGGCCTGTGGGTGCGCGCCGGGGAAGGGGCGGAGCCTTGATCCGCAAGAAGGACCTGGGGCCGATGGACTTCATCGCCGGCGGAGCGGTCGGTGAGGTCCACCGGCTGACGAAGTTCAGCCTTCCGGGGTGTCCTCAGCTGGCGTACAAGGAGATCAAGCCGGTCGGCGGCCCGGTGACCGCGGCGGTCCGGGCGCAGGCCCTCGACAGCATCGTCAAGGCGGTCGCCTTCCGGGCCGGCCTGAGCCCGGCCGACCGCGATGACCTCGACGAGTACACGACGTGGCCCGTCGACGTGGTCGAAGACGGCGGGCAGCCCTGCGGCATGGTGATGTCCCTCATTCCGCCCGACTTCTTCACACAGACCAAGCCGCAGAACGGGCCGCCCGGCAAGCTCGTCATGGAGCTCCAGTGGCTGTCCGCGAAGGACAGCCTCGTACGACGGCTCGGGATCGACCGGTCCGGCTTCCAGGACCTGCCCACCCGGATCGCCCTGGTGGCCCAGCTCGTCTACGCCGTCGGCCGGCTGCACCGGCACGGGATCGTCTACGGCGACCTCAGCCTGAAGAACGCCGCGGTGGCCCTCAACCCCGTACGGGTCAAGCTGCTCGACTGCGACGCCACCGCGTCGGCGACCGACCCCCAGCGCAAGCAGATGCACTCGCCGTCGTTCAACCCTCCCGAGATGTCCGCCGGCACGCGGCTGCAGGACGACGTCACCGACGTCTACAAACTCGGCTTGTGCGTCATCCGCTGCCTGTCCCAGGGTTCGGGGGTCACCCAGGCCAAGGATCCGGCCATCCTGACCGGGAAACTGGACCAGCAGGCGATCGACGTCGTCGCCCGCGCGGTGGGCCCCGATCGCGCACGGCGGCCGAGCGCGCGGGAGCTTTTCGACTGCCTCGAGCGCAATCTGCTCGCCCTGGCCAGCCCGCCTGTCCTGCGCGCGGCCTGGCTCGACCGCGACACCACCATCCGCGGCCAGGACATCCAGGTGAGCTGGGAAAGCACCGGCGCCAAGGAGATCGTCATCACCGGCGCCAACGGCCTGCACGTCACCGTGCCGGACCGGGGCACGGCCACGGGCGCCTGCACCGTGACCCCGCAGGCGTCCGGCGCGATCCACGTCGAAGTGATCAACAACCACGGCAGCGTCCAAGCACTCGCCGGGAACGCCACGCTCTACGACCTTCCGGCTTTCCAGGTCTCCCTCGATGGCCTGCCTCGGCCGGTCGTCCCGGGTGTCCCCGCCGTGACCATTCCGCCCGTGCTGCACATGCTGCCCGCCGTTCCCCTTGTCAGCACCGCCGGGCACCCGGTTCCACGGCCCGAGTTCCCGTCGCTGGACGCGGTCGCCGGCGCGCTCTCCTCGGTGAGCGCGAGTCCGGCGCCGATGCAGCGAGTCGCGGCCGCGGTGTCCGGCGGTGCGTCCGGGGCGGGGCAGCTCGGCAACTGGGCGCTGCTCTCCTCCGCGCCGGGTCCGGACCTGGCCGCGGCAGGCACGAAAACCGTCGCGGGCGTGCACGAAACGCTCGCCGACGCGCGCACACAGCTCAAGGACCGGGTGGCGGCCGAAGTTGCCGCCGCCCTGCGACAGGGAAGCACGAGACCATGACCAAGTCCTCAGGCCAGGCCACCACACCCGAGCGGCGGTTCGGCGACACGCTCACCTGGATCGGCGGCGCCGACCGGGACATCCTGCTGACCGCACCCACGAACCGCAGCTCGTTCGTCCAAATGGGACTGGTCGTGCTGGCGACCGCCGGGCTCGGCGTCCTCTCGATGTCCTTCGCCCTGAGCAACGGCGTGCACCTGCCGGTGGCCCTCTCGGTCTTCGGCGGGCTGGTCTGGGGTTGCATCATCGCGGTCATCGACCGCTTCCTGATCATGAACCTGAAACTGCGCGGCGGGTTCGCGAAGGCGCTGACCGTCGTCGGCGTCCGCGTCGTCATCGCGGCCCTCCTGGGCATCGTGATCTCGACACCGCTCGTCCTGCAGATCTTCCACGACGAAATCTCGGCCCAGATCATCTCGGACAACCTCACGAAGGCCAAGGAGACCGGCGACGTCCTCGCCGAGACCCCGGCGGTCAAGCTGCTCGCACAGACCCGGGAGAAGATCGCAGTTCACGAGAACACCCTTCGCGGCGTGCTGCCCGCCGCGGACTCGCCGGAGGTCAAGAACCGCCAGGACTACCTGGACAAGGCCCGGCAGGACTACGACAAGGCACGCACCGCCGCCGAGGCGAAGTACCGGGCCTGGCAGTGCGAGCTGTATGGGTCGTCGTGCGAGGGATCCACCAACGTGCCGGGGAACGGCAACCTGGCGAAGGCGCGGGAGCGCGAGTACCAGGAAGCCCAGCGGCTGGCCGATGACGCCGGCAAAGCGGTCACCCAGGCGGAAGGCGCTCTCACGGCGGCGCGGGAGTCGGTTTCCACGCAGGGGCAGAACGCCCTCGGCAAAGCTCAGGAGGTGGCCAGGGCCGAGCTCCCCGGGCTGCGTCAGCAGGAAGCCGCGCTGCAAGCCCAGGTGAGCGGCCAGGTCAACGACGTCACGACGAAGAACGACGAGAACCAGGGTCTTCTCGCCCAGATCATCGCCCTGAGCAACCTCGGCAAGGACAACGGCGCGGCCGCCTCGACCCACTACGCCGTCGCCGGGTTGCTCTTCATGATCGAGCTGCTTCCGGTGCTGGTGAAGATCCTGACGAGCCTCGGACCGCCGTCGGCCTACGAGCGCAACCGCGATGCCGCCGAAGACACCGACGTCGAAAACGCCAAGATCGAGAAGCGCAAGCAGGCGCGGGACCGCGATGAGGCCGAGCGGCGGGCGGCGGAAGAGGTCAAGAAGGAAGGCGCGGTCGTCGACGACATGCGCTCGCGTGAGCAGGATCTGGGCATCAAGGCGAACGAGAGGGTCGCCAAGGAAATGGAAACCATCCTCGACGCCGCACTGGCGCAGTGGGCGCGGGACGTCCAGAAGACGCTGCACACCGCGGCCGGCGCGGCGGGCAAGCCGGCCGGCGCCAACGGGAGCGCCGGTGGCGGGCACGTTCCGCCCCAGGCCACCGGCAGCGGGCAGCAGAACGTCCGCAGCAAGTTCAACCTGCCGAACGGGAAGAAGATCGGCTCGACGAACGGGAGCACGCCATGACGGACCCGGTGGCGACCTGGGTCGGGTGCCTTGTCCTCGTAGTCGCGCCGGAGCCGCTTTCGGCGGCGGCTGCCGAGGCGGTGCGGCAGGTCGAGCAGCTGATCTACAACGACCCCGTGTACCTCGACGCGTCACGGGTGGCCACTCCGGCCGACGACGACCCGCTGAGCGGTGATCTCGAGACGGTCGCGTTCAGGCTGTACCGCGACCTGGTGTACTGGGGCGCTTCTCCCGCGCGCAACCCCGCACCGCTCGCCACCTTCTGCGTATTGCTGGTGCACCCGGACCCCGAGGAATCGGATCGCCTCGTCAACGCGCTGGCCAACACACCGCGTCTCGGTGAGCTGCCGATCATCTTCCGCACCGCCACCCTGGCGGCTCCCGACGGCGACGACCGTGAAGCCGGCCCGAGTGCCGAGCTCGTCCCGCACATCATGGACGCGATCGAAGCCACGGCCCACGAAGTCGACCGGACCGCGGGCTTCAGCCTGGCGGTTGAGCAGCTGGCCCGCATGGCCGCGAGCACTTCGGTGGTGCCGCCCCCACTGCCCGCTTTCGAGGAGCAGCCCGTGGAACCACCTCCGGAAGCTCCGGTGGTGCCTGCGCAAGCTCCCGAACGCCCCGTCCCGGCGGTGTCACCGGCTCCGGAGCTGCCGGTGCCCACGCCGGCGCGAAGCCCGGAGCCGGCCGGCCGGATCAAGCTGTCCCTCACCGGCCTGGTGCCGGACGCCGTCCTCGACCGGTCGCGGGAGCTCCTCGCACGGCGGAAGCTGCCGAGCTCCGGCGTGGACGTGATCGAGGAGCTGAGCGAGCACGTGGACCGGGTCGTGCTCCTCTACCTGGTGTTCGCGTCCGAACCCGTGAAGCTGCCCCGGCCGAAGCGCAGGGCCCGGGCCGAATTCGCCTGCACGCTGACCCAGACGCTGCTGGCCCCGGCCGACGGCACGGATCGGGACCCGTGGTTCGTGCGGACCTTCAGCGCGGGCCGGAAACTGACCCCGGGGCGGCCGTTGTCCGATCCCGCGTTGCTGCGTCACCGGGACTTCCCGGAGCAGTGGGGTGAGCACTTCGACCTGTTCGACGCGTCGCGCGACATCCTGGATACCGTGGAACGGGACCGGTCGTCGTTCCGGCGGCGGGACGTCGAACCCGTCCGCACCGCGGTGGTCTTCATCGCGGGGTCGCTTCCCCACATCGGCGAGGACACCAGGATGCGGCTCAGCGGGCTTTGCTCCGCCGCCACGGTCACTTGGGTCAGCTTCGAACGCGGGAGCACCGAAGAGGACGAGGAGCGGTTCGCCTCGGCAGGTGCCCAGGTTTTCGAACACCACGAAGACCTCGTGGACGAGCTGCGGCGAGTCGTCGAACCACCGATTCAGCCGGACGCCGACGAGGAGCTGACCACCGTGTCCGCCGAGCCGTCGTCTCAAAGCGAGGAGTGAGCCGTGTCCGGGGTCCTGTCGATGTACACCGCCGTGGCCAAGGGGGTCATGCGCACGTCGGCGGCGGTCGGCCGCGCGGTGGCCGAGCGGGTCGGGAGCGCGCAACTGGCCGCCGACGGCCGTCGGCGGGCCGTGGGCCCCTTCGACCACCGCGGGCTCTATCAGGGCTCGCGGGCGCCTGGGGCCCTGACCACGGGTGAGTTCCCGCTCGGCCGTTTCGTGTCGGTCAAGGGACGGCGCGGGGCTCCGGTCGGCCTGTCCGACGCACAGCTGCGTCTGCACGCCTGCGTCGTCGGGCCCTCCGGAGCAGGCAAAACGAGGTCGGTCATCGTGCCGTGGACGGTCGCCGCGCTGCGCTGCGGCTACAGCGTGGTGTGCGTCGACGTGAAGGGCGACTTGCTGGACACCGTCCGCGCGGAAGTGCAGGCGCAGGGCAACCCGCTGGGCGTACGAGCCCGCAAGATCGACTACACCGACCCCGCCCGCTCGGCCCGGTGGAACTGGCTCCAGAGCATCGACTCCGACCGCGCGGTGGACAGCGCGGTCCAGTCCATCATCGGCAAACAGCCGCCGCCGAAGGCCGACCCGTACTTCTTCCACTTGGACGGCCAGGTCCTCCGTGGACTCCTCGAACTGGCCCAGGCATCTCCGAACCGGCACAAGTGGACCGCCGGCAAGCTGCTCGGCCTGCTGCGTGACCAAGCGCAACTCGACCTCCTGCTGCAGCGCTATCCCCACAACCCCGGCGCAGCCCGGCTCCGCGACCTGCCCTACCTGCCACCCGACGACTTCGCCAAGCGCGTGACCGGGGTCGTCGTCCGGCTCGACGCGCTCGCTCGGCCGTCGGTCGAGGCGGTGACCACGAACGGCACACTCACGACGCCGGACATCCTCACCGAGCGGCAGCTGCTGTCGGTGGTCGCCCCGCTGCAGGACGGCCAGATGGCGCAGAGCCTTTCCAGCTTGTTCATCAACGACCTGCTCTTCCGCGTGTACAACCGCTTCAGCGGCTACCAGGGGCCGCCGGTCATGCTCATCCTGGACGAGGCTGCCCAGCTGGCCGACCGCGTCGACTACAAGAACCTGCTCAGCGTGGCCCGCTCCGCCGGCATGGGCATCGTCATCGCCCTGCAGGACGTCGCCCAGTTCAGCGACCCGGCCGAGCGCTCGGTCGCGCTCGCCAACTGCGACGTCTACGTCTCCTTCAGCGGCGTGTCACAGGAGTCCGCGCGCTTCCTGTCCGAACGACTCGGCAAACACACGGTCGAGACCACGACCGTCGCCCGTACGGCGCAGGGATTCGGCTACCAGACCAGCACCTCCACGGGCCAGCAAACCGTCCCCGTCCTCGGCGAACGGGAGATCATGAACATCCCGTTCGGCGGCCGCCCGGCCATCGTGCACGCCCGCTCGACGGCCGCGGTGCCCTTCCTCGTCGACTTCGCGAGGTGAGCCGGCGGTGACCCGCGCCAGGAGCGGCGACGATCGCTTTCGTGACGATCGAAGTGTCCGCGAGCGGGTCAAACACCTCCGCGACGAGGAGCGCACCTACCGCGGGCACGCCTTCAGGCGCCACGTCGACGTGGGGCCGGCGGAGACGCGGGCCCGCGCCCAACGCGCACTCGTCGACAACCCGGGCGGCCGCGCCCACTTCCGCTCCAACGCCACCCGCTGGACCCACGAGACCCACCTCGCCCGGGCGGTCGGCGGTGTCGAGCGCTCTCAGGAGTACCGCCGGAGCATGGCCGAGGCAGAAGCCGCGTTGCGCCGTGGCCAGCCGCCGCAAACCGTGCGTCCCGTGGTCCGGATTCCGCTGCGCCAGGCGATCGGGGCAGACTGGTCCCGGGCCGTCGCCGGTCACACCGCCGACCGCAACGGCGTCCGGATGACCCGGTTCACGCCTCAGGCGCAAGTCGTGGCCGTCTACCGGGCGCGCCCAGGCGGCGGCTGGTACCTGCACACCTGCTATCCCACCCCGTGAGCACGGAGCCACCATGCCGATGAGCCGCCACTTCGAGGACTTCCTGACCGCGTACTGCGCAGCGGAGGAAGACCTGACCGACACGGCGAAGATCCTGCGACAGCACCCGGACAGCGAGCTGGCCCAGCGGGTCCGCGCGGAAATCGACACGGTGATCAGCGATCGCCTGCTGACCCTCGACGACGCCCGGCGGCTGATGTCCCGGACGTTCCGGACGCCGGCCGAAGCCGCCGAATGGCTCGCCGCCCGCCGTGTGGAGTGGTTCGGGCCGTAACGCCGAAGCGCGACCCGACGACGAAAATCTGCCGGGCAACTAACCCGATAGGGTGACCCCCCAACAAAGTTGATCTAGCGAAAACTGGGGTGGTTGACTTGAGAAAAATCTTCCGTCTGGCAACGATCGCGACCGGCGTCGTCGCCAGCGTGGCCGTGGCGGCCGGGCCGGCTTCGGCGGCGACGTCTTCGGTGGACCTTCTCGAGGGGATGACCGCCAGCTACCTCGTCGTCGATCAGGAGACCGGCCAGACCTACGGCTCCGACGAGCACAAGCAGTACCGCTCGGCCTCGCTGGTCAAGCTGTTCATCGCCCTCGACTACCTCGAATCCCACGGCCCGGACTACGAGATCCCGGCCGACGACCTGGCGCTGCTGGAGCCGATGCTGCGTTCCAGCAACGACGACGCGGCCAGCACGCTGTGGGTGCGCGACGGCTGGGACGAGATCATCAAGCGGATGGTCACCAAGATCGGCCTCACCGACACCGCACCACCGGCCAGCCGCGGCAAGTGGGGGTACACGGCGATCAGCGCCGCGGACATCGCCAAGACGTACCAGTACATCCTGCACGACGCGAACCCGAAGTACCGCGACTTCATCATGGGCAACCTGGCGCGGTCGACCAAGTGCGGTTCGGACGGCTTCGACCAGTCGTTCGGCCTCCCGAGCGCGGTGCCCGGCCCAAAGGCGGTCAAGCAGGGCTGGTCCGGTTTCGGCGCAGCGCCCGAGTCCGGTCAGGAGTGCACGGAACCGTCCGCCAACGAGCGGCGCGTGCTGAACTCACCGGAGGTAAAGGCCGCCAAGGCGCTCGCGTCCAGCGGCGAAGGCACGCCCGACGGCGCCCGGACGTTCGGCACCCAGGACATCGACCTGACCAGCCGCGCGATGCACACGAGCGGCACGGTGGACTGCAAGATCGTCGTGGTGCTGACCCTGGAACCGACCACGCTGTCCTGGCAGGATTCGGCCGGCCGGATCACGAAGCTGACCCAGGACGTGTTCTTCCAGTCCGCCCTCTGACGGCTCTCGATGAGGCAGCTCCGTCGCGATCCTCGAGGCCGCGGCGGAGACGTCGATCGTGGTGGGCCGCCTGGGGCTCGAACCCAGAACCTACGGATTAAAAGCCTGCTCGTGACGCCGCAGCGATCCAATCGTGGTCGCGTTGGAAACGGCTTCTACCAGCAGTTTTAGGTATGCAGCGCTTATCGTAACGTGCCTTGGCGGCAGGTCTGGGCTCCGTTATGTCTCCGTTCGTCCAGCTGCGCTCGCGGCAGGTCGACCGCTTGTCATCGGCGTTCGAATCATCCACACTCGATGAGTACTGAACGTGTTCGAGGGGGATGGTTTCAGTAGTGGATGGCCCTGGGTTCCATGTCGACGTCGGCAAGATGGAGGAAGCCGCGAACGGCATCAAGCGAAGCGTGACCGACCAGTCGAGCTTCGAGCTACGCGACCTGTGCGGCGATACCAGCCTGTACGGACACGACGGCATCCACAACTCCCTGATGAACTTCTGCGTCCGCTGGAGCGACGGCCTCGACATCCTGACCGACGATGCGGACGCGATCGGCAACGTCCTCACCAAGGCAGCCGCCGCGTACCGAGCGACGGAGTCCGCCGCTGCCGGCTCACTCACCACCGACCCGGGCCAGGGACCGGTGGACGATGGCTGAACTCGGAGACACCAGCGACCCGACAGCCCTCGTCCCCGGCAAACCCGAAGCGATCGAGGAGAACGCGCGCGTACTGAACGCCCGCGGCGACCTCGCCGGCCAGGCCGCTGACGGGCTCAAAGCTATCGACACCGGAGCCTGGGAAGGCCCCGCCGCCCGCGCATTCCACGACAAGTTCAGCTACGAGCCGAACAAGTGGTTCGACGCCGCCGACACCCTGCACCGAGGCGGGTCACTGCTCACCGACTACGCGCACACGCTCCGCTGGGCCCAAACCCAGGCAGGCGAAGCCATCGCCCAGTGGAACAACGCCCAAGCTGCCACCCAGCAGGCCAAAGCCCGGCACGATGCCGCCGTAGCTGAGGCTCAGGCCCACAACCAGCCTCTGCCACCGTTCACCGATCCGGGTGAAGGCGGACGGCAAGCTGCCCAGGACACGCTCGACCGAGCCCGAGAGCAGCTGACCGAGGCCGGTAACTCCATCGCAGGCATGCTCGACACCGAAGCGGACGTAGCACCACAAAAGTCCAGCTGGCTCGACGACGCCGGCAACTTCCTCGCCGACCTCGGCACCCACGCCGCGAACAGCCTCGCCTCGTTCGGCAACGCCATGCTCAACCACCCGGTCGACACCGCCGCCGCGGTCGGCGGAATAGCGCTGACCACGATCAGCTCAGCAGGCGAAGGCGCGGGCCTCCTCCTCGACGCCACCGGCATCGGCGCCATCGCCGGTGTGCCCCTCAACGTCGTTTCCGCAGCCGGCATCGCCGTCGGCGGAACGATGACCGTCGGCGCCGTCGGCGACCTCGCCCGGCACGCCATGACCGACGACCACGTCGAACCCGTCAAACCGCGTTCCAACCCGACCAAGCCCACCAAGACGGACCGTCTCAAGGAACACCTCACCGACAAGGACCTCGACGGCGCCCGCCGCGAACTGAACGGCGAAGTCGTCGCCCGCAAGGGCGACGGCACCCCCTGGGACCACGTCACCGAAGTCAGGGAGGCCCAAAACGGCCTCTCGAACCAGATCAACCGCCTGAAACGCCAGCTCAGCGACTCACGACTGTCACCCGAAGACCGTCCCGCCGTCGAGGCCGAGCTGTCCGAGGCCAGTCGGCTGCTCGACTACAGTGAGCAGTGGGTACCACGCGGATAACAGGCACACGCACGACCACGATAACTGACACGAGGAGCCATGGGGACCAGTCCTGACGTCGACGAATCGCTCACCCTTGAGCAGATCGAAGACCGCCACTGGGGTAACCCACCAGCCGACGCAACCCGGCTGATCAAAACCGTCTACGAGCTGCGCCACAAGCCAATCGGCTCCTTGGACGTCGAAGACCTCCGTGTACTTCTGCTCCAGCAGGAGAGCCTCGACGTACTGGTCCCCATTGCGCTGACCCACCTGGAGCAGAACCCTCTCGCCGAAGGCGACTTCTACCCCGGCGACCTGCTCACGGCCGTGCTGAAGATCCCGCAGGCGTACTGGCAACAGCACCCTGACCAACGAAGCCGCGCTTCAGCCGTGACCGGAGCAGTGAAGTCCCTCGGCAACCTCGACGATCACGACGCACCACACGACACCATCTGGCAGCAGATCAACATGTTCCGCGGCTGACATCCACGCTTAGGACAGCCGCGGACATCTGATCTGCGGAATTGTTTCAATACCTGTCGGAGCAAGACGGGAATGGCGCTGACCGCCGCCAACTACACGAGACCGCTCTCGCTACCGCTGCGATGGCCGATTGGAAACTTATGTGTGCGCGGCACGCCACCTGTGCGCTCGCCATCACCTTCGGGTGACCGCTGGCAAGCTATAGAGACTGATCGAGAATGCCGAAACACCTTCGTGGCACGGCACCCAGGCTGCTCACACATCCGTTTGCCGATCGATCGCAGCCTCGTAAAAGGCGTCCGCGAGTGCCACGATGACAGCGTTGACGCCAGGCCCGTCACTGAAGAAGTAGTCCGCCATGGTGTTGTGGGCCTCCTGATTCTCGACCACCGCCTCGACGACCGCAGCCTGGAAGTCCTGCGACTCCATGAATTGCTTCTTCGAGTTCACCTTGGTCTGGTTGATCAGGTCCGGGTGGGCGAGCAGCCGCTGCACCAGGCCCTGCACGAACTCCCGGACCTGCGACCCCGTGAACGACTCGGCACCGAAGAGATCATTCATCTTGTCGATGACGACCTGGAGTGCGACGTACTTCGGCTCCTTCCGGCCGCCGGTGCCCGCAGCGCTGATGCCTTTGAGCTCGCCGTCGCCGGTCAGCGAGATGTCGACTGCGGTTCCCTTGCTGTGCTTGACGCCGACGAGGACTACATCGGACAAATCGACCTCTGCGGCCCAGGACGAGTCTGCGATGACCTTCTCCAGGAGCCGCAGGAAGATCGACAGCATCTCCATGTACGCATCGCCATAGTCGACGATCTGGCTCATGAAGTCGTAGAGCCGGACAAAAGTGGAGACGTCCTTGCGGAACAGGTCGAGAGTGTTGAGGGTGACCTTGTCATCGGCCTCAATCGCAGCCGCGTAGCGGCGGGCGAACTCGTTCTTGGCTGGGCTGATCGCAGCCGAGAGCGCGTTGTTGCCCTTCCGGGTGACCCACAGTTCGGCCACCTCGCGCACCTGCCCTGGCGTATAGATACCAGCCTGGTCGAGCTTGGTGGCGAGGTGGAAAACGACGTAAGGGTCAGTTTCGGTCTCCAGGGTGGCGTTCGTGAAGTAAGGCTCGAACGCCACCCGGATGTCCTCGGGCTTGTTCACGAAGTCGATGACGAACGTCTTGCGCTTGCGCTCTCCGCCCGCAGTGCGATAGGTGCGATTGAGCCGCGACAGCGTCTGTACGGCAGTGACCCCGGAGAGCTTCTTGTCGACGTACATCGCCGAGAGCAGCGGCTGGTCGAACCCTGTCTGATACTTGTTGGCGACCAGCATGATCTTGTACGTTGCGCCCTTGAAGGCGGCGGCCAAGTCCGAGCCGGCGCCAGGATTCAGGTTGGCCTCGGTGAACTCGTCTTCCCTGCTCGGCTGCGGCCCCCAGTCCGAAGCCCACTCTTCGTCCTCGGCCATCGTCACCGAGCCGGAGAAGGCGACCAGGGTTCGGTAGTTGTACGAGGCATCGTTGGCGGCCCGCTTGTCGATGTACGCGTCGATCGCCTTCTTGTACTTCACCGCGGCCTTGCGAGAGTCGGTCACGACCATCGCCTTCGCCTTGCCCTCCAGCAGGTGAGCGACGTTGACGTGGAAATGCTCGACGATGATCTGCACCTTCTGGCCGATGTTGGTCGGGTGCAGCTTCACCCACCGCATCAACCCTTTGCGCGCCGCGGCCTCGTCCACCACAACATCACCGTCGCCGCTCTCGGCCTGACCGGCGATCTTCAGCGCAGTGTCGTAGGACTGGTAACCCTTGAGAACGTCGAGGATGTAGCCCTCCTCGATCGCCTGCCGCATCGAGTATAGGTGGAACTCGACCGGCTTGTTGTCAGGACCCTTGCGGCCGAAGAGCTCCAGGGTCTTGTTCTTCGGCGTCGCAGTAAACGCGAAGTAGGAGATGTTCTTCGACTCGGCCCGCTCGGTCATCTCCGAAGCCAAGATTGACTCGACATTTATCGAGCCGCCCTCCTCGATCTCCTTGACCTCCTCAGCGGTCAGCACGGCCTTGAGCTTGGAGGAGATCTGCCCGGACTGCGAGGAGTGCGCCTCGTCCGCAATCACCGCGAACCGCTTCCCCTTCAGCCCCTTGTCGGCCCGTATCTCGTCGAGTGCGAACGGGAAGGTCTGCACCGTCACCGCGATGATCAGCTCCCCGTTCTTCAGCGCAGTCGCCAGCAGCCCGGACTTCGACTTGGCCCCCGCCTTACGCACGTCCTCCGGACTGATCGTGGCCACGATCTTCCCCGACCCGTCGATCTGCCGGATCGCCTCCTGGAGCTGCCCGTCGAGCACGGTGCGGTCCACGACCACGATCACCGAGTCGAAGGCCTTCTTGCCTTTCACGTGTAACCGCGCCAGCCGATGCGCAGTCCAGGCGATGGTATTCGTCTTACCCGAGCCTGCCGAGTGTTCGATCAGGTAGCGATGACCCACTCCTTCTTCACTCACCGCGGCCACGATGGTCGTCACGGCCTCCCATTGGTGGAACCGGGGAAAGAGCATGCTCGTACGCCGCACCGAGGTCCCGGTCGCGACGTCCCACTCTTCCTTGGTCTCCACGATCATCAGTCGGCCGATGATGTTGAGCCAGGCGTGCTTTTCCCAGACTTGCTCCCACAGGTAGGCCGTCGCCGACCGCCCGTCCGCGCCCGGCGGGTTGCCGGCACCACCGTCGTGGCCCCTGTTGAACGGCAGGAATTGCGTCTTCTCGCCCTCGAGCCGGGTGGTCATGGCGGCGAGGTCGTTGGAGACCGCGAAGTGCACCAGCGCCCGGTGACCGAAGGACAGCAGCGGTTCCGGCCGACCGTTGGTCAGCGGGTTCCGGTTCTTGCGGTACTGGTTGATCGCTTGGTCGAGGGACTGTGTGAAGTCGGTCTTCAGCTCGACGGTGGCGACAGGGAGCCCGTTGATGAAGAAGACCAGGTCGATGTTGCGCTGGTCGGCAGTGGAGAAATGGACCTGCCGCATCACCCGCACCCGCATCGCCGCGTACTGCTCGTTGGTGGTCGCGTTCAGGCTGGTCTCAGGACGGAACTGCGCCATCTTCAACCGGCCGCCGCCGATGTACTGCACCCCGTTGCGCAGGATGTTCAGCGTCCCCCCACCATGTTCGAGAGGCTTATTGAGCGCCGTGGTCAACACGTCAAGGACCTTCGCCTGCGACCCCGCGGCCTTCAAAGCCTTCTCGTACGGCGCCTGCTGAGTCTCTTCCAGCCAGGCAAATAGGTCATCGGGGAAGAGCGCACGCTCCCGGTCATAGCCGGTGTCGTCCTCCGAATACAACCACCCGTGGCCAGCCAGATGTTCGCAGATCTCGGTCTCGAAGACAACCTCGTTGTGGTCGGCCATCACGCCATCTCCCGCACGTCGACCTGCCCCGTCACCGCCGCCGTGATCAACGCGGCGCGGCGCTCCTTCGAGAGCTCAATGAACCGCTCAGTCTCGTCGATCAGCGTGTCGATTTTCGCCAACCGACGAGCGAGGTCCGTAGCCGCATTGGGATCAGTCGGCAGATTGATGTCGAACTGCGAGAGGTCCTTCATACCGAGCGTAGGCTGAATGCTGTCTCCGCTCGTTGCTAACTCAGCCTGATACAGAAAGCTGTTCGATCCGAGCCAGGCGCACAAGAGTGGGGCGACAGCAGGGTCTTCGCAACGGAGCACCGACACCGCCCGCGCGACGTTCGCGCCCGCAAGCCACTGAGGTGCGAGTGCAGCCTGCCCCATCTTGCCTACAACGCCCAGAAGAACTTCACCGCCGACGATTCTTGTACGGGAATACTCGTCCGACTGTTCCGGTTCGATCGCCAACATGGGTCGCGCTGGAGCGAGGTGCAGAAGGTCGCCGACCCGGACAAACGGAACACCCTCCGACTCGTCCACGTACCTCGGAACCAGCACGCCGTATGACGGTCGGGCCGCCAGCAGCCGTCCGACCTTGGTTGCCTCGGTCGCGGGGCCCGCGTCGAAGACTGCAGAGAGGACCGCAGCACGCCGCTCGCGGAGGAGCTCAATCAGGCGCTGCTGCTCCTCGATGAGCGTGTCGATGCGGTCGGTCTCGCGATCGAGATAGTCGGCGATGGCACGCTGCTGCGAGAGGGGCGGAACCGGCACCGAAAGTGCGTTGATCTGCGCAGTTCCGATGCCCGGCTGCGCGGCTGTCTGAGAGTACTGACCAAGGTTCATCACTCGCAGGAGGTAGGCAAGCCAGCGAGGATCGGCCGCGTCTGCAGCACGCGCGACGATCGCATGTTCAGAGGCCCAGAACTCACCGGACACGAGGTGCACGTTGCCGCACAACGCACCTTGGCGCCCGATCAGGATTCGAGTGCCGTTATGAGTCTTTGCCTCGGTGTAGCCACGGAGTCCGTTGCCGCCGTACACGGGATAGGCGCCGACTGGCTCGATCGATTCGGCCGTAATAGCTTCACCAGCTTGCATACCAGGCGCAACAAATTTCACCTTCGACTCACTCCAGTCGGACGGAAGCGAGAGTCCCTGCAACCAATCGATCTTCGTTGGCCTTGTCGAATGCAGAGAGGTCATCCCTCAACCTCCCGAAGTAGGTCGAGGATCTTGGCGACCTGCTTCTCCAGATCGGCGTCGATCTCGGCGAGCGGGCGAGGCGGGACGTACTTGTAGAAGTGGCGGGTGAAGGGAATCTCGTAGCCGGTCTTGACCTTGGCCCAGTCGATCCAGGCGTCGGAGACGTGGGGTTTCACCTCGGCGTCGAAGTACGCCTGGATAACATCGACCTGGCCGACCACACCGGCGGTCGAGCCGCTGTAGGTGAACGGGACGTTCTCGGTGTCGCGCTTCTTCGTGTCCGGCTTCGGCTTGCCCTTGCGGTCGACGATCGGCTTATCCGACTTGTCGAGGAGGGGACGCTCAACGGTAATGGTCCAGTAGCCGAACTCGTCGTTGCGCAGCACCTTGGAGTACTCGGGGTCGGCGTCGGTGAAGTCGTCGTACAACTTCACCACCTTGGCGCGGTCGGCGTCACTGATTTCGCGCCCCTTGGAGCCGAGGTTCTTACGCATCTTGGTCCAGAACGACGAACCGTCGATGAGCTGGACCAGACCCTTGCGGTCGGGGTGCTTGGTGTTGTCGAGGATCCAAATATAGGTGGCGATCCCGGTGTTGAAGAACATGCTGGTCGGCAGCGCGACAATCGCGTCGACCAGGTCGTTCTCCAGCAGCCATTTGCGGATATTGGAAGGGCCGGACTCGGCAGCGCCGTTGAACAGCGGCGAGCCGTTCATGACGATCCCGGCGCGGCCGCCGCCATCCTCCGGCGCCCGCATCTTGTGAACCAGGTGGAGCAGGAAGAGCATCTGCCCGTCGGAGGTGGACGGAAGGCCCGGAGCGAACCGTCCGTAAGGACCTGCCGACTCCTTCTCTTTGGTGACCGCCTTGGCGTACTGCTTCCAGTCGACGCCGTAAGGCGGGTTGGACATGCAGAAGTCGAACTGGCGGCCTTTGAACGCATCGTCGGTGAGCGTGTTGCCGAAGGCGATGTTGGTCGCGTCATGGCCCTTGGCCAGCAGGTCGGACTTGCAAATCGCGTACGACTGCGGGTTGTACTCCTGGCCGTACAGGCTCAGCTTCGCGTCGGGGTTCTGCGCAAGTAGATGCTCCTCGGCCAAGGCGAGCATGCCGCCGGTGCCCGCAGTCGGGTCGTACAACGTGCGGACGATGCCGGCCTCGGTCAGGTCGGCGTCCTTCTCGGCGAAGAGCAGGTCGACCAGCAGCCGGATTGCGTCCCGTGGCGTGTAGTGGTCACCGGAGGTCTCGTTCGCGGCCTCGTTGAACTTGCGGATGATGTACTCGAATGCATCGCCCATATCGGCGTTGGAGACGACGTCCGGATGCAGGTCGACGGCTTTGAAGGAGGTGATGACCTCGCGCAGGAGTTCCGCCTTCTCCAGGGCGAGGATCTCCTTTTTGAAGTCGAAGTACTCGAACACGTCGACATCAGGTGAGAACCGGTCGATGTAGTCGGCCAGGTTGTCCGCCAGCCCGTCGGCGTCGGCCAGCAGGTTGGCGAAGGAGTAGTTCGAGGTGTTGAAGAACGACCGGCCGGTCGCCTTCTTGACCTCGATCCTGAGCCGGTTCGGGTTGTCGTACTTCGCCGCCAGCTTGCGTACCGTCTCGCGGTCGGGCTCAAGGATGCAATCGAGGCGACGCAGGATCGTGAGCGGGAGGACCACGTTGCCGTATTGGTTGGGGCGGTAGGGACCCCGAAGCTGATCAGCAATCGACCAGATAAAACTACCGAGAGTGCTCACGCGGCTCCTTACGACGTTCACTCGACGATGAATGGTGGACGTCCAGCTTGAGGACGTGCGCACCGTCCGACCAGGCGGCGCACAGTCTGCGACAGCCGGCGCGTCACAGGAACATCATGGCGCATCGCCAGTCCCTCCCGGCGGCGGCGCCACCAGCGCTCGGCCGCGTGAAAGCCTGCAACCGGGCGCTCGCGTGGCCAGGGCGTTTGAGCTCGCGCAAGCGAGAAACCAGGCGGCGATCCCTCGGCCACGAACTCGGTCTCTCCTGCCGCGAGGTCGCTGGGCTGCGCACGCTGCCCCCTCGCCGCAGGCAGACGAGCCGGCTGCACCGCCTCCGCCGGAACGACGAACCGACGGTCGAGCCGACGCCGTGGAAAGCCGGCTGCGAGCCGTCCACGGCAACGGTGGGCACGATGTCCGGCTCGGCTACCTCTGGATGCTGGCCGGCACCGACGAGCAGGTGAAGCCGGACCGGAAGGTGCTTCACTGGCTGAGTCGCTACCTCGGCCACCAGGTCGACGTCCCAGCCGCGCGGCGGCTGCTCGCCGACGCGCCGCCGAGCTGGACCGGACGCCCAGGGAGCTCGACCACGCGATCCTGGAAGGCCGCCTGGCCGGAGGTCTCGGCCTGGTAGCTGGTGTGTTGTCAGAACGCTTCCGGCTCCGGCCAAGAGGGCCCGGACGTCATGGATCTGTGCGAGCTGCCGCCTCAGCCGACGCCGTGCCGGACGTCTCAATGAGATCGACAGCATCGATCCGGAGAGCTTGCGCTAGCGCAAGCACGGTGAAGAACCCCGGTTCGACGGTGCGGTGCCCCTCCAACGCGCGGACTGTGCCGATCGCCACCCCTGCAGCTTGAGCCAATTGCTGCTGGCTAAGGCCCAGGTCCTGGCGGGCCGCCTTCAGGATCGCGGCCAGACGCTCGGCCGGCAGGCGATAGCGGCTGGTCTCGCGACTGGCGCGATTCGGCACACGATCATGCTACTACTGTAGCGCTACTACTTTGACACTCTTGCGTACGCGGGCTACCGTAGAGATGTGGCGGGGCGACATCTGAAAGCGCTGATTACGGCGTATCGCGACAAGGACGACCTGGCGTTCCGTCGCGCCGCTCAAGCGATCATCGACGAGGAAGAGAGCAAGCACCACGTCGCGCTTGCCCGCGACCTGCGCCGCTTGCTAGCCAGCGGTTCCGGCCTGCAGATGCCCGTCGCTGACGCGCCACTGCCGGAGCCCCCACACGATCGCGACACCGACCTTCCGCTAGCCGACGTGCTCTCGCCCGACAGCATGCTCGACGATCTGGTGCTTTCTCCGTCACTGGGCGCGCGCCTCGCGGAGTTGACACACGAGGTGCCGGCCTGGCCGCTGCTGGACGCCGCCGGAGTCCCTCGCCGACGATCTCTGTTGCTCTACGGTCCGCCAGGGTGCGGCAAGACCAGCATCGCTGCCGCGTTGGCCGGCCAGCTGGACTGGCCTCTCGTCACAGTCCGGACCGAGAGCGTGGTGTCCAGCTACCTCGGGGAGACCGCCAGCAACCTCAGCCGGGTGTTCGACTTCGCACACTCCGGTGCGTACGTGATGCTGTTCGACGAGTTCGACAGCCTGGGCAAGCTGCGGGATGATCCCACCGACCATGGCGAACTGCGCCGTGTCGTCAACGCCGTGCTCCAACTGATCGACCGGTACACCGGTCCGTCGCTGCTGGTGGCCGCCACCAACCACCAACAGGTCCTCGACCCGGCCCTGTGGCGCCGGTTCAGCGAGGTTCTCGAGGTGCCCCTGCCGACTCCCGAGCAGCGACACATCCTGCTCGACCGTGTCTTGGCCGGCCGCATGCAGCCGGGCACGGACCTGACCCCGGTCGTGCGGGATTTGGAGCGCTTCCCCCATGCCGCGGTGGAACAGACCGGACATGACGCACTGCGGCTGGCCATCCTCGACTGTCGTGACGTCGTGACCGCCTCCGACCTGGGCGAAGCCCTGGCACGGACGCGTTCGCGTCCGTGGGCGTGAGCACTGCTCTCTTTACGATTCGTTCACGTTGTCGCGTTATGCGTGCAGTTGGTAGCAGAATGCGGTTATGGCTGATCATCTGCCGCTGCCGCCCGGACGGCCCTTGAGCAGTCGCCGACGGCGAGGGGGATCTTCAGAAGATCGAGAGGTCAAACGGGGAGCCCACGCCACCGGCTTACGAGCTCAGCTCCGAGACGTCGAGACCACCGCATTGGGCCAGGTGGAAGCGGATGCCGACGTCGAAGACCTGGACACCCGCATCGTGTTGAAGCTGAGGGGAACCACCCGGCTGAACACCGGGCCGTTCCGCGGCTTAGGCCTGACGGAACTCGGTGAAGGCGCCGGCTGGACCTATGCAGTGCTCAGCACCCGCGAGTCACGGAACCGGCTGGGTGAGGTTCTGCGCGAATATGGCGGCACAGACCCTGCCATTCCCATCGACTGGGACCATCCGCAAAGCTGGGCTGACCTGCTGGACACGATCGAGGACATCGCGCTCTACGGACCCGAAGACCGCTACGACCGCGAACTTGACACCCTGACCTTTGACCGCCGGGAGCTGCTCGATGTGGTGATGTGGCCGTCGCCCGGCCCTGCCGACGCTCAAACCCGAGTAGCCGCGATCGAGGACCTTATACGCGCCGCTTCGCGCGACGACAGCGCCATCCGGGTGGTCGCGATCGACCCGCGTCCCCAAACCACCGTCATCCGTGTGATTGCCGACAGGGCACTGCTTGATCGACTGCTGGCCGAGCCGTGGGTGGAGCGCGTGCGGCCTCCGTTGCGACCGGAGGTCACCCTCGCTGACGTGGTCAACGCCGCGATCACGGTGCCGTTGCCATCACCTGACGGCGCGCCGATCGGCATCGTCGATGGTCTCGCGGTCACCGCCAACCCTCTCCTGCACGGCGCGGTCACCGCCTCCAAAGGTTTCCCGGCAGGCCATGTCTACGGCGGCCCCGACGACCACGGCACCGGCGTCGCGGGAATGGCCGTGTGGGGTGACCTGGAATTCCTCGTCCGCCGGACACCCCCATCGCGGACACCACGCCCGGTCGTCAACGCCCGTGTACTCGAGTTCGACGGCAGAACCAACACTGTCGTCGGACAACCCCACGTCACCATCGCTGAAGCCATCCGATGGCTCGTCGACGAGCACAGTGTCCGCGTCGTGTCCATCTCGATCAACCGCAACGAGCCAGCCAACGGACTGCTACCCTCCGAGCTGACCACCACGCTCGACGAACTGGCCCGCGAACTCGACGTCGTCATCGTGGTCAGTACCGGCAACCGCCACACCGACGTTCCCGCCTCGGGATGGCTCCACGGCTACCCGGGCTACCTGGTTGACACCGACGCCGGCATCGCCGAACCCGCTGACGCGGCGTTGGCGGTCACCGTCGGCTCTCTTGCCCGCCGCGATCGCCCCGGCGGCGCCCGCACATCGTCACTGGTCGCCATCGCTCCGGCTGCCGGCCCGTCCCCGTTCACGCGAACCGGTCCCACGCGGGGGAAGAATGCGGCAGGCACCCTCAAACCGGAATTCGTACACCACGGCGGCAACTGGGCCCACGACCACCAACTCAACCAACTCAGCTACCGAGACCCCGGCATCTCCGTGATCACCGCGATCCCGCCACAAGGCGCCCGGTTCATCGGAGTGGACAACGGCACCAGTTACGCGGCGCCGACGGTCGCACACGAAGTCGCCCGCATCGCCACCCGCTACCCCGACGCCTCCGCCAATCTGCTGCGCGCCCTGCTCGCCCTCTCCGCCCGCGTCCCGGAAAAGTCGGCGGTCGCCGGAACCGACTCCCTCCGGACCTGCGGGTACGGAGTGCCGGACGCAGAGCGAGTTCTCGAATCCGGCGGCGCGAACGCCATCCTGACGATCGAAGCGACCATGGCCACCAACTCTGTCGTCATCCACCGCGTTCCGGTCCCCTACGAGTTCGCCGAGGGCGCCAGTAAGCGGCTCTTCCGCGTCGCTTTGGCGTTCGACCCTCCAGTGCGGCGCAGCCGCCGTGAATACATCGCCGGCACTATGAGCGTCGAACTCGTCCGCGGCCTCGACGAAGCCGAGGTCGAACGGCACTACGGGCTCCAGCCCAGCGTGCAGCAGGCCAAGGCGGACCCCACTCTGAAACGCCTCGACCTGCCGAATAGGAGGCTAAGACCGCAAATGGCCCCTCCTCCTACGCGCGTCGCATCGAACACCCTCATCCGCCGCGACTTCGACCACAAAGCCTGGGATCCTGACGACGAGCACTACTTCCTCGTCGTCAGCCACGACCTGAGCCCCTGGACCAATACCCAGAAGAAACAATATCCAACCCAGCGCTACGCCCTCGCCGTACACATCGCCGACGAGGAACGCACGAACCTCGACCTGCACAACCTCATGCGCGTACAGTTGCGCACCAGGCTGCGCGCCGGCGGCAGCGGACGCTGGCAGTGACGGATCCAGAGTCCGGGGCTGATTGCCGCCAGGGTGTAAGCGAACCTCTGCCCGCCCACCTATCCAGCTTCGGCAGCGTCCGCCTGACGACGCTCTTCCCAAGGGGGCTGTCTCACCAGGGTGACGTCGCCGCTGTCCGCGAGCGACAGGAGCGTGTTCGGATCGCCCCACAGCAGAACGAGATTCTTGGCGAGGGCGCCGAGATCGGCGTCGCCCTCGAATCCCTTCAACGTCAACGCCCTGGTACGCGCAGGCAACTTGGCCGCGCCATCGCCTACGGTGAGATCACCCACGAGACCGCGCATCTCGCCGGCGAAGCGTGCGGGTGCCACAGCAGTGCAGGAATCCTGGCTCGCATCGCCGTTGCGAATGGGTCCATACGGGAGACTGGGACCTCGGGGACCGAGTAGCCGGCCAACACCAAGACGTTCCACCGGCCGTCACTGAGAATCGCATCGGGCCGATGCCGCTCCTGAAGGTCATCCGGTACAAGGAAATAAAACCTATCGGGCGAGGGGTCGACCTGCAGCGACTCCCAGCGAATCCGCCACGCTCGGTGCCATTGCCTCGACCGCATCCGCCCCAGGGAACGCAAGGCGATCCCGTGGTCCATGATCAGGAACCGACTTCGACCGACTCTCGCGGACGACTCGCAGGTTGCCGACCGGATCGAGCGCGCTCACAGTTCGATCTACCCGAACTGATCGAGAGGTGCGATATGGCGTCTAAGGGTGTGTTCAAGCGATGTGGGTGCCGGTGCCCGGCGACAGGGAAGCAGCTGGGTGCGCGTTGTCGCCGCTTGGCTGAGGAGGGGCACGGGTCGTGGTGGTTCGCGGTCGAGGGCCCCAAGCTGGTGGACGGGTCTCGTTCACGAGTGCGCCGGAGTGGCTACGCTTCGGAGGAGGCCGCGAAGGTCGCCCGGGAGCAGGTCGCAGCGACCAGCAAAGGCATCGGGCTGACGACCGGTCACTGGCTGGAGGACTGGGTCCGCAGCGTCGCGCTACGTCCGAGTACACGCCGGACCTACCAGCAGCATATCGTCACGTACCTGACCCCCCAGCTGGGTGAACTACCGTTAGTGACGCTCAGCGTCAGCGACGTGCAGAAGGCGTTTACTGCGATCGTCGATGGAGTCGGGTCCCACTATGGGCGGCTGGGGCCATCGACCGTGGCGCGGATCCGCGCGACGTTGAGCTCCGCCCTGACGTCAGCGGTGGGTCAAGGACTGCTTGCACATAACCCTGCGCGAGGCCGGGAAATTGATCTCCCGAAGGCGGTGAGGCCACGACCGTACGTGTGGACCGACGAGCGGGTCGCGCGATGGCGGGCAACCGGATGGCGCCCGGGGCCGGTATGCGTGTGGACTCGAGAGCAGACGATCGAGTTCCTCAATGCCATCGCCGGACACAAGCGCTACCTGTACTACCACCTCGTGGCTGTCACCGGTCTTCGTCGCGGCGAAGCCGCCGCGTTACGCGAGGTCGACGTGGATCTACGACACCGCGAACTGTTCGTCGTCACCAGGCCGGATCCAGGTGAGCAGATAGACGATGATGGGAAGCTCAAGAGTCCTCACAGCGCACGTACAATCGCTCTTGATCATGTCACCATCGGCTTGCTGCGGCGCTACCTCACGAACCGCGCCGCACTCCCCGCAGGACCAGGCGGCGAACGCTACCTGTTCACCATTCCGACGGGGGTGCCGTGCCGACGTGACTTGTTCACCCACGAGTTCGAGGACCTGCTGACCGGGCGCACCCAGCTGCCGCCGATCCGGCTGCACGATCTCCGTCACGGCGCAGCCTCGCTGTCCCTGGCCGCCGGCAACGACCTCAAGAGCGTCCAGGAGATGCTCGGACACGCTTCGATGTCCTTCACCGCCGACTACTACATATCGCTCTACCCCAGCACCCGCCACCAAGCCGCCGAGAGGATCGGCGCATCCCTGTTCACGGCGACACCCGGACGCGTGCACCGAGCCCGGCTTCCGCTCCACAGCCGACGCGTGGCAGGCACTGCCACCCGCTGCCTACACAGGCCAGCTGCTACCACGAAATCTGAACCTGAGGACCGAAAATCTGCGGGTTCGTCGCGTTGCGAGATGCGCAAAGTACCGTCTTGAGCTGCGGAAACGCGTCAGATCGGCGCTGCGGCGCAGCATCCGCGGTCTCCGATTGGGCTCCGTTGCTCACGTCGCGCTCAACCGTGCACCGATCCGGCACCGTCAACAACCTCCGGGACTCACATACGGACACACCACGCTCAGCGAGCACATATGCCGAGGCGGCTTCGCCGAGGCGCGGATCGCCTGCACGCTACGACGGCATTTCCCAACAACAGCAACGAAACCATCACGCTGGCGCCGGCTCAGACCTCAGCTATACATACACGCTGAGTCCAACCGGACACCGTTCCGGCCACGCGAGCCCACAGGCTGGGGACTCACACCGGGCCACACGGACTTCTCAGCCTGCGCAAAGATCACAGATTCCACTGTTTGCACAGGTCAGACGCATGGTCGTAGTGGGCCGCCTGGGGCTCGAACCCAGAACCTACGGATTAAAAGTCCGCAGCTCTACCAATTGAGCTAACGGCCCGTACCCCCAGTTTAGCCAGGCCCCGCTCAGCCCCTCGCACACCGGGTCCGGCTGACGCTCCGGCGAAGGTCATGACCGGTCCCACGCCCGCCGGCCGGCCATGATGCCCCGGTTCCCTGCTGATCCTCACCGGGCCGCCGGGTGCCGGGAAGTCAGACCGGTTCGTGCCGCCCTACCTGCCCGAGACCACGCGTCAGAACAACGTCGTGCTCGGGGTGATCGCCGAGGCTGCCTGTGACTACGCACGCGGGGCCTACGACGTCGTTCTCGACGGGATCATGCTCTGATCCTCTGTGGACGAACGCGCGGGGCCCGGCTTGGGCCCCGCGCGTCACGCCGTCAGCACTGGACGATCAGGCCCGTGTAGGCAGTGCACTTCTTCGACGCCTTGTCGTTGGCCGCTTCCGGGTCCGCCGGCGCGCTCGCCGCTCGCTGGGCCGTCGCGGTGAACGCGCCCCACGCGAAGAAACCGCCCTCGGACGTGAACTTCACCGTGGCCGACGCGCCCGAGGCCAACGTGCCGATCGCGCAGTTCAGCGTCGCACCCGAGCGGGTGCAGCCCGTCGTCGAAGCGACCGTGCGGCCCGCACCCGGGTTGGCCGTCACACGGACGCCCGTCGCGGTGGCCGGGCCGGTGTTCGACACCTTGATCACGTAGTCGACGCGAGCGACCAGGCTTGCGCGGGGGGTGGCGGTCAGCGCGACCTTGACGTCGGCCTCGTCCGGCGGGGCGATCGTGACGGCCGGGCCGTCCTCCACGCTGAACGCGTAGTTGTCGCCGGCGAACTGGTGCTGGAGGGTGAATTGGCCGGGCGCGACGTCGTCCTTGACGCGCAAGGTGAACGTCACCGTCCGGCTCTCGCCCGCGCCCAGGTCGCCGACGCCGCCGCGGAAGCTGCTGAGGTACGGCGCGCACGGTGCGATCGCCCCGGTGCAGGAGACCAGGTCCACCACGTCGGCGATCGGCTTCTCCTTCACGTAGAGCGCCGCCTTCGCGCCCGTGACCGTGAAGTCCGTCGGGTTGGTCAGCTGCTCCGTGACCGTGAACGTGGTGCCCGCGTGCACGGTGGTCGCGCTGACGTCGATCGTGCTCGCGGGCGGGGCCGCGGACGCGACGGCGGGTGCCACGCACAGGGCCGCTGTCGTCAGCGCGGCCAGCACAGCGGTTCTTCGTCCGGTTCGCTGCATATTCGTGATCTCCTGGTTCCGAACCGAGGGGTGCCGCTCCGACCGGTGAAACTGGCGTGCGCAGCAGGGTGACGAAGATCAGATCGTCGCACCCCGAGATTCGTTACCGGGTTCGCGAAACCGTGCTTGAACTGGGGTTTTGCGCAGGTTGCCCGGTCACCGACCACCCGGCCGAACCGAAACTGTCGTACCCCTGTGGCACGCTCCGCTCATGACCGAACACACGACCCCGGTGACGTCTCCCCCGCGCCTGACCGGGCCCAGAATCGACCCGGCTCCGGTCGCGGACGAGCGTCAGGCGCTCACCGAGACCCTCGACTACTACCGGCGCACCTTCGAGCTGAAGTGCGCCGGCCTGACCCCGGAGCAGCTGTCCGAGCGCTCGGTGCCACCGTCCACATTGACCCTGCACGGGCTGCTGCGGCACCTCACCGGCTGCGAACGCTGGTGGTTCCGGATCCAGTTCACCGGCGAGGACATCCCGAACCTCTACTACTCCGACGACGACCCGGAGCAGGACTTCACGGACCTCGGCGGCGACGTCGACGAGGCGTTCTCGTTGTGGCACGCCGAATGTGCGCGCTCCCGCGAGATCGTCGCGGCCAGCTCGCTGGAGCAGACAGGCACCCGGCGCAGCACCGGCGAACCGTTCACCTTGCGCTGGCTGATGCTGCGGATGATCGGCGAGTACGCGCGGCACATCGGCCAGGCGGACCTGGTCCGCGAGCGGATCGACGGCGCAACCGGCGAGTGACGGCTCAGGCGGCTGCCGACCGGCGGCGGAAGCGCGAAAGGAGGCTGACCACGAGGGGAACGACGATCCAGCACGCGTAGGCCCAGTGCGTGAAGAAGGCGACCGGGATGGAGACGGCGAAGGCGGCGGTCATCGCACCGATCCCGCGGTAGACCGCGCCGAAGAGCTCCGGCGGGGTGTCTGCGCGGTACAGGTGGTTCCGCTGGATCTGCCGGGCCATGAGGAGGAACAGCGTCAACGCGATGACCTGCACGACGGCGTAGAAGACGAACCGGAACTCGAACGCTCCGTCTTCGGCGATCACCTTGGTGGCGAAGGGCATGATCACCTGCATCAGCAGCCAGCCGAAGGTGAGGCGGGCGAGGCCGCCGCCGAGCGTGGTGACGTAGTTGAACAGCCGGTGGTGGGCGCGCCAGTGGTCGCCGATGACGATGAAACTGATCAGGAAGGAGACGTATTCGGACTGGTGATGACCGAGTGACCGCAGCAGTTCGGCGCTGGTGGCGCCCTCCGGCAGCGGCAGCTCGAGCGCGAGCAGCGTGATCGCGATGGCGACGACGGCGTCCGAGAAGAAGGTCAGCCGTTCGGCGGCGATGGCCCGGGATTCGGAGCCGGCGGTGTCCTCGGTGGACGGGGCGCTGGTCATGGCGAGTGAGCGTGCCAGACCCGGTCGTGCGGCCGCGGCCGAGGGCGGGCGCGTGCGATGCTGACGCCATGACCGTCGACCGCGATTCGGGACTCCTGTCCCCGGTACGGGCCGGTACGCCGGCCGAAACGTCGACCGGAGACGAGGCCTGGCTGCGCGCGATGCTCGACGCCGAGTCGGCGCTCGCGCGGGCGCAGGCGCGGCTCGGGACGGTGCCGCCGGAGGCTGCCGAGGCGATCACGGACGCCGCGGGCAAGGCGCGGATCGACGTCGCCGAGCTGGCACGCGGTGCGCGGGCGACCGCGAACCCGGTGGTCGGCCTGGTGAAGGCGCTGACGTCGGCCGTCGGCGAGCTCGCGCCCGGCGCGACCGAGTACGTGCACCGCGGCTCGACCAGCCAGGACATCTTCGACACCGCGATGATGCTGGTCGCCGACCGGACGCTGCGTCCGCTCGCCGCCGACCTCGACGCCACGGCCGAGGCCCTGGCCAGGCTGGCCCGCGCGCACCGGGACACGACCATGGCCGGCCGCACGCTGACGGCCCACGCGGTGCCGACGACGTTCGGGCTGAAGGCCGCGGGCTGGCGGCAGCTGGTGCTGGACGCGGCCGTCCGCATCCGGCGCGTCCTGGACGGCGGGCTGCCGGTCTCGCTGGGCGGCGCGGCCGGAACGCTGGCGGCGTACGTCGAGTACGCACGCCTGGCCGGCGAGGCGAGCGGGGGCGGGGGCGGGGGCGGGGGCGGGGGCGACGCCACCACACTCGCCGCGGACCTCGGCGTACCGGGGCCTGCTCGCGACGCGGACGCCGGCGACTACGTGGAACGGCTGACGGCCGCGTTCGCCGAGGAGACCGGACTGGCCGCTCCGGTGCTGCCGTGGCACACGCTGCGGACGCCGGTGGCGGACCTCGTCGGCGCGCTCGCGTTCGCCGCCGGGGCGCTGGGGAAGCTGGCCGTCGACGTCGAGACGCTCAGCCGGACCGAGCTGGGCGAGGTCGCCGAACCGGCCGCCGATGGGCGGGGCGGTTCCTCGGCGATGCCGCACAAGCGGAACCCGGTGCTCGCGACGCTGATCCGGTCGGCCGCGCTGCAGGTGCCCGTGCTGGCCGCGGGGGTCACGCAGTCGATGCTCGCCGAGGACGAGCGGTCGGCCGGGGTGTGGCACGCCGAGTGGCAGCTGGTCCGCGAGTGCCTCCGGCTGACCGGCGGCGCCGCGCACACCGCCGCCGAGCTGGCGCGTGGGCTCACCGCGGAGCCCGGGCGGATGCGGGCAAACCTGGCGTCGACGCACGGGCTGATCGTCTCCGAGCGGCTCTCCGCGGTACTCGCGCCGCTGCTCGGCAAGGCGACGGCCAAGGAGTTGCTGGGCGAGGCGTCCCGGCGGGCGGTGCGCGAGGACCGGCCGCTCCGGGACGTCCTGGAGGAGGTGTCCGCCATCACCAGCGTGCTGACACCGGCCGCGCTGGACGAGTTGCTCGACCCAGCCGGCTACACCGGTGCGGCGGCCGCTCTGGTCGACCGCGCCCTCGGCGGCAGCGAGCCGGGCGGTTCGGACTAGCGGCCACAGGTCGGCGGAGGCGAGCGGCACGGATTCGGGAGCTCGAGAGGCAGGTCCGGCAAGCCGCGGGGCGAGTGCGGCTCTACGCGTCGGCGGCTGACCCTGCCGATCCGACGCGCTGCCGACCTCGCCGGGCCGAGCGCCACGCCAGCCGGCCGCCACGCAGCGCCCCTGCCACCCGGCTCGCACCCGCTGACCCCGCCGCAGCCAGCCCCGCCGCCCCGCCGCGGCCGCCGCCCCGCGGCCCGGCGGCCCCCTGCCCCCGCCAGCCTTGGCGCGGTCGCACCAGCCAGCCTTGCCGCCCGGCCGCCCCACAGCGAGGCCACCGGCTGCGCGGCCGCCTCGCCGCGGCCGCCGCCGGGCCGCCCCCGCCAGGTCGCCGACTGCGCGGCCACCCCCGCCGCGGCCGTCGCTCGGCTGCCCGGCGACCACGCCGCCCGGCCGACCCACTCCCGCCGCAGGCGAGGCCACCGGCGGTGCTGGCCCGGGCCGTCACCCGGCTTGGGAAAATTCTTTGAACCGCCCTCGGCGGGGGTCCGTGTAGTGGGTATCAGGCAGCCGCACCGAGCGGCCGGGAAACCCCAACGGACACAAGGAGAACTTCCATGCTTCGCACGCGCATCGCCGTCTCCGTCGCCGCGGCGGCAGCCGGGCTGGCAGTGCTCACCGCTTGCTCGGGTGCCGAGACTGCCCAGCCGGTTGTCGCTCCTGCGGCGGCGGGTGGCACCGGTGGCGGCCAGGCCGCCAACAACGGCCAGGTCGGCAACGCCGCTCCGGCGTCGAACGAGACCAAGCTGGTCGTCGCCGATGTGGCCGATGTGGGGCAGGTGCTCACCGACCAGAACGGCATGACCCTCTACCGGTTCGACAAAGACACCGCGAAGCCGCCGAAGTCCAACTGCGACGGTGACTGCGCCAAGGCCTGGCCGCCCGTGCTCGCCACCGGGGACGTGGAAGTCCAGGGTGTCGACAAGAACAACGTCGGGAAGGTGACCCGGTCCGACGGGACCGAGCAGATCACCGTCGGCGGGTGGGCGCTCTACCGCTACGCCAAGGACACCAAGCCGGGTGACGCGACCGGCCAGGGGGTCGGGGGCGCCTGGTACGCCGCGAACGCCAAGGGCGGGAAGGCCGGGCAGGCCGCGGCCGGCGAGTCCGAAGCCGGTGCCGTGAAGCTCAGCGCCAGCAAGATCGACGGCCTCGGCGATGCGATCGTCGACCAGAACGGGATGACCCTCTACCTGTTCCAGAAGGACACCAAGAAGAAGGCCTCCGCCTGCAACGGTGACTGCGCCAAGACCTGGCCGCCGGTGCTCTCCAAGGGCAAGGTGGAACTGCAGGGCATCGACTCGAAGCTGCTCGGCAGCATCAAGCGTCAGGACGGCAGCGAGCAGGTGACCATCGGCGGCTGGCCCGTCTACACCTTCTCGAAGGACACCAAGCCGGGCGATGCGAACGGTCAGGGCGTCAACGGCACCTGGTTCGTCATCGAGCCCGCCGGCTGCAAGCTCGGCAGCAACCCGAACACCGCTGCCGGCCAGCAGCAGGCTCCGGCCGGCAGCGGCGCCACGACCAACGATTCCGGTTCGGGTGGCACCACCTACTGAACCCGAACCATCCCGAACCTCTTAGTGGGCGAGGCCCGGCGGACGCTCTTCGTGAGTGACCTCCGGGCCTCGCCCCTTGTGGTCACGACGCAGGAACGACCGGCGGCGCGGTTCTTCTTCGGGAACACGGTCGATGACCTCGGTGCGCTGCTCGGCGACGACCGGCTCGTCGGCCGTCTCGTCCTCGGGCAGCAGGATGGTGCGGCGGGCCGGCAGGACCGCGATCAGCAGGCCGAGCGCGGCGACGCCGAGGTGCAGCCACGTGTCGGCGGGCTCGAGGTCCATCGGGTTGCCGGCGTTGGCGAACGGGTTGCTCGAAATGAGGCCGTCGATCATCAGGCCCCACACGAACAGCAGGCCGTAGCCGATGAACAGCAGCCAGCCGAACGCCCGCGCGCGGCCCGAGCCGAACGCGAGCAGCAGGCCGACGACGCCGGTCACGACGCGGACCAAGCTCATCAGCGGGTTGGCGGAGAACCGCCAGAACCCGGCGTCGTGGTGGCCGGCGAAATTGCCGAAGCCGGTCCTTGACAGTCCGATGATGCCGACGACGAGGAACGCGATCCCGGCCAGTCCGGCCAGCACCTGCGCCGGCTGCAGGCCTCGGACCCGGATGCGTGCGCCTTTCGCGTGAACCATGACTCCAGTCCTTCCCAGCGGGTGGTGACGACCGTCACCGCGCTGGAGTACCCCGCGACCACGGTGGGTGAAACGATGGCGCTTGCCCGCAGGGCCCTCCCGCGTTCCCGATTCGGGCCCCCTTCGAGAGCTATCCCACAAAGCACCCCGTTCGGGCGAACAGCGCGCGGCCTTCCCGGCAATCCAGGTCATGCGCAAGCTGAGCGGCATCTTCCTGGTGGGGCTGTGCCTGGGGGCGATCGGCGCGGTGGTGGTGACGGCGGGCCACAGCACCGCCGCGGCGCCCCAGCCGCTCGCGGTCACCGAGATCGCGGCGACGACGTCCGCGACGCCGACTCCGGCGGCCGCGCCCAAGAGCGAGCCGTCCGCCACGCCGGCGCCCAAGACCGAGCCCAAAGCGCCGCCGGCCAAGGTTGACGCCGGTGCGCTGGCCGGGATCGTGCGCGACGGCGAGGTCAGCGCCGTCGTCTTCGATCGGGAGTCCGGCGCCGCGACCGTCTCCGTGCAGGCGAACCGCGGGTACACCTCCGCGTCGATCGTGAAGCTGCTGATCGCGCTTTCCGTGCTCGACCAGGGCGGCCCCGCGGCGGACGTCCAGCGGATGCTGTCCCGCAGCGACGACGACCTCGCGAGCCGGTTCTGGGCGGCCTACGGCGGGCCGTCGATCGTCACGCGCTGGGTCACGAAGCTCGGCCTCACCGGTACCCGGCCGCCCGCCGACCCCGGCCGGTGGGGCGACACGCGGATCACCGCGGCCGACATCGTGAAGGTCTACCAGTACCTGCTGACCAAGAAGCAGGCCACGATCCTGAACGCGCTGCGCGACGCGACCGAGCGCGGGTCCGACGGCTTCCGGCAGTACTTCGGCATCCCCGACGCCGCCGATGGACAGCCGTGGGCGGTGAAGCAGGGCTGGTCGTGCTGCCGGCCGACGCGGATGCTGCACACCTCCGGCGTGGTCGGCAAGGACAACCGCTACATCGTCGTGGTGCTGACCGAGCACCCCGCCAAGGTCGACTACGCGACCGCGTCGAAGCGGGTCACGGAGGTCGTCTCGACGCTGCTGGGCTGAGCCCGGCTCACTGCTCGACGTCCGCCAGTGCGCCGGGCGCGCCGGAGCGCGGCAGCGGCCACGGCTGCACCCCGCCGAGGGTCTGGACCGGCCGGCCCGCCGGAGCGGGCGGGGTCGTGTGGGCGCCGATCCAGGTGAGGATGTCGGGGATCTGGGACTTGAAGGTGTTCATGTTGTGGCCCGCGTCCGGCACCTGCCACGACTGGAAGCGGACCGGCGGGCGGACGCCGGCCTGGATCAGCCCGGCCGCCGCGCCCTCGAACTTCTCCTTCTCGCCCCAGATGGCCAGGATGTCCACCGGGGACGGGTGGAGGCGGACCGTGATGCCGACGTTGTTGGCGTCGTCGACGTCCTGACGGCCCTTGTAGAGGTTCTCCGTCTCGGCGTCCATCTGCGCGCGGTCGTAGCCGCTGACGCTCACCGCCTGGCCGTACCACTGCGGGTGGCGGGTCACCAGGTTCATCGCACAATAGCCGCCGGACGACCAGCCGGCGAAGGTCCAGGCCTTCCGGTCCGCCGCGACGCCCAGCTTGTGCAGGGCCCACTCCCGCAGGTCCGCCGTCAGGTACGTGTCGTTCGCGGTGCCGTTGACCTCGTCGACGCACTCGGTGTCGTGGCCGATCTTCGGGACGCCCGTCGGGTCCGGCATGATCACCACGACCGGGGGCAGCGCGCGCCTGGCGATCGCCGCGTCGAGCTGTTCCGGGAGCTTGTACCCGTCGGTGACGACCTCGGGCCCGGACGGGTAGTTCGGGATCCACTCGACGGCCGGGAACTTGAGGCTCTTGTAGGCCGGGTCGAAGTACTGCGGCGGCAGGTAAACCGTCACGTCCCGGGTGAGCTTGGTGCGCCGGCCGGTCACCTTCATGTGGACGACGGTTCCCTTGCCGTCCTTGGCGTGCGCCGCGCCGACGTCCCGGACGAGGTCGAGGTTCTCCCCGTTCGCGCTCGTCTCCGCGTCGATGCTGTCGGCCGCGTAGACGCCGGTGCCGAGCAGCGAACCGAGCGTCGGGAAGAACCCGCCGATCAGGTTGCCGGCCAGGCCGGTGGTGACGACGATCGAGACGACCGCGCAGAGGATGGTGACGGTGCGCCACAGCAGCTTGCGCTTCCACCGCTCCCAGAACAACGGGATCGCGATGATCGCCAGCAGCGTCACGACGACCACGATGACCATCGTGATCGGCGAATCGAGCCGGATGCTGCTGAGGTGCATGGGGACGGTCCTTCCGGGCGGGCAGCGGATGCGCACCCGGACCCCCCGGGACTCGCGTATATATCACGTTTGACCCGGCTTGCACGTTGCGGACCTGTGAGTTGGCTCATAGGTCCGCAACGTGCGGCGCTCTCAGCGTTTTCTCAACTACTTCGCCAGAGCGCGCGTCAGCACCGTGACGGCCTGGGTGATCGCGGCCTCGGCGGCGTGTGTCTCGCGCAGCGCGTTCACCATGACGAAGTCGTGGATGATCCCCTGGTACCGGACGGCGGTGACCGGGACACCGGCCTGACGCAGCTTCGCCGCGTACGCCTCACCTTCGTCGCGAAGCACGTCGGCTTCGCCGGTGATCACCAGGGCCGGCGGCAGCCCGGCGAGCTCGTCGAGCGACGCGCGCAGCGGCGACGCCGTGATCTCCGCGCGCTGGGCGGGGTCCGTCGTGTACTGGTCCCAGAACCACTTCATGCCTTCGCGGCCGAGGAAGTAGCCCTCGGCGAACCGGTGGTACGACTCGGTGTCGAAGGAAGCGTCGGTGACCGGGTAGAAGAGCACCTGCTGCTTGAAGGTGACGTCGCCGCGCTGCTTGGCCAGCAGCGTCAGCGCCGCGGTCATGTTCCCGCCCACGGAGTCGCCGGCGATCGCGATGCGCGAGGTGTCGAGGCCCTTCTCGGCGCCGTGCTGGGCGACCCACTTCGCCACGGCGTAGTTCTCCTCGATGGCGACCGGGTAGCGCGCCTCGGGCGACCGGCTGTACTCGGGGAAGACGACGGCGGCGCCGACCCCGGCCGCCAGTTCGCGGACCAGCCGCTCGTGGGTGTGGAAGTCGCCGAACACCCAGCCGGCGCCGTGGATGTAGACGATCACCGGGAGGGGACCGGAAACGCCGGCCGGGCGGACGATCCGCGTCTCGACGTCGCCGTTCGGGCCGCCCGGGACGGCCAGCACCTCGATCTCGGCGGCGGGCATGGCGACCTCGCCGTCCTGGACGCCGTCGACGGCCTTGCGCCCCTCCTCCGGCGGCAGCTGGAACAGGTACGGCGGCTGGTCGGTGGCCTCCGCGAACGCCTGCGCGGCCGGTTCGAGGGCCAGGTTGTGCGGGTTGGCGGTCATGTCGTCCTCCTCGGGGGTGGAAGCTGATGTCACGAAGGTAGCTCGCAACTCAGTTGCGCACAACTAATTGTGGTCCAATGAGATGCAGCGCACTTAAGTTGCCGGTCTCCGCGAAGTCGTGGAGCATGGAGAGTTACGAGAGAGGAGGACGCCATGGCATCGCTGCGGCTGGACGACCAGCTCTGCTTCGGGCTGTACGCGGCGTCGCGCGCGGTGACGTCGCTGTACCGGGTCGTCCTGGAGGACCTCGATCTGACCTACCCCCAGTACCTGGTCATGCTGGCGCTCTGGGAGCGGGACCACCGGCTGGTCAAGGAGCTCGGCGCGGAGCTGAACCTCGACTCGGGCACGCTGTCCCCCTTGCTCAAGCGGTTGCAGACGGCGGGCCTGGTGGTCCGGAACCGGCAGGCCGACGATGAGCGCTCGGTCCGCGTCAGCCTGAGCGACGCCGGAAAGGCGTTGCGCGACAAGGCGCAGGGCATTCCCGACGTGATCGGCGCGGCGATGAGCCTGGACGACGCCGGGGTGGCCCGGATGCGGGCCGAGCTGGACCGCCTGACAGAGTCGGTGAACGCTTATCGGGAGGCTCTGGCACCGGCATGATCAACCACGACGACGCGCTGAAGGCCGTCGAAAGCAGCCTCGACCGGCCCTCGGCCGCGCGGATCTACGACTACTTCATCGGCGGGAACACGCACTACGCGATCGATCGCGACTTCGCCGAGAAGGTCCGCGCCCGGCTGCCGCTCATGGGCGAGTACTGCCTGACGAGCCGGCAGTTCCTCGGCCGCGCGGTCCGCCAGTGCGTCCGCGAAGGCATCCGGCAGTTCGTCGACGTCGGCTCCGGGCTGCCGACAGCGGGCAACGTGCACGAAGTCGCCGACGACGCCCGTCCCGAGCTGGACACGCGGGTGCTCTACATCGACAACGAGCCCATCGCGCTGGCCCACTCGACGCTGCTGCTCGCCGACACCGCCGACCCCGAGCGCCACCACGCCATCGCCGCGGACTTCCTGCAGCCGGACGACCTCTGGGAGCGGGTGAAGGCCTCGGAGATCATCGACCCGCGGCAGCCGGTCGCCCTGGTGATCAACGCGGTCATGCACTTCATCAAGGACGAGCAGAACCCGGATCAGCTGCTGGAGTTCTACCGCTCCCGGCTCGCCCCCGGTTCGCTGCTGGTGCTGTCGCAGATGACCAACGAGAACCCGGTGAACGAGGACGAGCGGCAGGCCCTGCTCGACCTGCTCGAGTACTACGAGACCACGACCAACCCGGGTTTCCTGCGGACGATGGCCGAGTTCGAACGCTTCTTCGGCGGCTGGCCGATGCTCGAACCGGGGCTCGTCTACGCGCCGGCGTGGCACCCCGACGAGCACACCGTGTTCGCCGGTTCGCCGTCCGAGTCGCGGGTGATCGGCGGCGTCGCGCGCAAGCCCTAAGAGGCTTCGCGCACCTCTTCGAGCACGTCGAGGACGGCGCTTTTGCCGAGTTCGACGGCTTTGCGCAGCACTTCCGGGTCGCGTTCCAGCACCGCCACGTCCGGCGCACCCACCGGCGGCCGGATGCTGAGGATTCGCGGGTCCGACGCCAGGGTTTCCTCGTCTTCGACGTCTCGCCGGTAGGTGTCCTGCCAGGCCGGGATGGCGCCGGGGGCTTGGCGGCGCAGGAATCGCGGGACGACGACGTCGTGCATCCGCGGTGGCCGGACCGGCAGTTCGTCGGCGCGGCGGGTGCGCAGCACGAGGACGTCCGTGGCGTTCTGCAGCAATGCGGTGCGGTACGGGATGGGCTCGGCCACGCCGGCGTCGACGAACCGGCGGCCGGATAGGGGGATCGGGGGTCCGGCCAGCACCGGCATGCACGACGACGCGGCGAGCGCGATCTTGATCGCGTCGACGTCGTCGAGAAAGGGGTGCAGGTCGGTCGACTCCCCCGTGTCGGCGTCGGTGGCCAGCGGGTGGAAGGTGACCGGGTTGGCCAGGATGGCTGGGAAGTCCATCGGTTCCAGCACCGAATAGACCTGGTGGACGAGGTATTCGAGGTCGATCACCGCGCGGCCGCGCAGGGTGTGCAGCGGGTTGATGATCCGGCGCATGACGACCGGGTTCCACCAGGTCCGGACGCCGGTCGAGGAGCGGCCGCAGAGCAGCCAGGCACCGTTCAACGCGCCGGCCGACGAGCCGTAGACGGCGTCGAACGCGGGCGTCACGCCGAGTTCGTCCAAGGCCAGGACCATGCCGCTGGAGTAGGTGCCGCGGCTGCTGCCGCCCTCGATGGCGAGCGCGAGACGCCGGCCGTCGGTGCGCTCGCCCGGGACACTGCCCGCCGCCATCCGTTCGGAGATCAGTTCGAGTACCGGGTGCACCCTTCCATCGTGGTCTTTTGCGGGCATTAGTCGACCCGTTTTATCCCACCCAGGGGGGTGAAGTGATGCGCGCCTCGTTGCACTGCAACTCGTTGCATAGCACCCTCCAACCATGGCACTGGAGCACGCGATCCTCGTCTCGCTGTCCGAGCGCGCCGGTTCGGGCTACGAGCTCACGCGCCGCTTCGAGAAGTCGATCGGGCTCTTCTGGAGCGCCACCCACCAGCAGATCTACCGCGTGCTGAAGCGGATGGAAGAGGCCGGCTGGGTGGCCGTCGACGTCGTCGCGCAGTCGGGGCGGCCGGACAAGAAGGTCTACACGGTCAGCGACAGCGGGCGCGCCGAGCTCGTCCGCTGGCTGGCCGAGCCCGATCCGGCCGCGGGGCCGGTCGAGCTGGCCGTGAAGATCCGCGGCGCGACCTTCGGCGATCCGGCGAAGGTGGCCGAGGAGATCGTCCGCCACCGCGCGAAGCACGCCGAACGCCTCGACGTCTACCGCCAGATCGAGAAGCGCGACTTCCCCGCGCCGGCCGCGCTGACCGGCCGGCACCTGCACCAGTACCTGGTCCTGCGCGGCGGCATCCGCGTCGAAGAGGGCCAGGTCGAGTGGTTCGACGAAGTACTCGCCGCCCTCCACCACCCCAAGGACGCCCGATGAGCCCGTACCCGAACCTGCTGTCGCCGTTGGACCTCGGCTTCACGACGCTGCGCAACCGCGTCCTGATGGGGTCGATGCACACCGGCCTCGAGGACAAGGCTTCGCACTTCCCCGCGCTGGCCGAGTACTACGCCGAACGCGCCCGCGGCGGCGTCGGCCTGATCGTCACCGGCGGGTTCGCGCCGAACCGCACCGGCTGGCTGCTGCCGCTCGCGTCCAAGCTGACGACGTCCGCCGAGGCGCGGCAGCACCGGCAGCTCACCGCGCCGGTGCACGAGGCCGGCGGCAAGATCGCGCTGCAGATCCTGCACGCGGGCCGGTACGCCTACCACCCGCTGAGCGTGTCGGCGTCGAGCATCAAGGCGCCGATCAACCCGTTCCGGCCGCGCGCCCTCACGAAACACGGCGTCCGCAAACAGATCGAAGCCTTCGCGAACTGCGCCGCTCTCGCGCGCGAAGCGGGTTACGACGGCGTCGAGATCATGGGCTCCGAGGGTTACCTGATCAACCAGTTCCTGGCCGAGCGCACCAACAAACGCACCGACGCCTGGGGCGGCACGCCCGAGAAGCGCCGCCGGTTCGCCGTCGAGATCGTCAAGCGCACCAGGGAAAAGGCCGGCGACGACTTCATCATCGTCTACCGGCTTTCGATGCTCGACCTCGTGCCGGGCGGCCAGCGCTGGGAGGACGTCGTCGCGCTCGCCCAGGACGTCGAGGCGGCCGGCGCGACGATCATCAACACCGGCATCGGCTGGCACGAAGCCCGGGTGCCGACGATCGTGACGTCGGTGCCGCGCGCCGCCTTCACCTGGGTGACCGGGAAGCTCAAGCCGCACGTCGGCATCCCGGTCGTCACCTCGAACCGGATCAACATGCCGCAGGTCGCCGAGGAAGCGCTGAGCAGCGGCGACGCCGACCTCGTGTCGATGGCCCGGCCGTTCCTCGCCGATCCCGAGTGGATCCGGAAGGCCGAGAGCGGCCGCGAGGACGAGATCAACACCTGCATCGCGTGCAACCAGGCCTGCCTCGACCACGCTTTCAAACGCAAGCTGGTGTCCTGCATGGTGAATCCGCGCGCGGGCCACGAGACGACGTTGACGCTGTCGCCGACGCGGCGGTCGAAGCACGTCGCGGTCGTGGGCGCGGGCCCGGCGGGCCTCTCGGCCGCGACCGCGCTGGCCGAACGCGGGCACCGCGTCGAACTCTTCGAAGCCGACGACGAAATCGGCGGCCAGTTCGGCATCGCCCGGAAGATCCCCGGCAAGGAGGAGTTCGCCGAGACCATCCGCTACTACCAGCGGCGACTGGAAGTGACCGGGGTGAAGCTGCACCTCGGCACCCGCGCGAAAGCGAGCGACCTCACCGGCTTCGACGAGGTCGTGCTGGCCACCGGGGTCGCGCCGCGCGTGCCGTCGCTGGCCGGGATCGACCACCCGAAGGTGCTGTCCTACGTCGACGTCGTCAAGCACGGCAAGCCGGTCGGCGCGCGGGTCGCGGTGATCGGGGCCGGCGGCATCGGCGTCGACGTCAGCGAGTTCCTCACGCACACGGCGTCGCCGGCGCTGGATCGGGCCGCCTGGATGGCCGAATGGGGGGTCACCGACCCGGAACAGGCGGCGGGCGGCCTCGGCACGCCGAAGCCCGAGCCGTCGCCGCGGCAGGTGTTCCTGTTGCAGCGCAAGAAGTCCGGCATCGGTGCGGGGCTCGGCAAGACGTCCGGCTGGGTCCACCGGGCGGCGCTCAAGGCCAAGCGCGTCGAGCAGCTGCCCGGCGTCACGTACGAGCGCATCGACGACGACGGCCTGCACATCACCGTCGACGGCGAGCCGCGAGTGCTCGACGTCGACACGGTGGTCGTCTGCGCGGGCCAGGAGCCGGTGCGCGACCTCGCCGACGACCTGCGGGCGGCCGGGCTGCCGGTGCACCTCATCGGCGGGGCCGACGTCGCCGCGGAACTCGACGCGAAACGCGCGATCGACCAGGGGACGCGGCTCGCCGCCGCGCTGTAGCCCGTAGAGCGTCCGGCACACCTTCTTTTCGGGGGTCCGGGTGGCGGAGCCCCCGGCTCGGGGCGGAGCCCCGGTTGTTACTGGCAGGATGGGCCCGTGCGAGACGTATGCGTGATCGGGCTCGGGCTGATCGGCGGATCACTGTTGCGCGCGGCGGCCGCCAGCGGCCGCACGGCGTGGGGTGCCGCGGTTTCCGAAGTGGACGCCGATGCGGCGAGCAGAGCGGGCTTCGACGTCACGACCGACGTCGAAGCGGCCCTGCACCGGGCCGCGGCCGAGGACGCGATGGTCGTGCTCGCCGTGCCGCTGCCGGCCGTCGAAGACCTGCTGCGGCTGGTCAACCAGCACGCGTCGCACTGCCTGCTCACCGACGTGACCAGCGTGAAAGCGCCGGTCCTGGACGCGGTCCGCCGTCGCGTGCCCTACACGCGGTACGTCGGCGGGCACCCGATGGCCGGGACGTCGAACTCCGGCTGGCTGGCCGGGGACGCCGCGCTGTTCCAGGGCGCCGCGTGGGTGGTCGCCGTCGAAGAGGACACCGACCTCGAAGCCTGGGCCGAGGTGGCGAAGCTCGTGCTGGACGTCGGGGCGCACGTCGTCCCGCTGCCGGCGGAGTCGCACGACGAGGCCGTCGCCCGGATTTCGCACCTGCCGCACCTGCTGGCGGCCATCCTGGCCACCATCGGCGCCGAGGGCGGCCCGCTGGCGATGTCGCTCGCCGCCGGGTCCTACCGCGACGGCACGCGCGTCGCCGGGTCGAACCCGCAGCTCGTCCGCGCGATGACCGAAGGCAACCGGGACGCGCTGCTGCCGATCGTCGACGAAGCGCTCGGCCGGCTCGGCGCCGCCCGCGGCTCGCTCGCGTCGACCGGCGGGCTCGCGGCCACGATCAACGCGGGGTACGAAGGCGCGCAAGCGCTGGCCGCCAGCCTGGACGTCGAACGGGCCGGGGTCCGGATCAGCCTGGCCGCGCCGGACGCGCGGCAAGGCCTGATCGCCCTCGGGGAACGCGGCGGCCGGATCACCGGCCTCTCGGACGGGATCGCGACCGGCGAGGTCCAGTAGCTACTGCGCCGGCGGGGTGTCCGGCGTGTCGTCGAACTTGTTGAGGAAGTCCTTCGCCTTCTCGACACCGGTGTCGATCTGGCTGTCGTGGCCGAACTTCGACTTCGCGAAGCCGGCGGCCTTGTCGAGGCCCTCCTCGATCTTGTCGTTGTGCTCGCGCAGGGCCTCTTCGGCCTTGCCCTTCAACGCTTCGAAGTCGATTCCCATGGGTGCATTGAACCGCACGAACGTCACGAACGCCTGGGGTAGGGCAGGAACCGCCGGAGCGGGCCCGGCGGCGTGCGTTCGGCCAGGTCGGGACCGCGGACGGCGTCGAACGCCGACTCCAGCTGGTCGACCACCCCGGACAGCTGCGGCGCGTCCGGCACCGGCACCGACCGCGGTTCCCGCTGCTCCCGGACGGCCAAGGCGAGTTCCCCCAGCGCGGCCGTCAGCAGCTCGACGTCGGCCGGGGCCGGCGGCGGCACGCCCCGCCCGATCGTCACGCCGACCTCGGTGACGGCGTCCGCGACGCGCTCCTGCGCGGCGATCACCGGCCACCACGCCACCGCCTGACGACCGTGCGCGGACGGTTCGACGACGGCCTGCTGGAACGCCGTCCGCAGGTCGGCCAGGGCGCGGTAGGCCCCGCGCCGCGCCCGCGACCGGGCCAGCCGCGCCTCTCCCGACGACGCCTCGACCAGCGCGTGCGCGACGTACTTCGCGACCGCGTCGAGGCCGTCGGCCAGCCGCCCGCCCACCCGCGGGCGCCGGCTGCCCGGCCACAGCAGGTAGCCGAAGACGAGCACGATCACGCAGCCGAGCACGGTGTCGACCAGCCGCGCCAGCACCACGCTCCAGTTCCCGGTGTGCGCCAAGCCCATCTGCAGGATGATCAACGGCGTCACGAAGGCGCTCTGGATGCCGTAGTTGCGCACCTTCCCGATCGCGATGCCGCCGGCGAAGACCGCGCTGAGCACGACCAGGACCCAGCCGCTCGCGCCGAGGCCGAGCACCGCGGCGCCGATCCCGACGCCGATGACCGTGCCGATCCCGCGCAGCACCGCGCGGCCGAAGACGGATCCGAAGTCGGGCTTGAGCACGATCCCGACCGTCAGCGTGATCCAGTACGACCGCTCCAGCGGCACGAGCAGGCCGACGACCTCGGCGATCGCGACGCACAGCGTCAGCCGCAGCGCGGCGATCCAGGTCAGCGGGCCGGACGCGAGCGAGGCCGCCCACTCGCGCAGGCGGCGGTACCACGGCGTCGGCTCGCGGCGCTTGCGGTCGTCACCCTTGCCGATCCGGACCAGGCCCGCGTAGAGCGCGGCGAGGACCGGGTCCGGGTCGCCGGGCGGCGCGAGGGGCGGAGGCGGCAGCGGCTGGCCGGCGAGCACCGCCGCGGACAGCGCGACGAAGTGGTCGATGACCTCGCTCGCCGGGCGGCGGCCGGCGTTGACCATCGCCACCGAGGCCTCGACGGCGGGCGTCGTCGCCGACAGCAGGTTGAGCAAGTGGCGGTAGGCGGCATCGCGGCCGGACAACCAGGACCGCGCGGTCAGCAGCTGGTCGTAGGCGGTGTTCATCGCCGTGGTCAGCCGGTGGCGGGCCACCCGCGAGACGGCTTCGTCGCTCGCCGACAACATCGCGGCCAGCTCGACGTAGACGTGCGCGACGGCGGTGCGTTCGGGGCTGGTCGCGCGGACCGTCCAGGTGACGAGCGCGACCAGGAAGCTCCAGGCCGCGCCGAGGCAGAAGCAGCCGAAGAGGATCTCGACGCGGACGCCGGTCGCGTGCTGCCCGGTGGCGAGCACGCAGAAGACGAGCATCTGCAGCCCGGCCACCGAGGCGTTGCTGCCGGCCGCGCTGATCACCGCGGACACCGCGGCGACCAGGATCACCGTGGGCACCGACAGCGCCGGTGTGCCGCCGGTGAGCAGGCCGGCGAGGTAACCGGCGGTCGCGGCGAGCGTCGCCCCGCCGAGGCGGCGGGCGCGGTAGCGGTAGGGCCCGGCCGATTCGGACAGCACGGCGGGCAGGGCACCGGTCGAGACGAGCGCGCCGACGGCGATGTCCCCCGCCGCGTAGGCGATCGCGAGCGGCACGGCCAGCGCGACCACGGCCCGGGCGACCATGTTCCACGGCACCGGCACCGGGGTGCTGCGCAGGAGCTGGACCAGCCAGTGCGGCGCGGCGAGGTCGGGGCGCGGCGTGCTCACCCCCTCATCTTGACCTACGCTCCCGGAGACGGATTAATTATCAACCTGTCAACAACTCGGGAGGTTCCGGTGGGCCGCAGGTACTCGTACGAGGTCAACCGCACGAGCACCGCGCCGCCGGAGGCGCTGTTCGCGCTCGAAGCGGACGGCCCACGGTGGGCGGAGTGGGGAAAGCCACTGATCGTCCAGGCCCGCTGGGCACGGCCGGGCACCGAAGAGCCGGAGGGCGTCGGCGCGGTCCGTGAAGTCGGACTGTGGCCGGTGCTGATCCGCGAGGAGACCCTCGAGTACGAGCCCGGCCGCAAGCACGTCTACGGCTTCGCCGCGGGCAAGCCGCTCAAGGACTACCGCGCCGAAGTGCTCTTCACGCCGGCCCCCGGCGGCGGGACGCACCTGCGGTGGACGGGCTCGTTCACCGAGCCGGTGCGCGGGAGCGGTCCGGCGCTGGCCGCGACGCTCCGGGCGGTGATCCGGCTGTTCTCGGCGAAGCTGGTCAAGGCGGCCGAAACCGGGCGCTGACCTGGGTGCGCCACACCACAGAAGATCATCCGGCGCAACTTCACCCACCCCCTCGACGTCACTCTTTCGGGTGGTCTTTTTGATCACCCGTGAGAGAGGGGGCGCGGGATGAAGCGAGTGGTGGCGGGCTTGGCCGTGGTCGCGTTGGCGCTCACTGCCTGTTCGACGCACGAGCCGGACGAGCGCGAGTTCGGCACGAGCCAGCCGAACCCGGCACCCCAGGCCGCCCCCGACGTGCAGACGTCCGGTCCCTACCCGTTCGGCACGGTCCAGCAGAAGGCGCCCCCGATCGAGAACGGTCAAGTACCGGTCATCCGCCGGATCACCACCGACAAGCCGTACGTGTTCCTCACCATGGACGACGGCGCTGTGCAGGACCCCGGCGCGCTGAAGCTGATGCAGGAGAACGGCACGCACCCGGTGCTGTTCCTGAACCAGAAGTACGTGAAGGGCCACGAGGCCTACTTCAAGCAGATCCTGGACGCCACCGGCGCGACGCTCGGCGACCACACGGTCGACCACCCGAACCTCAAGGGCAAGCCGTACGAGTTCCAGCGCAAGGAGATCTGCGACGACGCCGACGACTTCCAGAAGAGCCTCGGCATCCGCCCGTCGCTGTTCCGCCCGCCGTTCGGCAACTACGACCAGAACACCCTGAAAGCGGCGGCCGCCTGCGGCATGCGCGCCTCGGTGCTGTGGACGGCCGCGGTCAACGACGGCGTCGTCCAGTTCCAGTCCGGCGACAAGCTCAAGCCGGGTGACATCGTGCTGATGCACTTCCGGAAGACGTTCGCCGAGGACTACACGGCGTTCGTCGAGCGGGCCGAGAAGGACGGACTGACGCCCGTCCCCCTGGCCGACTTCCTCGGCTAAAGCACCACCGTCGGCGTCACGACCGTCCGCCGGCACGACACGTCACCCAGGTGCACGAGGATCTGCGTCGTCCCGCGCGGCACGTTGTCGAGCACGAACCGGCCGCCCTCGTCCGCCGTGGTCGACGACGTCCCGTGCTCGGCCACCCGCACCTCGACGCCGTACTGGCCGGCGGGTACCAGCCAGCCGTCGATGCGGTGCAGCTTGCCGATCTTGGTCAGGTTGATCATCACCGTCAGATCGCTGACGGTGAACGTGATCGTGCCGGTGCCGCCGCCGCGGACGCCGGCCAGGTTGTCCAGCCGTTCCCAGCGGGCGACCTCGACGTCGAGGTCCTCCAGGGCGAGCGCGAATTGGACCCGCTGCACCAGGTCTCCCGGTGGCGGGTCCAGCTCGTCGAGGAAACGGCCGATGTCGGCCAGCAGCACGTCGTCACCGAAGGAGGCTTGGCCCCCCGGCGCCCCGAGGTCGTTCATCGGCTTCCCCCTTCACTGGCGAGGAGATCGCGCATCTGGTCGAGGCAGCGACCCCTGGTCGGTCCGACACTGCCGCGCGGCATGCGCAGCGCCTCGGCGACGAGCTGGTACTCCGCCCGACCCGCGAGCACGGTCAGCCGGAGCAGTTCCTGACAGCGTTGGGGCAGCCGGACGAAGGCGCGCCAGACCCGGCGGTCGCGGTCGGCGCGGACGGCTTCGTCCTCGGGTGCCGGTTGGGTGCTCGGCATCGCCTCGGCCACCTCGTCGCTCAGCGGCACCGGCTGCATGCGGCGGCCGAACGGGTGGGTGGCCTCACGGCGGGTGGTGGTGATCAGCCAGGCGGCGAGGGCCTTGGGGTCGCGGAGCTTGCCGAGCTGGCTGAACAGCGCGAGCCAGACGGTCTGGACGACGTCCTCGGCGACCGCGCGGTCGAGCCCGTTGGCCCGGGCGACGTGCCAGACGAGCGGGGTCAGCTCTTCGACGAGGCGGGCCATCGCCCGGCGGTCACCGTCTCTGGCGGCCTGCATGCACGCAGCGTGCAGCTCGGCGCCGGTCAGGCCCTCCCACGGCGGATCTACCTCTGTGGTTTGCACGTCGGTCACCGTATCTGCCCCTCTTCGGAAGAGTCTTCGAGTCGGCGTTGGCAGTATCGCGGGTCCTTCGGGGGGAAGGAGCGTGCAGGTGGATCTCGGATACATCAAGGTCACTTACTTCGTCGGTCGTGCACTACCGGTCAATGTCAAATCCGTGAGGTACCGGCCGGCGCGCGTGGACCCGCACCGGCCGGTACTCCCCTCCCTCAAGGACCCGCTCCCCAACGGGCCCCCGCCGGATGTCCCCTCCCCCGAAGGGCACCCGGCCGACGGTGTCCGGCAGCCCCCTCGGCTCCCGGCCACCGCGATCACTGCGAACGCGACACCCCCTGTCGTGTTCCTCCGTGCTTGGCTGCTCCACAGGACGCAGTGAGGGCGCCGCCAGATACCCGAATCGGCAACTTTTTTTGAAGATCGACGCAGAGCTGCTAACTGATCACAGCGTGTGCCAGCGTCCCGGCCCAGCGGGCGTAGCCGGCCGGGCCCGGGTGGAACCGGTCGCTCGCGAAGGCGGCCGGGTCCAGCAACGCGGGATCCATCGGCAGGTGCCGGACGCCGGGGACCCTCCCGAGCGTCGCGGCGGCCTTGTCCAACGCGGTCGAACGAGCCGAAAGGACGTCACGCAGCGGTCGGGGCAGGGCCGGGAAGCGGGACATCGGCGGTACGCCGGCCAGCAGGACGTCGACCGGGCCCAGCCGCCCGCGCAGGTCGAGCACCAGGCGCAGGAGGTCACGGCGGTAGGCGGGAGCCGTCCGGAGCTCGATGGTGTCGTTGACGCCGAGGGCGATCACGACCAGGTCGGCCGGGCGGACCAGCGGGACGAGCTCGGCGCGGACCACCCGGGCGTTGGCGCCGGTCCGGCCGACCGCCTGCCAGCGCACCGCCCGGCCGTCGCGGGCCAGCTCGCGGGCGAGGCAGCCGGTGAGCGCTTCCCCGTGGTCCGCCGCGCCGACACCGTCCACCGTGGACTCGCCGAGCACGGCGAGCCGGAAGGGCTCGCCGTCACCTGGGACGAGCCCCTCCGCCGGCCCCGCCGCGCCGGGGAGCCGCGGGGTCTTGCGCTTGACGTACAGAGCCTGAGCGAGCAGCACCATTCTTTGAAGCTAGCCGTGCGCGATCGAAACCTTCTGCCTGATCAGCCCGGTGCGTGGTGACCCGGCGCGGTTAGGCGTTCTTCTCCTCGCGCATCTTGTGCCAGCGCTCGTACATGTTGTTGAGCTCTTCGAGCATGAACGACAGGAAGTCCCGCATCTCGGCGAGCCGCTTGCCCGACGGGGTGTCCTCGCCGAGGGCGTCGATGCCGTTCTCGGCGGCGTCGCGCCACATGATGATCATGCGGTCGCGCTTCATGAACGTGGCGTACCAGAGGTCGTCGTAGAGGCGGTAGTGGTCGCGGCGCTCGCCGGGCTCGCGCTCCTTGGCGACCAGGCCGATCTGCTCGAGGTAGCGGACCGCGCCGGACACGGCGGCCGGGCTGACCGACAGCTGGGCGGCCAGGTCGGCGGCGGTCAGCCGGCCCTCGTCGGTGGTCATCAGCGCGGCGAACACCCGCGCCGGCATGCGTTGCATCCCGATCTGCGACAGCACGAGCCCGAGGCTCTCGACGTACCGGCGGACGGCGTCTTCATCTCGCTGCACTTCAGGCGTCGTCATCGGCCCATCCTTCCGTACCCGTCCCCCATGATCACTCGATCTAGACATTTTCTTAACTTCACAACTTCATGAAGCAAGTGTAGCTTCCGAAGCATGGAAAACGCCATTTCGGTCACCGGCCTGCACAAGTCGTTCGGCCGGACCAAGGCCCTCGACGGCCTGGACCTGCAGGTACCCGCTGGGGAGGTGCACGGCTTCCTCGGCCCCAACGGCGCGGGGAAGTCGACCACCGTCCGGGTGCTGCTCGGCCTGCTCCACGCGGACTCGGGGGACGTCCGGCTGCTCGGCGGCGACCCCTGGAAGGACGCCGCGAGCCTGCACCGCCGCCTGGCCTACGTGCCCGGCGACGTCAACCTCTGGCCCAACCTCTCCGGCGGCGAGGTGATCGACCTGCTCGGGCGCCTGCGCGGCGGCTTGGACGAGAAACGCCGCGCCGACCTCATCGAGCGCTTCGACCTCGACCCGAAGAAGAAGGGGCGGACGTACTCGAAGGGCAACCGGCAGAAGGTCGCCATCGTCGCCGCCCTCGCCTCCCGCGTGGACCTGCTGATCCTCGACGAGCCGACGTCCGGTCTCGACCCGCTGATGGAGGCGACCTTCCAGTACGCCATCCAGGAGGAGCGCGAGCAGGGCCGGACCGTGCTGCTCTCCAGCCACATCCTCGCCGAGGTCGAGGCGCTGTGCGACAAGGTCAGCATCATCCGCAACGGCCGCACGGTCGAGTCGGGCACGCTCGCCGAACTGCGGCACCTGACCCGGACGTCGATCACCGCCGAGCTCGCCGGGCCGCCGAACGGGCTCACCGAGCTGGCCAACATCCACGACCTCAAGGTCGAGGGCAACCGCGTCCGCTTCGACGTCGAGACGCGCTCGCTCGACGAAGCCCTCCGGCAGCTGACCGAGGTCGGCGTCCGGAGCCTGGTCAGCCAGCCGCCGACGCTGGAGGAGCTGTTCCTGCGCCACTACACGACCGAAGCGAGCGCGAAATGACCGCGACGCTCGCCCGCACCGAAGCCGCGGTGGCGCCCGCGCACGAACTGGCCGGCACCGGGCACCTCACCCGGCTCGCGCTGCGCCGCGACCGCGTGGTCCTGCCGATCTGGATCGTGCTGCTCAGCGTCGTCCCGGCGAGCACGGTCAACACGTTCACGCAGTTCTACCCGACCGTCGCCGACCGGCTCGCCCTGCAGGCGGGGGCGAACGCCAACCCGTCCTACGCGCTGCTCTACGGCCCGCCGTTCGACCTCACCACGGCCGGCGGGTTCATCGCCTGGCGCATGTGCGGGTTCCTGGCGCTGCTCACCGGGCTGATGGCCGTCTTCACGGTCACCCGGCACACCCGCGCCGAGGAGGACACCGGGCGCGCGGAACTGCTCGCGTCCGCGGTGGTCGGCCGGTACGCGGCGCTGACGGCGGCCCTGCTGGTGGCCGGCGGCGCGAGCGTGCTGACCGGGGTGATCCAGGCGGTCACCCTGATCGGTGCCGGTCTGCCCGCGGCCGGTTCGCTCGCCTTCGGCGCGGCGGAAGCCCTGGCCGGGCTGGTGTTCACGGCCGTCGCGGCGGTCGCCGTCCAGCTGGCCGAGTACTCCCGGACGGCGAACGGCATCGGGACCGCCGTGGTCGGCGCCGCGTTCCTGCTCCGCGGCGCCGGGGATTCCACTGTGGACGCCCGCTGGCTGTCCTGGCTGTCGCCGATCGGCTGGGTGCAGCAGGTCCGGGCCTTCGCCGGGGAACGCTGGTGGGTGCTCCTGCTGCCGCTGGGGTTCGCGCTGGCCGTCGGCGCGGCCGGCTACTGGCTGCTGCCCCGCCGCGACGTCGGCGTCGGCATCCTGCCGCCCCGCCCGGGCCCGGCCCGCGCCGCGGCGAGCCTGCGGTCCCCGCTCGCCCTCGCCTGGCGGCTGCACCGGGGACCGCTGCTGGGCTGGCTCATCGGCACGGCCGTGGTCGGCGCGGTGTTCGGCTCGATCGCCAGCGGCATCGGCGACCTGGTCGGCTCGAGCCCGCAGGCCCAGCAGATCTTCGAGCGGCTCGGCGGCAGCCACGCGCTGACGCAGGCGTTCCTGGCCGCGATGGCCGGGATGTTCGCGATGGTGGCGTCGCTGTACGGCGTCCAGGCGGTGCTGCGGATGCGCGGCGAGGAGACCGCGATCCGGCTCGAGCCGGTGCTGGCCACCAGCGTCGGGAAGCTGCGCTGGGCGGCCGGCCACTTGGTGTTCGCGTTCTTCGGCACGGCCGCGCTGCTGCTGTCCGGCGGGGTCTTCATGGGCCTGGCGAACGGGCTGCGCACCGGCGACGTCGGCGGCTCGCTCGCGGACACCCTGTCCGGGATGCTCGTCCAGCTGCCCGCGGCCTGGGTGGTGGTCGCGCTGGCGATGGCGATCTTCGGGCTGCTGCCGGGCTTCTCCGCGGCGGCGTGGGCGGTCGGGGCGCTGGCGCTGCTGCTGAGCCTGTTCGGCCCGATCGTCAACCTGCCGCAGGTGGTGCTGGACGTCTCGCCGTTCCAGCACCCGCCGAAGATCCCGGGTCAGGAGTTCACCGCGACGCCGCTGGTGTGGCTGGCGGCGGTGGCCGTCGTCGCCCTGGTCGCCGGGCTGGCCGGCTGGAAGCGCCGGGACGTCGGCTAACGCACCCGCAGCTCGTGGTCGGGACCGGCCACGAGCTGCGCCTGCGGGCCGCCCTTCCCGCAGCCGGGCCCGTTCGCCTCGGCGAAGGCCGGCGTCACGTCGATCGTGTGCGGTTTCCCGTCGTCGAACCGGACGGTGACCCGGACCGGTTCGGCGGGCAGGCCGGGGAAGTCCGCGAAGCCGTGAAGCCCGCCGGTCGGGACCATCGACGTGCCGCACGAGCTGTCCGGGCCGGTGCCGGTGCAGGTCGTCGCGCCCGCCGACGTCTCGGGGTAGAGGCCGACGTCGCGCGTCAGGCACTGGCCGCGCCAGCAGGCTTCGAGTGTGGCTTTCGAGATGCCGTTCGGGGCCGGAATGGACAGGCTGATGCCGATCGGGACGCCGATGGCGGTGCAGGCGAGCTCCGGCCCGGCACAACCCGCCGTCAGGAGCATTGCGAACCCCAGTGCGTAGCGCATGCCGACCAGACGGGACCGGCGGCCGCCGGGTTGCACCGTCAGTCGCGCCATCCGCTGGTGAACGGCAACGCGGGGGTCTGCGAAGTGGGCGTGACCGAGGTCGTCGGCTCGACGGTGACCTCGACGAAGCTGGTGGTCGTCGTCGGCGGGGACGTCTCCACGGACGTGACCGTGGACGGCGTCGCGGAGGTGGTGACGGTGACGGGAACCGCGGCAACCGTCCTGGTCGGCGGCGTGATGGTGTCGACGGTGCGAGGCGTGCTCCGCCCGGCGATGAGCAGCGCGGCGACCAGCAGGCCGGTGGCGAACCCGGCGAGCCCCGTGACCGCGGCGGAGCCCCAGGTAGGTCGGCCGTTCATCCGGGCACCCCCTCGCCACGCGCAGCGCAGGTACGAGGACTAACTCGCGTTGATCTTACGTCGTGTTACCCGATGCGCACCCCGGAGATTTCTCAGCCTGCGCGGGTCCGCAGGCCGTCGATCACCACCCGGACCAGGTGCGCACTGCCCGGGGCGTACCGCTCGACGGCGAGGCAGCCGACGATGAGTGCCCGCAGGTCGTCGCCGTCGATGTCGGGGCGGATGGTGCCGCTCGCCTGCGCTCGGGCGAGCAGCTCGGCCAGCGCGGCGCGGAACTCCTCGCCCGCGCCGGCCTTGAAGGCGTGGCCGCTGGACTCGGCCAGGGCGTCGCAGATGGCCCGGTTGAGGGACGCCTGCTTGATCACCCGGACGAAGTAGTCGACGAAGACCTCGCCGGGCTCCTCGGCGCCGGCGAGCGCGCGGGCCTCCTCGGCGAACTGCTGGATCCGTTCGAGGACGACGGCCTGGAACAGGGCTTCCTTGCTGGGGAAGTGCCGGTAGACGGTGCCGGCCCCGACCCCCGCGAGCCGCGCGATGTCGTCGAGCGGCACGGCCAGGCCGTCCAGGGCGAAGGCCTCCTCGGCGGCGGCCAGCACCTTGGCCCGGTTGCGCCGGGCGTCGGCGCGCATCTTCTCCATCACGTTCTCCTCGTTGACAACCGGAACGATCGCTCCGTATCGTCCTAAGCGGGCCCACCGTTCCGATTCAACGCCCAGTTTGGCAGGAGAATTCCGATGCCGCAGACCACGCCCGAAATCGCCGACCTGGTCCGCGAGGGGATGGCCACCTTCGACGCCTCCCCGTTCGCGTCCCTGATCGCCGCCGATGCGGTGTTCGAGGTGCCGTTCCTGGGACAGCGGATCGAAGGACGCGAGGCCGTGGTGTCGACGTTGACCGACGGCGGCACCCGGGCCCGGGCGGCGGGCCTGACGGGAGCGCGGGTCACGACGACCCTCTCGGAGTCGGGGTTCGTGGTGGAGGTGGTCGTCTCGGGCCCGGGTGTGGAGCTCCCGTCCTCGGTCGGGATCGTGACGGTCTCGGACGGCGAAATCACCTCCTACCGCGACTACCCGAACGTTTCGGCCGCTTCGAAGCTCACGCGGGCGGTGTTCGACCGGTTCCTCGCCGCCTCGGTGGAGAACCGCTGGGACGACCTCGCCGACCTGTACGCCGAAGACGTCGTCCTCGAGATGCCGTTCACCCTCCCGGGCGTGCCTCGCGTGACCGAGGGCCGCGAAGAGCTGCGCCGCCGCTTTCGCGCCGCCGCCGAGTCACGGCGGATCACCAAGGCCGAGAACGTCGTGGTCCACGAGACGAACGACCCCGGCACCCTGATCGCCGAGTTCGACCTGCACCAGGAGGTCCGCGGTACGGCCTTCGCCGTCTCCTACGTCATGGTCCTCACCGTCCGGGACGGGCGGATCGCCCGCTCCCGCGACTACACCGACACCGCCGCCGCGGCGGAACGGCTCAAGGCGTGGTCGCCCGCTGGCTCGTCGGCGGGATGAACAGCCGCTCGAACGTGCTCACCGTGTGCTCCCACACGCCCGGCACCAGCAGCACCCCGAGCAGCGCGAACACCGGGAAAATCAGCCGCTTCTCGACCTTCTTGCCGGTCCGGAAGCGCAACACCCGGGGTGGCCGGATCTCGTACCACGTCTCGCCCGCGATGGGGATCGGGAACAGGAACGGGCACCCGGCTTCGGTCAGCGCGTCACCCAGGCAGTGGGTCAGGCAGCCGGCCGCCACCGCGATCCCGAGCCAGCCCGAAATGGACTCGAGTTCACCCGCCCGATCGGGTGGGGCCGTGAAGAACCACCACGCCACCGCCGCGCCGCTCACCGGGAGCAGCCAGTCGCCCAGGGCGCCTTCGGCCAGCATCAGGCCGAAGACGACCACGCCGACGACCGCCCACGGGCCGCCTTCCGTCGTGCCCCACGACGTCAGCAGGCCGAGACCGGCCGCGAACAGGACCGTGTGGGACAGGTGGCGGTGCTTGCCCGAGACCTTCTCGTCCCGCGGGCCCTTCGTCAGCGCGTAGAAGCCCGCCGAGACGCGGCGCAGCACCCAGGACAACGCGCCCGTCAGCCAGCCGAGGAGGCGGGACGCGCTCGCTCCGGGGTGGTCGAGGTCGGGCAGCAGGGCGAACCCCGCCGTGGTCGCCGCGAAGACGACCGCCTGGTGCACCGAACCCGCCCCCACCGCGGGCGCCAGGGCCAAGCCCGCGCACCAGCCGGTCAGGGCGTGCGTCCGCCCCATCATCGTGCCGCCCCCAGGTCCACGCGGAAAAAATCGGTGAGCCTTATTCAGCCGTCGCCCGCCGCATGACTTCTGCAGTGAACTGCAGTTCCCCGTGGGGGGTGCGGCGGTCTAGCCCGAATAAGCCTCAGTCCGCGAAACCGTAGCGGGCGGTCAGGCTTGGGGGTCTTCCGACACGCTCAGGTGTTCGGCCACGCCGGTGAGCTCGATCACGCGGCTCACCGCGGGGCTCGGGACGACCGCGAGTTCGACGTCCTGCTCGCCGGCCTGGCGTTGTGCGCGGAGCACCACGTTCAGCGCGGAGGAATCGAAGAAGGTCACCCCGGTCAGATCGGCCACGACCCGCTGCGCGCGCTTGTCCGCGATCAGCCCCGCCAGGGCCTCTTGCAGCTGCGGGCTGGTCAGCAGGTCGAGCTCGCCGGTGACCACCACCCGGGGTTCCGTCGCGTCGGTGTCCAGCGTGATGCCGAACCCGGGCGGGGTGGCGTTCTGGTCGGCTGCGGGCATGCAGTTTCTCCTCGTCAGGCGCTGCTCCTGCGCCGGGTACGCGCCTGTTGTCTCAAGCGGCAACCGTGTCACCGTGCCTTTCCAAAGCTCGCGCCTGGCACGGTCAAGGCAACTCCGGGGCCAACCCTAACCCAGGAAGCGACCGCACCCGCCACGGCCGCCGCCCTTTCGCGTGTACTGCTCACCGGCGATCAAATCCTGCCTGCTCAGCGCTCTGCTCAGTGCGCACTGACGGCCTTCCGCGCCGCCCTGCGCTGGCGCAGGAACAGCTGCCGCCGCTCGATCTCGCCGAGGCCGCCCCAGATGCCGTACGGCTCCTGTACGGTCATCGCGTGCGTGCGGCACTGGGCCAGAACCGGGCAGGTCTGGCAGATGGCCTTGGCGCGCGACTCGCGCCGCTCCCGCGCCGAACCCCGCTCGTTGTCCGTGTGGAAGAACAGGCTGCTGTCCGCACCCCGGCACGAGCCGCGCAGCTGCCATTCCCACTCTTCAGCAACCACGTTGGGCAGCCGGCTCACGTCAGCCATGTCGTCCCCGCCTTTCCCAGGATCAGCATGTCGACCGCTACATGCCCGCCGGTGGAGCGGATCAAACCCGGGTTTGGTTTGCTCACCCCACGGGCATCTCGCTGACCGGGCGTGGCAGAGACCGCCGATCCCCGGCAGCGCGAGTGCGGAGAAAGGAACAAACGTGGAGGACAACGCCCCGCTCGTCCCGGAAGGCGCGCAGGTCATCGAGGTGCGGACGGCCGCGATCCCGCACGTCGTGCCCACGCTGCGGACCATCGTGGCCGACATCGCGATGCGCCAGGACTTCGACCTCGACGCCGTCGAGGACCTCCGGATGGCGGTGGACGAGGCGTGCTCGCTGCTGCTCCCCGCCAGTTCGGACGGCCGGCTGACCTGCGTCTTCTCCTGGAACGGGCCGCGCATCGAGGTCTCGGTGTCGGTGCTGGCCGACAGCGCCGACCACGAGGACGACGCCGGCCTGTCGTGGCAGCTGCTGACGGCGCTCGCGACGTCGGCCGAGCGCACGATCACGCCGGAGAACGGCCGCTACCTGTCGCGAGTGGACCTCGTCCGGGAGAGCCAGGCGGCGGACTCGTGAGCGATCCCGCCGGGAGCAGCGAGGGCGACCTCGACGTCGGCACGCTGTTCCGCCGACTCGCCGCCGCGGCGGCGGGCTCGCCGGAGCGCGAGCGCATCCGCGACACCCTCGTGCGCGCGCACCTGGAGCTGGCGCGGAACCTGGCCCGGAAGTTCCGCAACCGGGACGAGGCGATGGAGGACCTGGTCCAGATCGCCACGGTCGGGCTGATCCACGCCGTCGACCGGTTCGACCCCGAGCAGGGAACGGACTTCCTGGCGTTCGCCGTGCCCACGATCTCCGGGGAACTGCGGCACCACTTCCGGGACAACAGCTGGTCGGTGCGGGTGCCGCGACGGCTCAAGGAGCTGAACGCGAACATCTCCGCCGCGCGCGAGGAGCTCACCGTGCAGCTCTCGCGCGCGCCGAAGCCGAGTGAGATCGCCGGGCGGCTCGGGGTGCCCATCGAGGACGTCTACGAGGGGCTACGCGCCGGTCAGGGCCGCTACGGCGCGTCGCTGGACCACCTGCTGGAGAACGCGGCGCACACGCGCTTCGGGGCGCCGGACGCCGAGCTCGGCCAGGCCGAGCTGCGCGAGGCGCTGCGCCCGATGCTGGAGAGCCTGCCGGAGCGGGAGCGCAAGATCGTCGCGCTGCGGTTCGGCTCGGGGATGAGCCAGTCGGACATCGCCCGCCGCGTCGGGGTGTCCCAGATGCAGGTGTCGCGGCTGCTGGCCGCGACGCTGAAGAAACTGCGGTCCGGCCTGGACGAATCCGAGCTGGCCGACGGCACCTGATTAGCCCATCCGCCACTTGGGTACTTGGCGGGCGGTACCGAACTCACTGGGAGGGGGACCGGATGACGACGTCGAGAATGCCGCAGCGTTCCGCCGCGGCGGCCGCCCCGCTGAGGGTGCTCCTCCCGGCCGACGTCACGGCTCCGGCACTGGCCCGGCACGAGGTCCGGACGGCGCTGCTGCGCCTCGGCGTGCGGGAGCAGCAGCTCGAAGACGTCCTGCTGGCGACGTCGGAGCTGGTCACCAACGCCTTCGAGCACGGTGAACGGCCCCAGCGGCTCGAACTGGAGTACGCCGACGGCCGGCTGACGCTGCGGGTGCACGACACCGGCCGGATGCTGCCCGAGCTGCGCGCGCCGTCCCCGGCGGAGGCGCGCAGCCGGGGGCTCGTCCTGGTCCAGGCGCTGTCGCTGGACTGGGGCTTCGAACGCTGCCCCGGCGGCAAGTACGTCTGGGCCGTGTTCGCGCTGCCGGACGCCTGATCAGCGCAGTTCGCGCGCGGCATCGGTCTCGCCGATCCGCTCCCGGAACGGCTTGCGCTCCAGGGCCGCCATGAGCGCGTCCAGCAGGGCCCGCAGCGAGTACGGTAGCTCGGCTTCCAGCGCTTCCGTCGCCTCGGTCGTCGCCGTCCACTCCGCTTCGATCAGCGGCAGCAGCTCGCGCGTCCGCGGCGTGAGCGACACGATCCGCTGGCGGGCGTCGGCGCCCGGCTCCAGGCTGACGAACCCGGCCCGGTTCATCTGCGCGACGGTCTGGCTGGCCGCCGAGTGCGTCACGCGCATCTCCCCGGCGAGGTCGCGGATGGCCAGCGGGCCGCGCGCGAGCAGCGCCCGCACCACCGGCGAGTACCGCGGCCGGTAGTCGTCGAGGCCGATGTCGGCGAGGAAGCGCGCCACGTCGCCGTCGAGGATTTCGAGGACGTGACGCATCCGGGTCCCCAGTCCTTCCGGACCCGCAGTCATCGCCATGACGGCCGATCATAGGCGCCGGTCGTGTGCTTGGATCGCGGCATGGAGAACCGGAAGATCGCCCGTCTGGGCCGTGAGGTGTCCGTCGTCGGGCTCGGCTGCTGGCAGCTCGGGGCGGACTGGGGCGAGGTCGACGAGAACGACGCGCTGGCCGTGCTGCACGCGGCCGCCGACAACGGTGTCACCTTCTTCGACACCGCCGACGTCTACGGCGACGGCCGCAGCGAGCGGCTGGTCGGCCGGTTCCTCGCCGAGCGCGGGGGCATCTTCGTGGCCACCAAGATGGGCCGCCGGGTCGAGCAGGTGCCGGAGAACTACGTCGCCGAGAACTTCCGCGAGTGGAACGACCGGTCGCGCCGCAACCTCGGTGTCGACACGCTCGACCTGGTCCAGCTGCACTGCCCGCCGACGCCGGTGTACTCCTCCGACGCGGTGTACGACGCCCTCGACGCGATGGTCGACGAGGGGCGCATCAAGGCGTACGGCGTCAGCGTCGAGACCTGTGAAGAGGCGCTGACCGCGCTGGCCCGGCCGAACGTGGCGTCCGTCCAGATCATCCTCAACTGCCTGCGGCTCAAGCCCCTGGAGCGCGTGCTGCCCGCGGCGGCGGAGGCGGGCGCCGGGATCATCGCCCGCGTGCCGCTGGCGTCCGGCCTGCTGTCCGGCCGCTACACCGCGCAGACGACGTTCGCCGAGAACGACCACCGCAACTACAACCGCCACGGCGACGCGTTCGACGTCGGCGAGACGTTCTCCGGCGTGCCCTACGAGGTGGGTCTGGAGGCCGTCGAACGGCTGCGCGGGCTGGTGCCGTCCGGTCAGACGCTCGCGCAGTTCGCGCTGCGCTGGATCATCGACCAGCCGGGCGTCAGCACGGTGATCCCGGGCGCCCGCAACGCTTCGCAGGCGTCGGCGAACACCGCGGCGGCCGCGCTGCCGCCATTGTCCTCGGAGGCGCTCGCCGGCGTGCGCGAAACCTACGACGAGCTCATCCGGCCGCTGGTGCACGATCGCTGGTGAGCCCGGCATGATGGGCCGATGATGACGCCCGAAGAGCTGCTGACCACCACCAGGACCGTCCGCAAGCGCCTCGACCTCGAGCGGCCGGTCCCGCTCGACCTGGTCAAGCACTGCGTCCAGGTCGCGCTCCAGGCGCCGAGCGGGTCGAACACGCAGCGGTGGCAGTGGCTGGTCGTCACCGACGCGAGCCAGCGGGCCGCGCTCGGCGAGATCTACCGCCGGGCGTGCCACGAGTACCTCGAGTCGCCGAACGCCGCGGGCAAGCTCTTCGCGGACGACCCGGCACGGGCGCAGGTCCAGCGGCGGGTCGGCGACAGCGTCGCCTACCTGGCCGACCGGATGGGTGACGTCCCGGTCCTGGTCGTCCCCTGCCTGGAAACACCGTCGTCCGAACTGCCGGCCGGCAACCAGGCGGGGCTGTGGGCGTCGCTGCTGCCGGCGGTGTGGAACTACATGTTGGCGGCCCGCTCGGTGACCCTGGGCACGGCGTGGACGACGCTGCACCTGAAGTACGAGCAGGAGGCGGCGGAGGTACTGGAACTGCCGAAGAACGTCCACCAGGCCGCGCTGATCCCGACGGCGTTCTACACGGGCGACACGTTCAAGCCGGCGGCGCGGCAGCCCCTCGAAGAGGTTTTGCACCTCGACCGCTGGTGATCCGCGAAAGCCTCCTTGCCGGGGCAGTTGGGGGACGTCGGCAAGGAGGCCGTCACGGCCTTTCGGCGGTCAGGTGGTCTACCGCACGGTGAGGGTGAGCCGCTGGATGCCCCAGGCGTCGGCCTGGGACCCGGGCAGCCAGACGTCGACGATGTCGTCTTTGATCCAGCTTCCGATGTCGGCCGCGTAGCACTCGCCGTAGCCGGGCACGGAGAACCGGGTGCCCCACGGGACGATCCGGGCGTCGACCGCGCAGAAGCCCGGCCCCGCCTGGTAGCCGAGCGCGGTCTGGGCGACGTCGTTGTACGCCGTGACGCGGTAGTTCAGCGTGGTGCCGGCCGGGATCCGGTAGGCGGCGAGCCGGTTCGCGCCGTCGAGGCGGTAGGCGGTGGATATCCGGCCGAGCGAGCCCGGGGAGTTGTCCTCCGCCGTCATCGCGTAGAGCTGGTAGTTCGCGTCCTGGCAGGGACTGGCGTCGGTGACGGTGAGCGTCGGCTGGCCCCAGTCGCTGATCCACTGCAGGGCTTGACCGTTGCGGAAAGCCCGGTAGGCCTTCGCGCCGGCGACCCGGGCGAACGTGAAGGTGACCCTGCCGTCGCTGCCCAGTCCCCCGCTGACCGAGCCGGGCGCGGGCAGGCGGTTGCCGACGTCCACGGCGCCGACGAGCGTGCCGGGGCCGTGCCCGCCGGTGACCGGGCGGTCGGGGATCGGGCCGGAGTAGAAGTGCTGGCACGCGGGCAGGGTCGCGGCCTCGGCGGCAGGGGCGACGAGGAGGCTGCCGGCGGCGAGGGCCGCCAGGGCGAGGACGTGCGCGAGACGCATGGAACCTCCGTGGTGGGGACCGGGTGGAGGTGACGCGAGCGGGTTCGCCGCTGGTCCAGACCGTAAGTGGCCTGGACCACACAGTCAATAGGTCTAGACCTTTAAGCGCCGATCGGCGCAATCAGAGGTAGCTCACCAGGCGGTCGGCCAGCGGACCGGGGTGGCTGAGCGGTACGCAGTGCGGGCCGTCGAGCTCGTCCGGCTCGACGCCGAGGCGCTCGCGGGCCACCCGCCGCTGGAAGTCGGAGACGAAGAACCGGTCGTCGCGGGCCAGCAGCACCCGGGTCGGCACGTCCGGGTGGGCCGGGAGCGGCCACGGCTCGTCCCACTCCTTGCTGACCTGCTCGCGCCCGTGCGCCTGGCACGCCTCGGCCAGCTCCGCCGGGACGCCGTTGAAGAACTGCTCGGTTTCGCTCAGGCCCTTCGGCGACTCGAAACCGGTGTTGCCCCACCACTGCCCGGGCTGCTCCCCCGGCGCCGGAACCATCCCGGCCAGGTACACCAGCAGCCGCGCCCGGACCTTCGCCGCGACCAGTGGCGCGGTGAACCCGCCGTACGAATGGCCGACGACGGCGACGTCCGTGCGGTCGCCCAGCGCGGCCAGCACCGTCTCGGTGAACTCGGCCAGCCCGGCCGCGCGGTCGGTGATCGGCAGGTCGGGGGCAACGGCGTCGTGCCCGCGGGCCTCGAGCTCGGGGATGAGCAGGTGGAAGTCCCAGCCGCTGCCGCCGCCTCCGTGGATCAGCGCGAAAGTCGTCACGCGGCCCAGCTCAGCAGCGGCGCAGCATGTCGGTCAAGGCGGTCTTCTCGGCCTGCGTGATCGTCAGCCCGTAGTAGTGCTTCACGACGATCCAGTCGGTCGCGTAGGTGCACCAGAAGGCCACCAGCGGCGGCTTCCACTGGTCGGGCGCCTTGTCGCTCTTCTGCTGGTTGACGTTGTCGGTCACGGCGAACAGCTGCGGCCGGGTCAGGTCGTTGGCGAACTGCTCGCGCTTCTCGGTCGTCCACGACTTCGCGCCGCTCGCCCACGCCTGCCCGAGCGGCACCATGTGGTCGATGTCGAGGTCGGTCGGCTTGGTCCAGGTCTCGTCGTCGTAGACGCTGGTCCAGGTGCCGGACAGCGCCTTGCAGTCCTTGTCGGTCTTGACGTCCTTGCCGTCGCGCTTGAGGACGACTTCGCGGGTGTCACAACCTGACCCCTGGCTGTCCCAGTGCGGGAACTTCTCCCGCGAATAGCCGTCCATGGAGGTCCGCGCGGCGATGGTCAGCTCGCCGAGCTGCTTCTGCGCGTCAGCCGCGCTGACCGGCACCGGTGCGCCCGACGTCGGCGGGGCCGCGCCCGCGCCTCTCGTCGCCCAGTACCCGAAGAGCGCGACGGCCAGAATCGCGATTACCAGCAGAGTTCGCTGCGTCACGCTCAGCCGAAAACCCCGGGCCGCCACGATTTTCTCCTCTCACCTGCGCGGTCGCGCGGCGTAGTCTCACCTCTGCCGGCGCGGGACAACCGCGCCGACACGACGACCTGGCGCGAATGTGACGTCGCCCACCCACGGCGGAGCTGTCACACGGAGCCGATCTTCTGCGACTACCGGAGCAGGACCCATCCGGAGGGAGCAGCCGATGCCCGGCCGGCTCAAGAAGTTCGACGAGTTCTTCCAGCGCAAAGCCGCCGAGGGCGGCAACGTCGTCGCCATGGCCCGGATGGGCCTGGCGATGCGCGAGCGCGGAGAGCTGGCCGAGGCCGAGTCGTGGTACCGCAAGGCCGCGATGGGCGGCGACCGCGTCTCGATGACGGCGCTGGCCCTCCTCCTCGCCGAACGCGGCGCGCAGGACGAGGCCGAGCGCTGGTACCACGAGGCCGCGCTGGCCGGCGAGCCGCACGGGATGCAGCACCTGGCCAAGTCCTGCGAGCGGCGCGGCAAGCGCGAAGACGCCCGGCACTGGTACGGCGAGGCGGCCCGGACCGGCGACCTGCCCTCGATGGCGGCGCTGGGCCGTCTCCTGCGGGAAGAGGGCAGGGGCGAAGAGGCCGAGTCGTGGCTGCGGCAGGCCGCCGAGGCGGGCTTCACCGGCGCGATGATCGATCTGGGACTCGTGCTGCGCGACCGCGGCCAGGCCGCCGAGGCGGGCCGCTGGTGGCGGTCCGCCGTCCAGGCCGGGGACCTCGCGGCCACCTGCCAGCTCGGCAGGCAGGCCGAGCGGCCGGGCCGCCCAGGCGACGCCGAATCCTGGTACCGCCAGGGCGCGAAGGGCGGTCACCTCGAGGCGATCACCCGCCTCGGGCTGCTGCTGCACCGCCGCGGCGACGTCGAAGAGGCGGAGAACTGGTACCTGGAGGCGGCCGAGCACGGCGACCCGGCGGCGATGACCAACCTGGGCGTCCTGGCCCGCAACCGCGGCGACGAGGGCGAAGCCGCGGCGTGGTACCGGAAGGCCGCCGAGCACGGCAGCGTCCCGGCCCTGACGAACCTCGGCCACCTCGCCGAGCACCGCGAGGACCTGGCGGCGGCCGAGCTGTGGTTCCGCCGCGCCGCCGAGACCGGCGACGTCCAGGGCATGCTCAGCCTGGCGCGCATGCTGCGGGCACGAGGGGCGGCTCACGAGGCCGAGCTGTGGCTGGCGCGGGCCGAAACCGTGCAGGACGAGCGGGAGCACCAACACTAGCTATTGTGTGATCCAATTCACAGTTCTAGCCTGGGTGGGCACCCCAGGAGGTTGCGCAATGAGGCCACGAGTCCTGGTCGCGAGTATTGGCAACGTCTTCCTGCACGACGACGGCTTCGGCGTCGAAGTGCTCCGGGAACTGGACCGGGCGGGCCTGCCGCCGTGGGTGCAGATCGCCGACTACGACATCGCCACGGTCCACCTGGCGTACGACCTGACCGGCGGCTACGACACGACGATCCTGCTCGACGCCACCCCGCACGGCGAGGCCCCGGGCACGCTCTCCCTGGCCTCGGCGCCCGACACGCACGACCTCCCCGGCGACGCGGTCGTCCGCCTCCTCCGGCTCCTGGGCGGCGACGCGGGCCGGGTCCTGGTCCTGAGCTGCGAACCGGCGTGCGTCGACGGCGGCCTCGGCCTGTCGGCGGCGGTCCGGGCCGCGGTCCCGGCCGCGGCGCGGGTGGTCACCGAACTGGCCTGGGGCGCGAGCCCGGCCCTGCCGGTCAAGGAGAAGACCGAAGTCTGACCCGCTCGGCCAGGTCGGGCAGCTGCCGCAGGGCTTCGAGGACCACGTTGACCGCCGCGCGGGGTGGGGATCCGCGGCGGGTGGCCGCCACGATCGTGCGGGTCACCGGGGTGGCCAGCTCGCGGGTGGCCACGCGGTACCGGCCGTCCACCGCCAGGCCCGGCAGCAGGGCGATCGACAAGCCGGCTTCGACGTGCTGGAGCGTCATCAGGTAGTTGCTGAAGCGGCACACCACCCGCGGCTCGAAGCCCGACTCGCGGCACAGGCGCAGCGTCAGGTTCGCCATGTACGACTGCGGCATGTCCAGCGCCCAGGCCGCGTCCGCGTAGGCCGACAGGACCGCCGGGCCACGAGGGGCGTCGGGCGGGGTCACCAGCACGATCGGGTCCGTGGCCAGCGGGACGATGTCGAGATCCGGGCCCAGCGGGAGCTCGACGAAGTCGGTCGTGGTGATGATGACGTCGGCGTCGCCGCCGCGCAGGGCCGGGATGCTCTCGTGCGGTTCCAGCTCCAGGAGCTGGACCTCGAGGTCCGGGTGCGCCAGCCGGCTCACCGCCGGGACGGCCAGGGTGTGGATCGCGCTCTGGAACGCGCCGAGCCGGACCAGGCCGGCCGGCTCGTCGCCGAGGCTGCGCAGTTCCGCCTCGACCGTGTCCATGTGGTCGAGGATCACGCGCGCCCGGCGGGCGAGCATCAGGCCCGCCGGGGTGAGGCGGACCCGGCGGCCGGTGCGTTCCAGCAGCTGGGTGCGGGTTTCCGCTTCGAGGACGGCCAGTTGCTGCGACACGCTCGACGCGCTCAGGTTCGCGTCCTGCGCCACCGCGCGAACCGTGCCCAGCGTGTCGAGCCGGCTCAGCAGGCGCAGGCGCCACGGGTTCAGCATCCGCCGATTGTGCGGCAAAACCGAACAAGGAAGCCGGAATTGTGAGATGGACGTGTCGCTCGCCCCGGACTTACCGTCGAAGCCATGGCTGACACCTTCTGGGGTGACGTCGACCGGCACCTCGTGCGTTACGGCGGCGCCTTCACCCGCGAGATCATCGACCACGCCGAGGGCAGCTTCCTCGTCACCGAGGACGGCCGCCGGATCCTCGACTTCACCTCCGGCCAGATGAGCGCGATCCTCGGGCACGCGCACCCGGAGATCGTCGAGACCGTCCAGCGGCAGGTGCGCAAGCTCGACCACCTGTTCAGCGGCATGCTGAGCCGCCCGGTCGTCGATCTGGCGCGCCGGCTGGCCGACACGCTGCCGGCGCCGCTCGAGAAGGCGTTGCTGCTGACCACGGGCGCCGAATCGAACGAGGCCGCCGTCCGGATGGCCAAGCTGGTCACCGGCAAGCACGAGATCGTCTCGTTCGCGCGCTCCTGGCACGGCATGACACAGGCGGCGGCGAGTGCGACCTACAGCGCGGGCCGTCGCGGCTACGGGCCGGCCGCACCCGGCAACTTCGCCATCCCGGCGCCGAACGCCTACCGCCCGGACTTCACCGACGCGTCCGGTGCGCTGGACTGGCGTCGCCAGCTGGACTTCGGCTTCGAGCTGATCGACGCGCAGTCGGTCGGCAGCCTGGCCGCGTTCCTGGCCGAGCCGATCCTGAGCTCGGGCGGGATCATCGAGCCGCCGCCGGGTTACTTCGCCGCGCTGGCCGAAAAGTGCCGGGAACGCGGCATGCTGCTGATCCTCGACGAAGCCCAGACGGGCTTGTGCCGCACCGGAAACTGGTACGCGTTCGAGCGCGACGGCGTCGTCCCGGACATCCTCACGCTGTCGAAGACGCTCGGCGCCGGGCTCCCGCTCGCCGCGGTGCTGACCAGCGCAGCCATTGAGCAGGAAGCCCACGACCGCGGGTACCTGTTCTTCACGACGCACGTCTCGGACCCGCTCCCGGCGGCGGTCGGCAACACCGTGCTGGACGTGCTGACCCGCGACCGGCTCGACGAGCGGGCGCTGTCACTGGGCGCGTTGCTGCGCCGGGGCCTGGAGGAGATCGCGACTCGCCACGAGGTCGTCGGCGACATCCGGGGCCGCGGCCTGCTGGCCGGGTTGGAGCTGGTGGTGGACCGCGAGACCAAGCGGAGCTCGGACGAGCTGGGCGCGCGGGTCACCCAGCGCTGCCTGGAGCTCGGGCTGCACATGAACATCGTGCAGCTGCCCGGGATGGGCGGGGTGTTCCGGATCGCGCCGCCGCTGACGGCGTCCGAAGAAGAGATCTCGCTGGGTGTGTCCATTTTGGACCAGGCGATCGGGGACGCCGTCAAGATGTCATGAAGAAGGCCTCCTTGCCGGCCCGCCAATCCAACACCGCGGCGCGAAGCGCCTCCGTTGAGGGCGGTGGTGGGGGCATGGATGGACGGCAAGGAGGCCTGTTCACGACAGCGTCAGAAGCCCGCTGTCACCTTCGTGAAGTCCCAGTCGTTCTGGGCGATGCCGCTGCACGCCGACTGGACGCCGCCGCCGGGGCAGCCCCGGTCGCGGTTGACCGACCAGAACGCCAGGCGGGCGATCTTGTTCGACTTCGCCCAGTTGGTGATCTGGGTCCAGGTCGACAGGTCCGTCAGCTCCTGCTGGTCGGACAGGCCGTTCATGCCCGAGATGCCGAGGTGGGCGTACGCCGTGGCGTCGTTCCACCCGAACGTCGACTTCAGCTTGTCGCGCAAGCCGTTCGCCGCGCTCACCGTGCTGTTGTACATGTTCGCGCCGCCGCCGAAGTCGAACGGCATGATCGTGAACACGTCGACGTTCGCGCCCAGGGCCTTCGACTGGTCGATGAGCCGGTTGCCGTAGTAGTTCGGGCCGGTCGTCGACGTGCCGAAGGTCAGGATCGTCTGGATCCCCGGGTTGTTCTGCTTGACGATCTTCAGCGCGTTCAGGATGCGGTCCTGCACGGCCTCGTTCTCGAACTCGTCGGAGTTCTCGATGTCGATGTCGATCGCCTTCAGCCCGTAGGCGTTGATCACCTGCTGGTAGGCGCCGGCCAGCGCGGCCGGCGTCGAGCAGTTCGGGCCGAGCTTGTTGCCGCTCCAGCCGCCGAACGACGGGACGATCTGGCCGCCCGCCGCCTTGATCTGCGCGATCGCGGTGGCGTCCGCGCTGCCCTGCAGGGGCCGGCTGCTGTCCCACGCCGGGTTGCAGCCACCGGAGGCGTTGACGAACGCCATGGTGAACCACTTGACCCCGGTCGCGTTCATCACCGTCTGCGGGTTCGGCGGGCTGCCCCAGCCCATGTACAGGTACGGCGCGCCACGGCCGCCCGGCGGGGGCGGGGTGGTCGTCGTCGGCGGGGTCGTCGTCGTAGGAGGCGTCGTGGTCGTGGGGGGTGTGCCCCCGGCGGCACACGACCCCCCGTTCAGCTTGCAGTTCGACGGCGCGACGTACGAACCGGAGTACGTCACGTTGAAGCCGAAGCTGGCGCTACCGCCGTTGCCGACGTTGCCGTTCCACGTGTTCTTCACCGTGACGTGCTGGCCGGACGCCGTGTAGCTGCCGTCCCACAGCGAGGAGATCTTCGCGCCGCTGGGCAGGTCGAACTCGACCGTCCAGCTCGGCAACGTCGAACCCGAGCCGTTGGCGATCGTGTACTTGCCTTCGTACCCGGTGCCCCAGTCGGAGCCCTTCGAGAAGGTCGCGGACACGCCGCCCGCCGCGTTCGCGGGTGCGATCACGAACATCGCGCCGATCGTGGCGGCCGCGGCCGCCAGCCCGAGTGCGGGCAACCACCGGCGCGTCATGACAGGCCGTTCTTCATCGCGGTGATGAGCTCGCCGCCGGTGGTGTCCCCGGTCAGCTCCCAGAAGAAGGCGCCGCCGAGACCCTGCTGCTTGGCGTAGGACATCTTCCCGCCGATGGTCGCCGGGGTGTCGTAGCTCCACCAGTTGCTGCCGCACTTGGCGTACGCGGTGCCGGCGAAGGTGCCGGTCGACGGGCAGGTGTTCTTCAGGACCTTGTAGTCCTCGATGCCCTGCTCGTAGGTGCCCGGCGCGGGGCCGGTCGCGGTACCACCCGGGGCGTCCTGCGTGACGCCGGTCCAGCCGCGGCCGTAGAAGCCGATGCCCAGCAACAGCTTGCTCGACGGGACGCCCTTGCTCTTGAGCTTCTGAATGGCCGCGTCGGAGTAGAAGCCCGGCGTCGGGATGCCGTTGAAGTTCGTCAGCGGCGAGTGCGGGGCCGTCGGACCCTGCGCCGCCCAGGCGCCGAAGTAGTCGTACGTCATCACGTTGTACCAGTCGATGTACTGCGCCGCGCCGCCGTAGTCGGCGACGTCGAGCTTGCCGCCGTTGCTGCCGTCCGCGGTGATCGCCGAGGTGATGAGGAACGAGGAGCCGAACTTCGCCCGCAGCGCGGCCATCAGGTTCTTGTAGGCCGCGGCACCGCTGGTGTCACAGGAAAGGCCGCACGCGTTGGGGTACTCCCAGTCGATGTCGATGCCGTCCCAGATGTCCGCCCAGCGCGGGTCCTTGAGCAGGTTGTAGCAGGACTGCGCGAACGCGGCCGCGTTCTGCGAGGCCTGGCCGAAGCCGCCCGAGTAGGTCCAGCCGCCGAACGACCAGATCACCTTCAGGCCCGGGTGCAGCTTCTTCAGCTTGCGCAGCTGGTTGAAGTTGCCGGCGACGGGCTGGTCCCAGGTGTCGGCGACGCCGTCGACGCTGCCCGCGGCGTCGTAGGTCTTCTGGTAGTCGGCGTACGGGTCGTCGTTCGCGGTGCACTGCCCGTTCTTGACGTTGCCGAACGCGTAGTTGATGTGGGTCAGCTTGCTCGCCGAGCCCGAGGTCTCGATGTTCTTGACGTGGTAGTTGCGCCCGTAGACGCCCCACTGCACGAAGTAGCCGACGTTCTTCAGGCCACCCGGCGGGGGCGGCGTGGTCGTCGTCGGGGTGGTGGGCGTGGTCGGCGTCGTCGGGGTGGTGGTCGGCTGGGTCGGGGTGGTCGGCGTGGTGGTCGGCGTGCCGCCGCCGGCGTCGCAGGAGCCGCCGTTCAGCTTGCAGTTCGCCGGGGCCGAGTAGGTGCCGGAGTAGGCGACGTTGAAGCCGAAGCTGGCGCTACCGCCGTTGCCGACGTTGCCGTTCCAGGTGTTCTTCACGGTGACGTGCTGCCCGGACGCGGTGTAGCTGCCGTCCCACAGCGACGAGATCTTCGCGCCGGACGGCAGGTCGAACTCGACCGTCCAGCTCGGCAGCGTCGAGCCGGAGCCGTTGTTGATCGTGTACTTGCCTTCGTACCCGGTGCCCCAGTCGGACCCCTTGGTGAAGGCGGCGCCGACGCCACCGGCGGCGCTCGCCGGCACGGTGACGAGGCCGACCGCGATCGCGCCGACCGCGGTGAAAAGACCGAGGAGGTGCCATCTCTTTCTGGACATCGCTCTCCCTTGAGCCAGGTGCAGGGACGGCGGACACCGACACCGCCGGCGGGGACCAGGGCGGTGTTTTGCGCCGTTTGCGCAAACGTTACGTGGTCCAGACCAATTAGGGAAGCGTCGCCACGGAGCGTGGCCAGTGGTCAAGACCAGCCCTCGGTCCAGTCGCCGCACTGGTCCAGTCCAGTAACGCAGCGCAGCCGATACGGGCCACCTCCGGAACCGACCGCGACTGGCCCGACCGGGTGAAACCGGCACTTCGCCAGACACTTTGCTTGACGGGCGTACCGCAATCAGTCCACAGTCCCAACCGGGAATGGGAGCGCTCCCAAGTCGGACAGCCACTCGTCGACGAGGAGATCATCATGCGCGCAACCGGTTCCCGTGCCCGGCGAACAACCGCCTTCGCGGCGGCCTTGGCGGTGACGACGGCACCCGCGGTGGCCGGCCCGGCCGCGGACGCGGCGGAGGCCGCCGGCGGCTGCCGGGTCGGCTACACGGTCAGCTCCCAGTGGCAAGGCGGGTTCGGCGCCGCCGTGACGGTCACGAACCTCGGCAGCCCGGTGACCGGCTGGCAGGTGGGGTGGACGTTCTCCGGCAACGAGCGGATCACCCAGCTCTGGAACGGCACCCCTGCCCAGTCGGGCGCCCAGGTGTCGGTGACCAACGCGTCGTGGAACGGCGCGGTCGCCACGGGCGGGACGGTCTCGTTCGGGTTCAACGCCACGTCCGGCGGCAGCCCGGCCGCGCCGTCGGCGTTCACGCTCAACGGCGTCGCGTGCAACGGCTCGGCGCCGACCCCGCCGGAGGAGGGCAATCCCGCGGTGAACAACAACTTCCCGGTCACCCGGGAGGCCGCGTACGGCGACAACCGGTACACCGTGTTCCGGCCGTCGAACCCGCAGGCGGTGGGTGCGCCGATGCCGGTGCTGGCGTTCGGCAACGGCGCCTGCGCGCACACGGACAACAGCGAGGTCACCCGCGCGTTGACAGTCATCGCGTCGAAGGGCTTCGTCGTCGTGGACACGGGTTCGGCGAACGGATCGGCCAACGGCGTGCCGAGCGGCTCCCCCATCCCGTCCCTGCTGACCGGCGCGATCACGTGGGCGGAGCGGGAGCAGAACCGGTCCGGGGCACCGCTGGCCCAGCGGCTCGACCTGACGAAGGTGGCCACCGCGGGCCACTCGTGCGGCGGCCTCGAGGCCCTGGTCGCCGCGCAGGACAGCCGGGTCTCCGCCGCGGTGTCCCTGGACAGCGGCTTCTTCGCCGACGGCTCGTTCGGCTACTCCCGGGCCGAGCTCGCCCGGCTCCACGCACCGACGTTGTTCATGGCCGGCGGCCCGTCCGACATCGCCTACGACAACACCCGGGCCAATTACGACCTGGCCACCGTGCCCGCGGTGCTGGCGGTGCACCCTCAGGCCGGACACGTCGGCTTCATCACCGGCAACCAGCTGTCCGACGGCATGACGACGGTCGTCCAGTTCCTCGACATGGTCCTCAACGGCAACGCGACGGCTCGCTCGTACATCCTGGACCCGTCCGGACTCGCGTCGAAGTACCCGTGGACGGTGGCCAAGAAGAACTTCTGACGACGGCACCAACGGCCTGCAACAGCAAGGAACCCCCTGTTTCCAGGGGGTTCCTTGTACTGCTGTCTCAACCAGACGTGCGCCCGAAGGGATTCGAACCCCTGACCTTCTGATCCGTAGTCAGATGCTCTATCCAGCTGAGCTACGGGCGCGTGTTCAGTTGTAACCTAGCACCCGGCGAACCGGGTACCAGCGGAGGCTCCGGGATTTGAACCCGGGAGGGGGGGTTACCCCCAACCGCATTAGCAGTGCGGCGCCATAGACCAGACTAGGCGAAGCCTCCTGGGCCCAACGACCACTGCTCAGATAGGTTACACACCCCTCGATCACCCCGGAACGGGACCCCCCTTACGCCCGCCGCAGCAGTCTGAGCAGGCGTGGAGAGCGGCCGCCCAGGCCTTCGGCCTCGAACGTGGCGATGCCGACGCGCGGGAGTTCGCGGACGCCCGGGTACACCAGGTACCGGGGTACCCAGCGCGGCTGGAACTTCGCGTTGAAGCGGTACAGCGTCTCGATCTGGATCCAGCGCGAGAAGAAGTGCAGGACCTTCGCCGACATGCGGGCGACCGGTCCGGCGCCGATGCGCTGGCCCTGCTCCATCAGCGCGCGGAACGCCGCGAAGTTCAGGGAGACCTGCGTGACGCCGTGGCGAGCGGCCGCCAGGAGGAGCTCCGAGATCATCAGCTCGTTGACGCCGTTGTCGGCCGTGCGGTCGCGGCGCATGACGTCCAGCGAGAGGCCCGTCTTGCCCCACCGCACGAACTGGAGCACGCCGCGGACGCGGCCGCCCTGCTCGGCCGTCACCAGGACCGACCCCGGGTCGCCCATGCGGCCCAGTGCCATCGAGAAGCCGCGCTCGGTGTCCGTTCCGCGCCAGGTGGCCGCCAGGACCTCCAGCTCGGCCAGCTCACCCGGGCGCAGGTCCTCGGCGCGGCGCACCAGCACCTTGTAGCCCGCGCGCTTCGTGCGGGCCGCCGCCTGGCGGACGCCGCGCATCGTGCGGCCGGCCAAGGTGAACCCCGCCGCGTCGACGACCGCCTCGTCGCCGATCTCCAGGACCTCCAGGCCGAAGCGGGCCCAGACGGTCGCGCCGAGCTCGGAGACGCCCATCGCCGCCGGGGTCCAGCCGTTCCGCCGGCAGACCTCCAGGTACTCCTCGATCGCGCCCGGCCACGCCTCGTGGTCGCCCAGCGGGTCGGCCGAGCACAGCGCGACGCCGGCGATCACGCGGTAGGTGACCGCGGCCTTGCCCGTCTTGGAGAACACCGCGAACTTGTCCCGCCGCAGCGCGAAGTAGCCGAGGGAGTCGCGCTCGCCGTGCTCGTCCAGCAGCCGGCGCAGCCGCGCGACCTCCTCGTCGGTCAGCCGCGGCGCCGGTTCGGCCGAGCGCAGCAGGAAGTACGCCGACACGAGCACCGCGGCGAGGCCGAACAGCAGCCCGACCCCGGTGACCAGGTCTTCCAGCCACATCTGGTGGAACACCGCGGGCCCGCTGGCGGCGACCAGCGCGAGCGCCGACTCGGCGAGCCGGTCGCCGAAGCCGATCGGTTCCAGGGCCGCGCGCGGCGCCACCGACAGCAGGATGACGTTGATCACGAACCCCGCCAGCGCCAGCTGGACGAACACGCGCACCGCCCGCCAGCGCCCGACGACCGGGTCCGGCTTCGCGACGAAGTAACGCCGGTTGGCGATCAGGCCCACCAGCAGCAGCACCGACACCAGGCCGGCCGCGAAGACGTGCTTGAGCCCGAGGTGCGACATCGTCAGCAGCACCGTCGCGCCGACCGCCAGCTGCCAGGCCCGGCGCTTGCGGCGCCGGAGCCCGGCGGCCAGCAGCACCAGCAGGACGCCCATGACCAGCGCCACGGTCGCCGCCGCGACGGTGGCCTCCTGCGGCAGCTCCAGCCACTCGGCCAGGTGCCCGCGCAGGCTGCGCCGCCCGGCCGGGATCAGGATCGAGCCCAGGGTCATCAGGCCCGCCAGCCGGGTCACCCAGGTGATCACCCCCACGGTGGTGGCCCCCGCCACCTTCCAGGTGATCTGCGCGCGTGTCCCCGTCACCACCCGTACAACCCGCCGTGGATGATCATGCTTCCCCCATCTACCCCCCGGCGAGCTCCACGAACGGCGCCAGTGCCGCCGGGTTGGCCAGCGCGTCCCGGCTGACGGCCCGGTCGGGAGCCACACCGGCGAGGATCTTCTTCACCGGTACCTCACACTTCTTACCGTTCAAGGTACGAGGAATCTCGGAAACCACGACGAACCGATCGGGTACATGGCGCGGTGACAGTGCGCTACGCAGCTCCTTGCGCAGGCGCGGTTCGACGTCTTCGAGCGCGACGCCGCCGGCGAGCACCACGAAACAGATCAGCTGCCCGTCCTCGTTCCCGGCCGCCGAGGTGTCCACGACCAGGGAATCCGCGATTTCGTCGTAGCCCTCGACGACCCGGTAGAACTCGGCCGTGCCCATCCGGACGCCGCCCCGGTTGAGTGTCGAGTCGCTGCGGCCGTAGATCACCGCGGAGCCGCGGTTCGTGATGCGGATCCAGTCCCCGTGGCGCCACCGGCCCGGGTACATCTCGAAGTAGGCCTCCCGCAGGCGCGAACCGTCGGGGTCGTTCCAGAAGAACACCGGCATCGACGGCATCGGCTTGGTGATGACCAGCTCGCCGACTTCCTCGACGACGGCCTGGCCCGCCTCGTCGAAGGCGTTGACCGCGGCCCCGAGCGCCGGGCACGACAGCTCTCCGAGCCAGACCGGGACGTCGGGCGCCGACGCGACGAACGCAGCACAGAGGTCGGTGCCGCCGGACACGGAGCAGATCTGGACGTTGCGCCCGACCTCGTTCACGATCCACCGGAAGCCTTCGACGCTCAGCGGCGCGCCGGTGGAGCCCAGCGCGCGCAGCCCGGTCAGGTCGTAGCGCTCGGCGGGCTTGATGCCGGCCTTGAGGCAGCTCTGGATGAACGGCGCCGACGTCCCGAAGTAGGTGACGCGGTGCTGCTCGGCCAGGTGCCAGAGCGCGTTCAGGTCCGGGAAGCCGGGGCTGCCGTCGTAGAGCACGATCGTGATGCCGACCAGCAGGCCGGAGATGAGGAAGTTCCACATCATCCAGCCGGTGGTGCTGAACCAGAAGAACCGGTCGCCGGGGCCGAGGTCGGTCTGCAGCGCGAGCGCCTTGAGGTGCTCCAGCGTGATGCCGCCGTGGCCGTGCACGATGCCCTTCGGCAGGCCGGTGGTGCCCGACGAGTAGAGCACCCACAGCGGGTGCGCGAACTCGACCGGCTCGAACAGCAGCGGCGCGCCTTCGTGCTTCGCGAGCAGCTCGTCCCAGTCGAGAGCGCCGTCCATCCGGCCTTCGCCGACGTACTCGACGAGCACGGTCGCGGCCAGCGAAGGCAGCTGCGCCTGAAGGTCGGCGATCGTGGTCCGGATGTCGAACTGGCGGCCGTTGTACGCGTAGGCGTTGACCGCGAAGAGCACCTTCGGCTCGATCTGCACGAACCGGTCCGCGACCGCGCGGACGCCGAAGTCCGGCGAGCACGACGACCAGATCGCCCCGATGCTCGCGGCGGCGAGGAAGGCGACCAGCGTCTGCGGGCAGTTCGGCGCGAGCGCGACGACCCGGTCGCCCTTGCCGACGCCGAGTTCGAGGAACGCGGCCCGGGCGGCGGCGACCTGCGCGCGGAGCCGGCCGTACGTCAGGTGGCTCGCGAAGCCGTCTTCGCGGTGGAAGATCACCGCCGTCTCGTCGTCGCCCTTCGCGGCGCCCGCGACGCCGGGGGTGAGCGCGTGCTCGGCGTAGTTCAGGGTGCCGCCCTCGAACCAAACGGCGTCCGGCATCCCGCCGGAGAGCACCTCACCGGGCTGGTCGTGCCAGCGGACGCCGAGGAAGTCCGCGACCGCCGCCCAGAAGTCCGGGCCGCGCTCGACCGAGAACTCGTGCAGCGCGCGGTAGTCGTCCACCTCGACGCCGCGCTCGGCGCGCAGCCACCGGCGGAAGGCTTCGATCTTGGTGTCGGCAACGTGGCCCGGCTCGGGGCGCCAGAGCACTTCGGGGGCGTCGGCGGTGTGCGTCACGGTCCGAGCCTAATCCCTCGGATCCGGAAGTCACCGTGGTCGCAACCGACACGGAACCCCGGCTGGGAGTGGGTGCCGACCACACTCACCGCAGGTGCGCGTCGAACCAGTTGAGCGTGCGCTGCCAGGCCTCCGCCGCCGCGCCCGGGTCGGCGTCGAAGCGGTGGTTCGCGCCCGGGTAGTGGACGACGTTCGTGGCGACCTTCGCCGACGCGGCGGCGTCGCGGAGGCGCTCGACGTCGGCACCGCCCGCCTCGTCGCCGGCGTCGCCGTACATGCCGAGCCACGGGCTGGTGAGCCGCCCGGCGATCTCGACCAGCGCGGGCAGTTCGGCGGTCTGCTGCCCGCCGACGCTGACCGCAGCCCCGAGCTTGCGGTGCGACGCGACGACGAGGGCCGCGGTGCCGCCGAGGTCGAAGCCCATCACGCCGAGCAGGTCGGCCTGGACACCTCGCTCGACCAGCCAGGCGAGGGTGCGGTCGGTCGCTTCCAGGAGGTCCTGCTGGGTGAGCTCCTCGTTCTCCAGGTGCGGGGTGACGGTCAGCCAGCCTTCGGTGGCCAGGCTGGCGAGCAGCAGTTTCACGCCGTCGGTGACGCCGTCGGCTTCGTGCAGCACCACCAGGCCGCCGCGCAGCGCGCCTTCGGGTTCCGAAAAGGTCAGCCGCAGGGTGCGGCCGTCGGTGCGCTGGTAGTCCACGGTGGAGGTCGGCGTCATTGCTTCACTCAATCACCTGGAGGTGAACGGGAGGAAGCCCGGTGACGCAGGTCGCGGTGGGGAAACCGCGCGAAGGGAGTCGCGGGGCGGCGGGCGGGAAAGATACGGTGACGGGGTCGTCCCGTCGATTTCCAGGAGCGCCGAAGATGCCGTCCGTGTCCCCGCGTGCCGATCTCGAATCGTTGCCGAAATACGTCCCTGGCCGGACGATCGAAGGCGCGATCAAGCTGGCGAGCAACGAGGTGCCCGGCGGTGCGCTGCCGAGCGTCGCGCAGGCGATCGCCGAGGCCGCGACGGGGGTCAACCGCTACCCGGACACCGGCTCGCAGGCACTGCGCGAGCGGCTGGCGCGCGAGCTGGACGTGCCGGTGGAGCGCGTCGCGATCGGTTGCGGCTCGGTGTCGCTGTGCCAGCAGACGATCCAGGCGGTGTGCGCGCCCGGCGACGAGGTCATCTTCGGCTGGCGGTCGTTCGAGGCGTACCCGATCGTCACGCAGGTCGCGAACGCCGTCTCGGTGAAGGTCCCGATCACCGAGGGCCAGGAGCTCGACCTCGACGCGATGCTCGCGGCGATCACCGACCGGACGCGCGTGGTCTTCGTCTGCAACCCGAACAACCCGACCGGGACGGCGGTGCGCCGCGCGGAATTGGAGCGGTTCCTGGCCGCCGTGCCCGAGCACGTGCTGGTCGTGCTGGACGAGGCGTACAAGGAGTTCGTCACCGACCCCGAGGTGCCCGACGGCGTCGAGTACACGCGCAGCCGGTCGAACGTCATGGTGCTGCGCACGTTCTCGAAGGCGTACGGCCTCGCGGGCCTCCGCGTCGGCTACGCGGTGGCACCCGAGCCGATCGCGGACGCGCTTCGCCAGGTGTACGTGGCCTTCTCGGTGAACATGCTGGCCCAGGTCGCCGCGCTGGCGTCGCTCGACGCGGCCGACGAACTCCTGGCCCGCTGCCAGGACATCGTCGTCGAGCGGACGCGGGTGCGGGACGCGCTGCTGGAGGCGGGCTACCGGGTGCCGGAGACGCAGGCGAACTTCGTCTGGCTGCCGCTCGGTGACCAGGCTGTCCCGTTCGCCGAGCACGCGCTGGACCGCAAGCTGGTGGTGCGCCCCTTCGCCGGCGACGGCGTGCGCGTGACCATCGGGACCCGCGAAGAGAACGACCTGTTCCTGGCCGCGGCGCGGGAGTTCAGCTCGCGAACTGCTTGACGACCAGCTGGACGACGGCGGCGACGCCGATCACCACGATCACGCCGCGCAGCACCGCCGGCGACAGCTTCCGGCCGATCTTCGCGCCGAGGAAGCCGCCGGCGGTGCTGCCGACGGCCAGCCACAGCACGACGGCCCAGCTGACCGGCGCGACGAACGCGTAGATGATCCCGGCGACGAGGTTGACGACGGCGGCGAGCACGTTCTTGACGCCGTTGAGCTTCTGCAGCGGTTCGGACAGCAGCATCCCCATGACGGCCATCAGCATCACGCCCTGCGCGGCGGTGAAGTACCCGCCGTAGATGCCGATGAGGAAGATGAAGAACATCAGCAGCGGCCCGGGTTTGTGCTCGGTCCCGTTCTGTTCGCGCCGCTCGGCGACCCACTTCGACACCCTCGGCTGGATGACCACCAGGACCACGGCCAGCCCGACGAGCACCGGGACGACGGCTTCGAAGGCGTCCTTGGGCAGCGAGAGCAGCAGGATGGTGCCGCCGATGGCCCCGAGGAAGGACGCCACGGCGAACTTGGCGGTCTGCCGCCAGTAGCCCGTGACCTCGTGCCGGTACCCCCACGCCCCGCTGATCGTCCCGGGCGCGAGGCCGATCGCGTTCGAGGTGGTGGCGGTCACGGGCGGGTACCCGAGCGCGACGAGCACCGGGAAGGTGACGAGCGTCCCGGACCCGACGACGGCGTTGATGGTCCCGGCCCAGACCCCGGCGACCACGACGATCAGGGCGTGCCACCACGTCATGAAGCATTCACGCAGCGAGCCTAAGCACCGTGGGCCGCTCCCGCGACGCGCACGGGGTTGGATGTGTCAGGTCAGACACCCCCGAGTTCACCGTGGGGTGAAGACGTCCAGGTGCAGGCGGTTCTTGACCGTCTTCGCCTCCGGCACGGGGTTGATCCAGATCAAGGGGCCGTCGCCCACCGGATCGACGATCGGCACCGGCCAGTCCGCCGGGCGCGAGTCGCCGGTCATCGAATCGCGGCGGAGGTAGCCCAGGGCGCGGCACCACCAGTCGGCGAGGGCCTGGTGGTCGCCCGCGTCCAGGGCGAGGTCCTTGAATCGCGCGGTCATGCCGTGATCATGGCAGCCACCCCCGGCGATTCCGGGAGCTGAGAGGATGAGCGGGTGGACACCGAGCAGGTCTGGAGCGCGACCGTCGACCGGCTGCGGGCGCGGATCGACTCCGGTGACCTGCCGCCCGGCAGCCGGCTGCCCGCCGAACGCGTCCTGTGCGAAGAGCTCGGGATCAGCCGGGGCTCGCTGCGGCAGGCGCTGCGCGTCCTGGACTCCATCGGGTACGTCCAGATCCGCGCCGGCTCCGGCACCTACGTCCGCGAGCAGCAGGAACAGCCCCTCCGGACCTGGTTCACCGAGCACGACCAGCTCGTCGAGAAGCTCTTCGACCTCCGGGCGACGGTCGAACCGACCCTCGCCGAACGGCTGGCCCGGCACGCCTCCGCGAAGACCGTGAGCCGGCTCGAGGACAACGTCGCCGAGATGGCGCAGGCCGCCGAGGACGGGGACATGCTGCACGTCATCGCCGCCGATGCCGAGTTCCACCGGGTGATCGCGCAGAACGCCGGCAACGACGACGTCGCCGGGCTGCTCCGGTCCGTGCTCGCGCTGGTCGGCGAGGAGCGGCGGGCGGCGCTGCGGCTGCCCGGGCAGATCCGCAAGGCCGTCGCCGACCACCGGGCCATCCTCGACGCGATCCGCCGGTCCGACCCCGCCGCCGCCCGCGAGCTGACGCTCAAGCACCTGGTGGACGCCAAGAACTACGCGCACGACTTCGCCGCGGAGGAGCGCTGAAATGGAAAAGGTCCGCTTCACCGGAGAAAAAGCCACCAACCTGGCCACGCTGTACGGCCGCGCGCTCGACTACCGCAGCGCCCACCCGATCCTCGGCGACCGGGCGGCCGACGACGCCGTCCGCCGGATCGACTACGACTTCACCAAGATCGGTATCTCCCCCGACCGCGCGATCTCGGTCGTGCTGCGGGCCAAGCCGATCGACGACTGGGCCGCCGAGTACCTGCGCGCCCACCCGGACGCGATCGTGCTGCACCTGGGCTGCGGCCTGGACACCCGGTTCCAGCGCCTCGCGCCGCCGGAGACCGTCCACTGGTACGACGTCGACTACCCCGAGGTCGTCGAGCTGCGCGAAAAGCTGTACCCGAAGGCGCCGAACCAGTCGCACATCGCTTCGTCGGTGACCGACTTCGAGTGGCTCGACCAGGTGCCCGCGGACCGGCCGGCGCTGATCGTCGCCGAAGGCCTCACGATGTACCTGAAGCCCGAGACCGGCACCGAGCTGTTCCGCCGGCTGGTCGCGAAGTTCCCGTCCGGCCGGCTGATCTGCGACCTCTTCAACCGGACCGCCATCAAGATCCAGAAGCTCAACGCGCCGGTGCGCAAGGCGGGCGCGACGCTGTACTGGGGTGTCGACGACCCGCGGGAACTCGAGCGCTGCGGCCTCACGCTGGAGTCCTCTTTGGACGCCGCGCACTGGGCGACCCCGGACGTGCTGGCCAAGATGGGCCCGATCACCCGGTTCCAGCTGCGGATGCTGAAGGTCGTCCGGCCCATGGCCCGGACCGCGCACATCGTGCGGTACCGCTTCTGACGAAGGCGGGGCGGGCAGCGTCACGCCCTTGGCCTCGCCGCGCACGGTAACCAGCCGCCACCGGGGGTGGCCACGCATTTCCGGCCGTACGATCGACGCCGTGCGCAAGATCGCCGTGAAGAACGTCCGCGTGGTGTTGCGCACCAGCCTGGGCTTCGCCGGGCTGGGTATCGGCTCGAGCGTGGCCGGGTCCGGCGTCGTCGCCCTGCTGCTCGTGCTGCAGGGCCTGCCCAACGACGTCGGCGACCGCGGCTGGGTGCTCGGCCTGACCGCCGCCGGCATCGTCGCCGCCGCGCTGCTCGCCGGGACGCTGTGGACCGCCTGGCTGCAGCGCCGCACCGCCATCTGGTTCGTGCTCGGGCGCCCGCCGTCGGTGAGCGAGGCGCGGCGCGCGTTGCGGCTGCCGGTGGACATGGCCGTGGTCAGCGGCACGCTCTGGCTGATCGGCACCGTCATCCTCACCGTGCTCGCCGGGGCGCTCGGCTCGGCCGGCGACGCCGGCGGCATGGCGACGGTGATCGGGCTCGGCGGGCTCACCACGGTCGGGCTCACCTACCTCGCCGCCGAGTGGGTGGCACGGCCGGTGATGACGATCGCGCTGGACGTCCTGCCGCCGCGGGGTTCGCTGCCGGTGACCGTGCTGACCCGGCTGGTCGTCACCTGGGCGCTGGCCAGCGGTGTCCCGTTGGTGGGCGTGCTGCTCGTCGCCACGCCGCCGGACCTGGGCTCGGGCGACCACACCGCGAGCCTGGTCATGCTGTCGGTGATCGGTCTCGCCGTCGGCGCGATCGGCACCGCGCTGCTGGCCAGGGCGGTCGCGGCACCGCTGCACCGGCTGCGGGTGGCGCTCGACGAGATCGCGCGTGGCAACAACGACGTCGCCGTGGACGTCGACGACGCCAGCGAGATCGGCCGGCTCCAGACGTCGGTGAACCAGCTCGCCGCCGGCCTGCGCGAGCAGGCGCGGATGCGGGACCTGTTCGGCAGGCACGTCGGGGCCGACGTCGCCCGGCACGCGCTGGAGTACGGCGCGTCCCTCTCGGGCGACGTCCGCGAGGTCACGGCGTTGTTCGTCGACGTCGTCGACTCGACCGCGCTGGCCTACCGCACGCCGCCGGAGGAACTGGTCGGGAAGCTGAACCGGCTGTTCGCCGCGGTCGTCTCCGCGGTCAACGCGCGCGGCGGGCTGGTCAACAAGTTCCAGGGAGACGCCGCGCTGTGCATCTTCGGCGCGCCGACGCGGCTCGCGGACGGCCCGACGGCCGCGCTGGCCGCGGCGCGGGCGATCCGGGACGCGGTCCGCGAGGCCGGCGAGCTCGAAGTCGGCGTCGGTGTCTCCAGCGGCCCGGTGTTCGCCGGGCAGCTCGGCACCAGCAGCCGGCTCGAGTACACCGTGATCGGCGACGCGGTCAACGAGGCCGCCCGGCTCACCGAACTCGCCAAGGCCGTCCCGTCACGGGTGCTCGCCAGCGACGCCGTCGTCTCCGCGGCGCTGCCGGGCGAAGCCGCGCACTGGGAGAAGCACAGCGAGCTGGCGCTGCGCGGCCGCCAGGAGGCGACGCCGACCTGGACGACCGGCGCTCAGGACAGCTGACCCAGGTCCGGCCAGCGCAGCACGGTCGAACCCCAGGTCAGGCCCGCGCCGAACGCGCTGAGCAGGACGCGGTGGCCCGGGACGAGCGTCCCGTCCGCGCGGGCGTCGGCCAGGGCGAGGGGGATGGACGCGGCACTGGTGTTGCCGACCCGGTCGATGTTGGCGACGACGGCGTCGGCGGGCATGCCGAGCTGCTTGGCCGTGGCCTGGAGGATCCGGATGTTCGCCTGGTGCCCGACGAACCGGTCGACGTCGCCGACCATCCAGCCCGCGCGGTCCAGGACCGTGCGCGACGACTCGGCCATGCGCGCGCAGGCGTGGCGGAACACGGCCGTGCCCTGCATGGCGAGGAAGCGGTCGCCCGGCTGGTCGGACAGCCGCCGCCGCGCGCCGCCGGCCTCGACCCACAGCAGCTCGGCGTGCTCGCCCTCGCTGTGCAGGTCGAACGGGCCGAACGCGCCCGGCTCGTCGGCGTCACCCGCGCGGAGCAGCACCGCGCCGGCGCCGTCGCCGAAGATCGGCACGGTGGTGCGATCGCCGGGGTCGATGAGCGTGGTGAAGGTGTCCGCGCCGATCACGAGCACGCGCTCGGCCAGCCCGCCCGCGATGAACCCGGCGGCCGTGGCCAGGGCGTAGACGAAGCCGCTGCAGACGGCGTTGACGTCGAAGGCCGCGGCCGTGCCGAGCCCGAGCCGGGCGGCGACCTGCGGTGCGCTGGCCGGGCAGGGCTGGTCGGGCGTGGAGGTGGCGAGGACGACGGCGTCGGCGGAGGTGCCCGCGAGCGCTTCGCGGCCCGCCCCGACCGCGAGATCCACAGTGGACTCGTCCGGGCCCGCGACGCGGCGTTCGCGGATCCCGGTGCGGGTCCGGATCCACTCGTCCGAGGTGTCGAGCCGGGCGGCGATTTCGTGGTTGTCCAGGACTTTCGTCGGCAACCACGAACCGAGACCGGTCAGCACGGCGGCAGGTGCGGGCACGGGAGAGCCTCCCCACGCCGGCGGGTTGGCGGAGCGACCGGCTGGTCTTCCACTTCTATGGGCTACCCCCTGGTAGACCGGTCAGTTGTGTTCCAGCTCACGCAAAAAGTTGTTTCATCTTCGCCCCGGACGGAGTAGTGAGCGACGTCACGGAGGAGTGACACGCGGCGAATTGTCGGGGGTGCCGGTTAGCCTGCTGAGGTGCGGACACCCGACCTCGACCAGCTGGACATCGCCATCCTCGCCTGCCTCCAGGCCGACGCCCGCACGATCGCCGAAACGATCGGCGCGAAGGTCGGCCTCTCGGCCGCGGCCGTCCAGCGGCGGATCAAGCGGCTGCGCGAGGCGGGCGTCATCGAGCGCGAGGTCGCGGTGCTGTCGCCGGAGGCGCTCGGGCTGAGCATGACGTTCGTGGTCACGGTCGAGATGGAGCGGGAGAACCTCGCGGTCTTCGACGGGTTCCGCCGCCAGGTCCTCGCCGAGGACGCCGTCCAACAGTGCTACTACGTCACCGGCACGGCGGACTTCGTGCTGATCGTGACGTGCCCGGACATGGCGGGCTTCGAGGCGTTCACCCGGCGGATGTTCTTCGACAACCCGAACGTCCGGCACTTCACGACCAGCGTGGCGATGGACCGTGTGAAAGTGGGGCTCACGCTGCCGCTCGACCCGTAAGCTGTCCCGCTGGGGGAAGCATGCTTCGGATCTTTCTGGCCGCGACGCTGATCGACGCGCTGGGCAGCGGGCTGTGGGTCCCGTTCGCCCTGCTGTTCCTGGTGCACGGGCAGGGCATGGGCCTGGTCGACGCGGGCGCGTCGCTGACCATCGGCGCCCTGCTGGCCCTGGTCACCGGCCCGGCCACCGGCGCGGCGATGGACCGCTTCGGGCCGCGGGCACTGCTCATCGCGGGCAACCTGGTGCGGCTCGCCGCCTTCGCGGCCTACCCGCTGGCGCACACGAGCTGGCAGGTGGTCGTGGTGTCGGCGGTGGCGGGCTTCGGCGACCGGCTGTTCTGGACGTGCAACGCGCCGATGGTGGCCCGGCTCACCTCCGGCACCGACACCGACCGTGTGCTGGCCACGCAGACGGTGGGCCGGTTCGCGGGGGCGGGTCTCGGCGCGGCGGCGATGGCGGTGCTGCCGACGATCACGAGCCCGTGGGCGTTCCACTTGCTCGCGTACGCGAACGCGGCGAGCTTCGGGGTGGCGGCGGTGCTGATCCGCCTCCTGCCGCGGGTCGTGAGTGGTAACGCGGGTGCTAACCCTCCTTACCGCTCACGACCGGCCGGGAGCTGGCGGGCGGTGCTGGGCAATCGGGCCTTCACGGGGTTCTGCGTCACCCACATGGCGTTCACCCTCGCCAGCGCGAGCAAGTTCTCCGTGCTGCCGATCGTCGTCCGCGACCTCCTGCACGGTCCACAGTGGATCGCCGGCACGGCGATCACCGTCGGGACCGTGGTCGTCGTCACCGGGCAGCGGCCGATCGTCGGGCTGCTCGCCGGGCGGAGCCGGACCGCCGGGCTCATCGGGTCCGCCGTTCTCTTCGCGATCTGCTTCGCGCTCCTGGTCCCGCTGACCGCCGTCCCGCTGCCGGTGGCCACCGTGCTGATCCTGCTCACCAGCCTCGGCTTTTCGATCGCCGAAGCCCTCTTCGGCCCGACCGCCACCGCCGCGGCCGCCGCGGCCGCTCCGCCGGGGGCCGAAGGGCGGGCCAGCTCGATCTTCCAGCTCTCCTGGGGCCTGCCCATCGCGCTCGCGCCGGGCCTGCTGGCCGCGCTGCTCAGCACGAGCAACGCGCTGACCTGGTCGATCCTGGCCCTGACCTGCGCGTCCGCCGTCCCGGCACTGCTCGTGCTGCGGAAGAAACTGCCGGAGGCACTGCGCGAACCGTCACCACCCGTGGCCGCCTGAGCGCAAGGGGTATGTGCCCGGTGTTACACCACAATGGACGGATGCAACCGATCAAGTGAACGTGAGACTTTCTCCGTCATGACCGTTCCCCCTGGTCATCTCCTTGCCGAACAGTTCGCGCCGCGCGAACCACCGCGAGACTCCAGGAGGGGCCGTGCACACCGACGCCGTACACCAGAGCCAGTTCGTGCTGCTGAACGAGAGCACCACGCCCGTCCTGTCGCGCCTGTCCTACCACTCCCACGAACCCTTCGCGGTGACCGTGGCCTTCCGGACCGAGCGCGGCCGGTGGATCGAGTGGACCTTCGCGCGTGACCTGCTCGTGGCCGGGCTCGACGAGCCGGCCGGCCTCGGCGACGTCCGGATCCGCCCGGACCTCTCCGAGGACGAAGACTTCCTGACCCTGGAAATCGAGTCACCGGACGGCTATGCGTCGTTCGAGCTCGAGGTCGAAGACGTCCGGAGCTTCCTGGACGCCTCCATCGAACTGGTGCCGCTCGGCGAAGAGAGCGCGCACTTCGACGTCGACGGGCTGATCGAGGAGATCAGCAACGTCTGACCCGCGAACCTCCCATTCCCGCGGCGAGGAACGAAGGGCGGGTTCCGGGCGCGCTGGAGGCGCCCGGAACCCGCCCTTCCGCGGTTTACCGGCTCAGCTGGTCTTGAGGGTGGTGCCGGTGCCGGAAAGCGCGCCGGCGATCGGATAGAAGTACGTCACGGACGTGTTGCCGCCGGACAGGATGCCCTGCGCGTAGTTGCCGGCGATGAAGCCGCCGCCCGAGTCACCCGCGGCCGAGCGGACGTTGGTCGCGGTCATGCCGTTGACCGTGCCCTCGGCGTAGCGGACGCTCTGGTTCTTGGCGCCGATGGTGCCGCAGGTCCAGCCGGTGGTGGAACCGGCCTTGCAGACCGACGAGCCGGTCGCGGCGTTCGACTGGCCGCGCACCGCGGTCCCGTTGTTCATCTGGGCGACCGGGGTCCAGTTGCTGTTGGTCCGGACCGCCGCGTAGTCGACACCGGGGAAGCGGTAGGTGATCCAGCTGCCGAGCGAAGCGCCGTTCGACCCGGTCAGCGAGCCACCGCCGGTGAGGGCGCCGCAGTGGCCGGCGGTGACGAAGCCGGTCGTGGTCGCGAAACCGACCGAGCAGCGCGAGGACCCGCCGATGTAGTAGGCGTCGCCACCGCGGATGTTGGCGTACGTCGTGGGCACCGACGCCGTCTCGCGGATCGCCACGACGGCGGAGTCCACACCGGACTTGGCGAGGAACGCGACCGCGGCGGCGCGCTGGCCCTGCAGCACGTCCAGGGTGACGCGGTTGGTAGCGTCGTCGACACCCCAGCCGGTGATCGCGGCGGGCGCGGCCTTGTCCGCGGCGTTCAGCTTGTCCACAGTGGAATTGAGCTGGCGGGCACTGAACCGGACGACTTCCGCTTCGGCACCGGCTTCGCGGATCTTGCCGGCCAGCGCGGCGTTCGTCGTGGTGACGTGCGCCTTGCCGGTGGCGGCGTTGTAGGTGGCGCCACCGAACGCGTCGCCGAGCGCCGCGGTCAGCGACTCGGTGACCCGGTTCGCGACGTCCTCGCTCTTCAGCCGGGCGATCGCCTGGTCGTGGGTCAGGCCGAGGTCCCGCTGCATGGCGGGCACCATGTCCGGGTTCAGCAGGTCCTGGCCCGACGCGGGGACGGCGGTCGCGGCCAGCGCGCCCGTCGCCATCACCGCGGTGGCAGCGGCACCGAGAAGTCTCGCGATCTTCATGCTTCTCCCTAGGTGGTTACGCGCGGCTCCGCACCGGCCACGCAGTGGTACTCCCCCGGGTGAGGGTCCCCGCAGTGGGCGTTACGGTGCAATCCGGGCGCCCGGCGAATGGGTATACGCATTCACCGAGGACGAATCCCCTGCTCCAGCCGGGCTCAGCCGCCCGTCGTCACCCAGTCGGACAGGTCCGTAAGTAGGGTTTCCGTGAATTACTTTCAGTAGTCACTTGGAGTACACGAACGCGTTAAGCGACGTTCGAACGTGCGATCGGCCGGGGTTTCGCACGCTGGGTGAGCCGATCGCCCCGGTTCCCGCAGCAAACCGGTGACGGTGGGTAGGCAGACGTGTGACGACCGCACCCACCACGTATTCGGTGAAAGGTTTACGGACGCATCGCCGCTGCTTAGGCTCCCGCGAGCTGGTCCCGGTGTGTGTCGAGGAGGGTCATATGTGGCTGACCACCCCCCGCCCCACCTCGGTTTCCGTCCGGTCCGGACCCGCCCGGCTGGCCGGCCGCGACACCGAGCTCGACGCCATCGTCGCCGTGCTGCGGAGACGCCCGGCCGCGGTCCTCATCGAAGGCGAACCCGGCATGGGCCGCACCCGGCTGCTCGCGGAGATCGGGCGGCGCAAGGAGTTCGACGGCGGCCGCGTGCTCACCGGCGCCTGCCAGCCGCTGCGGCAACCGTTCCCCTACGGGCCCGTCCTGGAAGCGCTTCGCGCGGTCGGCGACGCCCCGCTCGGGCCGCTCAGCCCGGTCGCCGGCGTGCTGCGGCCGCTGCTGCCGGAACTCGCGGAAGCGCTTCCCCCGCGGCCGGAACCCCTGGCCGACCCGGTCGCCGAACGCCACCGCGTGTTCCGCGCGGTGCGGGAGCTCCTGCACGCCTGCGGCCCCACGCTCGTGCTGATCGACGACCTCCAGTGGGCCGACGAGGACACCCGCGACCTCATGCGATTCCTGGCCGGCACGATGCCGCCCGAGCTGGCGGTGGTCGCCACCTACCGGTCGGCCACCGACGTCCGCCCCGGCCCGCTGGGAGCCCCGTTCCGGACCGACCCGGCGGTGCACTCCGCGCGCGTCGCGCTCGGGGCGCTCGACGTCGCGGCCGTGCGCGCGCTGGCCGTCGACATCCTCGAACTGCCCAGGGTGACCGACGACTTCGCGGCGAAACTGCACGAGTGCACGGCCGGGATCCCGTTCGTGGCCGAGGAAACCCTGCGCGCGCTGAAGGAAGCGGCCGAACGGCTCCCGGTCGGCGAGGTCCTCTCCGACCGCCTGCTCGAAAACCTCGAGGTACCGGTGCTGCTCCGGGAATCCGTCACCGAACGGCTCGCCGCGCTGCCGGAGCCGGCGGTGCGGCTGGCCGGCGCGGCCGCCGTGCTCGGCGTCGGCGCGGAGGCGGCCGTGCTCGGCGAACTGGCCGGGCTGTCCGGCGACACCCTTCGCACCGCGCTGCTCGACACGCTCTCCGGCGGCGTGCTCGGCGAGGTCGGCGACGACCGGTACGGCTTCCGGCACCCGCTGGCGCGCAAGGCGGTCTACGACACGGTGAGCGGACCGGAACGCGCTTTGCTGCACGCGCAGGCGATCCGCGTGCTCGCCGCGCAGCCGTCCCCGCCGCTCACACTGCTGGCCCGGCACTCCCGCGCCGCCGGCCGCGTCGACCAGTGGCGCCACTACGCGGAAGCGGCCGCCGACGAGGCGATCACCCGCGGCGAGACGTCCCGCGCGATCGACCTCCTGCAGTCGGTGCTCGCCGAGCCCGGGCCGTCGCAGGCCGACACCGGGCGGGTGGCGGGCAAGCTGAGCCAGGTCGCGCTGCGGGGGTTCCGCCCCGAGGTGCTCGGCACGCTGCAGCGCGTCCTCGAAGAGGTGACGCTGCCGCCGTCGGTCCGCGGCTCGATCCGGCTGTGCCTCGGCATGCTGCTGGTCCGGACCATCGGCGGCCTCGGCCGCGGCCGGCTGGAGGTCGAGCGCGCGGTCGGCGAGCTGACCGACCGGCCGGACCTCGCCGCCCGCGGGATCACCCTGCTCGCCCAGCCGATCGACGGGCTGACGCCGTTGTCGTGGCACGAATCCTGGCGCGCCCGCGCGGGCGAGGTGTACGAGCGGCTCGACGACCCCGAGCTGCGGCTCGCGCTGACCGCCGACCGCATCGCCGCCGCCTCGCACGTCGGCGACGGCTCGGCGTGGGCGGAGTTCGAAGCGCTTTCGGACACCGTCGGCACGGTCGCCGAGCGCGTCCAGCTGGCCCGGCTGTGGTGCAACCTCGCCGACGGGCAGTCCTGGGCCGGGCACCTCGACCGCGCGGACCGGCTGGTGACCGAGGGCGTCCGGCGCGCGACCGACGCGGGCGCGTTGTACGCGATCGGCCTGATCCAGGGCACCCGCGTCCGGCTGGACTGGGTGCGCGGGCGCTGGACCGGCCTCGCCGAGGCCGCCGAGCAGCTGCGGGACAGCTACCCGGAACTCGGCCCGATCGTGATGGAGTCCTCACTGGTGCTCGGCGGGCTCGCGGCGGTGCGCGGCGAGTTCGCCGCCGCCCAGCGGCACCTGACCGCCGCGAGCGTGTACGCGCCGGACCGCGGACCGATCCCGGTGGTGCTCTCGGCCGCCGGCGTGCTGATCTCCGTGCTCCTGGCGACCGACGACGTCGACGGCGCGTGCGCGGCGGCCGACACGGCGGTGGCCGCGGCCGGCCGCAAGGGCGTCTGGATCTGGGCCGCCGCGCTGGTCCCGGCGGCGGCGCAAGCGTATGCGCGGGCCGGGCGCTGGCCGGAGGCCGACAACGTCGTCGAGGCGTTCGCGCGCGGCATCGAGGGCCGGGACGCGCCGGTCGCCGCGGCCGCGCTGGTGGCGGGCCGCGCGGTGCTGCTCGAAGCACGCGGCAAGCACCTGGCCGCGGCGACGTTGTTCGACGAAGCCGCGTCCGGCTACGCGGCCCTGCCGATGCCCTACCCGGCGACGGCCATGCGCGAGCGCGCCTCGATGTGCCGGCTGGCCGCGGGCAACCGGTCGGCCGTCGACGAGCTGACCTCGGCGGCCGAGGCGTACGAGCAGCTCGGGGCGACCCGCGACGCCGGCCGCTGCCGTCACCAGCTGCGCGAGCACGGCGCTTGGGCACCATCGCAGCGCGGGCGGCGGGGGTACGGGAGCGAGCTGTCACCGCGGGAGCGCGAGGTGGCGCGGATGCTCGCGGAGGGCCGGACGAACCGGGAGATCGCGGACGGGCTGTTCCTCTCTCCCCGGACGGTGGAACAGCACGTGGCGAAGGTGCTGCGGAAGCTAGGTGCGCGGTCGCGGACGGACGTGGCCCGCAAGCTCCCCGGCGAAGTGACGACCGCACCGGCTGGCTAACCGGACGGCGTCGTCCTACCTTGGGCGCGTGACAGAAGAGGCACTTCCCGCTTGGCGCAGGCGGACTTCCGGCGAGACCCGCTGGCCCGCGATGGGCGTCGTCGTCGCCACCCTCGTGCTGCAGGTCGCCCTGCCCGACGACATGGCCCTGCACCCGCGGTGGCTGCTGCCGGCGGTCTCGGCGCTGCTCGTCGTCGCGCTGCTGCTGGCCAACCCGGGGCGGATGTCGCACTTCAGCGCCGTCGAGCGGGTCATCTCGCTGCTGCTCGTCGGCGCCGTCACCGCGGTGAACGCCGGGTCCGCGGTCACCCTCGTCTACAACATCGCCACCGGGACCATCGGCGACCACGCCGGTGCCGTGCTGGTCACCGGCGCGATCGTCTACTGGACGAACATCGTGGCTTTCTCCCTCTGGTACTGGGAGTTCGACCGCGGCGGCCCGGGCCGGCGGGCCGCGGGGCGGGCCGAGTACCCCGACCTGCAGTTCCCGCAGATGGCCGACCCGAGCCTGGCGAGCCAGAACTGGGAACCGTCCTATCTGGACTACCTGTACTTCTCGTTCACCAACGCGGCGGCCTTCAGCCCCACCGACGTCATGCCCCTGCGGGTCTGGGCGAAGATGACGATGATGCTGCAGGCCGTCGTGTCGCTGGTGCTCGCGGTGATGGTGGTCGCCTGGGCGATCAACAACCTGAAGTGACTCAGTGGCGGGTCATCGTGAAGCTCTGGCCGTCGGCACCGATCGCGCCCGGGGTCCACGTGTAGCTGCCCTTGTCGTCGGCGTTCAGACCGGACGGGCTCGTCGAGGCCAGGTTCGTGCCGTTGAACTTGACGCCGGTGAACTTGATGCCGCCGGAGATCGACGGGTAGGAGTCGGTCGGGGACTCGATGATCGCCTCCGCCGAGGCGTGCTTCGAGGTCAGGGACTTGGTGACCGTCTTGGACCAGCCCTTGGTCGTGTCGCTGATGTCGAGGCGGTAGGTGTTCGTCGCCGTCCGGGTCACCGTGGCGGTGATGTGGTCGCCGGCGCTGACCGAGTTCGAGTAGTACACCGGTGCGGCCGGGTACATCTCGTACCAGGCCTGGTAGACCGGGCGGCCGCTGGAGCAATCGGTGGCCACGCCGGTCTGCTCCACAGTGGACGATCCGTCGCCGTCGATGCCGACCCACGGCGCGAACAGGTCGTCGGTGGACGTGCAGGTCACGGCCGGTTCCGTCCAGCTCGCGGTGGCCGTGGTGAAGCTGCCGAAGCTGACGTACCCGCCCCAGTTGCCGCCCGAGAACTGATGGCCGTGGAAGTGCGCGCCGAACACGGCGGCGTGGGCGGTGCCCGAGAAAGCCAGCGAGGCCGCCGCGGCGGCGGCCACCGTGAGGACGCGGAGGGTTTTGGACATGCGGGGACTCCGTTCACCGAGGGGGACCGGGAAAACCGTGTCCTCAAGTGTTGGATCCCCACCGAAAATAAAGTAGCTACTTTCGCATGGTCTTCCATTGTCCGAAAAGACCCGTAAAGGCCTCCGCGGGGGAAAGAGGCCTTTACGGGTCCATATCGCTCACCTACCGCCCGGTCAGGTGAGCGGGGCTACTGCTGCGCCTGTGCGTGCGCGGCGTCCACGAACTGCGTCGTGTACGTCTTCGACAGGTCGATCTTGTCCTTCTTCGGCTTGACGTTGCTCGACGACTCGCCGAGCACCTTCAGCACGTTCTGCGCCCCGGCCGGGTCCATCCGGCCGTCCTTGGTGAACATCGGCAGGCTGTCCCGCAGCGACTTCACGTACAGCGCCTTGTCCCCGCCGGCGAACGACGGCGGCATCATCGCGGCCACCTGTTCCGGTGTGTGCGAAGAAATCCACTTCAAGGTCTCGACGTACGCATTGGCCAGTTTCTGCACGATGTCCGGATAGCGTTTCACGATTTCGCAGCCCATGTACAGCGAGCTCGCGGGGTACAACCCGCCCAAAGCGGCTTTCGTGCCTTCGACCGTGCGCATGTCGTAGAGCACCTTCGCCTGGCCCGTGTTCGTCAGTTGCGCGATCGTCGGGTCGGTCGTCATGCCGGCGTCGATCGAGCCCTGGTTCATCGCCGAGATGAACGTCTGCCCGGCGCCGACCTTCACCGGCGTGTACTCCTTCGACGTGACGCCGCCGCGCAGGGCCAGCGCCTTGGTCAGGAAGTCCGTCGACGAACCCAGCGACGTGACGCCGAGGTTGCGGCCCTTGAAGTCCGCGCCCGACCTGACCTCGCCGGCCTTGGCGGTCGCGACCATTTCGGCCTCGCCCGGCACGTTCGCGAACTGCACGACGCTCTCGATGCACTGTTCCTTGGCCTGCAGGTCGATCGTGTGGTCGTAGAACCCGACCACCGCCTGCACCTCGCCGGCCAGCAGCGACGTCTCGGCGTTGGCGCCGGACGGCTGGTCGAACAGCTCGACGTCGAGACCCTGCTTCTGGTAGGCGCCGATCTGCTGGGCCAGCTGGCCGGGCAGGTAGATCACCTTCGACAGGCCGCCGACCATGATCTTGATGTGCGGCTTCCCGGTGGTGCCGAGCGCGATCTCCCGCGAGTCGCGGCAGGCGGTGAGCCCGGCCGCGGCGACCGCGACCGCGGCCAGCACCCCGATTGTCCTTTTGAGACGCATGTCAGACCGCCTTGATCGCGGCTTCGGAGGCGGACGGCGGCCGCCACCGCAGCAGCCGGCCTTCCAGCGTGCTGATCCCCCACTCGGCCAGCAGCGCGACGACGGTGATGATCAGCATGCCGGCGTACACCCCCGCGGTGTCGAACGTGCCTTGCGCGTTGGCGATCAGGAAGCCCATGCCGGCCTTCGCGCCGGTGTACTCGCCGACCACCGCGCCGATCAGCGCGAAGCCGAACGCCACGTGCAGCGACGACAGGATCCAGGACGTCGCGCTGGGCAGCACGATCGACTTGAGCACCTGGCCGCGGGTCGCGCCGAGGATGCGGGCGTTGTCGATCAGGTTGCGGTCGACCTCGCGGGCGCCGGTGAAGGCGTTGAAGAACACCGCGAAGAACACGAGCACGACGACGGTCGCGACCTTCGACGACAGCCCGAGCCCGAACCAGATGACGAACAGCGCGGCGAGCACGATGCGCGGCAACGCGTTGGCGGCCTTGATGAACGGCGCCAGCACCTGGGCGAGGTACGCGCTGCGGCCGAGGACCACGCCGAACACGACACCGAAGATGGCGCCGATGACGAACCCGAGCGCGGCTTCCTCGACGGTCACCAGGATCTGGTACCAGATCGAGCCGAAGTCGGTGCCGGTGCTGAACCACTCGACCAGCCGCTCCCAGATCTTCGACGGCTTCGAGTAGAAGAACGGGTCGATCCAGTACGTGGCGGTCAGCTCCCAGCTGCCCAGCCACACGACGACGATCGCCAGGCGCAGCAGCCAGATGTTGCGCTTGCGGCGCGCGGTCGCCTGCTTCGCGCGGGCGAGGATGTCCTGCTCGGTTTCGAGCACGGGGAGGGGCGCGGACGTGGCCGCGGGGGTCTCAAGCGACATTGCTCGCTCCCTTCTCACGGGCCTTGTCGACCTCGCTGCGCAGTGATTCCCAGATGTCGGCGTAGAGCTTGCGGAAGTCCTCGGTGAGCCGCAGTTCCTCCACCTTCCGCGGCCGTTCCAGGGGGATCTCGAAGACGTCCTTCACGGTGGCCGGCCCGGTCGTCAGCACGACGACCTTGTCCGCCAGCGCGATGGCCTCGTCGAGGTCGTGCGTCACGAAGATGACCGCGGCCCCCGAACCGGACCACAGCCGCAGCAGCTCGTCCTGCATCAGGGCCCGCGTCTGGACGTCGAGCGCCGAGAACGGCTCGTCCATCAGCAGGATCTTCGGCTTGGTGACCAGCGTCTGGGCCAGCGCGACGCGCTTGCGCATGCCGCCGGAGAGCTGGTGCGGGTAGTACTTCTCGAACCCGGCGAGCCCGACGCGGGCGATCCAGTCGACGGCCTGCGCGCGGGCTTCGGCCTTCGGCACGCCGCGGAACCGCGGGCCGGACGCGACGTTCTCCAGCACCGAGCGCCACGGCATCACGGCGTCGGTCTGGAACATGTAGCCGACCCCGTCGGGGATGGACTTCACGTCCTCGCCGTTCACCCGCACCCGGCCGGCCGACGGCGGCTGCAGGCCGGAGACCAGCGAGAGCGTCGTCGACTTGCCGCAGCCGGTGGGGCCGACGACGGCGACGAACTCGCCGGGCTGGACGGTCATGGTCAGGTCGCGGACGGCCGTGTGCACGGAACCGGACCCGCTCGGGAACCGTTTGGTGGCTCCGGTGAGTTCGATCAGTGGGGGAACCATGGTGGAGGTGACTCCTTCGTCACGTGGTGGGGCTCACGTTGGGAAGGGACGTTAAGGAGGTGTGGCGCCCAGGTGAAGCTTGTCGACGTTCTCCGCGCGAGCTGTGCGTTCTGAATGTTTTGCTCATTTAGCGCACCGGCTTGACCTGGGGGTATGGTCCCGGCCATGCCAAAGTGGGCGCTCTTCCCGCGGATGCGGTTCAGCAGGCAGGTGCTGCTGCTGCAGATCGGCGTGGTCGCCTTGGTCGTGGGACTCGGGGTCGCCCTGGTCAGCCTGCTCCTCTCCCGCACCCTCACCGATCAGTACGGCCGCCGGGCGCTGGCCATCGCGAAGTCCGTCGCCGCGGACCCGGTCGTCGTCGCCAACGCGGCCGCGAAGCTCCCCGGCGGCCCCCTCGAAGAGCGGGTCTTGGCCGTCACGAAGGCCAACGAGGCGCTCTTCGTCGTGATCACCGACGACAAGGGCATCCGGCTCGCCCACCCGACGGAGAGCCTGATCGGCCAGAAGGTGAGCACCTCCCCCGATGTCGCCCTCGCCGGACAGGACGAAGTCAGCGCGGTGCAGAGCGGCACGCTCGGGCTGTCCGTCCGCAGCAAGACCCCGATCTGGCAGGGAAAACGCGTGGTCGGCGAGGTCAGCGTCGGGTTCGAAGTCGGCGATCCGACGGGTGACTTCAACCGCCTGCTGACCATCACGCTGCTGTTCGCGGGCGGCGCGCTGCTGCTCGGCGCGGGCGCGTCGGCCCTGTTGAACCGGCGGCTGCGGCGCGTCACCCACGGTCTCGAACCGCACGAACTCACCGAGCTGCTCTACGAACGCGAAGCCGTCCTGCACGGGATCGGCGAAGGGGTCCTCGCCGTCGACGAAGCGAACCGCGTCTCGGTGCGCAACGACGAAGCCGAACGCCTGCTGGGCACCGAACTCCCGATCGGTGCGGCGATGGCCGAACTGCCGCTGTCCCCTCGGGTCCACAAGGCCGTCGAGGAGGGGCGGCCGGTCGACAACCTCCTGGCGGTGGCCGGGAACCGGGTGCTGGTGATCAACTCGCGGGCCGTGCGCCTGGACGACCGGCCGATCGGCACCGTGCTCACCTTCCGCGACCGCACCGACCTCGACACGCTCACCCGCGAACTCGACGGCATCCGCGCCCTCTCCGACGGCCTGCGCGCCCAACGGCACGAGTTCGCCAACCGGCTGCACACGCTGCACGGGCTGCTCCAGCTCGGCCACCACGCCGAGGCCGTCGAGTACCTGCAGACGCTGACGGACTCGCCCTCGGCGCGGCCGAGCGAGCTGGGCGACGCGGTCGCCGACCCCTACCTGCAGGCGCTGCTGGTCGCGAAAACCGAGCAGGCGCAGGAAAAGGGCCTCACGCTCAAGCTCGCCGACGACACCTGGGTGCCCACCACGGTCACCGACCCGATCGCCGCCAACACCGTGATCGGCAACCTCGTGGACAACGCCCTGCACGCGGCCCGGATGGGCCCGCGGCGGCCGGCGACCGTGGAGGTCGGGCTGCTCGCCGAGGGCGGCACCCTGCACGTGTCCGTTGTGGACAGTGGGCCCGGCGTTCCCCCGGACCTGCGGCGGACGTTGTTCGACGAAGGCGTCTCGACGAAGATCGCGCCCGGGCACGGTCTCGGCCTCGCACTCGCCCGGCAGGCCGCCCGCGCCCGCGGCGGCGACGTCTGGCTGGCCGACCCCGGCGAAGGCGAGACGGGCGCCCTGTTCGTCGCCAAACTGCCCGGAATGCTGACGGAGGACGGATGATCCGCACGCTGATCGTCGACGACGACTTCCGCGTGGCCGGCGTGCACGCCGGGTTCGTCGAGGAGGTCGAGGGCTTCGCGGTGGTCGGCACCGCGCACACCGCCGCCGAGGCGCGCGCCCGCGTCCGGGAGCTCGCGCCGGACCTCGTCCTGCTCGACGTCTACCTGCCCGACGAGTCCGGCCTCGCGGTGCTCCCGGAGCTGCAGACCGACACGATCGTGCTGTCCGCGGCGACCGACAGCGCGTCGGTGGCCGCCGCGATCCGGGCCGGCGCGCTGAACTACCTGATCAAGCCGTTCACCACCCGCCAGCTCGCGGAACGGCTGACGTCGTACGCGCGCTTCCGCGGCCTGCTCGCCGAAGACCGGGCGCTAGCCCAGGACGACGTCGACCGCGCGTACCGCGTGCTGCACGACCAGGACCGCACGACCGCGCCGAAGGGCCAGTCGACGGCGACGTCCCGGCTCGTCTCGGAGCAGCTGCGGCGGGCGGGGCGGCCGCTGTCGGCCGCGGAGGTCGCGGGCGAGCTCGGCATGGCGCGGGCGACGGCGCAGCGGTACCTCACCGCGCTGGCCGAGTCGGGGACGGTCCAGATGCGGCTGCGCTACGGCGCGACCGGCCGCCCCGAGCATGAATACCGCTGGTCAGGGGCCTGACTCAGCGGCCGCCGTAGCGCTGGGCCATGCTCTCGGCGACCTCGACCCAGGCCTGGATCGGGTTGGTGGTCGACGGGGCGGCCGACGGCGGCAGGTCGACCCGCGCCTCGGCCTCCTCGTCCGGCACCGGCTTCTTCGGCTGCGGTTTGGCCTGCGCCTGGACCTGCTTCGGCGCCGGCTTCGCGGGCACCGGCACGTACACGGTCTTCGGCGCGGGCGTGACGACGACCGGCGCCTGCGGAACCGGCTGCGGTTCCGGCGCGGGGGCCGCGGCCACCGCCGGGCGCGCGTCGAGCTGGGCGACGTCGCGCTCCGGCGCCGGGGAGAACAGGCCGCCGGTGAAGAGGCCGCCACCCAGCCAGCCGGCCGCGACGAGCAGCACCGCGGCCCCGCCGCCGAGCCAGCTCCGGGCGCGCCGCCGGATCACCACGGACTTGGGCCGCAGGTCCTGGTCGCACACCGGCGGCCGGGTGTAGATGGGCGCCTCCTCCAGCCGCGCCACCTCGTCGTCGGTGCGGCGGCGCCGGGGCAGGCTCGCCGCGACGATGCCGGTGCGGTCCAGCAGTTCCACCGCGGTGCGGTCGCTGGACGAACGGGTCGCACTGCGCGGTGCGGTGCGAAGCATCGGGGACCTCCGGGACGGGGGCTGGCGGACCCCACGCATTCTGGACCATTTCGGACGGTGCTGTCCGAAACGCAACTCGATTGAGTGACAGAGCGGCGTGAAAATGATTCGGTTTCTTCGCTACGCCTTCAAACCGAGCCGCGCGAGCGCCGCCAAGGGCCGCTGGTACGCCGAGCCGAGCACGCGCGGAATGGCGTCGATGACGTAGGCGTCCGGTCCGATGAGGATCCGCGCCGACTTCCGCTCGATCCCGCGCAGGATCGTCTGCGCGGCCTTCTCCGGGGTCGTGCGGGCGATCCGCTCGAAGCCCTGCGCGGCCTTCTCCTGGTCCTCGGCCGCGCTGCGGGAGTTGCGCACGATGTTGGTCTTGATCCCGCCCGGGTGCACGCAGCTCACCGCGACCGGGTGCCGCGCGATCAGCATTTCCTCGCGCAGCGCTTCGGTGAATCCGCGCACCGCGAACTTCGCCGCGTTGTAAGCGCTCTGCGTCGGCACGCCGACGAAGCCGAAGACGCTGGAAATGTTGACGACGTGCCCGTCGCCGGACGCGATCAGGTGCGGCAGGAACGCCTTCGTGCCGTTCACGACCCCACCGAGGTTGATGCCCATCAGCCAGTCGTAGTCCTCGAACGTCATTTCCTCGACGGTCGCGCCGAGCGCCACACCGGCGTTGTTCACGACGACGTTGACCCCGCCGAACTCGTCGGCGACGTCTTCGGCGTGCGCGAGCACGGCACTGCGGTCGGCGACGTCCAAGGTGTACGCGCGGGCGTTGTCGCCGGCGAGCTCGGCCGTCTCCTCGGCGTTCGCGGTGACGACATCGGAGAGCGCGACGCGGGCCCCGCGGCGGGCGAACTCGCACGCGAGCGCGCGGCCGATGCCCGAGCCCGCTCCGGTGATCACCACGACCTTGTCCGCGAACTGCTTCATCGGCCCTCCCGACAACCGGTGTTACTACCGAGTAGGGAATCGTAGCGGCTGTGAGCTTGCTGTGGGTGCGCTGATTGTGCCGGTGCGTCGCCCTATGGTGGTCTCGTCGGCAGCACCGGACGAGGGAGGCGATGATCATGCGGCGGCCGGCCGTCCTGCTCACCCTCGCCGCGATCGTGCTGCTCGGCATCACCTTCGTCGTGGTCGTCGCGGCCCGGCCGGCCCAGCTCGCGGACGCGACGACACCGGAGGCCGCCACGGTCGAGGCGGCTCCGGTGGCCGCCCTGCCCGCGGTGTCGAGCCCCGCGGTCGGCGCGTTGTTCGCCGAGGGCGCGCACTACTGCACCGCCAGCGTCGTGCACAGCGAGCGCGGTGACGTGCTGCTGACCGCGGCCCACTGCATCCACAACGGCGAGGGCGGCGGCTACCTCACCGGCGTCACCTTCGCCCCCGGCTACCACGACGGGATCGCGCCGTTCGGCTACTGGACGGTGTCGGACGAGCTCGTCGCGCCGGGCTGGACGGCGTCGTCGGACCCGGACCTCGACGTCGGCTTCGCCACCGCGCACCAGGCGGGCACCACGAAGTCCCTGGAGAGCCTGGTCGGCGCGAACCTGCTGGCCACCGGCACGGCGTTCGAGCAGCCGATCACGCTCACCGGCTACCCGGACGACTCCGACGTCCCCGCGGTCTGCCGGAACACCACGAGCAAGCAGGACACCTTCCAGCTGAAGGTGGACTGCGCCGGTTTCCCGACCGGCACCAGCGGCGGGCCGTGGGTGGCCGGCCAGAACCCGGAAACCCGGCTCGGCACGGTCATCGGCGTCATCGGCGGCTTCGAGTTCGGCGGCGACGACGCCGACACGTCGTACTCGAGCTACTTCGACACGGACGTCCTGGCGCTCTACCGGCAAACGACCGCCCGCACCTAGGCGGCATGATGCGGGCATGAGCGAGCCCGTCGACGTACCCATCACCGGAGAGCCGATCCGGCTCGGCCAGTTCCTCAAGCTGGCCGGCCTGGCCGAGGACGGCTCCCACGCCAAGGACCTGATCGACGCGGAAGAGGTCACGGTCAACGGCGAGGTCGAGACCCGCCGCGGCCGCCAGCTGACCGACGGCGACATCGTGGCGGTGGGCCCCGACCGCGGCAAGGTCGTCCTGGTCCGCTGACCCGCGGTGTCGGCCACCCCCGCGGTGTCGGCCACTCCCGCGGTGCGGCCACTCCCACGGTGTCGCGAATGACTCATTCGGGACCTCCGGTGTCCCCAATGAGTCATTCGCGGCATCGAGTTCTCCCCGCGGCGGGGCCGTTTCTTCCCGCGTCAGCCGACGCTGGTCAGCGGCGGCAGGCCGAGCGCCCTGGCGAGCGCGTCCAGTTCGCGGCGCACCGGACCGGCCAGCGGCACCCCCAGCGCCCGGCACTGCTCGAGGTGCTGGGCCTCGCGCCAGCCGGGGTAGCGGATCGGCGCGCCGCCGTCCCAGCCGAGCATGCTGCCGAACAGGGCGCTCGCCGCGCGGTAGAAGCCGTCGGCGCTGCGCAGCGTCGTCGGCGCGATCGCCAGCACCAGCAGTCCGGTGTCGTGCTCGTGGTCGGCGACGCCGGACAGCACGCCGGCGAGGACCTCGACCAGCAGCGTCAGCCCGGCCGCTTCCGCGCCGGGGCGGTCCATGTCGAAGACGAACTCGGGGTACGCGCCGCCCGGTGCCGCCATGCCCAGCGGGTTCATCGGCTGGCCGGGCTCGCCGCCCGCGGCCAGCACCAGCCCGATCATGGCGTGCGGCAGGGCGCGGGCGGCGTGGTGGCCGGCCCGGCCGAACGGCCCGATGCCGCGCAGCGAGACGAGCCCGACGCCGAAGCGGCCGGCCCGCGTCACCGCCCGGTCCATGGCGTCGCCGACGGCCCAGAGCCCGGGCGCGCGGCGGTAGTCGATCAGCGCGGCGGCCCCGCGGTCGGCGATCATCAGCGGCTCGGCGTGCGGCACGACGAGCCCGTTCTTCAGCAGCGGCAGGTGGACGCGGGTCAGGTCGGCGACCCCGGTCTCCGGCGAGCCGGTGAGATCGCCGTGGCAGAGCGCTTCGGCGGCGATCCGGGCGCGGGTTTCGGGGAGACCGTGCGCGGCGAACACGTGTGCCACGAGGGTGACCAGTTCGTCGGCCCGCACGCGGGGCCAGGCCTGTTCCGGGATCGGGGTTTCCGGGACTTCTTCTTCGACGATGCCGGGTTCGGGGCGGGCGGAGCGGAACGGGCGCGGTCTGAGAGGCACTTCCCCGACCTTGCCCAGCGCCGCTGCGGGCGTCAACGACGACGGCCCCGGCCTACCCGACCGTGTGATCGAGTGGTCCGCAGCGACGTACCCTGGGCGGCATGTGCCGAAACATCACCACCCTGCGGGGGCTGCAGCCGGCCGCGACGGGCGAGGAGATCGAGGCCGCGGCCCGCCAGTACGTCCGCAAGGTCACCGGCGTGCAGTCGCTGTCGCCCGCCACCCGCGAGCCGTTCGAGGCGGCGGTCGCCGAAATCACCCGGATCACCGCACAGCTGCTGGAGGAGCTGCCCGAGCGCCGCCAGCCGCCGGCGACCGTGCCGCCGCTGCGCCGTCCGGAGGTGCAGGCGCGGATCGCCGCGAAGGCGTTGCGCCAGCCCTGAATCAGCGCGCGGGCTGGGCGTAACCCCGCTCGCCGGTGTGGTCGACGCCGTCGTCCTTCGACAGGCTGTAGAGCCGGATCTCGATGCCGTCGGGGTCGTTGAAGCGGACCATCCACCCGGTGGTGGCTTCGAACAGCGGCGGGTGCTCGACGCCGAGCTCGTCCAGCCGCGCGAGCCACGCCTCGGCGGCCGCGCGGTCGGCGATCGAGAAGCAGACCGGGTCGAACCCGGCGAGCCCCGCGGCGGCCGTCTCCTGCACGCGCAACGCCACCGGCACGCCGTCGACGCTGCCGGCCACCCCGCGCACGACGCCGTCGGCGTCCGGGAACTCGTGGGTGACGTCGAGCCCCAGCACGCGCTCGTACCACTCGCGGCTGCGCGCCAGGTCGCTCACCGGGAACTTGACGTGGTGGAAACCTTCGATCTTCGCGGTCATCGCCGCCCCTCTCGCCTCGCCGACCTGGAGCGTAGCGCCGGCCGCCGAAATTGTCGGTCCCCGTCGTTAGGCTGCCCCCATGGGCGGACAAGCACTGGTTTTGGGCGGCGGCGGGGTCGCCGGGATCGCGTGGACGACGGGGTTGCTCGCGGGGCTGGCCGAGCACGGCCAGGACCTGACGGGCGCGGACCTGCTCGTCGGGACGTCGGCGGGGTCGGTCGTGGCGGCGCAGGTGGCGAGCGGCCGTCCGCTGGCCGAGCTGTACGCGCGCCAGGCCGATCCGGCCCTGCAGACGCCGGAGATCCCGGCTGAGATCGACTTCGAGAAGTTCGCCGCCGACTTCGGCGGCGCGGTCACCGGCGCGAGCGACCCGGCCGAGGTGCGCCGGGCGGTCGGGAAGCTGGCCTTGGCGGCCGAAACGGTGTCCGAGGCGGATCGCCGCGCGGTGATTTCCGCGCGGCTGCCGGTGCACGAGTGGCCGGCGCAGCGCCTGGTCATCGTGGGCGTGGACGCGGAGACGGGCGAGCCGCGGCGGTTCGACCGCGAGTCCGGCGTCCCGCTGGTCGACGCGGTCGCGGCGAGCTGCGCGGTCCCCGGCGTCTGGCCGGCGGTGACCATCGGCGGCCGCCGGTACGTCGACGGCGGCGTCCGCTCGGCCGAGAACGCCGACTACGCGGCCGGCTTCCAGCGCGTGACCGTGGTTTCGCCGCTGGGGGTGGACGCCCCGCTGCCGATGGAGAAGCCGCTGCTGGAGGTGCTGGACGACCTGCGCGCGGCGGGCGCACAGGTCGCGCTGATCACGCCGGACGAAGCATCGAAGGCGGCGATCGGCGAGAACCCGCTCGACCCGGCCACGCGCACGCCGGCCGCCGAAGCGGGGCGTGCGCAGGGTGCCGCGCTCACGCTGACCTGGTCCTGAGCGGCCGGGCCGGCACCAGCAGGCCGGCGACGCCGAGGAGCAGCCCGCCGCCCGCGACGGCGAAGATCCAGGTGCCCGGCAGCCGGACTTCGCCGGCGGTGTCGGTCGCCGTCTCGGCCTTGCCGGGCCAGTGGCGTACCTCGATGCGGCTGCCGCGGACGTAGCCGCGCCCGGTGCGGATGCGGGTGTGGCGGTCGTAGCTCGTGGGCGTCTGCACGTCCATGAGCCGGCCGTCGACGCCGGCGACGACCCGGCCCACGTCGACCACGCGCTCCACGGTCGCCGGGGCCACCACCGAACCGGCCCGCTCCCGCAGCGTGGCCGCGAGGAAGACCAGGCCGCCGAAGGACACCAGCGCGAGCGCCAGGCAGGCCATCGAGAACGCCGTCACCGGCGCACCCCGGGTGCCCGGCTCCCAGCCGGGGCCGTCCGGGTCCCATCGCGTGCGCATGCCGTGAGCACGCCGGAGGCACGGCCCGGGTTGCCTCGGGCCGTCGGCTACGCTCGTGGAGCGAGGTAGCGTGTCCGAGCGGCCGAAGGAACATGTCTTGAAAACATGCGAGGGGGCAACCTCTCCGTGGGTTCGAATCCCACCGCTACCGCACTGAGAACCCGGGCGCCCGCCGCGCCCGGGTTCAGTTTTCCGGCTCCAGCAGGTGCGCCTGCACGCGCTCGAACGCCGCGGCGATCGTCGCCTGCTCCTCGGGGCTCAGCAGGTCGATGAGGTGCTCGCGCACGCCCTCCACGTGCGTCGGCGCCGCTTTCTCCAGCAGCGCGAGGCCCTCGTCGGTCGCTTCCGTGATGACGCCGCGCTTGTCCTCCGGGTCACGCGCCCGCCGGACCAGGCCCGCCTCCTCCAGCTTGGCCACCTGGTGCGAAAGCTTGCTCTTCGTCGACCCCATGTACATCGCCAGCTCGGACATCCGCATCCGGCGGCCGGGCTGCGACTGCAGGCAGACGAGCACCTCGTAGTCGGTCAGCGACACCTCGTGCCGTTCGGCCAGCTCCCGGTGCAGCCGCTGCCGCAGCAGGAGCGTCGACACGACGTAGGAGCGCCACGCCGCCATCTCGGCATCGTTCAACCACCGCACCGCACGCTCCTCGGCCATAAGGCAGCGTAGAACGCTGATCAACGAATCGCGCGCTCCGACGCCGATCCGTCGGCCGCTGAAAACCCCGGCGCAACATCGCCCGAAGGTGGGGTTACGAAAAGGTTGAGACTCGGCCGGGAAAGGCGCATTCTGCTTGTCGGTGGACGGTCGGTCAGGGTAGACGGCACGGCTCTCCGCCAGGAGAGGTCAGGTGGTTGTGTGGCGGGTGATTCTCGCGGTTGACCGCCAGCTGCGTCCCCGCGACCGGAACGGACACCTACCGGTTCGGCCGCGACTGTGAACAGCCGAGAGCGGGCTTCCATGCGTATCACGCATACGGCGTCGGTCGGGCCTGGCTCCGGTCACGGCCTCGGAAGCCGTGATGACAGCGCCTGAACGCCGGCCCAGGAAGCGGCCAACCGCTCGACCAAAGACATACCTCGGTACAAGCCTGGGTGCGCCCGTCAGCGCGACGGCCGCACCCAGGCTCGTTAACATTTGCGGGTGAGATTCGACGACGACGCCGGTCTGGACGCCTCCGAAGTCCAGGACCTGCGCGGAAGCGGTGGAGGCGGCGGCGGGATCGGCGGCCGCGTGGCGCTCGGCGGCGGTGGGCTCGGGATCGTCGGCGTGATCATCTACTTCGTGCTGTCCCAGCTGGGCGGGGTCAGCACCGGCGGCAGCGGCCTGAGCGGCGGGCTCGGCAGCGTCGGGTCCGGCCAGCAGGTCGACAACTCGAAGCTCGCCAGCGAGTGCAAGACCGGGGCCGACGCCAACAAGAACCACGACTGCGCGATCGTCGCGGTCGTGAACTCCGTCCAGGACTATTGGGCGCAGCAGTTCGCCCGCTCCGGCTCGACGTACCAGAAGGCCCCGACGAAGTTCTTCAACGGCGGCGTGCGCACCGGCTGCGGCAGCGCCACCTCCGACACCGGCCCGTTCTACTGCCCGGCCGATTCGGACGTCTACATCGACCTGTCCTTCTTCGACGAGCTGAAGACCCGCTTCGGCGCGCAGGGCGGGCTCTTCACCGAGGCGTACGTGCTCGCCCACGAGTACGGCCACCACGTGCAGAACCTGCTCGGCACCTCCCGCAAGGGCACCGGCACCGGTCCGACGTCCGGTTCGGTGCGGCTGGAGCTGCAGGCCGACTGCTACGCCGGCGTCTGGGCCAACCACGCCTCGACGACGCCGACCGAGAGCGGCAAGCCGCTGATCACCGACGTCACCCAGGAGGACGTCAACTCCGCGCTGGACACCGCGTCCCGCATCGGCGACGACTACATCCAGGAGAACCTCGGCGGCGGCCAGGTGGACCGCTCGAAGTTCACCCACGGCACGTCCGCGCAGCGCAAGAAGTGGTTCACCACCGGCTTCCAGACCGGCGAACCCGCCCGCTGCGACACCTTCGGCACCAACAACCTGGGTTGATCCACGACGAAGGGGCCGCCCCGCAGCCGGGACGGCCCCTTCGGTCTGTCGTCAGGCGGTCAGTGCGTGCGGGTCACCCGCGACGGCGCGGGCGGAGAAGTTCCGCTGCGCCTTGCGCTCGGCGGCCTTCTGCTTGGCCGCCTTCGCCTTGCCCGGCTGGACGCCGTTGATGCTCTCGGTGCTCGTCGCGTAGACACCGAGGGCCCAGGCGAGGCCGTCCGCATTGCGGTCCAGCGCGACCCGGTCGATGTTGCCCAGGTTGTCGCAGGCCTGGTGGTAGCACGGGTCGAACGCGACGCCGGCCTGGCCACCCCACTTCGCCGCCTGCGCCGGGGTCTTCAGCACCTCGGCACCGGTGTCGAGGCCGCCGGCCGGGATGCCGACGGCGATGAACTCGCCGTAGTCCGAACGCCCGGTGAAGTCGGTGCCCTCGAGGGACACCCCGCGCGCGGCCTGCATGAAGTCGACGAAGGTCTTCTCGATCTGCGCCGAGCCGTACGGGCCGGCACCCGCGCCGACGCCGTCGGAGTTGTCGCCGTCGTAGGCGAAGTAGCCGGCGTTGGGCGAGCCGATCATGTCGAAGTTCAGGTACAGCGCGATGTCGAGCTGCTGCTCGAAGGTCAGCTGGTCGACGTAGTAGGTCGAGCCGATCAGGCCGAACTCCTCCGCGCTCCAGAAGCCGAAGCGGACGCCGTTGTTGACCTTCGGGCTGCTGCCCAGCTGCAGCGCGGTCTCGAGCAGGGCCGCGGAGCCGCTGCCGTTGTCGTTGATGCCCGGGCCGGCCGGGACGCTGTCGAGGTGCGACCCCAGCATCACGACGTTGTCCTTGCGGCCGGTCTTGGTCTCGGCGATGACGTTGTAGCTGGTCCGCGCCTCCTGGAAGGCCCGCAGCTCCAGCGTCACGTTCTGCCCGCCGAGGGTGGCCAGCTGCGCCCCCGCGGCCGCCGTCACGCCCCCGGTCGGGATCGCGGCGTTCTCCGGACCCCCCAGGGTCCCGTTGAGGTCGCCGTCGGTGTTGTTGTAGACGATGGCGCCGATCGCCCCCGCGGCGGCGGCCGTCTGCTGCTTCTGCGCGAACGAGCAGCCACCGCGCTTGATCAGCGCGATCTTGCCCGCGACGTCCGCGGTGTAGTCGGTGGCCTCGCAGCCGCTGGTGTCGTCCACGGCGACCACGGACAGCGGCGCGGTGATGCCGCCGACCGGCGTCGACTTCGTGTACTCCATGGCGATGACCGGGACGTTGGCGCCGCCCGCGGTCAGCTTCTCGGCGAGCGTCTCCGAGTAGGTGAACGGGAATTCCTGGCGGGTGACCTGGAAGCCGGCCGCCTCGAGCTTGGTGGCGATGTACTCGGCCGACTTCTGGTGGCCCCCGGTGCTCGCAGCGCGGGTGCCGCCGTTGGTGTCGGCAATGCGTTGGAGGGCGATCAGGTGCCGGTTGACGCCGTTGACGTCGACCTTCTTGACGAGCTGCTTCGCCAGGGCGGGACCGTCGGGGACCGTGTTCGCGGCGGCGGCCGGGGTCAGGCCGAGCACCAGCGTGGCACCGGCGGCTATCGCCACCGGCGGGAGGAACTTCGTTCTGAAGAGTGACATGGTTGCTCACCTTTGTTCCCTATGCGAAGTCCGTCAATGCGCCTTTCGGCGGGAACTTTCGCCGCGGTATACGGTCGACACATGTACGCGATCACCATCCGTGAACCAGGTGACCCGGACGTTCTCGAGTGGGCGGAGGTCGCGGACCCGCGGCCCGGACCCGGCGAGGTGCTGCTGGAAGTCGCGGCGAGCGCGGTGAACCGCGCGGATCTGCTGCAGCGCCAGGGCCACTACCCGCCCCCGCCCGGTGCGAGCGAAACCCTCGGCCTCGAATGCTCCGGCACGATCGCGGAACTCGGCGAGGGCGTCGAAGGCTGGAACGTCGGCGACGAGGTCTGCGCCCTGCTCTCCGGCGGCGGCTACGCGGAGAAGGCGGTCGTCCCCGCGGGGCAGCTGCTGCCGGTGCCGGGCGAGATCGACCTGCTCACGGCGGCCGCGCTGCCCGAGGTGGCCTGCACGGTGTGGGCGAACGTCGTCATGCACGCGAAGCTCACCGAGGGCGAGGTGCTGCTGGTCCACGGCGGGGCGGGCGGCATCGGCACGCACGCCATCCAGGTCGGCAAGGCGCTCGGCGCGACGGTCGCCGTCACCGCGGGCTCGCCGGACCGGCTCGAGAGCTGCCGCCAGCTCGGCGCCGACATCACGATCAACTACAAGACGGCCGACTTCGTCGAGGTGCTCCGCGAGGAGACCGGCGGCGCGAACGTCATCCTCGACAACATGGGTGCGTCCTACCTGGGCCGCAACGTCGACGCGTTGAAGCAGGACGGCCGGCTGGTCATCATCGGCATGCAGGGCGGGGTCAAGGGCGAGCTGAACGTCGGCGCGCTGCTCGGCAAGCGGGCGTCGGTGTTCGCCGCGGGCCTGCGCTTCCGGCCGCTGGACCAGAAGGCGGCGATCGTCGCCGACGTCCGCGAGCGGCTGTGGCCGCTGGTCGCCGAAGGTCTGGTCAAGCCGATCGTCGGCCAGGTCGTGCCGATGGCCGAGGCGTCGACCGCGCACCGCGTCCTCGAAGAGGGCAGCGTGTTCGGCAAGGTGCTGCTGGCCGCGAAGTCCTAACGCAGCTCTTCGAGGACCCGCACGAGCTGGTTGATCTCGAAGACGTTGGAGTAGTGGGCGAGGCCGATCCGCACGGCGCCGCCCACTTCTCCGACGCCGAGTGACGCGAAGACGCCGCTCGTGCCGTCGTCGGCGAAGGCGCACAGGCCCTGCGTCGCCAGGTACTCGGCGACTTCGGGCGCCTTCTTGCCGGCGACGGCGAAGGCGAGCGCGGGGATGCGGCGCATGGCGTTGCCGATGACCATGATGTGCCGCAGCGACAGCAGTTCCGTGGACAGCTGCGCGAGCAACCCGGCGTGGTAGGACTTCGCCGACCCGAGCGAGGTGACCAGCCGCTCGCGGCGCGATCCGGTGGCGGCGTCGTCGAGGCCGGAGAGGTAGTCGATCGACGCGATGAGGCCGGCGAGCAGCGGGTAGGCGTGCGGGCCGAGCTCCAGGCGGGCGGCGCCGCGGGCCATCGGGTCGAGCGACGCCGACGGGATCCGTTCGATCAGCTCGGGGTCGCGGAAGACCAGGGCACCCACCGAGGGGCCGCCCCAGGCCTGCGCGGACACGACCATGACGTCGGCGCCGAGGGCGTTGATGTCGAGCGGCAGGAAGGGCGCGGCGTAGGTCGCGTCGACGACGACGAGCGCGCCGACCCGCTTGGCGAACTCGATGATCGTCGGCACGTCCGGCCGGGTGCCGACGGACCCGGACGCGAGCGTGACGGCGACGGCCTTGGTGCGCGCGGACACGAGCTGCTCGTACTGCCACGCGGGCAGCTCGCAGGTCTCGATGTCGATCTCACCCCAGCGCACGACGGCGCCGACGCGCTTGGCGGCGCGTTGCCAGGGCGCCAGGTTGGCTTGTTCGTCGAGCCGGGACACGACGACTTCGTCGCCGATGGTCCACCGCTCGGCGAGCGCGTCGACGAGCCGGCGCAGCATGACCGGCGCGCTCGGCCCGAGCACGACGGCAGCCGGGTCGGCCCCGACCAGGTCGGCCACGGCCCGGCGGGCCGCGGTAACGATGCTTTCCGCGCGTTGGGAGGCCGGAAACGCTCCGCCCGGCCCGGACACCGGGGCTCGCATCGCCGTGGAAACGGCCGAAGCGACCTGTTCCGGGACCAGCATTCCGGCGGCGCCGTCGAAGTGAATCCAGCCGTCACCCAGCGCGGGAAAGAGCCCACGGATACGAGCGACGTCGAACGCCATGGGGACACCGTACGGACGTGCGGTTTCGCCGTGCGTCCGGGGTTGGGTGGAGAGCCACCGGGAACCCGGTTTACGGCTACGCTCGGAGACGGACACCCCCTGGGTGTCGCGGAGCGTGTCGAAGGCAAGCCAGGATGGAGCACATGACCGAGCCGAACTTCACAGCGGGTGACCCGGGCCAGGAATCTTCACCCCACGTGGTGGTCGTCGGACCGGACGGCACGCCAGTGGGCGCAGCCCCCGTCGAGGGCGACCACCCCGAATCGGTGGGCGACCTCGTCGAGGAGCCGGCGAAGGTGATGCGCATCGGCACGATGATCAAGCAGCTCCTGGAGGAGGTCCGGGCGGCCCCGCTGGACGACGCGTCCCGCACGCGCGTGCGGGAGATCCACCAGACGTCGATCCGCGAGCTCGAGAAGGCCTTGGCCCCGGAGCTGCAGGACGAGCTGGAAAGGCTGGTCAGGCCGTTCACGAACGACTCGACCCCGTCGGACGCGGAGCTGCGGATCGCCCAGGCGCAGCTGGTCGGCTGGCTGGAGGGCCTGTTCAGCGGAATCCAGACGGCCCTGTTCGCCCAGCAGATGGCGGCCCGGGTCCAGCTGGAGCAGATGCGGCGCGGACTGCCCGCTGGTCCTTCGGGGCTGGCCGGGCACGGGCATGGGCCTGACCACGGGCCGGGGATTTCGGGGACGGGCCAGTACCTCTGAGTGAGGTTGTCCACAGACCGAAGGGCCTGTGGACAACCTCTGTGGACAAGTCGGCACGGCGGGGTCTGTCCGGGGTGCCGATAGGCCTACTCGAAGGTCGCGAATGACTCATTCGGGACGTCCGAGGTCCCGAATGAGTCATTCGCGACACCGCAGGCCCGCCGCCCAACCCGGCACCCCGCCCAGACCTCCCCCGCCACCCCGATCCGAAGCCAGAACACGGCCGGTGGTGCCGGGTCAAGGCACGCTTCCCGCCTTGACGCGGTACCACCGGCCGTAGTGACAATTTCCCGGCTTCGGGGTGGTGGGCAGCAAGCGAGCACCCGCCCAGATCAGCCAGGGCTCCGGGCAAAGACCCGCCTCCACCCCACAGCGGCGACCGACTCAGCCGGCGACCTCGCGCTGGGCCGCGACGTCCTCTTCCAAGCGGGCCAAGCGCTCCTCGTACTTCGAGATCGCCGCCAGCCGGGCCCGGATGCGGGCGTGCTCCGCGCGGACCTCCTCGGCCTCATCAGGCGCGTACTCGAGCCGCTCCGCCAGGCGGGCCACCGACCCCGGCCGCTCGAAGGCCGCGATACGGGCCTCCAGCGCCGCCAGGTGAGGCGCCAAGCGGCGCTGCTCGTCGTACAGCCACTTCACGTGGCCGTCGAGTTCCTGCGTCGCGTGCTCGACGTCCCGGCGCAGGTCGGCGAGGTGGCCGTGCAGGCGATCGAGTTCGGGCTGGATGCGGTCGGTCGCTATCTGCTCGATGCGCGGCCGGAGCCGGGCCATCACCGGTCGCCAGGCCAGGCCGGCGAGCGCTTTCGCCCGTGGAACCACCACTCCGCGAATGTCACTCACTGTATGATCTCGATTCTTCCGGAGTCACGCCAAGTGCTCAGCAGCTTCGATTCCGCGTGCAGCCGGTGTTCCGCGGTGACCCCGACCTTGCTGCCCCAGGCGTGCTCGAAGTCGGTCTGGTCCGGCCGTTCGATGATCGACACCCCGGTGAGGCGCACCAGCGCCTCCGGGAACAGCTGCCGGCACAGGTAGGTCACCAGCGTGCCGGTCGTGGCCCAGACTTGCTCGTCCGCGGACAGGCCCAGCAGCTTCGACAGCGGCAGCACGAACTGCCGGTTCGGAATCGGCACGAACCCCAGGTCGGCGGGCCACCAGTCGGGCAGCGTCTCGGGCTCCCAGAACAGCCGGCCCGGCTCGGCGAGCAGGTACAGCCGCGAGGTGTAGTCGGCGAACGTGTACGGCGAGACCATGACCCCGCGGTGGACCACCACGACGTCGGTGCGGCGGCCGTACGTCGGTGCGGCGTCCGGTTCGTCCAGCGCGAAGGTCGTCATGCGGAAGACCAGGTCGCTGCCGTCGATCAGGGCGGCTCGCTCGGCGTCGGGCGTCATCGGCGCGTTGCCGACCACCGCGATCGTCTCGACGTGCTGGCCGCGGGCGTAGGCGATCAGGAGGTCACGGAGCATGTCACCCTCGGCGAGCTGCTCGGAGGCTTCGCCCGCGAACTGGGTTTGACTCATCGCTCCCCCAAGGCATCGGTGTCCGGGGCCGCCGTCAGGCGGCAGCCGAGCAGACGGACAATAGCCGACAGACCACTGTCGTTACCCGGAAGGGGTCCTCTGTGACCGCGCTGGCCATCGTCCCGGCGAGGGGCGGCTCCGTCGGGCTGCCGGGCAAGAACCTGGCGCCCTTCCGGGGCCGTCCGCTGGTCGCGCACACCGTGCACACCGCCGTCGCGGCCGGGATCGCCGACGTCGTCGTCACCACCGACGACGCCGACATCGCCGCCGCGGCCGAGGCCGAGGGTGCCCGGACCGTCGCCAGGCCCGCCCACCTCGCGGACGCGGCCAGCCGGACGCTGCCCGCGGTCACGCACGCGCTCGACACGCTCGGCGTCCCCGATTCGACGCTCGTCCTGCTGCTCCAGCCCACCTCGCCGCTGCGGACGGCCGAGGACATCGCCGAGTGCCTCGACATCCACGCGGACCGGCCGACCGGCTCGGTCGTACAGATGTGCCGCTCGACCGACCACCACCCGCTGAAGGTGTGCCTGGAGACGCCGGACGGCGGGATCGCCCCGGTCCGGGACTGGGCCGACCTCGAAGCACCCCGGCAGACGCTGCCGGTCGTGCTGCGGCCCACCGGCGGCATCTACCTCGTCCGCGCCGGCGACCTGCGCCGGCACGAGCGGTTCTTCATCCCCGAGGTGCGGCCCCAGTTCGTTCCGGTCGAGCGGGCGATCGACATCGACTCCGCCGCGGACCTCGTGCTGGCCGAGCAGCACGTGACCGGCTAGCGGTCCACGAAGGCCTTGTAGAGCGAAGGCCGCCAGATCTCCTCGCCTTCGAGCAGGTCGATGATCCGGCGGTGCGCGCCCGGCTCGCCGAACTCGGTGTGCGGCTCGCACCGGCCCATGGCGCGGGCCTTGCCGATCCCGGCCGCGACGGCTTCGGCGGTCGGTTCGACCGAGAGCACGCTGGGGGCCATCGCCCGGTTGCGCTGCCGGGTGCCGACGGTGACCGACGGGGTCCCCAGGACCGGCGCCTCCCGCACGCCGGCGCTCGAGTTGCCCAGCACGACGGCCGCGTTCTTCATCAAGGTGACGAAGTACTCGAACCGCATCGACGGCAGGCGGACGAACCGGGGCCCTGCGAGCCGGTCGAGCTCGCTCCTGATCTCGCGGCAGCCTTCGTCGTTGTTCGGGTCGATGACGACCCAGTTGCCCTCGGTGAGCACGGCGTCGACCACGGCCGCCGCGTTGCGCCGGTTCTGGTCGCGCTCGGTCGTCACCGGGTGCAGGGCGAGCAGGCCGTAGTCGGTGAACGGGATCTCGTAGTGCCGCCGGACCTCGTCGAGGTCGGGCAGCCGCGCCGACGTCAGGACGTCGACCTCGGGGCTGCCGACGACGAAGATCCGGTCCTCCTCCTCGCCGAGCTGCAGGAGCCGGCGCCGGGCCGTCTCGTTGGCGACCAGGTGCACGTGGGCGTGCTTCGACAGCGAGTGCCGGATGACGTCGTCGATCGTGCCGCTGACCTCGCCGCCTTCGATGTGCACGACCCGCACGTTCGCCAGCGAGCCGACGATCGCCCCGGCGAGGGCCTCGACCCGGTCGCCGTGCACGACGATCGCGGCCGGCTGCTCCTCGTGCACCAGCCGGGCCAGCGCCTGGACGGTGTTGGCCAGCACGAGCGCCATCGGCTCGTCTTCGATCTGGTTCGGGATCAGGTGCAGCCGTTCCAGCCCGGCCAGCTCGATCTCGCGCACCGTGTAGCCGTAGCTGCGCAGCATGTGCATGCCGGTGACGACGATGCGGGCGGACAGCACCGGGCTCTTCTGCACGGCGAGCATGACGTCCCGCAGCTTCCCGAAGTCGGCGCGGGTCCCGGTGAGGAACAGGACCTCACGCCGCCCGGGCTCAGCCAAGGTCCGCCCAGCTCACCTGCGTGTTCGCCGGCAGCGCCCGGGTGACGGCCCGGCCGAGCAGGCTCTCGTAGTCCTTGGCCTTGATCTCGCCGGTGCCCGGGCGCTTGACCCAGATGTTGTCCGTGGTCAGGGCCTCGCCCTCGGCGACGTCCTTGGTGGTGACCACGCAGGCGTAGGCGAAGTCGATCGTCGGCTGTTCCTCGGCCAGGATCTGCTTGGACCCGCCGCGCGAGGCGTGGATCAGGCGCGAGCCCTCGACGAGCTGCTTGAACTCCGCCGGCGTCGACGAAACCGGGATGTCCGGGCCCGGCCAGTTCATGTCCGAGGTGAAGTGCCGTTCGAGCACCGAAGCGCCGAGCGCGACCGCGCCCAGGCACGGGTAGATCGTGGTGGTGTGGTCGGAAAGCCCGAGTTCGGCGTCCGGGAAGGCGGCGTGCAGCTCCGCGATCGCACCGAGCCGCACCTGCTCCGGCGGCGTCGGGTACAGCGACGTGCAGTGCAGCAGCGCGAACCCGACCCCCGCGGCCCGCAGGATCTCGACGGCCGGGGTGATGGACGCGATGTCGTTCATCCCGGTCGAGAGGATGACCGGCTTGCCGAACGACGCCACGTGGCGGATCAGGGGGTAGTTGTTGCACTCCCCGGAGCCGATCTTGAAGCCCTCGACCCCCAGCTCGGCCAGCCGGTCGGCGGCGGCGCGCGAGAACGGCGTCGACAGGAAGACGAGCCCGCGCTCCTCGGCGTGCGCCTTGATCTCGCGCTCGTCCTCCGCGGTGAGCGCGACGCGGTTCATCATGTCCCAGATCGGCTCGTCGGCGTTGCCGGGCACGACGTCGTTCGGGATCATCTCGTCGTCGACGACGTGGGTCTGGATCTTGACGACCTGGACGCCGGCGTCCGCGGCGTCGTCGACCATCTTGTGCGCCTTCTTGGGATCGCCCTCGTGGTTGATCCCGATCTCGGCGATCACGAGAGGGGGGTGGTCGGCACCGACCGGGTGCTCGCCGAGCATGAACATGGAGACCTCCGGGTCGCTGCGTGGCTGCGGTCCGTCCCCGACCTTATCCCGTGGGCCGCCGGGCCCGGTCCCGCCCGACGCCCGTGCCCTCTCAAGGCGCCCCGGATCCCATCGGTACCCTCGTCCACGTGCATGCCACCAGCACGGTTCAGGCCGCAGACTCACCAGTAGCGACGTCCGCACCGCCGACGTCGGACAGCAAGACGTTCTCGCGGGCCTTCGCCGACATCAAGGCCGGTTTCCGCGCCCGCGAGCTGTGGGGTCACCTCGGCTGGCAGGACATCAAGCAGCGCTACCGCCGGTCGGTGATCGGGCCCTTCTGGATCACCATCAGCCAGGCCGTCATCGCGCTCGGGCTCGGGTTGCTGTACTCGCAGCTGTTCGCGACGCCCGTCGAGGTGTTCCTGCCCTACCTCTCCACCGGCTTCATCCTGTGGGGCTTCGTCAGCGGCTGCCTCTCCGAGGGCATGGAAACGTTCATCACGAACGAGGGGCTGATCAAGCAGCTCCCGGCGCCGCTGAGCGTGTACATGCTGCGCACCGTGTGGCGGCAGACGCTGCTGCTGGCGCACAACATGATCGTCTACGTCGTCGTCCTGGTCATCTTCTTCAACTCGCTCGACGGGCCGTACTCCCTCACCAAGGGCCCGGTCACGCCGACGTTCGACGCCTGCGCCGGCACGTTCTGCCACCCCGGCCTCAACTGGTCGATCCTGCTGGCCATCCCCGGGTTCGCGCTGCTCGCGCTGAACGCGGGCTGGGTCACGCTGCTGCTGGGCATCATCTCGACCCGGTTCCGCGACATCCCGCAGGTGATCAACTCGCTGATCCAGCTGCTGTTCTACGCCACGCCGATCGTCTGGCCGGTGGACCAGCTGATGGCGGGCGGTGCCCGGGACAACGTCTCGTGGGCGCTGCCGTACATCACGGCCAACCCGCTGTACCACTTCATCCAGGTGGTGCGCGCGCCGCTGCTCGGCCAGACGTTCACCGCCGGCAACTGGATCGTGGTCGGCTGCATCACCGTCGTCGGCTGGGCGCTCGCGCTCGTCGCGATGCGCAACTACCGTGCCCGCGTCTCCTACTGGGTGTGACACATGGTCAGCATTGACGTCCACAACGCCTTCGTCGACTTCCCGATCTTCGACGCGAAGACCCGGTCGATGAAGAAGAAGGTCCTCGGCAAGGTCGGCGGCAAGATCGGCACCGACACCAAGGTGCCGATCATCGAGGCCCTGCACGACGTGACCCTCAACCTCCGCGAAGGCGACCGGGTCGGCCTGGTCGGGCACAACGGCGCGGGCAAGTCCACGCTGCTGCGGCTGCTCGCCGGCATCTACGAGCCGACCCGCGGGTCGTCGCGGATCGAGGGCAAGATCGCGCCGGTCTTCGACCTCGGTGTCGGCATGGACCCGGAGATCTCCGGCCAGGAGAACATCATCATCCGCGGCCTCTTCCTCGGCATGACCGCCAAGGAGATGGAGAAGCGGGTCGACGACATCGCGGAGTTCACCGAGCTCGGCGACTACCTGCAGATGCCGCTGCGGACGTACTCGACCGGTATGCGCGTGCGGCTGGCGCTGGGTGTCGTCACGTCGATCGACCCCGAGATCCTGATCCTCGACGAGGGCATCGGCGCGGTCGACGCGGCGTTCCTCAACAAGGCCCGCGACCGGCTCAAGGACCTCGTCAAGCGCTCCGGCATCCTGGTGTTCGCGAGCCACTCGGACGAATTCCTGTTCGAGCTGTGCGACTCCGCCATCTGGATGGACGAGGGGCACCTCAAGCAGCAGGGTTCGCTGCGGGACGTCCTGACGTCCTACAAGGGCCGTGACCCCTTCGAGAACATGAGCCAGGAAACCTTGCAGCGCTTCGGCATCGAGCCGGTGGCGACGACGAACGGCGGGGAATGATGGCGAGCGAGACCCGGCAGCTGCCCGACGGCGCGGTCGTCGGCGTGGTCGTCACGCGGCACCGGCGCGAGCTGCTCGCGGACTCGCTGAAGATCATCGCGGCCCAGACCCGGCCGGTCGACCACCTGGTGGTCGTCGACAACGGGCCGGACGACTCCGCGCGCGAAGTCGTCGAGAACTACCCGCTGCCGTACACGTACCTGCCGTCGCACCGGAACCTCGGCGGCGCCGGCGGGTTCGCGCTCGGCATGCTGCACGCGCTTTCGCTGGGCGCGGACTGGGTCTGGCTGGCCGACGACGACGGGCGTCCGGCCGACGAGAACGTGCTCGCGATCCTGCTGGAGGAAGCGGAAAAGCGGGACCTGGCGGAGATTTCGCCGGTGGTGTCGAACATCGACGCGCCGGACAAGCTGGCGTTCCCGCTGCGCCGCGGCCTGACCTGGAAGCGTTCGCAGTCCGAGCTGGGCGTGGACTTCCTGCCGGGCATCGCGTCCCTGATGAACGGCGCGCTGTTCCGGGCGTCCACTTTGGACGTCGTCGGGGTGCCGGACCTGCGCCTGTTCTTCCGCGGCGACGAGGTCGAGCTGCACCGGCGGCTGGCCCGCTCGGGGCTGCCGTTCGGCACGTCGCTGAAGACGAAGTACCTGCACCCGGACGGCTCGGACGAGTTCAAGCCCATGCTGGGCGGCAAGTTCCACGCGCAGGACCCGGAGAACGAGGTCAAGCGGTACTACACCTACCGCAACCGCGGGTATCTGCTGTCGCAGCCGGGGATGCGGAAGATCGGCGCGCTGGAGATCGTCCGGTTCGGACTGTACTTCGTGGGCGTGAAGCGGGACCCGAAGGCGTTCCTGCAGTGGCTGAAGCTGGTGCGGCAGGGCCGCGCGGAGAAGTTCTACCGCTACTGAAAAGGGGCCCCCCGCCGGGGGCCCCTTTTCGTGCTATTCGCCGATGACCGGTGGCGCGGTGCGCATGTCGGTGCCGAAGACCTCGTCGGGGTCACCCTCGACCAGGTAGGTCGGCCGCGAGTGCTCGGTGTCCTCGTCGCCCTCGCCCTTCTGGCCGCGGCCGAGGCCACCGCCGGGACCCATGCCCCCGCCGCGCCCGGCGGCACCGGCGCCGAGGCCGCCCATCCCGCGTCCGGCGGCCGCTTCGGCGGCACCGATCCCGCCCGGCCGGGCCGCCCCGGACGCGGCGCCCGCGCCCGTCGCGTTGCCGCCGGCCGCGCCCGAGCCGCCGGGACCGAACCCGCCGCTCCCGCGTCCGCCGCCCCCGCCGACCTTGGAGTTGTAGGCCTCGTCGCCGCCGAAGTTCATCCCGCCCATCGGCATCGGGCTCATCGGCGGCATCCCCCCGAACTGCTGGTTCGGGTTCTGCGTCGAGGCCGCCGGAGCCAAGCCGGGCGTGAAGCCGGACGGCGTGGTGGTGCCCGCGGGCAGGAGCCCGGCGCCGGTGGTCGAGCCGGGGCCGGAGATGTGCGCGGCGGACCCGCCCATGCCGGGGACGGGCCCGGAGGAGAAGCCCTGGGCGTGGCCGCCGGGCGTGGTCCCCGAGTTGCCGCCGGGCATGTTCACGCTGGAGGGGTTGTTGATGCCGTTCTTGTCGCCGGTCCCGTTGGGATCGTCGCTGCCCCCACCGGTGCTGAAGCTGGGCGGCGGCGCGAAGGCGGGCTGCTTGGAGGCGGCTTCGTAGAGGTTCTTGTCGTACGTCGCCATCACGCCGGCGGCCTCGTCGTGCGCGGCCTGGCTGTCCTTCTGCTTCTGGATCGACTTGTCGACGTTGTCGGCCAGGTTGAAGGGGTTCGAGGTGGCCCAGCCCTTGAACTCGTCCTTCCAGCTGAACGGAATGGGAGCGGGCATGGAGTTCTTCGCCGTGGCGGCGGCCTGCCCCTGGTCGTAGATGGTTTCCGAGGCCAGCTTGGCGTTTTGGGAGTTGGCGTCGGACCACTTGCCGAGGCTGGTGAAGTACTGCTGCGCGTTCTCGGCGGCGCTGCCTTCCCAGGTGCCCTTGGAGGCGTTGACGGCGGTGTTCATCGACTGCGCGAACTTGTCGAAGACCTGGTGGACCTGGTGGTAGGCGGTCGAGACCTCGGACACCTGGTCGACGTTGAGGTTGCTCTGGAGGAACGCCTGCAGCTGGGTGTGGTCGGTGCCCTTGTAGTCCGCGTTGGGCGCGTTCAGCCCCGAGACGTACTCGACATCACGGCCCTTGGTGGCGTCGGCGACGTTCTTGTCGCCCATCTGCTGCGACTGGTTCTTGGCCTGCGCCTGGGCGATCCACTGCTGGACCGGACCGAACAGCCAGCTCCCGGGGTCGACGCCCTCTTCGGCCTTCTTCTGCAGGTAGGCATCCCGCTCGGCGGGCGCCATGTTCTGGACCTCTTGAGGCGTCTTGTCCTCGGTCTTCGGCGTCGGTCCCTGTCGCGTGCTCATGGGTTCCCCTATCCCTTCGGCAACCGCGGTTCGACAGCGGAGGTCGCGACCTTCTCGGCAACCTGGCAAGCCTCGTTCGATGATCTGTCCAAAAGCACCGCCACGTCCACTCGCGAAGAAGCCCCGACAGCGAGTCCGAGCGTGCATCCCACCGCGGCGCCGTCCGGCGCTTCCTTCGCGGGCCGGCCGTTGATGGGCTTGTCTACCACGCCACCGCCGGTGTCCCTGACCTGGTCGACCGAAGCATCGTCGCGGACGTTCACGCCGATGACCATGGTGGCGTCGCTGGCCGAGGCGATCTTCTTCTGGTACTTGCACGTGCGGGCGCCGCCGAGCGTCTTGCTCTCCGGCTGGTTGAACTGGCCGTAGCTGCTCAGGTCACCCAGCTCGAGGAGCGAGCACGGATCGGTGATCGACTGCGTACCGCCCCCGCCGGCGGACGACGAGCTCTCCGTGGGCGCGGTGGACGCCGACGAGGACGGAGCGGGCGACGCGGTCCCCGTCTGCGTGCCGGTGCAGCCGGCCAGGAGCGCCCCGCCGGCCACGAGCGGGAGCACGGCACGAACGAGAAGGAGTTTTGTCATTACCTCAGGCCTGCTTGGTCTGGAGCGCGGTGAAGGCTCCACTCTCGGTTTCCTGGTACAGGCCCGCCGCCCTCGCCAGTGCTTCGTCGGCCTGTTTCGCGACCTGCTGGAGCTGGGTCAGCACAGCCGTGGCCGAGTTTTCGGCCTCGGTGGCGCTCTTCTGGTCGTGCGACGCGACTGTCTGGCCGTACGGGTGGCTCCCGAGCTGAGGCGCCTGGTCCAGCGCATACGTCTCGGACCGGAGACTGGTGAGGTCGTTGACCAGCTCGGTCAGCGCGTCCCGGAGCGGCTTGACCCCTTCCGGGGTGATCTTGAACCCGCCACCCTTGGCCGCGTCGACCAGCTTCTGGGTTTCGGCCGTGACGCTTTGCACCGCGGCGCCCATACCGGCCGAAGAGAGCGGGTTGAGGATGTCCGTGAACGAGCCTCCGCCCCCGCCGTCAGCCATCTGCATCGCTGTTCCACCCCGAATCGCTTCGCCCGTGCGTGTGCACCCGGGAGTCTACTAGCCGGGCACCCTCGGCCACGGCCGTTCACCGATCTTCACCTCGGACGCAGCCTCGCCACGAACGGTTCCCGAACGTCAGAACTGGCCTTCGAGCTGGGCGTACAGCTGCTGGGCCAAGCGTGCGTTGTCCGCCGGGGCGTAGGTGATCCAGCGCTGGCCGTCCGCTGCCGCCCTGGACGACATCAGCCAGCGGCCGCTCGGGGTGTCGAACCAGGCCAGCGGGGGGAACGCGCCCGCGCGGGTCTGGGCGGTGAACTGGCCCACGCGCTTCTTCGGCTCCTGGAACACCCGCTCGATCATGCGGACCTGCGGGCCTCCCGCGCTTTGCGACCGCGGGCCGGTGACGCCGGCGAACGGGTCGTACGCCTCGTCGCGGCGCTGGTGGCGGGGCTGCTGGACCGGCCTCGAGATCGTCACCGACTGGCCGGGTGCCGCCGGGGTCAGCGGGAGGAGGTCGACGATCGCCGGGACGATGCCCGTCGGGCGGACCTCCTCGAAGACGATCAGGTTCTCCTCCTGGCGGGCCAGCACCGCGAACTGGCCGTCGGACGCCACCCGCGCGAACAGGTGGCGGTCACCCAGCTCGGCGGCCGCGTTGATGGTCACGCTGCCGCGGACGAACGTCGCCAGCGCCAGCTCGGCGTCCGCGTCCAGCCTCCCCCGGCTCCACAGCCCGCGGCCGGTCAGGTCGCGGACGACGGCGTCGCGGATCATCGCGCGCTGCTCGATTGTCGTGCCGACGTGCGGAACTTCGAACGGCGTCGGCGCGCGGCCCAGCCCGAGCTGCTCGAGCAGGATGTCCACCGCCGCCAGTGACAGCGAGAACGAGTGCGGCATTCGCTTCCAACCCCCCGCGGATGAGTCCGGCCTTCGCGAAAACCGTAGCTCCGCCCTCAGCGAACCCGCTTGCCGGGGCAAGATCGCCGCTGGTCCGATGGACGCATGGCCGACACGAAACCCGCCCTCGTCCTGCACCTCGCCACCGGCGGCGAACCGCTGCTGTTCGCGCTCACCACCGAAGAATCCGGGAAGCTGGCGGGCCGGCTCGCCCAGCTCGTCAAGGCCGGCGCCGTCGAATCGGTGACCACCAAGGACGACTCGGTGGTCGCGGTCAACTTCGCGCACGTCGCCGCCGCCTACATCGACGACCTCAACCGCAAGAGCAAAGTCTTCGGCTTGCACGCGTGAACGGCGAAGGCCGCCTCACGACGTACGTGAGACGGCCTTCGCGAAGCACGTCAGAGCTTGTACAGGCGCTTCCAGTTCTCGCGCGAGGTGAGCTCCGGCATGGCGCGCTTGTACTGCTCCTGCACCGCCGCGCCTTCCTTGCGCAGCCGCTGGATGACGCGCGCGCCCTGCTTGGCCAGCGCGAACATCTTCACCCGGTCGTAGGACCGGACGCGGACGCCTTCCTGGCTCGCGTCGGTGACCACGGCCGTGTCGAACAGCGCGATGTGCCACCAGTTCGCCTCGTCGATCGGCACCGCGCCGAGCCCGAAGCGGCTGCGGCCGAGCACCCGGTCGAGGACGCGCTTGATCAGCACCAGGCGCTGCATGCTGGGCCGCGGCGCGCTGTTGATGATGCCGATGTCGTTGGACGCGATGCCCGGGACGTCGGTCGCCTTGTGGCGCTTGGTCTCCGGGTAGTCGTCGCGGATCCGGCGGATCTCCTTCATCGCCTCGACCCCGCCGTCACGCAGGATCTCCGGGCCCTTCAGGAAGTCCTCGACGGCCTTGATCAGCGTCGCCGACAGGCCGTACTGCATGCCGAGCAGGTAGCGCACCAGCTGCGCGATGAGCACGCGCGAAAGCAGGTTCAGGTTGAACGGCGAGTGCAGCGCCGCGGTGATGATCGAGTTGCGCAGGTTGAAGTACCGGTGCCACTCGTCCCAGTCCTTCATGTGGAAGTCCGCGTGCCACACGCCCGCACCCGGCAGGGTGACGGTCGGGAAGCCGTGCGCGCGGGCCCGGTAGGAGTACTCGGCGTCGTCCCACTGGAAGAAGAACGGCAGCGGGTAGCCGGTGGCCTGGACCACCTCGTAGGGGATCAGGCACGACCACCAGCCGTTGTAGCCGGCGTCGAGGCGGCGTTCCTGGCGGTTCGGCTTCAGCGTCTCCTCGTCCACGCCGAGCAGGTCGGCGGTGGACAACGAGTGCTCGACCGGCTGGCCGGGCTCCAGGGTGTTGAGCCGGGCGTACTCGGCGCCGACGTGCAGCTGGTTCGGGTGGAACAGGTTGAGCATCTGGCCGCCGACGATGATCGGGTTGGCGGCGCGGTTGGAGAACGCCGTCATCCGGATCACCAGGTCCGGCTCGAGCAGGACGTCGTCGTCCATGAACAGGACGTTCGCGTGCTCGGTCGCGGTGTGCCCGGCGACCTCGAAGAGGCCGCGGGTGAAGCCGCCGGCGCCGCCGAGGTTCGGCTGCTTGATGTAGTGCAGCTTGTCGGCGAGGTCCTTGGCGACCTGCTCGAAGCCGTCGCGGGACTCGACGAGGTCGGTGCCCTGGTCGGCGACGTAGATCGCGTCCAGCGTGTCCAGCGAGGAGACGTCGGCGGCGAGGGCCTGGAGGTTCTTCAGGCAGTCGTCGGCGCGGTTCATCGTGCAGATGGTGACCGCGGTCGGGCGGATCTTCTCCGGGGCGTCGACGGTCCAGCGGACCTGCTCGACGCGCAGCGTCTGGCCGCCCTCGGTCTCGAGGTCGAGCCAGAGCGCGCCGCCGTCGTAGAACTTGTCCAGCTTGCCGGTCAGCGACACCTTGGCCTGCTTGGCTTCCTTGACCTGCTCGGCGGCCACCACGCGGGGCTCGCCCTCGACGTCGGAGGCGCCCATGGAGAGCAGGCCGGTGCCGGTGACGACCGCCTCGACCGAGACCTCGGTCACCGTCGTCCAGCGCTGCCAGTAGCTGGCCGGGAACCGGCCGAAGTACGTGTTGCCCGACACCTTGGAGGCGGGCTCGAGGGTGATCGACGCACGTTCCCGCACGGCCGCGCCCCACTCGAGCTCGGCGTACAGGTCCTTGCTGACGATCGGCGCGGGGCCGGCGTAGAGCCCGCGCTGCGCCGTCAGGCGGCCCTGCGGAGTGTGCTCGGTGAACCGCGTCTCGGCGGCCGCGCCGGCTTCGGTGGTCGGCGCCGGGGTAGCTGTCTTACCGGGCATGGTTCCTCAGTTCTCCTTGGTCGACGGCTCGCGGAACACGACCCACTTGAGCATGACGAAATTGATCACGGTGGCGGTGGCCTGCGACACGGCCCAGCACAGCGTGTGCTGCCACGCGGACTCCGGCAGCACCTGCAGGGCCAGCTGGTTCACCCCGACCGCGACGAAGAACGTCACGGTGTAGAGCAGGACGAACGAGCCGATCTGCGCCTTCCCGTCGCGGCGCCCGCCGGCGAAGGTGAACTTCCGGTTCAGGAAGAACGCCGTGGTCGTGCCCACGATGAAAGAGATAGCGCGGGCGATGTCGACCCACGGTGAGGTGGCCATCCCGGCCACCTGCGTCAGCAGCGTGTAGGTGCCCAGGTCGACGAGGGCGCAGAAGCCCCCGATGAGGGCGAAGCGGATGAGCTGGCCCAGCAGTCCCGGGGAGGACTGCGCAGCCGCTATGTCGGCTTGCGGATCGGTCGCCACCACTGCATTACCTCGTCACCTGTGTCACGGTCACCCGCGCGGGCGCTTGTGCCTTGATGCGCAAAGTGTAGAGATGAGCACTTCAGGGTCACGTTCCGGGCGTGGTTGGGCGTGGCTACCCTGGTCGGGTGACCCAAGTACCCAACACACAGCGTCGCACGCTCATGGGCTGGGCGCGGACGTCACCGACCATCGCCGACGTGCTGACCACCTCCGATGTCGAAGTGATCGCCCGCGCCGTGGCCCAGGCCGGTGCGCGCGGCGTGATCGCCCGCGGCCTCGGCCGGTCCTACGGCGACCCGGCGCAGAACGCCGGCGGCCTCGTCGTCGACATGACGGCGCTGAACCGGATCCACTCGATCGACCCGGACACCGCGCTCGTCGACGTCGACGCCGGCGTCAGCCTCGACCAGCTGATGCGCGAGGCCCTGCCGTACGGCCTGTGGGTCCCGGTGCTGCCGGGCACGCGCCAGGTGACCATCGGCGGCGCGATCGCCAACGACATCCACGGCAAGAACCACCACAGCGCGGGCAGCTTCGGCAACCACGTCGTGTCGATGGACCTGATCACCGCCGACGGGCAGGTCCGCACGCTGACGCCGGACGGCCCGGACGCCGAGCTGTTCTGGGCGACCGTCGCGGGCATCGGCCTGACCGGCATCATCGTCCGGGCCAAGATCCGGATGACCAAGACCGAAACCGCGTACTTCCTCGCGGACAACGAGCGCACGAACAACCTCGACGAGACCCTGGAACTGGTCACCGACGGTTCCGACGACAACTACACGTACTCGTCGGCGTGGTTCGACACGATTTCCACCGGCGCGAAGCTCGGCCGCGCCGCCTTCGGCCGCGGTTCGCTGGCCAAGCTGGACGAACTGCCGCCGAAGCTGCGCGCGAACCCGCTGAAGTTCGACGCCCCCCAGATCGCGACGCTTCCGGACGTCTTCCCGAACGGCCTGGCCAACAAGCTGACCTTCGGCGCCATCGGCGAGCTGTACTACCGCAAGACGCCGAAGGCCGCCCGCGGCGTGATCCAGAACCTGACCGCCTTCTACCACCCGCTCGACATGTTCGGCGAGTGGAACCGGGCCTACGGCTCGAAGGGCTTCCTGCAGTACCAGTTCTCGACGCCGCCGAACGCGCACGAGCCGCTGCGGAACATCGTCAAGAAGATCGCCGAGTCGGGGCACGTGTCCTTCCTCAACGTCTTCAAGCGCATGGGCGAGGGCAACGCGGCGCCGCTGTCGTTCCCGCACCCGGGCTGGATGGTCTGCGTCGACTTCCCGATCAAGGACGGCCTCAGCCGGTTCTGCCAGGAGCTCGACGAAGACGTCCTGGAGCTGGGCGGGCGGCTGTACACGGCGAAGGACTCGCGCACCTCGCCCGAGACGTTCGCGAAGATGTACCCGCGCCTCGAAGAGTGGCGCAAGGTGCGCGCTTCCATCGACCCCGAAGGCGTTTTCGCCTCTGACATGAGCCGGAGGCTCGAACTGTGATCGACGCGGTGGGCAACCCCCAGTCTCTGCTCCTGCTCGGCGGCACGTCCGACATCGCGCTGGCGATCGCCGAGAAGTACCTGGCCGAGAAGCCCCTGCGGGTCGTGCTGGCCGCCCGCCCGTCGCCCCGGCTGGAGGCGGCCGCCCAGCGCCTGAAGGACCGCGGCGCCGAGGTGTCCACAGTGGACTTCGACGCGAAGGACACGGACTCGCACCCGGGTGTGCTGGCCAAGGCGTTCGAGGGCGGCGACATCGACGTGGCCGTCGTGGCGTTCGGCCTGCTCGGCGACCCGGAAGAGGTCTGGCAGGACCACGCGAAGGCGGTCGAGCTGGCCACGGTGAACTACACGGCGGCGGTGTCGGTCGGCGTCGCGCTGTCGGAGAAGCTCAAGGCCCAGGGCCACGGCACGGTGATCGCGCTGTCGTCGGTGGCGGGCGAGCGCGTCCGCCGGTCCAACTTCGTGTACGGCTCGACGAAGGCCGGCTTCGACGGGTTCTACCTGGGTCTCGGCGAGGCGCTCGCGCCGTTCGGGGCGAAGGTGACGGTCGTCCGCCCGGGCCACGTGAAGACGAAGATGACCGAGGGGCTCAAGGACGCCCCGCTGGCGCAGACGGCCGAGCAGGTGGCGGAGATCGCGGTCGGCGCGGCGCGCGCCGGCAAGGACCTGGTCTGGGCGCCGGCGCCGTTCCGCCTGGTGATGTCGGCCCTGCGGCACGTCCCGCGGCCGATCTTCCGCAAGCTGCCGATCTGACGCGCTCGGCGTCACCTCACGGCGTGCGCGGGCACCAGGTAGAGGTTCTGGCTGCCCACCCACGGTGAGTCGATGTGCCAGCTCGCCAGGGCCGTCCGGGGTGGGGTGCGGCGGGTCGTCGCCAGGACCAGGTCCGGGCTCGTCGGTGCGATGCTGTGGTCGAAGTTGTGGAAGTTGGCCTCCAGCAGCGCCCGGCCCAGGTCGCCGCTGCGGCGCTTGGTCTCGGTGATGGCCGGGTCGACGGCTCCGCGGTCGGAGAACTCGTCGACCAGCTCGCAGTCGCACGCGTACGCCAGTGCGCCGACCTCGCCCGCCGTCTCGACCTTGCGGCCGTGGGCGATCGCCGCCAGCTCGTGGCCGATTTCGCGGTACTCCGTCGTCGAGGCGTGGTTGCTCGTGATCGGCGCGAACTGGCGGGGCAGGCCCGGCAGCGCGTACACCGCGGCACTCGCCACGAGCGCCGCTCCGGCCAGCGTCCACGTCGCACGCCGGACGCGCTCCGGGACCGCCGATGCGCAGGCGGCGAGGAAGATCGTCGCGCCGATGATGCTCGGCGCGTAGTACCAGTGGTAGGGCGGCACGCCCAGCTGGCTGTAGGCCAGGTAGTGCAGCGCGCCGGCGACGGCGAGCGCCGCGAACGGCCTCAGGCGGCGGGCCGTCTCGGAGCCGCGGCGGTACTGGACGAGCCACGCCATGCCGGTCAGGGCCGCCAGCAGCAGCGGCAGGAACGACAGCGCGGCCGCGGCCGGGAAGTTGCGCCAGTACAGCAGCGGGCCGTTGGTGAAGCTGAACGGGCCCCACGACTGCTGGCTGATCTTGATGACGAGCGTGTCCGGCACGGCCGAGCCGAGCACCACCCAGCTGAACCCGAACCACGGCAGCGTGACGGCGAGCGCCGCGAAGGCCGTCCGCCAGATGCCGGTCCAGAACTCGCGGCGGGCCGCGAACAGCACCGCGGCGATCAGCAGCAGGTCGATCCGGACGAGCGCGAGCAGGCCGATCACCACGCCCAGGCGGCCGGCCCGGCGCTCGCCGGCGTAGACCAGCGTCCACACGACGCCGGTGGCGCCGAGCGCGACCTCCAGGCCGATCGAGGACAGCAGCAGCGGGTTGACCAGCAGCAACGCGAACGTCAGCGGCGCGAACGCCGGCGGCAGGCCGGTGCGCTCGCCGAGCCGGCGCAGGCCCAGCACGAGCAGCACCTGCGCGGCGACGAAGACGACCCCGGCGGCCAGCACGGCGTCGCGCACGAGGAACGTGACCGCGCCGAGGGCCAGGACGTTCAGCGGGGACGTCGCGGTGTTGGCCGTCCCTTGCTCGATCAGGCCCCAGTGGCCGTGGAAGGCGAGGTTCTTCGCGTAGGACAGCGTGATGTAGGTGTCATCGATGAGATGGCTGCTGACCAGGGCGAACACGAGGGCGGAGGCGGCCGCGGCGCCCGCCGGCAGGGCCCAAGCGCGGGTGACGGGGATGGCCGCCGGCAGCGCGCGGACGGCTTTGGGGAGTTCTGCGGAGGCGCTTCGCATCCGGGATACCGTACCCCGCTCGTGATGCTTCTGTGATCTGAGCGGGGTACGGGTGGCCGAGGCCACAGTCGGGGATCAGATGCCGTCCCCGGTCCCGGAGCCGGCGTTGCCACGGCCGCCGAAGCCGGGCCCGCGGCCGTCGAAGCCCTGGTCGGGGCCGTTGTACTGGCGGTGCACGCCGGGACGGCCATCCCGCGGACCGTGGTGGCTCGCGGCTGCGATCCCGCCGACGATCCCCGCGCCGACGAGCATGCCGAGCACACCGACGGCGACGAGCTGGGTGGCCCGGTGACCGACGAACCGCCGGAACCCGCCGGCCTGCCGCGGAGCGGCTTGGGGTGGGCCCCAGGCGGCGTAGGGGTGGCCTGGGCCGGGCTGGCCGGTGGGTGGGGGCTCCTGGCCGTGGACGGCGGTCTGGTCGGCCGGGGTGCCGGATGCGGGCTGGCCGGACGCCGCCGGGTCGGCGGCACCTTGCGCGGCGGCAGAGGTCGGCGAAGCTGCGGGCTGGCCCGGGGCCGCAGGCTCGGCGGCGCTCTGCGCGGCGGCCGGCGTCGGCGAGGCGGCGGGCTGACCCGGGACCGCGGGCTCGGCGGCGCTCTGCGCGGCAGCCGGGGACGGCGAGGCGACTGGCTCGGCGGCGCTCTGCGCGGCGGCGGAGGTCGGTGAGGCGGCAGGCTGGCCCGGGACCGCCGGCTCGGCTGCCGCGGCGCTCGGCGCAGGGGTCTCGTTCGCCGCGGTGGGGGCGTCGGGCGCCGGGGTCGGGTGCTCGACTGTCGGCTGCTCGGCTCCGTCCGGGGCCTTTTGCTCGCGCGGCTGGTCGTTCATGGTCGCTCCTGTGGTCACGGGGACGGGCGCAGTGCCCGCCCCCACCACCTCAGGGTGCGCCCGTCAGCTGTGCGTGACCTGTAGCGAAGCTGTCGATTCGCGAAGAGTCACAGGTAGAACGACAGGAACAGGGTGATCACCCAGGTCGCGCCCAGCACCTGCAGGATGCGGTCCTTGAGCGCGATCTCCTCCGGCTCGCCCGCGATGCCGCCGTCGACGTCCACCGCGTACCTGAGCACCGCCACCAGGAACGGGACCATCGAGATCAGCGCCCACACCGAGTTGTGCTCGGTCTGGCGGATCTCGAACGCCCACAGGCAGTACGACATGATCAGGATCGCCGCCGAGGTCGCCCAGACGAACCGCAGGTAACTCGCCGAATACTTCTTCAGCGACGAGCGGATCTTCGCGCCGGTCCGCTCGAACAGCATGATCTCCGCGTAGCGCTTGCCCGCCACCATGAACAGCGAGCCGAACGCCGTGACCAGCAGGAACCACTGGGACAGCGCGATGCCGCCCGCCACGCCACCGGCGATCGAGCGCATCAGGAAGCCCGAGCCGACGATGGCCAGGTCGACCACCGGCTGGTGCTTGAGGCCGAAGCAGTAGCCGAGCTGGACGGCCTCGTAGACGCCCAGCACGACCGCCAGCTGCCAGCTGGCGAGGAACGACACGCCGAGGCCGGCCAGGAAGAACACGACCGCGGCCCCGTACGCGACGGGGACCGGCACGATGCCGGCCGCGATGGGCCGGTTGCGCTTGGTCGGGTGGGCGCGGTCGGCCTCGACGTCGATGGCGTCGTTGATGAGGTAGACCGAGCTCGCCACCAGCGAAAAGGCCACGAAGGCGATGACCGCGTCGATCAGGAGACCGGTGCGGTCGGTCGACTTCGAGAACGCGAAGAACGGGGCCGCGAAGACCAGGACGTTCTTCACCCACTGCCGCGGCCGCGCCGTCTTGATGACGCCGCCGACCAGGCCGAACGGCCCGCGTGACACACCAACCTCAGGAGTCACGGCAGTTTCGTCGCTGTCGCGCTGCTCGGTCGTCTCGCTCATGGGTTCTTCTTCAGCTTCCGTCGTATCAGACCACCGACGAGCCCCCCGAGAGCTGCACCGGCCAGAACGTCTGTCGGATAGTGAACGCCGAGCACGAGCCTCGAGGCCAGCATCGGCGGTACCAGGGCGGGCACCAGGTTACGCCCGGTCAATCCGGAGTAGAGCACCGCCGCCGCCGTAGTGGACGTCGCGTGCGACGACGGGAAGCTCAGCTTGCTCGGCGTGCCGACCAGGACCTCGACGCTCGAGTGGTCCGGTCGCGGCCGCCTGACCACGCGTTTCACCGCGATCGACGCCGCGTGCGCCCCGACGACACCCGCCGAAGCGACCAGCCAGTCCTTGCGCCGTTCCTTGTCGACCACAGCCCCGATCAGGCCGAGGCCGAACCAGCCCAGCGCGTGCTCGCCGAAGTGCGACATGCCGCGCGCAGCCTTCACCGAAGCTTCACTCTTCAGAAAGCTCTGCGCCTTCGCGAGGACCGCCACCTCTCCGGCGGGCTGCCCCTTCTCAAGCATCGAGGGACCCGTCGAGCGGCGCACCGTCGGTCAGGTGCGGGGCGATCTTGTTGTCGAACGCCGACAGCGCCGAGCCGATGGCCATGTGCATGTCGAGGTACTTGTACGTGCCCAGCCGGCCGCCGAACAGCACGTTCTTCTCGCGGGCCTCGGCCTTGGCCAGCTCGCGGTAGGCCTCGAGCTTCTCGCGGTTCTCCGGCGTGTTGATCGGGTAGTACGGCTCGTCGTCCTCGCCCGCGAAGCGGGAGTACTCGCGGAAGATGACCGTCTTGTCCTTGGGGTAGTCCCGCTCCGGGTGGAAGTGCCGGAACTCGATGATCCGGGTGTAGGGGACTTCCTGGTCGTTGTAGTTGACGACCGAGGTGCCTTGGAAGTCACCGGTCTCGGCGACCTCGGACTCGAAGTCGACGGTGCGCCAGGTGAACTTGCCCGCCGAGTAGCCGAAGTAGCGGTCCAGCGGCCCGGTGTAGACGGTCGGGGTGCCCGCCGGGATGTGCTCGCGGACGTCGAAGTAGTCGACGTTCAGCCGGATCTCGATGTTCTCGTGCTCGGCCATCTTCTCGAGCCACGCGGTGTACCCGTTGACGGGCAGGCCCTCGTAGGTGTCGTTGAAGTACCGGTTGTCGAAGTTGTAGCGGACCGGCAGGCGCGTGATGATGTTCTCGCCCAGGTTCTTGGGGTCGTTCTCCCACTGCTTCGCGGTGTAGCCCTTGATGAACGCCTCGTAGAGCGGGCGGCCGATCAGCGAGATCGCCTTCTCCTCGAGGTTCTGCGCGGCGGAGGTCTCGAACTCGGACGCCTGCTTCGCGATCAGCTCGCGCGCTTCGTCCGGGGTGTGCGACTTGCCGAAGAACTGGTTGATCAGGCCCAGGTTCATCGGGAACGAGTAGACCTGGTCCTTGACCCGCGCGAAGACGCGGTGCTGGTAGTTCGTGAACTCGGTGAACCGGTTGACGTACTCCCACACGCGCTTGTTCGAGGTGTGGAACAGGTGCGCCCCGTACTTGTGCACCTCGATGCCCGTCTCCGGGTCGGGCTCCGAGTACGCGTTGCCGCCGAGGTGGCTGCGTCGCTCGAGGACGAGGACCTTCTTGCCCAGCTCGGCCGCGGCCCGTTCGGCGACCGTCAGGCCGAAGAAGCCGGACCCGACGACGACGAGGTCGTAACCTGCGAAATCGTCTTCAGTAATCTTGGCGGGGTTCGTGTGCGCGCTCACGGGCGTCGAGGGTACGCAGGTCGGTCGCACGGCCCGCACCCACCTATCACATTTCGGCCTACGACACACCTGGAAAGCAGTGCCTGCACCCGAGGACTTCTGGAGCTACTTCGGCGCGGTGGCCACCTACCTGGCCGTGCTGGCGGTCCCCGGCGGGGTCGCCGGGTGGGCCGCCGGCCTGCGCGGCTGGGCCCTGGCCGGCCTCGCGCCGCTGCTCAGCTACGCCATCACCGGCCTGGCCGGGCCCTGGCTGGCCATCGCGCACATCCCGTACGGCCCGCTCAGCGTGGCCGCGGTCACCCTGCTGCTCGCCGGCGTGCTGTACGGCATGCGCCGCCTGGCCACCGCGCGCGGCTGGCTCACCCCTGGCGCCGAGGAGCCCGCCGTGCCCTGGACGCGCCGGGCCCACCTGGCCGTCGGGGCCTGCGTCGCGATCGCCGTCGCCGTGTCGATCGCCGTGGTCGTCTCCGGCCGCGGCGGGACGACCGCGGTGTTCCAGCGCTGGGACACCGTCTTCCACGCGAACGGCATCCGCTACATCGCCGAGACCGGCGACGGCTCGCTGACCGGCATGGGCACCATCAACTGGTACCCGGCCGGCTCCTTCTACCCGAACGCCTACCACCTGGTCGGCGCCCTGGTCTACGAGCTGTCCGGGACGTCGATCCCGGTCACGCTCAACGCGATCACGATGCCGATCGCCGGGCTGTTCGCCCTGGCCATGGCCGCGCTGGTCCGACAGCTCGGCGGCCGCGCGGTGTTCGCCGGCAGCGCCGCGCTGGTCGCCGGTGGGGCGACGACCGGGGCGTACGAGTCGGTGTCGAGCGGCCTGCTGCCGTTCGCGCTCGGCATCGTGCTGACGCCGCTGGCGGTGATCGCGCTGCAGCGGTTCGTCGCGCGGCCGGGCGTGGACACCGGGACAGTGCTCGCCCTGACCGCGACCGGCCTGCTCGCCGCGCACTCCAGCGCGCTGTTCGGGGCGATCCTGTTCGCGTTCCCGCTGGTGGTGCAGCGCTGGTACCGGGCACTGCGCGGCCGCCGCGTCGACGGCGTCCCCGAGGGCAAGCGGGCCTGGCGGGTCATCGGCGGCGACGTGCTGCGGATGGTGCCGGCGATGGTCTTCGCCGGCGTGCTGTCCGCGCCGATGATCCTCGGCGCGATCGGCTTCACGTCCGGCTCGTACCCGTACTACGCCTGGGGCTCGCACATGCCGGTGTGGAAGGCACTGGCCATGCTGGCGACGTTCAAGCAGGTGCTGCCGGTGCCGCAGATCTGGTTGACGGTGTTCCTCGCGATCGGCGTGCTGACGCTGGTGGCGCTGCGGCGGATGCGCTGGCTGGTGCTCTCGGCGCTCGGGCTGTCGGCGTTGTTCGTGGTGGTCGCCTGCTTCGGCGGCGAACACTGGGTCATCTCGCTGTCGCGGCCCTGGTGGAACGACCGGTTCCGGCTGATGGCGCTGGCGTCGATCCCGCTGTGCCTGCTCGCGGCGCACGGCATGAGCGAGACCCAGCGGTGGGTGGCGAAGCTCGCGAGCGGCCGCGCCTGGGTGCGCGCGCGGCCGTGGCTGACCGGCCGGGTGGGCCTGGCGACGGCGGTGCTGCTGGTCGTCGCGATGGGCGTGCTGACCGGCGGGTTCTACCGCGCGGCCAACGCCAAGACGGTGTCGCTGCTCTACTACAACGGCCTGCCCGGCGAGGTGGTCCCGCCGGTCAGCCAGGACGAGATCGACGCGATGGACCACCTCGGCACGCTCGGCATCCCCGCCGACCAGAAGGTGCTCAACGACCGGCTCGACGGCACGGCCTGGATGTACGCCCTGACCGGCGTGCACCCGGTGGCCGGCCACTACGACGCCGGCGTGGCCCCGCCGGACGCGCTCTACCTGGCCCGGCACTTCGTCGACTACGACAGCGACCCGCAGGTGCGCGCAGCCGTTCAGCGGCTGAACATCCACTACGTGCTGGTGGGCAGCGGCACCATCCGCCGGGACACGCCCATCGCGTGGGGCCTGCAGCACCTCGACGGGCACGACTTCCTGCAGGTCGTCTACCGGAACCCGGGCGCGGTCATCTACCGGATCGTGAAGTAGAACGCCCTCGTGGCCGCGGCGCCCCTCCGCGGCCACGAGGGCCCCCGCACCCCCGGGGTGATCTCGGTCGTCTGCAAAGTATCGACGCCCACGGACCGGCAATCGGTTTCCCGATCACCCCGATGTCACTCGTTCGGACTAACGCAGCTCCGGCAGGACGTCGCTCGCGACCTGCTCCAGCACGGCTTCCCGGCCTTCGTACGGCGACGACGACCGCGGCCAGTGCGAGATGACGTCGGTGAAGCCGAGCTCCTTCGCCCGGCCCACGGCGTCGCGGAACGCCTCCACGCTGCTCAGCGAGAACACCGGTGACGCGTCCAGGCTGAGGAACCGCTGGATGCTCGCGCGGTCGCGGCCCGCCGCGTCCAGCCGCCCGTCGAAGACCTCGGTGAGCTGCTCGATGCCGGCCCACCACTCGTCGGCGGTCTCGCCGCCCTTGCCGGTCGTCACCCAGCCCGCGCCGAAGCGCGCGGCGAGGGTCATCGTGCGCGGGCCGTTCGCCGCGACGACGAACGGCAGCCGCGGCCGCTGGACCGGGCCGGGCAGGTTGCGGGCCTCGCGGGCCCGGTAGTACTCGCCGTCGAAGTCGAACTTGTCGGTCATGAGCAGCCCGTCGAGCGCCTCGACGAACTCGGTGAAGCGGTCCACGCGCTGCTTGGCCGTCAGCTCGGGGCCACCGAGCACCGCGGCGTCGTAGCGGAGGTGGTCCACACCCGCGCCGACGCCGAGGACGAACCGGCCGTCCGAGATGTCGTCGAGGGTGTTGAGCTCCCGCATGAACGGCACGGGGTGCCGGGCGACCGGGGACGCCACGAACGTGCCGAGCCGGATGCGGGACGTCACCGTCGCCGCCGCGGTCAGGGTCGGGATCGCGGAGAACCACGGGCCGTCGACCAGGTTGCGCCAGCCGAGGTGGTCGTAGGTCCAAGCGTGGTCGAAGCCGTACTCCTCGGCGGCACGCCACTTCGGCTCGGCGGCCCACCAACGATCTTCCGGAAGAATGACGATGCCTACTCGCACAATGCGAAAAGTAACAGTGAAGCGAAGCTTCTCCGTTGAGGGTGGCGGTGGGGAGGAAGGAGGAGACTATCGGTCACCACCGGCTGTCGCACGGACGGGAACGTCTTCGCCCGAACGAGTCAGGGACAATGACGGGGTGGAGAGACCCCAGTTGATCGCGTCCGACGTCGACGGCACCCTGCTCGGCCCCTCCGAATCCCTGACCGGCCGCACGATCGCCACCGTGCGCCGGGCGATCGACGCGGGCGTGCCGTTCGTGCTGGCCACCGGGCGGCCGCCGCGCTGGATCGCGCCCGTGGCCGGGCCACTCGAGCTGACCGGGTACGCGGTGTGCGCGAACGGCGCCGTCCTGTACGACTGCGGCCGCGAGGAGGTCGTCGCGGTGCACGGCCTGCTGCGGCCCGAACTGCTCCACGACATCGCGCACGCGCTGGACAAGGCCCTGCCCGGCTGCCGGCTGGCCACCGAGCGGGTCAGTACCGGCGCCGACCACGATATGCGCAACTTCGTGATCGAACCGGACTACCACAACCCGTGGGGCGACGGCGAAGGCCGCACCGCGCCGCGGGCCGAGGTGCTCGGGCACCCGGCGATCAAGCTGCTGGTCAGCCACCGCGGGATGTCGTCGGAGGAGATGGCGGACGCGGTGAACGCGCTGTTCGACCGGGACGTCGACGTGACGTACTCGTCGTCGGGCGGGCTGGTCGAGCTGTCCGCGCACGGCATCACCAAGGCGACCGGGCTCGCCGACGTCGCCGGGCGGCTCGGGGTCGAGCCCGAGCGGGTGATCGCCTTCGGCGACATGCCCAACGACGTCGAGATGCTCCGGTGGGCCGGTCACGGCGTCGCGATGCAGAACGGGCACCCGCAGGCGCGGTCCGTGGCCGACGAGATCACCGGCCCGGCCGGCGAGGACGGCGTCGCCCAGGTGCTCGAGCGGTGGTTCTAGGGGCGGTCGAGCTCGGCCGCTTCGGCCGGGGTCGGCGCCGTGCCGCCCAGGTGGGCGGGCAGCCACCAGCGTTCCTCGTCGGACGCCGGCTGGTCCGGGTACTCGGCCTGGGCGCGGTCGAGCAGCGCGCTCATCCGGGTGCGCAGCTCCTTCGTGACGACGTCCCAGTCGTCCCCCTTCGCCGGGTGCATCGGCTCGCCGATGAGGATCGAGATCGGCACGTGCCGCCGGGTCAGGTCCTTCGGGCGGCCCTTCGTCCACAGCCGCTGGGTGCCCCACAGCGCCATCGGCACGACCGGGACGCCGGCCGCCGCGGCCATCCGGACCGCGCCCGACTTGATCTCCTTGACGGTGAACGACTGGCTGATGGTGGCCTCGGGGAAGACGCCGACGACCTCGCCGGCCTGCAGCTTCGCGAGCGCCTCGCGGTAGGAGGCCAGCCCGGCGGAGCGGTCGACGGAGATGTGGTGCATCCCGCGCATCAGCGGCCCGGCGATCTTGTTGTCGAAGATCTCCTTCTTCGCCATGAACCGCGTCAGCCGCTTGGCCGGGCGCGCGCCGAGCCCGCAGAAGATGAAGTCCAGGTAGCTCACGTGGTTGCACGCGATGACCGCGCCGCCGCGGCGCGGGATGTGCTCCGCGCCCTCGATCCGGATGCGGTTGTCGAGTACCCGGAACATCGTCCGGGCCGCCGCGATCACGGGCGGGTAAACCAGGTCGGCCATCCGGCCAGGTTACGGGACCGTAGGTTCGGCGCGGCGGTTCAGCGGGGAAGAACACAATACGAGCGCGAGCAAGAGCGAAAACAGCGCGACGGACTGGTGCTTGATGCCTTCGATGCCGTCGCCGAGGGCCGCGGTGCCGAACTGCGTCACCGAGACCGCGAACAGGAACGCCAGCACGACGCCGAGCGCGTCCCGCCGCCGCGACCAGGCCCTGAGCAGCACGAACAGCCAGATGGGGACCAGCGCGAACAGCCCGAGCGGGGCGAACAGGCCGGTCAGCCACGACACGACCGGCACCCGGTACTCCTGCGCGTGCGGCGGGAAGCCGGCGTCCCGGTCGAAGCTGCCGAGGTAGTCCGGCCGGGCGGCGAGCTGGTCGGTGGCGGCGCGGTCGAGCACGGCCAGGGTCCGGCCGGGGTGGGTCGCGAAGTACGTCACGACGTTCCGGCGGCTGATCTTGTCGCGGTACCGCGGGTACAGCGGGTCCGTCGTCGCCGGGTGCGGGTGCCACCAGCCGTTGCCCGCGTACTGCGCGAACGACGGCGGTAGTCCGAGGGCGGCCAGGTCGGCCTGGGTGTCGTGCTTGCCGTCGACGATGTTGAGGAAGATCGAGTTGAAGACGTTGATCTCGCGGGAGTCGTCGCCCGGGAAGGCGCTGTAGGTGCCGTCGGGCGCTCGGGCGGGCTCGACGCTCTGCTGCGCGGAGAGCGTGACAGCGCCGATCGCGCCGATGACCAGCACCGCCGACGCCCACCGCTTGGCCCCGCTCAGCGTGCCCGGGCGGACCAGCAGGATCGCCAGCGCGAGGATCGGCAGGATGATCAGCGTCTGGACCTTGGCGTTGACCGCCAGGACGCCGCCCGCGAACGTCACCGCCATCCCCGCGTAGCTCCACCGGCCTTCTCGGGCGGTCAGGAGCAGGCCGCCGACGGCCAGCAGCAAGCCGAGGAAGGCCGCGCCTTCGCCGAGGATCGCCGCGAAGTAGCCGAAGAACGCCGAGTCCGCGACGACCAGCAGGAGCCCGGCCGCCACGAACAGCCGGGTCCGGCGCGGGTGTGGCAGGCCGAGCACGATGGCCGTGATCGCGGCCGCGGCGATGATGCTGCTCAGCAGGCCCAGGATGACCAGGCTCAGCGTGCCGTGGAGGCCGATCAGCCGTCCGACGCGGACGGCCAGGTCCGCGAGCCAGCTCTGCGTCAGCAGGTACGTCGGCCGGCACGGCGGTCCCGGCGCGGGTGGGTAGGTGAGGTGGACGAACGGCTCGGGCAGGCCCTTCCAGGTGATCCCGGCGCCGCACAGCACGCGTCCGCCGTCGCCGTTGTTGGACATCGCGATCGGGCGCGGCACCAGGAACCGCACCACGAACAGGGCGAGCGACGCGCCGAACACCCCGATCCCGAGCCGCGCTTCCGCGCCCAGCTGCCGGTCCGGGGCCTCGAGCTTCACGAAGGACAGGGTACGTAGCGGAAGTCCGGGCCCTTGTCGAGGTCGGCGACCAGCGACTTCGCCTGTTCCGCCCGCGGGTACACCGAGACCCAGTAGGGCGTGCCGACGCGGCGGAAGGTCGCGACCTCGTACTTGCCCGCGTACACCGGGTCGATCACGCAGTGCTGGCGGTCGGCGTAGCCGCCCTCGGCGGGCACGGCGACGGTCGGCCGGCGGCTGTTCACCACGTAGTCGTAGTCGGTCGCGACGCCTCCGTCGTGCCGCCCTTCGCGCGCGATGTGGTCATCGGTGCGGCCGAGGACGTCGATGATGAGCAGCTGCCCGCCGTGGGCGGCGAGGGCGCCGGGCGCGGCGGCGCTGACGACGGAGCCGGGCGGCAGGTAGTCGCCGAGCCAGTCGCCGATTTCGGCGAGTTCGGTGCCGTGCGAGTGCCAGACGCGGACCCGGTCGAGCATCTCGGGGCTGAGCACCGAGACGAGGACCGCGATGCCGGCCAGCCCGCAGGCGGTCACCGGGACGAGCCGCGGCGTGACCTGCTTCGGCCACGGCGACGGCTTCGCCACGACGTCCACGGTCAGCACGCCGTACGTCCCGGCGGCCGCGACGGCCAGCAGCGGCGGGATCGGGGCCAGCAGCCGCCACGACGGACCGGGGTCGCCGCCGATGAGCACGGCCGCCGCGGCCAGCCCGGCGGCCATCGCGAACAGCAGCCAGAGTAGCGCCCGAGCCTCCACGGCTTCGGTGCGACGCAGCAGCAGGGCGACCGCGGCGACCAGCCCCAGCAGCAGGAACCCCTGGTGGGCCAGGGCGAATCCGGCGAGGTACGGCCAGCCCGTGGCGAGGTGCTCATCGAGCGGCCCACCGAGCTTCGCGGCCAGCGGGGCGGGGAGGAAGTGCTGGTAGAACGTCGCGCGCCAGGCCAGCCGCGGGATCAGGAAGACCAGCGCACCGAGGACGTACCCCACCGGCGCCCACCAGCTGTGCTTTTCCTTGAGGGCGGCCCCGGCCAGCCACAGGCCGGCCAGCACGGCGACCACCAGGCCTTCCGGGCTGGTCATCACGGCGAAGGCGACCACCACCCCGGCGACCACCGGGCGGCGCGCCGCGAGCGCGTACCCGACGGCGAGGACGAGGAGCACGAACAGCGGGACTTCGGAGCCCGAGGCACCGTAGACGGCGAGGCCGCCGGCGCTCGCGGTCAGCACCGCCGCGGCCACGCCGATCGCGGGCCGCGGCGCGGCGCCGGCCGCGGTGACGATCCGGTTGGCCAGGAAGTACGCCAGGAGCACGCAGCCGAGGGCGGCGAGGACCCCCAGGACGACCGCCGTGGTGCGGATGTCGGCGCCGAACGCGGCACGCGGCAGCGCGACCAGGACCAGCCAGAGGAAGTTCGTGTACCCCTCGACGCGTTCGCCGGGGTTGAAGACCGGCCCGTTGCCGTCGGCGATGTTCTGCGCGTAGCGGAAGGTGACCAGCGCGTCTTCGGTGACGGTCGCGAACAGCAGCTGGTGCAGCAGCGAGAGGCCGAGTGCGAGGGTGAGGACGAAGGCGCGCAGGCCGCGGTCGGCGTCGAGGCGGGTCCAGGTCAGCACCACGATCGCGGCGACGACCAGCCACGCCACCACGACCGCGTAGACCACCCGGCCCCCTCCGCCTCGCACCGCACCCGCCCGGCCGGCTCCCCGGCCAGGTTATCGATCATCGGCGGCGAAGTGTTTCGCGTGGATCGATCACGGGACCGAATGGGGGTGGATCACTTCGCCGGCGACAGTCAATCAGGGAAATTCACCGGTCAGAATAACCCGATCGGGTGTCGCCTCGGAGGGCCGAAGTGACGTCCTGAAAAAGCGCCGATCGGGCTATCCCGTCGACGCGACGAGCCGGTCATTCCCGGCTTAGTCTCCACCGTGCTCTCCGCAGGCATCGCCATTGTCGTCATCGCCGGGCCGGGTCTCCTGATCGGTCTCGCGGCGGGTTTGCGCGGCTGGGTCCTGGCCGGGACGGCGCCGTTGCTGAGCTACGCCGTCGGCGGGCTGACCGGTCCGTGGGCCGCCGTGGCCGGGCTGCCGTTCACGCCGCTGACGTACGCGGTGTCGACGGTCGTGTTCGCCGGGATCGCTTTCGGTGTGCGGAGGTTCACGGTGCGCGGCCGGTCGCCGGAACCGCCATTGTGGACGAGAAGTGGACACCTGGCGGTACTGGCCTGCCTGCTGTTCGCGGCCGCCACCGGGGTTTGGGCGGCCCTGCTCGGGATGGGCCGGATCGGGGCGCTGCCCCAGGGATTCGACGCGGTCTACCACGGCAACGCCGTTCGCTACCTCGCCGACACCGGCGACGGCAGCCTGTTCGGCACGGGCCACGTGAACTGGTACGGCGACGCGCCACCGGTGTTCTACCCCAACGCCTACCACCTGCTGGCGTCGGTGACGTACCGGCTCGGCGGCGGGTCGATCCCGGAGACGCTGGACGCGAACACCGTGCTGCTGCCGGGCTTGCTGGCGCTGTCGCTGGTGACGCTGGTGCGGGAATTCCGCGGCCGGGCCGTGCTCGCGGGCGCCGTGGCGCTGACGGCGGTGGCGCCGGTGACGGGCGTCTACGAGTCGATGAACCGCGGGCCGCTGCTGCCGTTCGCGCTGGGCGTGACGCTGACGCCGTTGGCCGCGGTGGCGCTGCGGCGGTACCTGGAGCGGGCCGCGCCGGACACCGGGCTGGTGCTGGTGCTCGCCGCGGTGGGGCTGCTGTGCATCCACCCGTCGACGTTGTTCGGCGGGATCCTGTTCGCGGTTTCGATGCTGGGGCAGCGCTGGCTGGCGGGGTGGCGCCGGCTCGGCCGCGATCTGCTGGCGTTGCTGCCGATCGCGGTGGTGTCGCTGCTGGTGGCGTGGCTGCAGCTGTTCGGAGCGCTGGGGCTGGCGTTGCCGTACTACGGCTGGCCGAGCGAGTACCGCGCGTCGACGGCGTTGGGCGCCCTGCTGGGGTTCCAGCACTTCGAGCCGCACCCGCAGGTGTGGCTGTCGGTGGCGTTGTTCTTGGGGATCGTGTTCTTCGCGCGGGCGGGTGAGCTGCGCTGGATCGGCCTGACGGCGTTGGTGACGGGGTTGGCGTACGTGACGGTGGCGTCGTCCAACGCGCCGATCGTGATGGCCCTGTCCCGGCCCTGGTGGGACGACCCGTTCCGGTTCTTCTCGATGGCGGCGGTCCCGCTGTCGGTCCTGGCGGCCCACGGCTTGGCGTCGGCGCAGGCGTGGCTGCGCGACCGGCTGCCGTCGCAAGTCCAGGTGGTCGCCTTGCTGGTCCTGCCCGGGTTCGTGCTGCTTTCGAACGGGCTGTACGTCCGGTCGAACGGCGACCAGGTGTACCCGGGCTACCAGGCGGCGGACCCGTCGACGCTGCGCGTCACACCCGGCGAGCAGGCCGCGATGCTGGCGCTCGGCACCCTGGCCGCGCCCGGCGAGTGGGCGATGAACGACCGGTTCGACGGAACCGCGTGGACTTACGCTTTGACGGGAATTCGAACCGTCGCCGGGCATTTCGACGAAACTTCCCCACCGTCGGACGCGGTGTTGCTGGCGAACCGCTTTCGAAACTATTCGACGGATCCGGCGGTGCGGGCGGCGGTGCGCCGGTGGAACATCCATTGGGTCATTTCGGGAAAGCCGTCCGGTGATCCGGGCCGGCCTTATCAGCCGGGGCTGGTCGGTTTGGCGGGCGAGCCGTTCTTGACGGTGGTCTACCGCAACCCGGACGCGGTGATCTACCGGCTGACGCCGTGAGTTGTCCACATGTGCGCAACCCCTGTGGACAACCTGGGGACAACGTCAGGCAGGGGCGCTGGCTCGCGTACCCAGGCGGACGACACGCGTACCGGGATGGACGACACACGTACCTGGGCGGACGACACGGCGGGAGGGTCAGGCGGAGCGGGCGGTGCGGGCGGCGACCGCGGCGAAGCCGGCCGTGAGCAGGTCGGCGACCGTGAACATCACGCGGGAGGCGACCGCGAACGCGGTGGCCTGGCCGACCGTCAGGCCGCTCGCCGTCAGGACCGCCACCTGGGCCACCTCGCGGACGCCGACGCCGCTGGGGAGGATGAACGCGAACGTGCCCACCGTCATCGCCACGGCCATCGCGCCCACGCAGAGCACGAAGCCGCTCAGGCCCGGGGTGCCCACCGAGTTGGCCAGGAGCCAGAGGTGGACGCCCTGCAGGCACCACGCCGCCGTCGAGGCGCCGAACACCTTGCCGATCACCGCCCAGCCGAGCGGGTGGGCCAGCGGGGGGCGGCGGAGGATCCGCAGGACCAGGGACGTGCCCCAGGTCAGGATCTTCGGGTGCAGCATCGCCAGGCCGAGCGGGATGAGCACGAACAGCCACAGCGCGCGCGGGCTGTTGCTGAACACCGCCGGGGCCGCCAGGAGCGACACCACCAGCGCCGACACCACGCCCACGCCGAGCTGGATCAGGGAGCCGGTGAAGATCCGGGCGCGGGCCAGGCCCGCCTTGCGGCCCAGCTCCATCTGCAGCAGGTACGCCCAGACCGACCCCGGCACGTACTTGCCGAGCGAGCCGACCAGGCAGATCTGGGCGCCCTGGGCGTAGCCGATCGGCTTGCCCAGGTCGTCGACCATCACCTGCCAGCCCCAGGTCGAGACCAGGATGGCCGCGACCAGGGCGACCAGGCTCAGCAGGGACGACTCCCAGGCGACGTCGCGCAGGGTGTGCCAGAACTCGCCCCAGTTGGCCGCCAGCTGCTTCGCCGCGAAGCCGATGACCAGCAGGATCGCCACCCACCGGACGACGTCGAGGATCTTCGCCCGGGTGGACTTCGGCTGCTTTCCGGCAGCCGGCAGGTCCTCAACTGTCGTCATCGACGGCTCTCCTCAGGCCTGCACCGTGACCAGGCGGCTGAACTCGGAGAGCAGATCGTAACCGTCCCACACCGCGGAGAAGGTCAGGGCGGAGCCGAACGGCACGATCCGGTCGACGCCGCGGCCCGCGAGCTCGTGCGCGAACGCCGTCAGCTCCTCGGCGGTGAAGCCGAACTGACTGACCGTCTGGTCCTTCCGGAGGACGATCGGCACCAGGTCGGCCAGCGAGGACACCCGCGCGTTGGCGAACGTGCCCGCGCCGAGCCACTCGCGCGGCAGCACCGCCGGGTCGGTCAGCTCCAGCGTGGCCAGGCCGTTGCCCTGGAACTCGATCTCCTTGACCAGCCCGTCGACCGCCGCGCCGTACGCCGAGACGCGCTTCTGGACCGCCATCGCCGGCTCGGTGACGTGCTGCTTCGTCTCCAGCACCGAAGCCAGCAGCGTGCGGAACTCGCTCCCGGCCGCGGACGCACCCGCTTCGTCGCCGACCCAGAACACCGCGCGCGGCGACGAGCAGGCAGCCTGGTCGAACCAGTACGAGTCGTTGTAGAAGCCCTCCGCGGCCGCGCGCCGCTCTTCGGCGGACGCCCGCTGCCAGCCCGCCACCGACGCGACGGCGAAGGACGAACGGTCCGGGAACGTCAGGTCACGCGCGTGCGGGGCCAGGGGGTACTTCCGCAGGGCCGCGACCGAGCCGTCGCCGCCCCAGATGACGCGCAGGTCGGCGGCCAGCGACAGGGCGCCGCTCACCTCGTCGCTGCGGTCGTAGGTCACCATCCGCTGGGTCGCGCGCACGGCGTCGGCCACTGATGAGTCCACTTCGGACAGTGCGGCGTTCAGCGCCTCCAGCACCGCCTCGGCGGCCCCGGCCGAGCGCGACGAGACCCGCACGACGTTGTGGTTGCCCGCCAGCGCGGACAGCGCCCACGAGTAGACGAAGATCGTGTCGACGTTCGCCGGCGGCACGTGGAAGACCAGCCCGCGCGGGAACCGCAGCGCGTTCCCCGAGGTGTCCAGAGTGGACAGCGCCTTGGCGATTTCGCCCTTGCGCAGGAAGAAGCCGAGCGACGCGAGCTCCGGGAACCGGCGCGCGGTGGCCGGGGCGAGCAGCTTGCGGGCGAACTTCGTGACGAACTCGACGATCCGCGGGTCGCCGACGCGCAGCCGACCGCCCGGCGGCGAAGCGCGCAGCTCGTCGACCAGGGAACCGACCTCGATCGGGGCCGAAGCGGGGAACCGCTGGGTCAGAGAAGTCACGCCGCCGCTCCCGAGAACGTGTCGGAGCACCCGCGGGCCTCCGCCTTCGGCAGCCGCCCGAGCACCGAGAAGTGCTTGCCCGGCCAGTCGCCGTCGTCGATGCCGTTGTAGACGCCCAGGTCTTCGGTCAGCAGCACGTGCCCCGGGTACGACCGCGGCAGCGTCGAGACGACCTCGATCACGCCCGGCTCCCCGACCGGCTGCTCTTCCCACGTCTCCGGGTTCCGGATGACGACGTCGGCGAAGTCCGGGCAGTACAGCGAGTTCCCGGACGGCCCTTCGAGGAACACCGTGCCGATCTGCTCGATCATCCCGTAGTAGTTGTGGATCCGGGTCAGGCCGGTGTCCTCTTTGAACCGCCGCCGGAACTCGGTGTTGTCCACCGCGCGGTCGATCAGCTTCTTCCAGCCACCGCTGTGGATCAGGATGCCGTTCGACAGGTCGAGCCCGTGGTCCCGCGCCACCTCGTAGAGGTACAGCCACACCATGAACGTGAAGCCGAAGATCAGGAACGGCTTGTCGCCGTACTCGGCGAGGAACTTCTTGACCGCCTCGACGTCCGGCTGGTCGTTCTCGTCGAGCACGTACGTGTGCTTGCGGCCGAAGTTCGCCATGCCCAGCACACCAGCCCCCCGCGCGGAGAACGAGCGGCGGTTCTTGATGATGCCGATCGTGTCGACCATCAGCATCGGCAGCCGCTCCCCGCCGAGGACCTCCTGCAGCGTCGCGCCCAGCTGCTTGGTCTGCGCGCCCGCCGCCTCCTTGTCCAGGTAGATCCGGGACGCGCCGGCGCCGGTGGTGCCCGACGACGTCAGCGTCTTGAAGACCTCGCTGTCCGGGACGGACTTCAGGTCGTGTGTCTTGAACATCCGCACCGGCAGCCACGGCAGGTCCGCGATCGAGCCGAAACGCGCGTCCGCAGCGATCCCCAGCGACGACAGGATCCGGTCGTAGCCTTCGGAATTCGCCCGGTGGTGGGCCGTCAGCGAGGCCAGCTCGGGCAGCAGCAAGGCCTCCCGGTCGGCCTGCGACCGCGTGAACACACTCATACCCGCCCCTCCAAGGTCCGGTAGTCGATCTTGCCGCTGGCCAGCAGCGGCACGGTTTCGATCGGGCGGACGTCGAACCCGCTGGCGTGCAGGTGCAGCCGCTCGGCCAGCGCCCGCGACGCGTCCTTGCAGATGCCGGTGTCGGCGCCCTCGGCGAACAGCACGACCTTGTCGCCCGCCGCCACCGCGGCCACCACGTCGATCCCGACCGCCGCCGTGCGCACGGCCTGCTCGAGATCGTCGAGGCTGACGCGGTTGCCGAACACCTTGCCGATGCGCTTGAGCCGGCCGGTGATGAACAGGTACCCCTCTTCGTCGAGGTACCCGAGGTCACCGGTGGCCAGCACGCCACCGTATTCGTCGCCCTTGGCCAGTCCGGACTCGTCGTCCGCATAGCCCATCATCACGTTGGGCCCACGGTAGACGACCTCACCGACAATTTTCGGGTGCGTGGTCTCCGAGCCGTCGTCGCGACGGACCGCGAACTTGCCGCCCGGCAGCGCCGGCCCGGCGGAACCGAGCTTTTCGGCCAGCTTTTCGGCGGGCACCGTCGTCATCCGCGGCGCCGCCTCGGTCTGGCCGTACATGACGTACATCCGGCCGCCGACGGCGAGCATCTTCTCGTTGAACTCGGCGACCAGTTCGTCGCGCAGCTTCCCGCCGGCCTGCGTCAGCGTCCGCAGCGTGGGGTACTTCGCGGGGTCGAACTTGAGCCGCCGCAGCATTTCGTAGTGGTACGGGACACCCGAGAGCGACGTGACGCGGTGGGTGTTCACCGCGTCCCAGAAGCCGCGGCCGAGCACGCCGGACGGCTCGATCACGACGGTCGCGTCCCGCACCAGGTGCGAGTTCAGCACCGACAGGCCGTAGCTGTAGTGCAGGGGCAGGCAGGTGGGCGCGACCTCGTCGGCGTCGATGTGCAGCACCTGCGCGATGGCGTCGGCGTTCGAGAGGATCGCCTGGCGCGAGAGCCGGACGAGCTTCGGGTTGCCGGTCGAGCCGCTGGTCGGCAGCAGGACGGCGAGGTCGGGGTGCGGCACGACCCCGTCGGCCGACGTGCGGACCCAGTCGGCACCCCGTGCGGCATACCCGTCGGGCGCGGCACCCGAAGCCGACAGCACGGCCGCCGGCCGGAACCGCGAGACCAGCCCGGCCAGCACGTCCGCGTCCAGCGCCGGGTCGATCAGCGCGATCGCCCGCCCGGATTCGAACGCGCCCAGGTAGGTCAGCACGCTGTCCAGGTCGACCGACATCCGCGCGAACACGACGCCGGTGGGCAGCGCCGCCAGCTTCTCCATCGCCCGGCCGACCGCGGCCGACAGTTCCGCGCCCGCCAGCGTGCGGCCCCCGGCCACATCGACCAGCCGGGCTCCCGCACCCAACAGCGTCACAGCACCAAGCCTCCGTCGATCCCCAGCACCTGGCCGGTGATGAACGACGCTTCGTCGCTCACCAGGAACCGGATCGCGTTCGCCACTTCTTCGGGCCGGCCCAGGCGCCCGAGCGGCGTCTTGCCGGCGTTCTCCGCCTTCGCGTCCTCGCTCAGGCCCGAGGTGAGATCGGTCTCGATGACGCCCGGCGCGACCGCGTTGACGCGGATGCCGGACCGGCCGAGCTCCTTCGCCGCCGACCGCGCGATGTTCGCCACCGCCGCCTTCGACGCCGCATACACCGTCTGACCGGCGCTTCCGTACTCGCCGACGATGGAGGCGAGCACGACGATCGCCCCCGACTTCTTCCGCATCATCGCCCGGGCCGCGGCCTGGACGGTGTGCAGCGTGCCGGCGACGTTCGTGCTCAGCGTCGTGTCGACGAGGTCTTCCTTGATCATGCCGAGGAGCGCGTCCTCCATGATCCCGGCGTTCGCGACGACGACGTCGAGCTTCCCGTGCTCCTTTGCGACCCCCCTGACCAGCGAAGACACCGCTTTGGCGTCGGTGACGTCCAGCGCGAGCCCGGAAGCGCCCACGGAGGCCGCCGCTTCCTTCGCGCGAGCTTCGTCACGTCCGGTCAGCACCACCGTCGCGCCCGCTTCCACCAGAGCGCGGGCGGTGGCCAGGCCGATCCCCCGCGTCCCGCCCGTGACGAGCGCGACGCGACCGGACAAATCAGTCATTCTTCGACTGGAGCTCGGTGACCATGTCGACGGCGACCTTGAAGCTCGACATGTCGATGACCTGGTCGGTGTCGAACTCGACGTCGAACTCGTCCTCGATGGCCGCGACCAGCGCCATGTGGCCGACCGAGTCCCACGCCTCGATGTCGCGGTACTTCAGGTTCTCGACGTCGACACCGCCGTCGAGGTCCAGCGCCTCGACGAAGACCTCGCGCAGCTTGGGGGCGACTTCGGACATGCGTTGACTCCTAGTGCTCGTCGCGCGGGCGAGCGTCCCACGCCTTTACCAAGGTAGAGAGGTCGCCGGGCAGCGTGACGTCCGGGAGACCTTCCTTGCCCTTCAGCCACGGCCCGAGGGCCTCGATCGTCTCCTCGTCGAGACCGCGGCGGGACAGCCCCACCACGTTGACGCCGGTGACGCGGGCCGGGTTGCCGACGGCGATGGTGAACGCGCCGATCTCGCGCCGCACCGCCGAGCCCATCCCGATCATCGCGCCGGGCCCGATCACGACCTTCTGGTGCAGGATCGCGCCCATGCCGAGATTCGCGCCGTCCCAGATGTGGCAGTGGCCACCCGTGACGGCGTTCGAGGCGATCGTCACGCCGTCGCCGACCAGGCAGTCGTGCGCGATGTGGGAGTTGCGGAGGTAGTAGCCGTCGCTGCCGACCGTCGTTGTCCGCCAGGTCCCTTGGTGGACACTCACGTACTCGCGGATCCGGTTGCGGCTGCCGATGACGACACCGTGCCCGTCGTGATCCGGGTCACCGGCTGGGGCGTCTTCCCAGGCCGCCGGGTGCGGGCGGCCGCGGTCCTCGCCCGGCGTGCCGATGGTCACGTGCGGGCCGATCCAGTTGCCGTCCCCGATCCGCGTGGGGCCCGCGATCACCGCGAACGGCCCGATGACGTTGTCCTCGCCGAGCTCGACGCCTTCGCCGATGACGGCGGTCGGGTGGATGCGGTTGGCCACGGGCGGGTATCCGTTCGTCGGCGGCTGGGTACTGGGCGTGCTGCCGCGCCCGGTAACGTGTGGCCCGCGTTGCTGCAGGGCGGCCGGGCGCAGAACCGGCGGCTCACTGTACCGGACGCACCGAAATCGCCTGCCGAGAGAGACTGCCCATGATCCCCATCACTGTGGTCGACGTCCGCGACGCGGAGGACCTCGTCGTCGAGGTGCTGCGCTCCGGCGCCATCGCACAGGGACCGATGGTCAAGCGCTTCGAAGACGCCTTCGCGGCGGTCTCCGGGACGAAGCACGCGATCGCGGTCAACAACGGGACCACCGCGCTGGTCGCGGCCCTCCAGGTGCTGGACCTGCAGCCGGGTGACGAGGTCATCACCTCGCCGTTCACCTTCGTGGCGACGCTGAACGCGATCCTCGAGGCCGGCGCGACCGTCCGCTTCGCCGACATCCGGCGCGACGACTTCGCGATCGACCCCGACGCCGTGGCCAAGGCCGTGACGGACCGCACGAAGGTCCTGATGCCGGTGCACCTCTACGGCCAGACGGCGGACATGGGCAAGCTCGCGCCGCTGGCCGCCGAGCGCGGCCTGCAGGTGATCGAGGACTCGGCGCAGGCCGTCGGCGCGTCGTTCGAGGGCAAGCCGGCCGGTTCGTTCGGCATCGGCTGCTTCTCTCTGTACGCGACGAAGAACATCACCACCGCCGAGGGCGGTGTCATCACCACGGACGACGACGCGCTGGCCGACAACCTGCGCGTGCTGCGCAACCAGGGCATGCGCGCCCGGTACCAGTACGAGGTCGCCGGCCACAACTACCGGATGACCGACCTGCACGCGGCCGTGGGCATTCCGCAGCTGGCGAAGCTCGACCAGCTGACCGCCGCCCGCCAGGCGAACGCGAAGCGGCTGTCCGAGGGGCTCGCCGGCACGCCGGGCCTCGACGTCCCGCAGGTGCTGCCGGGCCGCGAGCACGTGTGGCACCAGTACACGGTGCTGGTCGGGCCGCACGCGTTCCTCTCGCGCGACGAGCTGGCCGCGGCGCTCACCGAGCGCGGCATCGGCAACGGCATCTACTACCCCAAGATCGTCTTCGACTACGACTGCTACACGGGTCACGACCTGATCCCGGGCGCGCACGTCGAGGACTTCCCGGTCGCGACGTCGGTCGCCGAGCAGGCGCTTTCGCTGCCGGTGCACCCGCACCTGACCGAGTCCGACCTGGACACCATCATCGAAACCGTTCGCGAGGTACTGGGCGCATGACGCATCGGATCGCTCTTGTCGGTACCGGGAACATGGGTTCCCTCCACGCCCGCGTGCTCGCCCAGAACGAGCGCGTCGACCTGGTCCGCGTGATCGATCCGCGCGAGGAAGCGGGCAAGGCCGTCGCCGACCGGTACGAAACGCGGTGGACGCCGGAGATCGGCGAACTGTCCGATGTGGACGCCGTGGTGCTGGCGTCGGCCACCGAGGTGCACTACGACCTGGCGCAGGAGATCTTCCGCCAGGGCAAGCCGATGCTGGTCGAGAAGCCGGTCTGCAACAGCTTCGAGAAGTCCCAGGAAATCGTTTCGCTGTCGGCGAAGAACGACATCCCGCTGATGTGCGGGCTGCTGGAGCGCTACAACCCGGCGGTGATGACCGCCCGGGCGCTGGTGAACGAGCCGGTGCACCTGATGGCCCGCCGCCACGGCCCGTACGCGCCCCGCATCAAGACCGGGGTGGCGTGGGACCTGCTGGTGCACGACGTCGACCTGGCGATCCAGTTCTTCGGCGGCGCGACCCCGGCCCGCGTGACGTCCGGCGCGGGGTACTTCCACCCGTCGTCGGTCGAGGGCGCCGAGGACACCATCGAGACGGTGCTGTCCTTCCCGACCGGCCTGGCCACGGTCTCGGCCTCGCGGCTGGGCCAGAAGAAGGTCCGCTCGCTGGTCGTCTCCGAGCTCGACCGGCTGATCGAGATCGACCTGCTGCGCCGGGACGTCACGATCTACCGGCACGTCTCGCACGACTCCGTCACCCCGGACGGCCTCGGCTACCGGCAGCAGACGGTCATCGAGATCCCGGAGCTGGTCACCGCCCGCGAGCCGCTCGCCACCCAGCTGGACCGCTTCTGCGACCTGCTCGAAGGCAAGATCGACGCCGACACCGAGCGCGACCTGATCCTGCCCTCGCACCACGTCGTCGAGCAGGTCCTGACGCAGGCCGCGGCCTAGCTCACCGGCACCGGGAACGCGGCCGGGCTCCGGCGGCCACCGGGGCCCACCGCGCGGACGCCGAAGAAGACGTTGTCCTTGGACAGGTCGATCTTCGCCGTCAGCGCCGGGCCGACGCCGATCGCGTGCGTCCAGTCCGGCGCGGTGGTTTCGCGCCAGAGGACCTCGTAGCCCGTCGCGCCCGGTGTCGCGTCCCACAGCAGTTCCGAGTCGTTCGTCAGCGCCGCCGTGCGGATCTTGACGCCCTTCGGCGTGCCCGGCGCCGTGGCGAGCGACCACAGCGCGGCGCCGTTCACCCGGGCGACCCGCGCGATGAACGGGAAGTCGCAGAACTCCGGCAGATCGCCGTACTGGACGCCGTTTTCGACGCGGACGTCCTGGTGCTGGTGGGCGAAGTCCTCGTTCGGCTCGGTGAACCGCGCCGCCGGGTAACCCTGCTCCAGGAAGCCGATGTGGTCGCCGCCGCGCAGGTAGCGGTCGCGGCGGTGGATGACGCGGACGGTCATGCCGGTCGCGTCGTTCTCCGCCACGGACTTCACGAACCGGGCCAGCTGCCGCGGCGGGGAGTCGTTCTCGCCGCCGATGCTGCGGCGCAGGTTCGCTTCGGCCGGGGTTTCCGCCGTCGGCACGCCCTCGGCGAAGAGGCGGATCGTGAAGGGGTCGCGCGTGCCGTCGTCGGCGCGGCTCGAGCCGACGATGTCGTCGGTGAACATCGCTTGGACGTCGGTGCCGGCCGCCTTGAACTGCCGCGCCATGAACCGCGAGCCGTAGAGGCCCTGTTCCTCGCCCGCGACGGCGGCGAAGACGATCGTCGCGGCCGGTTGCCGCGTCGAGAGCACCCGGGCCAGCTCCAGGGCGACCGCGACGCCCGAAGCGTCGTCGTCGGCGCCCGGCGCGTCCCCGGTGAAGTCCATGACGTCGGTGCGGCGCGAGTCGTAGTGCCCCGAAACGACGTACACGCGGCCGGCATCGGTGGACCCGCGCAGCGTCGCGACGACGTTGGTGATCTGCGTCGGCACCGGGATCCGGTCGGCGGGCGGCTGGACGTACGACTGGAGCTCGACGCTCAGCCGGCCGCCGGACGCGGCCGCGATCTGCTGGTACTGCGCGAAGAGCCAGTCGCGCGCGGCACCGATGCCGCGGGCGGGGTCGTCCTGGGCGGACAGCGTGTGCCGGGTGCCGAACGCGGCCAGCCGGCGGACGGTCGCTTCGATCCGCCGCTCGTCGACCTGGCGCAGCAAAGCCCGCAGCTCGGCGTCGGGACGCTGGGGGCGGACCGGGCCGCCGGGCCCGCGGTCCCCGAGTTCGGCGGCACCGGCCGGGGCGGCGGCCGCCACGCCCAGCGCGGCCGTGGCGGTGAGGAACGCTCGTCGAGAGGTCACGGTGCCCGTCTTACGCCCGCACCGCGTGGCCGGGTACCGCCTACTTGGTGAGCCGCTTTCCGTCGGCGTCGAAGGCGATCAGGGGTGTCAAGACGGCGGAGTTCGGGACCTCGACGGGGTCGAACCAGAAGAAGACCACGGTCGAGTCCGCGGTCCAGGTCGCCAGCCGGGCCTCGATCGTCTTGCCGTGCACCGTGGTGGTGATCCGCGCCGCCGGGCCGGCGAAGTAGCCGAAGACGGGGATGAGCTGGTTGCCGACCGTCTCGCCGCCGTCGGTGGCGTGGAAGCCGAACGAGCGGTCGGAGCCGCGGAACTCGTTCGTCACCTGCAGGGCCCGCAGCGAGGCCCCGGACCGGAGACCGGCCACCAGGCCGAACCGGGTGCCCGGCAGTTCCGGCAGGTCGATGGCCCGCGCGTAGAAGACGAGCTCCCCGGCCGCGGTCCGGATGCCGGTGCCGACGACGTCCCCGATCGGCTGCTCCGCGGGCGGTCCGGCGGTGGTCGGCACGGCCGGAGCCGGGGACGGCGGCTGCGCGACCGGCGCGGGCGCGGGCTGCCGCAGCTGGATGGCGAACACCACGACGAGCACCACGGCGGCCGCGGCGGCGACCCCGGCGGTCCCGGTCAGCAGCCGCCGGCGACGTCGGATACGCCTCCCACCGGCCATGATCCCGGCGAGATCGGGTTCGGCGAAGGGCACCTCGGGCGGCTGCCGGAGGGCGGCGCGGAAGTCGTCGAGCTCGTTCACCGCCCGCTCCCTCCGATCAGCGTGTCCTCCGGGTCCGCCTCGACCCGCAGCTTGGCCAGCGCCCGCGAGTTCGTGCTCTTCACGGTACCGAGGGAAACGCCGAGCTCACGGGCCACGTCGGCTTCGGGCAGGTCGAAGAAGTGCCGCAGCACGACGACGGCGCGTTCGCGGTCGGTGAGCGTCTTGAGCACCGCGGTGAGCCACGCGCGCTGGGTGACGGCCTGGTCGACGTCGAGGCGGTCCTGCTGCTCGGGCATGGCCTCGGTGGCGTACTCGCGGATGGGGCGCCGCCAGCCGTCGATGACGTGGTTCACCAGGACGGTCCGGGCGTAGCCGTAGGCGTCCTTGTGCCGCACTCGCGACCAGGCCGCGTAGGTGCGCGTGAAGGCGGTCTGGGCGGCGTCTTCGGCCTGGTGGCGATCACCGGTGAGCAGGAACGCGGCGTGCGTGAGCCGAGCCGACGACACGCGGACGAACTCCGCGAACTCCTCGTCGCCGCGCGCCATGGATCACCTCGTTCCGTCCTTTCCAGCGACGGCCGGGGCGGGGAAAGGTTGCTTCGTGGATTTTGCCGGCGTATACCGAAGCTCATCGAAACGTTGTGTAACCGATATCTCGCGCTGGGTCACCGAGTACTAGAGTCCTGCGTGCGGTTCCGTGCGAAGAGACTTCGCCGCCGGGAGGATCGGGCGGTTTCACGACGGCGGCGCCGGCGTCCGGCGCCGGTGCCGCCGTCATCCACGTCAGGGCCGCTGGGCGCGGCGGGTGGTGCTCGATGCCGGCCTCGGCGTACTCGGAATCTCCGGAAGGCCGCACCAATCGTTGAGAGTCAGCACGTCACGCGGCCATTCCATGGCACGCCAGTCTGCCTGGTCGCTATTCCGCCGAGTAGTCGCCCGATGGGGCTCCCCAGCCCGAAGTGTTCTGCCCGTGTGACTCCGCGATCTCCCGCCGCCGGGCGTTCTCCGCGCGCACACGGTCCACTTCGGACTGGATGTACTCCTCGTCGTACCGCTGGAACACCCGGGCCGGATTCCCCGCCACCAGGGTCCGCGGCGGGACGTCCTTGGCCACCACCGAATTCGGCTGGACCGTCGCGAAGTCGCCGACCGTCACGCCGGCCATGATCACCACCAGGCCGCCGATGAAGCAGCCCTTGCCGATCTTGACCGGCTTGCGCTCGATCAGGTCGCTGCCCGAGTGGTTCTGCAGCGTCATGTTCGCCAGCCAGCTCGAGTGCGTGAAGATCAGCGTGTTGAGCCCGATGCTGGTGTGCTCGCCGATCTCCAGGCCGCCGCTGGCGTCCAACGCCGCGCCTTCGCCGATCCAGCAGTGGTCGCCCATCTTCAGGTTCTCGGGGCTGATGATCTTCACGCGCTCGCGCACGCGGCACGTCGAGGGCAACCCGTAGAACTGCGCGCGCTCGGCGTCGTTCATGTACTGCGAGACGAGCTCGGTCAGGATCTGCGGGCGCAGCCGGTGGCTGCGCTCGTCATCGAAGAACATCGGCTTCCGACACCAGCTTCTCGAAGGTCCTGAGGTGCTCTTCCGCGACGACGTCGAGGCCGAAGTTCGACCGCACCAGCTCGCTCTCCCGCTGCGCGATCAGCGCCCGCCGCGACGGGTCGTCGAGCAGCTCGATCACCGTGCGCGCCACGGCTTCCGCATCGTCCGGGCGGACCAGCAGCACGTTCTCGCCGTTGCGCAGCTCGATGCCCGGGTAGTTGTCCTCGGTCACCGACGCGATCGTCGCCGTACCCGACAGCATCGCCTCCAGCGAAGCCGTGCCGCAGCCGCCGTTGAGGTCGTGGGTGACGATGTCCGCCGCCGCGAAGTACGCCGGGACGTCCTCCTTCGGCACCGCGCCCGTCACCACCAGCGCGTCCGACACGCCCAGCTCGCCGGCCCGCTTCAGGAACGCGTCGTGGTAGACCCGGCCGACGACCACCACCCGCACCCCGGGGTGCTTGTCCAAAATGGACGGCAGGGCCTCGATCAGCGGCAGCCGGTTGCGCAGCGGGATGACGTGCCCGAGCGACACGATCAGCGGGGCGTCGCCGATCCCGTGCTCCGCGCGGACGTCCTTCGTCACCGGCTTCGCGAAGTGTCCCGTGTCGACGGCGATCGGGAAGTACTCCGAGTTCGCGTCGCTCGTGCCGTACCGCGCGACGCAGTAGTCGACGCCCAGCTTGTCGAGGATGACGTACTTCGGCCGCATATAGGCCAGGATCGGCCGCACCAGGACCGCGTCGAGCAGCCGGAACACGCCGCCGTACAGCTTGTTGTCGCTGATCAGCAGCGTGTGGATGGTCAGCAGGGTCGGGACGCCGTGCCGCCGCGCCCAGATCCCGGCCAGCCACGACAAGTCGAAGAACTGGCCGTGCAGGTGGATCGCGTCCGGCTGGAACTCGTCGAGCAGCTTCCACAGCCGCCGCCAGTTGCCCGGCCGCAGGGACGCGAAGCTCATGTCGAAGTCGATCGACAGGCCGATCTGCGGCATCTTCACCGCGGGGAGCCGCACGACGCGGTAGCCGTCCCGTTCCTCCTCGGCCGGGGCGTCGGCGTACGCGGCCGTGATCGCGAGGACTTCGTGCCCGGCCGCGGCGAACTGGGCCGCCAGCGACGCCGCCATGTGCGCGCTGCCGCCCACCCGCGGCGGGAAGAAGTTGTTCACCACCGCGATGCGCATGGCACGCCCTTGCGCCGGCCCCGCGGTGGTGCTCACTCGGTTTCCTTGACCAGATCCCGCATGCCGTCCTCGACGGTGATCCGCGGCTCCCAGCCCAGCACGTCCCGCGCCCGGCTGATGTCGGCCGCGCGCCGCGAGACCAGCACGTCCCGGTCGTTGAACAGCGGCTCGACGTCGACGCCGACCGCCTCGATGAGGATCTTGGCCAGCGCCGCGATCGACGTGTCGATGCCGGTGCCGATGTTGATCGGCACGTTGGCCTTCTCCGACTCCAGCGCCGCGACGACGGCGTGCGCCAGGTCCGTCACGTGCACGAAGTCCATCGACTGGTCGCCGCGGCCGTCGATGATCGGCGGCTGGCCGTTGCGGAGGCGCTGGATGAAGTGGTTGATCACCGACGTGTAGTACGCCTCGATCTTCTGGCCGGGGCCGTACACGTTGAAGAACCGCAGCGCGTTCCAGGACAGGCCCTTCTGGCGCTCGTAGAAGCCGAGCAGGTCCTCGCCGGCGCGCTTGGAGATGCAGTACGGCGTGAGCGGGCGCAGCTCGTCGTCCTCGTGCATCGGCAGCCGCTTCGGGTCGCCGTAGACCGACGCGGTCGAGGCGAACACCAGCCGCTCGACACCCTCGTCGGCGGCCGCCGCGAAGACGTTGTGGTTGCCGATCATGTTGATGTCGATCGACTCGTGCGGGTCGGCGATCGACTTGTTGATCGACACCGTCGCGAAGTGGATGACGTGCGTGCAGCCGCGCATCGCCTCGCGCACCGCGCCGCCGTACCGGACGTCCTTCTCGACCAGCTCGACCTTGCCGGTGGCGACGAACTCGTTGACGCGGGCGCGGTCGCCGCGGGTCATGTTGTCGAAGATCCGGACCGTGTAGCCGCCCTCGATCAGCAGCGGGATCACGTGCGCGGCGATGAAGCCGCCGCCCCCGGTGAAGAGCACCTTCTTGTCGGACACCAATTTCTCCTCGGTCGGCGGCTTCAGGACAGGGACTGCACGGCTTCGCGCACGACCTCGGCGACCCGGGTGACCTCGGCGTCGGTGAGGTTGGCGTGCATCGGGACGGCGAGCTGGCGCGCGAACGCGTCGGCCGAGACGGGCAGCGGGGCCTGAGGCCCGTAGATCGGCTGCAGGTGCGAGGCGTACGTGCCGAAGTTGCACTGGACGCCCTGGGAACGGATCCGCAGGGTCAGGGTGTCGCGGCTGACTTCGGGCGCGACCGTGAGCAGGTAGGCCTGCCACGGGTGCTCGCGGTCGGGCAGCTCCACCGGCACGGTCAGCGCGTCGACGTCGGCGAACGCCTCGTGGTAGCGCTTCGCGACCGAACGGCGGGCGGCGAGGAGGTTGGGGAGGCGGTCGAGCTGGACGTTCATGATCGCGGCCTGGACGTCCGAGAGGCGGAAGTTGTAGCCGAGCTCGTGGAACTCCGGGATGGGCAGCGTGTCCGAGCCTTCGCGGCTGATGGCCGGCTCGATGCCGTAGGTGTGCAGCTTGCGGGCGCGGGCGATGAGGTCTTCGCGGTCGGAGACCAGCGCGCCGCCCTCGCCGGCGGTGATGCCCTTGCGGCCGTGGAAGGAGAACGCGGCCAGGTCGGCGAGGCTGCCGGCCGGGCGGGTCTTGTACGTCGCGCCCGCGGCGCAGGCGGCGTCCTCGAAGAGCCAGAGGCCGTGCTTGTCGGCGATCGCGCGGTACTCGTCGAAGTCACCGGGCTGGCCGGCGACGTCGACCGCGAGGATCCCGACCGTCTTCGGCGTGATCAGGGCCTCGACGTGCGCCGGGTCCGCGCTGAAGACGTCCGGGCGGATGTCGGCGAACACCGGCTTCGCGCCGGCCTGCACGACGGCGTGGCCGGTCGCCGGGAACGTGTAGTCGCCGACGATCACCTCGTCGCCCGGCCGGACGCCGAGGACCTGGAGCCCGAGGAAGAGCGCCGAGCCGCAGTTCGCGGTCGTCAGCGCGTGCGCCGTACCGGTGACCTGGGCGAACCGCTCTTCGAAGCGGCGGCAGGCCGGGCCGGCACCGGCGAGCCAGCCGGAGCGGAACACCTCGGCTACGGCAGCGAGCTCCTCTTCGCCCACGGTGGGTTGACCTAGGGCAATGCTCTCGGACGACATACCTCTCCCATTGCGTGGGGACCCGGCGAAGTGTATAGACGCACGCTCAGGTGATTCACAGGACCACGCCGAACTCCCGTTTGGAGTGACCCCCACCGCAGGTCGGGGACGTCTTAGGCTGGGTCCATGCGATTCGGGGTGCTGGGGGCCGTCGCCGCGTGGCGCCCCGATGGCGCGGCGGTGGCGGTGGGCGGCCCGCGGTCGCGGACGCTGCTGGCGTTGCTCGCTCTCGACGCCGGGCGGTTCGTCCCGGCCGACCGGCTGATCGACGGCATGTACGGCGAGCACCCGCCGGACGGCGCCGCGAACGCCCTCCAGTCGCAGGTGTCGCGGCTGCGGACGGCGCTGAAGGACCTCGCGCCGGTCGAATTCACCGCGGCCGGGTACCGGCTCGTCGTCGCACCGGACGAAGTGGACGTTCACCGCTTCGAACGGCTGGCCCGCGACGGCCGCGCGCTGCTGAAGAACGGCGAGCACGCGCGGGCCGCGGAGGTGCTGGGCGACGCGCTGGCGTTGTGGCGCGGGCCCGCGTTCACCGACCTCGCGGACGCGCCCTTCGCCGCGCCGCAGGCCACCCGGCTCGAGGAGCTGCGGGCGGACGCCGTGGACGACCACGCCGAGGCCCGGCTGGCGCTCGGGCAGGCCGAAGACGTCCTCACCGGCCTGCGGGAGACCGTCGCCGCGCAGCCCCTGCGGGAACGGCCACGCGCGCAGCTGGTCCGGGCCCTCGCCGCCGCGGGACGGCCGGCCGACGCGCTCGCCGCGTTCGAAGACGCCCGCCGCACGCTGGCCGACGAGCTGGGCGCCGATCCCGGCCCGGAGCTCGCCGAAGCGCACCTCGCGGTGCTTCGCGGCGAGACCGAGAAGCCGGTCCTGCCGGCGTTGCCCGCGCAGCTGACCAGCTTCGTCGGCCGCGACGCCGAGCTGCGGCAGGTGGCGGAGCTGCTCGGACGCGCCCGGCTCGTGACGCTGACCGGCCCCGGTGGCACCGGCAAGACGCGGCTGGCGGTCGAGGTCGCCACGGTCCAGGCCGGCCCGGTGGCGTTCGTCGAGCTGGCCCCGCACGGCGGCGGTGCCGTCGCCGGCGCGGTGCTGGCCGCGCTCGGCCTGCGCGAGAGCGCGCGCGGCGGCCCGCAGGACCCGGTCGAGCGGCTGGTCTCGGCGTTGCGGACCCGCCCGGTGCTGCTGGTGCTGGACAACTGCGAGCACGTCGTCGAAGAGGCGGCCCGGCTGGTCGCGCGCCTGCTCGCCGCCTGCCCCGGGCTGCGGGTGCTGGCCACCAGCCGCGAGCCGCTCGGCATCACCGGCGAACAGCTGGCGCCGGTGCCGCGGCTGGCCGTCCCGCCGCCCGGGACCTCCGCGGCGCAGGCCCGGGACTTCGCGGCCGTCCGGCTGTTCGCCGAACGCGCGGCCGCGAGCGATCCCGCGTTCGCGCTCGACGAATCGACGATCGGCGACGTCCAGCACGTCTGCGCGGCCCTCGACGGCCTGCCGCTGGCCCTGGAGCTGGCCGCGGCCCGCGTCCGGTCCCTCGAGCTCGGCGAAATCGCGGCCCGGCTCGACGACCGGTTCCGGCTCCTGGCCCGCGGCAACCGGACGGCCGAGGCCCGGCACCGCTCACTGCGCGGGGTCGTCGAGTGGAGCTGGGACCTGCTGACCGCCGAGGAACGGGCGCTGGCCAGGAGACTCGCGGTGTTCTCCGGCGGCGCGACCGCCGCGGCCGCCGCCGAGGTGTGCGGCGCGGACGTCGACCTGCTGCCGGAGCTGGCCGACAAGTCCCTGGTGGAAGCCGTCGGCGGGCGGTTCCGGATGCTGGAGACGATCCGCGCGTTCGGCGCCGGGAAACTCGCCGAAGCGGGCGAAGCGGAGACGTTCCACCGCGCGCACGCCGAGTACTTCCTGCGGTTCGCCGTCGAAGCCGATCCGAAGCTGCGGACCGCGGAGCAGCTGGACTGGCTGGCCCGGCTGGACGCCGACTACGACAACCTCCTGGCCGCGCTGCGCTGGTCGACCGAGCACGACGTCGTGCTCGCGCTGCGGCTGGTGCCGCTGCTGGCGATGTACTGGTGGATGCGTGGACGGCGGTTCGAGGGCGCCGGGCTGTCGCTGGCCGTCGTGTCGCGGTGCTCGCCCGAGGTGCGCGAGGAGTACGCCGAGGAGTTCCTGGTGTGCGTGCTCGGCGCGTTGTCCGGGCATCCGGACGAGTCGCTGGAGCAGTACCTGCCGCTGGTCCGGCGGTACGCGGCGGACGGCGACTGGTCGCCCCGGAACCCGATCCTGGTGATGCTGATGGGCGTCGTCGCCGGCCCGCCCGGCGACGACGACGAGCTGACCGGCCGCGGCGAAGGCCTGCTGGCGGCCGGCGACGCCTGGGCGTGGGCGCTGCTGCCGATGGGCATGGGCCTGCGGGCGATGATGTCCGGCGACCTGGCGGGCGCCGAAGAGGGCCTGCGCGAGGGCGCGGCGCAGTTCCGCGCGCTGGGCGAGCGGTGGGGCCTGTCGATGGCGCTGGACCACCTGTCCCAGCTGCTGACCTGGCGGGGCGAGCACGCGGCCGCGTTGCCGCTGATGGACGAGGCGCTCGGCCTGATGCACGAGATCGGCGCGACGGACGACGTCGCGGACCTGATCTGCCGCCGCGCGTGGAACCACCTGCTGTCGGGCGAGCACGCCCGGGCCCGTGCGGACTACGAGCTCGCCGCGGCCACGGCCCGCCGGTCGGGCATGCCGGAGTCGCGCGCGGCGGCCTGCGTCGGGTTGGCGAACCTGGCCCGGCTGTCCGGTGACCTGGCGGCTGCCCGTTCGTGGTGCGAGCAGGCGCTGGCGGAGTGCCCGGGCGGCTCGTTCGCGGCGGAGACGGTCCGCGCGATGACGCTGATCTCGCTCGGGTGGCTGGCCGTGGCCGAAGGACGTCCCGCGGAAGCGGCCCGGCTGCACCGGTCGGCGTTGCTGACCGGACGCCAATGGCACGCGGGCGACGTGGTGGCGTTCGCCTTGGAGGGCTTGGCCGGGGTGGTGCCACCGGACCAGGCGGCCACGCTCCTGGGCGCGGCGGCGGGCGTGCGCGGGACGTCGATCGCGGGTGACCCGGACGCGTCGTCGGTGCGGGGGCGAGTCGTGGCGGCGCTGGGCGCGGACGGTTTCGAACGCGCCTACGCGACGGGGTTGGGGATGAGCGCCCAGAAGGCCTTGAGCGCGGCCGGACTGACCGGCTCACCAGGCCCTTCCCCGCTCGCGTAGCCTGATCGACCGTGCGCAACGTCGTAGTCGTCGGGGGCGGGATCGTCGGTCTGGCCGTGGCCTGGGAGCTGACCAGGCGCGGGCTGGACGTAACCGTCCTGGAGAAGGAAGCCCGCTGGGCGGCACACCAGACCGGGCACAACTCGAACGTCGTGCACGCCGGGCTCTACTACAAGCCCGGTTCCTTCAAGGCGCGGATGTCGGTCGCCGGCAATCGGTCCATCGTGGACTTCGCGCGCCAGTACGGCGTGCCCGTCGAGGTGTGCGGGAAGCTCGTCGTCGCGACCGACGAACGGGAGATCCCCGCGCTGAACACCCTGGCCGAGCGGGCCGAGGCCAACGGCGTCCCGGCCAAGCAGATCTCGCCCGCCGAAGCGCGCGAGTACGAGCCCGAGGTCGCCTGCGTCGCCGCGCTGCGCGTCGAATCCACCGGGATCATCGACTTCCCGGCCGTCTGCCACGCGCTCGTCCGGCTGCTCGACGAAGCCGGCGTCGACCTGCGGCTGAACGCACCGGCCGTGGCCATCCGGGCCGGGAGCAACGGCGGCGTCGAGGTCGCGACCGGCGACGACGTCGTGCAGGCCGACGCCCTGGTGAACTGCGCCGGCCTGCACTCCGACCGCGTCGCGCGGCTGGCCGGGCTGACGCCGTCGGCGAAGATCGTGCCGTTCCGCGGCGAGTACTACGAGCTCAAGCCGGACCGCCGGCACCTGGTCAAGGGCCTGATCTACCCGGTGCCGGACCCGACGCTGCCGTTCCTCGGCGTGCACCTCACGCGCATGCTCGACGGCAGCGTCCACGCCGGCCCGAACGCCGTGCTCGCGCTGCGCCGCGAGGGCTACCGCTGGCGCGACTTCTCCGCGAAGGACGTCGCCGAGGTCGCCGCCTTCCCCGGCGCCTGGCGGCTCGCGAAGAAGTACGCGTTCCCGACCGGCCTCGACGAGGTCCGCCGCTCGTTCTCGAAGAAGCGGTTCGCCGCGAGCCTCGCCCGGCTCGTCCCGGCCGTCACCGAGGACGACATCGTCCGCCACGGCTCCGGCGTGCGCGCCCAGGCGATGCGCCGCGACGGCTCGCTCGTCGACGACTTCCTCATCGAGACCACGCGCGACCAGGTGCACGTCCTGAACGCGCCGTCGCCGGCCGCGACGAGCGCGCTGGAGATCGCGCGCCACATCGCGGACCAGGTGTCCTCGGAGAACTAACCCGGCAGGTTCGCGGTCACCAGCGGGAGGCCCTGCTTCACGAGGTCGCAGGTTTTCGTGTCGTCGCCGACGAACCCGCTGACCACCTGCACCGACGACGTGTCGGTGATGGCGAGGGTCGCGCCGCAGGTGACCCGCAGGCCGCCCATGTTCGGGAACAGGCCCCACTTCTTGCCGCCGACGTCGACGGTTTCGGTCGGGGTGACGCCCTTCGCGCCCGGCCAGTCGCCGACCGGCGTGCTCGGGCCGAACCAGACCTCGAACGCCTTCTGGCCGCCGTCGCCGTCGGTGTCGTCCCAGAGGCAGAAGGACGCGTTCGGCACCGTGGACGAGGTGTCCTTCTCGCCGGTGGGCGAGATGTCCTTCAGCTGGGCCACCTGGTCGGGTTTCAGCATCGCGCACGGGTCCGCCGACAGCAGCGGGCCGCCCGGCTCCGGTTTCGCCGACGTCGTCGGTGTCACCGGCGGCGCGTCCTGGCCGCCCGGCAGGTGGGCCGCGACCTGCGGGATGACGACCTTCGCCAGCTCACACGACTTGTCGAGCTTGCCGGCCGAGACGCTGACGTAGGCGAACGACTTGGCGCCGAGCAGGGCGTAGTACACGCAGTCGTCCGGCAGGATCGAGGCGTACTGCGTCCAGCTGAGCCCGCCGATCCGCTCCGGCCCGGACTTCTTGACGGCACCGGAGATGTACTCGTTGAAGTCCATGTCCGAGGCGACGCCGACGTTGAGGACGGCCGACGGCTCGACGTCGTCCTTCGAGCTCCACAGGCACATCGGCGGCTGCAGCCGGTCCTTGTTCTCCTTCACGGAACGGCCGGGCGACTGGTAGCCGAGGGCGTCGACCTGCGCCTGGTCGAGCAGCGCGCAGGCGTCGACGGCCGTGACGACCGGGCCCTGGCCGGGCACCGGCGACGCCGAGCCGCCGACCGTCACCGTGCAGCCGGTCACCACGGTCACGGCCGCCAGTGCGACCGCGACCTGCCACCTCATCCGCATGAGTTCCTCCTGTTCGGCCCGGACACTACTGGGACGAACGGAGCAGCACCGCGGATCCGCCCGATTCAGCGAGGCGTGAGGACGTCCTTGCCGCCGACGAACGGGCGCAGCGCCTCCGGCACGCGGACCGAGCCGTCCTCCTGCTGGTGGTTCTCGACGATCGCGACGATCCACCGGGTGGTGGCCAGGGTGCCGTTGAGCGTCGCGGCGATCTGCGGCTTGCCGTTCTCGTCGCGGTAGCGGATGGACAGGCGGCGGGCCTGGAACGTCGTGCAGTTCGACGTCGAGGTCAGCTCGCGGTAGGTCTCCTGGGTCGGGATCCACGCCTCGCAGTCGAACTTGCGGTGCGCGGACGTGCCGAGGTCACCGGTCGCGGTGTCGATCACCCGGTAGGGCACCTCGATCTTGGCGAGCATCTGCTCTTCCCAGCCGAGCAGCCGCTCGTGCTCGGCCTCGGCGTCGGCCGGCTTCGCGTAGACGAACATTTCCACCTTGTCGAACTGGTGGACGCGGATGATGCCGCGGGTGTCCTTGCCGTACGAGCCGGCCTCGCGGCGGTAGCAGGACGACCAGCCCGCGTAGCGCTTCGACTCGGTGAGGTCGAGGATCTCGTCGGAGTGGAAGCCGGCGAGCGGCACCTCCGACGTGCCGACGAGGTAGAGGTCGTCGTCCTCGAGGTGGTAGATCTCGCTCGAGTGCTGCCCGAGGAAGCCGGTGCCGGCCATGATCTCCGGACGCACCAGCGACGGCGTGATCATCGGCGTGAAGCCGTTCTCGAGGGCCTGGGCGATGGCCATGTTGAGCAGGCCGAGCTGCAGCTGCGCGCCGACGCCGGTGAGGAAGTAGAACCGCGAGCCCGAGACCTTCGCGCCGCGTTCCATGTCGACGCCGCCGAGGCCTTCGAGCAGCTCGAGGTGGTCCTTCGGGGCGAAGCCGAGCTTCGTCGGCTCGCCGACGTGCTTGAGGACGGTGAAGTCGTCCTCGCCGCCGACCGGCGCGCTCGGGTGGACGAGGTTCGGCACGGTCCGGAACAGCGTGTCGAACTCCTCCGACGCGGTGTTCTGCTCCACCTCGGCCGCCTTGACCTGCGCGGCGAGCTCCTTGGCGGTGGCCAGCAGCCGCTGCTTCTCCTCCGGCGGCGCCTTCGGGATCTGCTTGCCCAGGAGCTTCTGCTCGTTGCGCAGCTTGTCGGCGGCCGCGATCGAAGACCGGCGCCGGGTGTCGAGGGAGAGCAGCTTGTCGACCACTCCCTCGTCTTCACCACGGGCGCGCTGCGACGCGCGCACGGCTTCCGGGTCTTCGCGCAGAGTCCTGGGGTCAATCACGGGTCAGAGGGTAGTCCGTACAGACTGTGCGTCCCTACTGGGTTATCCCGACAGTCTGATCGTTGAAGCCCTGTTCACGGCCTCCTCATACTCGCTTGAGACCCCGAGGAGGCGTTCGATGACCGATGAGCTGCTCGCCCGGCACCGCGCAGTCATGCCGTCCTGGATGTCGCTGCTCTACGAGGAGCCGATCGAGATCGTGCACGCGCACGACCGCCGGATGACGGACTCCCAGGGCCGCACGTACCTGGACTTCTTCGCGGGGGTGCTGACCAACTCGATGGGCTACGACGTCGCCGAGATCGGCGACGCGGTCCGCAAGCAGCTCGACACGGGCATCCTCCACACCTCGACGCTGTACCTGATCAGGTCCCAGGTCGAGCTGGCCGAGCGGATCGCCGCGTTGTCCGGGATCCCGGACGCCAAGGTGTTCTTCACGAACTCGGGCAGCGAGGCCAACGACACGGCGTTGATGCTGGCCACGCAGTACCGCCGCAGCAACCAGGTGCTGGCGATGCGGAATTCGTATCACGGCCGCTCGTTCGGAACGGTGGCGATCACGGGCAACCGCGGCTGGTCGGCCTCGGCCCTGAGCCCGGTGAAGGTCAACTACGTCCACGGCGGCTACCGCTACCGAAGCCCGTTCCGGTCGCTCTCGGACGCCGAGTACATCGACGCGTGCGTCGCGGACCTGGTGGACGTCCTGGACACGGCCACCGCGGGCGACGTGGCGTGCTTGATCGCCGAGCCGATCCAGGGGGTGGGCGGCTTCAGCCTCCCCCCGGACGGCCTGTTCCGGGCGATGAAAGAGGTCCTGGACGAGTACGGGGTGCTGTTCATCTCGGACGAGGTCCAGACGGGCTGGGGACGGACGGGCGAGCACTTCTGGGGCATCGAGGCCCACGGCGTCACGCCGGACATGATGACGTTCGCGAAGGGGCTGGGCAACGGCCTCGCGGTGGGCGGAGTCGTGGCGCGCGGGGACGTGTTGGACTGCTTCCAGGCCCAGTCGTTCTCGACGTTCGGCGGCAACCCGGTATCGATGGCCGGGGCGACGGCGGTCTTGGACTACATCAAGGACCACGACCTCCAGGCGAACTGCGCGGCCCGCGGGGAACAGCTGCTGTCGGGGTTGCGTGCGGGTGACTCGCCGATCGTCGCCGAGGTCCGGGGCAAGGGCCTGATGATCGGCGTGGAACTGATCAAGCCGGGCACGACTTCGCCGAATGTAGCGGCGGCGGCGCGGATGCTGGAGGAGACGAAGAAGCGGGGGTTGCTGATCGGCAAGGGCGGCCTGCACGGCAACGTCCTGCGGCTGGGCCCCCCGATGACGCTGACGGCGGACGAGGCCCAGGAGGGCTTGGACATCCTGGTGGATTCCCTGGCGGCCACGCACGCGGCGCTGGCGGAGTGACGTCGGACGGGCTCACGCCGGCCGGGCGCCCGGCCTGAGCCCGTCCATCAGCAGGTCCAACAGCCGGCCGGCTTTCTCCTCCTGTCCGGGCCGAGGTGCCACGGTGAAGATGCCGATGAGGGAAGCGGCGATGTCTTCGGCGCTGACATCGGTGCGGAGATCCCCCGCGGCGCGGCCGGCGTCGAGGATCGTGGTGACGGCCGACAGCAGCTCGGCCCGGGTCCGCGCGTGCGCGATCTCGCCCGCCTCGATCATCGCGAGCAGCGTGTCGAGCATGCCGTTCTTGGTCGCGATCCAGTCGCCGAACAGGTCCATCCAGCACCGCATCGCCGCGGCCGGGGCCAGCCGGCCGAGCAGTTCCCGGGCTCCGGTGGTCAGCCGCCCGACCTGGTCCCGGTAGACCGCGTCGACCAGCGACTCCCGGGTCGGGAAGTGCCGGTAGAGCGTGGCTATGCCCACCCCGGCCTCCCGGGCGATCGCCCGCATCGGCGGCTCGGCACCCCCGGACGCGAACATGCGGGTCGCCACCGCGAGCAGCTGGTCACGGTTGCGGCTCGCGTCCGCGCGCTTCGGCACGTCAGTCAAAACGGATCACGCTCCGGTTCTTGTGTTACGGTGGATCGCAGAAACGGAGCATAGTCCGTTTCACTGCGTCCGGAGGAGACTCATGCGGGAGAACAGGAGCAGGGCGGTCCGCCTCGAAGCGTTCGGCGGCCCCGAGGTGCTCGAAGTCCAGGAGGTCTTCACGCCGGAGGCGGGCCCGGGACAGCTCCGGGTGCGGGTCACCGCGGCCGGCCTCAACCCGATGGACTGGATCATGACGGCCGACGCGGACACGGCGGCCCGGTTCGGCTTGAGCCTCCCGGTGGGCTTCGGCACCGACTTCGCGGGCGTGGTCGACCAGGTGGGCGCGGGGGTAACCGGCTTCACCCCGGGCGACCGGGTGTTCGGAAGCGCGTTGTCCCGAGCGGTCGCGGACTTCGTGGTGGTCGAAGCGGCCGGAGACCCCGCGGCGGACGAGGTGCACCACACGCCGCCCGAAGTCGACGACCGCACGGCCGCCACCCTGTCGATCGCCGGCCGCACGGCAGCGGCAGCCCTGGCGGTGATCAACCCCGGCCCGCAGGACACCGTGCTGATCGGCGGCGCGGCGGGAGGTGTCGGAGTGTTCGCGGTCCAGCTGGCCCGCATGGCCGGAGCACGTGTACTGGGAACGGGCTCGGCAACATCGGCCGAGTTCCTGCGCGAACTGGGAGCCGAGCCACTGACCTACGGCGACGGCCTGGCCGACCAGGTCCGAGCCCTGGCACCCGACGGGATCACCGCAGCCATCGACCTGCACGGAACGGAAACGGCGCAGGTAGCTCGCACCCTAGGCCTCCCGGACACCCGCATCTGCACGATCGCAGCCCAGCTGGAAGGGATACCGGCGGCCAACGGCGCAAACGCCCCCGCCAACACGTCGGAAGAAATCGCAAAACAGGTGGGGGCGGGCAACCTCCGCATCCCGATCGCGGCGACCTTCCCGATGGAGCAGGTCCGCACGGCAGCCGAACTGCAAGCAAAGAGGCACGTACACGGAAAGCTCGTCATAGAAATGTGAAGCTGGGTGGTCGTCCCGTCGCCTGAGGCCGTCGAAATTACGGCGGTCGTCGCGACCGTCAGGTGCGCGTCGATCGACTCGCGCTTGTGGTGGGAGATCGGCCGCGCACGTAGGTCGTGTTTAGACATCCGGTCTCGAAGTACAAGGTGGACACATCGTAGAGAACCAGTGACGCCGGCCCCAGATCAGCGGTGCGGGCGCACGCCGCGGCCCACTTTGCTGGTGGGCGTGGCCGAGCGCGTCCCATAGGTACCCCATCCGCGACGACGTGATCGCAAGCGGCCCACCGCCTGCGCAGATTTTCGCCGTTCACAAGACGAAACCGCAGCTCGACAGCCAGTACCCTACCCAAGATCAGCGATCTTGACCCAAAGTCAGGTAAGGTGACGGAATGGTCATGCGGGTGGCGGTTCCCGTGCTGCCGTGCCGAGATGTGCAGGCAGCGCGGTCGTACTTCACGGACGTGCTCGGATTCGACACCATATTCACCTGGGAGACCCCACCTAGTTACGCGGCCGTGGTCCGCAACACCGCCGAGTTCCACCTGTACGCCGAAAGCAGCGTCGGCCCGGCCAGGGTGACGGTTATCGTCGACGACGTCGATTCCTGCCACGACGAGCTGCGCGCCCGCGGCGCCGACATCGTCGAGCCACTGGCTGACCGGCCCTACGGGATGCGCGACTTCAACGTGCGGACACCCGATGGGCACTTGTTGATCTTCAGCCAGCCGCTTCCCGAGAACGGGTAACCATCAGCGGACCAGCCGGAAGAATGACCGGACCTCGTCGACGAACAACGCCGGCTGCTCGAACGCCGCGAAGTGGCCGCCCTTGCCGGGCTCGTTCCAGTACCGGATGTTCGGGAACCGGCGTGCCGGGCAGCCCGGAGATCCATTCGTTGACCTGCCGGGCGGATGAGGCACCGGTGCCGGGCAGCCAGTAGAGCAGCAGGTCGCCACCGGAGTCGGTCCACGACCAGAACTTCTCGACGATCCAGGCGCAGAGGGCGGCCGACGAGTCTCCTCGCGCTCCCGGCCGCCGGTTTGCTCAACCCCGCACGAACCGCGCCACGTGCTCAGCCAGCTCCTCGCCCGCGTCCTCCTGCAGGAAGTGGCCCGCCCCCTTGATCACCGGGTGGTCCAGTCCCTGTGCGCCCTTCATCGAGCGCCTCAACACCGGTGCCATCCCTCCGGTTATCGGGTCGCCGTCGGAGAACGCCACCAAGAACGGGATCTCCAGCTCGGTCAGCGTCTTCCACGCCGCGCGGTTCGCCGCCGACGCCGGGTTGTCCGGCCGGTACGGCACCAGGCCCGGCATGGCTCGCGGGCCCGCCTTGTACATCTCGTTCGGGAACGGTGCGTCGTAAGCCGTCCTCTCCGCTTCCGACAGGACCGACTTGCACCCCGACTGCACGAAGCGCGCCACGTCCAGCACCGGTGCCTTCTCCACCGCCGTGCGGAACGCGTGCCACGCCTCCGGCATGTCGACGTCGCCCGTCGGGAGGCCCGTGTTCGAAGCCACGACCCCGGAGAACCGCGACGGCGACGCAGCCACCAGCCGCAGGCCGATCAAGCCTCCCCAGTCCTGGCCGACCAACGTCACGTCGTGCAGGTCCAGGGCGTCGAACGCGAAGCCGCGCATCCACTCCACGTGCCGGGCGTACGAGTGGTCCGCCAGCTCGGCCGGTTTGTCGGACCGGCCGAAGCCGACCAGGTCCGGTGCGATCGCCCGCAGCCCCGCGGCCGCCAGGACCGGGAGCATCTTGCGGTACAGGAACGACCAGCTCGGCTCGCCGTGCAGCAAGAGGACCACCGGGCCGTCCGCCGGGCCTGCCTCGACGTACCCCACTCTGATCCGGCCGCCGTGGGGATCCGCCAGCTCCGCGTAGCGGGGCTCGTACGGGAACTCGGGCAGGTCCGTGAACCGGTCGTCCGGTGTCCTCAGCAGGCGCACCTACCCCACGGTAGTGGGGAACGTCAGGAGATGCCGACCGCCACCACGAGGCCCAGGCCGAGGTGGGCCGCCGCGACCACGATGCTCACCGGGGCGAACTTCTCGCTCTCGATGGTCGAGGCCACGTCGATGCGGGTGGCCCACTCCAGGAGCCGGACCGCGATCACCTGGACCGCGATCCCCAGCAGGCCGTAGACCAGCGAGGTGATCAGGCCCTCGGTCAGATCGCTCGCCGAGTTGAAGATCGCCACCACCACGATGAACGCCATCGAGAGCATCCCGGACGCCGTCACGATCACGGCGTTCGGCAGGCCCTGGGTCACCAGCTTCGACAGCTTGCCGGGGGTGGTCCAGTCGATCGCGTAGAAGCCGGCGAACATCAGCAGCAGGCCGACGACGCCGTACAGCAGGATCGCGCCGATCCCCCGCACGAGGTCGGAGCCGAACGTGTCGGACAGCGCAAGCGTCGAGGTCACGAGTTTTCTCCCAAGAGGTCAGCGATGGGGTGTTTTATCACGACTCGACGATGCGATGTGGGACGAAGGCGGCACCGTCGTCGGTCACCAGGCCGCCAGTCTCTCGGATGCCCAGGCCGGCGGAGCTGTCGCCGACGATCCACGCGCCGAGCGCCGGCCGGTAGCCGTCGAACTCGGGCAGGGGGTCGAACGCCTGGTAGACGAACCCTTCCGCGCCGTACACGCCGTCGGTCTGGGTTTCGTACCCGGTCGCGACGATCTGGACGTTCGCGCCCTCGCGGCCCAGCTTCGGCTTGCGGACGTACTCCGTCAGCAGGCCCGGGTCGTCGGCGAACGCCGGCAGCAGGTTCGGGTGGCCCGGGTAGTTCTCCCACAGGATCGCCAGCAGCGTCTTGTTGGAGAGGATCATCTTCCAGAGCGGCTCGATCCACAGCGTCCGCGGCAGCGACTCGACGGCGTGGCGGCCGAACTCCTCGTCGACCACCCACTCCCACGGGTACAGCTTCAGCACGGTCGCCATCTGCGCCTCTTCGAGGTCGACGAACCGCTTGAGCACCGGGTCCCAGCCGATCTCCTCGATCGCCAGGCCCACCGTGTCCAGCCCGGCCTCGGCCGCGGTCTCCTGCAGGTACGCCGTCGTGACGTTGTCCTCACCCGACGGGTCGGCCGCCGACCAGGTGAAGTGCAGCTCGTTCGACGGCAGCTTGTCCTGCAGCTGCGACCAGCGCTCGACCAGCTTCTCGTGGATCGAGTTCCACTGGTCGTCGTCCGGGAAGACGTCGGTCTTCCAGTGCCACTGCAGCAGCGACGCCTCCAGCAGCGTGGTCGGCGTGTCCGCGTTGTACTCGAGCAGCTTCGCCGGCGACTTGCCGTCGTAGCGCAGGTCGAACCGGCCGTAGACGTGCGGGTCCTGCCGCTTCCACGACTCGGCGATGTGCGGCCAGACCCATTCGGGGATGCCAAAGCGCTGGTAGCCCTCGGTCGTCACGACGTTGTCGACGGCTTCCAGGCACATCGAGTGCAGCAGTTCGACGTCGGCTTCGAGGGACAGGACCTCGTCCATCTCGAAGACGTAGTGCACGGACTCGTCCCAGTACGGCCGCGTCCGGCCGCTGCTGTCGCGGGCCGGCGTGCCGTAGACGAGCCCCTGCTCTTCGACGATCCGCTGCCAGTCGCGCCGCGGCTCCCGCCGGTCCCGGTACACCTACGATCCCCCGCTCTTGCCGCTGCCGCCGGTGCCCCCGGTGCTGCCGCTCTTCCCGCTGATGCCGAAGCCGCCGCGCTGGACGGACTTGCCGGACTTCGTGTTGACGCTGGTCCGCGACGACGGCGCGTCGTACGTGCCGCCGCTCACCCGCTGCCCGATGACCCCGGTGCCGCCGTAGTTGTAGCGGTAGCTGTTGTAGCCGCCGCCCGGGATCGGCAGGAACAGGAAGCCGCCGCTGTGGTAGCCACCGTGGCTGGTGACGTAGTTGTCGTCGCAGTAGTCGTCGTTCTGGACCACACCGTTCGAGTCGGTGCAGACCGCCGTGACCTCGCCCTGCGGCTTCGCGACCGTGTAGAACGTCGCGACCAGGCCGACGAGCCCGACCGTGACACCGCTGCCGATCAGGATCTTGCGCCGGGTCGCCGCCTTGGCGTCGGCCTGGCGGGCCAGCTCCTCGTCCCGTTCCTCCTGGGCCAGCGCCTGCTGCCGGGCCCGCTGCTCGGCCAGCGAGGGCTGGCGGGGCTGGGTGTTCGAGTCCTGAAACCTCATCGAGCCGCGCTTCGGCGGCTCGGGGGGCGGCTGGTCCCCAGTATTGTTGTCCTGCGTCATGTGCGCTCCGTAATCACCGGCCACCGCGAAACCGTGACCACCCTAACCACCCGGACCGCGCACGTCATGCGCGGCGCGGGCATCATGGACTGCGATGTCTCCCAGCGCCGATCGGTTCCCCACCGCCACCCAGACGCTGCGCACCCGCGTCGTGATGGGCGGGATCTTCGCGGGCGCGTTGATCGCGCTCGCGCTCAGCGTCGTGTTCTCCTGGAGCGACGGCATCACCGGCGGATCCGGTGGCGGCGCCGGCAAGCTGTCCGCGGCCGCCCAGGAGGCCTTCCATTCCCCGCCCGGCAGCTGCCTGACCTGGGACAACCCGGACGCGAGCGACGCGCGCAAGGTGGCCTGCACCGAGCCGCACCTGTTCGAGGTGACCACGCTCGTGGACATCGGCGCCCAGTTCCCGGAGGGCGCGCCCGTCCCGTCGCTGGAGCAGTGGCAGCAGATCGCACAGCAGAAGTGCACCTCGGACGTGAAGCCCTACCTCGGGCACAAGCTCGACCCGTACGGCAAGCTCACGACCAACCTGCTCCGCCCGACCCCGTCGCAGTGGGACGACGGCGACCGCCAGCTGCGGTGCGGCCTGCAGTGGGCGGGCCCCGGCGGCAAGCTGCTGCCGACCACCGGGCCGGCCAAGGACCAGGACCAGTCGCTGGTCTTCGAGCCGGGCACCTGCCTGGCGCTGCTCGGCAAGGGCGTCGGCGACCCGATCGACTGCACGAAGCCGCACTCGTACGAGATCGTCGCGACCCTCGACCTCAAGACGAAGTTCAAGGAGGGCTACCCCTCCCAGGACGACCAGAAGGCCTGGCTCGACACCGAGTGCAACAAGGCGGCCGGCGACTACACCGGCGGCGCCGACCTCGACGCGAAGAAGCTGATCCTGACCTGGGACCTGCGGGAGCAGGAGAGCTGGGACACCGGTTCGACCAAGGTCAACTGCAAGGTGGCCTCGCTGCTGCCCGACAAGAGCGGCCTGCAGGCGGTGACCGGCAGCATCAAGGCCGCCCCGGCCGGTCCGGACGGCGGTCAGCCCCAGGACGGCGGCCCGCCGTCGGACGGCGGCGGGGGCCCGGCCACGTCGAACTCCGCCCCTCCGTCGACGAAGCAGAACGGCTGATGGCCGTCGAGATGAGCCGGGAGCGGTTCGAAGAACTGGTCTCGGAAGCCCTGGACGAGGTGCCGCCCGAGTTCGCGCGCGCGATGGACAACGTCGTCGTGCTGGTCGAGGAGTTCAACGACGAGGCGCCGGACATCCTCGGGCTCTACCACGGCATCGCGCTGACCGAGCGGACGTCGTCCTACGGCGGGGTGCTGCCCGACCGGATCTCGATCTACCGGCAGCCGATCCTGGCCATGTGCGAGGACGAGGACGAGGTCGTCGAGGAGGTCCTGATCACCGTCGTGCACGAGCTGGGCCACCACTTCGGCATCGACGACGCCCGGCTGCACGAGCTCGGCTGGGGCTGAGCCGGGCCCGGATTCCCGCGTCCCCTTCCCACGTTCCACCGAATTCCGCGCTTGCCAGCGGATACTGTCACGAGATTCACCGCTAGTGACAACGTGACCACGCGCAGCCATCTCCGCGGTTATCCTCGTACCCGAAGTCGTCGGGCGGCGTGCGGGGAGGCACAGTGAACGAAGCCCGGAACGACGGGAGCGGCCGAAGACTCACCTGGCTGCTGACGTCGAGCGCGGCGTCCCACCTGGGGGACGGCATCGGCAAGGTGGCCCTGCCTCTGCTGGCCACGACCCTGACCCGCGATCCGGTGCTCATCGCCGGCCTGTCCGCCACCCAGTTCCTGCCGTGGCTGCTGTTCGCCGCGGTCGCCGGCGCGCTGGTCGATCGGATCGACCGGCGGCGCGCGATGATCGTCGCGAACACCGCCCGCGCGGCCGCGGTCGGCGCGCTGGCCGTGCTCGTCGCCACCGGCGGCATGACGATCTGGCTGGTCTACCTGACCGCGCTGATCATCGGGACGGCCGAGACGATCGCCGACAGCGCGGCGAACGCGCTGATCCCGGCGGTCGTCGGCAACGGTTCGCTGGACGCCGCCAACAGCAAGCTGCAGGCCTGCGAGATCGTCGGGCAGACGTTCCTCGGCGGCCCGGTGGGCAGCCTGACCTTCGCCCTCTTCGCCGCCTTCCCGTTCATCCTCAACTCCGCCGGCTTCGCGATCGCGGCGGCGGTACTGCTCGGGCTCGCCGGCACCTACCGCGCAAAGGCGGAGACACCGGTCGAACCGGCGAAGCTGCGCACCGAGCTCGCCGACGGCCTGCGCTGGCTGCGCCGGCACCCGCTGCTGCTGCGGCTGCTCGTCGTCGCCGGACTGCTCAGCCTGGTCAGCGAGCTCGCGCAGGCCCAGCTGGTGCTGTACGCGCTCGAGGACCTCCACCTGTCCGACGCGACGTTCGGGTTCTTCGCCTTCGTCGGCGGGATCGGCGGGCTGCTCGGCGCGGGCGTGGCTCCGCGGCTGGTGCGGGCGACCGGACGGCTCCCGGTCGTCGCCGGCGGGATCGTCTGCTGCGGCCTCGGGTTCGGCGGGATGGGTCTGGTGCGCTCGCCGGTCGCGGGCGCGGCGCTGTTCGGGCTGTTCGCGGCGGCGGTGGTGGCGGTGAACGTCGTGCTGGCGACGGCCCGGCACACGCTCGTGCCCGGCGAGCTGCTCGGCCGGGTGCTCGGGGTGTGGCGCACGGTCGTCTGGGGTGCGATCCCGGTCGGCGCGCTGCTGGGCGGCGTGCTGACCGAGCAGCTCGGTTCGGCCGCGCGGACCTTCGCGGTGTCCGGCGTCGCCATGCTGGTGATCGCCGCGTTCGCGATCGGCGCGCTGCGGCGGTTCTCCCTCGGTGACAAATCGGACTCAGCCACGGCGCTGACCCACCACGATCCCGGATTGTGAGCTGAAATAGCTCCTCACCCAGGTGGTGAGGAGGCAGTCATGCGCACCGTGGACCCGGGGACCGGCACCGACGCCGATCCGGACTTCGACGAGCCTTCGGAGGAGGCCGAGGTCAAGCCGCCCCCGCCGGCACGCCGGTTGCTCGTGCTGTGCGCGGTGGCCGGGTTCGTGCTGGGCGGCAGCGTCCTCGGGCTCCTGTGGGGACTGTCCGGAGTGCACGCCGGCGCGCTCGACGACGCCGTCGCGGCGTGCCAGGCGCTCGACCGGGTGGGCGAGCTGCCCGACACGAGCCGGGACACGCAGCCGTCGCTGACCCCCGCCCTCAGCGGGGAGCGGCTGCACCGGATGGTGGCCGCGCGCGAGCTGTCCGCGGCCGCCGCCCAGGTGAACGCCAACTACCAGCCGCTGGCCGACCACATCGACGGCGTCAGCCGGATGGTGCTGAGCCTGCACTTCAACGACATCTCCGGCCAGCGGCACCTGACCGAGGCCAAGGAGATTTGCGGCAGGATCTGAACAGCCGGGCGAAGCCCGTCCGTTGAGGGCGGTGGCGGGGCGGGGTCCGGGTTAGGCTGGGTGGACCGTCTTCACGGCCAACTGGTTGCCGGGGATCTTCGTGCCGGCGCAGCCCGTGCCCTCCGAAGGCACGAAGTTCGACGCGGTCTCCTGCGGCAGGTAGATGCGCAGGCCGCGGACCGCCGTCGGCTGGCAGGCGCCCGGGTCGAAGTTCCGCACGTTGACGAACTGGATGTCGGCGGCCGCGGTCTGGCCCGGGTTCAGCTTGACGGCGTTGCCCTTGGTGCCTTCGCGGAAGGCGTCCTTGCCGACCTGGTGCCCGTCCGGGCCGGCCACATAGGACACACCCGGGAAGCCCTGGATGGTGCAGGGCTTCGCGCTGGAGTTCGTGATGAGCAGCGGCCGGTACACCGAGCCGGCGCCCGCGTCGCCCTGGCCGAGCGAGAGCTTGACGTCGCCGGCCTTGCACAGCCCGTCGTCCGCGGGCTGGGCGACCGGCGGCGCGGCCGGCGTGGCGGACGCGCTCGACGTGGCGGTGGTGACCGTGGGGGTGGCGGTCGGCGACTCCGAGCTGGACGGCGTCGAGCTGGACGCCGCGTTCGTGGTGCCGCCACCGCCGCAGGCGGAGAGCGCGAGAACGCCCGCCGAAGCCGCGACGACCGGGAACAACCGTGAAAGCTTCATGTCAATCGCCTCCCTGGTGTGGTGCTACTGGGTAGACGTACCGGGACGCGGCCGGGTTGGCTGCTTTCGTAAATTCCCCACCGGACGTGTTCTAAACGTGACGGAATCACACTTTCGGGGTCTTCAGAGCGGGGTGTCGACCCAGGTCAGGCACCGCCACTGCCCTTCCGGCTGCGCCACCAGTTCCACCAGCCCGGTGTTCGGGATCAGCGCCGCGTTGGCGACGTCGGCGTGCACGTTCGGGGCCAGCCATTCGCCGGTCAGCCGGATCGCGCCACCGTGGCTGACCAGGGCGATCACCCCGTCCGGGTCGGCCTGTTCGTGCTTGGCGCGCAGCCGGCCGACCGCGTCCAGCATCCGGGTGCGCACGCTGGTGCCGCTCTCCCCGCCGGGCAGCGACGGCGCCAGCTCGCCGAGCGTCCAGCGCCGGACCGTCTCCATGTAGGTCCGGATCGACGCGTGGTCCGTCGCCCCTTCGAGATCGCCCGCGACGACCTCGTGCACGCCGTCGACGACCTGCACGTCCAGGGAAAACCGGGCGGCCAGCGGCGCCGCCGTCTGCTGGGCGCGCGTCGCCTGCGACGCATACACCGCGACCAGCGGCTCCTCCGCCAGCCGCGCGGCGAGGGCGTCCGCCTGCCGGCGGCCGAGGTCGGTCAGCGGCGGGCCGGGCAGGGCGGTGTCCAGCGCGCCGCGGACGTTCCCGTCGGTCTGCCCGTGGCGGATGAGCAGCAGCCTCACGCCATGTCCCCCTTGCGCACCGCGTCGGCCCACACGGCCGCTTCGACGAAGTCGTCGTTGCCGAAGCCGTCGACGATCGTGGTGGGGACGCCGTCGGCCCGCGGGTGCGAGCCGAGGAACCGCAGGTTGCGGCAGTGCCGGCGCAACGCCGTCAGCGCGTCGAGGACCCGCGGCTCGGCGACGTGGCCTTCGAAGTCGATGAAGAAGCGGTACTCGCCGAAGTTGTTGCGCGTCGGGCGGGCGTCGAGCCGGGTCAGGTTGATGCCGCGGCCGGCCAGCTCGGTGAGCAGCTCGGCGAGCGTGCCGGTGCGGTTCGCGGCCGCGGCGACCACGGACGTCCGGTCGGCGCCCGTCGGATCCGGCAGCTCGCCCGGGCGGCGGACCAGCAGGAACCGCGTCGCCGCGTCGGGCACGTCGGCGACCTCGGTGGCCAGCACTTCGAGGTGGTAGTGCTCGTTCGCGACCGGCGCGCAGACCGCCGCGTCGAAGTCGCCCTCCAGCACGCCGACCGCGGCGGCCGACGTCGACGAAGACGCCACCGCGTGCGCGCCCGGCAGGTTCGCGTCGAGCCATTCGCGGACCTGGGCCAGCGCGTGCGGGTGGCTGGCGACGGTCCGGATCTCCGAGTTCCCCGGCCGGGTCAGCACGCTGAAGTGGACCGGCAGGATCGTCTCGGCGACGGCGACCAGCGGGGTCGACTCGCTGAACCCGTCGAGCGTGGTGGGCACCACGCCTTCGACGGAGTTCTCGATCGGGACGCACGCCGCGTCCGCTTCGCCGGCGCGGACCGCGGTCATCGCGAGCCGGACGGTCTCGTACGGGATCAGTTCTTCGCCGGCGGCGAGCACCCGCGCGGCCTGTTCGGTGAAGGTCCCTCGGGGGCCGAAGTATGCGATCCGTGACACAGCACCCAGGCTACGGGGCCCGGGCGTGGCGACATTCACTCGGACAGCCGGTACGGGAACCGGTTACGCCGGGTGGCATTTTTTGCGATGCTGAGCGGGTGACCGCCGAATCGGGCACGCACACCGGACGTGAGGGCGCCAAGCCGCCGCTCGCCCCCCGCGCACCGGAACTGGTGCTGTGCGCCGTCGATGAACCACTCGCCGCCGCCTGGACCGCCGCCGCGCAGAAACTGGCCGGCCGGGTCCGGGTGCACCGCGGGTCGGTGCTCGACGTCGTCGCCCAGGCCGTGGTCAGCCCGGCCAACTCCTACGGCTGGATGCGTGGCGGCATCGACGCCGTCTACGCGCAGGCGTTCCCGGGCGTGGAGCAGAGCGTCCGCAGCGCCGTCCTGGCCTTCCACGGCGGCGAGCTGCCGATCGGCGACGCCGTGGTGGTGCCGACCGGCGAGGCCGAACCGGCCTGGCTGATCAGCGCCCCGACCATGCGGGAACCCGGCGAACGGCTGCCCGCCGACACCGTCCACCCGTACCTCGCCGCCCGCGCGGTGTTCCTGACCTGGCGCGACGGCCGGCTCGACCACGGCCCGGTGCGGGAGTTCGTCGACACGATCGCGATGCCGGGCCTCGGCACCGGCGTCGGCGGCGTCGCCCCCGCGACCTGCGCCCGGCAGGTTGCCGCGGCCTGGGCCGAAGTCTTCGGAAAAATGTGACGCTGGGTGATCAACCCCCGGTAGGGGGTGGACTACGTCACAGCGCTTTCACCGGCCGTAAGCCCTACCGTTAATCACGCAGGTGAACGTCCGCCAGTGCAGGCGACGGCCGGAGGAGTGTGCGATGACCCGGGTCCGCGAACTCAGCCCGTATGTCGAGCTGCACCGGGAACAATGGAAAGAACTCAGGAGCTCGACCCCGTTGCCGCTGACCGCGGCCGAGCTGCTGCGGCTGCGCGGTCTGGGCGAGCAGGTCGACCTGGCCGAGGTGGCCGACGTCTACCTGCCGCTCTCCCGCCTGATCAACCTCCAGGTCGCCGCCCGCCAGCGGCTCTACGAAGCGACGACGACGTTCCTCGGTGACGACTCCCGCGGCACGAAGGTCCCGTTCGTGATCGGCATCGCCGGGAGCGTGGCGGTCGGCAAGTCGACCACCGCCCGCATCCTGCGCACGCTGCTCGCCCGCTGGCCGGACCACCCCCGCGTCGACCTGGTCACCACCGACGGCTTCCTGTACCCGCGCGCCGAGCTGATGCGCCGCGGGATCATGCACCGCAAGGGGTTCCCGGAGAGCTACGACCGCCGCGCGCTGCTGCGGTTCGTCACCGAGGTGAAGTCGGGCGCCGAGCGGGTCGCCGCGCCGGTGTACTCGCACCTGGCCTACGACATCCTGCCCGGCCAGGAGCAGGTCGTGCAGCAGCCGGACATCCTCATCGTCGAGGGCCTGAACGTGCTGCAGCCGGGACCGCGGCTGATGGTGTCCGACCTCTTCGACTTCTCGATCTACGTCGACGCGCACACCGACGACATCCAGCGCTGGTACATCGAGCGGTTCCTGGAGCTGCGGCACACGGCGTTCGCGGACCCGGCGTCGCACTTCCACCACTTCGCCGGCCTGCCCGACGACGAGGCCCGCGCCGAGGCGCGCCACCTGTGGCACTCGATCAACGAGCCGAACCTGATGGAGAACATCAAGCCGACCCGTCCCCGGGCGACGCTGGTGCTGCGCAAGGACTGCGACCACACCATCAACCGGGTCCGCTTGCGCAAGCTCTGACCTGGTCACGCACCTCGTCACCCACATGCCGCGCTTTGGCACGCTGAGCGAAGGCGCGAACACGATTCGTTGACCGGTGACGACTCTCCGCGCCGGAAACCGGCCGTTCGGCCGAGGCGGGCCGTTGAGCCGTAACCGGTTGGCCGATACCGGGCATGCGTTGTGAAAGCGACCCTGAAGGAGTTAGGAAAACGGCTCTGAGCTGGGGAGGAGGCCCACGATGTTCACCATGATCCTCACGTGGGTCGGTGCGGTGCTCGGTCTGGCCTTGCTGATCGCGATGGCCGCGGGAACCTTCGTCGTCGACTTCGACGACCGGCTGCAGGAGCGCCGCAGCAAGGCGAAGCCCGCGGACCACGCGGGCCCCCTCCCTTAGCGATCAGAGCTCGGCCAGCGCCTCGACGTAGGCGTCGGCGTCGTATTCGAGGTTTTCCGCGTCCAGCAGGCTGTTTTCCAGTGTGTCGATGAGCTGCTCGAAGATCTCGTCGCGGTCGAGCTCACCCTCGCCGAGGCGCTCGGCGGCCTGCCAGACCTCGGCGGGCTCGTTGTCCCACAGCTGGTCGACGATCGTCGCGCGCAGGATCAGCCGCTGCTCGTCCTCGTCCTCGTCGGCCTCGGCGATGACGAGTGCGCGGCGCTGGTCGGCGTCGGTCGGGTCGAGGTCGACCTCTTCCTCGTCGATCTCCGTGGTCGTCGACGGCACCGCGAACATCCGGCGCTCCAGCGCGTCGGCCAGTTCGGTCGGCGACAGGTCGCCGGTGTCGGCGAAGTAGCGCTCCAGCGGGGAGTCGTCCTCGTCGGTGTACTCGCTCAGGTAGTCCTGGACGGCTTCGTCGAGGGCGGCGATCGCCGTCTCGGTCAGGTGCGCCCGCTCGCCGGTCCACTGCACCCAGGCCAGCACGACCGGCTCGACGGCGTCCTCGTGGTCGGCGTCGAGTTCGTACTCCTCGCCGAGCAGCCCCTCGAGGAACCGCGCGATCTTCTCCGGCCCGACGCGCAGCGGGTTGCCCGGGTCGGTGCGCAGGCCGTGCTCCAGCAGCAGGCTGCCGATCGAGCGGGCGGCGCCGGCGTCCTCACCGCTCGCCGCGACGAACTGCTCGACGACGGCCGCGCGCTCGGCGTCGGACCACTCGGCGACCTCGGGCACGAGCGCCGGTTCCGGCAGCGCGCGGCACCAGGTGAGCGCGACGGCGTGGAAGCGGGCGTAGTCCTCGCTGACGTCGGCCTCGTCGAGGTGGTCGGTGGCGGCGAGGCCGTCCGCGATCAGGCGGTGGGCTTCGGCGGGGTCGACGGCCTCGAAGAGGACCAGCTCCGGGTCGGCGTCGGACTGCTCCCGCATCTCGGCGACGACGTCCGCGGGCCCGTCGATCACGACGAGGTCCCGGACCCGGCCGCCCTCGGTGAAGTCGAGCAGCGCGAGCAGGCCGTACGCCTGGTCGCCGTGGGTGAAGACGCAGAGCAGGGACGACTCGTCGCCGTAGACGTCCCCGGTCCGCCAGCACTCGCCGGCGGTGACCCGGCCCAGCCCGGCGGCGAAGGCGGGCTCGGGGATGCCGCGGCCGAGGACGACCTGGAGTCCGGCGTCGGCGGCCTTGCGTTCGACGTCGGTCTCGGCGACGACCTTGAGGGCGGCCAGCAGCGCGGCGGCGCCCGGCGTGATCTTGCGCTGGGCGAAGCCGATGAGTTCCAGGCCGAGCGGCTCTTCGCCGTCCTCGACGGGCAGGTCGCGGAACTGGCCGAGCACCTCGGAGGCGAGCAGTTCGACGTCGACCGGCGCGGGGTCGGCGCCCAGCGCCGAGAAGTCGTTCAGGACGTCCTTGAACAAGCCGGTCACGCTGTGCGTGACGGGCTGCGGCTGCCTCTTTCGGGCGCGACTCACCGGGCTCATGGCCTCATGCTTTCACTTCACCGCGAGCGGGTCGCGGTGGCCCTGGCGCGGGTCCCGCCGGGTGCTCGACGGGGAGGCGCCGAGCCTGGACGACGGAACTGGGCCACCGCGACGCCTGGCGCGCTCACGATGTCCCGGTGCACGTGAATCACCGGTTCTCCCGGGTCAACGAGGGCTGCGCTGCGAGGTTACGGGCTTTTGGGGGTCCGGGTGGCGGAGCCCCCGGCCCGGGGCGAAGCCCCGGTTGTCACGGCTTTCGGCAGCGCTATCCTGGCCGCCCGGATTTCCGTGATCAGGCGGGTTTTCCGCCGGTGGTTTTCCACCAGAGCGGCCAGGTAAGCGGTGAATTCGTCCGGCGTTTCGGCGCGCTTGTGCAAGGTGCGCAACAGCTTCAGCCGGCGGGCGGCTTCCCGGTAGGCCTGCGGGTCCTTGCGCTCGATGAGCTCGTCGACGTGTTCGCGGAGGACCGGGATCGCCTCGGCCGGGTGCTCGGCCGCCCGCTGTTCGGCCAGTTCGAGCTTGAGCTCGGCGGACGCACCGAACCGGACGCAGGCGCGCCAGGCTTCGTCGGGACGGCCGTCGTCGAGCAGGACGCGGACGAGCTCGCCGGCCTGTTCGGCACCTTCGGCGGCACGTTCGCGCAGGCGAGCGAGCGCTTCCCGGCGCTGGGTCGTCCACTTCCCGTCGTTCGTCGCGGCCTCGCGCAGGGCCGCGTAGGTCCCGAGGCCCGGTTCGGCGTCGAATTCCTTGCGACGGCGGGAGGTTTCGCTCTCCGGCTCCGGTGCCGGCGGCTGCTTGTCGTGGGTGAGCGCGCGGGCGGCGTGCGCGATGGCCTCGCTGTGGCGCCCGGCGGCCCGCAGCACCCGGACGATCTTGAGGCTGACGTCCACCCGCGGCGGCTTGGCCGACAGGATCGCCACCAGCTCGTCGACGTCGCCGAGCACCTCGGCCAGCTGCTCCCGCAGCCGTTCGGCCACGTCGCGGCGGTGGCCCGGCCCGTTCGCCGCGAGCACGTCGTCCACAGTGGACTTGATCCGCTTGAGCCCCGGCTCGCCCAGTGCGGACGCGAACTCGGCGAGGTCGATCACCGGGCGGCCGGGGCCGTCGAACTCGACCTCGAGGATCCAGTCGGCCAGCTTCTCCGGGTCCGGCGGCCGGGCGGCGCACGCGCGGGCGTACAGCTCGACGGCCCGGTCCAGCCGGTCCGCCAGGTCGCCGGCGTGGTCGCCGGACTGCTCCAGCACCTCGCTGATGTCGTCGACCGTGCGCCGGGCCAGCGGGGCAAGATCGGCGCGGCTGCCGGCGTCGAGCATCCGCTGCAGCGTGTCGAGGACCGCGCCGATCTTCGCGGTGTACTCGACGTTCCCGTCGGTGACCGCGGTGTCGAGCAGCCGGTGCGCCTCGCTGACGTCACCGGATTGGGTGGCCGCGCGCAGTTCGAGCGAGTGCCGCAGCTCGGGATCGCGCTCGGCTTGGGCGTACAGCAGGTCCGCCAGCGTCTCCGCGTCCAAAGTGCGCAGGTAGAGGCGAAGATCCGAGAGGGGACTCACGCGCACCAGTCTGCCCGACGGGCGCCAGCACGCGTGTGGGCCAACCGCGTGCTCTTTTCGGAGTAATCAGTTACGGTGGGTGAGCACCTCATCGGCGGCGCAGGTCGTCGAACACGGCTTTCAGCGGCCACGGGTCCGGGATCCCCGGCCGTCGTGACCGTGCGTGGCGGGGTCGCGGGATGGCCGGGTGGACGGTCGGCACCATGATCGGGACGACCGGCACCGGCACCCGCGCCACGAGCCGCCGGACCACCACCATCAGGAGCACGGCGAACAACAGGAGCGCCGTCCCCGCGGCGAGGGCACCGGCGAGGGTGCGGCGGCCGTCGTCGAGCGTCAGCTGCACGGCGTACTGGCTCTGCTGCGTGTACAGCAGGCCGAGCTGGGCGGACACGGCGTAGGAAGCGTTCCGCCACGTGGGCTCGGGCACCGGAAGCGGTTCGGCGGCGGTGAAAGCGTTCTCGGCGGCCGCCAGCCTGCTCCATTCGGCGCTACGCGTGAGCGTTTCGTACGCCATCCGGCCACTCTCGGTGAGCTGCGGGACGACCCGGGCCAGCTCGGCCCGGTAGGAGGCGACGGCGGAGGTGAACGACCCCCGCGTGACGTTGTCCAGCCCGGCCAGGGCGAGGGAATCGGAGCGATCCATGCCTTCGGCGACGGAAAGCAGCTCGACGGCGGTGGTCTGCTGGTAGCCGGACTCGGCGTCCGGGGCGTGGCGCGCGTACTCGCGCAGCCCGGCGATGGCGGACTCGATCCGCTGGGTGTAGCCGGCGTACGCGGCACTGCGCTGCTCGGGCGCGGCCATCGCCGCGCTCCGCTCGGCCTGCAACGCGACCACCGCGCGGGCCGTCCGGTCCGCCGCGGCCGCCGTCTCCACGGCCAGGTCCCGGGTCCGAACCGCTTGGTGGATCAGGAGAATCGCGATCACGACAGCCACGGCGACGAGCGCGCCACCGGGGATGAACGCGATGCCCAGCATGCGGCCGCGGACGGATCGCAGGTACTTCAAGACGTTCCCTTCCCAGCCTTGGTCCCCGCAACAATCCCGACGAAGTTCAACCTATTGAGTGAGAGATTCACCGGTCAACGCCCGTCCGCCATACGGCCGCTGACGCACTGTGATTGCCGGGCTTCGCCCGGGCCGGGGGCTCCGCCACCCGGACCCCCGAAAGCGGTGGTGACCACCAGGCACAATGCCGCCCGTGACATTCGACGACGTAACCCAGCGGCTGCGCGCTTTCGCCGCGGCCCGTGCCTGGGAGCCGTACCACACCCCGAAGAACCTCGTGATGGCGCTTTCCGGCGAAGTCGGCGAGCTGACCTCGCTGTTCCAGTGGCTGACGCCCGAGGAATCCGACGCGTGGCGCGCCGATCCGGCGCTGGAGGGCAAGGTGCTGGACGAGATCGCGGACGTCACGCTGTACCTGCTGCAGCTGGCCGACCGCCTCGGCGTCGACCTGGCCGCGGCGGCCCACGCGAAGATCGACCGCAACGAGGTCCGGTTCCCGCCGCCGGCCTAGCCCCAGAACACCCCGCAGGGGTCGCGGTCGATCTCGGCGAGCAGCGCGGGCGGCGTGCTGGCGACCGGCCCGTCCGGGTGGCTCAGCCACTGCCCGTCCCGGTCGGCCCACCACACCGACCAGATGCCGAACTCGTCGAACCGCAGCTGCGCGATCTCCTGCTCGCTCCAGTCGGCCCCGGCCTGCGGCGCGCGGCGTTCGACGATGGTGACCGCGCGGCCCCGCGTCCGGCACTCGACCCGGACCCGGTCCTGGAGGTGCTCGGGGACGCGCTGCGCGCACCACCGTTCGATCTGCCGCAGCGCGAGCTCCGGAATTGCCATGACTCCAGTGAACCGGACCGCGTCACCCGGCGCGCAGGTGGGCGAGCACGGCGTCGTAAGTGTCCCGCCAGCACCCGATCAGGCAGACGGGCCGTTCAAGTGGATCAGCCGCGGCACCGCACCGAGGCTAGCGCGCCACGGGCTCGGCGAGCCACCAGCCGCCGACCAGAGCCCCGACCCCGAACGCGGCGAAGAAGATCCCGGCGGCCACCGGTGTTCCGCCGAACATCGCGAGGACGACGATGACCATCAGCAGCAGCCCGATCCCCATCAGGATCCGCCCGCCGACGAGCTTCGACGTCGCGGCGGGTGCCGCGGCCGGCCGGGCGGGCGGTGGTTCGAACCCGAGGGCGACCGGTGCGGACCCGACGTCGAGCAGGACGGCACCCAGCTCGGCGGCCCGCGTCAGCCGGGGCTCGTTCGCGGGCACGGTCTCGTCGGCCACCAGGTGGGTGACGCTCGCGGTCAGCTTCTTCGCCAGCTGGACACCCTCGGCGAGGACGCGGGCCCGCAGCCGGTCCGCCGCGATGCCGGCGCCGAGCACCAGCACCCGGGTCGGCTTGCCGCCCGCGCTCGGCCGCAGGTCACCGGCGCCGGCGACGCCGAGCGCGGTCGCCACCTGCCGCAGTTCGCGCGCTTCCGCCGCGGTCACCACGCCGTCCCGTTCCGCGATCTCCCGCAACGCGGTCACGAACTGTTCGTGCGTCGAGCGCACGTGCGCTTCGGACAGCCCCGCCTCGCGCGCCAACGCGGCCAAGGCCGTCACCTCGTCCGGTGTCAGGTGCTGATCGGCGACGACCCCGGCGAGCAGGTCCAGGTAGGCGTTCCCGGCTCCGCCGTCGGGGATCCGCTCGACGGCCTCGGCCATCCACCCCGGCTCGGCGGGCGGCTCCTCGGCGCGGGGAAGCAGCCGGCCGCCGGCGAACCGCGGCAGGCTCGGGAAGGCCGGCGGAGTCGCGAACGTCAGGCCGTACCGGCCGAACAGGACGGTCGCCAGCCGCGCGATCGTCCGCGCCGCCGACCGGGCCGAGGGCCCGGTGGGCACGCCGAGGGCGTGCGCCACGGTGGCCGTCCGGTAGTTGGGCAGCCGCAGCACCGACCGGGCGGCCGCCGTCGTCGAAACGCCCGGCAGCGCGGGCACCCGGACGCCGAGTGCCCCGATCTCGCGGTCGAGGAACGCCCCGGTGAAGGCCGGGTCGTGCGCCACGACGACGCTGCCGGCGCAGAGGTCGAGCAGCGGGCCCAGCACCTCGCCGAACGACGGTGCGCCGTCGAGTTCGGCGCGCGTGATGCCGTGGACGAGCGGCACCTCCGGCCCGGGGTCCACCAGCGTCGAAAGCTCACCGGCGAGCGTGCCGTCGGCGTGCACCCGCACCGCGGCGAGTTCGACGACGCGGCCCGGGCGCAACCCGGTGGTCCGGATGTCCAGTGCGGTGAAGTCGAGACCGTGCGCGGGGAAGCCGCCGGTGCCGAGCAGCGCGAGGGATTCGATCACGTCCGCAGGTCGTTTCCCGATCGGCTGTTGTGACAGCTTTTCGGCGTGCGGCCGTGGTTCGTGACGTGATCGTGACGGCAACATTCCGCCGGATAACGACTGGTGGTCGATCACGGGCTCGCGCGTAACAACGGCGGGAGATTTCCCGAGTACACCGTCGGCACGTCGCTCGAGGAACGAGGAAATCCCGCATGCAGCCGAAGAAGCGCTTTCCGAACTGGCTGAAGATCGTCCTGGCCGCATTCGCGGTCCTGTTCGTGCTCGGCGCGATCTTCGGGAAGGCACCCGAGCCGAAGGTCACGACCGCCGCCGCCCCCGCGTCCTCGACACCCCCGCCGACCAGCACGACCGCGTCCCCGACGCCGTCTCCGGTGGCCGTCACCTACACCGTCGGCAGCGTGACGGACGGGGCCACCGTCGTCGTGAACGGCAGCGACGGCACCACCAGAACGGTGCACGTCCTCGGCGTGATCGCCCCGCTCGCGAGCAACGGCTGTTATGCCGCGGAATCGCTCACCTGGGCCGCCTCGACGCTTTCCGGCAAAGCCGTGACGCTCGGCGCGGAAACGGCGCAGGGCATCGCCGTGACGCTGGCCGACGGGCAGGACTACGCGACTCTGGCGATTCAGAACGGCTATCTCAAGTACGCGACCGCCGCCGCATTGCCGGCGCTCGCCGCGACCGAAACCGCGGCGAAGACCGCCGTCAGCGGGCTGTGGGGACCGCCGTGCCGCGGAACCATCGATGCGCCCGCGCCCGCACCGACCTCCGCCCCCGCACCGGTCGCGACGCCGAAGCCGGCCCCGGCCACCAAAGCGGCTCCCCCGCCCGCGCCCGTGGAGACCACCGAAGAACCCCCGGCCCAGAGCGCGTACTACGCGAACTGCGCCGCGGCGAAGGCCGCCCACGCGGCGCCGCTGCACCGCGGCGAACCGGGTTACCGGTCCGGGCTCGACCGCGACGGCGACGGTGTCGCCTGCGAACGGTGATCTAGCCTGGGCCGATGACGACCGACGGCGAACTGCTCGGCCGGCTCACGGGCCTGGACCAGGACGCCCTCGCGAAGGTGCTGGCCCACCGGCCGGACGTGCTGGCGGAGCCGTGGCCGCGGCGGCTGGACGTCGTCGCGGCGCGGCTCGCCTCGGCCGGGTCCGTCGATGCCGCCTTGCTCGGGTTGCCGATGCCGTTGGTGCAGGTCCTGCGGGCCGTCCAGCTGTGTTGCGCGCTCGGGCAGCGGCCGGTGCCCGTCGCGGACGTCGCCCGGCTGCTCGGCGCCACCGACGTCGAGTCCTATGTGGACGAAATCGCCGACCGGGCCCTGCTCTGGCGGGACGGGGACGGCATCACCCTGCCGCAGCTGCTGCACCGCACCGGCTTCGGCGCCGAAGGGCTCGGCCGGCCGGTCGCGAGCCTGCTCGAAGAACTCGGCACGCCCCGGCTGGCGAAGCTGGCGCAAGCACTCGGCGTCACCGCGAAGAAGGCGGAGCTCGTCCGCTTCTTCCGGGACGGCGACCGCGTCCGCGAACTGTTCGCCACCGCGCCGGAGGAGACGCGGAAGCTGTTGCTGGACATGGCCGACGGCGTTCCCGAGGTCCAGGGCATCGCCCCGGCGGGCTGGGCGCACGACCACGGTTTCCTGTTCGGGACCTACCACGGCACCGTGGCCATGCCGATCGAAGTGTCGCTCGCGCTGCGCGGGCCCGGCCACCAGCTGCCGTTCACGCCCGCGGAACCCGAGTGCACCGTCACCCCGATGGGAGCGGCCGAGGCGGACTCGACGTCGTCGGCCGCCGCGCTGCGGTTGCTCGACCGCGTGTCGGCGATCCTCGACCTGGCCGCCGCGGAACCGTTGCCGCTGCTCAAGGACGGCACGATCGGGGCCCGGCTGGTCAAGAAGCTGGCCAAGGACACCGGTGCCACGCCGGCGGAGATCCAGCTGGCCGTCGACCTCGCCGCCCAGGCGGGGCTGCTGCTGGCCGACGAGCCACCGCCGCCGCGCCGCGGCCATAAGGCACCCGCGCCCACGCTCGCGCCCAACCCGGACCTCGCCCGACCCGAGCCGGCGCTGCTCTACCGGTTGCTGCTGACGACCTGGTGGGACCCGGTGCCCCCGGAGTTCGGGACCGACGTCGAGGCGCTGGTGCGGCGGCTGCTCGTGCGGCTGTTGGCCCGGCTCGCGCCCGGCGACGCCGTGACCGACGTCGACGCGCTGATCGAGCTGGCCGGGTGGCACGCGCCGCTGCTGCCGTCCGACGACTTCGGCGGGCTCGTCCGGGAGGCGCTCGGGGAGGGCGAACTGCTCGGCGTCATCGCGCACGGCGCCGTCACCTCGGCCGGACGCGCCCTGCTCGCCCCGGAGAGGCTCGTCGAAGTCACCGGCGAACTGGTCTCCCGGGCGCGCACGACGGCGTTGTTCGGCACCGACCTGACGGCGATCGTGCCCGGCTCACCCGACGCCCGGCTCGCCGCGCTGCTCGACCGCGTCGCCGATCGGGAGGCGCAGGGCACCGCGACCAGCTGGCGCTTCTCGCCGGCGTCCGTGCGGCGGGCGTTCGACCAGGGCGTTCAGGTCGCCGAACTGCTCGGCGACCTGCGCGGCGTCGCCACCGGCGAGCTGCCGCAGCCGCTGGTGTACCTGGTCAACGACGTCGCGCGGCGGCACGGCGAGGCGCAGGTGATCGACGTCGCGAGCGTCGTCGTCGGCGAGCCCGCCGTGCTGGCCGAGCTCGCCGCGCACCGGAAGCTCGCCAAACTCGGCCTGCGCGCGGTGGCGCCGACCGTGTTGACGTCCACTGTGGACGCCGGTCGTACGCTGGAGGCGTTGCGCGAAGCGGGTTACGCGCCGACCCGCCACGCCGCGGACGGCAGCATCGTGCTGCCCGCCCGCGACCAGGCCGAGCCGACGGTGGCCGTCCGCGACCCAGAACCCGGCGAACAGCCACCCGATCCCGCCGGCCACGCCGAGCGGTTGCTGGCCGCCCCGGTGACCGGCCCGGCGCTGCTGCGCGGCCAGCTCGCGCGGGCGATGAGCGACCGCTACGCCGGCCGGCTCACGCCGAAGCAGCAACAGCTCTGCTGGCAGCTCGAAGCCGGGCTGCCGGTGGACATCGCGTACGGCGGCGAGCACCTCGTCGTCGCCTACCCCGAGCTCGACGGTGACGTCCTGGACGTCTGGTCCCTCCACGAGCGCACCTACCGGCGGCTCGAGCTGGCGCGGATCGAGCTGGCTCAGGCCTCGACGGCGGTGAGCCTCGCGTAGGCCACGACGTTGTCGAGGTAGTTGCCGCTCGACCGGTCGAACGCCCCGCCGCAGGTGATGAGCCGCAGCTCGGGGTCCGGGGTGTCGCCGTAGACCTCGTCGGTCGGGAACGCGGCCTTCGCATAGCGGTCGACGCGGTAGACGGTGAAGACGGCGATCCGGCCGTCCGCGCGGCCGACCCTGGCCTGTTCGCCCGGCCGCAGGTCCTTCAGGCGGGAGAACGCGCCTGGTACGTGCTTGTAGTCGACGTGCGCGGCCAGCACCGCCGGGCCGGTCTCCCCGGGCGACGGCGCGCCGGTGAACCAGCCGACGGTCGTGGCGTCGCCCGGGACTTCCAGCGCGCCGTCCGGCGTCAGGCCCAGGTCCTTGATCTCCCCGGCCCGCACGCCGATCGCCGGGATGGTCAGTGACGCCGGTTTCGCCGAGGGGAGGCCGTCGGCGGTCGTTGCCGTGGGGTGCGCGAGGCTCGCGGTGCCCACCGGGTCCGGGGCGGCCGGGCTCGGCGGGGCGATCTCCTGCGGTGCCTTCGGCGCCAGGACGAGGACGAGGGCCACGGCCACGACGACGCCGAGCGCGGCGACGACCGCGGTGACCGCGGGCCACAGACGCGGGTGCCTCAACTCGGGCGCCGGCGCAGGTAGAGCACCATGCCGCCGGACACCGACGCGGCGAACAGCGTGCCGCTGAGCACGAGGAAACCGGGAACGTCGTCGTCCGGCTCACCGCCGCCGGTGGCGACGCCGCCGACCGGCTTGACCTTCACCTGGCCGCCGGTCTTTTTGGTGTCCTTCTTCGGCGGAGTGGTGGTCTTCTTCGTCGTGGAAGTTGTTGCGGTGGCCGGCTGCTTCGGCCGGTGCGGGAGCGTTTCGCAGGCGATGCCGTTCTTGTCGCGGTCCAGGCCGTTCGGGTCGCCCGGCGTGGCGTCGAGGACCGCCTGGGCTTCCTCCTGGTACTGGAAGTCCGAGCAGTCTTTGTCGGCGGCGAGCGGGGTCGCGAGCTGCGCGGAAGCGAAGGGGACGGGGCCGAGGAGAGCGAACCCGGCAACGGCGGCGGCCGTCGTCAAGGCACGACGAAACAGGGACAACGGAATTCCTTCCGAACGGAATCTGGGGCGATTGCGTGGTTACTATCGCCGTCTCGGCGACGCTGTTACGGACGTTTCCGGAATTCCGGAAATGCCAGCGCTCCACGAAGAGCGACAGGTTCCGTGATTCTTTCGCGTTTCGGTGTTGACCTGCGGATTCACCGCCAGGAATGCCTCCCGGCCGGAATGTTACGGGCCGCGCGGTCACACCTTTGAGGTAATTCACGTGTGACGGTGCCGACCGGCCGCCACCGCGGCGCCCGCACACCCCGTAGCCTCGGGGTATGCCGATCCAGGTACTGCTCGTCGACGACCACGAACTGGTCCGCCGCGGGCTCCGCGACCTCCTCGGCGACGAGCCCGACATCGAGGTCGTCGCCGAGGCGAGCAGCGTCGAAGAGGCCCTGGCGGTGGCGATGCACGTCGAGCCGGAGGTCGCGGTGGTCGACGTCCGCCTCGGCGACGGCGACGGCATCACGCTCTGCCGCGAGCTGCGCTCGAAGCCGAACCCGCCGGCCTGCCTGATGCTCACCGCGTTCGACGACGAAGAGGCGATGGTCGGCGCGATCATGGCCGGCGCGGCGGGGTACCTGCTCAAGCAGGTGCGCGGGCAGGACGTCGTGAACGCGGTCCGCGAGGTGGCGGCCGGGCGGTCACTGCTGGACCCGGTGAGCACGGCGCGCGTGCTGGACAAGATGCGCCACCCGCCGACGGACGAGCTGGCGACGCTCACCGAGCGCGAACGCGACGTGCTCGAGCTGATCGGCCAGGGCTTGTCGAACCGCGAGATCGCCGAGCGGTTGTTCCTCGCGGAGAAGACGGTCAAGAACTACGTCACGTCGGTGCTGGCGAAGCTCGGCATGCAGCGCCGGACGCAGGCGGCGGCCTGGATCGCGCGGCGCGAGAAGTAACCATCCGCAGCTGCCGCGTCCGCAATCCGCCGTTCGCTGCGACCTTTCCCGCACCTCGTCACGGTCAGCCATGTCGATCAGGTCGTTTCCCGACCGAGATTCACTCGAACGTGAGTCGAATATATGTTCGATGGCCCGGTAAGATCAATGTCGAGGGCGTGGAAGGGAGGCTGGATGACCCGAGAAGGATGAGTCAGTCGAGCGGCAGGTCGAAGGCGACGAGGGTGCCGAGGCTGGGTGAGGAGTTCAGGAAGAACTTCCCGCCCGCGGCGTCCGCGCGTTCGGCGAGATGGCGCAGCCCCCGGGTGGCCACGCCTTGGGGAACACCGGAACCGTTGTCCCGCACGCGGAGTTTGACGCCGCCGGAGTCCCTGGTGAGCGTCACGCGGGTTTCGCTGGCGCCGGAATGCCGGACCACATTGGACAGTGCTTCCCGCAGCGCGGCCCGGATGTGGTCGGCGCGTTCCGCGGGGATGTCGGCGAATTCGCCGGACAGCTCCAGGGTCGGCGGGTAGCCGAGCAGCTCGCCGGCGATGCGAACCTCGCCGCGCGCCGACTCGGCGAGGTCGGTGGGCGTGCCGGTGTCGTGGCGAGGCTCCGGCGACCGCAGCGCGCGCACGGTGCCGCGGATTTCCTCGATGGTCTGGTCGAGCTGGTCGATGGCATCGGAAAGCCGAGCCCCATCGGCCTGGGCGAACCGCTTGCGCATGTTCCGCCGGACGCGGTCCAGCTGCATCCCGGCACCGTAGAGCCGCTGGACGATGACGTCGTGAAGCTCGCGGGCAATGCGCTCCCGCTCTTCGTAGAGGGCAACGCGATGGCGCGCGTTGGCTCCTTCGGCGAGCGCGAGGACAACCCCGGCCTGGGCAGCGAAGGCGACAAGCATCTCGACGGTGCCCGCGGAGAAGGGCTCCCGCCCCCGTTTCCGGTAGACGGTGAGCGACCCGAGCACCCGCCCCCCGGACCCGAACGGCGCGGCCGCGAAGGGACCGTAGCCGTGGAGTTCGGCGGGCACGTAGGGCGCGGTACGAGGATCGACGGTGAAGTCTTCGCTGGACACGGGTTCACCCCCGCGGGCCACCTGGCCGGCTGCGGAGTCGGCGGGAAGAGCCAACCCCCGCAGCGACTCGCCAGTGGACCCTGTGCCGGGCAGCGCACCTGGTTGCGGGGAGCGAGCATCGGCCGCCGGGCTGGCGAAGTCCGAGCTGCCGACGAGCTGGTCCGGGTCGCCAGGACGCGCATCGTCCGCCGCCGCGCTGGAGCCGGACGCTCCGCCGAGCGCCGCGACGGAGTCCGCACTGCCGCCGCCCAGCGCTGCTGGCGGCTCGCCTGCGTCGGTGCCCGGCCCTGGGCCGCCGGAAGGCTGAGCCGAGCCGGCCTCGCCCGCCGGTGCAGTGGGCGCGCCGGAGTCCGCGCTGCGCAGCGGGGCCGAGTCGCCGTGGGGCACATCGCCGAGCGCCTCGAGCGGCTGGCCGGCGTCGGCACCCAGTCCCGCACCGCCGGAACTCGGGCTGCTTGCCGGATGGGGGGTGGCGTAGTGGGCGGCCTCGACCACGACCCGGCCGTCCTCCGTGCTCACCATGGCCAGGCCCAGGTCGGCGTCGGCCAGCTCGGCCGCTCTGGCCACGACCGTGTCCAGCACCGCTCCCGGGTCGTCGCCGGACAGGGCGGTGCTCGTGATCTCTGTGGCCGCGGACAGTGCCCGCGCGGCAAGCGTCGGATCCATGAGTTCCGCCATTATCGCGCGGCGCGGCGACGGCGCGGCAAGGACACCGCGGGAATCGATCACGGCACCGGCACCCTGGTCACGACGCGGCCGTCGCGGACCTCGAGGACCACGTCCGCGCCGGCCGCCTCCTCCGCCACATGCGTCACGTGCACCACCGTGCGGCCGGCCAGGGCCTCCCGCAGGTGGGCTCGCACCACCCGGGCCGTCGCTTCGTCCAGGTGCGCGGTCGGCTCGTCCAGCAGCACCAGCCCCGCCGACGGCGCCCCGAGCAGCGCCCGCGCCAGCGCCACCCGCTGGGCCTGGCCGCCGGACAGTCCGGTGCCGCTGCTGCCGAGCACCGTCTCCGGCGGGACGTCCAGCGAAGCGGCTTGCAACGCCGCGCGCAGCTCGTCCTCGGTCGCCGTCGGGCGGGCCAGGCGGAGGTTCTCGGCGATCGTCGTCGCCGCGAGCATCGGCTCCTGCGGGGCCCAGGCCACCGCATCCGGGACCTCGACCGCGCCACGGCTGGGCTCGAGGAACCCCAGCAACGCCGCGACGAGCGTCGACTTGCCCGCCCCGCTCGGGCCGACCACCGCCGCGTACGTTCCGGGTGCCAGATCGACGTCGACGTCGTGCAACACCACCGGTCCGCCCGGCCAGCCGAAGTCCGCTCCCCGCAACGAGACCGCCGGCCCCCGTGTCGCGAGCACCGGCGCTTCCGGCACGTCGGCGAGGCGGCGGCGCGCACGTTGCAGCGTGTCCCAGTGCTGCGCGACCGGCGGGAGCAGCGCCAGGACCTCCGCCAGCGCGAGCGGCACCAGCGCCAGCAGCGGCGCCAGGACCGGGTCGAGCCGTCCGTCCGCGACCGCCGCCGCGGCGAACGCCGTGCTGACGACCGTCGCCGCTCCGCAGACCAGCGTCACCAGCGCCTCCGCCGCGCCCGCGCCGAACGCCTGGCGACGCGCTTGCGTCACCAGGCGCGTGTCGGCGTCGGTGAGGGCGCGGCGGTGATTCCCCGCTGTGCCGAACGCGAGCAGTTCGGCCGCCGCTTCGAAGATCACCAAGACTCGGGTGGCCACCTCGCGTCGGCCGGTGGCCAGCGCGGACGTCGCCCGGCGCTCCGCCCGCAAGGCGACCCACGGAGCGCACAGCCCGAGCGCCACCGCCGCCGCGAGCGTCAGGCCCGCCGCCGGCAGCACCCACGTTTGCACGGCGATCGCGCCGGCCGCGACCAGGAGCACCACCAGCGGCGGCGACACCACCCGCGGCAGGAGGTCGCGCACAGTGTCGACGTCGCCCACCAGCCGGCGTTGCCCCTCGCCCGCGCGCAGGCTCCGCGCCGGCCCGAGACGGACCAGCGAGTTCCACAGCCGCACGCGGACGCGGCCGGCGATGCGGAACGCGGCGTCGTGCGTGACCAGCCGTTCGACGTACCGGAGCCCCGCACGGCCGAGGCCGAACGCGCGGACGCCGACGACCGCGACCGTCAACGTCAGGATCGGCGGCTGCTGGGACGCCTTGGCGATCAGCCAGCCCGACGTCGCCGTCAGCGCCACGCCGGCCAGCAGCGCCAGCGCGCCCAGCGCGGCGCCGCCGAAGAGACGTCCGTCGAGGAGCGCGCGCCACTTCAGCGGCGCGTCCGACGAGTCCACTGTGGACGTCTCGGCCGAAGCAGTGGCCTCCGACGGCAGGTCGACCGCCGCGGTGCGCTCGTGGGCCGCGATGATCGCCGCCGCACCGTTGTCGACGGCGCGCTGCACCGCGTCGAGCACCAGGCGCGCGCTGGCTTCGTCGAGGTGCGCCGTCGGCTCGTCGAGCAGCAGCAGCCAGGCGCCGTGCCGCACCCGGTTCAGCGCCCGCGCGACGGCGACGCGTTGACGCTGACCCAGCGACAGCTGGGAAACCGGCCGGTCGGCCAGCCCGTTGAGGCCGAGTTCGGCGAGCAGCTCGTCCGACGAGCCCGCTTCCTCGCGGACCGTGCCGCCGGTGAACACCGGCGACTGCGGCACCCACGCGACCTGCTCACGCCAGCGCGCGAGGTCGGCGTCGGCGAGGCCGGTCGAGCCGATCGTGAGGGTGCCGTCGTCCGCCGGGACGAAGCCGAGCAGGGCCGAGAGCGTCGTCGACTTGCCGCCGCCGCTCGGGGCGCGGAGCCAGACCGTCTCGCCGGGGCGGACCGCGAACGACTCGCCGTCCGGTGCGAAGCCGCCACGGCGCGCCACCCGCAGCGCTGCCACCCGCACCTCACCGCGCTCCGGGATCGCGGTCCCCGACGGCGGCACGGGGAGGGCCAGCAGGTCGGCGACGCGCCGGACCGCTTCGACGCCGTCCTCGCTGGCGTGGAACGCCGCGCCGACCGCACGCAACGGCTGGTAGCACTCCGGCGCGAGGATCAGCACACCGAGCCCGATGACCAGCGGCAGGCTGCCGCCGGCGAGCCGGACGCCGATCACCACCGCGACGAGCGCCACCGACAGCGTCGCGACCAGTTCGAGTACGAAGGCCGAGGAGAAGGCGACTTTAAACGTCTTGAGCGTCGCGCGGCGGTGGCGTTCGGACAGCCGCCGGACGGTCTCGGCCTGGGCCGCGGCCCGGCGGAACGCGGTCAGCACCGGCAGCACGCGGACGAGTTCCAGGAGCCGCTCGGACATCCGGTGCGTCGCGTCGGTCGCGCCGGCGACGCGGTCGGCGGTGTACTTGCCGACGAGGATGGCGAACATCGGCAGCAGCGGCACGGTCAGCGCGACGATGACGCCGGATGGCCAGTCGGCGAACAGGATCGCCGCGCCGGCGCCGAGGGGCACGACGGCCGCCGTGACCAGGGCGGGGAGGTATTCGCGGAAGTAGGCGTCGAGCGCGTCGAGGCCGCGGGTGGTGAGCGCGGTCAGCTCGCCGTGGCCGCGCTGGGCGATCCACTCGGGGCCCAGGCGCAGCGCGTGGTCGACGGCCTTGGCGCGGAGTTCGCGTTGCGCTGTCGCGGCGGCGCGGGCGGAGACCGTGCGCACCGCCCAGCCGGTCAGCGCGCGCGTCGCGACGAGCGCGAGCAGCGCGGCCAGCTGGGCGGTGCGTCCCCCGGATCCTGCTCCGACGATCGCCGCGAGGACGTCCGCGAGCAGGAATGCCTGTGCCACCAGGGCAGCGGCGTTGACGAACGACAGGAAGCCCACCAGGGCCAGCGCCCGGCGCACGGCCGGCACGAGGGCCGGCAGCGCGCCGAGCGGGCCCTTTCCCGGCCGCGCTGAGTCCACTGTGGACTCCGAGGCGAGAAGGGTTGCGCGCCCGGGAAGTTCGTTCATGGTGCGTGGACCGCCGGGATGTGCTGGGTGCCGATGCGCTTGCGGAACACCCAGTACGTCCAGCCTTGGTAGACCAGCACCGCCGGGGCACCGAAGACGGCGACCCAGGTCATCACGGTCAGCGTGTACGGGCTCGACGCGGCGCCCTCGATGGTCAGGGTGTTGGCGGCGTCGAGGGTGGAGGGCAGCACGTTCGGGAACAGCGCGCCGAACATCGTGACGGCGGCCCCGGCGATGACGACGCCGAGCGCGGCGAACGCCTGCCCGTCGCGGTCGGCGCGCAGCCGAAGCCACGCGACGGCGGCAGCGAGAGCACTGATCCCGAACGAGAGCAGTGTCCACAACGTGCCGGCGCGCCACTGGACGACCGCGAGGAACGCGACCATCGGCACCATGGCGACCGGGAGCAGTTTGCCGGCCAGGTTCTTCGCGCGTTCCCGCAGTTCACCGCTGGTTTTGAGGGCGAGGAACGCGGCGCCGTGGGTGATCGAGAAGGCGGCGATGGCAAGCGCGCCGAGCAGGGTGTCCCACCGGACGGCGGCGAACGCTCCGCCGGCGCGGTTTCCGGCGGCGTCGAGGGGCAGGCCGAGGACGGTAGTGGCGAGGATGAGGCCGACGCCGAGCGGCGGGATCCACGAGCCGATCATGATGACGCGGTCCCAGTTGCGGCGCCAGCGGTCGGAGTCGACCTTGCCGCGGTACTCGAAGGCGACGCCGCGGCCGATGAGGGCGAGCAGCACGAGCAGCAGCGGCAGGTAGGCGGCCGAGAACAGCCCCGCGTACCAGGCGGGGAAGGCGGCGAACATGGCCCCGCCGGCGACGATGAGCCAGACTTCGTTGCCGTCCCAGACCGGGCCGATGGTGTTGACCATGACGCGCCGCTCGGTGTTGTCCTTCGCGAGGACGGGCAGCAGCATGCCGACGCCGAAGTCGAAGCCTTCGAGGAAGAGGTAGCCGAGCCAGAAGAAGGCGATGACGACGAACCAGACGATGGCGAGGGTCATCGGGCACCTCCGACCGACCGGTCGCCGTGAGTTATCCACAACGGGTCGAGTTGTCCACAGATTTGCTGTGGGTAACCCTGGAGAGTGACCGGGCCGATACACTGGGTTTGGGGACGCCCCCCGGGAAGGGCGGGGGCTGCTTTTGGTTGGTGAGAGGCTGCTGCACCCCTGCTGAGCTGGGGTTTTGGTGCAGCCGGAGTGGCGGTGAGGCGCGGGAGCTGCGTCGAACCGGACGAAGCAGGCCCTCGAGTGGGGCAGGGTGTGCTCGGCAGGGTGTTCCGGTCGGCGATTCGGCCGGTACTCGGTCGGCTCGCTGCTGCACAGGCGCTGAGCTGGAGATTTGGCATCGTCGGCCGCCTCAGTACGCGAAGGCGAGCGTGTCCTCGCCCGGTTTGTCGGAATCCTTGGGCTTCTCCGGGGGCATCACCGCTTCGACGCCGCCGCGGATGTACTTGCGCATCAGGTAGACCTCCACCACGCCGAGGGCCGCATACACCGTGGTCAGGGCGATCAACGATGTCCAGATCTCGCCCGTGGTCAGCCTCGACACCGCCTGGGCGGTGAACATCCACACGCCGTCGACGCCGGTGGGGTTGGGGACCACCACGAACGGCTGACGGCCCATCTCGGTGAAGATCCAGCCTGCGCTGTTGCCGAGGAACGGGGTTGCGATGCCGCCGAGGACCAGCAGCGGGAACCAGCGGCCGCTCGGGAGGCGGCCTCGGCGGGTCAGCCAGAGGGCCAGGAGGCCGATACCCGCCGAGATCGCGCCGAAGCCGATCATCATGCGGAAGCCCCAGTACGTCACCGGGAGGTTGGGGACGTAGTCGATCGGCTTGCCCGCCAGCGAACCCAGCGCCGGGTCGTCCGGGTAGTTCGTGCCGTACTTGGCCTGGTACTCCGTCACCAGGTTTTCGACGCCCTTGACCTCCGTCGAGAAGTCGTTGTGCGCCAGGAACGACAGCAGCGCGGGCACGTTGAACGTCTTCACGTCCTCGCAGTTCGCGCCCGAGACGTCGCCGATCGCGATGATCGAGAAGCTGGCCGGCTTTTCCGTGTGGCACAGGGCTTCCGCCGACGCCATCTTCATCGGCTGCTGCTCGAACATCAGCTTGCCCTGCGCGTCACCGGTGATCGCCAGGACCGCGAACGCCGCCACGCCGACCCAGCCGCCGAGGCGCAGCGACGAGCGCCAGACGTCCTCATTGGCGCGACGCCGCCAGAGGTGCCAGCCCGCGACGCCCACCAGGAACGCCGCCGCCACCGAGAACGCGCCGGCCAGGGTGTGCGGGATCGCGGCCAGTGCCGTGTTGTTCGTCAGCACCGCCCAGATCGAGTTCATGGTCGGCTTGCCGTTCTCGAACGTCACGCCCACCGGGTGCTGCATCCACGAGTTCGCGGCCAGGATGAAGTACGCCGACGCCATCGTGGCCAGCGAGAACGCCCACGCGCACGCCAGGTGCACCTTCTTCGGCAGCCGGTCCCAGCCGAAGATCCACAGGCCGAGGAACGTCGACTCGACGAAGAACGCGACGAGCCCTTCCATCGCCAGCGGCGCGCCGAAGACGTCGCCGACGAAGCGGGAGTACGCGCTCCAGTTCATCCCGAACTGGAACTCCTGCACGATCCCGGTCACCACGCCCATGGCGAAGTTGACCAGCAGCAGCTTGCCCCAGAACTTGGTCATCTTCAGGTGCCGCGGATCGCCGGTGCGGACCCAAGCGGTCTGCATCGCCGCGACCAGGATCGACAGCCCGATGGTCAGCGGGACCATCAGGAAGTGGTAGACGGTGGTGATGCCGAACTGCCACCGCGCTAGCTCAAGGACCTCCACGTGGTCCAGCCTGCTCCGGGGGGCCTGACCCGGCCAGATCAACTGGTCCCGTTCCCGGCGGGACCAACGTCCTACCGCTGGTCGAGGGCCTTCCGCGCCTCTTCGGCCACGACCCGCCGCGGCCCCTCGTCGCCCAGCTCGAGGACGTGCCGCAGCGCCAGCGCGTACGCGGTGTCGAACGCCTTGTCCGCCTCGACCGGGATGTTCGGCGCCACGCCGACGCCCTCCCAGTTCTCCCCCGACTCCGGGTCGTACGAGCGGGCGATCGGCACGGTCACGTCCAGGTAGGTGTCCACTTTGTAGCGATCACAGGGGTGCGCGCCGCCTCGCGTCGTTTCGCCGACGGTCTTCGCGCGGCCCTGCCGCTGCAGCGAGAAGGCGAGGTCCTCCCCGCCGGAGAACGTCACCGGGCCGGTGAGCACCCAGATCGGCTTGGTGCCGCCGAACTTCGGCCCCGGGACGTACGGCAGCGTCCACATCTGGGTGACGCGGTCGCCGTCGCGCTCGTAGAAGTCGAGGTAGTGGGTGCGCTCGTCGACGAGGTAGCTCTGCAGGAACGCGCTGGTCTCCGGGTCGCCGCCGCGGTTGTGCCGGACGTCGAGCAGCAGCGCGTCGGCCGAGGCGATCAACGTCATCGCCGCCGAGACCGACGGCGCGGCGAGGTCGATCGGGTAGAGCATGGTCGTGTCGAGGTAGCCGACGTTGCCCGCGAGCCGCCGCACCGCCGCGATCCCGAAGTTCTCCAGCTCGCCGGCGCGCCGGAAGTGCTCGGACGCGTGTTCCGCGGCACCGTCCACGGCGACGGGGTCGAGGTGGTGACGCAGCCGGAGGTGTTTGTCGTCGTTCACCGACTGCAGGTCGGTTGTGACGGCCGTCGCGAATTCCGCCTCGCCGAGGTCCGCGTACGCCCCTTCGTCGAGACGCGCGCGAAGCACCTTCGCGAGCTTCGCGGCGACGTCCGGGAAGACGTAGTGCGCTTCGACCGGCGGATGACCTCTTCGACCTGCGCAGCACGCGACTGTGACCCCATGCCGGTGAACTTACCGCAGGCCACAACCGAAAATTCGGCACACCGAAGAAAATTGTGCGACAGCCCTGGATGTCAAATTCATGGCCGCCGATCGAGCAATTTCGCGATCGCCATCAGCTTGCGACTTTCCTGACCTCCCCTTTATCGTTGCAGTGAAAGGGGCGAAAGAATACTCATGACTGCCGCTATGGTGGCGCTGATCAGCGCGTTCGGCCTGGTCCTCGCCGTGGAACTGCCGGACAAGACGCTCGTCGCGACCCTGGTGCTGACCACCCGTTTCCGCGGTTGGCCGGTTTTCGCCGGGGTGTGCGCCGCGTTCGCCGTGCAATGCGTCATAGCGGTCGCGTTCGGCAGCGTGTTGACGCTGTTACCGGACGTCGTGCTTTCCCTGGTCGTCGCCGCGATGTTCGGCCTCGGCTCTTTCATGCTCCTGCGCGAGGGCTTCAGCGAAGCGGACGAAGCGGGCGAAGACGCTTCGCGCACCGGCCCCTCCCCGGCGTCCTTCACGCGCTCGGCGATGACGTCGTTCGGCGTGCTCTTCGCCGCCGAGTGGGGCGACGCCTCGCAGCTCGCGACGGCCAGCCTCGCTGCCCGCATCGGCAACCCGTTCGCCGTCGGCGTCGGCGCCTTCACCGCGCTCGTGGTGGTCGCCGGGCTCGCCGTGTTCATCGGCGCGAAGATCCGCAGCCGGATCAAGCCGAAGCTGATCCAGCGCTGCGCCGGGTTCGCCTTCGCCGGGTTCGCCGCGTTCGCACTGGTCCAGCTCGCCTTCTGACGGCTGCCTCACAGGTTCGCCCGGTAACCTTTCGGGAACGAAAGGGGGAGCACCAGGTGAACTCGCATGCCGTCTCGCCGCTGCACGGCCGGGTCGCGTTCGGCGGCATCGGCGTCGCCGTGGCCATCTCGATCGACCTGCACCTGCGGCTGTCGGGCCAGGTCAGCCCGATCTGGCAGACGCTGTCGGAGTACGTCTACGGCAAGCTCGGCACGTCCTCGGCCGCTCCCCTGTTCAGCGTCATGTGCCTGGCACTGTCCCTCGGCTCGGTGGCGCTGCTCGCCGGCATCGCGAAGGCCCACCGCCCGGGCACCACCGCCGTCTGCGTGCTGCTCGGCGTCTGGTCGGCCGGGCTGCTGGTCTGCGGCCTCGTCCCCGTCGACCCGGACGGCCAGGCGCGTTCGCTGGCCGGACAGGTCCACAACATCGCCGCCCTGACGGCGTTCGTCGCGCTGCCCGCGGCCGCGTTCGTGCTCACGCGCAAGGGCCGCGAGCGCTGCCCGTGGGAACCACGCCGGACGACGATCCGGCGCCTGGCCACGGCGAGTTTCGCCAGCGTCGGCGTGGTGCTCGCCGGGTTCGTCCTGACGCTCGTCCTCGGCCCGGCCCAGCAGGACGTCACGCTGGGCCTGTTCGAGCGCCTGCTGTTCACCGTCGACGTCGCCCTGCTGCTGACGATGGTCCGGCCGCTGCTCAGCCGTCCGTCTTGAGGATTTCGGCGAGCCGGGTGGCGGCCGCGACGACCTGCGGGCCCACTTCGGCCGCCTTCAGCGGCTCCATCGAGACGACGCCGACGCTCGCCCGCAGGCCCGGCACCCCGCGCACCGGCGCCGCGACGCCGGACGCGCCCGCTTCGAGCTCGCCCGTCGACGTCACCCAGCCGTCGCCGCCCGGCCGCAGGCTCATCGCCTTGCCGGCCGCGCCGGCGGTCAGCGAGTGCCGGCTGCCCACCCGGTAGGCGACGTGGAAGTTGGTCCAGGACGGCTCGACGACGGCCACCGCAAGCGCTTGCGGTCCCTGCGCGACCGACAGGTGCGCGGTCGCGCCGACCTTCTCGGCCAGCTCGCGCAGCACCGGGCCGGCCGCGTCCCGCAGCTGCGGCAGCACCTGCCCCGCCAGCCGGAGCAGCCCGACACCGAGCCGGACCTTGGTGCCGTCGCGCCAGACCAGCCCGCGCTCCGACAGCGGCACGAGCAGCCGGTAGACGGCCGCGCGGCTGGCCCCGATGGCCACCGCCAGCTCGGAGATGGTCGCCGCGTCGCCACCGGCGTCGGCGACTGCCTGCAGCAGCGCCAAGCCCCGGTCCAGCGTCAGCGACCCCTCCCGGCTGGTCACAGCAAGCCGAGTTCGCCCAGGTCCGCGACCGGCTCCTCGAACGACGCCGCCGCGTAGGACGCGAAGAGCGCCCGCACGGCCTTCGCGGCCGGCTCGGACAGCGCACGGGCCTCCTCGGCCAGCGCCTGGGCGTCGGTCGACTCCAGCGCGCCCCGGACGTCGCCGCCGGCGAGGCTGCGCGCGGAGGCCACGAGCAGGTTCAGGAAGCCGTGGTGCACGAACCCGGTGTCCGGGTCGGTGTGCCGGACCGCGCGGTGCAGGCTGTTCGTCGCCTTGAACGACGCCCCGGTGGACCCGCTGACGACGGCGAGGAAGTCGGCCACCTCGTCGACGCTGGGGAAGTTCTCGCCCGCCTGCCCGCCGCAGCGGATCTTCGGCCAGCTGCCGTGCTCGATCACCTTCCGGACGCCGTCGAGCCAGCCGACGCCGCGCCGCGGCTCGACCACCCGGATGACGTCCTCGGGGACGAACTCCGAGACGCGCTCGAGCCACACCTCGTCGACGTCCGACGGCGCGGGCATCTCGACCATCCGCAGCGCGAGCAGCTCACTGCGCGATTCGACGATCGAGATGGCCTTCGGGACCCCGCCCAGGCCGGTGTCGATGATCAGCGAAAGCGGCAGCGGCTGCTTCGGCTTGATCTTGATCAGCTCGGTGATGAGCTCGGGCAGCCGCGACGCCTGGCAGAGGAAAACCCCCAGGACACCGGCGTGTTCGGAGCCCCGGCTGGCGAAGTGCGCACGGAGTGCTTCGGGCATGGCCGCATCGCCCGGAGGGAACAGCGCCGAGTCGTCGACGAGCCTCGCGAACAGGGGAGGAATTCCACGGGGGCCGGGGGGCGTGAGTTCCACAGCGCTTGACACGACTGACACGCTAGTAGCGTACGACATCAGGACAAAATCGTTCGCACAACGAACACGTCAGAAGGGGACGTCGATGCCTTACTACCGGCGAGTAGGCGAGATCCCGCACAAGCGGCACACCGCGTTCCGGAAGCCGGACGGCGGGCTCTACGCCGAGGAGCTGATGGGCGTCGAGGGCTTCTCCGCCGACTCCGCGCTGCTCTACCACCGCGGCCTGCCGACGGCGATCGTCGACGCCGTCGCGGTCGCGGAGGACCGCGGGTCGCTCACCCCGAACCACCCGCTCAAGCCGCGGTCGTTCCAGACCCGGGACCTCAAGTTCGGCGGCGAGGCCGACGCGGTGACCGACCGGCGGCGGCTGTTCGGCAACAACGACGTCACCATCGGGTTCGTCACCGCGACCGCGCCCAGCCCGCTGTACCGCAATGCGGCCGGCGACGAGCTCTTCTACGTCCACGGCGGCTCGGCGACCTTCGAGACCATCTACGGCCGCCTCGAGGTCGGCGACGGCGACTACGTCGTGATCCCGACGTCGTGCACCTACCGGGTCGTCCCCGACGGCGAGGTCAACCTCTTCACCCTCGAGGCGCGCGGCCACATCGGGCCGCCGAAGCGCTACCTGTCCGCGAAGGGACAGTTCCTGGAGCACTCGCCGTACTGCGAGCGCGACATCCGCGGGCCGGAGGAGCCGCTGCTGGAGGACGGCGAGGACGTCGAGGTGCTCGTGCGGCACCGCGCCGGGCTGACCCGCTACACCTACGCGACGCACCCGTTCGACGTCGTCGGCTGGGACGGCTGCCTCTACCCGTGGGTGTTCAACATCGACGACTTCGAGCCGATCACCGGCCGCGTCCACCAGCCGCCGCCCGTGCACCAGACGTTCGAGGGCCCGAACTTCGTCGTCTGCTCCTTCTGCCCGCGGAAGGTCGACTACCACGAGGGCGCGATCCCGGTGCCGTACAACCACGCGAACGTCGACTCCGACGAGCTGATGTTCTACGTGCGCGGCAACTACGAGGCCCGGAAGGGCTCGGGGATCGGCATCGGCTCGCTCTCGCTGCACCCGTCCGGTTTCACGCACGGCCCGCAGCCCGGTGCGGCGGAGGCGTCGATCGGCGCGGAGTTCTTCGACGAGACGGCGGTCATGGTCGACACGTTCGCGCCGCTGGAGCTCGGCGAAGCGGCCGAGGCGTCCGAAGACCCCGGCTACGCCTGGACGTGGTCGCGCCGCGGCCCTAAGTCATAGTCAAGATTCGGAAATACCGTCCCCTCCCCGTTCCGCCGGCCGGATAATGGAAATCCGGGTGGCGGAACGGGGAGGTTTCGATGATCAATTCCCAGCCAGCACGTCGAAAGAGAAAAGTTCTCCCGTTCCTGGCCGCGATCGTGGTCGCGATCGCCTTGATCATCGGAATCCGCTACTGGACCAGCGATTCGAGCGACGAGGCCGACGCGCCGAAGTGCTCGGGCGCGGACGCGATCGCGCTCAACGTCGCTTCGTCACCGGAAAAGGCCGGAATCGTCCAAGAGGCCGCGAAGGCCTACTCCGGACGGACGGTCGCCGGGCACTGCGTCGACGTCGTCGTGAAATCGAAGTCGTCCGGCGTCGCGATGCAGGCGCTGGCGAACGGCTGGAACGAAGCCGTCGACGGGCCGCGCCCGGACGTCTGGACACCGGCCGCGAGCGGCTGGGTCAACCTGCTGCGAGTCAACGCGAAGGGCGACACCGGTTCGCTCGTGCCGGACGGTGATCCGCCGTCGATCGCGAACGCGCCGCTGGTCGTCGCGATGCCGAAGCCGATGGCCGAGGCGCTCGGCTGGCCCGGCAAGGCGATCGGCTGGAAGGACCTCGCCGGCCTGGCCACCGACCCGGCGGGCTGGGCGAAGTACGGCCACCCGGAGTGGGGCAAGTTCCGGTTGGGCAAGACGAACCCGAACATCTCGACGTCCGGGCTGAACGCGACGATCGGTGCCTACTACGCCGCCACCGGCACGTCGTCCGACCTCACCGCGGCCGCGCTCGAGAAGCCGGACGCGAAGCAGTTCGTCACGAACATCGAGCAGGCGATCGTGCACTACGGCGACACCACGCTCACCTTCCTGACCAACCTGCAGAAGGCCGACGACAAGGGCGCGGCGCTGTCGTACATCTCGGCGGTGACCGTCGAGGAGAACTCGCTGATCGGCTACAACCAGGGCAACCCGACGAACGACCCGGCCAAGGTCGGGCAGCACGGGCCGCCGAAGGTGCCGCTGGTGGCGATCTACCCGGGTGACGGGACGCTCAACTCCGACCACCCGTTCGTCACGTTGAACTGGGCGGACCCGGTGCGCAAGCAGGTCGCCGCGGACTTCCTCGGCTACCTGCGCCTCGCCGAGACGCAGGCGAAGTTCGCCGCGCTCGGCTTCCGGTCCTTCGAGGGCAAGCCGGGCCCGCAGGCGACGCCAGCCAACGGCGTCCAGCCGGACGCGAAGATCAGCTTCCTGCGGCCGCCGTCGCCGTCGGTGCTGTCGAAGCTGCTGGCGTCCTGGACCGACCTGCGGAAGAAGGCGAACGTGCTGCTCGTCGTGGACGTCTCGGGCTCGATGGGCGACGAGGTGAGGGGCACCGGCAAGAGCAAGATCGACCTGGCGAAGCAGGCCGCGATCGACTCGCTCGGCCAGTTCGTGCCGCGCGACCAGGTCGGGCTCTGGCAGTTCTCGACCCACCTCGACGGCGACAAGGACTACCAGGAGCTGCTCCCGGTCCAGGCGCTCGGGACGAGCGGCAAGGAGACCCTGGCCATGCGGCTGAGCGGGCTGACTCCCCAGTCCGGCACGGGGTTGTACGACTCGTCGCTGGCCGCGTACGAGTACATGAAGGCCCACCTGGACCCGGCGGCGATCAACGCGGTCGTGGTGCTGACCGACGGCCGCAACGAGGACTCCGGCGGCATCGACCTCGAACACTTGGTGCCGCAGCTGCGGCCGGAGGCCAACGCGGAGTCGGTCCGGTTGTTCACCATCGCCTACGGCTCGGACGCCGACCAGGACGTGCTGAAGCAGATCGCCGAGGCGACCGCGGGTTCGGAGTACGATTCGTCCAAACCGGACTCGATCAACCAGGTGTTCACCTCCGTGATCTCCAATTTCTGACATGAAGTTCGCCCGTGAGCTCGCCGAACCGTGGGGGCTGCTGCTCGCCGCCACGTCGGCCGGCGTGGCCTGGGCCGTGCAGCTGCCGGTCGTCGCCGCCCTCGGGGTCGGGGTGGCGGTGCTCGCCGCGCGGGCGGGCGTGGCGGTGGCAACCCGCGAGAAGGAGCCGCCACCGCGGGAAGCCCGGGTGCTGGACGTGGCGCCCGGCTCGGCCGAGGAGAACTGGCTGCACCGGGCGTCGGCCGCGGCGGAGGGCTTCGCCTCGCTGAGCGGCTCGCTCGAATCCGGTCCGCTCGCCGACCGCGTGGCGGACATGGAGCCGGCGGTCCAGGAGACGCTGTCGACGCTGAGGCGCCTGGCCGGCCGCGCGTCGGCGACGGGCCAGGCGCTGTCCCGCGTCGACCTCGACGCGGTCAGGCGCGAGCGGCGCCGGCTGGAGCAGTCGCTGACGTCGGCCCGCGAAGAGGTCCGCGGCGACCTCGAGCAGGCGCTGACGGCGGTCCAGGCCCAGGCGGACGTGCACGCGCGGCTGTCCGGCGCCCGGGACAAGCTGCTGGCCCAGCTGCAATCGGGCGCACTCGGCCTGGACAGCCTGGTGGCCCGAGTGGCGGAACTGACGGCGGCGACGTCGGACGTCACCGTGGACACCGGCGCGGTGCGCGAGCTGAGCGACCAGCTGGAAGGCATCCGCCAGGGCGTGCTGGAGACCGAGCAGGCGACGCGGAAGTCGCTGGGTTAGGCGGCCCAGCCCGGCCGCCACGCGCCGGCGACGCGCTCGCTCTTCGCGAGGTGACGCCGAAGCGCCGTGAGCCCGGGGTGCGCGTTACCCCGCCGCCACACCAGCGAATGCGGGTACACCGGCACGGGACCTTCGATCGGCACGCGCCGCAGGTCGTGCGCCGGCGGCCACAGCACCCGGCTTCCCGCGCCGAGCAACGTCGCCACCTCCGCCGACTCCGCGAGCGTGTCCAGCACCACCTCGATGCCGAAGTTGGGCCCGGCGGCGTCGATCCACAGGCCGAACGCGGCCGCGAACTCGGTGTAGTAGGCGCCCCACTCCGTCCCGGGCACCACGCCGGGGAGCCGGATCCGGTGCCCGGCCAGCTCCGCCGGAGTCACCGAAGCCGCGTTCGCCAGCGGGTGCGCGGGGCCGCACATCAGCTGGATCGGCTCGTCGAGCACCCACTGGGCGTCGAGGTCCGCGGGCAGCGTGACGACCGCGCGGAACGACGCGTCGATCGAGCCGTCCAGGAGCGCCGCGATCGCGGTGTCGAAGAGCGTCGCGACCTCGAGCGCTACGTCGGGGTGTGCCTGGTGGAACCCGCGCAGCAACGTGGCCGGGCACAGCCGCCTGCCGATGACGTCGACGCGGAGCGGGCCGGTGCGCACCGACGCCAGCGCGCGCAGCTCGGCCGCCAGGAGCTCGCGGGCGTGCGGTAAGAAGGCCGTTCCATCGCCGGTGAGCACGGCGCCGCGCGCAGTGCGCGTGAACAGCCGCGCCCCGAGCGACTTCTCCAGCGCGGCGATGCGTTTCGAGACGGCCTGCTGCGTGATCGACAGGTCGGTGGCGGCGTCCTGGAACCGGCCCGCCTCCACCACAGCGACGAAGGTGCGCACGGCGTCGAGGTCCACGACGCCCGACTCTAGATTCACAACGCGGCGTTGTGGCTCGCCGCCGCGTCGGTTGTTTGCCGCGCGCGACCGTTCCCGCTTTGATCTCCGACGTGATGCGCGGGCGGTCGCTGGGACCGCGGTTCAGGTGGCTCTGGTCGGCCTACGCGGTGAGCGCCTTCGGGACGTGGCTCGGCTTCGGCGCCTTCCCCATGCTCGCGATCCTCGTCCTGCACGCCGGGCCCGCGGCCGTCTCGGCGCTGGCCGCGGTCGGGCCGGCCGTCGGGGCGCTCGTCGCCGTTCCGCTGGGGCCGTGGGTCGACCGCCGGCGGAAGCGGCCGGTGATGGTGGCCATGGACCTCGTGCGGTTCGGCGCGCTGGTCAGCGTTCCGGCCGCCTATGGCCTCGGCGTGCTGAGCTTCGGGCAGCTGCTGGCCGTCTCGGTGGTCGTCGCCGCGGCGGACATCACCTTCACCTCCGCGAGCGGGGCCTTCCTCAAGGGCCTGGTGCCGCCCGAAGACCTGCTCGTCGCGAACGGCCGGTTCGAGGCGACGAACTGGACCGCCACCGCGCTCGGGCCGCCGTTGGGCGGGGCGGCGTTCGCGCTGTTCGGGCCGGTGACGTCGGTGGTCGCCAACGCCGTCAGCTTCCTGCTCTCCGCGCTCGGGATCCGCGCGATCGGCGGGGACGAACCGCGCCCGCGCACCGCCGCCCGGCTGCGCCCGCGCGACCTCGCCGACGGCTGGCGCTTCCTGCTGGCGCATCGGGGACTGCGGCCGCTGCTGTTCAACGCGATGGTGTTCAACGGCCTGGTCATGGGCACCGAGCCGCTGCTCGCCGTGCTGATGCTCAACCAGCTGGGGTTCCCGCCGTGGCAGTACGGGCTCGCGTTCGCCGTACCGTGCCTCGGCGGGCTCGCCGGTTCGCGGCTGACCCCGCGGCTCGTCGCGAAGTTCGGGCGCCACCCGGTCCTGGTGACGTCCGGCGCGATCAGGGCGTGCTGGCTGCTCGCCCTGGCGTTCATCCCGGCGGGCACCGGCGGGCTCGGCTACGTAATGGTCGTCGAACTCGGCCTGATCGTCAGCTGCAGCGTCTTCAACCCGGTGCTCGCGACCTACCGGCTCGAGCAGCTCCCGGCGGACCGCATCGCGCGGACGCTCTCGGCGTGGTCGATCAGCACGAAGGCGTCGATCGCCACGTTGACCGCGCTGTGGGGCCTGCTCGCCGGTCTGACCGGGCCACGCTGGGCCATCGGGATCGCCGGGGTGCTGGTGCTGGCGACGCCGTTGCTGCTGCCCCGCCGCGATCGGACGCCTGCTCAGCCGAGCCAGACCGTGCCCAGTACCGGGTAGCCCGGGAGGCCCGTCTTGGCCGCGCCCGGGTGGGGGGCGCCCGCGATCCAGAGGCGGCCCGTCGCCGCGATGTTCGCCGCCATCGAAGGGTCGACCTTGGGGAGGCGGAAGCGGACCACGCGGCCGTCGGCCAGCATGGTCAGGCCGCTCAGCCTCGCCGCGCCGTGGCGGGTCATGCGGACCGGGCCGTCGAGGACCGCGCGCAGCTCCGTCCAATGGTCCGCCGGGAGGGGCCTGCGGTAGGTGATCGCTCGCCACACGGCCGCGAGGGCGCCCAGGAGCGCGCCGGCGCCGCACGGCCACGCGAGCCACCCCACCACCGGGAAGTCGAGTGCGACCCAGACCGCGAACCCGGCCAGCACCAGCAGGAACGCCGCCGTCGTGCGCAGGTCGCGGGCCAGCTGGCGGCGGTGCGCGGCCAGCACGGGGTCGAGCCTCGGCGAGCGGGACCCGGCCGGTTGCGGGACCGGTACGGCACCCGGCGGCGGGGTGTCGTGGATCCGGGCGCTGCGGACCCGCACCACGCCGGAGAAGCCGACGAACACCTTCGGGCCGCGGCCCAGCAGCCAGATCCGGCGGTGCCCGGCGACCAGCAACCGGTGGGCTTCGTCGAGCCGGACGCGCAGCCACCGGCCGTCCGGGAGGCGCACGCCGACCGTCCGGCCGGCCGCGACCAGGCCGCCGGCGGCGATGTCCACCTGCCGGAACGCTTCCCGCTTCAACCGCGTCTCGGGCAGGTGGGCGTGCGCGCGGTGGAGCCACCACGCCTCGATCGCGCCGGCCAGCGCGAACGTGCCGACCGGCAGCGCCACTCCGGCGCCGGCGAAGAACTGGGCGAACCCGAACACCACGAAGAACGCGGCCACGAGCCGCTGGTTCGCGGTGTCGCGGCCGAGGCGGTCGAGGTACTCGCCGAAGATCGGGAGGGCCCCGGACGGCATGGCGGGGTCGAGTTCGAACGCGCGGACGCGCTCGGGGACCGGGACGATCGGCACGCGGAACCCCCACGGGGTCGGGTTGTTAACCGCTTTTCGGCAAAGTGGGCACCGGCGTTACCGGATGTGCCGATCAACGGGTGGGACGTGAGCGCCACGACTACCCAGACCGTGAAATTCAGGTTAGGCTCACCTAAGTAGGAGGTGAGCCGTGACCGAGGCACCCACAACCGTCCGCCGCCCGCCGGCGCCGAACCCCGCCGAGCGCGCCAAGACGATCGCGACCCGCAACGGCCCCGCGTCGTTGCTGCCGACCTGCGATCGCACGGACCTCGACGGCCGGCGGGTCGTGCCGGTGCTGCACCACGTGCACCACAGCGGCAGCGTCAGCGTGCTGCTGCCCGACGACCACCCGATGGTCGGCGCGGCGAAGCAGACTCAGCGCGGGGAGCTGGCCGTGATGGTCGAGCTCGCCGACCAGGCCCCGGTCGACCTGCGGGAACCGATCCGCGGGCTGCTGTGGATCACCGGCTGGCTGCGGCCGCTCTCGCCGGTTTCGGCCCGCGCGCGGGCGGTGGCGATCGCCGAGACGCGGCCGGACGAACGGCTCCTCGACGTCGGCCACGGCGTCACGCTGCTGCGGCTCACCCCGGCGTCGCTCGTGCTCGCCGACGCCGAGGGCACGCACTCGCTGCGCCCGCACATGTTCAGCGCCGCGCCGCCCGACCCGTTCCACGACTACGAGGCCCAGTGGCTGCGGCACCTGGAGAGCGACCACTCCGACGTCGTCGAGCAGCTGGCGAAGCACCTGCCGGCCTCGCTGCGCGGCGGCCGGATCCGCCCGCTCGGGCTCGACCGGTTCGGGCTGCGGCTGCGCGTCGAGTCCGACAGCGGCGACCACGACGTGCGGCTGGCGTTCTCGAAGTCCGTCGACAGCCCGGCGCAGCTCGCGTCGGAGCTGCGCCGGCTGGTCGGCTGCCCGTTCCTGCGCGGGCGGTCAGGCTAGTTCGGCCGGGAACCCGCCCTTCGCGATCGGCCCCCAGCTCTCGATCGTCACGCGGATGATGCTCTTGCCCTGCTTGACCATGGCCTCGCGGTATTCGTCCCAGTCCGGGTGTTCGCCGGAAATGGCGCGGAAGTACTCGACGAGCGGCTCGACCGAATCCGGGATGTCCAGCACCTCGGCGGTGCCGTTCAGCTGCACCCACTGGTCGTTCCACTCGTCGGACAGGATGCAGGCCGAAACCCTCGGGTTGCGCTTGACGTTCACGACCTTCGCGCGCTTCGGGTAAGTCGAGACGACCAGCCTGCCCTGGGCGTCGACGCCGCAGGTCACCGGCGAGAGTTGCGGGCCGCCGTCGGCCTTCGTGGTCAGCAGGATGGCGCGGTGGCGGGTCGACAGGAACTCGACCAGCGCGGCGCGGTCGACGGTTTCGTTGGTGGCGATGCTCCTCGGCATACCCCGAAGGTAGCGTGCGTCCATGACGTTCACCGCGCGATCGTGGCTGGCCCCGGCCCGGCCGTCGTTCCCGGAACCGGTCGACGACCCGCGCGAGCGCCGCGCGATCAAGCTCGAGCTGCTGATCGTCTTCGGGATCACGCTCGGCATGTCCGGCGTGCGCAGCCTGCTGTCCCTTGTGGACTCGCTGCTGCAGCCGGTGCCGCTGGCCCAGCAGCAGACCCAGCTGAACGTGCCGCAGGCCGCGGCGAGCCTGATCGACCTGCTCAAGCAGCTGCTGTCGGCGGCGCAGCTGGTCGGCTGGGGCGCGCTCGGGCTGTACCTGCTGTGGCGCGCGGGCGTCAAGGTCGCGCAGATCGGCCTGGACCGGCGGGCACCGGGCCGGGACGCGCTGCTGACCGTCGTGCTCGCCGCGCTGATCGGCATCCCGGGGCTGGCGCTGTACTTCATCTCGTACCACCTCGGGTTCAGCCTGGCCGTGCAACCGTCCACTTTGGGCGATACGTGGTGGCGGCCGATCTCGCTGACGCTCTCGGCGTTCGGCAACGCCTTCGCCGAGGAGGTCCTGGTCATCGGCTATCTGTTGACGCGGCTGCGGCAGCTCGGCGTCCGGGAGAACACCGCGGTGTTCGGCGCCGCCGTGCTGCGCGGGTCGTACCACCTGTACCAGGGCTTCGGCGGATTCGTCGGGAACCTGATCATGGGGCTGGTGTTCGGACGGCTGTGGCAGAAGACCAACCGGCTGTGGCCGCTGGTCGCCGCCCACACGCTGTTCGACTTCGTGTCGTTCGTCGGATACTCGCTGCTCAAGGGGCACGTTTCCTGGCTCCCCTGACTAGGATCTGGGGGGTGATCGACGAAACGGCACCTCCCCGGGTGGACAGCGAAGTCGGACCCCTGCGCGCGGTGCTGCTGCACCGGCCCGGCAACGAGCTCAAAAGGCTGACGCCCCGCAACAACGACCAGCTCCTGTTCGACTCGATCCCGTGGGTCGACCGGGCCCAGGACGAGCACGACGCGTTCGCCGAGGTGCTGCGCGGCCGCGGGGTGGACGTCCTGCTGCTGGCCGACGCCCTGCGGACGGCCCTGGAAGACGACCGGGCGCACGCGGCGGGCGTGCACGCGGCGGTCGACGACCGGCGGCTCGGCGGCGACCTGGCCGACTCGCTGCGTTCGCACCTCTCGGGCGTCGACGCGGCCGGGCTCGCCGAGGTGCTGATGGCCGGGATGACGTTTGAGGAGCTGCCGTCCGCGGAAGGCGCGTCGCTGGTGCGGATGATGAACCACCCGCACGACTTCGCCGTCGACCCGCTGCCGAACCTGCTGTTCACCCGCGACTCGTCGGTGTGGATCGCCGACCGGGTGGCGATTTCGTCCCTGAACATGCCCGCGCGCCGCCGCGAGACGGCGGTGCTCGACCTGATCTACGCCTACCACCCGCAGTTCCGCCACGCCGCCCGCGCGTACGGCGCCCATTCGGCGCCCATCGAAGGCGGCGACGTGATGCTGCTGGCCCCGGGCGTGCTCGCCATCGGCGTCGGTGAGCGGACGACGGCGGCCGGCGCGGAGTCCCTGGCCCGGTCGGTGTTCGCCGACGGCATCGCGCACACCGTGCTGGCGGTGCCGATCGAGCAGTCCCGCGCGACCATGCACCTGGACACGGTGTGCACGATGGTCGACGCGGACGCGGTGGTGATGTACCCGCTGGCCCGCGACTCGCTGACGGCGTTCACGCTGCGCCCGACCGGCGACGGCGGGGTGAAGGTGGCCGGCCCGGCGCCGTTCCTGGTGGCCGCGGCCGAAGCGATGGAAATCGACCGGCTGCGCGTCATCGACACCGGCCTCGACCCCGTGACGGCCGAACGCGAGCAATGGGACGACGGCAACAACACGCTCGCCCTGGCGCCGGGTGTCGTCGTCGGCTACGAGCGCAATGTCGAGACGAACGAACGGCTGGAGGCGGCCGGCATCGAGGTGCTGCCGATCGCGGGCTCCGAACTGGGCTCCGGCCGGGGCGGGCCGCGGTGCATGTCCTGCCCGGTCCGGCGCGATCCGCTGTGATGGGAAGCCTTCCCTAAATTGCCACAGCTTTTAGGGAAGGCTTACTTAAATTAGGCAAGTCTTCTTTAGGAATGGTAACCCTAATAGGGGCCAGATCACCAGTCCCGAGTGGAATTCCCGCCAATCTTGATCTATTCTGGTCTGCATGGCCCTCACCAAGAAGAAAGAGCCGCGCTCGAAGTTCTACGAACTGCTGCAGGCGCAGATCCACAACGAGTTCAACGCGTCCCAGCAGTACATCGCGCTCGCGGTGTGGTTCGACGCCGAGGACCTCCCGCAGCTGGCGAAGCACTTCTACAAGCAGTCCGTCGAGGAGCGCAACCACGCGATGGCGCTCGTGCAGTACATGCTCGACCGCGACCACCACGTCGAGATCCCCGGCACCGGGGAGGTGCGCAACGACTTCTCCGGCGTCACCGAGCTCATCGAGCTCGCGCTCGAGCAGGAGAAGGAGGTCGCCGTCGACATCTCCGCGATGGCGAAGGCCGCGCGCGCCGAAGAGGACTACATCAGCGAGCAGTTCATGCAGTGGTTCCTCAAGGAGCAGGTCGAAGAGATCTCGCAGATGAACACGCTGCTCAACGTCGTCAAGCGCGCGAACGGCAACCTGTTCGAGGTCGAAAACCACCTGCACCGCGAGTCCGTCGGCGACGGCGGCGCCGACTCGCAGATGCCGCCGGTGGCCGGCGGGGCGCTGTAACCGACTAAACGCGAAAACCCGGGCTCTCCCCCTGTGGACAGCCCGGGTTTCCGCATGCGCCCGGCCCTCAGCCGGCGCAGTCCTGGGCGCGGCTCGAAAGGCTCGTCTGCACGACTCCGGTCTCGCCGAGCCGGAAGCGGTATTCGGCGGCGGTGCCGGCCGGGGCGACGACGTCGCCGGACTCCTCCTTGGCCGCCGGGTAGGCGGCGAGGATCTGGTCCTTGGTGGCGCCGGCGCCGATGCCTTCGGCGGTGTGCGCGGCCACGTCCGGGGTCACGACGACCAGCCCGGCCGCCTTCGAAATGACGACGCTCGCGGCCACCGGCACCCCGCTGCCCTGTGCCTTGTAGACGGTGCAGCTCGCGCCGGCCTGCGGGTCGCTGAGCGTCACGGCCAGCGCCGTCACGTCGGCCTCGGACATGCCGAGCTTGAGCTGGCCGAAACCATCGGCCGCGAGCAGCGGCCCGGTGGCCACACCGGGGAGCGTGGACGGCCGCGGGGTCGACGGCGGCCGCGGCGGCCGCGACGTCGACGCGCCCGGCGGCGCGGAAGCCTGGATGCTCTGGGTGCCGGTCGGCCCGGGCGGCGACGGCTCCGGCGACCGGCCCGCCGTGAGGTTCTCCGGCGGCTTGCCGCTGGTTCCGGTGCCGTCGGCGGACATCACCGCGGTGCCGTCCTCGGCGTGGAACCGGATCATGGTCAGCCCGCCCGAGACGGCGACCACGGCGGCCGCAACCCCGGCCACGGCCTGCACGACGTGCCGGCGACGGCGACGCCGTCGCGCCCCGGTGACGATGACCGTCCCGGCGTCCGGCGGCGGAGGCAGGTCCAGCCGCTCGTCGGCGAACAGGGCGCGCAGGCGCTGCTCCAGTTCGTCCTCGGAGATGTTCAACCCGCACCACTCCCTTCGCCTTCGCCGTCGACCGACTTCAGCTTCATCCGCAGCGACGCGATCGCCTTGCTGGCCTGGCTCTTGACGGTGCCCTGGGTGACCCCGAGGGCGCCGGCGATCTCCGCTTCCGAGAGACCTTCGTAATAACGCAGGACCATGACGGCCCGTTGCCTCGGCGGCAGCGTCCGTAACGCACGCCACAGCGGCTCGTGCTCGAACGGGTCGGACGGCACGTGCGGGCTGGTGTCCGGCAGGTCCGCGACGAGGTTCTCCCGGCGCGTCCGCCGCCAGCGGCTCACGTGCGCGTTCGCCATCGACCGGCGGACGTAGGCCAGCGGGTCGCCGGTCTTCTCGTGGACGTACGTCCAGCGCGAGCCGATCTTCTCCAGCACGGTCTGCACCAGGTCCGCCGCGTCGTGCGGGTTCCCGGTGAGCGCGTGGCCGTACCGCAGCAAGCCGGGCAGAGTCGCCTGCACGAAATCGCCGAAGTCGACGAACTCGCCAGCCAACGTCGCGGCCCTCCCTCGGCCTGCGCTGGTCACCCAGGTATCTCCCCCGGTGAAGACGGGTGCCGCAGCGGTCACCGTATCGCCTCCCATCGGGGTCGGGTAGCCAGAAGCCGAGTCGCTTTCCTCCCCAACACGCATCACAGCCCCCTCAGGTTGCCCGCGTTCCCGGCCGAATTCCTTCTGGGTCGGCCGGGCGATGATCTGCCCACGTCAGCGGTGGGCGAGCGAGTCGGGCAGGCGGAAACCGCCGCCCTCGGACTCTCGGAATTCGTGCACGCCGACGACCGCCGCGCGCGGGATCGGGCCGTAGACGTGCGGGAACCAGATCCCCTCCGGGTGCGGCGGCAGCCCGTCCTCCCAGCGGACCGGCGCGTCGACCTTCGCCGGGTCGATTTCGAGCAGCACCAGATCGGTCCGGCCCCGGAACCGGATGTTGGCCGGCAGGTTCACCGTGCCGAAGTCGGAACAGTGGATGAACCCGACTTCGTCCAGGGACGGATCCCGATACTCGCCGTCTTCCCCCACTTCGGCCCAGTCGGCCGCCCCGCAGATGTGAAGTATCACGCAGAGAATCGTCCCACCGGCGCGCTGCACCGGCGGTGTCTCTTCCGCCACATAGTGCCTGGTTGAACGCTCACCGAAGGGTGGAGGACCACCGGTTCGTACCGATGGTCCGGCACCTGCCGACGACGGTCAGCGCAGGGTCAGCTGCCGGCCGACGAGGCCGTCGCGCGCCCGCCGCTCGGCCGCGTTCAGCGGCTCGTCGTCGAGCGACTTCAACGCCGTCTCGAGCCGGGCGCCCAGGGCGTCCTTGGCCTCGGCCCACTCGCGGGCGTGGGCCTCGGGGTCGAGGTCCCAGACCGGGACGAGCAGGCCGTGCGCCCGGAACGAGCCCGCGTAGCGCGAGCCCTCGCCGAGGCCGAGCTCGCCGGCCGCGGACAGCCGGGCGAGGGCCTGGAGCAGCAGGTTCTCCGGCTCCGGCCGGACCCAGCGCAGGTGCGCCTTCTCGCCGGCGAGGACCCAGTAGGCACCCGAGCCGAGCCGTTCGGTGGGCATGATCGCCGCGTTCGCGCGCTCGAGCGACACGGCGACGTCACCGGTCGCGTCGGCGTCCTCGGGCAGCCACCAGCCGAAGTCCGTGTGCAGCGTGACGTCGAGTTCGGCACCCGGCGCCAGCAGGTCCTGCAGCCGGGCGTGCTCGTCGGCCGCGGGCGGGGTGGTGGTGTCCGGCACGCCGAGGACGTCACCCTCCTTGGCGTCCAGCAGCCACTTCAGCGAGCGGCCGAGGTCCCGGCTGATGTCGGACGAGCGGGTCTGCACCTGCAGGCCGAGGTAGCGCCGGCCGTCCGAGCGGACGAACGCGGCGGCCGCCATGGGCAGCACGGTCCCGAGGGTGACGTCACCACCGTCGGCGAGGGTGAGCTGGGCCGTCGCGGACGGCACGAACTCGCGCAGCGCGATCAGCTCGGGCTCCGCCGCCAGCCCTTCGAACGGCTGGCCGACGAAGACGTCGCGCACCTTCGGCTTGCGGTCCGACGCCTGCTTGGGACCCTTCTTGCGCGCGCCCTTGCCCACTGCTGCCTCCTCTGGCTCGGCTTCAGACGCTATCGAAGGGTTAGTCTCGCGACGTGTTCGACCCCCGCGATCCCGCGTTCCTCGAAGACCCGTACCCGGCGTTCGCTTCGCTGCGAGCGCAGGGCGAAGTCCATTTCCACGAAGGGCTCGGCCTCGCCATCGCGGTGTCGCACGCCGCGTCGTCGGCCGTGCTGCGCCACCGCGGCCTGGGCCGGATCTGGCAGGACGCCCAGCCGCTCGAGCGGTTCGCCTCGTTCAACCTGCTGCACCGCAACTCGCTCCTGGAGAACGAGCCGCCGGCCCACACGCGGCTCCGGCGCCTGATCGCGGGCGCGTTCGGCCGCGGCCACGTGCAACGGCTGCGCCCGATGGTCGCCGAGCTCGCCGCCCGCATGGTCGACGACCTGGCCGCCGCCATCGCCGCCGACGGCAGTGCCGACCTGCTGGAGCACCTCGCCCAGCCACTGCCGGTCGCGGTGATCGCCGAGCTGCTGGGCGTCCCCGGCACCGACGGGCCGAGGATGGTCCAGCTGTCCAACGCCATCGTGAAGATGTACGAGTACGACCTCCCCGAGGAGGGACGCGACGCGGCCGAGCGTGCGGCGGCCGAGTTCGTCTCGTACGTCCGTTCGGTGGCTTCGGCCCGCGCGGACGCTTTGGGCGACGACATCATCAGCGACCTGTTGCGCAGCGAGCTGACGCCCGACGAGCTGGTGGCCACCGCGGTCCTGCTGCTGATGGCCGGCCACGAGGCGACGGTCAACGTGCTCGGCAACGGCATCACGGCCCTGCTCACCCACCGGGACCAGTGGGAGCGCCTGCTGGCCTCACCTGCCCTTCTGGATTCGTGCGTCGAGGAGCTGATCCGGTTCGACGCGCCCCTGCAGCTGTTCGAGCGGACGGCGACCGAGGACGTGTCGATCGGCGGGTATGTCGTGTCCCGCGGCGAGAAGATCGGCGCGCTGCTGGGTGCTGCGGCCCGCGACCCGGAGGTGTTCGACGAGCCGGACCGCCTGGACATCGGCCGGACGCCGAACGCCCACCTCGGGTTCGGCCTCGGGATCCACTACTGCGTGGGTGCTCCTCTCGCTCGGGTGGAGATCGCCGCTGCGCTGAGTGCGCTGACGGAGAAGTTGCCGGGGTTGCGGTTGGTCGGGACGCCGCCGCGGCGGCCGGAGTTCGTGATTCGGGGGTTGCGGGAGCTCCGGGTTACCGCTTGATGGGGGTGGCTGGTCCGGGTGGCGCGTGGTCCGGGGCGGATCTCGCGTGATTGGGGAGGCATCACGCGTGATTGGAGGGTCATCACGCGTGATTGGGGGGACGACACGGGGTTCATGGGGTTACTCCGGTGAAGAGGTCGGTTTCGAGGGGGATGGTGGGGGCCGGGTGGGCGAGGTGGTAGTCCTCGTGGGGCCAGGCCTGGCGTTCGATTTCTCGTGAGTGGGCGAAAAACGGGTGGGCTGGGTCCACTTGGGTTTCGTGGGCGAGGAGGGCTCGGTCTCGGGTGGCGAAGTGGGCCTCGCAGCGGATTTTGGTGGTGACCGGGAATTTGTCGGGTGGGAGCTCGCTGAGGACCTCGGACATGGACGACTCGAGGCCGGCGGCGAGGGTGGCGTCGTGGATGGCCTGGAACCAGGCGCGGCTCAGGGTTGCTTGGTAGTACAGCTTTTGGGGGCGCCACGGTGCGCCGGTGCCGGGATAGCGGGTGGGGTCGGCGGCTGCGGTGAAGGCCTCGACCGTCACCTCGTGGGTGCGGATGTGGTCGGGGTGGGGTAGCCGCCCGTTTCGTCGTAGGTGATCACCACGTGGGGGCGGAACTCGCGGATCAACGCCACCAGTGGTGTCGCTGCTTCGGATAGGGGGAGGGCCGCGAAACAGTCGTCGGGCAGTGGCTCGCCGGGGCCGGGTAGGCCGGAGTCGATCAGGCCGAGGAAGCGGTGGCGGACGCCCAGGATTTCGGCGGCCGCAGCCATCTCGCGGCGGCGGATCGCCGGGAGGTTTGCCCAGGTCTCGGCCTTGTCGAGGGCTGGGTTCAGGACGTCGCCGCGTTCGCCGCCGGTGCAGGTGGCGACCAGGACGTCGACGCCTTCGGCTGCGTAGCGGGCCAGGGTGGCTGCGCCCTTGCTGGACTCGTCGTCGGGGTGGGCGTGGACGCTCAGGAGGCGGAAGGTCATCGGGGGGTCCTTTGGGGGAAGAAGAGGGCGGGGATCAAGGTCAGGGCCGTGAGCGCGAGTGCCCACGTGAAGGTGGTGGCGTAGGCCGACTGGGGTGGGACGGGGGTGGCTGTCAGTTCGTGGTGGAGGATTGCGGCCAGGAGGGCCGTGCCCAGGGAGCCGCCGATGCGGTTGATCACGTTGAAGGCGCTCGCCGCCCGGGGGATTTGGGACCGCTGCAGGGAGCCGTACAGCGTTGTCATGCCCGGGGCCGTTGCCGCACCCAGGCCGGCTCCGCGGATCAGCAGGGACACCATCAGCAGGGTGTTGTCCGGGGCCGCGGTGAGGCGGGTGAACGCCAGCGTTCCCAGGAGGGACAGGGCGATTCCGGCCAGCATCATGCGGCGGGGGCCGAAGCGGGCCAGTAACCGGCCACCGGCCAGCATCACCGCTGCCGAACCGAGGGCTTGGGGTGCCAAGAGCAGGCCCGCCCGTAGTGCGCTCGCGTGCTCGACCTGCTCGAAGTACAGCGGAAGCAGCAGCATCGAGCTGTACAGCGACGCTCCCAGCAGGAACGTGCTTGCGCTCGCCACCGCGAACCCCCGGTTTCGGAACAACGCCAGGTCCAGCACCGGTGACGGCGCTCGGGATGCGTGGATGCCGTACGCCAGCAGCAGGGCGGCCCCGGCCATCCAAGCCACCGCCACTCCCTCGGCCAAGCCGTAGACGAACGCTCCGAGCCCGGGTGAGAGCAACGCGATGCCGCGGATGTCCAACGGGGCGTGCGGGCCGTCCGGGGCCGGTGCCGGGAGGAGGCGGCGGGCGAAGAGGAACGTGGCCGCGCCCAGCGGGACGATCGCGAAGAACATCCAGCGCCAGCCGAAGTCCGCCACCAAGGCGCCGCCGAGCATCGGGCCCAGGACCGGGGCCACCGTTGCCGGGAGGGTGATCACGCCGATCATCCGGCCCAGGGCCGGACCCGCCGCCTGGGCGAACACCGCCTGCCCGACCGGCTGCATCAGCCCGCCGCCCAGGCCGTGGACCACCCGGAAGGCCACCAGCGCCGGCGCGGACCAGGCGAAGCCGCACAGCAGTGTGCCCGCGGTGAAGATCGCGACCGCCGTCAGCCAGACCGCGCGGCCGCCGAAACGGTCGGTCAGCCAGCCGGACAGCGGGATGGCCATCGAGGCCGCGAGCAGGTACGCGCTCGCCACCCACTGCACCGTGGTCAGCGGGCTGTCCAGGTCACGGGCGATCGAGCCGATCCCGACCGTCACGATCGTCGCGTCGAGGATCGACAGCACCGCGCCCATGATCAGGACGCCGCCCAGCCGCCACAGCGCCGCATCGGGCCGTACCGCCGTTGTCATGCTCACCCCCGGTTGATTGGGTCGGACCTCAGATTAGGTCGGACCTACTCAGTGGGTCAAGCACAAACTTGGGTTCGACCCAGTAGAGTGAAGCCATGAGTGAGGGACTCCGCGACCGGAAGAAGCACGAGACCAGGAAGACCATCTCGGATGTGGCCACGCGCCTGTTCATCCGCAACGGCTTCGAGGACGTGACGATCGCGGACATCGCCGCCGAGGCGCGGGTCGCCAAGATGACCGTCACGAACCACTTCCCGCGCAAGGAAGACCTGGTCTTCGACATCCGCGCCGACTTCGTGTCCTGGCCCGCCGCCCTGATCCGCGACAGCGTCTTCCACGACACGCGCGAGCTCTACTTCGAAGCGCTGGGTGCCGAACACGCGCTGGTCGGCTTCTCCGGCCCCGGCTTCGTGCGGATGATCAAAGACAGCCCGATCTTGACGAACGCGCTGCACGAGATGCACCGCGAGCGCGAGACGGCGCTCGCCGACCTGCTCGTCCGGCGGCACCCCGAGGAAGACCTTGAGCCGACGCTCGCCGCGGCGCACCTCGCCACCGTCCTGCGCGTGCTCTTCCAGGAGGTCTTCGACCGGACCCTCGAGAACGAAAAGGCGATCGTCGGCGAGCTCTGGCCGATCGCGGAACAGGCCTTCGACCGGCTGGAACCGGCCTACGGCCGCTACTAACGAGCGGCGCCGGCCGGCCGCGAAGACCGCAGCTCCGGCTCGGGCGCACCCCGCACCTTCAGCACGCGCAGCTCGCGCACGGCCAGGGCCTCCGACGGCGCCAGCAGCGCGGAGAACCGCCGCACCACCAAGGCCGTCATCACCGCCAGCGCGGCCGCCGAAAGGTCGGTCAGCGCGACCAGGACGACGCTGTCGGCCATCGACTGCACGTCGTCGCGGAAGCGCCAGGCGATCGACACGCCGAGCAGGATCCAGTTCAGCAGCCAGACGCCCCACCAGCCGAGCACCTGGCGCGACGGCTTCGGCCGGGCGTCCCGCGAGCGGCCCAGCACCGCGTGTTCCAGCTCGCCGACGACCGACAGCGCCAGCGGCAGGTTCGCCACCGGGACGAGGACGCCGACCAGCACCTGCCACACCGGCCGCGGCGGGGCGTCACCCGACACGTCCGCCGCCGCCTGGCGGGCGACCAGCAGCCACCAGAGCGACAGCCCGGCGGGCAGCAGCGCGAGGATCGAGGCGAGCAGGCCGGCGGTGAGCACGAAGCCGTCGGAGAAGGCCACCACCGAGCGGGACAGCGCGGATTCGCGGCCCTGGACGAGCAGCACGTACCGCCAGATTTCCGCACTCGCGGCGGCCAGCGCGAGCACCGCGAACGCGAACAGGACGACGACCAGGCTGCGGCTGAGCACCGGCACCCGGTCGATCGGGCGGATCTCGTCGGAGGCCGTGCCGGGGACCGTCGTCGGGCGCCGCCAGACCAGGTTCGGGAACCCCCAGCGCGGCGGGACCGGGTACGACGGCGGGCCGAGGTACGGCTCGGGCGCGACGACGCGGCGGCGCGGCCACGCACCGGGCGGCGGGGTCGCCACCCAGCGCAGCTTCGGCCGGTGCGCCGGACGGCGGTGGTAGGGGTACGGCTCCGGCTGGGCGGCCAGCGTCCGGCCCTGCAGCTGCTGGGCGGACGGCGGCGGCACCTGACGCGGCCAGTACCCGGGCGGGTACGGCTGCCCGGCGGGAGGCTGCCCCGGGTGCAAGGCTAGATCACTTCGGGTTCGATGCCGGGGTGCTCGCCGACCATCGGACGGCCTTCGCGCTGCCACGCGCCCATGCCGCCGGCGACGTTCACCGCGTCCCAGCCGCTCTGGTTCAGCCAGGCCGCCGCCCGCGCGGACCGGCCGCCGCTGCGGCAGATCACGTGGATCGGCTGGTCATCGGGCAGATCGGCCAGTTCACCGACGCGGGCGGGCAGCTCCCCCATCGGGATGTGCACCGCGCCGGGCGCGTGCCCGGCGGCCCACTCGTCGTCTTCGCGGACGTCGAGCAGCACGAGGCCGTCTTGGGGCAGATCGCGGACCTCGGCGGTCGGCAGTTCAGCAGGGCTCACCACGATTCCCATGCTGCCATGCGCAGGCGTTGCCCGCGCGTGAGGTCACGACACCGGCCGGACCGAACCGGGCATCACGCGTGATTGAAGGGTCGACACGCGTGATCAGGAGGTCGACACGCGTGATTGGGGGGTCGACACGGGTTATTTGCGGTGCCGGCCGCGGCCGGTGACCCGGGCCTTCTCCTCGGCCTGGCCGAACCGGGCGACGGCCCGGTCCCGCATGAAGCCGAGCGGGTCCGGCGCGTGCAGCCGCAGCATGATGTCGTGGACGTGCTCCGGACGGCCGTAGCCGGTGACGCGGCTGACCAGGTAGGTCGTCACGAAGGCGACCGGGACGGTGATCAGCGCGGGCTGGTTGACGAACCAGGGCGCCCAGCCGCCGGTGTAGCCGCTCACGACGTTGACCACCAGCGCGGCCAGCACCAGGCCGCCGCCGACGAACATCCCGGCCAGCGCGCCCGGCCAGGACAGCTTGCGCCACCAGATGCCCAGCACCAGCAGCGGGCTGAAGGTCGACGCGGCGAGCGCGAACGTCAGCCCGATCGACAGCGAGATGTCCTCCGGCCGCAGCACGACCGCCAGCGCGATCGGGCACAGCGCGACCAGCGCGGCCGCCACGCGGAAGTCCCGCACCCGGCCGGGCAGCAGGTCGGTCGACACGACGCCGGCGACGCTCACCAGCAGCCCGGACGTGCTGGACAGGAACGCCGAGAAGGCGCCGGCCGCGGTGACCGCGCCGAGGATCTGGCCGCCGACGCCCGGCAGGATCGCCGAGGGCAGCTGCAGGATCGCCGCGTCCGCCTGGCCGGTCACCAGCAGTTCGGGGACGTACATCCGCGACAGCGCGCCCAGCAGCGTCGGGAACAGGTAGAACAGGCCCAGCAGCAGCAGGACGTGCACGGTCGTGCGGCGCGCGGCCTTGCCGTCGGGGTTGGTGTAGAAGCGGACCAGCACGTGCGGCAGGCCCATGGTGCCGAGGAAGGTCGCGAACATCAGCGAGTACGTCTGGAGCAGGTCGGTGAGGCTGCCGGAGCCCGGGTGCAGCCAGTCCGCGTTGTCCGCGCTCGCGTCGCTGACCACCGGGACCGGGGTGCCGGCCATGAACTTCAGCTTGGTGCCCTCGGAAACCGTGTGGGGCGCCAGCGGTGTCCAGTGCGTCGGCCCGGCGGCCGGGCCGTTGTCGGTGCGGCCGTAGGCGTAGAGGTAGGTGTCCGACGTGACGTGCAGCGTGACGTCGGTCTGCACGTCGACCGTGGTGTCGGTGACGAACACCGGCGGGGCGGGCGCGCCGAGCGGGCGGAACCCGTCCGGGCTGCCGCCGGTGAAGAACACCATGCAGAGCACGAACGCGGGCACCGAGATGGCGAACAGCTTGATCCAGTACTGCAGTGCCTGCACCACGGTGATCGCCCGCATGCCGCCGGAGATCACGTTGAACGCCACGAGGACCATCACCGCGATGGCGCCCGACCACACCGGCACCGGGAGGATCGTCGCCAGCGTCAGCCCGGCGCCCTGCAGCTGCGGGACCATGTAGAGGACGCCGATGAACACGACGAACGCCGTGGAGAACCGGCGCAGGCCCTGCGAACCGAGCCGCATTTCGACGAAGTCGGGCAGCGTGTAGGCCCCCGAGCGGCGCAGGGGCGCGGCCACGAACAGCATCAGCGCCAGGTACCCCGCTGTGAACCCGATCGGGAACCACAACGCGTCGGCGCCGTCCTTCAGCACGATTCCGGCGATGCCGAGGAACGAAGCCGCGGAGAGGTACTCGCCGGAGATCGCGGCGGCGTTGCGGCGGGACCGCACGGTGCGCCGCGCGACCAGGAAGTCGTGCGTGCTCGTCGCCGACCGCGAGGAGCGGTGACCGAGGTAGGGCGTCACCACGGCGACCAGCACGATGCCGGTCAAGGCCCACGGGTTCAACTGCACGGGAGGAATCCTCGCACGAGTCAGTGCGAAACTAGTTTTCGATCATGTCCACGAACGCGCGTTCGTTGCGTTCGGCGAGCCGGTTGTACCAGATTCCGACGCCGAACAGGAATGGGAACGGCAGCACGCCGAGAATCAGCCAGGCCACCGGGATGCCGAGCAGGCTGGCCCGCGAGAACCCGGGCACCAGGTAGAACAGCACGGGCAGCGAGCCGAAGACGCCGAGGACGAGCAGGGCGAGCAACAGCGCCGTCCGCAGCTGCACCTTCACCAGGTGGTCGCGGACGAGCAGCTTCCCCCAGCTCGTCTGCTCCTCCAGCTCGACCCGGGCGCGCAGGGTGCCGGCGCCGCGGCGCGGGTCGTTGAGGATCACCCGCTCGCGCTTGGGTTTCGCGTGGTGTTCCGGCTTCGGCGGCGGCTCGTTCGCCGGCGCCGGCGGCAGGTGTTCGACGACGGCCCGGTCGGCCGGCTGCGGCTGCGGCAGCGGCCGCGGGCCGCGCCTGCCGAGGGTCGGATCCGGTTCGCGGACGCCGTTCGCGCGGCGCTCGTAGAAGTCGTCGGTCATGGCCGGTCCTCAGGCTCAGCCGTTCCGGCCCGAACCGACCAGCCGGTCCTTCAGCGCGCGCGTGTGCCGCCGGCTCACCGGCAGCACCTTCTCCTCGTTGCCGATGACGACCTGGTAGCCGCCCTGGCCCATGCGCAGCTCGGTGATCAGCGGGAGGGCGACCAGGAACGACCGGTGGATGCGGACGAACCCGGCCTTCTCCCAGCGCTCTTCGAGCTGGGCCAGCGGGATGCGGACCAGGTGGCTGCCTTCGGTGGTGAACAGCCGCGCGTAGTCGCCCTGCGCTTCGACCCAGCGGACCGAGGAACGCGGGATGAGCTTGGTGGTGCCGGCCAGCTCGACCGGGATGACCTCGTCGTCGTTCTTGACCGGCTCGCCGCCCAGCGCACCGGGCGGGGGCGCCGCGGCGGCGGCCAGCTTGTCCAGCACGCGCGTGATCGCGCGGTCGAGGCGATCCTGCTGGTACGGCTTGAGCACGTAGTCCAGGGCGCCGAGGTCGAAGGCGTTGACCGCTTCCTCGGCGTGGCCGGTGACGAACACCAGCGCGGGCGAGGGCCGCAGCGCGGCGAACACGCGCGACATCTCCATGCCGGACAGCCCGGGCATGTCGATGTCGGCGAAGACGGCGTCGACGATCGGCAGGCCGCGGTCCTTGCGTTCGCGTAGCCTCGGGTCGTCGGTGGACAGCAACCGCAGCGCCTCGGAGGCGTCGATCGCCGGGAACACCTTCGCCACGTGCGGGCTGTTGCGCAGGCAGTGGACGAGTTCGTCAAGACCGTTCGGCTCGTCGTCCACGGCCAGGACCACGAGCTTCCGGGTGTCATCGTGAGCACTCACAGTGAAACGCATCCTGCCCATTGCCGAGTGCAATGTCCAGCCCCCGTCCGCCTGAAGTGAGAGGGCCCGCGGCCGGGCCGCGGGCCCTTCCTCTCAATGCACGAAGGTGAACCAGTTCAGGTTCACGAAATCCGCGGGCTGGCCGCTGCTGAACGTCACGTAGACGTTGTGCACACCGGTCACCGCGCTGATGTTCGCCGGGACGGTCCGCCAGCTCTGCCAGCCGCCGGTGTTCCCCACCGCGAAGCTGCCGATGGGCGCGTTGGACCGGCTGTCGAGGCGCACCTCGACGAGCCCGCTGACGCCCGACGCCGCGCCGGACGCGACGCGGGCCTGGAAGTTCGTCGCCGCGCTGCTGCCGAAGTCGACGTTCGGGTAGAGGACCCAGTCGCCGTTGGCCACCGCGCCGATGTTCTGCCCGCCGCCGGTGTCCGTGGTGGTCTCGGTGATCACGCCGGACTGCTGGCCGAACGACTCGGCTTGGATGGTGCTGTACGCGCTGCTCCCGCCGCTGGGCGGAGTCGTCGTGGTCGGCGGGGTCGTCGTGCCGCCCCCGCCGCCGCGGGTGGTCACCGTGACGTAGTCGACGACCATCGGGCGGCCGGGCACGATCCCCGGCCCCGGCGTGGTCGTGCCGGAGTTGTTGTTCGGGAACGCGCCGCCGATCGCGACGTTCAGCAGCACGAAGTAGCCCTGGTGGGTGGTCATGTTCGCCCACGTCGTCGCGTCGAGCTGGTTCTGGCTCACGGAGTGGAACTGCTGCCCGTCGACGGACCAGCGCAGGACCTGCGGGCTGCTGCTCGCGTCCCATTCGAAGCGGTAGGTGTGGAAGGCCGACTGGCAGCTGCTGCCGGGGCAGGCCCGGTTGTTCGGCAGGCCGGTGGTCTCGTTGCACGGGCCGCCCGGGTTGACGCCGCAGTGCAGGACGCCCCAGACGGAGTTGATCCCGTTGACGTTCTCCATGATGTCGAACTCGCCGATGGCGGGCCAGTTCCAGTAGTTGCCGCGGTACGGGCCGCCGAGCGCCCAGAAGGCGGGCCAGTAGCCGAGCGCGGCCGCGCCGGTGACGTTCGGCATCTGGATCCGGCTTTCGATCCGCATGACGCCGCCGGCCGGCGGCTTGAAGTCGGTGCGCTGGGTTTCGATGCGGGCCGACGTCCAGTTGCCCGAGCCGTCGCGCAACGGCGTGATGCGGAGGTTGCCGGCGCCGTCCTGGGAGAGGTTGCCGGTGCTGGCCGTGTAGTTCTGGATCTCGCCGGTGCCCCAGTTGCCGGGGCCGCCCGGGTAGCCGTGGCCGGTGTCGATGATCCAGTTCGCGCTGCTGGGGAGGGTTCCGGAGCCGCCGGTGAAGTCGTCGGCGAAGACGGTGGTCCAGCCCGACTCGGGCGGTGGGATGGACGCCGCGGCGGGGAGGGTGAGGGGGACGGTGATGAGTGCGGCGCCGAGCACCGCGCCGAGAGCGAGTCTGCGGGAGTGGGGCATCGGGTACGACCTCCTTGTCGACCGGATTTGTTGCCGTTCACAACAAAGCCCGTCGACAAGGAGACCTGACGACTTGCGGTGGTTCCAGAGGCGTTTCTGAGGTTAGGTGATCTGGGTCACAAAGTCTGCCCGGAAATACCCGAATCGGACATCGGGCTAGTCGGTCTCCTTGGGGTGCCCAGTGCTCGCCAGAACCACCCAGACGATCCGCTTAACAGGGTCGGGGCAGTACCAGATCCGGCCGCCGGCCGTGACTTCGTACTGCCATTGGTCGAGCACTCGGCCGCCGACCTCGCGGGTGGCGAAAGCGCCTTTCAGCTTGTGCTGACGTGCCGGGTTCTCCGGCGCCACAGGCCGCTCGGTCAGCACGATCCACGCTTCCCAGGTGTTGGCTTTCGCACCCTGACAAAGAGCCTCCCAGCCCTTTGCCGCTTCGGAGGTCGCGAAGCGCACTTCCCAGCCACCGGGACGCGCCGGAGGCGCGACACGATCGCCACGTTTGGCCGGCATCGATCAGGCGTCCACAGGTCCCGGCACCGGACCGAAGTCTTCGTCGATCGGGCCGATGAGCTTGCCACTGAGTCTCGGGTCGGCGTGAATAGCTGCAGTGCTGCGCCATTCGGTGATCGTCTGCGCCAGAACCGACCACTGCCCCAGCTCCGCGGAAGCCTGGAAGGAGCGCGCGAAGTCCCGGACGAACTGAGCCTGCTCAGCCTCCGGCAGGACGTCCAGCCACGGAAACTCATCGAGGAGCGCGCTCGCCGCGACGTCATGCGGCAGATGAGCCAGCACGTTGCGCAGCGCCCGCGCCGCCACGATGGAACCTTCCGAAGCCGAACTCGCCCTATCTTCCCTCGTCAGCAACAGGGCAGCGCCGTCGCGGCGACGAACCCGGACGTCGCCCTCGTCAGCAAGGGCAGCGACGCTCTTGGGGTCGCGCTGCAACTCGCTCCATTGCACCTCGGTGGTGACCATGCGCCAATTCTGAACTTTTTCAGAAGTCTTGGCAAGTCGCCCCTCAGAGGCCGAAGCGGGACCAGGCGGCCTTCTGGGTCACCGCGTCCATGACCGCCGACGCGGCCGCCGGTGCGCCGATGCCCAGGCGGGCGAGAAGGGGTTTCTTCGGCTCGGCCACCGAAATCTCGGCGTCCGGGTAACGCTCGGTGATCACTTGGCGGAGGCTGCCGAGGCCGTCGGCCAGGCCCAGCTCGACCGCCTTCGCGCCGAGCCAGACGTCGCCGGTGAACAGGTCCTCCGCGTCCGTCAGGCGGTCGCCGCGGCGTTCCTTGACCCAGTTCACGAACAGCTCGTGGAGCTGGGTGTGCATCTTCTTCAGCCACTCGACGTCTTCGGGCTTCTCCGGCGAGAACGGGTCGAGCCGCGACTTGTTCGCGCCCGCCGTGTGCAGCCGACGCTCGATCCCGAAGCGCTCCAGCAGCCCCGTGAAGCCGAAGCCGCCGCTGATCACGCCGATCGAGCCGACCATCGACGTGCGGTGGGCGTAGATCTCGTCGGCCGCGCAAGCCAGCCAGTAACCGCCCGACGCCGCGACGTCCTCGCAGAACGCCAGGACCGGCACGTTCTTCTCGTCGGCCAGCTGGCGGATCCGCTCCGCGACCAGGCCCGACTGCGTCGGCGCGCCACCCGGGGAGTTGATCAGCAGCGCGACCGCCTTCAGCCGCTCGTGGCCGAACGCCCTGGTCAGGGCCGATTCGACGGCGGCGAGGTTGATCGCGCCCCTGGCCAGCGGGGACGGCGACGGCGTGATCACGCCGTGCAGCTTCACCACGGCCACGACGTCCTTGCGCTCGACCCGGTCGGCGAGCACCGGGATGCGCGAAGCCAATTTGTCCGTAACGCTCATGCAGCCAGGCTAACCTTGTTCAGCCCATGGGGAGGATGCCCGACCGCGTGCCGTTGACACCGTTCACCTCGGCGCCGTTGAGCTGGGCGGGGCCACCCTGGGCCGGGACGTCGGCCTCGGCGTCCGAGCTGTAGTCCGGCATGTTCGGGCGGACGCCCGGGACGAACTTCGGCACCCGGAGCGTCACCTTCATGCCGGCGCCGGGCGCGGTCTCGACCATCACCGCGTAGTCGCTGCCGAAGACCTGCTGCATGCGCTGGTTGATGTTGCCGAGCCCGACGTGCGCGCCGGTGCGGTGGGCGCTCTTGAGGTCGTTGAGCCGCCGCGGGTCCATGCCGATGCCGTCGTCCTCGACGCTGATCAGCGCCTCGGTGCCGTAGTCCTGCGCGATCACCGTGACGCAGCCGCCGCTGGGCTTGCTGGCCAGCCCGTGCTTGACCGCGTTCTCCACCAGCGGCTGGATGATCAGGAACGGCACGACGACGCTGAGCACCTCGGGCGCGATCTTCATCCGGACCTCGAGCCGGCCGCCGAAGCGGGCGTTCTCGATGGTCAGGTAGCGGTCGATGTTGCGCAGCTCCTCGGCGAGCGAGGTGAACATGCCCGACGTCCGGAACGAGTAACGCGTGAAGTCGGCGAAGTCCTGAAGCAGCTCCCGCGCCTCTTCGGGGTCCGTGCGGATCAGCGCGGAGATCGTGTTCAGCGCGTTGTAGACGAAGTGCGGCGAAATCTGCGCCCGCAGCGCCTTGATCTCGGCCTGCTGGAGCTGGTGCTTGGACTCGTCGAGCCGGGCCAGCTCGAACTGGGTGCAGACGAACTGGGCGACGGCGTCGGCCATCTGCACCAGCCGGCCGCGGGTCCGGCCGACGACGATCAGCGCCGCCTCCGTCTCGCCCTCCACCAGCAGCGGCACGATGACCGCGGTCTTCATCCGGCAGGTGCCGCGGTGGTTGCACGGCATCCGGTCGTGCGCGACGACCTCGCGGCGGTGCTTGCGGATGGCCGCCCCGATCGCCTCGACCAGGTCGACGTAGTGCTCGTTCGCCTCGCCGTCCCAGGACAGCAGCGTGCCTTCGCTGTCGGTGATGCCGACGGCGACGCAGTCGAGCATCTGCAGCAGCTGGGTGGTGATCTTGTCGGCGGCGTCCTCGTCGAGGCCGGAGCGCAGGTTCGGCGCCGCCTTCGACATCCGGTGCACCGCCTGCAGCATGGCGTCCTCGACCTCGCTGCCCGGTTTGCGCAGTTTCACGACCAGGACGATCACCGTGACGCCGAGCAGCGCCACAAGACCCCACGGGACGATCTGCGCAAGCGGGAACCCGGACACGGCGTCCATGCTCTGCGCTCGAACGACCGGGTGCAAGGCCTGATCCCACTTTCTGTCCAACTGCGCTGACCGAGGGTGGAGAAGACCCTACCGAGCGTCCGGAAGCCGCTACTTCAGCAGCCTGGACATCCGCCGGTCGGCGAGGGGCTTGCCGCCGGTCTGGCAGGTCGGGCAGTACTGGAACGACTTGTCGGCGAAGGATATTTCGCGGATCGTGTCGCCGCAGACGGGACACGGGAGCCCGGTGCGCGCGTGGACCCGCAGCCCCGACCGCTTCTCGCCCTTCAGCCGGGCCGCCTTCTGCCCCACCGAACGCTCGACGGCGTCGGTCTCGATCTCGCGGATCGCCTCGGCGAGGGTTTCCAGCGCGCCTTCGCCGAGCTTGCCGATCGTGGCGTACGGCGAGAGCTTCGCGCGGTGCATGATCTCGTCGGAGTAGGCGTTGCCGATCCCGGCGAGCAGCGACTGGTCGGTGAGCGCCCACTTCAGCCGGGTGTTCTTGCCGGCGAACAGCTCACGCAGCTGGGCGGCGTCGACGGCGAGCGCGTCCGGGCCCAGCCGCGCCACGCTCGCGATCTCCTGCGGGTTCTTCACGATCCACACCGCGAGGCCCTTCTTCGTGCCCGCTTCGGTGAGGTCGAAGCCCGGCCCGGTGGCGGACTCGAGGTGCACGCGCAACGAGATCGGGCCCTTGCCCGGCTTCAGCGGCGCCGCGGCGAGGCCGTCGGACCAGCGCAGCCAGCCCGCGCGGGCCAGGTGGACGACCAGGTGCAGGTCGCCGGCCACGACGTCGAGGTGCTTGCCGTGCCGGGTCGCGCCGGTGATCTCGCGGCCGTGCAGCTCGGTCCACGGCGGTGTCGCCGTCTTGAGCACGCTCAGCGATGCGACATCGATGCGGAAGATCGTCCGGCCCACGGCGTTCTCGCGCAGGTGGTGAGCCAGTGCTTCGACCTCGGGTAGCTCGGGCATGGCTCCAGTGTCCTACTCGACCGGGTGAAGCGGCCCGTCGAAGTCCGGCAGCGAGTGCCGCTGGATGGTCTTGGAGATCTTCTTGACCTCGCCCTGCACGGTGAACATGCCGCGGATGGTGCCGACCCAGCGCTCGGACGGCCTGTCCCCGGTCACGTCGCCCTCGGTCTCCGCGACCACCGTCCACGGGCGGCGCAGGATCCACCGCAGCGGGAAGAACAGCACCACGAGCAGCAGCGCCAGCAGCACCCACGCGGGGACGTTGACCTGGTCGGGCGTCCACACGATGAGGATCACCGCCAGCAGGGCGGTGACGACGATCATCGCGATCCCGGGCCCGTAGCTGCCCGCCACGTCGTGCTCGAAGTCGTCGGCGGTCGCCGGTGCGCGCCATTCCATCTGGGCACGGACCACCCAGTCGCGGCCGTCTTCGCCGCGTACCAGCCGGTTCATTCAGTTGCCTCCCGGGGCGCCCGCAGGGTGAGCGTCCTCAACGTTACCGTGCCGCGGCTCACCCGCGCGAGGGAGGAATCGGACATCTCGCCCGCCGGAGGGGATCACCGCTGATCAAGAACCCGACGGCGGGGGCGCGTCCGCGTCCGCCGGTTCGCCCGACCCGGTGACGGAGGACGCGCTGCCCGGGCACGGCTTCTCCGAAGTCGGCGTCACGGTCGTCGACGGTTCGGGCGATGTCCCGGTCGTACCGGACTCGTCGTCCTTCGGCGCCGGCTTCTCCGCCTCGTCCGACGACGGGACCGGCTTGCCGGGCCGGCCGGTCGGCGACAGCTCGGGCCCCTTGGCGTCCTCCGGGACGGGCTCGTCGGTGGACTCGGTCGTCATCGTCATCTCGGGCCTCGACGTGTCCAGCCGCGGCGAGGTCGCCGGCGGCTGGTCGGACGCCAGGTAGGTCGTCGACGTGAGGTCTTCGCGCGGGGCCGGCTGGGCACCGGCACCACCCACTTCGGAGACCGGGACGTCCCCGGCCACCGGCACCTGCGGGACTTCGTTCGCGGCGACCTGCCGCTCCCCGCCCCGCGACCGGGCCGGGACCGCGGCCCCGGTGCCCCGCCCGTTGAGCACGCCGATGCCGATCCGCGGCTCCGGCGGCGCCTGGGGCGGCGGCTGGTGGTGCGTCTCCGACGGCGGCACCACGACGAGCTCGGGCGCCCCGCCGGACAACCCGACGTCCTGCACCGGCCCGGACCCGAACAGCACCGGCCCGGCCGCGACGCCCACGGCACCCACCGCGGCGGTCGATGCCAGCGCCAGCCCGATCTTTACCTTCGACCCGACCAGCACGCCCTTGACCGTCGCGCCCAGCCCGGCCAGCACCCCGCTGCCGCCCAGCGAAGCGGCGGCCGGCACCAGCAGCACCAGGACGCCGGCGTGCGCCCGCAGCGACGAACAGACGTCCCGCAGCTCGTCCTGCGTCGCCCGGCACGACGCGCAGCCGTGCAGGTGTGCCTTGATCCGCTCGGCCTCGGCACCGGTGACACTGCCCGCGGTGAACCCACCGAGCTTTTCGACGACCGCCCGGCACGAATCCGGCCCGCGGCTCACCGAAAGGTGCGCCTGCAGGTACGCCGCGCGCAGCCCCTGCCGGGCCCGGCGGGCCAGGGCGGCGGTCGCGTTCGCGCTCAACCCGAAGTGGGGAGCGACCATCGCGGGCTGCTCGCCCTCGACCTCGGTCTGCCACAACACCGTCCGCCACCGCTCCGGCAAGCTGGTGAACGCCGTCGTGATCAGCGAATGCTCGGCCGTGCGGGCGTGCGTGTCCGCACCCGCCCCGGCGCGGAAGGTCAGCTCGTCGTCGGACACCGGGACGTCCCGGCGGGCACCGTGCCACTCCCACGACACCCGGCGGGCGACGGTCAGCAGGTAGGCGCGGACGTAGTCACGGGGACCGGCGCCCCGGCGGAGGGCCTGCAGGACGCGGAAGAACGTCTCCGCGGTGATGTCCTCGGCCTCGGACCGATCGGCCGCCAGGCTCTGCGCGAGCCGGCGGACCGCGGCGGCGTGCAGCTCGAACAGCTCCCCGAAAGCGGCGTCCTCGCCGTTGCGGAGCCGTTGCAGCAGTGCCTGCTCGTCGGATTCCGAGGCCGCTGGTGGCGGCACCGTGCCCAGCTCGGTCATCCGGCCCGGCACCTCCTCCCCGAAGGTCTCCCCATTCGGTCGAATGGAGACACCATACGGAGGGAATCAGCCGTCGTCACCCCTTGTACGCCAGCTGTGACACCGAAGCACCGGTCCGGGAACGGGGGGACCCGGTGACGAGCCCCTCACGGCGAGGGTATAGAGTTCTCCCCATCAGCAAGGCAGTGCGGATGTAGCGCAGCTGGTAGCGCATCACCTTGCCAAGGTGAGGGTCGCGGGTTCGAATCCCGTCATCCGCTCAGGAACAAGGGGCCGTGCGTCCGGGAAACCGGACCGCGGCCCCTTGTTCATTTCACCCGGTCGGGCCGAACTCCCGGGGCCTTCGTCAGGCCTCAGGAGTCTTCCGCGGGTTCAGAGCTCGTAGGTGTCGAGGATCGTGGGGGCCACCGGCGTCAGGTGGGGGTCTTCGCGCTCGGTCACCTGGCCGCGGGCCATCCGGTAGACGCGGAAGTTGTTGTCGTTCTCCGTGTCCTGGTCGTCCCAGGTGAAGAGCAGGCCGTACGAACCCGGGGCCAATTCGCCCGCTCGGGTGAAAAGTGTCAGGAGTTCGGCGGCCTGGAGGCCGTGCTTGTCGAACCCTCCGAAGTGGAGCATGGGGATGCCCGCGCTCCAGCGGAGGTCGACCAGGTCGAACTCGGCCGCGTCGCGGATCGCGCGGTGCACGCGGTCGACCAGGCGCTCCAGGAGCGCCGCGTCGTCGTCGCCGCTCGCGGTCGCCTGGATGGTCACCCAGCCGTGGTATTCGAACACCCGCAGAACGGTAGCAAGGCTCAGCGGGCCAGCGCCGACGGCTTCCCGTCACGGCGCAGCACGTTCGACAGCACCCCTTCGCCCAGCCGCTCGAACGCCGGCACCAGCTTCTCGCCGAACACGCACAGCGTCCGCTCCCACGGGTGGCCGAGCGTGCCGTACGAGAAGTCCGCCGCCAGGAACAGGTGGTAGTCCGCGCGCGGGAACACCGGCACCGGCCACCGGGCGCTCCCGGACATCAGGTGCGGGCGGACGCGGTAGGACTGGTGCTGCCAGTGCAGCGCCCACATCCAGTCGTCCGGGCCGCAGACCTCGCGGAACGCGGCCAGCGCGATCGTCGCGACCTGGTGCTCCTCGACCGCGTACGGGCCCAGCCGGAACTCCGCCGAGGCGCGGTCCAGGTTCCCGGGCGAGAGGTCCCACGTCCGCGACGGCGCCGGCTCGCGGAAGCCCGGCCAGGCGTGCGCGTAGGTGCTCGGCCAGAACGCCAGCTTGTCGTACACCCAGTACCAGGCGGGCTCGTCGACGACGCGGGAGACGGCTTCCCAGGCAGCATTCACTTGAGACCTCGAGTCGGCCAGGCGCGGAAGAACACGCGAAAGCTTCGTGTTCGGCCTCCGGTTTGTCCAGTCCCGGCCGGTCCGCCGCGAGGTGTGTCACTCATCCGGGTGGGTTCCGCCAAATGGTCACGAGGGGGAGGCGCCGGGACGACGTCCGGCGCCTCCCCGGGTCAGGCCGCGTCCCAGAGGGTGAGGAACGCCGAGGCCTCGCTGCGGGCCCACGGCCGCATCCGGGCCCGGTCGCGCGCCGAGAGCTGGTACTCCTTCCCGCGGCGGACGTCGATCACCAGCGCCTCGCCGCCGGGGAGGATGTCCGGCATCGCCTCCTCCAGCACCCACAGCGCGAGCTGCGCCGACGCCTTCGCGAGCGGCTCCTCCTTGAAGTAGAGCCAGGTCGCGTACCGGCGGCCGTCGCTCTTGCGCAGGCCCAGCTGCGGGCTGACGCCGATCTCCAGCTCCCCGATCCGGCACCGGCCGCGCCCGACCTCGACCAGCTTCGGCGACTTGCGGCCGAGGTACTGCAGCCAGCCTTCGGCGATCGCCGCGTAGTGCGGCTTCGTCCGCTCGTCGGCGGCGTTGACGAGGGCGCGCAGTGCCACCTCGTCCTGGTTCGCCGCCCGGCCGGAGCGGACCGCGTTGGCCGCCCGCCGGTAGTAGTTGAACGCCGCGCGCGCCGGATCTTCGTACTGACGGCGCTGCCGCCGGACGAACGACGACCGCGACGGCCCGGCACTCGCGCTGTAGCCCACGAACGTGGACAGGGTGATGTAGGCCATGGCCCTGCCTTCCTCCATCACGCCACCCGCGGTCGCGGGCGGCATCTCCCCTGGACAACGCCAATTTTAGAACACATGTACGACAGTTTCCGGGTCCTGACGGGTGACGGCGGCACGTCCCGGTACCCCCGCGGCGACGATTCGGGATCGTCCGTGCAGAGGACTCCCGAAACCGCGTTCCGTGCGCTACGTTGCCGATCAACCTCGAACAGCAACTTCTCAGGTCGGCCGCGCGTGCCAGACTGATGCCCCGAACGGTGGATGGGGGTCTACTCATGAGCTGGCAGGACGACCTGCGCCGGCTGGACGCGGACCTGGCGGCGGGGCGCATCGAGCCCGCCGCCCACCGCAAGCAGCGGGACGAGCTGCTCGCGCAGGCTTCCGGGTCGACGGTGGCCTCGCCCGTCCCGTCGCCCCTGCGCCGGCCCGCGACCGCGTGGCAGAGCAAGAACCCCGCGGCGCCGACGGAGGCCCTGCCGGCGCAACGGCAGGAACCGCCGTCGAACCCGCAGGGCTACCAGCCGTCCCGGCCGCAGGTCCGCCCGCCGCTGCCCGCGCCGCCGTGGCAGCGCACCGGGCCCGGGGTGCCCGCCGTCGCGGACCACCTGACCACGGCGCCGAGCCCGGCGGACATCAACCCGACGCGGTACCTGAGCGTCGAGGGCCCGCTGCCGGACCGGCCGCAGCTCAGCCGGTTCCCGCCGACGCACCCGCGCGGGGAGCAGGCACCGCCCAGACCGGAGGCGCCGCCGCCGGACGAGGCGGGCAAGCACCGCTGGGACGAATCGGCCGGCCGCCGGCGTCCGGTCCGGCTCTTCCTGGCCCTGGGTGTGCTCCTGGTGCTGGCGATGATCGCCGGCGGGATCGCGTGGCTCGGTTCCGGCTCGGACCAGGCGGCCTCGCCGTCGAACGCGCCGTCGTCCGGCTCCGACGCCGTCCGCACCCCGCCGCTGGACGAGCGGGTGCCGCAGATGCCGGGCAAGCAGAACCCGAACAACTCGACGATGTCCGTGGCCAAGGGCCTCGAACTGGGGCTCTACCCGGCGTCGACGGCGGACCTGCTGAGCGCGAACGGGGCGAGCAAGGTGATCTACCGGGGCGCCGCCGACGGCGACGTCTCGTACCTGGTCCTGGTCGTGCCGACGGGCAGCCCGGCCAACGCGCAGGCCGTCGTCGAGAAGCTCTACCAGGACGCGCTGGCGGGCGGCTTCCGGTCGGTCCAGTCGGCGTTGCGCACGGTTTCGGGGAAGGACCGCGACACCTTCCTGAACACCACCTGGTACGGCTCCGGCAACAACGTCGTGAGCATCGGGATCGCCGAACCGGACCGCGGGCAGGCGGGGCTGAGCAGCGAACTGGACAAGGCCGTGGACGCGCTCGAGGCGGTCCTCCCGGTCAGCTGACCCCGAACCGACCCTTCCGACCTCGGCGGGCCGGGCTGAGTGCACAATGATGCGGGAGCTGGCTGGGCTGGCAACGCTGACGAGAAGGGGGCCCGGTTTGTCCTGGCAGGAGCAACTACGCCAGTTGGACGAAGAGCTGGCCGCGGGTCAGATTTCGGCCGACGACTACCGGCTGCGGCGGGACAGCGTGCTGTCCGCGGCGGTCAACGTCGATCCCCAGGCGAGCCAGACCGGGTCCAGTGAGTCGGAGAGCACTCACATCATCGCCCCGGTGACGCCGCCTCCCGGCCAGCCGCAGGCCCCGGCCGCGCCGTCGGGCGACCAGACCCAGATCGTCAACACCTCCTTCGACGGCGAACGCACCCAGGCCGTCCCGCAGGGTCCCCCGCCCCAGGGCTGGGCGCCGGCCGGCCAGGGCGACGCCGAGCGCACGCAGGTCGTGCCGGGCGTGCCGCCGCAGGCCACCGCGGGCGGGTACCACCCGGGCGGCCACGGTTCGGGCGGGTTCCCGGCCCAGCAGCCGCAGTACGCGCCGCCGCCGCACCTGTCCGGTCCCAACCAGCAGATGCCGTGGGCCGCGCCCGCGCAGAACACGAGCACCCCGTGGGGCGGTTCGGACTTCCCCGCCGACACGAGCTGGGTCGGCCAGGGGCCGGAGCCGTCGTTCGAGACGACCCCGGCCAAGGGCGGCAAGAAGATCATCGCGATCGTGGTCGCGGTCGTCGTGCTGGCCGGGCTCGGCGTCGGCGGCTACTTCCTCTTCTCCGGCAACGGCAACGAGCCGACGCCGCCCGCCGCGCAGTCGTCCACCGCGCCGCCGCCCCCGACCCAGAAGCCGAAGGACGACCTCGAGATCGCCAAGCTCCCCGGCGACGTCAAGGAAACCACCGACTTCGCGAAGTTCGACGACTTCGAGGCGCGCAAGGTCCTCACCGACGAGGAGAACGACGCCCTCGCCGCGGCGAACCCGACCACCGCGCGGATGTCGGTGTCGAACCTGCCCTCCGGCGTGACCGTCGTGGTGGTCACCGCGAAGACCTCCGGTGCGTCGGCCGCGAACAACGCGGTCGACAAGCTCGGGACGCTGCAGGCGAAGTACAAGCTCACGAAGTACACCGGCACCACGCCGCCGAACGTCGACGTCGTGCAGCTCGTCAAGGAAGACGGCAGCGCCCTGATCCGGGCCCACTACGTGCACAAGCAGACCGTGGTCCGCGTGCAGGTGAACGGGGCGGACATGGCCGGGGTCTCGCAGGCCTTCGACGAGATCCTCGCGAAGCAGCTGGCAGAGCTGCCCGCCAACGGCTGACATGGCGGTTCGCCGGTTCGTCGCCTGCACCGTGGTCACCCGGGACCGTCTGGGGGCCGCCGAGGTGCTCGCCGCGTCGTACCGCGCGCACCACCCCGGGCACGAGTTCACCGTGCTCGTGGCCGACGACGGCGCCGTGCCCGGCGAGCTGGACCTCGATCCGGAGGAGTACTTCCGGCTGGTCACCTGCCACGACGGCGCCGACCTGGCGGACGTCCTGCGGCCGCTCCTGCTGCGCAGCTTGCTCGAGCGGTTCGACGTCGCGGTCCTGCTGGACGCCGACATCGAGGTCCACGCGCCGTTCGAGGACGTCAGCGCGCTCGCGGCGGACCACGGTGTCGTCGTCGCGGCGGCGCTGCTGGCCCCGCTCCCGCGGGACGGTCTCGAACCCGAGGACGTCCCGGGCGTCTACGACGGCTTCCTCGCCGCCGGGCCCGCCGCACGGCCGTTCCTCGACCACTGGGCGGACCGGGCCCGCCGGCGGCCACCGCACCGGACGGCGGCGACCTGGCGGTGGCCGGACCTGCTGCCCGGCACGTTCGAGCACCTGGTCGTCCGCGATCGCGGGCTCGCCGTCGGCTACTGGAACCTGCACGAACGCTCGCCGTCCGAAAGCCGGTTCATCGCCTTCCGCGGCTACGACCCCGAAGCGCCCTGGCTGCTGTCGGCCGACTGCGCGACCCGGCCGCGAGTGCGGCTCTCCGCGGATCCGGTGCTGCGCCGGCTGTGTGACGCCTACGGCGACCGCGTCGGCCCGAGCCGGCCCGGCGAAAGCCGGTTTTCCGCGCTCCCGGACGGTTCGCCGCTCACCCCGCAGATGCGGCAGCTCTACCACGACGCCTGGGTACGCACGGACCAGCCGGCCGAAAAGCTGCCGCCGCACCCCTTCGGCGACGACGGGGGCCGCGCGTTCCGGGAGTGGCTGACCGAACCGGCGAACCCGGTCGACGCCGCGGGCGGGATGACGCGGCTGGCGGCCGAGGTCTGGCGCGCCCGCGTCGACCTGCAGGCGGTGTTCCCCCACCCCCGCGGCGAAAGCGCGCCCGGCTTCCGGCAGTGGTGCGCGACGCACGGCGTCGCCGAAGGCCTGCTGCCCGAGTGGGCGCTTCCGGTTCCCGCCGCCGCGCCGCTGGCGCCGGTCGGCGACTTCGGGGTCAACGTCGTCGGCTTCCTCACCGCCGAACTCGGGCTCGGCGAGATGGCCCGGCTGATCCAGCGGATGATCGTCCGGGCCGGCATCCCGATGGTGTCGGTCGTCGAAGAGCGGTCCATCGCCGGCTCGGTCCGCACCGGGCTCGCCGTGCCGGACAGCGTCGGCCCGCCGCGGTTCGGGGTCAGCCTGCTGACGGTCAACTCCGACTTCACGCGAGTGGTCGTCGACAGCCACCCGGACGCCGCCGCCGGCCGCTACCGGATCGGGCTGTGGGCCTGGGAACTCGAGGACTTCCCGGCCGGGATGCACGACGGGTTCGCCTTCGTCGACGAGGTCTGGACGCCCAGCGAGTTCGCCACCCGGGCGATCACGGCGCACTCGCCGGTCCCGGTCCGGACCATTCCGGTGCCGGTGCCCGACCCGGGCCCGGTCACCCGGGAACCCGACGGGACCACCCGGTTCCTGTTCGTCTTCGACTTCAACTCGACCGGCGGCCGGAAGAACCCGTGGGGCGTCGTCGAGGCCTTCCGCCGTGCCTTCCCCGGCCGCGAAGACGTCCGGCTCGTGCTGAAGGCGACCAACGGGCGGCGGAACACCGCGGCGGTCGAACGGCTGCGGCGCGCGATCGACGGCGACGCGCGGATCGAGCTCGTGGAGCGGTACCTCACCGTCGCCGAACTCGACGCCCTGTATGCCAGGACCGACGCCTACGTGTCACTGCACCGGAGCGAGGGGTTCGGGCTGACGGTGGCCGAGGCGATGGTCAGGGGGCTGCCGGTGATCGCGACGGACTACTCGAGCACGACCGAGTTCTTCGGTCCGGAGTCCGGCTGGCCGGTGCCGTTCACGATGACCGGCGTCGGCCCGGGCTGGCCGCCCTACCGCAGTGACGGCCGCTGGGCCGACCCGGACCTCGACGCGGCCGCCGGAGCCATGCGCGCCGTCGCGGACGACCCGGCCGAAGCCCGCCGGCGCGGGGCGGCCGCCCGTGCGCACATCCTGCGCACGCACCCGGAGGACGTCACGGTGGCGTGGCTGCGCGAGCGGCTGGGCGAAGCGCACCGGACCTGGCTCGCCCGGCGGGCACCCGAGCCGCCGCCGCGGTCGCCGCTGGCCGCCCGCGCCCGCCGCCTGCTGCGGCCGGTGGCCCGCCGGATGCGGGTGACGTCGTGACGCGGCCGGGCGGTCCGCAGCAGACGATGCTGCCGGTCTACGAAGCCTTCCTCCCCCGCGAACACGCGCTCTACCGGCCACGCCACGGCGGGAAGCAGCTCGTGGCGCTGATCTGCGCGACCGTCTTCTTCCTGACGCCGAACCTGTCGGTCGTCTTCGGCGCGCGGCCCGGCGAGTTCGAAAACCGGGCGCTGACGCCGTTCCCGAGCCTCGGGCAGGGCTGGTCGTTCTTCCCGCAGCTCGGCAACTGGGCGACCGACCACCTGGTGCTGCGCGAGCAGGCCGTGCACACCGCCGACGGCATCAGCCGCGGGGTGTTCGGCGAACCGCCGCCGCTGAACCAGGAACACCAGCAGGGCCCGCTGCAGGTGCCGGGCGACACCAAGCTCGACCCGCGCCAGTTCCCCACCGTGATCGAAGGCAAGGACGGCTGGCTCTACCTCGGCGACGAGGTCACCAGCCACTGCGTGCCGACCGAGAACCTGGACACCACGTTCGACCGGCTGCGCCAGTTCCGGGACGGGATCGAGGCGTCCGGCCGCCAGCTGGTCGTCGTCATCGCGCCGGACAAGGCGACCATGGTCCCGCAGCACCTGCCCGACATCTACCTCGGCAAGGACTGCCACGACAGCGTCCAGAACGACTTCTGGCGCCGGGTCGACGCCGAGAACTTCATGGTCGACCTGCGCAAACCCCTCCAGGACTGGGCCAACCGCAAAGGCCAGCCGCTCTACGGCCCGCAGGACGCCCACTGGAACGACGAGGGCGCGATCACCGCGGTCCGCGAGGTCACCGAGAAGCTCCGGCCGGGCATCACTTCGAGCTGGCGCGTCCAGCCGAAGGAGAACTGGGAGCTGCCGGCCGACCTGCCCCGGCTGATCGGCCGGACCGGGCTGACCGACGGCACGCACTACGCGCTGATGCCCGACGGCCGGACCGACCTGACCCGCACGATGCCCGCCGACTACATCCCGCCGGTGCACACCGACACCGCGTCCGGGACCGGCACGTACGGCCTCCGCACGGCCTGGCTCGGCGACTCGTTCACCATCCGCACCCTGCCGTACATGGCCGCCACCTTCCGCGACCTGACCGCCATGCACTACAGCACGTCCGACTCCGACAGCGGCGCCGCGATCGCCGACCTGCTCGAGCGCAGCGACGTCGTGGTGGTCGAGTTCGCCGAGCGCGGGCTGATCGCCGGGGCCGCGTCGATGCTGACGCCGTCCGTGCAGCAGAACATCTTCCGCGAGCTCAACCGATGACCGCGCCGAACTGTGGGATTGTGCATGTCTTCTGACCAGCTGGCCGCCGCGCTGGCCCGCCTCGACGAACACCGCGAGCTGCACCTGCCGCTGCGCAAGACCGACCTGCTCGGCCGGCTGGCCCTGCGGTTCCTGTGGAAGCGTCAGGTGAAGTGGCAGATCGAGGCCAACCTGGCCATCCGGGACGCGCTCGCCGCCGTGCACCACACCCAGCGCGAGCTGCCGGCCGACGCCGTCCGCCACGCCGAGCTGGCGCACGAGGTCGAGCTGCTGCGGCAGCAGGACAAGACCATGACCGCGGGCCTGAACCAGCGGCTGTACGCGGGCCTCGGCCGGATCGAATCGCAGCTGTCCGAGCTGAAGCTGCAGCAGGCGGAGACGGCCGAGCAGGGAGACGACACCGAGCTGCGGCTGAAGGCCCTGGAAACGCAGGTCGCGGCGCTGGCCTCGGCGGCGGCCGACGCCCGGCTGCGGCACGCCCAGCTGGACGTCGCGCTCGACCGCGTCCGGGCCGGGCAGGCAGTCACCGAGGTCGCCACGGACGTCGCCGACCGCGAATCGTTCCTCGAACTGGCCCTTTCGCAGCTGCTCGACGGGCCGGAAAGCCGCGTGCGCGAAGCCCGCAAGACGCACCTGTCGCTCATCACGGCAGCGCGGGAGGCGGGCGCCAACGGCCCGGTGTTCGACGTCGCGCCGGGCCGCGGCGAATGGCTCGAGGTGCTTCGCTCGGCGGACCTGCCGTACCTGGCGGCGTCGGACAACAAGCTGGTCCGGCAGCACTGCGCGGGGCTCGGCCTCGACGTCGCCGCGCAGGAGCCGCTGGCCGCGCTGGCGGCCGTGCCGGCCCGCTCGCTCGGCGCGGTGACCGCCTTCCGGTTCGCCGAACGCCGGACGCCGGACGCCCTCGCGCGCTTCGCCGACCTCGCCGCGACCGCGCTGCAGCCCGGTGGCGTGCTCCTGGTCGAGACGCCGGGCCCCGGCGCGGAAACGGAGTTCCGGCTGGACCCCTTCGCACGGAAGCCGTTGCACCCGGTCTACCTCCGGTTCGTCGCCGAGGCGGCGGGCTTCCCGGAGGTCGACGTCCGCGAGGTGGCCGCCGCCGACGGTCTCGGTGAGCGCCTGTGCCTGATCGCCCGTCGATGACCGCCCGGGCCACCATGTGGACCCCGCTGCCGCCTCAGACCAGCGGGATCGCGGACTACAGCTACCACCTCACCGAGGCCCTGGCCGAGCTGCTCGACGTCGCCGCGATGACCGACGCGCCAGGCGCCCGGGTGCCCGCCGGTGTCCGGCTGCTGGAGGCGGACGAGCCGGCCGAAGGCGTGCCGGTCTACCACATCGGCAACCACGCCGGCGTCCACGGCGGGATCTACCGCCGGGCGATCGCGGACCCGGGTGTCGTGGTGCTGCACGATCCGTCCCTTTTGGACTTCCACGCCGGGATCCTCGGCAGTGTCGCCTCCGAGGCGTTCCGCGAAGAGGTGCGGTACGCGCACGGGCCGATCTGGGGCCACCAGCACGACCCGGCGCTGCTGCACGGCCTGCCGGCGATCGAGGTCGACGGCGTCAAGACCCTCGACCACGGCACGCTGACCCTGGAACGCCGGCTCGTCACGACCAGCCGCGGGGTCGTCGTCCACGACCCGCGGACCGCGGAGTTCCTCCGCGCCCGGTACCCCGGGATCCCGGTGCACGCCGTGCCGCACGGCGCTCTGCTGCCGGACCCCGCGCGCCGCGAGCCGGTGCGGGCCGGGCTGGGCTGGACCGACGACCAGGTCGTCTTCGGCGTCTTCGGCAGCCTGGCCGGGCACCGGCGGGTGACCGCCGCTGTGCTGGCTTTCGCCGAGCTGCGCCGCCGCTGGCCGAACGCGCGGCTGCTGATCGCCGGGCACGCCGGGGACGCCGGGGTGCTCGACCAGGTGCGGCAGGTGGTCGAGGCGAGCGGGTTCCCCGACTCCGTCCACTTCGAACTGTCGCCGGCGGAAGACCGCCTCGACGACCTGATCCTGGCCGCCGACGCCGTGGTCAGCCTGCGGTGGCCGACCGCCGGCGAGACCAGCGGCACGATGCTGCGGGCGTTCGGCGCCGGGCGCGTGGTGATCACCAGCGACCTCCCGCAGCACCGGCACTACGACAGCGCGTTCTGCTGGACCGTGCCGACGGCACCGGCCGGGGAGGCGGCCGAGCTGTACCGGCTGCTCGAACGCGGGATGTGCTGGCCCGAGGAGTTGCGCGCGGCCGGGGAGCTCGCGCGGAAGTGGACCGGGGAGAACGCCACCTGGGCGATCGCCGCGCAGGGCTACGCCGACGCGATCTCGGCCGCGGAGAACTTCGTTGCGCCGCAAGAAAAGCGGCGGCCCGGCGTGAACGTCTTCGCCGACGTCCGCGCCACCACCGGCCTGTCCGAAGCGGCCCGCCGGTACGTCCAGGCGATGGCCACGCACGGCACCGAGCTGACGTTCACGGAGTTCAACAGCCAGGCGCCGTTCCGCACGATCGAGGTGCCGCCGGAGGTCGCCGCCCTGCGCCGGGGCAAGGAGTTCGACGTCGACCTGTGGCTCGTCAACGTCAACGAGTGGCAGCTGATCCCGGAACACGCGCTCGACCGCTACACGATCGCCGTGTGGGCGTGGGAGCTGCCGGAACCGCCGGTGCACGCGCTGCCGCACCTGCCGGGCATCGACGAGCTCTGGCTGATCTCCCAGTTCGTCTCGGACTCCTTCCGCACGGTGACCGACATCCCGATCACCGTGGTGCCCAACGTCGTCCCCCAGGCGCCCGACGTGACCGGGGACCGCGCGAAGTTCGGCCTCCCCGAAGACGGCCTCATCGTGCTGTTCACGTTCAGCGCGTCCTCGAGCGACGCCCGGAAGAACCCGTGGGCGGTGCTCGAAGCGTTCCGCCGGGCGTTCCCGCCGGAGGAGCGCGGCACGAAGGCGCACCTGGTGTTCAAGGTGAACGACCTCCAGCGGTTCCCGGAGCTGGACGCCTCGCTGAGCGCGGCGGTCACTTCGGTGGGCGGGACGCTGCTGCGGCGCGAGATGTCCCGCACGGACATGGACACGCTGCTGGCCACCTGCGACGTCTACACGTCCCTGCACCGCTCGGAAGGCTTCGGGCTCGGCATGGCCGAGGCAATGGCGATGGGCAAGCCGGTGGTGGCGACCGGGTTCGGCGGCAACGTCGACTTCATGCCCCCGGGCGCGGCGGCGGTCGTCGGGTACGAGCCCCGCGCGATCGGCCCGAACGACCACCGGTTCGGCGGCGGCTTCGGCGATTGGTACACGGTCGGGCAGCTGTGGGCGGACGCGGACGTCGACCAGGCCGCGCGCTGGCTGCGCAAACTCGCCGACAGCCCACGGGTGCGGGAAGAGATGGGCGCGAAGGCGATCGAGGCGATCCGCGACTTCTGCAGCCCCGCGGCGGTCGCGAAGGTGATCAACCGGCGGCTGGCGGAGCTCGCCCGGGACGGCGCCAAGCGGCACGTGCGCCGCTGACCGCCGCTCCAACTGCCGCTCCCCAGGTCGCGAATGACTCATTCGGGACGTCGGAGGTCCCGAATGAGTCATTCGCGACCTTGGAGGGGCGTCAGGGGAGGCGGCGGGTGAGCTGCGCTTCCAGTTCGGCCACGCGGTGTTCGAGGGCCGCGGCGCGGCGGCGGTTCTCCTCGGCGGTGCGGGCGGCGTGGGCCAGCTCGCGGCGGGCCTCGTCCAGCTCCAGCCCGAGGTCGGTGCGGGCGCGCTGGGCCTCGGCCACCGTCTCCTCGAGCCGCCGGATGTAGCCGACCTCGGCGGGGCGGCCCGCCTGGGCCGCGGCGAACTCTTCGCGCAAGCGGACGTGCTCGTGCGGCTCGTACTCGTCGAACACGTTGGCCGGCGCGGCCAGCGCCGCCAGGGCGTCGGCGTCGCCGGCCTGGCCGTAGAAGCGGTTGAGGCCGTCGAACAGCGCGCAGCGGTACCCCGCGTCGAGGAGCATCGGCTCCCACTGCTCGTGGGTGGGCTTCGGCGAGCCGGGTTCGGTCGCCTCGACGACGAGGACGCGCGGCCGGTGGCGGGTCCAGTCCGCGCCCTCGATCACCGCGCGCTCGGCGCCTTCGACGTCGATCTTCAGGAAGTCGACCGGGCCGGGGTGGGCGTCGAGGAGCGCGGCGAGCGTGGTCAACTCCACCTCGACCGCGCCCACCTCCCAGCGGCGGTCGTCGCGGTAGTGGACGGCGAGGTCGTCGTCGAGGGTCGACCAGCCCCATTCGTCCTCGACGACGTGCAGCTTCGCCACGCCGGGGGCGGCCCCGACCGCGACCTGCAGCGTGAGGTCGTCCGGGCGGGCGCTGCGCAGTTCGCGGGCCTTCGCCGGGATCGGCTCGACGTTGATGCCCCGCCAGCCGAGGTCGTAGAAGTGCTTGGTGACCGACGCGACCACGGGATCCCCGGCGCCGAGGTCGACGTAGCGCCCGGTGGCCTGCCCCGCGAAGACGCGGGCGAGCACGACGTCTTCCGCGTTCTGCGCGTACGAAATCACCCGCCGAGGATAGCCGGGGAGCCCGCCGCGCTTAGCCCGAAGGTGTGACTTCCGCCGTGTCGGTGAACGCTTTCCCCCTCTCGGACGCCCACTGAGCAGAGCATCGGCCGGGAGAGGAGGCGCCGTGATCTGGATCTGCCTGGTCGGCGTCCTCGCCGTGGTGTTCCTGGTGCGCGCGGTCCGCGTGGTGCGCCGGGTCAGGCGGGGCGACGCGGTGTGACGAGCCCGGACTCGTAGGCCAGCACCACCAGCTGGGCGCGGTCGCGCGCGCCGATCTTCGTCATGATGCGGCTGACGTGGGTGCGCGCCGTCGCCGTCGAGATCACCAGGTGGGCGGCGATTTCGTCGTTCGACATCCCGCCCGCGACCAGGCCGAGCACCTCGCGCTCGCGGTCGGTGATCTCGCGGACGGCGCTGGTGTCGATGCGCCGGTGCTCCGGGCGCCCGACGAACTCCTGGATCAGCCGGCGGGTGACGGTAGGCGCCAGCAGCGCTTCGCCGTTGGCGACGACCCGCAACGCCCGCAGCAGCTCGACCGGCTCGGTGTCCTTCAGCAGGAACCCGCTGGCGCCCGCGCGCAGGGCTTCGTAGACGTACTCGTCGACGTCGAAAGTGGTCAGGACCAGCACTTTCGTCCCGGCGAGGTCCGGGTGGGCGGTGATCCGGCGGGTCGCTTCGAGGCCGTCGACGCCGGGCATCCGGACGTCCATCACCACGATGTCCGGCCGGTGCTCGACCGCGCCGGCCACGGCTTGCTCGCCGTCACCCGCCTCGCCGACGACCTCGAAGCCGTCCTCGGTCTCCAGCAGCACGCGGAACCCGGCGCGGACCAGGACCTGGTCATCGGCCAGCAGGACGCGGATCATGCTTCCCCCTCGATCGGTAGCTCGACGCACACTTCGAAACCGCCGTCGACCGGCCCGGCGGTGCACCGGCCGCCGAGTGCCGCGGCGCGTTCGCACATGCCCCGGAGGCCGTGCCCCGGGGTCGGCTGGGCGGTGCCGCAGCCGTCGTCGCGGACCCGCAGGGTGAAGGTCCCGGGTCGCCGCTCGAACCGGACGTCGACGCGGTTCGGCCGGTCGGCGTGCCGGACGACGTTGGTGAGCGACTCCTGGAGGATCCGGTAGGCGGCCGCGTCGACGGGGGCCGGGAGGTCGCCGGGTGCGCCGTGGACGTCGACCGCGAGCCCGGCGTCGCGGGCGTGGTCCAGCAGCTCGGCGGCCTGGGCGAGGCTCGGCGCGGGTGCCTTGTCCTCGCCGGAGCGCAGCACGGCCAGGGTCGCGCGCAGGTCGTTCAGCGCGGACGCGCTGGCCGCCTTGATGTTGAGCAGCGCCTCCTTCGCCTGCTCGGGCCGCCGGTCGGCGACGTGCGCGGCGACCCCGGCCTGGACGTTGATCATCGCGAGGCTGTGCGCGACGACGTCGTGGACCTCGCGGGCGATCCGCAGCCGCTCCTGCTCGGCGAGCCGGTGCCGGTGCTCGTCGGCCTGCTCGCGCCGGGCGGCGAGCGCGTCGAGCTGGTACCGGACAGCCGTCCCGACCCCGATGACGGCGATCAGCCAGACGAAGATGAACGCGGCTCCGGCCTCCACCGCGAAAGACCTGGTCGTGACGACGTGCACGACGTAGGCGACGGCGAGGGCCGAGGCGCCGGTGATGCCCGCGGTGAGCGGTCCCCGCTGCCGGGTCAGCACGAACAACGCGACGGTCGGTACCAGGATGACCGGCCCGCCGGGCAGGCCGGACACGTAGTAGCCGAACGCGGACGCGGCCGTGACCAGGAAGAGCGTCAGCGGGAAGCGGTGGACGAGCAGCAGCGTGAGGACGGTCGCGGCGAGCCACGCGAACCCGATCGGCGTCAGCGGCGACGCCCCGGGCTGCCACCGCGACGACGCACTGGTCGCCCCGAGCACGAAGACCCCGACGACGACGGTGCGCGCCAGGCGTCCTGCCCACGGAGGCCTTCTCATGCCGCGAAACTACCGGTCACGGCCGGTCCACGCGTCCGTCCCGGAGCGCACGGCAGGCGTACGTCGTCAGTCGAAGACGAGCGGGAGCTTCGCCGCGGTCTCCTCGTCGGCCGGGGTGTAGGTCGACATGGTGATCTCGGAGCGGCGGCCGTAGTAGAGGTAGGTGAAGTTGAACTGCAGCAGCCCGACGTCCGGGTGCAGGTACCGCTTGGTGCGGATCGGCTCCGAGTTGACGTCGTGGTGCGGCCACAGCTCGGCGAACAGCGGCGACTCGGCCTTGAGCCGCTTGACCAGCTGCTTCCACGCCGGCTCGGCGACGTGGTCGGCCATCGCCGCGCGGAAGGACGCGATCACGCGCGGGATGTTCGTCTCCCAGTCGAGCATCCGCTTGCGCCACTCGGGGTTGAGCAGGCACTGGACCAGGGTGTTCCGGTCCGCGAACGGGATGTCGTCGACGTCGCCCATCAGCCAGGTGTAGCCGCGGTTGTAGCCCAGCAGGTCGCAGCGGGCGTTGCGGATCGCGACCGGGTACGGCTCCAGCTTCTTCAGCATGAGCTCCATCGCCGGCGTGATGACCTGGCAGTCCTTCTCCCCCTCCGGCTCGGGGGCCCCGGCCAGGCGGAAGAGGTGGACGTGCTCGTGCGGGTCGAGCCGCAGGGTGCGGGCGATCGCCTGCAGGACCTGCTCGGACGCGTTGATGTCGCGGCCCTGCTCGAGCCACGTGTACCAGGTGACCCCGACGCCCGCGAGCTGCGCGACCTCTTCGCGGCGCAAGCCCGGCGTCCGGCGGCGGCCCACGATCGGCAGGCCGACCTGCTCGGGCGTGATCCGCTCGCGCCGGCTGCGCAGGAACCTCGCCAGCTCTTGGCGGCGCAGGCCGGATTCGACGGCAGTGGTCATGGTGCCAGGATGGCACGCCCCGGAACCTGGTACCAGGTAGTGGTCAGTACCCGGATAAACAGCAACTGGTACCAGGTTCCGAACGGGTTGATCGTAGTACTCATGACCACGACCGAACTTGCGCCGAGTACCACCGGCGCCCCCGCCCGGCCGGGACTGACCCCCGCCGGCCTGGTCACGGTGCTGCTGGGGGCGGCACTGCCGATCATCGACTTCTTCATCGTCAACGTCGCGCTGCCGACGATCGATGCCGACCTCCACGCGTCCACCGCCACCCTGGAACTGGTCGTCGCGGCCTACGGCATCGCGTACGCGGTGCTCCTGGTGGTCGGCGGCCGCCTCGGCGACTCGTTCGGCAGGCGGCGGCTGTTCGTCGCCGGCCTCTGGCTGTTCACGCTGACGTCCCTGGCCTGCGGCATCGCCCCGACGGCCGGCACGCTGGTGGTGGCCCGCGCCGCGCAGGGGGCGGCGTCGGCCCTGCTGCTGCCGCAGGTGCTCTCGATCATCCAGGCGACCACGTCGGGCGAGAAGCGCTCGCGCGCGCTCGGCCTGTTCGGCGCGACCGGCGGCATCTCGACGGTGGTCGGCCAGCTCCTCGGCGGCGGCCTGGTGGCGGCCGACCTGTGGGGCACCGGCTGGCGGCCGATCTTCCTGGTGAACGTCCCGATCGGGCTGGTCGTGCTGGTCATGGCCCGCAAACTGCCGGAGAGCCGCGCGCACAACCCGCTGGGCGTCGACCGCCTCGGCACCGCGCTGCTGGCCGTGACGCTGCTGTCACTGCTGGTCCCGCTGATGGAGGGCCGCGCGCTGGGCTGGCCGGTGTGGACGATCGCGCTGCTGGCGGTGTTCCCGTTCGCGGCGGCGGCGTTCGTGCTCGTCGAGCGGCGGTTGGAGCGTGTGGGCGGCACGCCGCTGCTGCCGCCTTCGGTGATGCGGCTGCCGAGCGTGCGCCGCGGGCTGATGGTGGCCGTGCCGTTCTTCGGCGCCTTCGGCTCGTTCATGTTCGTGTTCGCGATGACGTTGCAGGAGGGCCTGCACTTCGGCCCGCTGGGCGCGGGTGGCGCGCTGACCCCGCTGGCCGTCGCGTACTTCACGGTGTCGATGCTGAGCAGCCGCCTGGTGGCCCGCTACGGCCAGAAGGTCGTCCCGATCGGTGGCGCGATCACGGCGCTGGGCATGGTGGCGCTGCTGTGCACGACGCTGTCGGCGTGGCCGCACGTGACGATCCTCGACCTGGCGCCGTCGATGGTGGCGATCGGCGTGGGGAACGCCCTGGCGATGACGACGTTGTTCCGGATCGTGCTGTCCCACGTGCCGACCGACCTGGCCGGCGTCGGCAGTGGCGTGATGACGACCAACCAGCAGACGTCGCTGGCCCTGGGCGTGGCGACGCTGGGGAGTCTGTACGCGGCGCTGTCGGCCTCGCTGGGCAGCCGGGACGCGTTCGCGCTGGTGATCGGCGTGGTGGCGGTGCTGGCGGCGATCGTCGCGATCACCGGGCGGCGGCTGCCGGACCCGCGGGCGTAGAAATCTCCGGATTCACCCGTCGGAAAATCCGGGCGCCGGACGACTATGGAGGTGTGACGGAACCGCGGGTACGACCGGACCCGGCCTTCGCGCTGCTCGGGCTGTACGAGACGGCCCTGCCGGAGGTCTACGGGTACCTGCTGTCCCGGTGCGGCGACCGCACGCTCGCCGAGGAGCTGACGTCCGAGACGTTCCTCGGGGCGGTCGCCGCCTGTCGCAAGGAGTACGCACCTCCAGTGAGCACCGGGTGGCTGATCGGCGTCGCCCGGCACAAGCTCGCCGACCACTGGCGGCGCAAAGAACGCGAGGAACGCGGCCTGCGGCTCGTGCACGACAGCGAGCCGGACGTCGAGGACCCGTGGGACGAGCAGCTCGACGCCCTGCGCGCGAGACAGGTGCTCGAAGCCCTCGGGCCACACCACCGGGCGGCGCTGACCCTGCGGTACGTCGACGGCCTCGGCGTCCCCGAGGTCGCCGGCCACCTGGGCCGCAGCGTGCACGCCACCGAGGCGTTGCTCGTCCGGGCCCGGGCCGCGTTCCGGCGCGCTTACGAGGAGAAGGAGGGTCGCGATGCCTGAGCCTTTCGACGCGCTTCGCCGTCCCTCCGAGCGGGTCGCGCCCGACCCGGACTTCGCCGCCGAACTGCGCGACCACCTGCGTCGCGCCATCCTGAACGGAGCCGATATGACGACCACTTCGGAAGCGCCGGCCCACCACGCCGAGCTGCGCTCGCTGACCCCTTACCTGGCCGTTTCCGACGCCCGCGCGGCGATCGACTTCTACGTCGAGGTGTTCGGCGCGGTCCGGCGCGGCGACCCGATCCTGATGGACGACGGCCGCGTCGGGCACGCGGAGCTGGCCATCGGCGACGCGGTGCTGATGCTCGCCGAGGAGTACCCGGAGATCGGGCACGTGGCTCCGCGCGAGGGCGGCGCGTCGGTGCGGGTGGAGGTCCCGGACGTCGACGGTTCGGTGGCCCGGGCGCTGGAGCTGGGCGCGACGCTGATCCGCGCGGTGAGCGACTCGCCGTACGGCCGCGGTGGCTCGTTCCGCGATCCGTTCGGCCAGCGCTGGCTGGTCTCGCAGGCGGCCACGCCGGCCGCGGGCCCTCGTCCGGCTCGCCACGGTGAAGCCATGTACTTCACGTTCCAGGTCCCGGAGGCCGAGCCGGCGAAGTCGTTCTACGCCGCGGTGCTGGGCTGGCAGTTCACGCCCGGCTCGACGTCCGACGCGTGGGGGTTCGCGGGTCCCGGTCTCGAAGGCGGATTGTGGGCCGGGGACCGGCAGGTCGGCTGGAAGCTGATGTACGCGGTCGACGACCTCGAAGCCGCCCTGGCGCGGGTTCGCGAGCAGGGCGGCCGGGCGGGCGAGGTCGAGAACCACCCGTACGGCACCACCGCGGACTGCACCGACAGCCAGGGCATCGAGTTCTGGCTGTGGCAGAAGCCGTGATCACTGCAGGGTGAACACCACGACGTCGTTGGACTCGACCTTGGTCAGCGGCAGGCCGGCCGTCGGCCGCTGCAGGATGCCCACGGCCCCTTCCATCGACTTCACGACGACGACCTTGCGGATGCCGTACCGCTTGAAGACGTCGATGCTGTGCTTGTCGGGGAACGTGGCCGACGAGTCCTGCATGTCGTGGAACTGCGGCCCGTAGTTGCTGGCCGTGCCGTTGGCCGTGGTCGGGAAGCCCTCGGTGGACCAGAGCTGGTACTTGAAGTTGCTCCACAGGTCCATCGGCAGCAGCGCGATCGGTTCCTTCGTGGTCGTGAACACCTGCTTCACGTCCGGCGGGATCCCGGGGTTTTCGACCTGCTGCCAGCGCGGAATGCCTTCGATGAGCGCGAAGAACGCCGGGAACATCATGTAGAACGCGATGACCTGCCGCGCCATCCGGGTGTTCTCGTCGATCAGCCGGTAGAGCCGGGTGACCAGGCCGGCCGCGAGAACGGCCAGGCCGAGGGTGACCCACATGATCATCCGGCCCGGCGTGCGCATGGCGTCCCAGCCGGGCAGGAAGTTCCAGAACAGCCAGTAGAGGCCGCCGCCGAAGACGGTGGTGCCGAGCGAGAGGAGGACGTTGAAGGCCACGAAAACGCCCAGGAAGACCCGGACCTTCCAGGTCCAGGCGCTGAGGAACAGGCCGGCGACCCCGAGCACGGCGACGACCAGCCCCGGGAACAGCAGCATCTCGCCGGCGCCGTCCGGCGGGAGGGTGCTTTGGTCGTTGAAGAACGTCTCGAGCCACACCCACGTCTCGTAGGGCGCGGTCCACAGGCCGTTGACGGGCGGCGAGAAGACTTCGACCTCGTGCCAGGTGCGCGTGAAGCCGTACTCCGCGCGCACCCGCAGGAACGGGACGACCAGCCACCAGACGATGCCGAGGAAGGCGACCACGCCGACGACGTTCGCGATGATCATCCGGCGGCCCAGGCGCCAGGCGTAGAGGGCGATCGCGATCCCGACCAGGGCCATCAGGTAGACGAAGGGCAGCCCGATCGCCCACCCGATGCTGACCTGCCACGCGGCGATCAGCCACCCGGCGACGACCCAGCGCGGCTTGGTCTCGCCGCGCTCGCCGCGGAAGGTGAAGCCGTGGCCCTTGGCCAGCGCCCACAGGGCCAGCGCGATCCCGCCGGTGGAGAGGACGTTGAGGTGCGCGATGTGGCTGAGCCGCCACGGCGCCCACGCCCACACGACCCCGGCGAGCAGCGCGCCTTGCCAGTTGCTGCCGAGCTGCTTGGCCAGCAGGTACGCACCGGCGAAGGCGAGCGCGAAGCAGAAGACGAACAGGACGTTGTAGAGGAAGACGTTGTCGTACTGGCCGTTGCCCGCGAAGACGCTGAAGGGGACGTAGCCGAGCAGTGTTTCGCCGAACGCGTAGTTGTCGGTTGCGGGGTAGAACTGGTTCGACGTCCAGAAGTCGCCGCCGTGGGTCAGCCAGTGGTGCTGCCAGCCGAGCTCCCACACCCAGAGCAGCGGATCGCCGAGCCCACCGGTGAGCAACGACTTCGGGTGCGTGACGATCCGGTGGTTGAAGACCATCGAAATCGCCAGGCCGACATAGAAGGCGATCAGGCCCTCGCTGATGAGCAGCCGGCCGAGCCAGAGCGCGGCCTTCCGTGGCTCGAACCGGCGGCCGGACGCCCGCGGCGCCTCCTCGGCAGGCGGCGAAACGGTGTCCTCGGCCGTGGCTCCTTCCACGTCCAGCCCCCTTAGCTGTTGGTTTGGGGGCAGCCTACCTGCGCTGCTCCGGGCCCTAACGGCCCGCCGCGTAGCCCTGCATCCCGCGGGCGTTGGCCGCCGCCCGGAGAAGGCCGTCCGTGCGCGAGACCGCCGACAAGCGGCCCAGCGCCCAGTCGCCCGCGTCGACGATCCGGTGGCCCCGGGCGCGGAGGGCGTCCAAAGTGGACGCACCCAGCCGCGACTCCACCACGAGCTCGCGCGGGTTCCACGAGCGCGGGTAGAACGAGCTCGGGAACGCCGTCGTGTGCCAGGCCGGCGAGTCGATCGACTCCTGGAGGTTCAGGCCGCCGTAGACGTGGGCCAGCCAGAAGCACAGCTGCCACTGGTCCTGCTGGTCACCGCCCGGGGTGCCGAAGGCCAGCGTGGGGACGCCGTCGCGCAGGGCCAGCGACGGCGACAGCGTGATGCGAGGGCGCTTGCGCGGGGCCAGGGAATTCGGCAGCCCCTGCTCCAGCCAGAACATCTGGCCGCGGGAATCCAGGCAGAAGCCCAGCGACGGGATGGTCGGGCTCGACTGCAGCCAGCCGCCCGACGGGGTCAGGGAGACCAGGTTGCCCGCCGCGTCGACGATGTCGAGGTGAACCGTGTCGCCGCGCGTCTGGCCCTGGGGGCCGACGGTCGGCTCGCCCGTGGCGCCGCCGCCCGCTTCGATGCCCTGCAGGGAGTCCAGGATCGCCGGGAGGCGGGCCGGGCCGCGGGCGTCGCCCGGGCGCAGTTCGGCGGACGCGGTGTCGGTGATCAGGGCGCGCCGGGCGTCCGTGTAGGACGCCGAAAGCAGCACGTCCAAGGGCACGTCGGTGTCGCCGTACCAGGCCTCGCGGTCCGCGAAGGCCAGTTTCGCCGCTTCGGTCGCCAAGTGCACCGTGCGTTCCGTCGGAATTCCATCCACATAGGACAGTTCATCGCGGAAGCCGTGCAGGAGCAGCGCCTGCTGCAGCAGCGCCGGTCCTTGTGTCCAGCCGCCCATCTTGACCAGGCGCCGGTCGCCGACGTCCACGAACGCCGGGTCCTCGTACGTCGCCGACCACGACGCCAGGTCGTCGCCGGTCAGCAGGCCCGCGTGGTCGCGGCCGGAGTCGTCGCGGAACGCCTGGCGGCTGAACTTCTCGATCGCCTCCGCGACGAAGCCCTGCGACCAGGCCCGGCGTCCCGCGTCGATCTGGGCTTCACGGCCCGAGACGGCCTCCGCCTCACGCAGCAGCCGCTCCCAGGTGTCGGCCAGCGCGGGGTTGCGGTGCAGGCCGGACGCGGGCTTGCCGTCCGGCAGCCACAGCGCCGCCGACGTCGGCCAGTGCTCGGTGAACAGCTGCGCCACCGCGCGGACGGTGTCGCCGACCCGCGACACCAGCGGGACGCCGCCCCGCGCGTAGCCGATCGCGTACTTCAGCACCTCGCGCAGCGGCTTCGTGCCGTAGTCGCGCAGCAGCAGGAGCCAGCCGTCCCACGCGCCCGGAACGGTCGCCGGGAGCAGGCCGCTGCCCGGGATCAGGTCCAGACCCAGGGAGGCGAAGTGCTCCGGCGTGGCCCCCGCGGGCGACGGGCCTTGGCCGGCCAGCGCCCGCGGGGTCGGATCGTTCGCCGTCACGAAGAGGCCGGGCACCTGGCCGGCCGGGCCGCACAGGTGCGGCTCGGCGACCTGCAGGACGAAGCCGGCCGCGACCGCCGCGTCGAACGCGTTGCCGCCGTCCTCCAGCACCGCCATCCCGGTGGCCGAAGCCAGCCAGTGCGTCGATGCCACCATCCCGAAGGTGCCGGTCAGCTCCGGCCTCGTCGTGAACATGCCCCGATAGTACGCAACGCTAACGAATTACCAAGCCGCCGGACGCCGCCGCTCGGGCTCGTATGGCTGCGTGATGATTTCCATCCCGTTGCCGCCGGGATCGAGGAAATAGACGCCACGGCCACCGTGGTTGTGGTTGATTTCGCCGACCTGCTTCATCTGCGGGTCGGCGAAATAGGTCACACCCGTTTCGACGAGCCGCGCGAAGACGGCGTCGAAGTCGTCTTCGGGAACCAGGAAGCAGTAGTGCTGCAGGCGGAGGTCCGCTTCGGGGACGCTCGCGAAGTCCAGCCGGACGCCGTTGCGCGTCTCGACGGGGATGAACGGACCCCACTCTTCCCCGACTTCGAGGCCGAGCAGGGTCGCCAGGAATTCGGCGGATTCCCGGTTGTTCCGGGACGGGACGATCAGGTGGTTGAGTTCGACGGATACGGATACTGGCACGATTCCGGATCGTAGCCAGCACCACCGGGTCAGGACACCTTGATTTTCGCCGCCGCCCGCGGCCGCCCGACGCCCTGCCAGGACAGCCCGGCGTCCACGATCACCCGCGGGTCGAGCAGGTTCCGCGTGTCGACGACGTCGATGCCCTCCATGAGCTCGGCCATCGCCGCCCAGTCGAGGTGCTTGAACTCGGCCCACTCGGTCAGCACGACGACGGCGTCCGCGTCCTTCGCGACCTGGTAGGCGTCGTCGACGACGGTCATCCCGGCGATCTCGCCGTCGACCGCCGGGTCGTAGGCGATCAGCTCGGCGCCGAGCGCGCACAGCACCGACGAGACGGCGAGCGCGGGCGAGTCGCGCAGGTCGTTGGTGCCCGCCTTGAACGCCAGGCCCAGCACGCCGATCCGGGCGCCGGCCAGCGTCCCGCCGACCGCGCCGGCGATCTTCGCGACGATCCGGTCGCGCTGGGCGAGGTTCTCGTCGATGGCCGAGGTCAGCATCGTGAAGTCGTAGTTGACCGACTCGGCCACCTTGACCAGCGCACTGGTGTCCTTGGGCAGGCAGGAACCGCCCCAGCCGGGGCCGGGCTTGAGGAACGTCCGGCCGATCCGCCGGTCGTAGCCCATGCCTTCGGTGACGAGGTCGATGTCCGCGCCGAGCCGTTCGCACAGTTCGGCGATCGAGTTGACGTAGGACAGCTTCAGCGCGAGATAGCAGTTCGCGGCGTACTTGACCAGCTCCGCGCTGGCGGCGTCGGCGACGACGACCGGCGCGTCGAGCTGGGCGTACAGCTCGCCGACCCAGCGCGCGGCGGCGAGGTCGTCCGAGCCGACGACGATCCGGTCCGGGCCCAGGAAGTCCGCAACCGCGGTGCCTTCGCGCAGGAACTCGGGGTTGGAGACGACCGGCACGTCGGTGCGGCCGACCAGCGCCTGGATCCGCTTCGACGTGCCGACCGGCACGGTCGACTTGGTGACCAGCGCACAACCGGCGGGCAGGACGTCGCCGATCTCGGCCGTCACCGCCTCGACCGCACGCAGGTCGGCGGAGCCGCCGGCACCCATCGGCGTCGGCACGCAGAGGAACACCGCCTGCGCGTGGCGGACCGCGTCGCGCGCGCCGACGACGAACTGGAGGCGCCCGGCCGCGACCCCGCGGTGCACGAGGTCGGCGAGCCCGGGTTCGAGGATGTCGACGCGGCCGGCGGCCAGCCGGGAGACCTTCGCGCGGTCGACGTCCACGCAGGTGACGAAATGCCCGAGACTGGCCAGGCAGGCCCCCGTGGTCAAGCCGACGTATCCGGTTCCTACCACCACGATGCGAGCTGGCGTCATGCTGCTGAAGGTGACAGCCGGACGTGACCACGACGCTAACGGAACCGGTCGTGCCCGGAAGCGGTGAGCGAAGACACGAACCCCGGATGCGAACGAGCGTTAACCTGGTCCGCGAACGTGCAGAGGAAGGGAACGGCAGAGATGCAGATCAACGGCACCGCGGCGCTCGTCACCGGGGGCGCGTCCGGCCTCGGCGGGGCGACGGCGAAGGCCCTGGCGGCCAAGGGCGCGCGGGTGTTCGCGCTGGACCTGGCGTCGTCCATCGAGAAGGCCGAGCAGGTCGAAGGCATCACCTACGTCGAAGCGGACGTCACCGACGTCGAGCAGGTCGAGGCCGCCGTCGCGACCGCGGCCGGCTCCGGGGTGCCGCTGCGGACCGTGGTGAACTGCGCCGGCATCGGGCCGTCCGCGCGGATCCTGTCCAAGAAGGGCCGCCACGACCTCGCGCTGTACGCGAAGGTCATCCAGATCAACCTGATCGGCACGTTCAACGTGCTGACCATCGCGTCCGAGGCGATCGCGAAGACCGAGCCCCTCGAGGACGACGCCCGCGGCGTCATCATCAATACCGCGTCCATCGCCGCGTTCGACGGCCAGATCGGGCAGGTCGCCTACTCGTCGTCCAAGGGCGGCGTCGTCGGCATGACGCTCCCCGCGGCCCGCGACCTGGCCTCGCACGGCATCCGCGTGCTGACCATCGCGCCCGGCATCGTCGACACCCCGATGCTCGCCACGGTCAGCGACGAGTTCCGCGCGTCGCTCGCGGCCGGCGTCCCGTTCCCGAAGCGGCTCGCGCGGCCGGACGAGTACGCGCAGCTCGCGCTGTCGCTCATCGACCACGACTACCTGAACGGCGAGGTGGTCCGGATGGACGGCTCGCTGCGGATGGCCCCGCGCTGACCCGGGCCGCCGGGGCACGCTCCCGTGCCCCGGCGGTCGTGGTTCAGCGGGTCAGCCGGATTTCCAGGCCGATGCCGTCGGCGGTGACCGAGCAGCCGCCGAAGGCGCTTTCCGCGGCCAGTGCCTCGAACTGCTCGCGCGTGAACGCCCGGCGCCGCAGCCACGCCAGCGCCTGCCGGGTCGTGAAGCCGCTGATCGCGCCCAGGTTCATCCCGGCCACCTCGCGATCGATGTCGGCGCCGGTGGCCTCGTGGTTGAGGTCGTGGATCACCGCGTAGCCGCCCGGGCGCAGCACGCGGTGCATCTCGTTCAGCGCCGTCACCGGCTGCCGGAAGTTCTTGAACGCGGCCTGGCAGACCAGGTAGTCGAACGTCCCGGGTTCGAACGGCGCGTGCGTGATGTCGCCCTGCCGGAAGTCGATGTCGAGGCCGGCGCCGTTCTCCCGGGCGATCTCGACCATGGTGTGGCTGATGTCGAGCCCGGTGACGCGGAAGCCGCGCTTGGCCAGCTCCACGGCGAAGAAGCCGGGTCCGGGCGCCACCTCCAGGACTTCGGCGCCTTCGGGCCAGCCCGCGGTGACCTCGGCCGCCTGCCGCCGGTACTGCACGAGCTGGGCTTCGGTGCCGCGATTCTTGGCGTACCAGCGGGCCTGGAAGCCCTCCATCTCGGGCACTTTGTGCTTGCGGGTCGTCTCCATCGGTTCCTACCTCTCCACGAACTCCCCCAGGTCGTCCGGGAATTCGCCGGTTTCGTGGTAGCGCCGCCAGGCATCGAGGCCGGGCAGGGCGCCGGTGGTCAGTTCTTCGAGGAAGCCACGCACCCAGCGCGCCTCGGCTTCCGTCATCGCGAGGTCGTACTCGACCTCCACCAGGAACAGCCGCGGCAGGAGCGGCCGCAGCTGTTCGAGCGCCGCGCGGTGCGCCTCCGCGCGTTCGCCGAGCTGCGCCAGCCGCTCCCGCAGCCGGCTGATCGCCTGGTCCGGGCCGAGGACGCCGATCATCGACAACCCGGCCTTGAACCGCGGCGGTTCCCGGTCGAGCGTGCCGACGAGCTCGCGGACCCAGTCCTCGAACTCCGCGCGCCCGGCCGGGGTGATCCGGTAGACGGTCCGCTCGGGCCGTCCGCCGTCCTTCACGCTCTCGACCGCCTCGACGAAGCCGTGTTTTTCGAGGTTGGCGACGACGGTGTAGAGCGAGCCCCACTTGATCGGCATGTCGGCGTCCTTGCCGCGCTGCTTGAGCACGGTCGCCATTTCGTACGGGTGCATGGGGCGTTCCTGCACGACGGAGAGGACGGCCAGCCCCAGGACGTTGGCGACCTTCCGCCGTTTCATCACGACTCCTCGTCTACGAGTACTCGCAGACGAGTATTGCGGAAGACGTCCCAGATGGCAAGTGTCTTAGTCGGCGAACTACTCAGAGATCGAACATGTACGGCACTTCGGCCTGCGCCCGGGCGTCGATCCACTCGCGCAGCGCGCGCGTCGCGAGGACGTCGTCCTCGTTGTAACGCAGGAGCCGTTCGCGCTGGTCGTCGTCCGGTTTCTCACCGTCCATGCCGACCGCGTCGCGGTACCAGCGCATCGACGCCTCGCCGCCGGCCTCCGGGTCGCGCCAGGAGAAGCCGGCCACCGGGGCGATCACCTTCAGACCCTTGCCGTGGGAGCACAGGAACTGGTCGGTGACGCTGCGGAAGAGGTCCACCCACTGCTCGGAATCCACAAAGGACTGGATGTCCTTCTTGGCCGGGACGCCGGGGTGGTCGCCGAAGCGCTCGACCGAGCCGAAGAGCCAGCGGTTCTCGGCGAGCGCGTTGTAGCAGTAGGCGCGGAAGGTCAGGCCCGCCGCTTCGGTGCGCTCGCGGACGTCGGTGAGCCAGGCCCAGAACTCGGCGAAGGACCGGGCCTCGTCGTCGGTGGGCAGCGGGTCCCACGTCGCGAACGCGCGGTACCCCGGCGTGACACCGATGTCGGCCCCCGTGAGCAGGCAGCCCCAGAGGTACGCGCCGGCGTCGCCGAAGCTCTCCATGTCGACGTCGACCTCGACGTCGGCGCGCGGCACCACGACAGTGTCGACGCGGCGCACCAGCGTGAGGTCGGCCAGCCAGGCCCGGGCGAGCACGACGGCGTCCGGGAAGGTGACGCCGGTCCAGTTCACCTCCGGCGGCTCGCCCGCCGGGTCGAGCGCGGCCAGCTTGTCCACAGTGGACACGCCGGCCCGGCGCAGCTCGACGGCGTCCTCGCCGCGGACGACCAGGCTGACGTCCCGGGTTTCGGTGAGCACGACCTCGCACGTCGGCCACCACGGGCAGCGACGGCACTCCAGCACCCGCGAGGGCTCGGCGAGCGGCTCCTCGCCGTTCGCGGCAGCGGTGGCGATGGCGAGCCGGTCGGCGAACCGGGCCTGGTACTCGGTGAGCGCGTTGCGGCCGCCGGGCCAGGTGCCCGCGGTGAGGTCGTGCCAGACGACGACGTCGGCGTCGAGCCCGATGACCCCGCCGAGGGTGAGGCTCTCGTCGGCCTGCCCGAGCGTCTGCAGCATGCGGCGGATGTGCACGAGCCGGAGCTGGTCGCGCGGCTGCGACCGGACCTTGCGGCCTTCGTCGGCTTTCCGGTGTCCCGGGTCGAGATCGGTCATCGCGGTGACGATCGCGCCGGCCCCGCGGTCGGTGATGCGGTGGCGCACGACGAGGACGGGCACGTACCCGCGGCCGCTGCGCACGAGCAGGTCGATCCCGCCCCGCCGGTGCCGGGCGGTGTCGACCGGCAGCAGCGCACCCCAGATGTAGCGCGCGCCGTCGGCGAAGGCCTGCAGCGTCTGCTCGACCCGCTCGTGGGCGGGCAGGTCGCGCCCGATCTTCACCCAGTGGTCGTCGTTGGCGGCCATCAGCCGGGCGACGATGTCCTCGCGGTGGGCGGTGGCGTCGTCGATCCGCTGCTGCGCGGTGGGGTCGGGCGGGGGAAGCGGCACCTCGCGCATGGCGGGGTCGTGTTCGAGGTGCACGCGCCGACGGCAGCGGCTGACCGCGCCCGCGTCGAGTACCACCTCGGTGTTCATGGAGATCACTCTAGATTCCCACCGCCGAGCCGACATGCCCGCCACCCAGGCGACCAGTAAGTTCGACCTCGACACGTCGCAGGAGGTGCCATGGCGCGCAAGGCCAAGGTCGAGGGTGAAGCCAGGTTCACCCCTAAGAGGGCGAAGAACGCGGTCGCGGTGGCGAAGGTGCTCGGCCCGGCGGTGCTCCCGGTGGTGGCACCGCTGGCGGTGCGCGCGGCGGGCGCGGCCCGGGAGGCGTACGACCGCTACCAGGCGCGCAAGCTGGGGGTCTCGGTCGATCGGCTGGGCGAGTACACCGGCCGGGGCGCGGCTCTGCACGCCCGGATCGCGGGGGTGGCCGAGGGCTGCCAGGACCTGCAGAAGTCGGAGAAGGCTTCGAAGGCGGACCAGGATTTCGCGCGTGATGCGTTGGGGACGTTGGAGCAGTTGTCGGCTTCGGTGCGGGCGGCGGAACGCATGCCGGCGGCGCGGCGGAAGTCGGTCCACCGGGCGGTGGCCGGCGAGCTGGAGCGGCTCGAGGGGCAGTTGCTGAACCGGCTGGGGCTCTGACCGCACCGGCCGGCACCGCGGAACTGTCGGTGCCGGCCGGTAGAGTCGAAAACGGGGGGCGCCCCCGCGGGCTACTGGATGAAGCCCTTCTTGACCATCCAGTCGTGGGCCACCTTGCCCGCGTCCTGGCCGTCGACGTCGACCTGCTTGCAGAGCTCGACCATCTGCTCGTTGTCGATCGCCGCGCTGACCTTCTCCAGCGGGCCGCGCACCTCCGGGTGCTGGTTCAGCCACTCCGTGCGCAGCGTCGCCACCGCGTTGTACTGCGGGAACGCCTTCTTGTCGTCCTCCAGCACGCGCAGGTTCAGCCCGGAAATCCGGCCGTCCGTGGTGAAGACCTCGCCGACCGGGCAGGTTCCGCTCGCCACCGCCGAATAGATCGTGCCGATGCCGAAGTTCTTCACCGTCGGGTTCTGGAAGCCGTACGCCTTGACCGCCGCGGGGAAGCCGTCCTGGCGGCTGGTGAACTCCGTCTCCAGGCAGAACACCGCCTGGTCCGGCTTCTGCTTGATGAACGCCGCCAGGTCCGACGTCGTCTTCAGGTTGTTGTCCGCGCCGTACTTCTCCGTCACCGCGAACGCGTACTGGTCGTTCAGCGGCGAATAGTTGAGCCACGTGACGCCGAACTTCTCCGCGTCCGCCTTGGCCGTGGCCTCGTACTGGGCCTTCTCGCCCCCGGGCACCGGGAGCTCGTTGCCCTGGTAGTTGATCCAGCCCGTGCCCGTGTACTCCCACGTCACGTCCGTCTGCCCGGACAGCAGCGCCTGCCGCGACGAGTTCGACCCCTTGATGTCCGACAGGTCCACGACGTCCGCGCCCGCGGCCGTCAGGGCCATCTCGGCCATGTACGCCAGGATGATGTTCTCGGTGAAGTCCTTGGACCCCACCGTCACCTTCACGCCCTGCAGGGCCGGGATCGGCTGGATCGAGCCCGGCTTGATGTCGTACGGCACCGCCTGGTTGACCGTCAGCCCGCAGGAGGACAACGTCAGGCCCAGCAGCGCCACGACGGCCAGTCGCCGGAGTTTCATCGCAGCCCCTTCGGTCCGAAGTACTGTTCGGCGACCGCGCCCAGCCAGTCGACCAGCAGCGCCAAGGCCACGGCCAGCACCGAGCCGGTCACCAGAACCGAGGTCAGGTTCAGCTTGTAGCCGGTGTCGATCAGCAGCCCGAAGCCGCCGGCGTTGACGAACATGCCGAACGTCGCCGTGCCGACCGCCAGCACCAGGGACGTGCGCAGGCCGGCCAGGATGAGCGGTACGGCCAGCGGCAGTTCGACGCGCCAGAGGACCGCGCTCGCCGACATCCCGATGCCGCGGCCCGCGTCGATCAGGGCCGGGTCGACCTGCTGGATGCCGACCATCGTGTTCCGCAGCACCGGCAGCAGCGAATAGAACGCCAGCGGCAGGGCCGCCACCCAGATCCCGCCGGTCGCGCCGGTGACGATGAACCACAGCACCAGCACGCCCAGCGCGGGCGCGGCCTGGCCGATGTTCGCGATGGCCAGGAAGATCGGCGCCAGGAAGCGCGCCCACGGCCGCGTCACGACCACGCCGAGCGGGACCGCGACCAGCACGACGATCGCCGTCACGACGAGCGTCATCAGCACGTGGTCCCACAACGCGGTGAGCAGGGTCGGCGCGTTGAGCGTCTCCTTCTCCGTCGCGTTCAGGCCGCTGGAGAACACCGCGACCAGCGTCACCGCGACGATCACCAGCACCACGATCGGCTGGGCGAACAGCCGGACGCGTTCCGCGCGCTTCGAGCCGGACTCGGTGCTGAAGCCGGTGTCGACGGCGGCCGTCGTCATGCGGGCACCTCTTCACCGTTCGTGTGCTCGTCGCGCAGCTGCTGGATGGTCGCGATCACGGTGTCCAGCTGGATGGTGCCCGCGTACTCGCCGCGCGCGCCGGTGACCGGCACCGAGCCGCCCTCGGCGAGCATCGCCTCGAGCGCGTCCTGCAGCGTCGACTGCAGGCTGACGACGTCGCGCAGCGGCTTGCCCGCGGTGGCCAGCGAAGCCCCCGGGGTCAGCTCGCGGGTGTGCACCCAGCGCGTCGGGCGGCGGCGCGCGTCCAGCACCAGCGCGAAGTGCTTGCGCTGGTCTTCGAGCTTCTTGCGGATCTCGACCGGGTCGTCGGACACCGTCGCCGTCAGCGCGTCCTGCTGGAGCTCGACGTCCCGGACGCGCAGCAACGTCAGCTGCTTCAGCGACGCGCCCGCGCCCACGAAGCCCGCGACCGTGTCGTCCGCCGGGTTCGCCAGAATCGCTTCGGGCGTGTCGTACTGCAGGATCGTCGACTGGTTGCCGAGCACCGCGATCTTGTCGCCCAGCTTCACGGCCTCGTCGAAGTCGTGCGTGACGAACACGATCGTCTTCTTCAGCTCGCTCTGCAGGCGCAGCAGCTCGTCCTGCAGGTTGCCGCGGGTGATCGGGTCGACCGCGCCGAACGGCTCGTCCATCAGCAGCACCGGCGGGTCCGCGGCCAGCGCCCGCGCGACGCCGACGCGCTGCTGCTGGCCGCCGGAGAGCTGGCGCGGGAAGCGGTCGCGGAAGTCGGCCGGGTCCAGCCCGACCAGGTCCATCATCTCCTCGACCCGGTCGTTGACCTTCTTCTTGTCCCAGCCGAGCAGGCCCGGCACCACCGCGATGTTCTGCGCGACGGTGAAGTGCGGGAACAGCCCGGCCTGCTGGATGGCGTAGCCGATGCGACGGCGCAGCGTGTCGACGTCGAGCTTCAGCGCGTCCTCGCCGCCGATGGTGATCTTGCCCGACGTCGGCTGGACCAGCCGGTTGATCATCCGCATAGTCGTGGTCTTGCCGCAGCCGGACGGGCCGACGAAGACGACGATCTTGCCCGCGGGCACGACCATCGAGAAGTCGTCGACCGCCGCCGAGCGGGTGCCGGGGTACCGCTTGGTGACGTGCTCCAGCTCGATCTCGACGCCGGAGACTTCCTCGTTCTCAGCCACGGACACCCCTTGAGACGGTGAAGCGCTTGATCAGGACGTAGACGCCGTCGAGGAGCAGGGCGAGGATGACCACCCCGACCGTGCCGGTGACGGCTTGGTTGAGGGAGTTCGTGCTCCCCGCGTTCGTGAGCCCGGAGAAGACCTCGGCACCGAAGCCGGGACCCTTCGCGTAGGCGGCGATCACGGCGATGCCCATCAGCATCTGCGTGGCCACCCGCATGCCGGTGAGGATCGCCGGCCAGGCCAGCCGCAGCTCGACCCGGGTGAGCACGCCGAAGCGGCTCATCCCGATGCCGCGGGCGGCGTCGGTGACCGCCGGGTCGACGCCGTCGAGCCCGACGATGGTGTTCCGGACGATCGGCAGCAGGCCGTAGAGCACCAGCGCGATCACGGCGGTCGTCGGACCGAGCCCCGAGAGGGGGATCAGCAGGCCCAGGAGGGCGAACGACGGGACCGTCAGGATCGTGCTCGCCAGCGCCGTGGCCACCGCCGAGCCGATCGGGCTGCGGTACACCGCGACCCCGATCAGCACGCCGAGGACCGCGGCGATGATCGTGCACTGCACCACCATGCTGGTGTGCAGGTAGGCCTCCAGCCACAGCTTGCTCGCCCGGTCGGAGATGTAGTCGAAGAGGTTCATCCGTGTCCGCTCTCCCGCCCTTCGCGCCGGCTTCACCCGAACGGGCTAGTTCCTGACCGACGGCTCAGTACCCACGGCACGACCGGTCCAAACCCCGGTCTTCGGCCCACCGTGGCCTACCGGCCGGAGATCGGCAACAAATCGCCCTGAACCAACGCCCGGCGCGGGACGTGAACTCCGTGTGTGCTCAGTTCACGGGATCACCCGCTCACGGCGGAACGGGTCCCCTAGGCTGCTCTTCATGAGCGATCCAGTACGGCGTCCCGCCGTGCTCGGAGCTACCCGGGGCACACTGCTCGCCGTGAGCGCCGCGGCACTTTCCGTGACCGCGCACCGGATCGCCGACGGCGGGCTGCCGGATCCGGCGATGACCCTCCTGCTCACCGGCCTGTTCGGCTGGACCGCGGCCGCGCTCGCCCGCAAGGCACGCGGGCCGCTCGCCACGATCGCCCTGCTCGGCGTCGCCCAGCTGGTGATGCACCTGCTGCTCACCACGCTCGCCGGCCACCACGACATGTACGCGATGCCGGGACCCACCGGGGTCGGCATGATCGCCGCGCACGCGATCGCGACCGTGCTCACCGCCCTGCTGCTCGCCCGTGCCGACACGATGCTCCTCACGGTGCTGGCCGTGCTGCGCGCGATCCTGCCGCGGCTGCTCACCCCGCTGCCGGTGCCGTCCGCGGCCCCCGCACTCGTCCCGGCCCGCGTGACCGGCCCGGACCACCTCGTCGGCGTCGACCTGCGCCGGGTCCGCGGGCGGCGCGGCCCGCCCGCCCACTCCTGAACCCCAGCTCGTCCCCGAAAACGGCCGGTCCCCGAACCGAGCCGTCCCCCTTTTTTGAGTTCATCAGGAGTGAACCCATGTCCCAGCACGTCTTCAAGCGCGCCGGTTTCCTCGCCGCCACCATCGGTGTCGCCGGTCTCCTCGGCGCCGGCGTCGCGTCCGCGCACGTCACGGCCAACGTCTACGGCCCGCAGCCCACGAAGGGCGGCTACGCGGCGATCGTCTTCCGCGTGCCGAGCGAGGAGAAGGACCCGATCACCACCACGAAGGTCGCCGTCGACTTCAAGGCGGACTACGGCATCGGCTCGGTCCGGACCAAGCCGGTCCCCGGCTGGACCGCCCAGGTGACGAAGTCGAAGCTGCCCACCCCGATCACCAAGGACAACGGGACGCAGATCACCGAGGCCGTCACCGCGGTCACCTGGACCGCGCAGCCGGGCAGCGAGCTCAAGGCCACCGACTACCAGGAGTTCTCGGTGAGCTTCGGCCCGCTGCCGTCCAACGTGGACCAGGTCGAGTTCCCGGCCCACCAGACCTACAGCGACGGCAAGGTCGTCGACTGGAACCAGCCGACCCCGGCGAACGGCGAGGAACCGGAGCACCCGACGCCGGCCGTCAAGCTGGCCGCCAAGTCGGAGGGCGACGAGCACGGGATGGCCGCGAACACCGCGGCCACCACCGGGGAGCACACTGAAGCCGCGGCGGCGTCCGACAACACGGCGCGCTGGCTCGGCGGGGCCGGCCTGCTCGTCGGCGCCATCGGCCTCGGCGTCGGGGCCGGCGCGACCATCCGGGCCCGCAAGGCCACGGCCAAGTCGGGAGGCAACAGCTAAATGCGCAGGGCCCTCGTCGCGCTGGCGTTGACCGGGGTGGCCGTGCTCGGCACGGCCACCCCGGCGCTGGCGCACAACGTGCTGATCTCCTCGGACCCGGCGAACGGCTCGTCCGTCGCCGCCGGCCCGGCGAAGATCAGCCTGACCTTCGACCAGTACGTGCAGGGCGCGGACGTCAACCAGATCGCGGTGACCGGACCCGGCGGCGGCCAGTGGGCCGAGGGGCCGATCACCGTGGTGAACAACGTCATCAGTGCGCCCCTGCGGCCGCTCGGCCCGGCCGGGAAGTACACCGTCGGCTACCGGGTGCTGTCCGCGGACGGCCACCCGGTGACCGGTGAGCTCAGCTTCACGCTGACGGCCGCGGGCACCGGCACGCCGGCCACCGTCGACGCGGCGAGGTCGCCCGGCGGCTCCTCGTCGGCGTCCCCGCAGCAGTCGTCGTCCACCGGCGTGCCGATCTGGGTCTGGATCGCCGGCGCCGTCGTGCTGCTGGCGATCGGGTTGACCGTGGCGCTGCGCTCCGGCGGCAAGATCGAAGAGAAGAACTGATGACCCAGGCCGAGGCCACCACGAAGGTCCGCTACTCGACACTGCTCTGCGTCGTGACGGCGGGCCTGCTGGGCGCCCTCATCGGTGTCGCGCTGACCGCCACCGCCCCGGTCCCCGGTGTGGTGCAGCCCGACGCGGTGGTCTCGGCCGGCATCCCGGTCGTCCGGGTCCTGCTCGACCTCGCCGCGGTCACCACGATCGGGCTGGCGCTGCTGTCCGTGCTCGTCGGCTACGACCGGCCGAAGCTGACCGAGCCGGTCATGCGGCTGGCCCGCCCGGCCGGCGTCGCGGCCGCGCTCGTCTGGGCCACCACCGCGGTCGTCGCGCTGATCCTGCAGACCGCGGAGTACAAGCCGGGTTCGCCGACGCTCTCGCCGTCGGACATCGGGCAGTACATCGCCGACGTCGGCGCCGGGAAGGCGCTCGTCATCGTCGCCGTGCTCGCGCTCGTCCACGCCGGCATCGGCGCGCTGGCGCTGCGGTTCGGCGAGAAGGTGCCCGCCGAGGTCCGGGTCGGGCTCGGCCTGTTCGCGCTGCTGCCGCTGCCGGTCACCGGGCACGCGTCGAACTGGAACTACCACGACTACACGATGATCTCGATGGAGCTGCACGTCATGAGCGCGGTCGCCTGGACCGGCGGCCTCGGCGCGATGACCGTGCTCCTGGTGGCGAACCGGACGCTGCTGGCGCACGCGCTGCCGCGGTTCTCCAAGCTCGCGACCCTCTGCCTGGTCATCTCCGCCGCCACCGGGCTGTTCAACGGCCTGGCCGAGATCTCGCTCAACCCGACCATCGGCTTCTGGGCGGCCATCTTCACCACGCCGTACGGGCAGCTGCTCGTCCTGAAGCTCGTCTGCACCGGCGCCATCGCGCTGCTCGGCGCGAACGTCCGCTGGCGCCTGATGCCGCGGATCGTCCGGCACGACCGCACGGCGCTCGCCGCCTGGGCGACGCTCGAGCTGACGGTGATGGGCCTGGCGTTCGGGTTCGCCGTCGTGCTGACGCGGGCGCCGGTCGTCGCCTCCTGAAACGTCGTCGCCGCAGGTAGGACCCGGTTCGAAGTCACGGCGAGTAGCTGCAACTTGCGCATTGGGATGATCCGGCATCCATTGGGGGTGACTGGTCGAGCCGAACTTTCTACCCAGAGCTGACCGCCTTTTGGATGCGACGAACGGTCATTTGCAGTCGGCGAATGCACGTGCAGCTTGTGGTGTCGATCACACCAAGTGACAGATGAGGGTCAGCGGTAACGCGTCCAGCGCACGTCCGTCCGGCCGTTCCGAAGATCGTCCAGACGGCGGAAGAGCTCGGGCCGCACCTGCGGCCGGCTGCGCAGGATGGGCAGCACGCTCGTCGTCAGCTTCAGCTCGCGGATGCCGCGGAGCACGGCAAACCCCGGCCACGACGTCACGTCGAAGCCGTACGCCGCGGCGAACGTCCGGTACGCCACCTGCGGGTCGCCGAACCGCTCACGGCCGACCGCCAGCGGCGTCAGGTCCCACTCCGGCGGGCCGACGCACGAGGAATCGAAGTCGCAGAGCACCGGCCCGTCCGGCCCGGGGATGACGTTGCCGGGGTACGCGTCGCCGTGGACCAGGCCCCTGGGCAGCGGAAACTCCAGCTCGGCCAGCTCGGCTTCGAGTTCGGCGCAGCGGTCGAGCAGGAACTCGCGGTCGGCGTCGCTGATCTCCTCGGCGTCGGACACCCGGGCCCGCACCGCGGCGAACGGCGCCCACTCGGCGAGGTCCGGCGGCGGGGGCAGCGCGTGCACCTGGCGCAGCAGCCGGGCCAGGTCGACCGACGTCGCCGCCCGGCCGATGCTCGGCACCTGGTGCCACACGGTCACCAGGTGCCCGCCCACCTCCAGGGGCTGCTCGACGTCGCCGAGGAGCCGGATCGCGGGGACGCCGTGGCGCTCGAAGTGCCGGGCCACGCGCACGACCGTGCCGACCCGGTGCCGCAGCTGCGTCGAGCCGACGATCCGGACCACGAAAGGCGCGCTGACCAGCGCGTACACCGCGTTGTTGGTGAACCGCAGCAACCGCGCACCCGCCGGGTCGAAGCCCAGCAGCGAGCAGGTCTCGGCCAGCACGCCACGCAGCTTCCCCGAGGTGAACCGGCCGTCCAAAACCGCGCCGGCGCTCTCGGGGTCAGGCGGCGTAGAAAGCGTGGAGGCGGTCGGCGAGGTCACGGGCGTCGGCGTTGTTGCGGCGGCGCTCGGCCTCTTCCTGCAGGGGCCGCATCCGGTCCTTGACCCGCTCCGACTTGATGCCCTCGGCGCAGTCGATGGCCTTGCCGCCGACCTTGGCGCCGTGGTCGAGGTCGCCGTCGAGCAGGTGGTTGGTGGCGAGCGCGCTCAGCATGAACGTCTTCGAGCGGGCCATCTCGTCGTCGTAGGACTCGACGGCCCTGGTCAGCGCCGGGATCGCGTACTTCGTGTGCTCGGCGTTCTTCTGCGCGAGGACCGTGTGGACGGTGCCGACCATGGCGTAGACGTCGGTCTCGGTGAAGAACTTGACCCACGACTCGGCTTCGGCCAGGTTGGCGCGTTCGAACTCGTCCTTGCTCCGGCCGAGCAGCTTCACCGCCTGCTCTTCGTTGCCCATCATCGCGTAGGCCCAGGCTTCGTTCGCGCAGAGCACGGAGACGGCCAGCTCGGAACCGCTTTCCTGAGCGGCGATCTGGCCCAGCTGGAACAGCTTCAGCGCGTCGTTCGGGGCGTCCTGGTGCAGGTAGACGCGGCCCATGCGGTAGAGCACGTTGGCCACCAGCGGGTGGTTTTCGCCCTGCTTGGCCAGGTCCAGCGCGTTCGCGAAGTGGCCGCGGGCGGAGTCCATCAGGCCGGTGTCGAAGGAGGTCCAGCCGGCCAGCGAGTGGAGGTCGGCGAGCGCGACGTACAGCCGGTTCTTGACGATTTCCGTGCCGTGCGCCTCGAGCATCTGCTGGCCCCAGGACAGCTGGGCCACCACGGCGTCGCGGCAGAACCCGCCGCCGTACTGGTAGTCGAGCGCCCGCAGCGCCCGCGTCGCGGCTTCGACCTGGCGGACGTCGGTCATGCCGATGCGCCCGGGCGCCGGCGTCCTGGCCGGCCCGGCCGCCCAGGTGCCCGATTCCGGACCGAACACCGCCGCACCCATCGTGACCTGGGCAGCGTGCGCGAGGAACCTCCGTCGCTTCACGGACTCGTCCTCCTCAGCCTGCTGGCCGTCGGCGGAGCCGACGACCCGTATCGCCGTGGCCTCGTCGTAGGCGAGGCCCATGTATCCACGGGGGACGCCCAGGCCGTCGGCGATCCTCGTGAGCACGTCGTAGGCCATGACCTGGCGACCCTTGAGGATCTCCGACACCTCGGACTGGGACTGGCCGGTCATCGCGGCGATCTGGCGCTGCGAGACACCGTGCTTGCGCAGGAGCCGGTAAACGGCGCTGATCTCGCGCGACGCGAGAGCCGTTCTCATCTCCGGCTGCTCCCACGCGTCAGCGGGAACTGCGTGGCTCTGCCGGGCTTCGGCACTGCCACCGTTACTGGCGTCCATCGCGCCCCCTCCACTGTCCGGTCGGGCGTCTGTGAAACAGCGTAGGCAAACCTGCGGAACCGTGTGAACAGCCGAACTGGTGCCCTGATCGGTCGGGGCGAAGTCCGCTGACCGCTTACCGTGGAACCGAGCCCAGTCACCGCTATGACGCCGATTCCACCTTCTATCGCACTCGGTTTCACCTCACTGTAGTTGTCAGATCTCCGTCACCGGCCGCACACCGGTAGCGATCACGGAGAGCTACGAAAACCGCAGCGTCGTGACAAGGCGATGTTGCAGAAGGCATCTTCGGACACTTTTGACAGAGCGGAGAAGGGCGTGGAGTTCGTGGACTCGTTCGCAGGGGGACATGCCGGCACGGCGACCCGCGCCGTGCGGACGGCGATGGTCTCTCCCGCCCCCGCTGTCCGTCCCGTCACCCCGGCCGCCGCGGTGGACCCCCGCACCGCGAGCGTCCGCCACTACGAGGGCGGCCAGCTCGTGTGGCGCGTGCAGTGCGGCGACCTCATCAGCCGCGAACGCGCGGTGACGGTGTTCGTCGAAGACAACCAGGTGGTACTGGTCTCGCCTCCCGGTGAGACCGCGCGGCTGACGTCCGGCCAGCTCGGACAGCTGCGCGCCGCGCTCAACGAAGCCGCCAAGATGGCGGAAAGGTAACGGTGAGCTGACATGGATCAGGTACTCGGGCAGGTCCTCCGCAACGCGGTCTGGGAGCGCCTCGACATGCTGACCGACCTGGCGAACCGCGCCGACGCCCAGTCGCTCGTCTCGGTCGCGCGCTCCGAACTGCCCCGGTTGACCGAGGCGTGGCGCGCGATGCTGAAGATGCACGAGCCCGACGAGCGCGGCGACTGCCCGACCTGCTCGACCCGGTGGCACCGCTGCAAGGCGCCGTGCTCGGTCTGGCAGGTCGCGCACGAACACCTGGTGGCCGGCGGCCTGGCCCCGCAGCAACAGTCCGCGACGGACCGCCGCCTGCAGGGCCGCCGCAAGAGCCCCGTCCCGGCCCACCCCGCGCCGCCCACCGCGGCCGAGACCACCGGTCGCCACGCGCTCGTGAACCCGCGCCGAGCGGTCACGGCCTGACCCCCTGAACCGGCGAGCCGCGGCCGGCCGATCGCCCCATCGGACCCGCGTCTGCACTCGCCCCGGCCGAGGACTGTTTCGCCCGCACCCCCGAGCAGCGCGAACCAGTCCTCGGCCAACACCCGGTCCCCACCGCGATTAATCGAAAAAAATCCGCGTTAGGCCTAGCCCAGGCGGTAATCCCCCGCTAGATTGATCAACACAAGCGGTATGGACCACTGGTTCACCCGCTCTGTTCGCCCGAGCGGCCCACGAATTCCGCGGGCCGGTGCCGTTGCACTCCCCTCCCCCGACCGGCACCGGCCCGCGGTTCCACGTCTAGCGAACCGCCTTCACGCGCAGCACGAGCACCGCGGCCAAGAGCGTCGCGATCGCCGAAGCCGCGAAGAGCCCCGGATATCCGCCGAGGTAGGCGAGCACCAGCGGCGTCACCAATGGCGCGACCACCTGCGGCAGCGAGTTCGCGATGTTGATGATGCCGAAGTCCTTGGCCCGGTTCTGCGCCGCGGGGAGCACCTGCGTCAACATCGCCAGCGCGACCGCCATGTACGCCCCGAAGCCGACGCCGAGCAGCGGGGACGCGGCGAGCGCGACCGGCCAGCTCTGCCAGACGACGAGCAGCAAAGCGGCCAGTGCCATCACTCCGGAGGCCACCAGGACGTACGGCTTGCGCCGTCCGGACTTGTCGGAGAAGTGCCCCGCGAGCGCGGCGCCGGCGACGAGCGCGACACCGTACAGGCCCATCATGATCAGCAGGCCGTTCTCCGGGTCCGGGTAGTGCACCGCGTCCTGGAGGAAGAACAAGAGGTAGAGCGTGCCGAACGCGTTGCCGAGGTTGATCATGAAGTGGCAGCTCCACGCCCACGCGAAGTCCGGGTACTTCCGGGGCGACACCCAGAAGTCCCGCAGCACCTGGCGCAGCACCCACGGCGGCCGGAACTCGACCGGCAGCCGCGCGTCCGGCGTCCGGAGCACGAAGAACGCGGCGCCGATCACGACGATCCCCGCGCAGACCGCGTAGGCCAGCGGCAGCCCGGCCATGCCGAGCACGACGACGACCACGACCGCACCCAGAACCGTGCCGAGCATCTGCGCGATGCCGACAAGGCCGCCGACCACGGCCAGCTGCCCCACCGGAACCCGATCGGGCAGGGCGGCCATGAGCGCGGCGAGCATGCCGTTGAGGCCACCCTGCACGAGGCACCAGCCGACGATCATCACGACGACCGTCGGCGCCAGCGCCAGCACCGCCAGCCCGACGGCGGCGACGATCGCGCCGACGACGGTCCACGGGTGCCGCCGGCCGAACCGGGAGCAGGTCCGGTCGGACAGCAGCCCGATCGCGGGGTTGGCGACCAGCGCCACCGCCGCGCCGAAGCCCATCACCACCCCGAGCACGGTTTCCTTGTTCACGGCGTCGAGCAGCTCGGCCTGCTTCGGCAGCAGCACCTGGATCGGCGCGTAGACGCCCAGCCAGAGCGCGATGTTGGCGAAGAACAGCAGGCTCATCCAGCCGGGCCGCACCCGCACGGTGGGTTCGGCGAGCGCCTCGGGAACCGCCTGGGTCGTTTCACTCATTCCGCACCAGCTTCCGGTACCAGTGGAACGAGTCCTTCGGCGTCCGCCGCAGGGTCTCGTAGTCGACGTGCACCAGGCCGAAGCGCGGCGCGTAGCCCTTGGACCACTCGAAATTGTCCAGCAGGGACCAGCAGAAGTAACCACGGACGTCGACGCCGGCGTCCATCGCCTCGCGCAGCGCGACGAGGTGACCGTGCAGGAAGTCGATGCGTTCGGGATCGTGGACACCACCGTCTTCGGCGACTTCGTCGGCGAAGCTGCAGCCGTTCTCGGTGATCTGGATGGGCGGCAGCTTGTCCCGGTAGCGGTGGTGGAAGTCCAGCAGCAGTTCGCGCAGGGCGTGCGGGACGATCGGCGAACCGTTCGTCGTCATCGGGTAACCCTCGATGTCCCGCAGCTCGAAGGGCAGCGGGTTGCCGGGGCCGGGCATCGCGACACCCTGCGGCTCGTAGTAGTTGATGCCGTAGAAGTCGAGCGGCTGCGCGATGGTGGACAGGTCGTCGGCGAACCCGGCGGGCAGGTGCGGGTGCAGCTCTTCGGGGTAGGTGCCGAGCAGCATCGGGTCGGCGTAGAGCCGGTTGAGCAGCGCGTCGAGGTAGGTCGCGGCGTCCTGGGCGTCGTCGTCGGCGGGCCAGATGGGCGAGTGGTTGTTGGCCGTGCCGATGTTCGTGGCACCCGCCGCGCGCAGGGCCTGGATCGCGAGGCCGTGCGCGAGGTTCTGGTGGTGCGCGGTGGGAATGGCGTCCAGCAGCAGGACCTTGCCGGGCGCGTACTCGCCGATGCCGTAGCCGAAGATGGACATGACCATGGGCTCGTTGAGCGGAATCCACAGTTTCACCCGATCGGCGAAGCGCTCTCCGAGGATCCGGGCGTACTCGGCGAAGCGCTCAGCGGTCGCCCGGGAGAGCCAGCCGCCGTCGTCTTCGATGGCTTGGGGGGTGTCCCAGTGGTAGAGCGTGACGGCGGGAGCGATCCCGGCCGCGCAGACGGCGTCGATGAGCTTGTCGTAGAAGCCGAGGCCTTCGGGGTTGGGCGCGCCCGTCCCGTCGGGCTGGATGCGCGGCCAGGCGATGGACATCCGGTAGGCCCCGACGCCGAGTTCCGCCATCAGCGCGATGTCTTCGGGGTAGCGGTGGTAGTGGTCGGCGGCTACGTTGGCTTGTTCACCGCGGGCGATCTTGCCCTCGGTCGCGGTGAAGGTGTCCCAGATGGACGGTCCGCGCCCACCTTCGCTGGTGGCGCCTTCGATCTGGAACGCCGATGTCGAAACACCCCAGAGGAAGTCGGGCGGGAAGTTCGGGTTCTGCACCGGCTGCTGACCCCTTCGTCAAGGCACCCGTACGGGTGAACATGAAAAGTTCTCATATACTAGGTCGTCACTCGTCCGTGGGGAAGCCCGTCGGCACGATAAAGTCCCAGATCAGACGAGGAGGAGCGCCGTGTCCGACATCCAGGCCGCGAAGGTGCCGGCGGAAGCCACCCCCTTACGCCGCCAGCCGGTCCAGCAGCGAAGCGCGAAGAGGGTCGAGCAGATGCTCGACGCGAGCGCGGCGTTGATCGACGAGCTCGGTTACGACGCGCTGACGACGACTTTGATCGCCAAGCGGGCCGGGGTCGCCGTGGGTTCGCTGTACCAGTTCTTCCCGGACAAGAGAGCCGTGGTCCAGGCTTTGACGGCCCGGAACCTCGAGCGCTTCGTGGGCGCGGTGAACGAGCGCCTCAAGCAGCTGGGGCCGGAGCACTGGTGGGACGTCGTGGACTCGATCCTCGACATCTACCTGGAGATGCACCGGACGGTACCCGGGTTTTCGAAGGTCCACTTCGGCGACATCATCGACCGCCAGCTGCTGGACGAGACGCGCGACAACAACGCGGTGATCGTGGATTCGCTGACGGATCTGGTGGCCACACAGGTGGATCGGCCGGTGGAGGATCTGCGGTTCGCGATCACGATCGCGAACGAGGTCGCGGACGCGCTGATGAAGCTGGCTTTCCGCCGCGAGCCGAGCGGCGACGAGAAGATCGTCGCCGAGGCGAAGTACGTGGTGAAGGGGTATTTGGCGGCTCGGTTCGGGGAGCGGTCGTAGGGCTGTCCACAGGAGTTGTCCACAGGTAGGCACAGCTGTGGACAACTGCGTGGATTCGGGGTGGGTTGTCAGTGGGGGCCGATAGACTGGAAGTGGGGGTTCCCCCAGGGAGGGCGGGCGCGCGCGTGTGTGCGTGTGTGCGTGCGCCGGGGCTCCCGGGCTCCCGGGCTCACGGGCTCCCCGAAGGTCGCGAATGACTCATTCGGGACGTCGGAGGTCCCGAATGAGTCATTCGCGACACCGCAGGCCCCGCCAGCGCCCGTCGGCCGAACACAGGCCTCACCCGGCAAAGCCGGGGCACCCGGCCCGAACGGCACGCTGACGCCCGAACCGGCGCCCAACCCAGACCTCCCCCGGCGCCCCGATCCGAAGCCGGCACGCGGCCGGTGGTGCCGGGGCAAGGCACGCTTTCCCGCCTTGACGCGGTACCACCGGCCGTAGTCACAATCACGGCTTCGGGGTGGCGGGCCACCTGCTGCGCGGAGATGTCCGCTACACAGCCGGCCCGAGTACCCGGTCCAGATACGTGTTGCTGAAGACCCCGCTCGGATCGGTTTCCTTGCGCACGCGCAGGAAGTCGTCGAAGTGGGGGTAGCGCGTGCGAAGAGTTCCGGCGTCGAGGTCGTGCATCTTGCCCCAGTGGGGGCGGCCGCCGACGGCGCCGGCGATCTTCTCGAACGCGCTGAAGTACTCGCGGTACGGCATGCCGATGAACTGGTGGATGGCGATGTAGGCGGAGTCGCGGCCCTGGGCCGTCGACAGCCAGATGTCGTCGGCGGCGGCGACGCGGACTTCGACCGGGAACATCACCGGGTGCTTCAGCGTCGGCACTACCGCCCGTAGTTCGGCGAGCACGTCGAGCACTGATTCACGTGGAACAGCGTATTCCGTTTCGGTGAAGCGGACGTTGCGCGCGGTGACGAAGACGCGGTGCGAGAGGTCGCTGTACTCGCGTGCACTCAAAACATTGGAAGCGAAGCTGCCGAGGGACGGCACGAGCTTCGGCATCAGCCGCCCGGTTCGGCAGAGGCCGCCGAACGCGACGTTCTCCATGATCCGGTAGTCGACGAACTCGCGGACCTTGCTCAGCGGCCGGGCCGTCTCGGTTCGGTTGTTGCGCTTGACCAGGGCGTTCTTGCCGTAGGGGAACCAGTAGAACTCGAAGTGCTCGTTCTCGTCGGCGAAGTCGTGGAAGCCTTCGAGGACCTGCTCCAGCGGCTCCGGTCGTTCCTGCGCGCGCAGGACGAAGGACGGCTCGCACTTCAGCGTCACCGTGGTGATCACGCCGAGCGCGCCGAGTCCGACGCGGGCCGCGGCGAAGAGGTCGGGCTTTTCGGCCGCCGAGCAGGTGACGACCGAGCCGTCCGCGAGGACGAGCTCGAGCGCGACGACCTGGGTGGCAAGGCCGCCGAGCTTGGCGCCGGTGCCGTGGGTGCCGGTGGAAATCGCGCCGGCGACGGTTTGTGCGTCGATGTCCCCGAGGTTGGTCATGGCCAGCCCGAGCGCGTCGAGGGCGGCGTTGAGCTCCCGGAGCGTGGTGCCCGAGCGGACGGTGACGTGCCCGGTCTCGAGGTCGGCCTTCTCCACGCCGGTCCAGTGCCGCAGGTCGAGCGCGTCGGAGTCGGCGGCGGCGATGGCGGTGAAGGAGTGCCCGCTGCCCCACGGACGCACGGTGCGGCCGGCCGCGGCGATGCTTTCGACCGTCGCCGCGATTTCGGCCGTGGTGCGCGGCTGGTGAACGTGCTGCGGCGAGGCGGACGCCGTGCCCGCCCAGTTGGTCCACCGGGTCATGCGCGCGCACCCTTCATCCGTGAATGGCCGAAACAGTAAGTGAATAGTATTCGCGTTTCAAGCCTTCGTGTCGTACTTTAGACCTCGTGACCAGTGCGACGGTGTACGACTTGGCGACCAAGGACCTCGATCCACCCTTGGCCGTGGTCGACTTGGCGGCTTTCGACGCGAACGCCGCCGACCTCCGCCGCCGCGCGGCGGGCAAGCCGATCCGCGTGGTCAGCAAGTCGGTCCGGTGCCGGGCGCTGCTGCAGCGGGTGCTGACGATGCCGGGTTTCGAAGGCCTGATGTGCTACTCGCTGGCGGAAGCGGTCTGGCACGTCGAGCAGGGCACGACCGATGACATCGTCGTCGCCTACCCGACGGCCGACCACGAAGCCCTTCGCCGCCTGGCCGCCTCGGACGAGGCCCGCGCGGCGATCGCGATCATGGTGGATTCGCCCGCTCACCTCGACCTGGTGGACGCCGCCCTCGGCCACAACCACCCCGAGATCCGCGTCTGCCTGGAGCTGGACGCCTCCTGGCGCCCCTTCCCGGGAGTCCACGTCGGCACGCGGCGGTCGCCGGTGTTCACGCCGAAGCAGGCCTCGACGTTCGCCCGGCAGATCGTCACCCGGCCGGGCTTCCGCCTGGTGGGCGTGATGGCGTACGAAGGCCAGATCGCGGGCCTCGGCGACGCGGCCGGCCCGCGCCTGAACCAGGCGGTGGTGGGCTGGATGCAGCGCCGGTCGGCGGCCGAGCTGGCCCGCCGCCGTGGCGAAGCGGTCCGGGCGGTCGAGGCCGTGACGCCCCTGGAGTTCGTCAACGGAGGCGGAACGGGCAGCCTCGAGTCGACGGGCGCGGACGCGGTGGTGACGGAGATCGCGGCGGGCTCGGGCCTGATCGGACCGACGTTGTTCGACGGCTACACCCGCTTCAAGCCCCGCCCGGCGGCGTTGTTCGCCCTGCCGGTGGTCCGGCGCCCGACCCGCAACATCGCGACGCTGTTTTCGGGTGGGTACATCGCCTCGGGCCCGACCGGTCCGTCCCGCCAGCCCAAGCCGTACCTGCCCAAGGGCTTGAAGTTCCTCGGCTTCGAGGGCGCGGGCGAAGTCCAGACGCCGGTGACGGGCCGGGCCGCCCGGACCCTGAAGCTGGGTGACCGGGTGTGGCTGCGGCACGCCAAGGCGGGCGAGCTGGCGGAGCGGTTCACCCACTACCACCTGGTGCTGGGCGACCGGGTGGAGCGAACGGTCCCGACGTACCGCGGCGAGCACCAGAACTTCGGCTGACCCGCGCTCAGAACAACGCCGACACCGATTCGCCGTTGTGGATGCGGCGGATGGCTTCGGCCATCGCCGGGGCGATCGAGAGGATCTTCAGCTTCTCGGTGCGCTCCTCCTCCGGCACCGGGACCGTGTTGGTGCAGACGATCTCCAGCACCTCCGGCCGGCTGCCGATGCGCTCGATGGCCTTCGCCGCGAACAGGCCGTGCGTGCACGCCACGCGGATCGAGCGCGGGTGCAGCTCGGCCAGCCTGTCCAGCAGTTCGAGCACCGTGCTGCCCTTGGCGATCTCGTCGTCGAGCACGATCACGTCGCGGCCGGTGATCTCGCCGATCACCGAGGTGATCTGGACGCGGTCGTCCGGGAAACGCTCCTTCGCGCCGGCCGCGACCTGGACGCCGAGGAGGCGCGCGAAGTGCGATGCCTCCTTCGCGTTGCCCAGGTCGGGTGAGACGACGGTGGCGCGCGAAAGGTCGTACTGGCGGAAGTGCTTGGCCAGCTCCTGCAGCGCGTGCAGGTGGTCCACCGGGACGCTGAAGAAGCCGTGGACCTGCGGCGAGTGCAGGGTCATCGCGAGCACGCGGCTCGCCCCGGCCGTCACCAGCAGGTCGGCGACCAGCCGGCCGCCGATGGAGATGCGGGGTGCGTCCTTCTTGTCGGAGCGCGCGTACGAGTAGTGCGGGATCACGGCGGTGATCCGGGACGCCGAGGCGCCGCGGGCCGCGTCGAGCATCAGGAGCAGTTCGACCAGGTGCTCCTGCACCGGCTTGACCAGCGGCTGGATGATGAACACGTCCCGCTCGCGGCAATTGGACTGGAGCTGCACCTCGAGGCAGTCGTTGGCGAACCGCTGGATCTCGACCGGCCGCAGCGGTACGCCGAGGTGCTCGCAGATCTCTTCGGCCAGTTCGGGGTGCGCGCTGCCGCTGAAGACGGCGATCTCTCTCGATGCCTGGGTGATCACAGCGCCGCGATCGCCTCGCCGATGGCGTCCTCACCCGAGATCAGCGTCAGGGTGCGGTGCACCGAAGCCGGCGTCTCGAGCAGGCCGACGAGCACCGCGGCGACGTCGTCGCGCGGGATGGGGCCGCGGCCGGTCCGCTCGGCCAGCAGGACCAGGCCGGTGCCGGGGTCGTCGGTGAGCGACCCGGGCCGGAGGATCGTCCAGTCCAGATCGCGCGCCTTGAGGTCGTCCTCCGCCGCGCGCTTGGCGCGCAGGTAGTGGCGGAACTCCTCGGTGACGTCAGGGTTCTCCGGGTTGTCGGCCCCGATGGACCCGACCTGGACGTGCCGCCGGACGCCCGCGCGCTCGGCCGCTTCGGCGAACAGCGCCGCGGCGCCCCGGTCCACAGTGTCCTTGCGGGCGGTGCCGCTGCCCGGGCCCGCGCCCGCGGAGAAGACCGCGGCGTCGGCGCCCTTCAGCACCTCGGCGACGGCGTCCACATCGGAGTTCTCCAGGTCGAGCACGACGGCTTGGGCACCGACGGCTTCGAGGTCCGCCGCGTGGGCGGGGTTGCGGATGATGCCGACCGCTTCGTCACCGCGCGCGGCGAGCAGCCGCTCGAGCCGCAGCGCGATCTGACCGTGTCCACCAGCAATGACGACTCGCATGGAGCCGACTTTAGTGCGAAGCGGGCGCCTCCGCGGTCCGGAGCAGGTGGTCGTAGACCAGCTCGTTGACCAGGCGGGAGACCGGGTCCTCGGCGAGCACGACGCGCTCGGTGCGGCCCTCGAGGTCGAGGTCGACGACCGCGTTCGGGTCGGCGGTCACGACGGCGAGGCCGTACGCGCGGGCGCGCGGCAGGCAGTTGCCGACGTAGTCCTCGGTCAGCACCGCCGGGGAGGGGAGGACCATCGCGGCCTCGCCGTAGCGGGCGAACGGAACCGCGGAGGCCATCGCGGTGCGCCAGTGGCGCGCGACGGCCAGGACGCCGACGATCTCGGCGGCCGGGGCGGGGGCGGTTCCGGCCAGCTCCGGCCAGGTCCAGGTGTCGACGGTGGCGCGGTCGGCCACCGGGCCGGCACCCATCGCGATGCGTTCGGCGTGCACGTCGGTGCGGAGCTTGGCGACCACGCAGACCTTGCGGCCGAGGATCGTGATCTCGGGGAGGACGACGCCGTTCCAGCCGAGCTGGGCGGCGGCGGCGCGGGCGAGCTCGTCGACGCTCGCGGGGAGCTCGATCGGCGGCACCACGCGGCTCGGCATCGACCGGCTGCGCTTCGCGCCACCGGCGACCGTCGAGCGCTCGGTGTTCTGAGGTGTAGCCGCCACGAGTCCGCCTCCTTCTAACCTGCACCGCTTCGTGACCGGGGGAAACCGGCACCTCACTTGTCTAACAGCGCGGCGGCGCGGCGTCGCCGGGTAGTGCGAGTGGCTGCGATCGGCGGCGCCCAGCGGTCGATGACCGGTCGGTAGGCGGTCATCGGACTTCGGTCGAACGGTGCGGCCAACCGAGTGATCGCGAGGTGAGTGGCATTACGGTCCGGCAACGGGCGATTACCCGCGGCAGAACCGGCCAAACCCGATCCGACTAGCCCGGATGGCGCAACAACGGCAAAATCCACAGTGGACGCGGGTCGCTGAGCTGCGGTTGTCCGCCGTCACCCACATGGCGGTGACTTGCACCGCAGCGGTCCCGCGCGCGCGGGACTAAAGTTACCGACCAGTCACTTAGCCGCCCGCCGTGGAGGACCGATGCGCTCCCCGAAGGACTTCTTCGCCCCGCTCGCCCTGGGCGCGCCCGCGCCCGTGCGGGAGATCCCGGTGACGCCGTCCCGGATGATCCACTTCTTCGACCCCGGCAACGAGAAGATGGCGGCGAAGGTGCCGGACATCGCGAAGAAGGTCGACGTCCTGCTCGGGAACCTCGAGGACGCCGTGCGCGCCGACCGCAAGGAGGCCGCGCGCGCCGGGCTGGTCGCGATCGCCAAGGCCCACGACTTCGGGAAGACGCAGCTGTGGACGCGCGTCAACAGCCTGGACTCGCCGTGGGTGCTCGACGACCTGATCACCCTCGTCACCGAGATCGGCGACAAGCTCGACGTCATCATGGTGCCGAAGGTCGAGGGCGCGCAGGACATCCACTACGTCGACCGGCTGCTGGCCCAGCTGGAAGCGCGGGCGGGCCTGACGAAGCCGTTGCTGGTGCACGCCATCCTCGAGACGGCGAGCGGCGTGGCCAATGTGGAGGAGATCGCCGGCGCGAGCCCGCGCATGCAGGGCATCTCGCTCGGCCCGGCCGACCTGGCCGCGAGCCGGCGCATGAAGACGACCCGGGTCGGCGGCGGGCACCCGGGTTACCTGGTGCGCACCGACCCGACCGGCGACGACCTGACCGCGGGCCGCACGACCTACCAGCAGGACCTCTGGCACTACACGGTGGCGCGGATGGTGGACGCCTGCGCGATGCACGGGATCCTGCCGTACTACGGGCCGTTCGGGGACATCCGCGACGTCGTCGCGTGCGAGGACCAGTTCCGCAACGCGTTCCTGCTCGGCTGCGTCGGCGCGTGGAGCCTGCACCCGGTGCAGATCGACATCGCGAAGAAGGTGTTCTCGCCTTCGCCGTCCGATGTGGCCTGGGCGCGCCGGGTGATCGCCGAGATGGGCGACGGCACGGGCGCGGTGATGATCGACGGGAAGATGCAGGACGACGCGTCGGTGAAGCAGTGCCGCGTGGTCGCCGAACTGGCGGACGCCCTCGCGGCGGACGACCCCGAACTCGCCGCGGCCTACGACGCGGCCACCAAGGAGGCCCTCGGATGACCGAGCTGAAGCCGAGGCGTTCCGTCCTCTACATGCCCGGCGCGAACGAGCGGGCGCTGGAGAAGGCCAAGACCATCCCGGCGGACGCGCTGATCCTCGACCTCGAGGACGCCGTCTCCCCCGACGCCAAGGAAGCCGCGCGCGACCGCGTCTGCGCGGCGGTCGGCGACTACGGTGCCAAGGAAGTGACGATCCGGGTCAACGGCCTGGACACCGAGTGGCACGACGCCGACCTGCGCGCGGCCGCGGCCGCCGGCCCGGCCGCGGTGGTCGTGCCGAAGGTGAACTCGGCGGCCGAGGTGCACAACATCGAGCGGGCCCTGGAGCTCGGCGGGGCGCCGGACCACACGAAGATCTGGGCGATGGTCGAGACGCCGGTCGCGATGCTGCACGCGGAGGAGATCGCGGCGGCCTCCGAGCGGCTGACCGTGCTGGTGATGGGCACGAACGACCTGGCCAAGGAGCTGCACGCGGAGTTCGTCCCCGGCCGCGGGCCGCTGCTGGGCGGGCTTTCGCTGTGCCTGCTGGCCGCCCGGGCGACCGGAAAGGTCATCCTCGACGGCGTCTACAACGACGTGAAGGACCTGCCCGGTTTCGAAGCCGAGTGCGAGCAGGGCCGGCAGTACGGGTTCGACGGCAAGACGCTGATCCACCCGGCGCAGGTCGAGCCGTGCAACCGGATCTTCGCGCCGTCCGAGGAGGAGATCGACCGCTCGCGGCGGATCATCGAGGCCTTCGAGGAAGCGCAGAAGGACGGCCGCGGCGTCGTGACGGTGGACGGCCGGATGATCGAGAACCTGCACGTCGACAACGCGCGGCGGGTGCTGGCGCTCGCCGAGGCCGTCAAGAACTGACGGCCTCGGCGAAGCTCACTCCGGCAGCGAGTCCGTCCACTCGGAACGGACCTGCGCACCCTGCGGATCGGCGACCACGTAGATTGCGCCGTCCGCGGAGACGTACATCGATGTGCGGTTGATGCGGCCGGTTGCGGGGTCGACCACCAGGCGGTAGTCCCCCGGCAGCCGGAAGCCGCGGCCGCCGGGGACGGGGCCGAGGTCCTGGACGCCGGGGTATGCCGCGATCGAACGGAAGGCCGCCGCTCGGACGGCTGGTGGGGCGGGCAGGGTCGACACCAGGGACACCATCGACAGCAGCAGCTCCCGCTCGCGGTCCTCCGCGGTGAAGGGGCCCGCGCTCGTCCGGGCGCCGCTGTGCGCGATCGCGTTCACGAGCCAGTCCCGCAGCGCCGCCGGGTCGGTGGGCAGGGTGCGGAGCTGCTCGAACGTCACCTCGCTGGCCGCCAGCCGCAGCTTGAACGCCCCCAGCGGCATCACCCGGCCCCCGCTCTTCGCGCCGCGGAACCACAGGTGGCCGTCGGCGGAGTACCAGTACTCGTACCCGCCCTTGGCGTCGGCCGTCTTCACGTGCCAGTACTTTCCGGTGTCCGCCGGGGAACGCTCGGCCACCGTGGCCGCCGCCAGCAGGACCTCCTGGCCCGTCAGGACGGGGGCGACCGCCTGCGGAGGCGGGGCCTGGGCGGGGGCGCCGGGCAGGGTGGCCACCACGACGGCGGCCGCGGCCGCCGTGGCGACCAAGCCGGCCCCGAGCGCCAGCGGGCGCACCCGGCGGCGGGGAGTCGCCTGCATGTGGTTCTGCAGCCGGTGCCGGCTCCGGTCGGCGACGTCCTGGGGCACTTCGCTCGGCGCCAGCACGGCGTGCAGGGTCTGCAGGTCATTCATCGGTGGCCTCCGGGGCGAGAACGGGGGTGAGCTTCTTGCGGGCGCGGTTCAGGCGGGAGCCGACCGTGCCTGGGGAGATGCGCAACGCTTCGGCGACTTCGGCGTAGCCGAGCTCGCCGAGGGCGACGAGCAGCAGGACGTCGCGCTCGCCGGCGGACAGCCGGGCCAGCGCCTTGCCGAGCTGCCCGACCGCGATCGCCGAGACGACGCGGCTTTCGTGTCCTTCGGCGGCTTCACGCGGATCAAGCCGCGAAAGGGCGCGGTAGTGGCGCGCCTCCTTGCGGCGGTGCCGGGAGACCAGGTTCGTCGCGATGCCGAACAGCCAGGCGCGCGGGTCGCCGCGGCTCGCGTCGAACGTCTTCCGGCGGTCGAAGGCGACGAGGAACGTCTCGGCCGCGACGTCCTCCGCGGCCTGGGGGCCGAGGCGCCCGGCGACGTACCGGTAGATGGCCGCGAAGTAGCGGTCGTGCACCTCGGTGAACTGCTCGGTGCCGAGCACCGAGGCCGCCGTCATGGGGCTGCCTCTGTCATGGGGTTCCTTCCCGTCGGCGACAGCTTCACCCCACACTTCGCCGAAGGTCCGGAACTTCTTCCCTACCCGATCGGCCAGGGCCGCTGCGGCGGGCGGAGCCGTTCGTATGCCGCCGCGGCGCGGAGGACGCCGAGGTCGTCGAAGCGGCGGCCGGCGAGCTGGAGGCCGATCGGCCGGCCGTCGTCGGTGTAGCCGCAGTTCACCGACGCCGCGGGCTGGCCGGACATGTTGTACGGCACGGTGAACGCGATGTGCTCGAACGGCCGGGCCGGGTCGTTCGTCGGGGACGCCCACTCCGCCGGCGGCGCCGCGACCGGGCTGGTCGGCGACAGGACGACGTCGAACGCCGAGGTCGCGCGCAGGGCCGCCACACTCATCACGTCGATCTGGGCGAAGCCGCGGTAGACGGCCACCCCGGACGCGTCCGCGCCACCCGCCGCCCAGTCCGCGATGTACGGCAGGACCTTGGCGCGGCGCTCCGGCGGCAGGTTCACCAGGTCCGACCAGGCCCGCGTGCGCCAGAAGACGTCGAGGCCTTCGAGCATGCCGCGGGTGAGGAACGGCTCGACCGGCTCGACGACCGCGCCCGCCGCTTCGAAGGCCCGGGCCGCCGCGGTGACGGCGTCGCGGATCGCCGGGTCCACCGGGAGGCCGACCCCGGCGTCGAGCTGCAGACCGACGCGCAGGCCGGCCGGCGAAAGGTCCAGCGAAGCCCAGTCGAGCTCCGCCGGCGGCAGGCACAGGTGGTCGCGCGAGTCCGGGCGCGAGAGCACGCTCATCAGCAACGCCGTGTCGGCGACCGTGCGGGTCATCGGGCCGGCGACCCGGCCCAGGAACGGCGGGACGACCGGCACCCGGCCGAAGCTCGGCTTCAGGCCGGCCAGCCCGCACCAGCCCGCGGGCAGCCGGATCGAGCCGCCGATGTCCGTGCCGACGTGCAGCGGGCCGTACCCGGCGGCGGCCGCGGCGCCGGCGCCCGCGCTGGACCCGCCGGGCGTGGCCGAGAGCTGCCACGGGTTGCGGGCCGTGGTGTGGAAGCTCGACAGCCCGGACGTCAGCATCCCGAAGTCCGGCATGGTCGTCTTGGCCAGCAGGACACCGCCGGACTCGCGGATCCGGGCCGCCACCGGGGCGTCGTCGGTGGCCGGCACCAGGTCCGTCACCGCCGTGCCGAGCGGCACCGGCGTGCCGCGGGTGGCGATGTTCTCCTTGATGGTGAGCGGGACGCCGTCGATCGGGCCCAGCGGTTCGCCGGCCGCCCAACGAGCTTCGGACGCCTTCGCGTCTTCGCGAGCTGCTGAAGGGTCGTACGCGTACAACGCGTGCAGCTCCGGCTCTCGCGCTTCGATGCGCGCGACAACGGCTTCGGTCACCTCGACCGGCGAGAGCGTCTTCGCGCGGTACTGCGCGACGAGTTCGACGGCGGTCAGGTCAGGCAGCTCGGTCATGAGCGCTCCTCACGAGGCAGGCGGGTCGAAGCGGCCGTCGACGGCGGTCCAGCCACCGTCCACCGCCAGCACTGAGCCGGTCACGAACGACGAAGCATCCGAAGCGAGGTACACGACGGCTCCGGCGAGCTCTTCCGGACGCGCCCAACGGCCCAACGCCCCCTTCGTCGCGTACGCGTCGTACCACTCGGGGTTCGCCTTGATCTGGGCGGTCAGCGGCGTCTCGACGACGCCGGGGGCGATCGCGTTCACCCGGACCCCGGCCGGGCCGAACTCGGCGGCGGCCGTCCGGAACAGCTGGACGAGCCCCGCTTTCGTCGCCGCGTACGGGCCCTGGCCGGGCTCGACGGTCGTGCCGCGGATCGACGAGAAGCCGATGATGCTCCCCCGCCCGCGCGCGACCATGTCGGCGCCGAAGACCCGCACGACCTCGAACGTCACGCCGAGGTTCAGCGCGAGGACGCGGTCGAACTCCTCCCGCGTGTAGTCGAGGAGCCGCTTGCGGACGTTCATCGCGGCGGTCAGCACGACGACGTCCTGCGGCCCGAGGTCGGACGCGGCCTTGTCCAGGGCACCCGGTTCGAGGAGGTCGAGTTCGTACGCCTCGCCGACGCCCGCCTCCCGTGCGGCTTCGAGGTCGCGGTCGGCGCAGACCACGTCGGCGCCGTGCGCGGCCAGGGCACGCGCGGCTTCGCGGCCGATGCCGCCCGCGCCGAGCACGACGGCCCGCCGTCCGTCGAGCCGGAACAACGTCGAGTAGTTCACGGGCGCAGCACCGCCATCCTCGTCACGGTCAGTTCCTCGACGGCGAACCGCGGCCCTTCGCGGCCGATGCCGGAGTCCTTCACGCCGCCGTACGGCATGGTGTCCGAGCGGAAGCCGGGCACCTCGTTGACGACGACCCCGCCGACCTCCAGCTCGTCGAGCGCGCGGAACGCCGTGTGCAAGGACTTGCTGTAGACGCTGGCGTGGAGGCCGTACCGGGACGCGTTCACCGCGGCGAAGGCTTCGTCCACATCGGACACCGTGCGCACGCAGACGACCGGGCCGAAGATCTCCTCGTCCCAGGCTTCGACGCCGTCCGGGACGTCGAGGAGGACGGTCGGCCGCAACACCGTGCCGTCGACACCCCCGCCGAACCGGCGGCCGCCGGCCTTCTCGATCCACGCGGCTACGCGGTCGGTGGCCGCCGGGTCGATCAGCGCGGACACCCGCGTCTTCTCGTCGCGCGGATCGCCGACGACGACCTCGTCGAGCCGCGCGAGCAGCCGTTCGGTGAACTCCGCAGCCACCGACGAGACGACCAGGACCCGCTGCACCGAGATGCAGGCCTGGCCGGACGCGTAGAACCCGCCGCGCAGCACGGCGTCCACGGCCGCGTCGAGGTCGGCGTCTCCGGCCACCACGAGCGCCGCGTTCGAGCCCAGCTCCAGCAGGATTTTCGTCGGGGCCGCGTCGCGGGCGATGCGGTGCCCGACCGCGGCCGAGCCGGTGAACGAGACCGCGCCGATCCGGCGGTCCGTCGTCAGCGCGGCACCCACCGAAGCATCGCCGGTGACCAGCTGGACCAGGGCGGGCACGGGCGCGAGCGAGCGCACGAAGTGGACCAGCCGGAGCGTGGCCAACGGCGTCTGGGGCGCGGGCTTGACGATCACCGGGCAGCCCGCGGCGATCGACGGGGCGATCTTGTGGGACGCCAGCAGCAGCGGGTAGTTGAAGCCCGCGATGCCGACGACGACGCCGATCGGCTTGCGCTTCCAGAACCCGACCAGGCCGTCGCCGGACGGCAGGAGGTCGAGCGGCACGGTCTCGCCGTGCAGCCGGGAGACCTCTTCGGCGGCGGCTTCCCAGGTGACGATCGTGCGTGCGACCTCGACGCGGCAATCGACCAGCGGCTTGCCGGTCTCCAGCACGAGCAGGTTCTCGAACTCCTCGCGGCGGGACCGGATCGCCGCAGCGACGTCGTTGAGCAGCGACCGCCGAACCCGCGAAGGCAGCGAAGCCACTTCGCGCGCGACGGCGACAGCCTCGTCGACGGCCCGGCGCGCGAGCGAAGGCGTGCCGACCGGCGCGGTGCCGACCACGCTCCCGTCGTAGGGGAAAACGATTTCTTCGGTATCCACAGTGGACACCCAGCCGTCGCCGATCGGCAGGCCATCGGGGTACTCAGCCATCGTCACCTCCGCGCAGCCGGGCGAGTTCCGCGCGCAGGTTCGGCGCGGCTTCGAGGAGTTCCCGCGTGTAATCGTGCCGGGGCGCGTCGTAGACCTGGCCGACGTCGCCGAGCTCGACGATCTCGCCGCGGCGCATCACCGCGACCCGGTCGCAGACGTGCCGGACGACGCCGAGGTCGTGCGACACGAAGATCAGCGTGAGCGCGAACTGTTCCACCAGCGCATCGAGCAGGTCGAGGATCTGGCCGCGCACGGAGACGTCGAGGGCGCTGACCGGCTCGTCGGCGATCAGCACGCTCGGGTTCGGCGCCAGCGCGCGGGCGATCGAGATCCGCTGCCGCTGGCCGCCGGAGAACTGGTGCGGGTAGCGCCCCGCCGCGTCCGCGGGCAGGCCGACGGCGGCGAGCAGTTCGGCGACGCGGTCGGGCTCCCGGCGCCCGAGCGGCTCGGAAACGATGTCGAGGACACGCATCCGCGGGTCGAGCGAGCCCATCGGGTCCTGGAAGACGATCTGCAGTTCCGAGCGCAGGAAGCCGAGGCGGCGTTCCGGCAGGCTGTCGATCCGCCGACCTTGGAACGACACCGTGCCGGCGGTCGGCTGGTCGAGCGCCGCCAGCAGCCGGACCAGCGTCGACTTGCCGGAGCCGGACTCCCCGACGATGCCGAACCGCTGCCCGGCCTCGACGTCGAAGCTGACACCGCGCAAGGCGTGCACGTTCCGCCGGGCGTACCGGCGTTCGAGGTCGCGGACTTCGATGATGCTCATCGGCGCGCCTCCAGGTCCGAAGCATCCAGGAGTTTTCGCGTGTAGGCGTGCGACGGCGATGTCAGCACTTCGCGCGTCGAGCCCGCTTCGACGATCTCGCCGTCCAGCATCACCAGCACGCGCTCGCACACCGAGGCCACGACAGCGAGGTCGTGCGTGATGAACAGCAACGCGCTCTCGGCGGGCAGTGACGTCTTGATGAGCGCAAGGATCTGGGCCTGCACGGTGACGTCGAGGGCGGTCGTCGGCTCGTCGCAGATCAGCAGCGACGGCTCGTTGGCCAGGGCCATCGCGAGCACGACCCGCTGCCGCTGGCCGCCGGAGAGCTGGTGCGGGTACGCGCGGGCCGTGTCCGGCAGGCCCACCGCGTTCAGGAGGTCCTCGGCGCGGTGCCGGCGGCCGTGGATCCGGCCGGGCTCGGTGACCTGGCGGCCGACGCGCATGGCCGGGTTCAACGCCGTCATCGGCTCCTGGAACACCATGGCCAGCTCGTCGCCGCGCAGCCGGGACAAGTCCTTTTCGGACATTCCGAGCAGTTCGCGGCCGTTCAGGGTCACCGAACCGGACGCGGGCAGCTCCTCGGGCAGCAGGCCCATGATCGACAACGCCGTCAGCGACTTCCCGGAGCCGGACTCGCCGATCAGGCCGACGCGCTCGCCGGCGCCGATCTCGAAGGAGACGTCCCGGACGAGAGAAGAAACGCCGAGGCCACGCACCGAGAGCGTCATACGCGGGCCGCCAATCGGGGGTCCAGGCGGTCGCGCAGGCCGTCGCCGAGGAGGTTGAAGCCGAGCACGGCGACGGCGATCGCGATGCCCGGCACCAGCGCCAGCCGCGGCTGCACGGTCAGCAGTTCCTGGGACTCCTGCAGCATCCGCCCCCACGACGGGGTCGGCGGCCGGGTGCCGAAGCCGAGGAACGACAGGGCCGCTTCGGCGAGGACGGCGATCGCGAACGACACCGACGCCTGCACGATCAGCAGGCCGGAGATGTTCGGCAGCACGTGCCGCACGGCGATGTTCAGCCGCGACCGGCCGCCCGCGCGGGCCGCCAGCACGAACTCGGTGCTCATCACCTGCAGCGTCCCGGACCGGGCGATCCGCGCGAACGACGGGATGGTCGCGATGCCGATGGCGACCATGGCGGTCAGCGTGTCCGCCCCGAACACCGCGCCGAACATGATGGCCAGCAGCAGCGCGGGGAAGGCGAGCACGAGGTCGTTGACGCGCATGACGAACTCGCCGAGCCACCGCGGTGACATCCCGGCCAGGATGCCCAGCGGCGTCCCGATCACCGCGGCGATGCCGACCGCGACGACTCCGACGTACAACGTCGTGCGGGCGCCGACCATGAGCTGGCTCAGCAGGTCGCGGCCGAACTTGTCGGTGCCGAACCAGTGCGAGCCGGTGAAGCCGAGCAGCCGGTGGGCCGCGTCGACCTTCACCGGGTCGAACGGCGTCCACGCGAACGACAGCAGCGCGGCCAGCACGACCAGGCCGACGAGCACCCCGCCCAGCACCAGATTGCGCATCACGAACCTCGCAATCGGGGGTCGAGCACGGTGTAGAGGACGTCGACGACGAAGTTGACCAGCAGCACGCCCACCACCAGGACCAGCACGATCCCCTGCACGGTCAGCAGGTCACGCGCGGAGACGGCGTCCAGCAGCATCGAACCGAGGCCGGGCAGCACGAACACGCGCTCGACGACGACCGCACCGATCAGCAGCGTCGCCAGCTGCAGGCCGAGCACGGTGACCACGGGCACCGACGCGTTGCGCAAGCCGTGACGCACCAAGGCCTGTCCCGGGCGGAGGCCTTTGGACCGCGCGGTGCGCAGGTAGTCCTGGCCGAGCGTGTCGAGCACGGCGGAACGCACGTAGCGCGTCAACACCGCGCCCTGCACCAGGCCGAGCGACAACGCCGGGAGGATCAGCCCGCGGACGAACTCGCCGAAGTCCTGGTTCGGCGGTGTCCAGCCCCCCGAAGGCAGCCAGCGCAGCTGCACGGCGAAGATCTGCACGAGGATGATCCCGGCCAGGAACGCGGGGATCGCGACACCGATCTGCGACAGCCCCGAGACGCTCGCGCCCGACGCCTTCCGGTGCTTCACCGCGGCGAACGTCCCGGCCGGCACCGCGATCACGAGTGCCACCAGCATGCCCGCGCCGACGAGCCAGAGCGTCACGCCCAGGCGGTCGAGCAGCTGCGGGCCGATCGCGTCGCGCGTGACGTACGAGCGGCCGAAGTCGCCGTGGAGGACGCCGCCGATCCAGTCGAAGTACTGCGTGACCAGCGGGCGGTCGATGCCGAACTCGGTGCGCGTCTTGGCCAGCAGCTCCGGCGTCGCGTTGACGCCGAGCGCGACCTGGGCCGGGTCGCCCGGCAGCACGGCCATGAAGAGGAACACCACGATCGACGCGGCCAGCACGCTGACCACGAAGATCGCCACCCGGCGCAGCACCCTGGCCGTCATCGCGGCGCCAGCCCGGTGAGGTCGAACGACTCGCTGACCTGGTTCCGGACGAACCCGCCGACCTTGGCCTTCGCGACGATCACGTTGGGGAACAGGAACAGCCAGTCGGCGGCCGCGTCGGTGTTCAGCTGCCGCGCCACCTGCTTCATGTCCGCGACCTGCTGCTCCGGCGTCCCGCTGTCGGCCTCGGCGAGCAGCTGCTGGACGCGCTTGCTGTCGTAGCCCCAGTAGTACTTCGGCTTCCCGAACGTCGTGATGTCCCTGGCTTCGACGTGCTGGATGATCGACAGGTCGTAGTCGTGGTCGGTGAACACCTGCTTGAGCCACACCGCCGGGAAGTCGAGCGGCTCGATCGTGGTCCGGACGCCGACGTCGGCGAGCTGCGATTGGACGACCTGCGCGGCCGAAACCGCGTACGGCAGGTTCGGGATCCGCAGCCGCAGGCTCAAGTTCGTCGCGCCGGCTTCGGACAGCAGCGCCTTGGCCCGCGCGGGATCGAAGCGGTAGGCGTTCGACAGGTCCTCGTACCAGGGGTCGGTCGGCGGGACCATGCTGCCGATCAGCGTGCCGCGGCCGGCCCACGCCGTGTCCAGCAACGCCTTCCGGTCGATCGCGTAGGTCAGGGCCTGGCGCACGCGGACGTCGTTCAGCGGCGGCCGCGCGTTGTTCATGGCGAGGGTGACCTCGGAGTTCGTCGTGCCCTGGACGACCTGGAACCGGTCGTCGGCCTGGAACTGCGGGATCGAGTCGGGCGCGGTGATCGCGGAGATGACGTCGATGCCGTTGCTGGACAACGCGTTGTTCAGCGCGGTCGGGTCCTTGATGTACTTGAGGACCACCGTCGAGTACGCCGGTTTCCGGCCCCAGTAGGCGGGGTTCGCCGTCAGCACCACGGAGTCGCCGCGCTTGCGGGCCGAGACGACGTACGGCCCGGTGCCGACCGGCTTGTTCGCCAGGTCGGCGACGCCGGTCGGGCTGAACATCGCGCCGAGCCGGCTGGTGAGGCTGAACAGCCAGCCGTTGGACGGCTTCGACAGGACCACCCGCGCGTGGTCCGGCGCCACGACGTCGACGTGGTCGACGACGTCCATGGTCGCCTTGATCGAGATCGTCCAGCCGGTCTTCACGCGCATCAGGGAGAACTTGACGTCCTCGGCGGTGAAGGGGGCGCCGTTGCTGAACTTGACGCCCTGCTGCAGCTGGAAGTCGTAGGTCTTGCGGTCCGGGCTGATCGTCCACGACTTCGCGAGCAGCGGGACGACCTTGCCCTGCGCGTCGAGCTTCACCAGGCCTTCGTAGACGTTGTAGAGCAAGGCCTGCGGGATGGCGGCACCGTCGGTGCGGGTGAAGTCGAAGTTCGCCGGTTCCGCCGTGAAGCCGACGGAAAGCGTGCCCGGACCGGCGGAAACGCTCGCGGACGAGCCGGCCGAGCAGCCGGACACCACGAGCAGCAGCGCCGCTGCCACCACGGGAATCCGGGCTTTCATTCGGCCTCCAGACAAGTACACTGGTCTGACCAGTAGCCTGCACCGAGCGGACGGCGAGGTCAAGGGATGCGGTTCGAACCGGTGGCTCCGGTCCGCGCGTACGAGCGGGTCGTCGAGCAGATCGAGCAGGCCGTGGTGAGCGGCGCGCTCAAGCCGGGAGAACGTCTGCCGAGCGAGCGCGAGCTGATGACGCAGTTCGGCGTCGGCCGCTCGACGATCCGCGAAGCCCTACGCGTGCTGCAGGCGGCCGAGATGATCCGGTCGCGGCCCGGGGACCCGCGCGGCCCGGAGGTGCTGGCCGCCTCGCCCGCCGCGCTGCACCGCTCGATGCACCGGCTCGCGCGCGCCGACCACGTCGGGCTGGCCGAACTGCTGCAGTTCCGGATGATCCTCGACGGCTCGGCGCACCTGCTCGCCGCCGAGCTCCGCACCGAAGACGACCTGACCGGCCTCGACGCGGCCCTGGAGTCGATGCGCGAAGGCGTCTCCCGCGGCTATGCCGAGTTCAGCCGCGCCGACGTCGCGTTCCACGAGGTGATCGCCCGCATCTCCCGCAATCCCCTGCTGGTGGTCAGCGAAGAAGTCGTGCGCGGGGTCGTGCTGGAACTGATCGAGGACAAGCTCGAGCACGCCAGCAACCGGACGTCGCTGATGCGCGCCTGGCTCGCCCACCACGCCGAGGTGCTCGACGCGATCCGCGCGGCCGACGGCGGCGGCGCGGCCCACCTCGCGAAGCAGGCGTTGTACGACAACTACGCCGAATACGTCCCCGCCGGGCAACGGCCCCTGCTCACCCCATTGCTGCAGTCCTAAACTCGGCCGCGTGGACTCGGCGAAACGGGACGGCGTCGGCCTCGCGCTCTCGGGCGGCGGCTACCGCGCAATGCTCTTCCACGCCGGCGCGCTCTGGCGGCTCAACGAGCTCGGCTGGCTGCCGAAGCTGACCACCGTCTCCAGCGTCTCCGGCGGCTCGATCGCGGCGGGGGTGCTTGCGCACGCGTGGAACAAGCTGTGGTTCGGCGCGGACGGCGTCGCGGAGAACTTCGGCAAGGAGGTCGTGGCGCCGATCCGGAAGCTGGCCCGCACCCACCTCGACGTCCCGGTCACGCTCAAGGCGATGGTCATGCCGTGGCGCAGCGCGGGCGAAGAACTCGCGCGCCGCTACGCGAAGCACCTCTTCGGCGACTGCCGCCTCGCGGACCTCGACCCGGCCGGGCCGAACTTCGTGTTCACCGCGACCAGCCTGCAGGACGGCTCGCTGTGGTGGTTCTTCCGGCAGCCGGGCCCGCACGGGCAGGTCCCGCTCGCCACCGCGGTCGCCGCGTCCTCGGCGTTCCCGCCGCTGCTCTCGCCGGTGGTGATCCCGGATCCGGCCAAGCCGGACCGCAGGATCGTGCTGAGCGACGCGGGCGTGTACGACAACCTCGGTCTCGACCCGATCGAAAACCAGCGGGCGACCGTCCTGGTCAGCGACGCCGGGAAGAAGATGAAGCACGAGGCCAAGCCCGCGCACAACTGGCCGATGCAGCTGCTGCGCGTGCTGACCGTGATGGACAACCAGGTCCGCGAGCTGCGCACCGGCTCGCTGCTGAAGTCCTACGAGGACAAGACGTACGCCGGGACGTACTGGGCGACCTACAGCGACATCGAAAACTTCGAACTGCCGGACGCGCTGCCGGCCCCGGTCGAGCAGACCCGGCGGCTCGCCGAGACGAAGACCCGGCTGACCAGGTTGCCCGAGAAGGTGCAGGACAACCTGATCAACTGGGGGTACGCCGTCTGCGACGCGGGTATGCGCCGCTGGGTCTGCCCGGGCACCGGGCTGAAGCCGGAGTTCCCGTACCCGGGCTCAGGCGTCGGCTAGCTTCGCGTACACGATGACGTTGTCCTTGTAGCTGTGCTCGGCGTGGTCGAACGCGCCACCGCAGGTGATCAGGCGCAACTGCGGCTTGTCGCTGTTGCCGTAGACCGCGTCCCGCGGGAACGTCTCCTTCGGCACCTGCTCCACGCGCTCGACGACGAACTTCACCTTCTTGCCGTCGCTGCGGTCGACGTCGACCTCGTCACCCGGCGCGAGCTCCTTCAGCTTGAAGAAGATGCCGGGCTTCTTGTCGCCGTCCACGTGGCCGAGCAGGACCGCCGGACCGGTCTCGCCGGGCACCGGCGACATCTTGTACCAGGCCGCTTGCATCGGCGTGTGCACCGACGGGACCGAGATCCCGCCGTCGGCCTTCGGCAGCACCGAGACCAGCGACGACTGCGCACCGATCTTCGGGATGTTCAGCTGCGTCGGGCGCAGGCCGGCGAACGGCTTGGTCACCGGCGGCGGGGCCGGCGCGGACGACGACGGGGCTGCCGCCTGCGGATCCGGGGTCCCGCAGGCGGTGAGGGCGAAGGACAGCGCCAGGGCGGCCGCGAGAACGCGGCCGCCGCGGCGGAACTGCGTGGTCATGCGGTCAGGACCGGGCCGTCGCGCCGCCGCCGGTCTCGACGCCGCCGGCCTTCGGGGTCACCTTGACCTGGCCGCCGACGGTGGCCGAGCCGCCGCCGTGCCCGACCGGGCGGGTGACCGGCTTGCCCTCGCACACCCAGGAGACCTGCGTGTCGTCGGACAGGTGCTTGCCCTCGTTCAGCTGGATGTCGAAGCCCCAGTAGCGGCCGTCCGCGCCGTCCTGGAACGGGCCGGCGGCCACGGTGAAGTCGTTGGCCCGGACGTCCCGCGGCTCGCCCGCCTTGCAGGCGATGACCAGGATGCCGGCGCCGCCGTCGAACTCCCACGCGTACGCGACGTCGTCGATGTAGTCGTCACCGTGCGGGAACGGGTCGGTCGGCTCGGTGGTCGGCGTGGTGGGCTTGGTCGGCTTGCCCGAGGTCGGCGTGCCGGTGCCGGTGGACGTCGGCTCGGACGTCGGCTGGCTCGAGGTCGGCTGGCCCGAGGTGGGCTCCGAGGACGCGGTGCTGGTCGGCGCCTCCGTCGTCGTCGGCGTGCCGCTGGTGGCCGTGGGCGCGGCTTCGGTCGTCGAAACGACCGGAGCCTCCTGCGCGAGCGCGGCCGGCGAAACGGTGAGCGTGAGCAGGGCCCCCGCGAGCACAGCGCCCGCGAGACGGCCCAGGGTCTTCTTCAAGGTGACTCCCAGGGAAGGAAACGCGCAATGACCCCCACTACGCGAGCCGCCCGGTGCTCCGAAGCACAAGATCAGGCGACTCGGACATCCTGCCCCATTACTGGTATGTACCGGAAACCATTTCTACGTGAAGAAGACCACTGCGGAAACCGGTAACGTTCGGGCCCAGCGAAATCCACATCGGACAGTGACCCCGGCAGCGCTTTCAGCCCGCGAGCTTCGCGTAGACGACGATGTTGTCCTGGTAGCTGTGTTCGGCGTGGTCGAACGCCCCACCGCAGGTGATGAGCCGCAGTTCCGGTTCGCTGCTGTTCCCGTAGACGGCGTCGCGCGGGAACGTTTCCTTCGGGACCTGGGTGACGCGGTCGACGACGAACTTCAGCTTCTTGCCGTCGCTGCGGTCGATGTCCACCTCGTCACCGGGTGCGAGCTCCTTCAGCTTGAAGAAGATACCCGGTTTCTTGTCGCCGTCGACGTGCCCGAGCACGATCGCCGGGCCGACGTCGCCGGGCACCGGCGAGAGTTTGTACCAGGCGGCCTGCATCGGCGTGTGCACCGACGGCACGGAGATCGAACCGTCCGGCTTCACGGCGACCGCGAGCAGGCTGGACTCCGCGCCGATCTTCGGGATCTTCACCGAGGTCGGGCGCAGTCCCTTGAACGGCACGGTCACCGGCACCGACGACGGAACCGGAGCGGGTGGCGCGGCTTTCGGCGGCTCGGCGGTGCCGCACCCGGCCAGGGCCAGCACCAGGGCGAGCGCGACGCCCGCCCGGCGGACCGTCACCGGGCCGTGCCGCCGAAGCCGGTCTCGACCCCGCCCTTGGGCGCGACCTTGACCTGGGCCTTCGGAGCGGCGTTGCCGGCGGGCGCGGAGCTGGTCGCGGTGGTGACCGGCGCGGTGCTCGACGGCGCCGAGCTGGTCGTGGTCGTGGTCGTGGTCGTCGGCGGCGCCTCCTGCTCGAACTCGACGATCCCGTTGCCTTCGACGCCGGCACAGGTCCAGCTGAACTTGGCGGTGGTCGTGCCGGCCGGGGCGTCGACGACGCGCACCGAGTAGTTCCACAGGCGGCCGTCGGCCTCGTCCTGGTCAGGGCCGCCGGTGACGCTCAGGTACTGGGTGGCCACTCCGCTCGGCTTCCCGGCCGCGCAGGCGATGACGAGGACACCTTCACCGCCGAGACCGACGAAGCCGTGCCCGACGTTGTCCTGGTAGTCGTCCTTCGGCGGTTCGGCCGATTCCGGCGCCGAGGAAGTGGTCTTCGGGCTCGTCGTGGTGCCCTTGGGCTTCGCCGGGGCCGAAGTGGTCCCGGTGGTCGTGACCGGTGCGGACGGCTCGCTTGTCGCCGTCGTGGTCGTCGTCGTGACCGTGGTGGTCGTGGGCTCCGAAGTGGACGTCGTGGTTTCCGTGGGTGACGTGCTGGTTTCCGTCTGTGCCAGCGCGGCGGGCGTGGCGGCGAAGGTGGCGAGCGCACCCGCGAAAACAACTCCGGCGACCCTGCTCAGCGTTCTGCCCACGATGCCACTCCCAACGCGTTGACCTGCGATGTCGCGACTATCGACGATTCGGCGGCCTGCGTTACTCCGGTAGGGCGATCACCAAGTCGTCCCAAAGGTCGTCGGGATCTTCCAGGCCGACGCTGAACCGGATCAGCCCGGGCGGGACGCGCTCCTCGCCCGCCAGCCAGGCCCGCCGCTCGACCAGGCTCTCGACGCCGCCGAGGCTGGTCGCCGACCGGATCAGCCGGACCGACGCGCAGAAGCGGTCCGCCGTCTCGGCGTCGGCGAGCTCGAAGGCGACCATCATCCCGAAGCCCGGGTAGCGCACCCGCCGGACCGCGGGGTGCCCGCCGAGCCGCTCGGCCAGCAGGGCGGCGGTACGGGACTGCTCCGCGAGCCGGACGGGCATGGTCCGCAGCCCCCGCAGCGCGAGCCAGGCTTCGAGGGCGCCCGGCGTCGACCCGACCCGCGTCCGCGCGCCCTTCAGCTCCTCGGCGACGGCCGGGTCCTTGGCGACGGTGATGCCGAGCAGCAGGTCGCTGTGCCCGCCGATGAGCTTGGTCGCGCTGTGCACGACGACGTCCGCGCCCAGCTCGAGGGGGCGCTGCTGCAACGGCGTGGCGAAGGTGTTGTCGACGACGACCCGGCCGCGCGCGGCGGCGGCGATCGGCTCGATGGCCATCACGTCGAGGGTCGGGTTGGTCGGCGACTCCAGCCAGACCAGGTCCGACGTCGCGGCCTCGGCCACCCAGGCCGCGGTGTCGGTCGGCTCCAGCTCGGTGACGGCGAGCTTGCCGAGCTTCTGCGCGTGGGCGAGCACGCCGCGCGTGACGGCGTAGCTGAACGTCGGGACCACCACCCTGGACCCGACCGGCAGCAGGTCCAGCACCGCGGACAGGGTGGCGACGCCGGACGCGAAGGCCGTCGCGTGGCCGCCTTCCAGCGCTCCGACGGCTTCCTCGAGCGCGTGCCAGGTCGGCGTCCCGTCCCCGCGCGCGTACGCGAAGTCGCCACCGGCCTGGTACGTGCTGGTGGCGACGAGCGGGGTGTTCAGCGGCTCACCGGGACCGTGCGGCCGGCCGGCGGCGATGGCCTTGGTGCGAGGCGTCCAGTCGTCCATGCGCCTCACGATAAGGGGAGGCTGGGGCACTCACGCGTCCGCGAGCGCCCCAGCCGGGCTTTTCAGTGGGCGTACACCTCGAACTCGTACAGCGAGTAGCCGTACTTCGTGCCGCGCTGGACGCCCTGCATCTTGACGAACCGGGCCGTCGTCGTAGCGAACGAGACGTTGTCCCGCCCGCCGTCGCCGTCGGTCACCACCGCCGCGTCCGTCCAGTGCACCGCGTCCGGCGAGAGCTGGATCTTGTAGCTCTTGCCGAAGGCGGATTCCCAGTCGAGCAGCACCCGCGAAACCTGCTGGACCGAGCCGAGGTCGACGGTGATCGCCTGGTCGTCGCTCCAGTCGCTGGCCCAGCGGGTCGAGGCGTTGCCGTCGATCGCGTTCGACGCCGGCGAGTTGTAGAAGCCGGACTCGGCGCTCGTGGCGCTCACCGTCTTCGCCGCCGCCAGGTTGGCGATGTTGTCGCCGCGGTGCGCCGCGTACTCGACGACCTGCTGGAACGTCGGCCGGTTCTGCCAGCTGATCTTGTCCTGCGTGATGCCGCCGAGCGGGTTCTGGATGATCGAGTCGGCGCACCACTGGTCGCCGGCCGAGCAGTTCGCGTCACCGGGGTAGACGGTGTTCGCGGTCTGGCCCGCGGCCGTGGTCAGCGAGTCGACGAGCGCCTGGCGGCAGGCGGTGACGTCGCCGCCGCCGCAGAACGTCTGCGCGAGCGGGCCCGCGACCGGCTGGCCGAGCACCTGCCGGATGTCCTTGCTGACGTAGCCCCACCAGCCGTACTGGAACGACGAACCCTTGTGGGGCTGACCGGTGTGCCGGCCGTTGCCGTTCTGCCAGCCCGACGGGCTCTCGTTGATGCCGAGCACGCTCGTCATCGCGTTGTAGGCGTTGTCACCCATGCCCGGCTTGAACTCCGCCTGGACCAGCAGCGGCCACCAGGCGTCGAAGATGCGGATCGCGTCCGCGTCGGCGTAGGTCTTGCTGCCCGGCGAGGTCTCCTTGCGCAGGTGGCCGTTCGCGAGCCACGTCTTGAGCTTCGCCTCGGCGTCCGCCGCCGCTCCGGTGGTCGGCGTCTTGTCCAGCACCTGCAGCAGCAGCGGCAGGACGCGTTCGGCGCGCAGGTCGGCCAGTGCGGCGTCCGCCATCGCCTGGGTCAGGTTGACCCGGGTGACCTTGGTGCCGCTGGTGATCAGCTGCTTGACCCGCGAGTCGAGCAGGTCGACGCGGTGCACGGCGGACTTGTCCGCACCGGCCGCGGCGTACCCGTTGGCCTGGGCGTTGTTCCAGCTGACGTAGTAGTCCTGGTTGACCGACTGCGGGTGCTGCGCCGCCGGCGTGTAGTTCGCCAGGTTGCCCGCCGGGTTCCAGCCGATCCAGTCGTGGCCCTGGTCGCCCCACACCGGCAGGTTCGGGTCCACATCGGACTGCCGGGCCGGGTTGGCGCCGGAGTTGAAGTAGGCGATGTCCTTGGAGTCGGCGTAGAACCAGTTGAACGTGTAGTTGATGTCGGCCGCGGCCTTCTGGAAGTCCGCCGCGGACTTGATGAAGGTCGGGTCGTTCAGCTCCTGGAAGCCGATGAGCGAGTCGACCTCGTGGAAGTAGGACGACCGCAGCGCCGAGTAGGCCACCGGCTTGCCGCCGACGGTCGCCCGGCTCTGCACCGGCCCGTACTTGGTGCGGTAGCTGCGCAGGGTGTACGAACCCGCCGCGGTGCCGTCGGCGACCGTCGGCTTCCAGGCGTTCTTCACCTCGACGGTGTCCATCGGGATGCACTTGCCCTGGTAGGTGTAGTAGTTCGAGTCCTTCGTCGGCGTGCCGCCGTTCGGGTCGCACAGCTGCAGCGCGTAGGTGTCGACGATGTCCTGCGCCGACGTCGTCGCGCTCCACGAGTAGTCCTGGCCGCGGCCGAGGAGGGTGTACATGCTCAGCCCGGCGAAGGCCGCGCCGCGCGAGCTGATGCCCGGGCCCTGCAGTTCCTGCAGGAGCAGCAGCTGCGGGGCGAAGTACCCGGTCTGCGGGCCGAACACGGCGACCGGGTGGCCGCTGGCGGTCTTGGCGCCGGAGACGAGCAGCGCGTTGGACATGCCGTGCTTCTCGCTCAGCAGGTTGGCCGGCAGCACGCCGTTCTCGAACATCCCGCGGGCGGGCTCCTGCTCGGCGGGCGCGGCGACGTCCACAGTGGACGGCGTCGCGGTGGCGGCCGAGCCGGTCTTGTCGAACACCAGCTGCTGCGGCGTCACCGAGTTCTTGTCCGGCAGCGCGCGGCCGACGGCGTTGGCCGGCGTCTTGCCGTACGGGAAGGTCTGGCCGTCGTGCAGCGTCTTGACAGCTTCCGGGTCGTCCTCCGAGCGCAGGCTCTGCCACACCTTCTCGCCCTGCACGACGCCGTACTTCTCCTGCAGCGCCAGCTTCGCGATGGCGTTCTGGACCTCGCCGCCGCCGCCCGCGCCGAACTCGGCCCCGACCAGCGAGGCCAGCGCGACCAGGTCGGTCAGCTTGAACGGGTCGATCGAGCCGGCGTTGGTGATCGAGTCGACGTGCCCGGTCAGCACGTACTCGCCCGGGAAGTACCGGCCGTTGTAGGAGTCGGAGATGTACTTGTTGATGCCGTCGACGTAGGCCTGCGCGTCGGCGAGGCCCTGCGCGCCGCGCGGGCCGCTGGCGGCCGTGCGGTCGATCTGCTGCTGCAGCTCGGCTTCGGTGTACGGCGCGTTGGCGAAGAACTGCTGCTCGAGTTCGCGGTTGGCCTCGGCGCCACCGGCGAACGACGTCACCTGGCCGCGGGCGGCGTGCCGCAGCACGTCCATCAGCCACAGCCGGTCCTGGGCGGCCGCGTACCCGGCGCCGAACTCGGTGCCGGCGCGGGTGGTCCCGGTGATGTGCGGGACGCCCAGGGCCTTGTCCCGCACGATGGTGACGTCGGCCCGCGGCTTCGTCGTGCTCGCCACCTGGTCGGCCGGGACGCCGAACGAGGAGTCGTTGAAGTACTGGTTGATCGCGCCGGTGGTCAGCGTCTTGTAGCCGCCGGCCAGCGAGGCGTACTTGCCGAGCTGGTCGGCCGAGTGCGCCGGGCGGGTGCCGAACACCTTGTGCGCCAGGATTTCCGCGAGGGTGGCGCTGCCCTGTTCACCGGGCGGGAGGATGTCGCTGCACTGCCCCCCGCAGTAGTCGTCGGGCGACACGGCCGCCTGAGCGGCCGGCGCGGTGACGGCGACCTGGGTGAGCCCGGCCACGAGGGCCCCCAGTGCCGTTACGGTCAGGGCGCGGATGCGTCGTCGCATACCGGGCTCCCCTCAGTCCAGAAGAGTGACGAAGCGCACGCTACCGAGCAGTAGACTAAGTGTGAAGACTTTTCGCGTTTTTCCCCTCCTTGGGCGTAGTCCGATCGGCGCAGCCGGAACGGCGTGGGTACGGTGAGGCCCATGACCTTGGAAAAGCCCCTCATCGACCGCCCGGACGGACCTGCGCCGGCCGACCTCGAGATCACCGACATCACGGTCGGTGACGGCGCGGAGGCCACGGCGGGCAAGACCGTCACCGTGCACTACGTGGGTGTCTCGCACTCGACCGGCGAGCAGTTCGACGCGTCCTGGGACCGCGGCGAGCCGTTGCGCTTCGGCCTCGGTGCCGGCCAGGTCATCTCCGGCTGGGACCAGGGTGTCGCGGGGATGAAGATCGGCGGCCGCCGCAAGCTGGTCATCCCGCCGCACCTGGCCTACGGCGACCGCGGCGCGGGCGGCGTGATCAAGCCGGGCGAGACGCTCGTCTTCGTCGTCGACCTGGTCGGCGTGAACTAGTTCATTCCCGGCAAACCGGCCCCGGCATCCCCGCCGGGGCCGGTTTTTTGCTCCAAGCAGCGCCTTTGCGGCGCCCGAGCCGTCGCTACCCTCGCAAGTGATCACCGGCAGCCATCGCCGGTGCACGAAAAGGGGGGATCCACCGATGCGCGTTCGCGCAGTGTTTTCCGCTGCCCTGCTGACGTTGGCCGCCGGGCTCGCCACCGCGGCGCCGGCCTCGGCCGTGGCCAACGGCTCCGACGTCCCGGCCGGCCAGTTCGGCTTCGCCGCCAAGCTCACCATGACGAACATCCCCAGGCCCGATGGCACGAAGTACAACAGCGCGTGCTCCGGCGCCCTGATCGCGGCGAAGTGGCTCATCACCGCCGGTCACTGCTTCCACGACGCCAACCGCAACCGCGTCTCCGGCCCGGTGCCGTACCCGACGTCGGTGCTGCTCGGCACGGTGAACCAGAGCACGCCCGGGGTGGTCCGCAACGTCGTCACCGTCTACCAGGCGAGCGCGAACGACATCGCGATCGCCACCCTCGACGCGGACGTCACCGGCATCACCCCGCTGACGGTCAACCGGGTCACGCCGTCGGCCGGCCAGCTCCTGACCCTGGCCGGCTGGGGCAGCCTCACCGCCACCAACCCCACTCCGTCGACGAAGCTGCAGCAGGGCACCGTGAAGGTCGGCCAGGTCGCCGCTTCCACGCTCGGCGTGCAGGGCGTGGCCCCGACGTCGACGACGAGCGCCTGCGTCTACGACTCGGGTGCGCCCTACTTCGTCGCGGCCGGCTCCGGCGGCCAGCTCGTGTCGGTCGAGTCGTCCGGCCCGGACTGCCCGCACAACCAGCTCGAGACGACCTCGCGCGTGGACGTCGTCGCGGACTGGATCGCCGCCCACACCGGCTGAGCCCGCGGCCGGGCGTCACCCGGGTGACGCCCGGCCAGGGAATTCCCAGGACGGGAGGCGCGGCCCTAACGTCGGACGTCGACCACCGACTCGACGAAGGGGAAGAATGCGCCTGCGCGCCCTGCTCGCCGCTGCTGTCTTGACCGTCTCCACCGCTCCCGCCGCCTGGGCCGTCGCCCACGGCACCGACGTCCCACCCGGCCGGTACGGGTTCGTCGCGAAGCTGGCGATGACGAAGATCCCGCGCCCGGACGGCTCGACGTACAGCAGCTACTGCACGGGCGCGCTGGTCGCGCCCGCCTGGATCCTGACGACCGGCCACTGCTTCCACGACGCCCACCGCGACCGGGTCTCGGGCAAGGTCCCGTACCCGACGACGGTGACGCTGGGCCTGACCGACGAGGAGGCGGAGTCGGGCATCGCCCGCAAGGCGACCGAGGTCCTCCAGGCGACGGAGAACGACGTCGCCCTGGTCCGCCTCGACTCCCCGGTGACCGCGGTGACGCCGCTGGCGGTGAGCCGCGCGGTCCCGAAGGTCGGCCAGCAGCTGACGCTGGCGGGCTGGGGCAGCCTCACGGCCGCGAACCCCAAGCCGGCCACCCGCCTCCAGCAGGGCACGGTGGCGATCGCGAAGGTGGACCCGACGACGCTGGGTGTCCGCGGCGCGGCCCCGGAGATCACGACCAGCGCGTGCACGTACGACTCCGGCGCCCCGTACTTCTCGGGCGATCAGCTGGTCTCGCTGGAGGCGACGGGGCCGGACTGCCCCCACGCGGGCATCGAAACGACGAGCCGGGCGGACGTCATCGCGGACTGGATCACCACCCACACGGCGTAACTTCGCCCAGGGCGAACAGGGGGTTCGTGACATACCCCACGGCCTGGTCCAAGCCGTGAAAAAGGGCCCCGGCGGGGAGCCGGGGCCCTTTTCGATGTGGGCGAGGAGGGAGTTGAACCCTCACGTCCTTTCGGACACACGGACCTGAACCGTGCGCGTCTGCCATTCCGCCACTCGCCCGAGTGCTTCCTTGCGGCAGCGAGGAGAAGACTAGCAGGTCGTTTTAACGGCTTTCACCGGGGGCCGTGTAGAGGCTGGCTCACCCGGATAGGATCGGTGCGGAAGCACACGTGTGAGGAGGTTTTCCCCGGTGGGCCGCGCCGAACGATTCGACAGGCGACTCGAGAACCTGGTGGGGAACACTTTCGCGCGCATGTTCGGTGGCAACGTCGTCACGCAGGAAGTGGCGATCGCCCTGGAGCGGGAGAGTGAGGAGAACGTTCGTGAGCTGGCAGGCGGTCGGCAGCTCGCCCCGAATCACTACATCGTGTCCTTGGGGACGGCTGACCACGAGCGCATGGCCGGTGACGAGCAACGCGTCACCCAGGTGCTGGCGAAGGCGGTCGCGGAACACCTCGCCGCCGAGGGCCTGGACACCTATGGTGACGTCGTCGTATCACTCGAGCGCAACGAGGCGCTGCATACTGGACAGTTCAAGACCCGTTCGTCCGTCGATCCCGACGCCCGCCCCTCAGGCGCCGGTTCACCGCGGTCGGCACGACCCAGCAACGCAGGAGACCCAGCAATGAGCCAGCCCCCCGGCTACGGCCAATACGACCAGGGTGACCCGTACGGCCAGCAGGGCCAGTACGGCTACGGACAGCAGGGTGGCCAGCAGCCCGGGTACGACCAGGGTTACGGCCAGCAGGGTGGATACGACCAGTACGGCGGCCAGCAGCCCCAGGGCGGCGGCTACGACCAGTACGGCCAGCCGCAGCAGGGTGGTGGCTACGACCAGTACGGCCAGCAACCCCAGGGTGGCTACGACCAGGGCTACGCGCAGCCCCAGGGCGGCGGCTACGACCAGGGCGGGTACGCGCAGCCTCAAGGTGGCGGCTACGACCAGGGCGGCTACGGCCAGCCCCAGGGCGGCGGCTACGACCAGGGCGGCTACCAGCAGGGTGGCTACGACCAGTACGGCGGCCAGCAGCAGGGCGGGTACGACCAGTACGGCCAGCAGCAGGCGTACGGCCAGCCGGCCGGTGACCCGTACGGCCAGCAGGGCGGCTACGCCCCGCCGGCGCCGGGCCGCGCGCTCGCGGCGAGCCTGCAGCTGGACGACGGCTCGAACCGGACGTACTCGCTCAAGCAGGGCGGGAACGTCGTCGGCCGCGGCCAGGACGCGGACTTCCGCCTCCCGGACACCGGCGTCTCGCGCCGGCACCTGGAGATCACCTGGGACGGCCAGAGCGCGACGCTCGCCGACATCGGTTCGACCAACGGCACCACGGTGAACGGCACGCCGGTCCAGACCTGGCAGCTCGCCGACGGCGACGTCATCCGGGTGGGTCATTCGTCCCTCGTGTTCCGTACACAGGGCTGACTCGGGACCCGGAATACTGTTCCCGCAGAATTGACGTGCGGGGGGACCGCGGCGTACCCGCGTCGCGGCTGCGCGGAAGAGTCGGGAGCGGACACACCAAGTGCCAGAGCTGGTCGTACAACTCACCAGGGTGGGCTTCCTCGTGCTGCTCTGGCTCTTCGTGTTCGCCGCGCTCAGAGTCGTCCGTTCGGACCTCTACGCGGCGTCGGGCATGCGCGTCCAGGTGCCGACCTTCGGGCGCAAGAAGGAGAAGAAGCCGCGCAACAGCAAGTCGCCGCAGCAGCTGCTGGTCACCCACGGCGCGCTGGCGGGGACGCGCATCGCGCTGGACGGCCGGCCGATCCTGATCGGCCGGGCCGACGACTCCACGTTGGTCCTCGACGACGACTACGCGTCGACCCGGCACGCCCGGATCGCCCAGCGCGGCGAGGACTGGTACGTGGAAGATCTGGGCTCGACGAACGGCACCTATCTCGACCGGGCTAAGGTCACTGCACCCCTCCGGGTCCCGCTCGGAGTCCCCATCCGGATCGGCAAGACGGTGATCGAGCTTCGCCCATGACTCTCGTCCTCCGCTACGCAGCCCGCAGCGACCGGGGCCTGGTGCGTTCGAGCAACCAGGACTCCGTGTACGCCGGCCCTCGCCTGCTCGCGCTCGCCGACGGCATGGGTGGGCACGCGGCGGGCGAAGTCGCCAGCAAGGTCGTCATCGCCTCCCTCGCCCCGCTGGACGACGACGAGCCGGGCGACGACCTGCTCGCCCAGCTGCGCGAGGCGGTGGCGAACGGCAACGCCGCCATCGCCGAACTCGTCTCGCAGGACCCGGACCTGGACGGCATGGGCACCACGCTCACCGCCGTCCTGTTCGCCGGCACCCGGCTGGGGCTGGTGCACGTCGGCGACTCCCGCGCCTACCTCCTGCGCGGCGGTCAGTTCGCGCAGATCACCCGCGACGACAGCTTCGTCAACGAACTCCTCGAACAGGGCCGGATCACGCCCGAAGAGGCCGCGGTGCACCCGCAGCGGTCGCTGCTGCTGAAGGCGCTCACCGGGCACGAGGTCGAGCCGAGCCTGACCGTGCGCGAAGCCCGCGCCGGCGACCGGTACCTGATCTGCTCGGACGGCCTGTCCGGCATGGTCAGCGACGAGACGCTGGCCGAGGCCGTGCAGATCCCGGACCCGCAGCAGTGCGCGGACCGGATGATCGAGCTGGCGCTCAAGGGCGGCGGCACCGACAACGTCACGGTGATCATCGCCGACGTGGTCGACGTCGACTTCGGCGAGGACGCGCCCATCGTGGGCGGCGCCGCCGGGGACGGCAGCGACGAACGGCACCAGGGCGACTCGCCCGCGGCCCGGGCCCGGGCGCTGACCCAGCCGCCCCCGCCGCCGCGCCAGGAACTGCCGCAGCCGCAAGAAGACCCGAAGGCCCGGCGCCGGAAGCGGTTCCGCTGGCTGGCCGGAGCGCTGGTGGTCCTCGTCGTGCTCGCCGCGGCCGCCATCGCCACCCGCTACTTCGTGCTGAGTCAGTACTATGTCGGCGAGGGAGCGGACGGGGAGGTCGTGATCTACCGCGGCGTCCCCGGCAGCATTCTCGGCATCGACCTGCACGCCTACGAGCAGGGGTCCTGCCCGCCGAGCCAGGTGTGCACGGACAAGCTGCGCGTCACCCAGCTCCAGGAGGACGCGCGGCTGGCGGTGCAGAACGGCGTCAAGAAGGACAGCCTCGACGAAGCGCGGAAGTACATCGACGACTTCCTGCAGCTGCGCAAGCGCCTGAACAACTGCGCGCCGGCGGGCGGTCAGCCGTCCTCGACGCCGACCCCCACGGCCACGCCGACGACGACTCCGTCGGCTCCGGCCGGCTCCACTGCTCCGTCGTCGGCGAACCAGCCAGCGGGGAGGGACTGCTCGACGCCGAGTTCGACGGCACCGACGACGGGAGGCGGTAACTGATGGGCCAGCCCGTCGCGCGTTCCGCCGAACCGCTCGCCGCGCAGTTCCAGACGAACCCGCCGCGCGAGGTCCCGACCCGCCGCAACACCGAGCTGGTGCTGCTGGGGTTCGCCTCCCTCATCGTCACCATCGCGCTGGTCCTGGTCGAAGCCAACCAGGAGCAGGAGCTGACCTGGTCGATCATCTGGCTCGGCCTCGCCTACCTCGCCATCTTCGGCGCGGCGCACCTGGCCGTCCGCAAGTGGGCGCCGTACGCCGACCCGGTGCTGCTCCCCTGCGTCGCGCTGCTGAACGGCATCGGGCTGGTGATGATCCACCGGATCGACCTGGCCCTGGCCGAGCGCGCCACGCAGAACGGCAAGGACTACACGCCCGCGGTCACCGCACAGGTGCTGTTCACGGTGATCTCGCTCGTGTTCTTCGTCGTGGTCCTGATCGTGGTGAACGACCATCGCACGCTGACCCGCTACGGCTACACCGCCGGCCTGGTCGGCATCGTCGCGCTCGCGCTGCCCGCGCTCCTGCCGTCGAGCCTGTCCGAGGTCAACGGCGCCAAGGTGTGGCTGAAGCTGCCGTTCTTCTCGATCCAGCCGGGCGAGTTCGCGAAGATCCTGCTGATGGTCTTCTTCGCTTCGTTCCTGGTGTCGAAGCGGGACCTGTTCATGGTGGCGGGCAAGAAGCTGGTCGGGGTCGAGCTCCCGCGCGCCCGCGACCTCGGCCCGATCCTGATCGCCGCGTTCGTCTGCATCGGCATCCTGGTGTTCGAGAAGGACCTCGGCACGTCGCTGCTGTTCTTCAGCGTCATCCTGGTGATGCTGTACGTCGCGACCGAGCGGGTCATCTGGGTCGTCCTCGGCCTGAGCTTCTTCGCGGTCGGCTGCATCATCGCCTACAACCTCTTCACGCACGTCCAGCAGCGCGTGGCGAACTGGCTGGACCCGCTGGCCACCTACGACCAGGCCGGCGGCGGCTACCAGCTCGCGCAGGGCCTGTTCGGGCTGGGCACCGGCGGCGTCGGCGGCACCGGGCTCGGCGCCGGCCGGCCGGACATGGTGCCCGAGGCCAACACCGACTTCATCACCGCGTCGATCGGCGAGGAGCTCGGCTTCATCGGGCTGGCCGCGGTGCTGATGCTGTACTTGCTGGTCGCGATGCGCGGCATGCGCAGCGCGCTGGCCGTGCGCGACACGTTCGGCAAGCTGCTGGGCGGCGGGCTCGCGTTCACCATGGTCATGCAGATCTTCGTCGTCGTCGGCGGGGTCACGAAACTCATCCCGGAGACCGGTATCACCGCGCCGTTCCTGTCCAAGGGTGGTTCGTCGCTGCTCGCGAACTACATCCTGGTCGCGTTGCTGCTGCGCATCTCCGACGCGGCCCGCAAGCCGGCCGCGCGCCCGAAGCCGCAGCAGCAGCCGCAGGCCCCGATCGCGGAAGCGCACACCGTGCTCGTGCAGCGCCCGCCGGCGGAGGGGGGCGCGCAGGCATGAACACCCCGCTCCGCAAGGTCGGCATGGCGATGCTCGTGATGGTCGTGCTGCTGCTGGCCAACGCCACCTACATCCAGGTGGTGAAGGCCGACGACTACCGCACCGACTCGCGCAACGCGCGGGTGCTCTACGACGAGTTCGCCCGCCAGCGCGGCAAGATCGTGTCGCAGGCCAACGGCGAGGTGCTGGCCAGCGTCAACCCGTCGAACGACAAGTACAAGTACATCCGGACCTACGCCGACGGCCCGATGTACGCGCCGGTCACCGGCTACTACTCGATCAACTACGGGGCGGGCGGCCTGGAGCGCGCCGAGGACGACGTGCTCAACGGCTCCGACCCGCGGCTGTTCGTGCGGCGGCTGTCGGACATGGTCACCGGCCGCGACCCCAGCGGCGGCAACGTCCGGCTGACCATCGACCCGGCCGTGCAGAAGGCCGCGTACGACCTCATGACGCAGAAGAACTACACCGGCGCCGTCGTCGCGATGGAGCCCAGCACCGGGCGGATCCTGGCGATGGTGTCGACGCCGTCGTACGACCCGAACCAGCTGGCCTCGCACACGTCGAAGGCGCAGACCGACGCCTGGACCGCGAACAACAAGGACCCGAAGAAGCCCATGCTGAACCGGGCGATCTCGGAGACCTACCCGCCGGGGTCGACGTTCAAGCTGGTCACCGCGGCAGCCGCGCTCGAAGACGGCAACGGCCCCGACACCAAGGTCGACACCGCGCCGAACACCAAGCTCCCCGGCACGAACGTCACGCTGGAAAACTACGCGGGCCAGGGCTGCCCCGGCGACACGTTCAAGGACGCGCTCGCGCACTCCTGCAACGTGCCGTTCGCGCAGTTCGCCGGCAAGCTCGGCCCGGACAAGATGAAGAAGACGGCGGCGAACTTCGGCATCGGACAGACCGACCTGACCGTGCCGATGAAGGTCGCCCCGTCGACGGTCGGCCCGCTCGACTCGCAGGGCGCGCTCTTCCAGAGCGGCATCGGCCAGCGCGACGTCCGGCTGACGCCCCTGCAGGACTGCCTGCTCGCGGCCACCGTGGCCAACGGCGGGATGGCGATGAAGCCGCAGCTGGTGCAGTCGGTGCTGGCACCGGACCTGTCGACGATCGAGGACTACAGCCCGACCGAACTCACCGGCACCCCGGCGCTGTCGTCGGCGAACGCCGCCATCCTCAAGGACATGATGGTCGCTTCCGAAGGCTTCACCAAGGGCGGCGGCAAGCGCCCGGACGTCCAGATCGCGTCCAAGACCGGCACCGCCGAACACGGCACGGACTCCAAGAACACCGCACCGCACGCCTGGTACACCGCCTTCGCCCCGGTCGACAACCCGCAGATCGCGGTCGCCGTGATCGTCGAGGACGGCGGCAACCGCGGCCTCGCGGCCACCGGCGGCACGGTCGCGGCGGAAATCGGCCGCGCGGCGATCAACGCGAAGCTCGGGGGTGGATAGCGCATGCTGTCCTCCGGTCAGCTGCTGGCCGACCGCTACAAGCTGACGAGCCGGATCGCCGTCGGCGGGATGGGCGAGGTCTGGCAGGCCAGCGACACCCGGCTCGACCGGACCGTGGCCGTCAAGATCCTCAAGGCCGAACTCTCCGGCGACGCCGAGTTCCTCCACCGCTTCCGCACGGAAGCGCGGATGACGGCGTCCCTGAACCACCCCGGCATCGCCGCGGTGCACGACTACGGCGAAACGATCGCCGACGGCGACCTGTCGATCGCGTACCTGGTGATGGAGCTCGTCGACGGCGACCCGCTGGCCGGCCTGCTGGCCAAGCACGGGCGGCTGTCGGCGGAGTTCACCCTCGACATGCTGGAGCAGGCGGGCAACGCGCTGCAGGCGGCGCACTCGCACGGCTTGGTCCACCGCGACGTCAAGCCGGGCAACATCCTGGTGACCTCCACCGGGCAGGTGAAGATCACCGACTTCGGCGTGGCGAAGGCGGCGGACGCGGCCCCGGTCACCCGCTCCGGCATGGTCATGGGCACCGCGCACTACATCGCCCCGGAGCAGGCGCTCGGGCAGCCGGCCGAACCGGCGTCCGACGTCTACTCGCTGGCGGTGTGCGGCTACGAATGCCTCGCCGGGCACCGGCCGTTCCTGTCCGAGAACGCCGTCACGGTCGCGATGATGCACATCCGCGACCTGCCGCCGCCGCTGCCGCCGGACGTGCCGCCCGCGGCGCGCGCGGTGATCGAGGCGACCCTGGTCAAGGATCCGCGGCAGCGCTACAACAACGGCGGCGAGTTCGCCTCCGCCGTCGCCGCGGTCCGCTCCGGGCTGCCGCTGCCGACGCCGTCCGGGCTGGTCAACGCCACCTACACGACGGGCCAGCAGCCGGTGGTGCCGCAGCAGGTGCAGCAGCAGCCGCCGCCACCCCCGTCGATGCCGGTGCCGATCCCGCCGCAGCAGCTGCCCCCGCAGCAGCCGATGCCGGGCGGCCCGCCGTCGCCCGCGATGAACCCGATGATCGCCATCGGCCCGCCGTCCCGCCCCGCTCCGCGGCAGGTCATGCTGCCGGCCGCGCGGAAGAAGACGCAGTGGGGCTGGTGGGCGCTTCTCGCCGCGATCCTGCTCGTTGTCCTGGTGGCGGGCATCGTGCTGGTGGCGAAGATGCTGGGTGCCGGCAACAGCTCGCCGCCGCACACCGGCCAGCCGCAGAGCCAGGTGTTCCCGGGCAGACAGGTGCCCGCGGAGCAGTCCGGCTACCCGGCGGGCACTCCCGGCACGACCGACGATGGCCGGCAAGGCATCATGACCACACCTTGGACGGAATGGAACGGCACCCAGAGATGAGCACACCCAGACTGCTCTCCAACCGGTACGAGCTGGGCGAAACGCTCGGCTACGGAGGCATGTCCGAGGTCCATCACGGCCACGACGTGCGTCTCGGCCGGGAAGTCGCGATCAAGATCCTCCGTGCCGACCTCGCCAGGGACCCGCAGTTCCAGGAGCGCTTCCGCCGCGAAGCGCAGAACGCCGCCGCGCTGAACCACCCGGCGATCGTCGCGGTCTACGACACGGGCGAGGCGAACACCGAGTTCGGACCGCTGCCGTACATCGTCATGGAGTACGTCGAAGGCCGGACGCTGCGCGACATCGTCAAGACCGAAGGCCCGATGTCGCAGAAGCGGGCGATGGAGGTCATGGCCGACGTCTGCGCGGCGCTGGACTTCTCGCACCGCCACGGCATCGTGCACCGCGACGTCAAGCCGGCCAACGTGATGATCACGAAGAACGGCGCGGTCAAGGTGATGGACTTCGGCATCGCGCGCGCGATGCACGACGGCCAGTCCGCCATGACCCAGACGGCCGCGGTGATCGGCACGGCCCAGTACCTCTCGCCGGAGCAGGCCCGCGGCGAGTCGGTCGACGCCCGCTCCGACGTCTACGCGGCCGGCTGCGTGCTGTACGAACTGATCACCGGCGAGCCGCCGTTCACCGGTGACTCCCCGGTCGCGGTGGCGTACCAGCACGTCCGGGAAGACCCGAACCCGCCGTCGTCGGTGAACCCGGCGGTGGCCCCGGAGCTCGACGCGGTCGTGCTCAAGGCGCTGGCCAAGGGCCCGGCGAACCGCTACCAGTCGGCGGCGGAGATGCGCTCGGACCTGGTGCGCACGCTCTCGGGCCAGCGCCCGGTGGCGCCGATGGTGATGTCCGAGGACGAGCGCACGCAGGTGATGAACGCCGACCGGCGGCAGCCGCAGCGCTACGACGAGTACCCCGAGCCGGACGACGAAGACCCGAAGGCCAAGCGCCGTCGCCGCACGCTCATCGCCGTCTTCGCGGCGATTTTCGTGCTGGGCTCGGTGCTGCTGATCATGTGGCTGTCGAACGCGTTCAAGAGCAACGACGGCGGCACCGTCGCGATCCCGGACGTGACGCACCAGACGGTGCCCCAGGCCCGGGAGACGTTGAAGAGCAAGGGCTTCGACGGCACGATCGAGCAGAAGCAGATCACCTGCGGGGTCACGCCGACCGACGGCAACCCGGAGTGCACCCAGGACGACATCAACAAGGTCATCAAGTCCGACCCGTCGGCCGGGATCTCGGTCGCGACGAACACGAAGATCACGCTGTACGTCGGCGTCGCACCGGGCAAGGCCAGCGTGCCGGACCTCAAGGGCAAGACGCGCGAGGATGCCGAGAAGCTGCTGACCGAAGCGAAGCTGACCCTCGACCCGAGCGTCGGGGAAACCGAGGTCACCGACCAGAACCAGGTCGGCCTGGTGCAGTCGCAGACGCCGTCCGCGGCTTCCGAGGTCGCCCAGGGCAGCAGCGTGAAGATCACGATCGGCAAGTCGAAGCAGCTCAAGGCGGTCACCGACTTCACCGGCAAGCCGTACTCGCAGGCCAAGTCGGCGCTGGAGGGCCAGGGCTTCACGACGAGGCGGGTCGACCAGGCTTCGGACACGGTCCCGAAGGACACGGTCATCACGCAGAACCCGAACGGCGGCCAGGTGGCGGTGGGCAGCCAGATCACCCTGACCGTGTCGACCGGGCCGGACAGCTCGAGCCAGATCCAGATGCCCAGCCTGGTCGGGATGACCGTCGACGAGGCGCAGGACAAGCTGTCGAGCATGGGCTGGACCGGCAAGCTGAACCAGAAGTCCGACAAGAACAGCAACGCGCCGGAGGGCACGATCACGGGACAGAACCCGAGTCCGGGCTCGCAGATCAGCAAGGACCAGAACGTCACGGTCAACGTGTCCGAAGGCAGCGGGTTCCCGTTCCCCACCACTTCGAATACCAGACCGACGAATTAGCCAGAGATGAAGGAGGCCCGCACGGTTCGCCGTGCGGGCCTCTTTCGTTGTCAGGGCTTATCGAGAAATCCTTGTACGGCACCGAGAACCTGATCGGCGTCGCTCGCGGCCCCGAAGTCGAGCTCGAGTTCCTCGGCGGCGCCCGAGCGTTTGACCTTCAGCGAGACGCGGGCTTCGCGCCCCCGGGTCAGCCACGCGAACAGCGAACGGCAGAAGACACCGGCGGAGGAACTCGAAACCCCGACCACGACGGCGTCGAAGACCTGGACGCGGCCGCGGAGTTCGTCTTCGCCACGCAGCCAGGCGGCGAGCTCCGGAAGCTCGCCGTCGGAGTTTGGCACGGTGATCGCGACGATCCCAGCCGTCACCCGATCTCCCTTCGCCCGGAACCGGAGGCCCCGAACCTTAGTCCGCCCCGCGGTCCGGCTGGAAGCCCGGGCCGGAAATTGAAGATGGCAAATTGCAGTCAGGAGCGGCGGCGCACGAGTTCCGAAACGGCGTAGAAGCTGGCGGCCAGCATCGCCACCGACGTCACCAGGGCCAGCACCAGCGGGCCGCCGACCGGTTCGTCGTCGGTGAGGGCGTGCAGGAGGGGGTGGACCAGGGGAATCTTCGCCAGCAGGACGACGACGAGGGTGATCACCGCCGCCAGGACCGTCCAGCCGATGCGGTGGACCAGCAGCCGCGAGCACGGGAGGGCGATCGCGATGCCGAGCAGCGTGCACGCGAGGTGCGCGAGCAACCCGATGCCGAGCGCCGCCGGCTGGACTTTGAACGACTTGACCGCCGACCACACCTCGGTGATCGCGGTGAGGACCAGCGAACACGCCAGCACCGTCAAGATCGCGCCGGTGATCATCCGACGCCATTGCCGGGCGTGGCTCAAGGTCACCAGGCGCTGCACCGGATCTTCGATGTCCAGCAGGGCGATCGTCAGCCAGCACGAGACGACCAGCAGCCCGCCGGCGCTGATGCCGAACAGCGGCAGGGGCGGGGAATGCGGGTCGGCGTAGAGGATCACGCACAGCGCGAGGTAGGCCAGCAACGCCGGCAGGTACCGCTGCGAATGGCCGAGCAGCGCCAGGTGGTAGCGGGTCAGGGCGAGCACGGCGCCACCTCCCGCACCGACCAGCCGGCTTCGAGGGCACGCTTCAAGACCGCGTCGACGCGGGCGACCTCGACCGTCAGCACCACCTGGGGCCCTTCGGCGACGGCGTGCCGCACGCCCGGCTCGTCGGCCCAGCCGGTGTCGCCGCCGCGCAGCACGATCCGGGTGGTCGGCTCCGCGCTTTCCGCGGTGAGCCGGCCTTCCCGCATCAGGTGGACGACGTCGGCGTGGTCGTGCACCACCTGCGGCCGGTGGTCGGTGAACACGACGCTCGCCCCGCGCGCCCGCGTCTCGGCGACGAGCTCGCCGAGGATCGTGTGCGTCCCGACGTCGAGACCGGACCACGGTTCGTCGAGGATCAGCAGGTCGGGCCGGACCATCACCGCCTGCGCGAGCCCGACCTTCTGCGCGTTGCCCTTGGACAGGGTGCGCAGCGGTGCCGTCGGGCCGCCGACGAGGTCGAGGCGTTCGAGCAGCGGGTCGATCGTCGAGAGATCGGTGAGGCCGTGGATGCGCGCCATGTGCCGCAGGTAGGCGCGGGCGCCCATGCGCTGGCCCGCCGGGAAGCGGTCCGGCAGGTAGCCGATCCGCGGGGTGCCGGTGAGCGTTCCGGTGGTCGCGTGCGAGACGCCGGCCATGATCCGCAGCAGCGTCGACTTCCCGGAGCCGTTGCTGCCGAGGATGCCGACGACGTGCCCGGGCTCGACGGTCAGATCGACGTCGCGCAGGACGAAGTCACCGCGCCCGTACCGCTTGCCGACCCCCTCGAGCCGGATCACGCAACAGCGGCCTTCTGGAGCGCCTTGGTCGCCCGCTCGAGCTCGTTCACGCGGGCCGGATCCACGGGGTGGCCCGCGGTGGCCAGCCAGTTCGCGAGCATCCGGTGGCCGCCTTCGGTGAGCACGGACTCCGGGTGGAACTGGACGCCTTCGAGGGGCAGCTCGCGGTGGCGCATGCCCATCACGATGCCGGACTCGGTGCGCCCGGTGATCTCGAAAACGGCGTCGGAGATCGTGTCCGGGAGCACGGTCAGCGAGTGGTACCGGGTGGCCGTGAACTCCTCCGGCAGGTCCTCGAGGATGCCGGCGCCGGTGTGGCGGACCTGGCTCGTCTTGCCGTGCAGCAGCTCGGGCGCGCGGTCGACGGTCGCGCCGTACACGACGCCGAGGGCCTGGTGGCCGAGGCAGACGCCGAGCATCGGCGTGCGTGTTTCGGCGCACTTGCGGATGACGTCCATGCTCTGGCCGGCGCGTTCGGGGGTGCCGGGGCCGGGCGAGACGAGCACGGCGTCGAACTCCGGCACGCGGTCGAGGTCCACGACGTCGTTGCGCCAGACCGTGCAGTCGGCGCCGAGCTGGGCCAGGTACTGGACCAGGTTGTAGACGAAGCTGTCGTAGTTGTCGACGACGAGAACGCGCATGTACCGAGCTTACCGGCTCCCAGTCCGTGGACCGTACGCCAAATCACATTTCAGGTTAGGTAATCCTAACTTACCGTGGGTCGGGTGAGCCGTTCTCTTCGTGTAGCCGTGGTCGGTGCCGGTCCCGCCGGCATCTACGCCGCCGACATCCTCGACAAGTCCGACGCCGACGTGCAGATCGACCTGTTCGAGCGGATGCCCGCGCCGTTCGGGCTGATCCGCTACGGCGTCGCGCCCGACCACCCGCGCATCAAGGGCATCGTGACGGCGCTGGAGAAGGTGCTCTCGAAGCCGAACATCCGGCTGCTGGGCAACATCGACTACGGCACCGACATCAAGCTCGACGAGCTGCGCGAGTTCTACGACGCGGTGATCTTCTCCACCGGCGCGTCCGCCGACCGCGCGCTCGACATCCCGGGCATCGACCTCGACGGCAGCTACGGCGCCGCCGACTTCGTCTCCTGGTACGACGGCCACCCTGACGTCCCCCGCACCTGGCCGCTGACCGCGTCCTCGGTCGCCGTCCTCGGCGTCGGGAACGTCGCGCTGGACGTGGCGCGGGTGCTGGCGAAGACGGCCGACGAGCTGCTGACCACCGACATCCCGGACAACGTCTACCAGGGCCTCAAGGCCAGCCCGGTGACCGACGTGCACGTGTTCGGCCGCCGCGGCCCGGCGCAGGCGAAGTTCACGCCGCTGGAGCTGCGGGAACTGGACCACTCGCCGAACGTCGAGGTCATCGTCCACCCCGAGGACATCGAGTTCGACGAGGGCAGCATCGCGGCCCTGCGCGCGTCCAAGCAGATCGACATGGTCGTGAAGACGCTGCAGGAGTGGGCCATCCGCGAGCCGGGCACCCGGCAGCGCCGGCTGCACCTGCACTTCTTCCACTCGCCCGCCGAGGTCCTCGGCGAGGACGGCAAGGTGACGGGCCTGCGCACCGAGCGGACCGAGCTGACCGGCGACGGGAACGTCCGCGGCACCGGCGAGTTCCACGACTGGGACGTCCAGGCGGTGTACCGCGCGGTCGGCTACCTGTCGTCGCACCTGCCCGAACTGCCCTTCGACCACGTCGCCGGCGTGGTGCCGAACCAGGCCGGGCGCGTGCTGGACCTCGACGAGAACCAGCTGCCGGGCGTGTACGTGACGGGCTGGATCAAGCGCGGCCCGGTCGGCCTGATCGGCCACACGAAGGGTGACGCGGCCGAGACGATCGCCAGCCTCCTGGCGGACGCGGACACTCTCGCCACCCCGAAGTTCGACTCACCGGACGCGATCCTCGACTTCCTCGAGACGCGCGGCATCCCGTTCACGAACTGGGACGGCTGGGGCCGGCTCGACGCGCACGAGAAGGCGCTGGGTTCGGCGGCGGGTCGCGACCGGGTCAAGGTCGTCGAGCGCGACGAGATGACCCGGATCTCGCGCGGCTAGGAACCCAGGTACGCCAGGACGGCGAGCACCCGGCGGTTCGTGTCGTCCGAAGCGGTGATGTCCAGCTTCGCGAAGATGTTCGCCGTGTGCTTGCCGACCGCTCCTTCGCTGAAGTGCAGGCGGGAGGCGATCGCCGCGTTGGAGCAGCCTTCCGCCATCAGCGACAGGACTTCGCGCTCGCGCGTGGTCAACGCCGCCAGTGGGTCGGAAGCGTTGCCCGCCACCAGTTTCGCGATCACCTCGGGGTCCATCACGGTGCCGCCCGCCGCGACCCGGCGGACGGCGTCGATGAACTGCTCCGCGTTGAACACGCGGTCCTTCAGCAGGTAGCCGATCGCACCGGTGCCGTCGGCCAGCAGTTCGCGCGCGTACAGCTGCTCGACGTGCTGCGACAGCACCAGGATCGGCAGGCCGGGCACCTCGCGGCGGGCGGACAGCGCGGCCTGCAGACCCTCGTCGGTGTTCGTCGGCGGCATCCTCACGTCCACAATGGACACCTCGGGCCGGTGTTCACGCAGCGCCGCCACGAGTTCCGGGCCGGTGGCGACCGCCGCGACGACGTCGAAGCCGTGTGCGGTCAGCAGATGCGTCAGGCCGTCTCGGAGGAGGTACTGGTCCTCGGCGACGAGGGTTCTTGGTCGACCACTTCGGGGGGTCCGGGTGGCGAAGCCCCCGGCTCGGGGCGAAGCCCCGGATGTATCTGACACGGGATCTCCAAGGTCGCCTTCGTCGGGCCGCCGATCGGGCTGGTCAGCGTCAACCTACCGTCGAAGCCGCCCAACCGGCGCTCGATTCCGCGCAGTCCCGAACCGCGGGCCGGGCTCGCGCCGCCCGGGCCGTCGTCGGTCACCACGACCGTCAGCAGCACGTCGGCGAACTCCACCTCGATCGTCACCCGCTTGGCGCCGTGCTTCGCCGCGTTGCCGAGCAGTTCGGACACCGCGAAGTACACGCACGACTCCACCGGTTCCTCGGCGCGGCCCGGCAGCGAGCCGGTGACCTGCGCCTTCAGTGGGCTGTCCAGCGCCAGCGCGCGGACGGCGTCCAGCAGCCCGCGTTCGGACAGCACCGGTGGGTGGATGCCGCGGATCAGCGCCCGCAGCTCGGTGAGGGCCTCGGACGACGCCGCGCGCAGTTCCGCCGTCAGCCGTTTCGCCGCCTCCGGGTCGGTGTCCACCAAAGCCTCGACCGCGCCCAGCTTCATGCCCATGGCGACCAGCCGCGACTGGATGCCGTCGTGCAGGTCGCGCTCGATCCGGCGCAGTTCCGCCGCTTGCGTGACCGTGACGTCGGAACGCGTCCGCTCGAGCCGTTCGACGCGCTGGGCCAGCCGGGAGGACTCGGTCGGTCCGAACCACACCCGCGCGAAGCGGGCCTGCTGCCGGGCGAGCCACGGCGCCGGCGCCACGGCGATGACCAGCGCCAGCAGGATCAACGGCGTCTGGGCGAGCGCACCGAGGTGCGTCGACACCTCGGGCAGCGGGGACCACTGGACCCGGGACGACACGAACGGCCGCCACACCCAGAGCAGCCAGATACCGGTCATGCCCCAGCCGAACAAGACGAGCGCCGGCAACGAGCAAGCGAGCGACACAAGGGAGCTCAGTGCGCCGCCGGCCATGTCCCGCCAGGTGGCCCGGTCGCCCAGGATCCACTTCGTGCGGGCGTTCTGGAGCGGCCAGAGCAGTTCGTCGTACAGCTGCCGGCCGACTTGGTAGAGCCCGTCGGGGCGGGGCAGCGGCAACCCGGGCGCCGGCTGGTACGGCCGCGGGATCCGCACCCCGGTCCAGTTTTCGGTTTCGCGGCGCAGCGTGTCGGTGATCGAGCGGCTCCACAGCACGACCGGGGGTGCCAGTGGCGTGGCGAAGGCCACGACCACCAGCTGGACCACCGAAAAGGCCAGTTGCACCACCGAAAGCGCGAGGATGCCGAACTGGTGGCCCAGCGCTTCGAGGTGCCGGTGCGGCCGGCTCTTGCGTGACTCGGCGGGCGGGCGCGGCCCGAGCCACCAGCGCGTCCAGCGGCCGTAGCCGCGCAGGACCCGCGGCCCGCCGAGCAGGACGGCCACCGGCAGCAGCAGCGTGACGAGGGGGTTCACCAGCTGCCAGCTGAATTCGCGCTGCGCCGCCGGGTCCTCCAGCGCCCAGGTGAGGCGGTGCTGCCAGCGGATCCAGAACGCCCGCTTGTAGAGCTGGTTGCCCTCGCGGTACCAGCCGTCGCGCTCGCGCACCGGCTCCGGCGGCTCGGGCCGGTACGGCGCCGCGACTTCGACGCCGCACCAGCGCGCGGCCAGCGTCCGCATCACCGCCGACCGGCCGCGGGACCATTCGACCGCGGGGCCCAGGAAGAAGACGAGCCCGCCGCAGAGCAGCACGAACGCGACCAGCTGGACGAGCACGTCGAACCAGCTGAGCAACGAGAACGCCGCCAGCGCGAACGCCCGGCCGATCGCACGCAGGTACGTCATCCGGCACCTCCTTCCCCTGGAGATCCTGGCCGGACCGCCCGCGCACCGCACTGCCCGAAGCCCCCCGAACGGGGTGGGCCCAGCCCCACCCCCGCTTCAGCAAAACGCTACCTGAGCTGGGGATTCAGCGTCATTACCCCGACGGCTCCCGGTTCGTAGTTTCGGAGCCATGCCACTCATCGAAGTCACCGATCTCCGCAAGCGCTACGGCACCCGGGTCGCGGTCGACGGCGTTTCGTTCACCGTCGAGCGCGGCGAAATCTTCGGCATCCTCGGCACGAACGGCGCCGGGAAGACCACCACCGTCGAATGCCTCCAGGGTCTCCGCCGGGCCGACGGCGGCACGATCTCCGTGCTCGGCCTCGACCCGGCGACCGACCACCTCGCCCTCACCCGCCGCGTCGGCGTCCAGCTGCAGGAAAGCCGGCTGCCCGCGAAGCTGCGGGTGCGGGAAGCCCTGGAGCTGTTCGCGTCCTTCTACCCCGAGCCGGCCGACATCGACGTGCTGCTCGACCAGCTCGGCCTCCGCGACCACGCCCGGAGCTACTTCGGGAAGCTGTCCGGCGGTCAGAAGCAGCGCGTCTCGATCGCCTTGGCCCTGGTGGGGCAGCCGGAGCTGGCGATCCTCGACGAGCTGACCACCGGGCTCGACCCGCACGCCCGCCGCGAAACGTGGCAGCTCGTCGAAGGCGTGCGCGCCGCCGGTGTCACGGTCCTGCTCGTCACCCACTTCATGGACGAAGCCGAGCGGCTCTGCGACCGCGTGGCGATCTTCGACGCCGGGCGCGTGGTCGCCACCGGCACCCCGACCGAGCTCCGCGCCACGGCCGGAGCCTCCACTTTGGACGATGCGTTCGTCTCGCTGACCAGGAGCGCCCGATGAGCACCTTCACCAAGATCACCGCGACCGAGGCGAAGGTCTTCCTCCGGTCGCCGTTCATGGCGATCGCCGGCGTCCTGCTGCCGACGGTCCTGCTGCTCGCGATCGGCGCGATCCCGGGCATGACCGAGCCCAGCGAGAAGGCGGGCGGGTACCGGTTCATCGACGCGTGGGTGCCGTCGCTGGTGGTGATCGCCCTGGCGATGCTGGCGCTGCAGTCGATCCCGGCCGCCGTCGCGACCTACCGCGAGCAGGGCGTGCTGCGCCGGCTGGCCACGACCCCGGTGCACCCGGCGAACCTGCTGGTGGCGCAGCTGGCGATCCACGTCGCGGTGGCGTTGGCCGGCATCGCGCTCCTGCTCGGCGCGGCCGACATCGCTTACGACGTCCCGCTGCCGAAGCACCCGCTGGTGTTCCTGCTGACGCTGCTGCTCGGCGTGGTCTCGACGTTCTCGCTCGGCCTGATCACGGCGTCGATCGCGAGCACGGCCAAGAGCGCCGGGGCGCTGGCGATGATCCTGTTCATCCCGATCATGTTCTTCGGCGGCGTGTACCTGCCGCGGCCGCTGATGCCGGCCGTGCTGCAGCGGATCGGCGACTACGTGCCGCCGGGCTCGCAGCCGCTGCAGGACGCCTGGGTGGGCACCGGCGTGCAGCCGCTGCAGCTGGCCGCACTCGCCGCTTTCGCGGTGCTCGGGACGGCGCTGGCGGCCCGGTTGTTCCGCTGGGAGTGAGCCTTCCGCCAAAGTGGTGATGATCATCGTTTTCTCTTGTGGCCGGGCCACCCGGCCGGTAGCCAAGAGGGTGGCCCTGCTCAAACTGGAGGTTCGATGTCCCTGGACGTGTCACCCGCGTTGCTGGAGAAGGCCGAGCGCGGGGAGGTCACCGACGCCGAGTTCGTCACCTGCGTCAAGGAATCCCTGCCGTACGCCTGGGAGGTCATCACCGGCGTCATCGCCGACGCCGAGGGCGCGGCGGACGGTTTCGCCGACAACGAGACACCGCCGCCGAGCGAGGCCGCCCGCGGGCAGCTGCTGCGCGCCCTGGCCTCCGACGCCATCCGCGGCGGCCTCGAGCGCCACTTCGGCGTCAAGCTGGCGTTCCAGAACTGCCACCGGGTCGCCGTGTTCCGTCAGTCCGAAGTGGACGGTGCCCGCTACCGCGCGTTCGTCTCCCCGCGCGGCCAGCTGCTCAACCAGAGCCCGGAACTGCGGGACTGCTAGAGGCGCCCTCCGGCGTACCCGGCGCTTCCCTGAGCACGTGGGAGACGCGGGTGCGCCGGAGTTTCCAGCGTCCGGACGCAGTAGGCCGCATCGCCGACCCAGCCCGGCAGGGCACGTGCGCGGCGAGGGTGATCGCGGACGGGCAGACACCGTAGGGCAGGAAGTGGTGCTCGGCGACCAGACGCCGAACCTCAAGCGTCCAGCCCGGCGAGCAGGCGCGCGGTCGGCAGCCCGCTCTCGAGGTACTGCACGAAGAGCCGGTTGCTCAACGCCGACGGCGAGCGCCGCTGCCAGACCCGCTCGATCGCCGCCGGGACCCCGAGACCGAGCTCGACGAGCGCCTGGGCGACCACCAGCCCGGACCGGTTGAGCCCGGCGTGGCAGCGCACCAGCGTCAGCCGGCCGGCGCGGACCGCCTCGGCCGCCAGTGCCGCGAACCGTTCGACGTCGGCGAGCTGCGCCTCGGTCAGCGGCCCGTCCGGCATCTCGGCGAAGTGGTGTTCGATGCCGGGCGCCGGTCCGTGGCCCTCGCGCTGGTACAGGCTCAGCACGAGGTCGAACTCGCGCCGGACGACGACCGGCTCCTCGCCGTCGGCGCCGACCCGGATGTGCCCGCCCATCCACAGCCGCGGCCCGACCTCGTTCCACGGGTCTTCCGGCGGCGGGTTGTGGCGGTCCTTCTGACGTGTCCTCATCGCGGCCCCTCTCCCGAGAAGGGCAACGGATCGCGCGCCCGGCGGGTTCCGGCTCAGTTGACCGCGACCTCGTTGAACCACAGGCGTGGCTCCAGCCACGGGAACACCACGAACATCAGCAGCGCGATCACGCCGAGCACCAGCACGACCGCGAGCGTCAGCTTCGCCGCGAACGGGCCCGGCAGCTTCCGCCAGATCCAGGCGTACATCAGGCCTCCCCGATCTTCGAGAGCAGGTCGCCGTAGTCCTTGACCTGGTTCTTCGGCACCTGCTGGGTCAGCACCGAGGTGATGATGAGCCGCTCGCGGGCGGAGAACTGGGGGTGGCAGGTGGTGAGCGTGAGGAGCGCGGCCTGCTGGGCCTTCGGGAGCACGTCGGCGCCCTTGTACGGCACCGGGTTCACCGCGGTGCCCTGGCTGGGCAGCACGACCTTGCGGCCGAACGTCTCGCTGTACGCGCCGCCGTCTTCGGCACCTCCGTCGCGCAGGGTCGAGACGCCCTTGCACTTGGGGTCGGCGCCCTTGCCGCCGGCCCAGTCCTTCATCTCGTCGTCGTAGGGCAGGACCTTGTAGATGTAGAAGTCGGTGGAGGTCTCGATCACGATCTGGTCACAGGAGGAGAGGTTGTCCAGGTCGTTGAACGGGGCGCCCTTGCCGACGCGGTGGCCGGCCACGGCGAAGTTGCCGGGCTCGCCGGGCAGCGCCGTGCCCTTGTAGTGGCCGGGGCCGACTTCGAGGGCGGCGTCGTCGGTGCCCTCCTGGATGGTGAAGTTGTAGTCGACGCCGAAGCTGGGGATGTGGATGCGGGCGAACGCCTTGCCGTCGATCAGCTCGGGGTGCAGCGTGCGGTCGTGCGCCCACTCGCCGTCGAGCTGGTCGCTCGCCTCGGACTGCTTGCCCGCCGAGAACAGGTCGGTCACGTACAGCTCGTAGACCATGAACAGCAGCACGACCAGGCCCAGCGTGATGAGGACTTCGCCGGCGGTCCGGATCGCGACGCCGCTCTTGCCGAGCGGGGCCGCGGCGGGCTTCTCCTTGGTCGCGGCGCCGCCCTTCCCGACCGGGGCGAAGACGATCGTCTCGTCGTTGGCGCCGGGCGGCGGGGGCGGGCTGGTGTAGCGGCGGGGCGGCGGGCCCTGCGGCCGCCGGGGCGGCTGGCCCTGGGGACCGCGCTGGGGCGGCCGGGGCGGCACCTGGCCGCGCGGGGGCGTGGCGGGACGGCGTTGGGGCGTGGGTTGACCGTGTCCGGGGTGTCTGCGCCGGTCGTCGTCCGGTCCTTCGCGCGTAGCCACGCAAGCTCCTCTCAAGCCGCGTCGAACCCTGGGTGACGCCGTTGTCACGGTCCGGGAAATCCGACCACTCCTGGCCGCTGCTTTCCTGCGGTCGTTTACGTTAACGTGTGCACGTGGCGCCGGTTGCGCACCCTCAGCGGGACGTCGCCACCAGACGAGCCCGAAGAGCACCGCGAGGAACACACGATGCCCAAGTCCAAGGTCCGCAAGAAGACGGCGTACACCCCGCCCGCCGACCGGCGCACGCCGGTGAAGGTGCGGGCCGCCGGCCCCACCGGCCTCGCCTGGAAGATCCCGATGTTCGGGTTGATGATCCTGGGCCTGGTCTGGCTGCTGGTCAACTACATCGCCGGGGACAAGATCTCCTGGATGGCCGACCTGGGCAACTGGAACTTCGCCGGCGGGTTCGCGCTGATGATCGCGGGTCTGCTCATGACTATGCGCTGGCGCTGATTATTACTCCGATCGGCGGCTTGACGTCGAATTACAGCGGTGTGACTCATCCCCAGTGTGGATAACCCCTGTGGATAACTACCCCACCTCCTGGGCGCCCCGTCAGGCCGTTGTGGTATCGGCCTGGGTGGTCACCGCGTTGCTGCTGGCCGGCGTGGTGACCGACGCGCTGACCGGCGACCGCGGCGGGCTGGTGCTGTTCGCGCTGGCGGCCGTCGCGGTCGGCGCGTTCGCGGCTCACGCGACCTTCGTCCGGCCCCGGCTGGCCGCCGACGCCGAGGGCCTGGTGGCCCGGACGCTCGGCGGCACGCACCGGCTGCCGTGGGCGCAGACGCGCACCCGGCTCCGCACCACCCGGCGGATGGGCCGCGACGGTGTCACGCTCGAAGTCGAGCACGACCAGCAGCTGTACGTCTTCGGGTGGCTCGACCTCGGCGAAGACCCGCGGGACGTCCTGGACGTCCTCAGCACCCTGCGCAGCTAACGGCAGGTGTAGTAGAGGCCCTCGCGGTATTGGACGAAGTCACAGGTCGTGGGGGCCGCCTGTGCACCGCGGTAGACCAGCAGGCCGAGCAGCGCGACGACGATGATCCCGATGCCGATCGCCTGCCACTGCGCCTGCTTGACCTGCGGCGCGTAGAGCAGCGCGACGGTGACCAGCGCGCCGGTCACCAGCCCTCCGAGGTGCCCGAAGATCGAGATGCCCGGGATGCCGAAGGTGATGAACGCGTTCAGCGCGAGCGTGATGATCAGGCCCGTGGGGTTCAGGCGCAGCTTCACCACCGTGACGCCGTACGCGCCCATCAGGCCGAACAGCGCGCCGGACGCGCCCGCCGTGCCGGGGAAGCCGGCCGGGTCGCCGAACAGCAGCACGGCCGTGGACGCGCCGAGCATGGAAACGAAGTAAAGCGCGAGGTAGCGGCCGCGGCCGGTCACCTGCTCGAGCGACCGGCCCATCATCCACAGCGAGAACATGTTGACCGCGATGTGGATCGGCCCGTAGTGCAGGAACCCGTTGGTCAGGACGCGCCACCACTCGCCGTGGCCCATGGTCGCGTCGCCGTAGAGGGCGCCGTGCTGGAAGAGCGACGACAGGTCGTTGTCGTCGAGGCTCTTCGCCTGGACCACCGTGGCCAGGAAGACCAGGACGTTCACCGCGAGGATGACCTGGGTGACGAGCACCGACTGCGAGAGCCGCGCGCCGAAGACGGTGCGCTGGCCGAACCCGGCCTCCTGGTAGCCGCGGTGCTGACGGCGCTGCTGCTGGCTGCCGGTGTGGACGCAGTCGGTGCACTGGAAGCCGACGGGGGCTTCGCGGAGGCAATCCGGGCACGCCGGACGCCCGCACCGGGAACAGCTCAGTCCGGTCGGGCGGTTGGGGTGCCACCAGCACCCGGGCAGCGCGGCTTGTTCGGCGGCGGGGTTCGGCGGTTGGTTCACGATGTCACCAACCTACCGAAACCGCCGCGAAGAAACCGTCAGTGCTCGATGCTGACCTTTTCGATCACGATGTCGGTCAGCGGGCGGTCCGCCGGGCCGGTCGCCGTCCGGGCGATCGCGTCGACGACGTTGCGCGACTCCTGGTCGGCCACCTCGCCGAAGATCGTGTGGCGGAAGTTCAGGTGGGTGGTCGGCGCGACGGTGATGAAGAACTGCGAGCCGTTCGTGCCGGGCCCGGCGTTGGCCATGGCCAGCAGGTACGGCTTGCTGAACTGCAGCTCCGGGTGGAATTCGTCGCCGAACTTGTAGCCGGGGCCGCCGCGGCCGGTGCCGGTCGGGTCGCCGCCCTGCAGCATGAAGCCGTCGATCACCCGGTGGAAGATCGAACCGTCGTAGAAGGGCCCGGAGTTCGTGCCCGCCGCGTTGGGCTGGGTGTACTCCTTGGTGCCTTCCGCCAGCCCGACGAAGTTCGCGACCGTCTTCGGCGCGTGGTCGGGGAGCAGGTTGAGGTGGATGTCACCCTGGTTGGTGTGCAGCGTAGCTTTCACGGGAGCCATCGTGCCATCTGCGGGCGGGCGGCGCGGAAAAGGGGCACGATAGGTTACGGGTAACAGAGCAGTGTCAAAACGAATGATGAGGTGAAGCCCATGTCCCGGGCGACAGCCCAGGCCGTCGAGACCGCCGACAAACTCGTCACCGAGGGTGTCAAGCAGGGGCGGCGCGCGCAGAAGAAGCTCGCGAAGAAGACGGAACTGACCCGCAAGGAGCTCAAGAAGAGCTCGAAGGCCGCTCGCCAGGAGGCGCTCGCGCGCCTGTCCGAGCTGCGCAAGCCGGGTCGCAAGGCGAAGAAGGCCGCCATCAAGGCCGCGAAGGCGGCCGGCGAGTCGAAGCGCCGCGGCAAGAAGGACTTCAAGGCGGCGAAGAAGGACTTCTACGCCGCTCTGTCCGAGGCCAAGTCGGCCGCCAAGGGCACCCGCAGCCGCCGCAAGTGGCCGTGGCTGCTGGGCCTGGTCGTGGTCGGCGCCGGTGCCGCCTACGCCCTGCGCTCGAAGCAGGAGCCGCCGGTCGCGCCCGCGCCGCCGAAGGCCACCCCGCCTGCGCCGAAGCCCGCCGAAGCGGCGAAGCCGGCCCCGCAGGCGAACGGCAAGGCGCCGTCCGCGGCGCCCGCCGAGAAGAAGAACTGAACCAGACGCGAAGAGGCCCCCGGTGGTGCAGCCGGGGGCCTCTTCAGTCGTGCCTGGAAACCGATCAGACGGCAGCGGCGTGCTTGTCGATCAGCTGGCCGAGACGCGGCAGCGCCTCCTCGACGTTCTTCTTGCCGTTCGGGCGCAGCTTCGAGTAGACCTTTTTGATGCTGTCGCGGCTGCTCTTCTCCGCGCGCGAGTCGGTGACGCTCAGCAGCGCGTCGGAAGCCTCGTCCGAGCGGCTGGTCAGGTAGGCGCCGAAGTCGTTGCCGCCCTTGGCGCGGTAGTCGCCGTAGAACGGCTCGAGCGCGGTGGCGAAGTCCGGCAGCAGCGTGTCGACGGCCGAGGGGATGATGCCCGGCTTGATCTTCTTGACCGCGGCGAAGCCGGTCTTGACGACGGCACCCGAAACGCCGCCCTTGTCCGAGACCTCGGCGTCCACGAGGGTCTCGAAGTCGGAAACGACAGCCGGGCGACGGCTGGAGTCGAGCAGGATTTCCTTGAGGGTGTCAGCCACGAATCTTGTCCTTTGTCCTTGCAGAGTTGGTGCCCCGCCCCGGGGTGGGGGTCCCCGGTGGCTGCGGTGCGCGAGTCCACGAAGCCTGCGCGTGACGCACAGGGTAATACAAGATCAACATCACTCACCCGTGTGGAGGTCGCTACCTAGAGCTTCAGGGCAGCGATAGCCTTCTTGACCACTGTGCGTGCCTTGACGCTTTGCTTCTGGTTCGTGGTCGCGATGACCGCCGTGCCGCCCTTCGCGACCGCGTAGACGGCACCGTCGTCGGACGACAAATAGCCCCCCTTCCAGCCGGACGGGTCGCTCGCCGGGTTGGACGAGTCTAGCGGCGCCGCCTTGTTGACCAGCGCCGTCGCCGTCTTCGCGTCCCCGACGTACACCCGGACGGTGAGCTGGACCTTCCCGTCCGGGCGATAGAAGAAGCACGCCGGGTGCGGCTGGTCGGCGGACACGCGCACCTTCGAGACGTGCTGGCCGTTCGACTCGGCCACGAACTCGCTGCCGAGGTACGGGCAGTCCTCCGTCGCGCCCGGTTCGGGGTCCGGGGGCAGGCCGCCGGCGTTGCTCGAGTTCGCGGCCGCCGTCGGCGTGCTGGGCGTCGCGGTGCCGGTCACGATGGTGGCGCTGCAGCCGGCCAGCAGGGCCACGGCGGGCGCGAGAAGTACGAGTCGTCGCATAGCGCCGACAGTCAACCACGAAGCATGTGTGAAAACCGCTGGCTGACGACGGCCTGACGCCCGGCCGTGCGACGATGGCCCGGTGCTCACCCCGGAGCAGTACCTCGGCGCGATGGCCGAGCGCATCCAGCGGGCCGGCGGCCGGCTGAACACCGTGCAGATCGGCCCGGCCACGGCCGTCGTCGGGCTGTTCACCGAGTCGGTGATGCTCTCGACGATGAACTACTGCGTGGTCGCCGCGGCCGTTCCCGAGGTCAGCGCGGCCGCACTCTACGACTTCACCGGCCGCGCCACCCAGCACGCCCGCGCGAACCTGGTCGGCACCATGGGCTGGACGGCGGCGTCCGTCGTCATCGCCGGGCTGGTCGGCGGCCGCGTGTACCCGGACGCCGCGCAGGCCGCGTCGGCGAAGTCGGGCAACCAGTTCGGCGGCGAGACGCGGATGGTCGCGGTGGACCTCTCGGCCGGGCAGATGTACGCGTTCGTCGGCGGCAAGTTCTGGGGCGCCGCGGTCCAGGGTTCGGTCAACGCCAAGCTGACGTACTGCTTCCCGCAGCCCGCCGAGGTCTACCAGCAGCTGCAGTGGCAGCAGGCCCAGCAGCAACCGCAGCACCCGATGCCCCCGCCGGCACCGCAGGTGCCGCCTCCGCCGTACGCCGGCCCGGCCGGTCCGCAGCCGCCGGTCTACCCACCGCCGGGGCACGCTCCCCAGCAGGGTCCGTACGGTTACTGACATGGTGCAGTTGCGCGGCTGGCCGTCGTTCCCCGAAGAGCTTCCCGGGTTCACGCCGGAGACGGCGCCACCGGACCCGCAGGCGTTGTTCCTCGAGTGGCTGACCGAGGCCGGCGAGCGCGTGCTGGCGCCGCACGCCGTCACGCTGTCCACTGTGGATGCCGACGGCGCGCCGGACGCCCGGGTGGTCATCCTCAAGGACGTCGGCCCCGGCGGCTGGGCGGTCGCGACCAGCTCGGAAAGCCCGAAGGGCCAGCAGCTGCGCAAGGACCCGCGCGCGGCGTTGACGTTCTTCTGGCCCGGCCGCGGCCGGCAGGTCCGGCTGCGCGGCCCGGTCTCCCCCGCCGCGCCCGAGGTGTCCGCGGCGGACTTCCTGGCCCGGCCGCCGGCGTCCCGCGTCGAGGCGTTCATCGGGCACCAGTCGCAGGTGCTGCCCGACCCGGCGGACCTCGACGCGGCGGCCGCCGAGGCCGAACGCTGGGTCGAGGAGAACCCGGGCGTGGCCCCGGAGACCTGGACGCGGTACCTGGTGGACCCGGACGAGGTCGAGTTCTGGCAGGCCAGTCACGACCGCCGGCACGTGCGGCTGCGGTACCGGAAGTCCGGCGGCGGCTGGGTCCGCGAGCGTCTCTGGCCTTGACGGGCCGGGCGCGGCGGCGTAGGGAGGAATCCGACAAAACGGAGGTTCCGATGCGCCGGACCGTCGTCCTCGCCGCCACCGCCGCCCTGTCCGCCGGGTTGCTGTCCGGCGCTTCCGCGGGTGAAGCCGCCCCACCGCGGCACCCCGCCGTCTTCGAGACGGTGTTCGCGTCGCCGCTCGGCCTGGAGGGCTTGACCACCGACGGGCGGGGCAACCTCTACACGCCGGCGCGCGGTGCCGATCCCTGCCCGGTCCACCGGGTCGCCGCGGCCGGCGGTCCCGCGGCCGTCGTCGGCACGATCCCGGGGCCGTGCAACCCGGCCGGGCTCGCGTTCGACCGTCGTGGCCGGCTGTACGTGGCGAACGGCGACACCGTGGTGTCGTTCGTGCCGGACGCGGCGAACCCGCCGTCCGCGACGGTGTTCACCGCGGGTGTCCCCGGCGCGAACGGCCTGGCCTTCGACGCCTCGGGTGCGCTGTGGATCTCCGACGGCGGCACCGGGCAGGGCCGGGTCTGGCGCGCGGGCGCGGACGGCGTGGCCGCCGAGCAGTTCCGGGTGCAGCCGATGGTCAGCGACGTGCTCGCCGGCGGGATCGGCCGGGACGTGCGCGGCCTGCCGCCGGGGACGGTGACGATCACGCCGAACGGCCGCACGGCGGCGGACACCGCGGGCTCGCAGCACATCGTCGCGAACGGCCTGGCCTTCACCGCGGACGGCACGCTGCTGGTCGCGGACACGGCCCGGGGCGCGCTCTGGCGCGTGCCGATGGACCGCACGGGCCGCCCGCGCGCCGCGACCGGCTGCGACACCGCTTTTCCGCCGGACACGTTGTGCCTGGACCACGTCGACGTGCAGCACCCGTACCTCGAAGGCGCCGACGGCATCGTCCTCGACCGCGCGGGCGGCGTCTGGACAGCGGTGAACGAGCGCAACGCGATCGTCCTGGCCCGCCGCGACGGCCGCGTGGTGGAGTACTTCCGCAACCCCGCCGACGCGACGTCGAAGCTGCGCAACGGCGGGCCGCTGGAGTTCCCGACCAGCCCGGTGCTGCTGCCGGACGGCCGCCTGTGCGTCACGCAGTCCGACGGCAACCGCCGCGACAACGCCCCGAACACCGCGGGCGAGGCCGCTCCCGCGGGTGCGGTGCGGGCGAAGGTCTCCTGCGTCAAGCCCTGATCGGGGGTATGCGGGTTCCGCGCCGGTGTGCGCATGATGCAGGCATGCGCTCGAAGATGCTGACCGCCGGGCTGGTCCTGGCACTGACCGCCGCACTCGGGGGTGTGGCCGCGGCCGACGCGCGTCCTGGGGGACGACCGAAGCTGACGGATCCGCACCCGTGCCCGGGCCAGCCGGGTTTCACGTGCTCGACCCTGACCGTCCCGCTCGACCGCACCGGCCGCGTGCCGGGCACGCTCGACCTGCCCGTGGCGACCGCGGACAACGCGGACGCGCCCAAGGGTGTCCTGCTGTTCCTCACCGGCGGCCCCGGTCAGGGCGGCGTCGGGACCATCACGCGGATCGCGCAGCAGCGGCTGCCGGAAGTCGCGCGGGACTACCGGATCGTCATGCTCGACCAGCGCGGCACCGGGCCGTCGGGCGCGCTGCGGTGTCCCGGCCTCCAGGCGGAGATGGGCAGTTCGGACATCGCGACGCCGTCGGCCGGCGCGGTGCAGGAGTGCGCGCGCATCCTCGGCGACACGGCACCGCTGTATTCGACCGACCAGAGCGTGGCGGACTTCGACCAGCTCCGGCAGGCACTGGGCGTGCCGAAGCTGGTCGTCGACGGCGTCTCGTACGGCTCGTTCACGGCGGCGCGGTACGCGATCGCGCACCCGGACCACGTCAGCAAGGTCATCCTCGATTCGGTGCTGCCGCACCACGCCTCCGCCTCGGCGTCGCTGTACCTGACGGGCATGACGGCGGAGGCACGCGTGCTGCGCGAGGCGTGCGCGGTGGCCCCGGCCTGCGGCTACGACCCGGCCGAGGACCTGGCGTGGGTGGTCCGCCACCGAAGCACGGCGGACGGCGTAAGGATCTTCGACACGGTGGTGTCGTACGAGTTCGCGGACCCGTCCTACCGCAACCCGGCGGCGGGCGACATCATCGGCGCCCTGCACGAAGCCCGCGGCGGCGCCCCGGCGCGCTTGGACGGCCTGCTGGAGGCGTACAAGTCCGGCGGCGACGACCCGGCGGCGTTCAGCGCGGGTCTCCACGCGGCCACGCTGTGCGCGGACGGCCGCTTCCCGTGGGGCTCCGCGGCGACCCCGCTCGCGCTCCGCCGTCCGTTGCTGTCACTGGCTTCCCACGCGCTCCCGGAGTCGGCAACCTGGCCGTACACGACCGGAGTGGCGACGCAGCAGGGGTTCATCCAGAGTTGTTTGCCGTGGCCGGCGGAACACCCGGGCTCGAACCCGGCTTCGCGGCTCCCGGACGTCCCGGTCCTGCTGCTCAACGGCGACCGCGACCTGTCGACGCCGTTGGAGTGGGCCCGCGAGGAAGCGGCCCAGGCCCCGCACGGCCGCCTGGTGATCGTGCCGGGCGAGTCGCATTCGATCCAGAACCGCGAACGCGGCCACGCGGGGAGGGACGCGGTGCTCAGCTTCCTGCGGTCCACGTGACCGGCAGCTCGTGGACGCCGTAGATGTTCATGTCCGTGCGCAGCTTCACCTCCTCGGCCGGGACAGCCAGCGCCAACGTCGGGAAGCGGCGCAGCAACCCCTCGAAGCCCGCGCGCATCTCGATGCGGGCCAGCTGCTGGCCGAGGCACTGGTGCACGCCGTGGCCGAAGGACAGGAGGCCGCGGGCGTTGCGGTGGATGTCGAGCGTGTCCGGGTTTTCGAAGCGGCGGGGGTCGTGGTTGGCGGCCAGGAGCGAGACCACGACCGTCGAGCCCTTGGTGATCGTTTCGCCGCCCAGCTCGAGGTCCTCGGTGGCGTAGCGGAAGAAGATGTCGGCCACCGACAGGTACCGCAGCAGTTCCTCCACGGCGCCGGGCAGCAGGTCCGCGTCGGCGCTCAGTTCGGCGCGCTGCCCGGGGTGTTCCAGCAGCGCGAACGTGCCCAGGGACAGCATGTTGGCCGTCGTCTCGTGGCCCGCGAGGAGCAGCAGGAACGCCGCGCCCGTCAGCTCTTCGATGGTCAGGTCGTCGTGGCGGGCCAGATCCGACAGGATGTCCTCGCCCGGCTCCGCGCGCTTGCTCGTGACCAGCTCGGAGAGGTAGGTGTTCAGCGCGATGTACGCGCCCATCTTCTCCTCGAGCGTCTGCTCGCGAACCATGAACTGCGCGGAGTTGGCCTGGAACGTCTCGCGGTCCGCGTAGGGCACGCCGAGCAGCTCGCAGATCACCAGCGACGGCACCGGGAGCGCGAACTCCTTGACCAGGTCGACCGGCGGGGCCAGCTTCGCCAGGTGGTCCAGCTGACGCTCGACGACGTCGGCGATGTGCTCCTCCAGCTGCTTCATCCGCTTGACGGTGAAGGCGCCGGTGAGCTTGCGGCGCAGCCGGCTGTGGTCCGGCGGGTCCATCGCGATGAACATGCCCGGCAGCTGCGGCGACGGCTCGGTGGCGGCGGGCATGCCGGTCTCGTACGGCACGTGGATGACGTCGAGGTCCAGCCGGGAGCTGAACCGCGTGTCGGCCATCATCTGCCGGACCTCTTCGTAGCCGGTGACGAGCCAGCCCTCGTGCCCGTCGGGGAACACCAGCGGGCTGACCGGGCGCGTGTCGCGCAGCCGGGTGAGCGCGCTAGGCGGATCGAAGGGGCCGGCGTCGCGGTCCATGGGGAGTCCGTGCTGGCTCATCGGGTTTCCTTTCGCGGTGGGTACCGACGACGATCGCCGAGCGGGCTGACACGGGCCTGACACGCTTCGGACACCGGCGTTCGTGGCAAGATCGGCCGGGTGCAGATCGGGATCCTGGGGCCCTTCGAAGTGCGCACGGACGACGGCGTGCTCGCCGAGGTGCCGGGCGCCCGCCTGCGGGGACTGCTGGTCGCCCTCGCGCTCGAGCCGGGCCAGGTGGTCCCGAAGGCGACGCTCGTCGACTGGATCTGGGGCGAGCAGCCGCCCGCCGAGGCGCCGAACGCGTTGCAGCGCCTGGTTTCCCGGCTGCGGAAGGCGCTGCCGGAGGGGGCGGTCGACAGCAGGCCGACCGGCTACCGGCTGGTGGTGGCCCCGGACGATGTCGACGCCGTGCGGTTCGAACGGCTCGTCGGCCAAGCCCACACGGACCCGCGGCGGCTGCGCGAGGCACTCGCCCTCTGGCGCGGTCCGGCCATGCAGGACGTCGAGCTGCCGGAAAGCGCGGCCTTCGGCGCCGCCGTCACCCGGCTCGAAGGGCTGCGCCTAGCCGCACTGGAGGACCGGTTCGACGGCGAGGTCGGCCCGGAGCTCGTCACCGAGCTGACCGACCTGGTGGCCGCGAACCCGATGCGGGAACGGCTGGTCGCCGCGTTGATGCGGGCCCTCGTCGCGAGCGGCCGCGACACCGAGGCGCTGCTCGCGTACGAGCGCACGCGGGAGACCCTGGCCGACTCCCTCGGCGTCGACCCCTCGCCGGAGCTGTCCGAGGTGCACGTCGCGCTGTTGCGCGGCGAGCTCGGCCGTCGGGAAGAGAGCCCGAAGACGAACCTGCGGGCCGAGCTGACCAGCTACGTCGGCAAGGACACCGACGTCGCCGCGGTCCGGGAGCTCATCGCCGGGCACCGGCTGACCACCCTGATCGGGCCGGGCGGTTCCGGGAAGACCAGGCAGGCCACGGAAACCGCGCGCACGCTGCTCGGCGACCTGCCGGACGGCGCGTGGCTGGTCGAGCTGGCGGGGATCGGCGCCGGCGACGACGTCGCCCAGGCGACGCTCGGCGCGCTCAAGCTGCGGGACGCGCTCGTCGGCGAGGCACCGGACGCCGAACCGACGGACCGGGTCATCGCCGCCCTGCGCGAGCGCTCGATGCTGCTGATCCTGGACAACTGCGAGCACGTCATCGAGGCCGCGGCGGCGTTCGCGCACCGGGTGCTCGGCGAGTGCCGCCGGCTGCGGATCCTCGCGACGAGCCGCGAGCCGCTCGGCATCACCGGGGAGGCGTTGTGGCAGGTCGCGCCCCTGGTCCTGCCCGCGGAGGACGCGGACCCCGCCGAAATCGAGGCCGCCCCGGCCGTCCGGCTGCTGCGGGACCGGGCCGGCGCGGTGCGCAAGGACCTCACGGCGGACGCCCGCACGCTGGCCCGCGTCTGCCGCGCACTGGACGGGATGCCGCTGGCCATCGAACTCGCCGCGGCCCGCCTGCGCACGATGTCGCTCGACCAGCTCGCGCACCGGCTCGACGATCGGTTCCGCCTGCTGACCGGCGGCAGCCGGACGGCGCTGCCGCGGCACCGGACACTGCGCGCGGTGATCGACTGGAGCTGGGAGCTGCTCTCCGACGCCGAACGCGTCGTGCTGCGCCGGCTCTCGGTGTTCTCCGGCGGCGCGAGCCTGGAGGCGGCCGAGCGGGTCTGCGGCGACGACGACGTCCTGGACCTGCTGACCGCGCTGACCGAGAAGTCGCTGGTGGTCGTGGTCGGCGAGCGCTACCGGATGCTCGGCACGATCAAGGAGTACGCCGGGCAGCGGCTCGCGGAGGCGGGCGAGACGGACGTCGCCCGGCGCGCCCACCTCGCGTACTTCACGGAACTCGCCGAGACAGCGGAGCCGCACCTGCGCCGCGCCGAGCAGCTGACGTGGCTCGCCACGCTCGAGGCGGAGCACGAGAACATCACCGCGGCGATGCGGGGCGCCCTCGCGGCGGGCGAGGCGGCCGAAGCGATGCGGCTCGCGGCGACCGCCGGCTGGTACTGGTGGCTGGCCGGGCACCGGGCGGAGGGCAACGAGCTGGTCATGGCGGCCACCGCCGTGCCCGGCGAGGTGCCGGCCGAGGTCCGCGGCCTGGTCTTCACGTTCGTCGTCCAGTTCGTGACGTCCGGGCAGCAGAGCGACGAGTACCGGGCGGAGGACTGGATCCGCAAGGCGTACGAGATCAGCCTGAAGGTCGAAAACCCGCCGCTGGCCCTGCGGTTCGCCGCCGCGCTGGAGCGCCTGCTGCACGGACCGGACGCGGCGCTGACGGCGTTCGAGCCGCTGCTCGCCGACGAGGACCCGTGGGTGCGCGCGGTGGCCCGGCTGCAGCTGGGCAAGATGCGCGTCCAGTTCGGGCACGGTGACCGGGAAGCGGACACGCTGCTCGAGACGGCCGTCGCCGAGTTCCGCGCGCTCGGCGAACGGTGGGGTACCTCGTTCGCCCTCACCGAGCTGGCGGACCGCATCACCGTGCGCGGCGAGTTCGCGGAAGCGTGCGAGTACTACGAGCAGGCCATCGACGTGGTCACCGAGGTCGGCGCCATCGAGGACGTCGTGCGGATGCGGGCGCGGCAGGCCCAGCTGTACTGGTTGCTGGGCGACGAGAAGGCGAGCGCCGCTGCGCTCGCCGAGGCCCAGCGGCACGCGGCGGGAGTGGCCTGGCCGAACGCGCAGGCCGAGCTCGCCCTGGCCAAGGCGGAACTCGCGCGCTGGAACGGCGACACCGGACAAGCGCGTCGCCAGCTCGACGTCGCCAAGACGATGTTGGGCGACGACGCCGAGCGCGCGATCGCCCGCGCGGTGGCCGAAGACCTGCTCGGGTACCTCGCCGAGGACGTCGGCGAATCCCGGGCGCACCGGGCGGCGGCGTTCGAAGCGGCGACCCGGACGGGACATCCGCTGATGATCGCGCGGGCCCTCGTCGGAATCTCGGATCTGGCGCTGCGCACCGGGGAAGACGAGCAGGCCGCGCGGTTGCTGGGAGCGAGCGCGCGAGTCCGGGGCCTGCCGGACCGCTCGCACCCGGACGTGGCCCGGATCGAGGAGACAGCCCGGCGTCGCCTCGGTGACGAGGGGTTCACCGAGGCGACGCGGGCGGGGGCGGAAGCGAGCTGGCCGGAGCTGGCCGCGGTCACGCTCGCTTCTTGAAGGTCGACGACGCCCACAGGTAACCGACGACGGCGATCCCGGCGCACCAGCCGAGCGCGGCGAGCAGGGTGCCGGTGGCCGGCGTCCCGTTGAGCAGGCCCCGCAGGGTTTCGATGATCGGCGTGAAGGGCTGGTATTCGGCGAACTGCTTGAGGCCGGGGCCCATCTTCTCGGCGGGCACGATGGCGCTGCTGAAGAACGGGAGCATGACCAGCGGCACCGAAGCCAGGCCCGCCGTTTCCGGCGATTTCGCCGCCAGGCCCAGCGCGATCGTGAGCCAGCCGGTCGCGAAGCCGAGCAGGACGACGACGCCGAACGCGCCGAGCCAGTCGAGAAAGCCCGCGGCCGGGCGGAAACCGAGCAGGAAGGCGACGCCGAGGAGGGCCGCGATGGCGATCAGGTTGGTCAGCACGCTGGCGACGACGTGGCCAGTGAGTACTGCGCCGCGCGAGACGTCCATGACCTTGAAGCGGTTGATGATGCCCTTGGTCATGTCGGAGTTCACCGCCGTGGCGGTGGCTCCCAGCCCGTAGCAGACAGCGAGCAGCATCAGCCCGGGCGTCGCGTAGTCGACGTAGTTGACGCCGACGCTGAAGGCGTCGCCGAACATGTAGACGAACATCAGCATGACGACGACCGGCATCAGGATCGCGTTGAACACCGACATCGGGTTCCGGGCGATGTGCTTGAAGTTGCGGCGCAGCATGACGATCGAGTGGGCGTTCATTTCGCGGGAACCTCCGTGGCGTGGCCCGTCAGGGCGAGGAAGACGTCGTCGAGATCGGGCGTGTGGACGGACAGTTCTCCGGCGCTGAGCGCGTATTCGTCGAGTCTGTCCAAAAGGGACCGGAGGGATTTCGTGCCACCGTCACTGGGAAAGCGCAGGGCCAGGGCCTCGTCGTCGCGGGTGGCGTCGGTGAGGACGCGCGCGGCCGCGTCGAGCTCGGCGGGGGTGGCGAACCGCAGCCGGACGTGGGTGCCGGGGATCCGGCGCTTGAGTTCGTCGGCGGTGCCCTGGGCGACGAGCCGGCCATGGTCGAGCACGGCGATGCGGTCGGCGAGCTGGTCGGCCTCTTCGAGGTACTGGGTGGTCAGGAAGATGGTCACGCCGTCGGCGACGAGGTCGCGGATGATGGTCCACATGGTCCGGCGGCTGCGCGGGTCCAGACCGGTCGTCGGCTCGTCGAGGAAGATGATCCGCGGGCGGCCGACGAGCGTCATGGCGAGGTCGAGCTTCCGGCGCATGCCCCCGGAGTAGGTCGACGCGGGTTTGTGCGCCGCCTCGGTGAGTTCGAAGCGCTCGAGCAGTTCGCTGACGGTCCGCTTGCCGGCGCCTCGGCTGAGGTCGACCATCAGCTGCAGGTTTTCCTGCCCGGTGAGCAGCTCGTCGACGGCGGCGAACTGCCCGGTGACGCCGATCGCGGCCCGCACGGCCTTGGCCTCGGTGGCCAGGTCGTGCCCGGCGACGCGGGCGGTGCCGCCGTCGGCCTTCGCGAGCGTGGTGAGGACGTTGACGGTCGTGGTCTTGCCGGCGCCGTTCGGGCCGAGCAGGGCGAAGATGGTGCCGGCCTCGACTTCGAGGTCCACGCCGTCGAGGACGGTTTTGTCTTGAAAGGCCTTCCGCAGTCCGGAGGCCGTGATCGCCAGGTCTGTCATGGGAACCACTGTCGAAGGACGGCCTGACACCGACCTGACACGGACCTGATCCGGGTACGGAAACGGCCCGCACGCTGGTGCGGGCCGTTCGGGTTGTGGAGCTGAGGGGAATCGAACCCCTGACCCCCGCCTTGCAAAGGCGGTGCTCTACCAATTGAGCTACAGCCCCGGACCGCGGGCAGCTCGCCCGCGGTGGAGATCAGTTGTGGGAAGCGCCGGCCGGCTTGGCCGGGGTGGTGCCGTTGGTGGAGGGCACCGGCGCGGTCGCCTCACGCCAGAGGTCGGCTTCGGCCTTGGCCGCCTTGTTGCGCTTGACGACGAACAGGACGCCGCCCGCGATGACGGCGAGTGCCAGCAGCTTCTTCACCGAAGCCCCCTTCTCAGCTTGCTTCCCTTACCCCGCGATGTTACTGCACCGGCTTCGGGCGGGTGGCAGGCAGCCAGTGGTTCCACGTGGAACCACTGGTAACGCACGTCACACGCCGTAGGAAATACCGGCTCGGGTGGTCTTGTTGTACGGATTGGTCGGTGAGCCCACCGTGTCCCCCGGGCCTCACTCATCGCCTTCGCGGAGTTCCGTACGGCTGGAGCCGCGATGCGCCACTCGCCGAGAGGCGACCGTGCGGCGCGCCGACCGTGACCGCTCAGCCCTGCCGGACTTCTCTTCCCGGCAGGGCTGACCTGTATCCACGTGGCTCAGACCCCGTTGATCCGTTCGACGAGCTCGTCGCGGTACTCCTGCGCCGCCCGGAACTCCGGTTCGTCACCGGTCGCCCGCTTCAAGGCGCCTTCCAGGATCTTCAACCCCTGGCGTTCGTCGCCGCGCGCGTCCGCCTGCCTGGTGGCGTTCTCCATCGCTTTGGCGAGCTTGGTCCGCGCCTCGGGTTCCTTGGCGGCCTTGTTGATCCGGATCCAGTTGCCACCCGGGTCGACGACGGTGAACCCGGTGTACCGGTCGTTGCGCAGCCGCGGCCGGGTCATCCGCGGGATGCCGGAGACGAGCAGTTTTCCGTGCACGGACCGCATCCCCGCCGCGAAGGCCTCGAACAGCTCGCTGGTGTCTTCGACGATGACCAGGCAAGTGCTGTACGACTGCGCGGGGTCGTAGCCGTCCATCCCGAAGAAGTGCAGGTTGAGGTCTTCGCGCCGCACCGCGACGTGCGGGTTCGGCCGCGTCTGGCGATAGGTGATCTCGAAGCCGAGCATCTCGTAGAAGGAGGCGATCTCGTCGATGGAAGGGCAGGGCAGGAGCGGAATGGTCAGTTCGTTCGCCATCGCCCGAAGCTAAGGCCGGACCTGCCGAAACGACACCGAGCTATTTGCTGGTGCGAACAGCGCGGGTGGCTCTCCCAGTGCCTGGATCACCAGGGTCTCCCGGCCGGTGCCGGAAGCCGGTCAACTGGATCCCATGTCGGAAAACCAGTTCACCACTCACGCGGGCCTCTTCGATCTGAAGGGGAAGCACGCCCTCGTCACCGGCGGCACCAGCGGCATCGGGTTGATGATCGCGCGCGGCCTGCTGCAGGCGGGCGCCCGCGTCGTCATCAGCTCGCGCAAGGCGGACGCGTGCGCGGAGGCACAGCAGGCGCTGTCCGGATTCGGCGACGTCCGAGCGATCCCCGCCGACCTGTCCAGGTACGACGAATGCCGGCGGCTCGCCGATCTCGTCGAGGTTGACTCGGAACGCCTGGACATCCTCGTCAACAACGCCGGAGCGATGTGGCGCGAGCCGCTGGAGACGTTCCCGGGCGAGGCCTGGGACACCGTCGTCGACCTCAACCTCAAGGCGCCGTTCTGGCTGGTGCAGGCCCTGCTCCCGGCGCTTCGCAAGGCGGGCACCGCCGACGATCCCGCGCGGATCATCAACATCGGCAGCATCGCCGCGATCCACGTCGCCGAGGCACCGAACTACTCGTACGCCAGCAGCAAAGCGGGGCTCCACCAGCTCACCAGGGTGCTGGCGAGGGAACTGGGCCCCCAGCACGTCACGGTGAACGCGGTGGCCCCAGGACCGTTTCCGTCGCAGATGATGGCGTCCACGCTCGATGCCATCGGCGACCGGATCGCGGCGAAGGCGCCGCTGCGCCGGCTCGGCCGTGACGACGACATGGCGGGGATCGCCGTGTTCCTCGCCGGCCGGGCCGGGGCCTACCTCACGGGCACCGTCATCCCGGTCGACGGCGGCATCGCCACGACCGCAACCGGCACGTAGGCATCGGGGGTACTGGCAGAACCTCCCGCCGCCGGCGGACGGGGCTTACGGTGACGAGGTGGCCCCGATCGATCTGCGCACCGAGATCAAGGAATTCCTGACCTCGCGCCGCGCCCGGATCACGCCCGAGCGAGCCGGACTGCCCGCTTACGGCGGCAACCGCCGGGTCAAGGGTCTGCGTCGCGAAGAGGTGGCTCTGCTGGCAGGGGTCTCGGTCGACTACTACGTGCGCATGGAGCGCGGTGGCCTCGCCGGCGCCTCCGACGGCGTCCTCGACGCGTTGGCTTCAGCGTTGCAGCTCGACGAAGCCGAGCGCGATCACCTGTTCCACCTCGCGCGGCGGTCCGGAGTTCCCCGTCGCTCCACCGCGACGGTGCGGCCGGCGCTTCAGCAGGTTCTCGACGCCATCACCGATGCGCCGGCGTGGATTTGCAACGGCCGTTACGACGTCCTGGCCGTGAATCACCTCGCCCGCGCGCTGTACGCCCCGATGCTGACCGACACGCGACGACCGCCGAACACCGCGCGTTTCGTGTACCTGGATCCCGAAGAGGCCAGGACGTTCTTCGTCGACTACGACCGAATCGCCCGCGACGTGGCCGCGAAGCTCCGCATGGAAGCCGGCCGCAATCCGCACGACGAGGAGTTGATCGCCCTCGTCGGCGAATTGTCGACCCGCAGTGAACTGTTCCGGCGGCGGTGGGCGTCCCAGGACGTGCGGCTCCACCGATCCGGACGCAAGCGCCTGCACCACCCGGTAGTGGGCCGGCTCGACCTGGACGTCGAGTCGCTGGAACTGCCGGCGGAGCCCGGCTTGCTCTTGAACGTCTACACCGCCCCCGCGGGCACGCCGTCCGCGGACGGCCTGGCCCTGTTGGCGTCCTGGGCGGCCGGCCAGGTCAGGAGCAGCAGCCTTCGGGCCGAGTGACCTTTTCGGCCTGGCCGGTTTCCGCGTCGGGGGTGCAACACGTGGCCGCGGTGGCGAGAGCCGCGCTGTCGGTGCCGAAGGTCCGGGAGTCGGCCTTGACGGTGTAGACCTCCCACGGCTCCTGGCCGGGGCCGTGCACCCACACCTTGTCCTGCACGGCGTAGCAGCAGGTGGTGTCGTCCTCGGTCAGCGTCTCCAGCCCCTCGCCGGTCAGACGCTTGCTGGCCTCGCTGACCTGGTCGGTCGACTCGACCTCGACGCCCAGGTGGTCCATGACCGTCGCCTGCCCCGGCTCGCCCTCCAGGAGGACGAGCTTGAGCGCCGGTTCGGCGATGGCGAAGTTGGCGTACCCGGGGCGGAGCTTGGCCGGCTCGGTGCCGAACAGCTTCGAGTAGAAGTCGATCGAGCCTTCGAGGTCCCCGACCCGCAGCGCGAGCTGTACCCGTGACATCGCATCCTCCTTGAATAGACGTTTGTCGAAGCAGGAACTCGGCTTAGATTGCCTTCTACTTAGAAGTTCGTCAAGATAGACATATGCCGAAACAGCTGCCGCTCGTCGCGATGGACGCCTGCTGCTCACCGCTCGCCCGCGAACCACTGAACGAGAGCCAGGCCGTCGAGCTGTCCAAGCTGTTCAAGGCGATGGCCGACCCGGTCCGCCTGCGGCTGCTGTCGCTGATCGCCTCCCACGCCGGCGGCGAAGCGTGCGTGTGCGACCTGACCGACGCCTTCGACCTGACCGGCCCGACCATTTCCCACCACCTCAAGGTGCTGCGCGAATCCGGGCTGATCACCGGGGAACGGCGTGGGACGTGGGTGTACTACCGCGTCCACCCCGAGGTGCTGGCCCGCCTGTCGGCCGTACTCGTCCCCGGCGACACCCCGGTCCCGGCATGACCGACGCGCCCGCCGGGGTGGTCGGCAGGCTGTCCACCCTGGACCGGCTCCTGCCCGTCTGGATCGCCGCCGCGATGGTCGCCGGCCTGCTGGCCGGCCGCTGGGTCCCCGGCCTGAACACCGCGTTGTCCGCGGTGCAGGTCGACGGGATCTCGCTGCCGATCGCGTTCGGCCTGCTGGTGATGATGTACCCGGTCCTGGCGAAGGTCCGCTACGACCGGCTCGGCACGGTCACCCGTGACCGGCGGCTGCTGTGGCCGTCGCTGGTGCTGAACTGGCTGATCGGCCCGGCGCTGATGTTCGCCCTCGCCTGGCTGCTGCTGCCCGATCTGCCGGAGTACCGGACCGGGCTGATCATCGTCGGCCTCGCCCGCTGCATCGCGATGGTCATCATCTGGAACGACCTCGCGTGCGGCGACCGGGAAGCCGCTGCCGTGCTGGTCGCGCTGAACTCGGTGTTCCAGGTCCTCGCGTTCGGCCTGCTCGGCTGGTTCTACCTCGCGGTCCTCCCCGGCTGGCTCGGCCTGCCCCAAGCCGACCTCGCCGTGTCCGGGTGGCAGATCGCGAAAAGCGTGCTGATCTTCCTCGGCATCCCGCTGGCGGCCGGCTACCTCACCCGCCGTCTCGGCGAACGCGCCAAAGGCCGCACCTGGTACGAGACGCGGTTCCTGCCGAAGGTCGGCCCGGCCGCGCTCTACGGGCTGCTGTTCACCATCGTGGTTCTCTTCGCGTTGCAGGGCGAGCAGATCACCGCGCGGCCGCTGGACGTCGTCCGGATCGCGGTGCCCCTGCTGGTCTACTTCGGACTGATGTGGGCCGGGTCCTACGCGTTCGGTCGCGCCGTTGGTTTGTCGTACGAGCGCACCACGACCCTCGCTTTCACCGCGGCGGGCAACAATTTCGAACTCGCCATCGCGGTGGCGATCGCGACGTTCGGGGCGACCAGCGGGCAGGCACTGGCCGGGGTCGTCGGGCCGCTGATCGAGGTGCCCGTGCTCATCGCGCTCGTGTACGTGTCCCTGGCGCTACGCCGCCGCTTCACCCCGACCCCTGTGGAGGCCACCCCGTGAGCACGCCCGAAGTTCTGTTCGTCTGCGTGCACAACGCCGGCCGATCCCAGATGGCCGCTGCCCTGCTCGCGCACCACGCCGACGGCGCGGTCGACGTCCGCTCGGCCGGCTCCGCGCCCGCCGACAGCATCAACCCCGCCGTGCGCGAGGCGATGGCCGAGATCGGGCTCGACCTGTCCCGGGAGGTCCCGAAGAAGCTGACGACCGACGCGGTCGAAGCCGCCGACGTCGTGATCACCATGGGCTGCGGCGACGCGTGCCCGATCTTCCCCGGCAAGCGCTACCTCGACTGGCAGCTCGACGACCCCGCCGGCCAATCCGTCGAGCACGTTCGCCCGATCCGCGACGAGATCGACCGCCGCGTCCGTGCCCTGCTCGCCGAGCTGGTCCCCGCCACGTCCTGAACCTTCCACCCTTCCCCTTTATCGTTTATCGTCGATGGACGATGAAGGGGGCTGTTGTGCTCGATCGCCACACTGCCGAGACCTACGCGGGCTGGTTCCGCGCGCTGGCCGACCCGACGCGGGTCCAGATCCTCAACCTGCTGGCCGCCACCGGCACTCCGCTGACGGTCGGGCAGATCGTCGAACGGGTCGAGGTGGGCCAGTCCACGGTGTCCGCCCATTTGAAAATCCTCACCGAAGCCCGGTTCGTGCTCGCCGAGCCGCGCGGCACCGCCCGGCTCTACCGGGTCAACCAGCGCTGCGTGTCCTGCTTCCCGACCGCCGCCGACGTCGTCATGGGCCGCGGAGTGCTGCCGTTCGCCGCTGTCACCTGCGACACCTCCCGATGAGCCCCGACTGGGACGGCGTCCCGCTGTCCGGGCACGCGTCGAACATCCGCAGTACCCCGCCTCCCCTCGTCGTCCCGATGACGGCCGTTCACGCCGAGCAGGTCCTGGCGATCTACCAAGCCGGACTCGACACCGGGCACGCCAGCTTCGAAACCACCGCCCCCGACTGGGCCACGTGGGACGAGGACCACCTGCCGGCGCACCGGTTCGTGGCTCTTGATGCCGCTGGAGACGTGCTTGGCTGGACCGCCGTCAGCGCCGTGTCCTCCCGCTGCGTTTACGCCGGGGTCGTCGAGCACAGCGTGTACGTCAGCACGACCGCACGCGGCCGGGGTGTCGGCCACGCACTCCTGGATGCGCTCATCAGCTCGACCGAGAACGCGGGCATCTGGACGATCCAAAGCGGCGTCTTCCCCGAGAACACCGCGAGCAGAGCACTCCACCACCGCGCCGGCTTCCGCGAACTCGGGACCCGCGAACGGATCGGCCGGCACCACGGCCGGTGGCGCGACGTCGTGATGATCGAACGGCGAAGTACCGCTGCTGGGATTGGGTCCGACTGAAATCGATAGTCAGGCAGCAAAAAACCCGGCTCGCACAGTGCGAACCGGGCTTGACCTGCGTGGGCCTACCAGGACTTGAACCTGGGACCTCTTCGTTATCAGCGAAGCGCTCTAACCGCCTGAGCTATAGGCCCTTGAACGAGGAGAACTTTACAGGACCCCCGGAGGGGCCCTGCAACCGGGTCACTCCCGTTCGGACAAGGTGACTTCCAGGCCTCCTGCCAGGTCGGCTGAGACGTTGTAGATGAACGCGCTCACCGTGGCCAGGGCCGAGACCAGGACGATGTTGATCGCGCCGAGGATGGCGGCGATGCCGAACACGCGGCCCGCGCTGATCAGGGGTTCGGCCGAGGCGTTCGCTCCCTCGCCGCCGACCAGGGACGAGTACGTTCCGTTCAGTTTGTCCCAGACGCCCATGCCGTCCAGCACCGTGTACAGGACGCCGACCGCTACCAGCCAGACGAAGAACATCGCGACGCCCAGGACCAGGGACAGCTTGAGGACCGACCACGGGTCGAAGCGCTTGACCTGCAGGGATGCTCGGCGGGGGCCCCGGCCGGGGCGGCGCAGGGCGCTCGGGCGGGCTCGCTGCGTCGAGGCCGGGGGGACCTCGCCGGCCGCGGGAGGAGGCGTTTCCGCGCTGCCGCCGAAGAGGCGGGGGGCTGCGCTGCCCGTCACCACCGGGCGTTCGGTGGCGGGGGCGGGCTGCGCCTCCTCCGTGGCCAGCTTGACCGTCGCTTCGGCGTCGCCTTCCTTGTCCACCCGCTGCCAGGGCGGGCTCGCCGGCGTTCCGTTCGAACCCGCTGCCTCGGGATTGTCGGTCGGTGTCACGAAGAGTCAGTCCTTACCCGTGCCGTGGGGCGCTGTCCGTAGTTGTGAACTTACTGCTCGGGCTGCGCCGTGGTCTCGTCAGCTGCTTCCGGCGCTTCGGGAGCGTCACCATTGGCGACGTCCGAGGGCTCGTCCGCGTTGCGTGCGACCGCGAGAAGAGTGGTGCCTTCGCCGAGATTCATCAGCCGGACCCCCTTCGTCTGCCGTCCCGCCTTACGGACGTCGCCCGCCGGCGTGCGGATCACGCCGCCGCTCGAGGTGATCGCGTAGAGCTCGTCCTCGGCGTCGACGATGAGCGCACCCACCAGCCTGCCACGTTTGCGGTCGTGCTGAATGGTGAGCACACCCTTGCCGCCGCGGCCCTGGACCGGGTAGTCCTCGATCGCCGTGCGCTTGGCGTACCCGCCGTCGGTCGCGACCAGCAGGAACTTGCCTTCCTTGACGACGCTGATGCCGAGCAGCTCGTCGCCGTCGTTGAAGCGCATGCCCATCACGCCGGACGTCGGGCGGCCCATCGGCCGCAGCGCCTCGTCGGTCGCGTGGAAGCGGATGGACTGGCCCTCCGCCGACACCAGCAGCAGGTCGTCCTCCGCCGCCGCCAGCACCGCGCCGACCAGCTCGTCGCCCTCGCGCAGGTTGATGGCGATGAGGCCACCCGAGCGGTTGGAGTCGAAGTCGGTGAGCTTGGTCTTCTTCACCAGGCCGCGCTTGGTGGCGAGCACCAGGTACGGCGCGACCTCGTAGTTCTTGATCTCGATGACCTGGGCGATTTGCTCGTCCGGCTGGAACGCCATCAGGTTCGCCACGTGCTGGCCGCGCGCGTTGCGGTTGGCTTCGGGCAGCTCGTACGCCTTGGTCCGGTACACGCGGCCCTTGTTCGTGAAGAACAGGATCCAGTCGTGCGTCGAGCAGACGAAGAAGTGCTGGACGATGTCGTCCTGCTTCAGCGTCGCGCCCTGCACGCCCTTGCCGCCGCGCTTCTGCGACCGGTAGAGATCCGTTTTCGTCCGCTTGGCGTACCCCGTGCGGGTGATGGTGACGACGACGTCCTCGACCGCGATCAGTTCCTCGTCGGTGACGTCGCCGCTGAAGCCGATGATCTTCGTGCGCCGGTCGTCGCCGTACTTCTCGACGATCGCCATCAGCTCGTCGCGGATGATCGCGCGCTGCCGCTCGGGCTTCTCGAGGATGTCCTTGAGGTCGGCGATCTCCAGCTCGATCTCGGCCAGCTGGTCGATGATCCGCTGGCGCTCCAGGGCGGCGAGGCGCCGCAGCTGCATGTCGAGGATCGCGGTCGCCTGGATCTCGTCGACGTCCAGCAGCTCCATCAGGGCCGGCCGGGCCTCGTCGGCGGACGGCGACCGCCGGATCAGCGCGATGACCTCGTCGAGCATGTCGAGGGCCTTGACGTACCCGCGCAGGATGTGGGCCCGTTCCTCGGCCTTCTTCAGGCGGAAGCGGGTCCGCCGGACGATGACCTCGACCTGGTGCTTCACGTAGTGCCGGATGATCTGGTCGAGCCGCAGCGTGCGGGGCACGCCGTCGACCAGGGCCAGCATGTTGACGCCGAAGTTCTGCTGCAGCTGGGTGTGCTTGTAGAGGTTGTTCAGCACGACCTTCGCGACCGCGTCGCGCTTGATCGTGACGACGATCCGCATGCCCGAGCGGCTGTTGGACTCGTCGGCGATGTCGGCGATGCCGGTGAGCTTGCCGTCGCGGACCAGGTTCGCGATGTTCTCGACCAGGTTGTCCGGGTTGACCTGGTAGGGCAGCTCGGACACGACCAGGATGGTCCGGCCCTTCGCGTCCTCTTCGACCTCGACGACCGCGCGCATCCGGATCGAGCCGCGGCCGGTGCGGTAGGCGTCCTCGATGCCGGACGTGCCGAGGATCATCGCCCTGGTCGGGAAGTCCGGGCCCTTGATCCGCACGAGCAGCGCGGCCAGCAGCTCGTCGTCGGTCGCGTCCGGGTTCTCCAGCGCCCAGGCGACGCCTTCGGAGACCTCGCGCAGGTTGTGCGGCGGGATGTTCGTCGCCATCCCGACCGCGATCCCGGAGCCGCCGTTGACCAGCAGGTTCGGGAACCGCGACGGCAGGACGTCGGGCTCCTGCGTGCGGCCGTCGTAGTTGTCGGAGAAGTCGACGGTGTCTTCTTCGATGTCGGCCAGCATCTGCATGGCCAGCGGCGCGAGCCGGGACTCGGTGTACCGCATGGCGGCTGCGGGGTCGTTGCCCGACGAGCCGAAGTTGCCCTGGCCGTCGATCAGCGGGTACCGCAGCGACCACGGCTGGGCCAGCCGGACCAGCGCGTCGTAGATCGCCGAGTCACCGTGCGGGTGGTAGTTGCCCATGACGTCGCCGACGACGCGGGAGCACTTGTTGTACCCGCGGTCCGGCCGGAAACCGGAGTCGAACATCGAGTACAGGATCCGGCGGGCGACGGGCTTGAGGCCGTCACGCACGTCCGGCAGCGCCCGCGACACGATGACGCTCATCGCGTAGTCGATGTAGGAGCGCTGCATCTCCTGCTGGATGTCGACCGGCTCGATCCGGTCGTGTTCCGGAGCCGGCGGCAAGGTTTCCGTCATGAGGTCCTTCTCGGGTGCGGGGGCCTAGCGGGACGAAGAACGGGGGACGCCTAGACGTCCAGGAAGCGCACGTCCTTGGCGTTGCGCGTGATGAACGACCGGCGGGCCTCGACGTCCTCGCCCATCAGAACCGAGAACAGCTCGTCCGCCTGGGCAGCGTCGTCCATCGTGACCTGGCCCAGCAGCCGGTTCGCCGGGTCCATCGTGGTCTCCCACAGCTCTTCGGCGTTCATCTCGCCGAGACCCTTGTAGCGCTGGATCGCGTCGTCCTTCGGCAGCTTCTTCCCGGCCTCGACCCCCGCCTGGATGACGGCGTCGCGCTCGCGGTCGGAGTACGCGTACTCCGGCTCGGACCGCGGCCACTTGATCTTGTACAGCGGCGGCCGCGACAGGAAGACGTGGCCGTGCTCGATCAGCGGGGCCATGAAGCGGAACAGCAGGGTGAGCAGCAGCGTGGTGATGTGCTGGCCGTCGACGTCGGCGTCGGCCATCAGCACGATCTTGTGGTAGCGCAGCTTCTCGATGTCGAACTCGTCGTGGATGCCGGTGCCGAGCGCGGTGATCAGCGACTGGACCTCGGTGTTCTTGAGGACGCGGTCGATGCGGGCCTTCTCGACGTTGATGATCTTGCCGCGGATCGGCAGGATCGCCTGGTACATCGAGTCGCGGCCTTCCTTGGCCGAGCCGCCGGCCGAGTCACCCTCGACGATGTAGAGCTCGCACTCCTCCGGCTTGGTGGAGCGGCAGTCCTTCAGCTTGCCGGGCAGGCCGCCGATCTCCAGCGCGCCCTTGCGGCGGACCAGGTCACGCGCCTTGCGCGCGGCCATCCGGGCCTGCGCCGAGGAGATCGACTTGTTGATGATCGTCTTCGCCTCGGTCGGGTTGCGCTCGAACCAGTCCGCCAGCCACTCGTTCGACGTCTGCTGCACGAACGTCTTGGCCTCGCTGTTGCCCAGCTTGGTCTTGGTCTGGCCCTCGAACTGCGGCTCGGACAGCTTGATCGAGACGATCGCGGCGAGGCCCTCGCGCACGTCGTCACCGGTCAGGTTGGCGTCCTTCTCCTTGAGCAGCTTCTTGTCGCGCGCGTACGCGTTGACGACGCGGGTCAGCGCGGCGCGGAAGCCCTCTTCGTGGGTGCCGCCCTCGTGGGTGTTGATCGTGTTGGCGAACGTGTACACCGACGGCGTGAACCCGGTGTTCCACTGCATCGCGACCTCGACCTCGAGGCCGGTGCCCTTGGCGTCGAAGGAGATGACGCTGGGGTGGATCGGCTCCTTGCTGCCGTTGATGTGCTTGACGAAGTCCTCGAGCCCGCCCGGGTAGCAGTAGGTCTTCTCCTTGACCCGCGCGACCTTGCCCTCGGCGTCCTCCTCGGTCTCCTCGTCCGCGACGCGCTCGTCACGCAGGGACAGCGTCAGCCCCTTGTTGAGGAACGCCATCTCCTGGAGCCGGCGCGAGATGGTCTCGAAGTTGTAGGTCGTGGTCTCGAAGATGTTCCCGTCGGCCCAGAAGGTGATCGTGGTGCCGGTCTCGCTCGCCGGGCCGAGGTCCTCCAGCGGGCCGGGGATCTGGTCGGTGTACTCCTGGCGCCAGCTGCGGCCGCCGTACTTGACCTCGGCGAGCAGCTTCGTCGACAGCGCGTTCACCACCGAGACGCCGACGCCGTGCAGGCCGCCGGACACCGCGTAGGAGTCGCTGTCGAACTTGCCGCCCGCGTGGAGCACGGTGAGCACGACCTCGAGGGTCGGCTTCTGCTCCTTCGGGTGCATGTCGACCGGGATGCCGCGGCCGTCGTCGACGACGCGGACCCCGCCGTCGGCGAGGAGGGTAACCTCGACCTTGGTGGCGTACCCGGCCATCGCTTCGTCGACGGAGTTGTCGACGACCTCCTGGACGAGGTGGTGCAGCCCGCGTTCACCGGTGGAACCGATGTACATGCCGGGGCGCTTGCGGACCGCTTCGAGGCCTTCGAGCACCGTGATCGACGACGCGTTGTACTCGCTCTTGTTCTCGGTCACCGGCGTTGTTTCTCCTCGTCTCGCCCGAGCGGACGCTCGCTCTCCTCCAGTGTACTTGGCCGCGTCCGCTGACATGCGGCAAGGACACCCCTGAACGCGTCACAGACGGACGAAATCGGTTCGAGCCGAGTCTTGACGTATCTCGGGAGGTCTGGATGCGTTCTCGGCCCATTCAACCGAGCATCGCGCAACCCGGGTCAGCCGTACGTGTCACGGGGGCCGCGGCCCGGCACGTGACGGGGCCCTTTCCGCCAGCTCGGGGCGGTCGGGCCCTGGATCCGCATCCGCTTGACGACGCCGTTGCCGACCCCCGCCGCGATCTTGGCGAGCAGCTTGCCCTGCAGCAACCGGAGCTGGGTGGCCCACGCCGTCGAGCTGGCGCGGACGGTGAGTTCGCCGTCCTTGAGCGCGACCGGCTGCGCGTGCTCGGCGACGTCTTCGCCGACCAGCCGCGCCCACTGCGCGAAGACGCGGGCGCTGGTGACGCTCTCGTTCCAGCCGCGGTCGCTGACCAGCCGGGAGACCAGCCGGCCGAGCGGCTGCGGGTCGCGCGCGTCCGCGCCCGGTCCCGACCAGCGCCGCCGCCGGGGATTCTGCCCGCCACCTACCGCGGGACGGCGGCGCCCGGGCGGGACACCCCGCTCCTTGGCCTTGGCCTTCGCGGCCTCCAGCGCGGCGTGCGCGAGATCGCGTCCGGTCGGGGGTGTCTCGTTCGGCCCAGCGTGGTCATCACGCTCGGTGCCTGCCGGAGGATGGGCGTCGTTTTCGGGCGTTTTGTGCCACCCATCCGGCCGCAGAGTCACGGGCAGCGATAACTCATTCACCGTGTTATCCACACTGTCCACAGGTTTGTCCCCAGATCGGGTGCGGTTTGTGCCGCCCGTCACCCGGGGTGCCCGGTCGCCTTGCTCAGCCACGCGTGATCTCACCATCCGCCACCACGAACCGGTGCCCGGCGAGCTCCCCGGGCACGTCTTCGTCGACCGCGGCGGTCACCAGCACCTGTTCGGCGCTCGCGGCCACCTCGGCCAGCCGGGCCCGGCGCTTGCGGTCCAGCTCGGCGAACACGTCGTCGAGCAGCAGCACCGGCTCGCCGGCCTCCCCGCGCAGCAGCTCGTAACTGCCGAGCCGGAGCGCCAGGGCGAACGACCACGACTCGCCGTGGCTCGCGTAGCCCTTGGCCGGCGCCTGGCCCAGGATCAGTTCCAGCTCGTCCCGGTGCGGGCCGACCAGGCTGATGCCGCGCTCGAGCTCCGCCTTGCGGGCTTCGCCCAGCGCCTTGAGTAAGACGTCCTTCAGTACCTCGGGTTGCGCCCGTTCACCGTCCGGTACGCCGTACGTTTCCGGCAGGGCCGCGCCCAGCGACGACCGGTAGGCGATCTTCGCCGGACGCGAGTCCGGCGCGACCCCCATATACGCCGAAGCCGCGTACGGCGCGAGGTCGGCGACGAGGTTCAGGCGCGCGGCCAGCAGCTCCGCGCCCGCCACCGACAAGTGGTCGTCCCAGACCTCGAGCGTCGAGAGCGCGTACGGGTCTTCGCGGCCCGTACGGCGTTTCCCGGCCGTCTTGAGCAGGGCGTTCCGCTGCTTCAGCACCTTCTCGTAGTCCGCCCGGACCCCGGCGTACCGCGGCGCGCGCAGCACGAGGAGCTCGTCGAGGAACCGGCGTCGCTCGCTCGGGTCCCCCCGCACGAGCGCGAGGTCCTCCGGGGAGAACAGCACCGTGCGCAGGATCCCGAGCACGTCCCGCGGCCGGCCGACCGCGCCGCGGTTGACCCGGGCGCGGTTCGCGCGGCCGTTGGTGATCTCGAGCTCGACGGTCAGTTCGCGGTCGTCGTTGACCACCGCGACCCGGACCAGCGCGCGTTCGCAGCCGTGCCGGATCAGCGGCGCGTCCGTCGCGACGCGGTGCGAGCCCAGCGTCGCGACGTACCCGATCGCCTCCAGCAGGTTGGTCTTGCCGCGGCCGTTCTGGCCGACCAGCACGGTCGGCCCCGGTTCGAGGGCGAGATCGGCCTGTGGCCAAGAGCGGAAGTCGGTGACCTGCAGGTGTCGCAGATACACCAGGGCTCCCTACCCGCCGACCTTCTTCACCGCGTGCCCGCCGAACTGGTTGCGCAGCGCGGCGACCGCGCGCATCGCGGCCGAGTGCTCCTGGCGCGAAGCGAACCGCGCGAACAGCGCGGCCGAGATGACCGGCGCCGGCACCGCGTTGTTGATCGCCTCTTCGAGCGTCCAGCGGCCTTCGCCGGAATCCTCGACGTACCCCTCGAGGTCGTCCAGCTCCGGGTCTTCGTCGAGCGCGCGCACGAGCAGGTCGAGCAGCCAGGACCGGACGACCGTGCCGCGCTGCCAGCCCTTGATCACCGCGGGCACGTCCTTGACGACCTTCGCGGCTTCGAGCAGCTCGAAGCCTTCGGCGAAGGCCTGCATCATGCCGTACTCGATGCCGTTGTGGATCATCTTCGCGTAGTGACCCGCACCGACGTCACCGGCGTGCGAGAAGCCCTCTTCGCGCGGGCCTTCCGGACGCAGCGCGTCGAAGATCGGCATCGCCTTCTCGACGTCGGCGGCCGCACCGCCGACCATCAGGCCGTAGCCGTTGTCCTTGCCCCACACGCCGCCGGACACGCCGCAGTCGACGTAGCCGATGTTCTTCGCGGCGAGCAGGTCGGCGTTCAGCTTGTCGTCGGTGTACTTCGAGTTGCCGCCGTCGATCACCATGTCGCCGCTCGCGAGCAGGTTGCTCAGCTCGGTGACGGTCTGCCGGGTCGGCTCGCCGGCCGGGACCATGATCCAGACGATCCGCGGACCGTCCAGTTTGGACACCAGGTCCTCGAGCGAGGTCGTGTCGCTGACGTCCGGGTTGCGGTCGTAGCCGACCACCTCGTGCCCGGCCGCACGCAGCCGTTCACGCATGTTGAAGCCCATCTTGCCCAGGCCGATCAGACCGAGCTGAACCATCGAGATCCCCTTACATGCTACGGAAAGCGGGTCAGCCCGGCAGGCGGACCGGCATCAGGAGGTACAGGTAGCCGGGGACGACGTTGCCCTCGGCGTCGGCGGGCTTGATGAGCGCGGGGCGGTTCGGCGTGGTGAACGTCAGCTCCGCCCGGTCGCTGTGGAGCGCGCCGAGGCCGTCGACGAGGTAACCCGGGTTGAACGCGATCGTCACCGGCTCACCTTCGTACTCGACCTGCAGCTCCTCTTCGGCGCTGCCCTCGTCGTCGCCGCCCGCGGACAACCGCAGCGTGTTGTCCCCGAACTCCAGTCGTACCTGAGTCCCCCGCTCCGCCACCAGCGAAACGCGCTTGATGGACTCGGTGAGCGCGGAGACTTCGATCACGGCGCGCGAGGTGTGCGACGCCGGCAGCAGCTGCCGGTACGGCGGGAACTCCGCGTCGAGCAGGCGGGTCGTCGTGTAACGGCCTGAGCCGGACAGGCCGAGCAGGCCTTCGCCGCTCGCGAGCGCGAGGCGGATCGTGGCGCCGGACGCGCCGAGCGTCTTGGCCGCCTCGGCGAGGGTGCGCGCGGGGACGAGCACCGCGGCGTCGGCCAGGCCCTCGGCCGGCTGCCAGGTGAACTCGCGCATGGCGAGCCGGAAGCGGTCGGTCGCGACCAGGGTCAGCGAGCTGCCGGAGATCTCCAGCCGCATGCCGGTGAGCATCGGGAGCGTGTCGTCCTTGCCCGCGGCGACGACGACCTGGGTGACGGCCTGGCCGAACGCGTCGCCGGCGAGCTCGCCCGCGAAGGCGGGCTGGGACGGCAGCTGCGGGTAGTCCTCGACCGGCATGGTCGGCAGGGAGAAGCGCGCGCTGCCGCACGTGATGGTGGCGCGCGCGCCGTCGACGGAGATCTCGACCGGCTGCGCGGGCAGCGCCTTGGTGATGTCGGCGAGCAGGCGCCCGGACACGAGGAGGCGGCCGCCGTCGGCGATCGTCGCGGGGACCCCGACCGTGGCGGAGACCTCGTAGTCGAAGCCGGAGACCGTCAGCGCGTCGGTTTCGCCGTCCGAGCCGGCGTCGAGCAGGACACCGCCCAGCACCGGCACCGGAGGCCGGGAGGGGAGGCTTCTGGCCACCCACGCGACGGCGTCGGCGAGCCCGTCACGCTCGACGCGGATCTTCATGCGCGCATCCTTTCGACGATCGAGCCCCGTGCGGGCTCGGGCCAGGCCTCGTTCTCGCGGGGCAGTGACCGGCTGCCCCCTCCGGCCGGTCCGCCCACCCCCGCGTGAGCGGCCGGAGCGCGGACCAGGTGCAGGCGTCCACGTTAGGCCGTCGCGGGCGCCGCCGTCACCTCGGCCTCCCCTTGACTTTGTCGACATGACGACTCGATCGCGCAGCTGTCCCCAACTTCGTCCGCCGCCTGTTTTTATCTTTTTCTCTCTTAGAAGAGATCTAAAGGCAGTAGCAGTAGTAGGTGTTGTGGATTGTGTGGATCGAGCTCGTTCGCGCAGGTCGGACGGGTCGCGGGCGTGTGGGTAACCGTGGTGGCGGACCTGTGGGTAACCCGGGGCGTCCGTGGATGGTTTCGGGCGTCCCCCGATTCGTCCACAGATCCGCCTGGTTGTCCCCATGGTTGTCCCCAGGTTTGGGACTGTTCCTGGGGGCGGACAGAACGGCCCGAATCGCTCTTCCGAGTGATCGGCTCCTCCTGTGCACAGCATGTGGGCAACCTGTGGAATCCGCGTGGACAAGGGTGTGGATGCGCTGTGGATCGCCTGTGGGTGGGGTGTGGAGGGAATCCGTGTCTGCGCTGGTGGGAGATCCGTTGGCACTGTGGGCAATCCGCCCACACGGTGGGGAAAACCCCTTGTGTACAAACAAATTTCGCGAGTTTGGCGAAGCACGCGTACGCACCTTCGCTGCTTCGCGGGCGTACGTGCTGTGGACACTCCAAAGACGACTAAGGGGCGTCCACATTGAGCGGACGCCCCGAAGTCGTTGCGAGATAAGGGATGTGCTACTGGCGGGCGCGCTGCTTGATGCGCGACGTCAGCTCCTGCACCTGGTCGTAGATCCGCCGGCGCTCGGCCATCTCCTTGCGGATCTTCTTGTCCGCGTGCATGACCGTCGTGTGGTCGCGGCCGCCGAACGTCTGCCCGATCTTCGGCAGCGACATGTCGGTCAGCTCGCGGCAGAGGTACATCGCGATCTGGCGGGCCGTGGCGAGCGCCTTCGTCTTGCCGGGGCCGCACAGGTCGTCGAGCGTGACGTCGAAGAACTCGGACGTGACGCCCATGATGGTCGGCGCCGTGATTTCCGGCGCGTGCGAGTCGGGGATCAGGTCCCGCAGCACGATCTCGGCGAGCGCGCTGTCGACGGGCTGCTGGTTCAGCGACGCGAACGCGGTGACCCGGATCAGCGCGCCTTCGAGTTCCCGGATGTTCGCCTCGACGCGCGAAGCGATGAATTCGAGGACCTCGCCCGGCACCGCCAGCCTGTCCTGCGCCGCCTTCTTGCGGAGGATCGCGATGCGCGTCTCGAGCTCGGGCGGCTGGATGTCGGTGATCAGGCCCCACTCGAACCGCGTCCGCAGCCGGTCCTCCAGCGTTTCGAGGCGCTTCGGCGGGCGGTCGGAGCTGACGACGATCTGCTTGTTCGCGTTGTGGAGGGTGTTGAAGGTGTGGAAGAACTCTTCCTGCGTCCCTTCCTTGCCCTCCAGGAACTGGATGTCGTCGACGAGCAGGATGTCGATGTCGCGGTAGCGCCGCTGGAACGCGACCTTGCGGTCGTCGCGCAGCGAGTTGATGAAGTCGTTCGTGAACTCTTCGGTCGAGACGTACCGGACGCGCATGCCCGGGAAGAGCCGTTGCGCGTAGTGGCCGACCGCGTGCAGCAGGTGCGTCTTGCCGAGCCCGGACTCACCCCAGATGAACAGGGGGTTGTACGCGCGGGCGGGTGCTTCGGCGACGGCGACCGCGGCCGCGTGCGCGAAGCGGTTGGACGCGCCGATGACGAACGTGTCGAAGGTGTACTTCTCGTTCAGCTTCGTCTTCGACGTCTGCGGCTGCGCCGGCGCGGTGTAGGGCTGGCCGGCGATCGGCTGGCCGGAGAACGTCGGCCAGATCTCGTGGACCGCGGCGAGCGCCTCGCCCTCTTCGTCGACTTCCTCGTCGGTGTCGTCGCCGTCGTCCGGCTTCGGCACGACGGCCTGGTGCGCCGGCATCGGCCGCGGCATCGGCGGCTGCGCCGGTTCGGGCCGCGGCGGCGGCATCATCGGGGCGCCGTTGGCCGGCATCGGCGAGGCGGGTTCGGGGCTGGCGCCGTTTTCCACCCGGCCGGGTGACGGCACGTACCGGGGGGCGGGCGCCGGGGCGACGGCTTCGGCGCTGTCGACCTTCACCGCGAGGGAGATCGCGCGGCCGAGCCGCCGGGAGAGCGCGTCGGTGATCGCGCCGCGCAGCCCGCGTTCGATCGCTTCCTTCGCGAAGTCGCTGGGCGCCGCCAGGAGCGCCGTGCCGTCGAGCAGGCCGATCGGACGGGTCACCCGCATCCAGGCGCGCTGCTGGGGGGAGAGGGTCCCGTCGGACAGTTCGCGTACCACCTGTTCCCAGATGACACCCAGATTGTGCTGGTGATCCGACACCTGTCTGGCTCCCCTCCCCTCGTCTCCGTGGACGGCCGAACCCCGGCGACCTGCGTGCGCATCGGCACAGCGGATATCCACATAGTTGTCCACAGCTGTGCACTAATGTACGGCGACCCGCGGCGCCGCCACCTGCGGGCTCGTCGTACGCCGGTGGGCACTCCACCACCCGGAGACTGGGCACCGCGACCGGTGACCCGGAAGAGGCACGCTAACAAGCCCCGTCCGCTGCCACAAGGCATCCTCGGCGGCCAGCATTTCACGGTGTACAGGACGTGGCCATTCGGTGTCCCGGCGTCGACCGCCACGGCCGCGCGCGCCGGTCGCGTACCGTGGCCGAGGGGGTGCTTACCGGCCGCCCGACGGGGGTGCGTACCCTCGTAAGGTCTCCCGTATGCGACGGGTGCGTTTCGCGTGCCCACGTTGTCGTCGCTCGTCGTGACGAGGCCACACGTTGGTAGGAGACACCAGAGACTGCCGTGCGCCCGCACGACACGCCAGGTGGGAAGGAAATCTTTCCGCCCGACGCGAGACACAGGAGAAGCAGTGAGCAAGGGTAAGCGCACCTTCCAGCCGAACAACCGCCGCCGCGCGAAGACCCACGGGTTCCGCCTGCGCATGCGGACCCGCGCCGGCCGGGCCATCCTGGCGGCCCGCCGTCGCAAGGGCCGCGCCGCGCTGTCCGCCTGATCGCACGATCGGGGCGCGCTGTGCTGCCGGCTGCCGCACGCCTGCGGCGGAGTGAGGATTTCCGCGTGGTTCTCCGTCGCGGGTCCCGGGCAGGCAGGCGCCGCCTCGTCGTCCACGCGCTGACCACGGACCCGTCCGAGGCCGCCGACGCTCTGCCGTCGGCGGCCAGGGCGGGTTTTGTGGTGAGCAAGGCCGTCGGCAACTCGGTGGTCCGCCACCGCGTCAGCCGGCGGTTGCGTCATCTCGTTTCGGCCAGGCTCGGAACACTGCCCGCCGGCACTGCGTTGGTCGTACGGGCATTGCCGCCGTCGTCGACCGCTTCCAGCGCCGAGCTCGGGTCCGATCTCGACGCCGCGTTGCGTCGGCTGGGGCTTCTGTCGTCGCGCCGTCCGGCCGGGGATGTCCCCCGCCCGACGCGTCCCGCGGACGCGACCCCCGACCACGGATCAGCGGTGTGACCGGCATGCGAGCCACCCCCGAGCACGACCACGACCACGACGTCGACCCCGAGCCTCCCCGGCCCGGTCCCGTCGCGTGGGTCCTGCTGCTCCCCATCAAGCTCTACCGCAAGGCGATCTCGCCCTTCCTCCCGCCGGCTTGCCGGTTCTACCCGAGCTGCAGCGCGTACGCAGTCGAAGCCCTGACCCGGCACGGCGCCGGCCGCGGCTCCTACCTCGCGCTGCGCCGGCTGCTGCGCTGCGGCCCCTGGACGCCACCCGGCCGCGACCCCGTGCCCGAGACGTTCTCGTGGCGACACCGCAGACCTGAAACACCGATCGAGGAGTAGCAGCAGTGCTCGATTTCATCTACTACCCCGTGTCCTTCATCCTCTGGTGTTGGCACAAGGTCTTCGGGTTCGTCTTCGGGGAATCGACCGCGGTCGCCTGGATCCTCGGCATCATCTTCCTGACGTTCACGGTCCGCGGCATCATGTTCAAGCCGTTCGTGAACCAGGTCCGGTCGATGAAGAAGATGCAGGACTTCGCGCCGGAGATGAAGAAGATCCAGAAGAAGTACGCGAACGACCGGCAGCGCCAGGCCGCGGAGATGCAGAAGCTGCAGCGCGAGCACGGCGTCAACCCGCTGGGCAGCTGCCTGCCGATGCTGCTCCAGATCCCGGTCTTCATCGGCCTGAACCACGTCCTGCGCGCGTTCACCATGCCGCCGCCCGGTGGCGGGCCGAAGACCGAGAACTACTTCTTCAGCCAGCACGACGTCGAGTCCTACGTCAACGCGAAGCTGTTCGGCGTCAACCTCGGTGAGGCCGTCTACAACGGTGTCGGGGTCGTCAGCGGTGGCGCCACGAACGTCGGCTTCCACTGGAGCGTGCTCCCGGTGGCCCTGCCGCTGATGATCGTCGCCTCGATCGCCACGCACCTGACCGCGCGGCACTCGGTGGCCCGGCAGAACGCCGCGTCGGCCACCCCGCAGACCGCGATCATGAACAAGCTGACGATGTACATCTTCCCGCTCGGTGTGCTCGTCTTCGGTGCGCTGTTCCCGCTCGGCCTCCTCTTCTACTGGCTGGCGAACAACGGCTGGACCCTGATGCAGCAGCGCCTCGTCTACACGAAGATCGACAAGGAAGAGGCGGCCCGCAAGGCGGAGGCCGCCGAGAAGCGCGCGACGCTCGGGCCGAAGCCGGGCCAGAAGCCGACCGCGCCGAAGGTCGGTCAGAAGCCGGTCCAGCAGAAGAAGAACCAGCCCGCGCAGACCGGCTCCCAGAAGAAGGTCACGAAGGCGGGCTCGGCCCACGGCTTCGCCCAGACCACGCCGGCGGCGGCCGCCGCGGACGACGGCGACAAGACCCCGGCCGACACGAACGGCCAGAACGGTTCGAAGGACAACGGCACGGGCGTGCCGGGCCTTCTCAAAGACTCGACCAGGAAGTCGGGCCGGAAGCGCCGCTGAGCGCGACCGGTTCGGAGAGGAGACGAATGATGTCGGAGACGATCGACACGATCGACGCCGATGAGGACGACGTGACCCCGGCCGCGGCCGCGGACACAGCGGGCGAGGAGAAGGCGGGCGGTGACGACATCCTCGTCCAGGAGGGTGACATCGCCGGCGACTACCTCGAGCGGCTGCTGGACCTGCTCGACTACGACGGGGACATCGACCTCGACGTGGAAGCCGGCCGCGCGATCGTGAGCATCGACGGTGGCGAGGACCTCGAGAAGCTCGTCGGCCCGCGCGGCACGGTGCTCGAGGCGCTGCAGGAGCTGACCCGCCTGGCGGTCCAGCAGGAGACGGGCTCCCGCAGCCGCCTGATGCTGGACATCGCGGGCTGGCGCGCGGATCGCCGCGAGGAGCTGAAGGAGCTCGGCCGCTCGACGGCGGAGTCGGTCCTGAAGAGCGGCGAGCGCGTCCGGCTGCAGCCGATGAGCCCGTTCGAGCGCAAGGTCGTCCACGACGCGGTCGCGACCGTCTCGGGCGTCACGAGCGAGAGCGAGGGCGAGGACCCGAAGCGCCGTGTGGTGATCTTCCCGGAGTCCTGAGCTCCAGACGCTCCAGGCGCAGAGCGGCCCCACTTGACTCGGTCAGGTGGGGCCGCTTTGTTGTGTGCATGCGGCGTCCGGCTGGGCAACGCGACGCCTCGGCCGAGCGAATTACACGCGTGATGTTTCACGTGGAACTGTCCCCCGCTGGCCGCCGGCTGAGTGGAGTTGTCCACATCTTCGGACTGTCGGCTCGTCTTCTCCGGTTCATCGGGGACAATCGACCGAGCGCGGTTTCACGTGAAACCGGCGGACGAGGAGTAGGCGGAGTGAGCTTGGAGCAGGCGGCGGCGCGGGTGTTCGGAGAGCACGTCGACCAAGCGGCCGGGTACGTCGAACTCCTGGAGCGGCACGGGGTCGAGCGGGGGCTGATCGGTCCGCGGGAAGTTGAGCGGCTGTGGGAACGGCACGTGCTCAACTCGGCAGTGATCGGCGAGCAGATGCCTGAAGGTGCCCGCGTGGTCGACGTCGGGTCCGGCGCCGGGCTTCCGGGTGTACCGCTGGCGATCGCGCGACCGGACCTCGATATCGTCTTGCTCGAACCGATGGCCCGCCGGGTGGACTGGCTGGCCGAGGTGGCCGAGAAGCTGGAACTCCCGATCACCATCGTCCGTGGACGCGCGGAGGAGCGGCCTGTGCGTGAGGAGCTCGGTGGTGCCGACATCGTCACCGCTCGCGCGGTCGCCCCGCTCGCTCGTCTCGCGGACTGGTGCCTGCCGCTGGTCCGTCCCGATGGCTTCCTGGTCGCCCTCAAGGGCGCCAGCGCGGCGGACGAGATCGAGCGGGACGGTGCCGCCATCCGCAAGGCCGGCGGGGCCGATCCCCTCATCGTCGAGTGCGGCGCCGCAGTACTAGAGGTCCCCAGCACGGTTGTGAAGATCCGTCGCCTGCCGGCAGCCGCCAAGCCGAAGGCGCGGAGCAGGAAGCGTTAACGGGCCGCGATGTTCCACGTGAAACGTAGCGACTCGACCACCGACCAGACGTCTAGATGGAGGAGGTGTCGAGACCGGTGAATCCCCCGCCGTCCGACTCCACGGAGACCAGCCACGACGTGGGCTGGACGCCGATCGCCGAAGAAGCCGCCCGCGCCGCGCGTCTGCTGCACCCCGAGGAGGGGACCCTTCCCCGCCCCGGCCGCCGTCGCGTGCTGACCGTCGCCAACCAGAAGGGCGGCGTCGGCAAGACCACCAGCACGGTCAACCTGGCCGCCGCGCTCGCGCTCCACGGGCTCAAGACGCTCGTCGTCGACCTCGACCCGCAGGGCAACGCGAGCACCGCGCTCGACGTCGACCACCGGTCCGGGACGCCCTCCATCTACGAGGTGCTCATCGGCGAGGTGACGCTCGCCGAGGCGGCCCAGCCGACCGAGCAGTCCCCCAACCTCTTCTGCGTCCCCGCGACGATCGACCTCGCCGGCGCCGAGATCGAGCTCGTCTCGATGGCGTCTCGCGAGTCCCGCCTCAAGGAGGCCATCTCCTCGGAGATCCTCGACGAGATCGGCGTCGACTACGTCCTCATCGACTGCCCGCCGTCGCTGGGCCTGCTGACGGTCAACGCGATGGTCGCCGCGCAGGAGGTGCTCATCCCGATCCAGTGCGAGTACTACGCGCTGGAAGGTCTCGGGCAGCTGCTGAGCAACATCGAGCTCGTGCAGCAGCACCTCAATCGCGAACTGCGCGTCTCGACCATCCTCCTCACGATGTACGACGGCCGGACCAAGCTGGCCGACCAGGTGACGAACGAGGTGCGAAACCACTTCGGCGACACCGTCCTGAAGACGGTCATCCCCCGCAGCGTGAAGGTGTCCGAGGCACCCGGGTACGGCCAGACCGTGCTCGCCTACGACCCCGGCTCGCGCGGGGCGATGAGCTACGTCGACGCGGCGAAGGAGATCGCCGAGCGCGGCGCACAAATGGAGAAGGGTAGTTCGACATGACCGAGCGTCGAGGAGGGCTGGGGCGCGGCCTCGCCGCCCTGATCCCGACCGGACCGACCGGCGGCGGTCCGCTCCCCGCGCCCACCGACGGCGCGGCGGCGGACAAGAAGGCGGCCGAGGAGAAGGGCTGGTTCGCGGCGAACGGCGCGGCCGGCCAGCGACCGGAGGTCAGCGGCGAGGTTGCCGGCGCGGTCTACCGCGAGATCCCGGTCAGCTCGATCAAGCCGAACCCGAAGCAGCCCCGCCAGGTCTTCGACGAAGACGCGCTCGCCGAACTCGAGCACTCGATCCGCGAGTTCGGGCTCATGCAGCCCATCGTCGTCCGCGAGCTCGGGAACGACGAGTACGAGCTCGTCATGGGCGAGCGGCGGCTGCGTGCTTCGCAGCAGGCCGACCTCGAGGCGATCCCGGCCATCGTCCGGCAGACCGCCGACGAGTCGATGCTGCGCGACGCGCTCCTGGAGAACATCCACCGCGTCCAGCTGAACCCGCTCGAAGAGGCGGCGGCGTACCAGCAGCTGCTCGACGAGTTCGCGGTCACGCACGAGGAACTGGCGAGCCGGATCGGCCGCAGCCGCCCGGTCATCACCAACACGATCCGGCTCCTCAAGCTCCCCCTGCCGGTGCAGCGCCGCGTGGCCGCGGGTGTCCTGTCCGCCGGCCACGCGCGCGCGTTGCTGTCGCTGGAGGACGCCGAAAGCCAGGAAGAGCTCGCCGCGCGCATCGTCGCGGAAGGCATGTCGGTCCGGGCGACCGAGGAAGCCGTCACGCTCAAGAAGAGCGAGAAGCCGGCCAAGCCGAAGCCTGCGCCGCGCAAGCCGATCCAAGCGCCGGGTCTTCAGGAACTCGCGAACCGGCTCTCGGACCGGTTCGACACCCGCGTGAAGGTCGACCTCGGCCGCCGCAAGGGCCGGATCACGCTCGAGTTCGGGTCGGTCGACGACCTCGAACGGATCGTCGCGATCATCGACGCGAACGGGGCAAATCAGACACCGAAAACCGATTAGGGATCACCCCGGGGTGTTTCGTCACGGTGATGATTGCTCATCGCAGTGGTGGCCACCACGAGAAGTGATCACACGAAAAAGGCCGCCACGGAAGTTCCGAGGCGGCCTTTCGCGTAGGAGACGTCAGCGGGTAAGCGCCCGCGCGATCAGTTCGGCGAACACCGCGCCGAGCGACTTGCCCGCCGCCTCGATCGCCATCGGCACCGTCGACGTCTCGGTGAGACCGGGCGACGGGTTCACTTCGAGGAAGTGGACCGCGCCGTCCGCCGCCACGACCGCGTCGGTCCGCGAGATGTCGCGGAGGCCGAGCACGCGGTGCGCCGCGACGGCCAGCTCGGCCACCGCCTTGACCGCCGCGTCGTCGAGCCGGGCCGGGGTGAAGAAGTCGGTCAGGCCGGCGGTGTAGCGGGCCGTGTAGTCGTACACGCCGCTCTCCGGGACGATCTCGACCGCGGGCAGAGCCTCGGGCCCGTCCTCGCCCTCGATGACCGTCACGGCCACCTCGACGCCGTCCACGAACCGCTCGGCGAGGACGGTGTCCCCGTAGGCGAAGCAGCCGACCATCGCGGCCGGCAGTTCCGCCGCCTCGCGCACCACCTGCGTGCCGAGCGCCGAGCCGCCCTGGTCCGGCTTGAGGATCAGCGGCAGGCCGAGGCGCTCCACCATCGCGTCGAGCACCGCCTGGGCGCCGAGCTCGCGGAAGGTGCTGTGCGGCAGCACGACCCAGCCCGGCGTCACGAACCCGGCGTTCTGCAGCAACGCCTTCGCGGTCGGCTTGTCCCACGCGCGGCGGCAGCCCTGGGAGCCGGTGCCGACGAACGGCACGCCCAGCATCTCCAGCACCGTCTGCACCGAGCCGTTCTCGCCCTCGCCGCCGTGCAGCGCGACGACCACCGCGTCCGGCCGCTGGGTGCGCAGCCGCTCCAGCAGCCCGCCGTCGGTGTCCCACTCCTCGATGCCGAAGCCCTCGGACTTGAGCGCCGCGGACAGCCGCCGCCCGGACCTCAGGGAGACGTCGCGTTCGTGCGAGAGCCCGCCGGCGAGCACGGCAACGGTACGGTCGACCACCGTGGAAACTCCTTAGCTAGCCCGGGTACGTCGATCAGACGGTGTCCGGGGAGGGCGTCTGCGGCCCCTGGATCTGGCGCGCGCTCACGTTACCGAAGGTGCGGGCGAGGTCCATTTCGGACTCCAGCACGGCCGCCAGCCGACGCACGCCCTCGCGGATGCGTTCCGGGGTCGGGTAGCAGTAGGACAGCCGCATCTGGCGGCTGCCGAACCCGTCGGCGTAGAAGCCGGTGCCGGACGCGTACGCCACCCGGGAGGTCACCGCGCGCGGCAGCATCGCCTTCGTGTCGACGCCTTCCGGCACGGTCACCCAGACGTAGAAACCGCCGTCCGGCTTGGTCCACGAGCAGCCCGGCGGCAGGTACTGGTCGAGCGCGGAGAGGATCGCGTCCCGCCGCTCGCGGTAGTTCTCGCGGAACTTCTTGATCTGGCCCTTCCAGTCGTGCGTGGCCAGGTAGCGGGACACGATCATCTGGTTGAACGTCGGCGGGCACAGCGTCGCCGATTCCGCGGCGAGTACGAGCTTCTCGCGCACCGCGTGCGGCGCCAGCACCCAGCCGACGCGCAGGCCGGAGGCGAACGTCTTCGAGAACGAGCCGAGGTATACGACGTTGTCGGGGTCGGTCGACCGCAGCGCCGGGTACGTCTGCCCGTCGAAGCCGAGCAACCCGTACGGGTTGTCTTCGACGACCAGGACGCCGTGCTCGCGGCAGATCTCCAGGATCTCCGCGCGGCGCTCGACGGCCAGCGTGACGCCGGCGGGGTTGTGGAAGTTCGGGATCGTGTAAAGGAACTTGACCCGGCGGCCGGCCTTCTTGGTCTGGTCGAGCGCTTCGCGCAGCAGCGAAGGCACCAGGCCGCGATCGTCCATCTCGACGTGCACGACCTGCGCCTGGTAGGCGGCGAACGAGCCCAGCGCGCCGACGTACGACGGGCCCTCGGCGATCACGACGTCACCCGGGTCGCAGAACAGCCGCGTGACCATGTCCAGGCCCATCTGCGAGCCGACGGTCACCACGACGTCGTCCGGGTGCGCCTTGATGCCCTCCAGGGCCATGATTTCGCAGATCTGCTCGCGCAGCACCGGGATGCCGTGCGCCGAGCCGTACTGCAGCGCCTCCAGGCCGTCTTCGGCGATGATCTCGGCCACCTGCGCCGACAGCGTGTCGAGCGGGAGCGCGGCGAGGTTGGGCATGCCGCCGGCGAGCGAAACCACCTCGGGCCGGCTGGCCACCGCGAACAGCGCCCGGATCTCGGAGGCGGTCATCCCGGCGGTGCGCGCGGCGTACCGCTCCAGGTGCGGGTCGAGGTTCTGGCGGCCGCTGTGCGGCTTGCTGGGGCGGTTCTCGGTCATCGACGTTCACCCGGGGCTAGGCGGACACGGTCACTCCCGCGGGAGCTGGTAGATCCCATCGAGTGTAACCGGGCACCCATCAGGACCCCCTGGCCTTCCGGTGCTCGTCACATCGGCCTATCCTCGACCGTGGCTCCCGTGTTCGTGCCGTGGATCTCGCGCGGCCTGACGAGCGGGCCGCCGGTCGGGAGCGCAGGTCAGGGAGGTCGCGGGTGTCGCGTCGCGTCGTGGGCGTCACACTGGACAACCTCGAGCACCTGCCGAAGAGCTGCCGCCGGTGCGTGTACTGGGAACTCGCCCCCCACCTGAAGCACCAGGCCGAGGAGTTCGGCGCGACCGAGGTCGAGAAGGAAGCCTGGGTGTCGAGCGTGCTGCTCGAGTGGGGTTCCTGCGGCCGGATCGTCTACAGCGACACGCTGCCGGTCGGGTTCGTGCTGTACGCCCCGCCGAACGCGGTCCCGCGCGCGCTGGCCTTCCCGACGTCGCCGCCGAGCGCCGACGCCGTCCTGCTGACCTCGTTCCAGGTGCTGCCGGAGTTCCGCGGCGGTGGTCTGGGCCGGATGCTCGTCCAAGCGGTCGCCAAGGACCTGACCAAGCGCGGCGTCCGGGCCATCGAGGCGTTCGGTGACGCCCGTCCCGACGAAGCCGACCCGGACGGCGGCCACAGCTGCGTGCTGCCGGCCGCCTTCCTCCAGAGCGTGGGCTTCAAGACGGTCCGCCCGCACCAGAAGTGGCCCCGCCTGCGCCTCGAGCTGCGGTCGGCGATCACCTGGAAGGAAGACGTCGAGGCGGCCCTCGAGCGGCTGCTCGGCCAGGTGACGATCACCACCGCCGAGCCGAGCCTCGGCCGCGCCTGATTCCGCCCCCGCAAACGTTTGCGACTGTGCTTCGGCACGCCGGAAAGGCGTGTGTGCACAACTGTGGAAGAAGTGCCGAGTTATCCACAGAGCGCTGATAGGAGCGGTGGACAACCTGTGGAGAACTGCCCCGAAACCTGGGGACGCGCGGTTCGCGTCCCCAGGGGTGGTGGGACAGGTGAAGGAGAGCCGCTAGGGGTTGTGGTCGAGCCCTATTCGGCCTTGGCCAGCTCGTGCGCCAGGACGTCCGCGAACGTGAACGTACCCGTCGGCTGGTCGCCCTCGCCGAGGAGGTACAGGCGCTTGACGGCGATCAGGATGCCCTCCGCGACGATGTCGCGGAACGCCGGGTCGCCGAGCTTGCGGGCGTCGTCCGGGTTCGTCAGGTAGCCGATCTCGACCCGGACCGCCGGGCAGCGGGTGCGGGTGAAGATGTCCCACGACTTGTAGTGCGTGCGGCAGTCGAGCATGCCGGTGCGGGCCGCGACCTCGCGCTGGATGAAGCCGGCCAGCAGCTCACCCACCGTCGACGTCGTGCCGTTGCCGTTGCCGAAGTGGAAGCTCGCGACACCCTGCGCGCGCGGCGAAGAGTTCTTGTCGCTGTGCAGCGAGAGGAACAAGTCCGCGCCCGCGTCGTTGGCGAACTTGGCCCGCTCGAGCTCGGTGGGGCTGTGGTTCGGGCCGCGGGAGATCAGCGCCTCCATGCCCGTGGCCTTCATCCGGCCTTCGAGCCGCCGGGCGAGGTCCCACGCGATGTCGGCCTCGCGCAGGCCACCGGCGACCACACCGAGGTCGTCGCCGCCGTGGCCCGGGTCGATCACGATGCGCTTGCCGCGCAGCCGCGGTCCGGCCTGGCGCACCTGCTCCTGCTCGCGCAGGAACACGGGGCGCCCGCCCCGGGCCCGCGGCGAGGACAGGCGGTGCAGCTCGCGGATGGTCGCCGGGCCGCACATGCCGTCCGGCGTCAGGCGCATGTCGCGCTGGAACGTCTTGAGGGCGCGCTCGGTGGCGGGGCCGAAGTAGCCGTCGGGGCGGCCGGCGTCGAAGCCCAGCTCGGTGAGCCGCTCCTGCAGCGTGAAGACGTCGTCGCCGTGCACCGGGGAGGCGATCATGTACGACAGCGGGCGGCTGCCCAGGTGGTAGCTGGCGCCCTTGAGCGCCTGGAACGTCGCCGGACCCACGATGCCGTCGGTCATCAGCCCACGGCGCTGCTGGAAGGCACGGACGGCGTGCTCGACGGCGACGTCGAACGTGTCGTAGACGTCGGTACCGGTGACCGGCGGGAGCAGGTCCATCCCGGCCAGGATGGACCTGATCTCGGCGACGTCCGGACCGGCGTCACCGCGGCGGAGTACCCGCATGCACTCCTCGCTCTTCCTAAGGCACCGATTCGGGGGCTCGGTGCGTGGCAGGACTTTCGGAAAACTCTCGCTGGGACGAGCCCAGGTCCTCTATTGTGCCTTGCCAACTCTGGGTGACAGCGTAGGCCCGGTAGGTACGTCAAGAACCCGTTAGTGGAGTACCCGCGGTGGCCGTTGTCACGCTCGACTCAATTCACCCCTGGCAGATTCCCCCGAACGCGACAAACCCGGGACCCGCGGGGGATTCCCGCAGGCCCCGGGTTCGCCGGGCTTGTTCGGTTCAGAGGACGTCGGCGAGGTCCGACAGCAGCGCGGCCTTCGGCTTCGCGCCCACGATCTGCTTCACCGGCTTGCCGCCCTGGAACAGGATCAGCGTCGGGATGGACATCACCTGGTAGTCACGCGGCGTGTTCGGGTTCTCGTCGATGTCGATCTTGGCGATGGTCAGCTTCTCGCCGTTTTCGGCCGCGATCTCCTCGAGCACCGGGGCGACCATCTTGCACGGGCCGCACCAGGTGGCCCAGAAGTCGACCAGCACGGGCTTCTCGCTGGTCAGGACCTCGTCGACGAACGTCGCGTCGGTCACCTTGACGGTGTTGGACATGGTTTCTCCTCACACGATGGTTGGAAGCCGGTAAGTCAGTTGGTGCCCGCGCCGTAGCCGCCGCCGACGAGCTCGGCCGCCTCGTGCGCGTCCGATTCGCCGTGCTCCGCGAGCCATCGTTCCGCGTCGATCGCCGCGCTGCACCCGGAGCCGGCGGCGGTGATCGCCTGCCGGTAGGTGCGGTCCACCAGGTCGCCGGCCGCGAAGACGCCGTCGAGGTTGGTGAAGGACGTCTTGCCCTTCGTGACGACGTAGCCGTCCTCGTCCAGGTCGACCTGGCCCTTCACCAGCTGGCTGCGGGGGTCGTGCCCGATGGCGACGAAGAAGCCCGACACATCCAGCGTCGACTCGGAGCCGTCCTTGGTGTCCTTGAGCTGCAGGCCTTCGACCTTGCCGTCACCGAGGACGCCGGTGATCTGCGAGTTGAGCTGCCACTTGATCTTCTCGTTCGCGCGGGCGCGCTCGAGCATGATCTTGGACGCGCGGAACTCGTCGCGCCGGTGGACGATCGTGACGGACTTCGCGAACTTCGTCAGGAAGGTCGCCTCCTCCATCGCCGAGTCGCCGCCGCCGGCGACCACGATGTCGTGGTCGCGGAAGAAGAAGCCGTCACAGGTCGCACAGGCCGACACACCGCGGCCGAGCAGCTCCTGCTCGCCCGGGACGTTCAGGTACCGCGCCGCGGCACCCATGGCGAGGATGACCGCGCGGGCGGCGTAGCGCTTGCCGTTCGCGGTGACGTACTTGACGTCCCCGGTCAGCTCCAGCGACTCGACGTCCTCCGCGCGCAGCTCGGCGCCGAAGCGCTCGGCCTGCTTGCGCATCTCCTCCATCAGGTCCGGACCCATGATGCCGTCGCGGAACCCGGGGAAGTTCTCCACCTCGGTCGTCGTCATCAGCGCGCCGCCGAACTGCGTGCCCTCGAACACCAGCGGTTCAAGCTGGGCCCGCGCCGCGTAAACGGCAGCGGTGTATCCGGCAGGACCCGACCCGACGATGATCAGGTTCCTGATTTCCTCGGCAGCCACCCGTTGACCTCCGCTCGTAGTGACCTGTACCAGGCTCAACACGATCGTAGGTGGCCATGTTCCCAGCCGTGACAGCCGCTACTTCTCCCCGACGACCTTGTCGAACAGGACGGCCGGATTTCCCGGCCCGCAGTCGGCGCCGAAGGCCACCAGGCGGAACTGGGCGAGCTTGCCGGTGGTCAGGATGATCATCACCCCGGCCTTGCCGCCGACGTTCACCGGGCGGATGCCCTCGGGACGCACCTTCGGGTCCAGCCCGGCGGCCGCGATGCACGCGTCCAGGCGGTCCTCGTTCTGCAGCGGGCCGAAGTCGCGGACGCCGATCGCCTTGCCGACCAGGGCCTGCGCGCCGGCGCCGTCGCTGCCGACCGAAGGTCCGGTCGGAGCCGGTGCGGCCACGTCCGGGGTGCCGGGCTTCGGCGAGGTGTTCGGGATGGCGACCGTCACGGCGACGACCGCTGCCGCGGCCGCGGTCAGGACGCCGGCGGCCCAGCCGAGCCGCTTGTTCCGCTTCCGCCGCGCCGCCGCGAGGTCCACCACCTGGGCGCCCTGTGGTGCCGGAGCTGCCTGCCGGGGTTCGGGAAAGCGGGCGGCTGCTTCGGCGGCCAGCGCCGCGTCCAGCCGGGCGGCGAACTCCGCGGGCATCCGCGGGGCGGGCGCGTCGGCGAGCGAGGCCAGGTCGGCCTGCGTGGCGTCGAGGGCGTCGAGGATCGCCCGGGCCTCCGGGTCGGCGTTGACCACCGGCCACAGCTCGGCCGCCTGCGTGTCGTCCAGGACACCGGCGTGGAGGTCGGCGAGCATGTCGACAGACCAGGGCGGACCGATGGTCCCCCCGATCCCCCGGCTTTCGTCCGTCATCGTCCCTCCCCGCTACCCGGCTGACGCCCGGCCCGTTTGCTTTCGTGAGTTGGGACGTTCGCAATCGCATCGGGGTTCCGCAGGTGCCCGAGAACCTTCGCGAGTTTCCCGCGGCCCCGCGCGCACCGGCTCTTCACCGTGCCTTCGGCGATGCCGAGCATCTTCGCCGTCTCGGCGACGGAGTATCCCTCGACGTCGACCAACACGATCGGGGCACGTTGCTCTTCGGGCAGCTGGTCGAGGGCCTCGCGCACGAGCAGGCTGGTTTCCCGCTCGGCCATCGAGTCGCGGGGCGTGGCCGGCTCGTTGAAGCCGGTTTCCGGCAGGGGCACGGTCGGGCGTGCCTGGCGCCGGCGGATCCGGTCGAGGCAGGCGTTCACCACGATCCGGTGCAGCCAGGTCGTGACCTGAGACTCCGCTCTGAAGTTCCCGGCCGCGCGGAACGCGGAGATGAACGCGTCCTGCAACGCGTCGGCGGCCTCTTCCGGGTCGCGGACCGTGCGCAGGGCCACCGCCCACATGCGGTCGCGATGTCGCTGGACGAGTTCGCTGAACGCATGGGGGTCCCCCGCGGCGTGAGCCGCTATCAGATCCGCATCCGTGGGAGCTGCAGCTGTCACCCGGGAGAGCCTACTGACCCGGTCGGGTACCTCACCCCGCAGGCAGGAACGACAGGTCACCGATCTGGGTGAGGAACGCGCCGTCGTCGCCACCCAGCGCGGTGATCCAGACGATGAAGTACTTGCCCTGGACCGGCTGCGCGAGCGGGATCGTCGTGTCGCCGTCCTTCAGGTCGCCGTTGCCGACCACCTTCGTGTCGGCCAGGTCGGGGTTCTTCTCGGTCGCCGAGCGGATCTCGACCTTGGTGCCGGGCGTGCCGGCGCTGACCTTCACCTGGCTGAGGTTGATGTCGTCGGCGAACGTGACGACCAGCCCGACCCCGGGCTTGATGACCGGGAACTGCTGCTTGTACTGCTCGGTCTTCCAGACCGTGCCGGGGTTGCCGTCGATCGCGTTCTTCGCCCGGCCGGTGTTGTCGCCCTTGCCTTCCGGGTTGTAGACGGCGACGGCCTGCGGCTTCACCGGGTCGCCCACCTTCGGCGCCGGCGGCGGGGCGGGCGCGGACGACGACGCGGGTGGCTGGCTCGCACCCTGGCTCGACGCCGGCGGCTGGGCGACGTTGATCGTCGGCCCGCTCGCCTTGGAGTCGCCCTGGAAGACGTTGATCAGCATCAGCCCGCCCCAGGCGAGGATGACGACGGTGGCAACCACCAGCACGGTGACGCCGAGGGCGAGCTTGCGCCGCCGGGCGACGTCCTTGACCGGCTTCTTCGTGGTCCAGACGGTGCCTTCGCTCTCGGCCGGGTCACCGCCGACCGCCTTGATCAGCTGGGTGCGCTCCTCTTCCTCGGCCACCTGGTCGAGGACGCGCAGGATGGCCGCGCTGGTGCGGATGCCGCCGTTGCCGCCGTCCTCGATCGTGCGGACGGCCAGCGACGAGAGGTCGGCCGGGACGGTCGGGACCAGCTGGCGCGGCGGGACGATCCGGCCCTGCGGCGTCATCGGGGCCGGCGGGATCGCGGGCGGGCCGCCGGGCAGCGCCCAGCGACCGGTCAGCAGCAGGTAGAGGACCGCGCCGAGCGCCTTGACGTCGTCGCGCAGCGTCGCCTCCGGCAGCGGGCCGGGGAACGCGAGCTTGAGCGCGCCGTTCGGCGTCAGCCGCAGCCGCTGGGGGTGGTCGAGGCCGAGGACGAGCCCGTTCTGGTGCGCCTGCTCGACGGCCTCGGCCAGCGCCTGCACCATCCGCGCGGCCGCGGCGGGCGCCACCGGCCGCTGCGCCACGAGGTCGACCAGGTCACTGCCCTTGGTCCATTCCGCGACGACGACGCCGAGCAGGCCTTCGCTCGAAGTGATGCCGCTGCCGAGGGCGAGTACGTCCAGCACGCGGGCAACGCCGCCGTGGCCGAACTTCGACGCGTGCGTCGCGCGTTCGAGCGTCCGCCGGGCCAGCCGGGCGGCTTCGGGATCCGCCGGGTCACCGACCAGCAGGGTCAGCGCGACGTCCCGCTTCAGCTGCCCGTCCCGGGCACGCCAAAGGTGCGCGTCGCCCCGCTCGTCCACGCCGAACTGCGCGAGGAGGCGGTAGCGGCCGTCGCCGACCACACGCCCGGGGGCCAGCGATCCGACCTGGGCCTTGCCCACGTGGTTCGCACCCCCCGCCTGTTCGCTCCGCCTCGTGTCCACCCGCACTCGCTCCCGCTCGATCCCCGTCGTCGAGGGTACCCAGAATACGACGCGGGAGTCGTCGCCTTCCGTACCGCAATCGTTACCCGCGCTTGATCAACCGGGTGAACCTCGAAGTGGCCGGTTTCAGCTCCTCGACCTTCAGGACCATCAGCACGCCGAACGAGACGGCGATGCCGACGATGCTCTGCAGGAACAGCTTCACCCACGCGCCCAGTTTCGGGCCGAACGCGTCCGGCACGATCTGACCGGCCACCCAGGCGGCCCCGACGCCGAGAGCGCTCGCGACCACCGTGAAGAGAATCACGCCGATCACCCGCTTGCTGCGCAAGTTGCCCAGCGTCACCCACAGCCAAACCTGGCCGAGGATCGCGCCGACCACGAACGTCAGCGCGTTCACCATCATCACGCCGAGCACGACGTTGTCCGGCGACAGCAGCACCGGGCACAAGTACAGCAGCGGCACCTTGACCAGCGTCATCACGATCATGATCAGCGTCGGCGTGCGGGCGTCCTTCATCGCGTAGAACACGCGCATCTGGAGCATGACCAGCGCGTACGGCAGCAGCGCGAACGCCGAGATCGCGAGGGCGTCGCCGAGCCGCTCGGCGGTGTCGATCGTGCCCTTGCCGAAGGTGAACAGCGCGATGCCGATCGAGCTGCCGACCACGGTCATCACCGCGGAGATCGGCACGAGCATCACCGTCGACATCCGGGACGCGTAGGAGAGGTCGCCGATCAGCTTCTTGTGGTCGCCGTCGGCGGCCGCCCGGCTCATCCGCGGCATGATCGCCGTCAGCAGGGAGACGCCGATGACGCCGTACGGCAGCTGGAAGAGCAGCCAGGCGTTGCTGTAGGCGGTCACCCCGCCGGGTGCGCCGCTGGTCAGCACGCGCGTGTTGATCGTGTAGCCGATCTGGCTGACGGCGACGTAGCCGAGGATCCAGAGCGCGAGGCCGCCGAACTCCTTCATCTGCTTGTCGATGCCCCAGCGCCACTTGAACCGGAAGCCGGACCGCAGCAGCGGGGGGACCAGCAGCAGGGCCTGCGCGACGATGCCGCCGGTGACACCGATGCCCAGCGTCAGCACCTTCGGGTCGGTGATCGACACGTTCGCGGTGTCGATGTCGCCCGGCATGATCCAGACGACCAGGATCGTGAAGATGACGACCAGGTTGTTGATCACCGGTGCCCACGCGGTCGGCCCGAAGATCTGCTTGGCGTTGAGCACGGCCGAGAGCAGCGCGAAGACGCCGTAGAAGAAGATTTCGGGCAGCAGCAGGTAGGCGAACGCCGTGGTGAGGTCCGCGCTCGCCTTGCCGGACGAGTCGACGTAGAGACTCGTGAAGGCCGGGGCCGCGATCACCGCGACCACCGTGCCGACCAGCAACAGCGAGAACGCCACCGTGATGAGCCGCTGGGTGTAGGCCGTGCCGCCGTCGGGGTCGTCCTGCGAACGGACCAGCAGCGGCACCACCACGCTGGCGAGCACGCCACCCATCAGCAGCTCGAAGATGATGTTCGGCATCGTGTTGGCGACGTTGAACGAGTCGTTCGCGATGCCCTGGCCGATCGCGGCGACCAGCAGCAGCTTCCACAGGAAGCCGGTGATCCGGCTGATCAGCGAAGCGATGGCCATCCGCCCGGACGCCTTCGCCAGCGACGGCGCCTTGGCCGGCGCCTCCGGCGCTTCCCCGTCCGGCCGGGGCTTGACCAGCGGTCCCTTGAGCGCCGGCATGACCTGGGTGGCCAGCGCGTCGTACGGCCGCATGACGTCGGGGTCGGCGACCGGCCAGCGCGAGTTCATCGGCACCCCGGCGGTGCGCGGGATGAACCGCGTCGCCTCCGGATCCGGCGGGCGCTGGACCTGGGTGGCCTCCTCCTGCCACGGCCGCACGGGCGTCGGACGCCGCGAGCCGCGACCGCGCGGCGGGACGGGCGTCCCCGGCGGCGGAGTGCCCGGGCCGAGCGCCGGACTACCGGGCGGCGGGGTCATGGGCGGGTTCGGCTGCGGGAGCCGTCCCTGGTGCGGAGCCGAGCCCGCCTGGGGACCGCCTTGCGGCGGGCCGCTCTGCGGCGGTGCGGCCGGGTGGGCGCCGCTTGGTGGCGGGCCCGCCTGCGGGTTGCCGGGCGAGATGACCGGCTGGGCGCCGCTCAAGGGCTGGCCGGGCGGCGGAACCTGCGGGCCGCTTTGCGGCGGCTGGCCTTGGGGCGGCGCGGCCGGGTGAGCGGCGCTTGGCGGCGGGCCGGGCTGCTGGTTGCCGGGCGAGATGACCGGCTGGGCACCGCTCAGCGGCTGGCCGGGCGGCGGAACCTGCGGCCCGCCTTGCGGCGGCAGGCCCGGCGGCGGAGCAACCGGCTGGGCACCGCTCAGCGCCTGGCCGGGCGGCGGCACTTGCGCCCCGCCTTGCGGCGGGGCGACCGGCTGGGCACCGCTCTGCGGATTGCCCTGCGGCGCGCCGCTCGGCGGCACCGGCTGAACCCGCGTCGGCGCCGGACCGCCACCACGCGGCGGCTGCCCACCGCGCGGCGGAACCCGCCGCTGGTCCTCGCGGAGGGCACGGTCGTCGTGCGGGCCGCGGTCGTCCCGGGGCCAGTCTTCGCGCGGCCGTTCGCCACGGGGGCCGCCCTCGCGGGCCGGGAACTCGTCCGGCCCCGGACGGTCCCGGCGCGGGCCACGCTGCTCGTCCGGACCGGGCCGCTCACCGCGCGGGCCGCGGTTGTCGTGGGGCGGGCGGTCGCCGCGGGGTGGCAGATCGTCCGGCACCGCTCGGTCGCCGCGGGGCCCACGAGCCGCCGGGTCATCGGGGATCGGCCGGTCGCCACGAGGGCCGCGGGGTGGCAGGTCGTCCGGCACGGCTCGGTCGCCGCGGGGGCCACGGGGCGTCGGGTCGTCCGAGAGGGCTCGGTCGCCGCGCGGGGCGCGTTCGTCGCGCGCTTGGCGGTCGCCTCGAGGGGGCAGGTCGTCCGGCACGGCTCGGTCGCCGCGGGGGCCGCGAGCCGCCGGGTCGTCCGGCGCGGGACGGGGACCGCGGGGCGGGATGTCGTCCCGGGCGGGCCGGTCCCCCCTCGGCGTGCGGGCCCGGCGGTCTTCGCGCCCCCGGCGGTCGTCGCGGGGTGGCTGGCCGTCGCGGGGGCGGCGGGCCGGGGCCTCGTCGCGGACCGGGCGCTGGTCGCGGACCGTGGCGTCCTCCGGGGCCGGCATCTGGCGGGTGTGGCCGTTGCGGGGCGGCTGGCGGCGGCCGCGCTCCGGAGGCGGGGGCGGCGGCTGCTGACGACGGACCGGCTGCGAGCCCCGCGGCGGCCCGTCGCCCCGTTGCGGGGGCGGGGGGCCTTCGCGCCGAGGACGACCCGCACGCTCGGGTGGTAAGCCCGGCTCTCTCTCCAACGCGTGCCCAATCCTCGGTGCTCTACTCCGGCTCGCGGCCCGGTGCCGCGCACGTGCGGACCAAGGGTAATCGCGAACCGCCCGGAACACTCAAAGGCCGAGCGATCAGGCCACGACGTCGCGGCCCGCGCGGGCGTCCTTCACCCTCCGGTAGATGCGCCGGGAAGCGAGCAGAAGCAGGGCCACACCTGCGGCTACGGTCGCGATGATGGTGATCGCGCCGTACTCGGTGGACGTCAGTTCGAACCGCGCGGATGACCCGAGCGGGGTACCGGTCGGCGTGCTCAACGACACATCGACGCTGAACCGGCCGGCCCGCAGCGCCTCCACCGGCAGGAAGTAGTTCTTGCCACCGCTCGCCGGGAAGAACCAGTCCTTCGCGTCCTCCGGGCGCAGGCCCGTGTTGTTGTTCAGGGTGAACCGGGCGTTGATCCCGACCGGCAGGTCGTTGCTCACGTACACCGGCAGCGGCGAGTTGCCGGACGCCAGCGCGATGGTCTGCTTCGGCTGCGAGACGGTCACCCGCCCGCTGATCGCGGCCACCTCGGCCTGGGCGTTCGTGGTCGCCGCGTCCGCCGGCAGGCCCCGCCACGCCGTGGACGCGCCGCGCAGCTCGGCCAGCCGGATCGGCTCGACGACGTCGTCGGGTTTCACCCGTTTGGTCGGGTCGAGCTGCATCGCGGACGCCAGCCCGGTGGCCTTGACGTCGAGCCCGGCGAGCGTCGAGACGACGCCGGCGTCGACGCCCGCGGCCGGGTCCGTCCCGCTGTCGCCGACCGCGCCGGCGGCCGACGGCTCGGCGGCGAGCAGCGCCGGCAGCCCCGTCGCGGTGACCACGCCCGAGCTCAGGAAGTCGCTGACCTGCTGCAGGTAGGTGGTGAACTCCTCGGCCGAGGCGTCCCAGCGCCGCGGCGGCGCGACCAGCAGGTGGTCCGGCCGCTGCCCGCCGGTCTGGCCCAGCCCGGCGCGGAAGGCGAGGGCGCCGAGGCCGTTCTGGCTGGCGACCGCCCGCTCGGTCGTCGCGGGCACGGTGACCGAGCCGGGCACGGTCGGGACGCCCGTCATCGCGGCGGAGATCAGCGAGTCGGTCGGCTGCAGGCGGACGGTGCTGCCCTGCACGGTGACGCCGCCGCCGGCCGCGGCGGGCGGGAGCTTGCCCGCGTCGGTGAGCACGGTCCGGACGCCGGCCTCGGACAGCGCGGTGAGCACCGACGCGCTGGGCGTGCCGTCCGGCCAGAGCACGCCGGTCTGCGGGGCGACGTCGGTCAGCTCCTGGATGGTCGCCGCGCCGGTGGCCGCCCGGGTGACCAGGCTGGTGTCGCCCGGCCGGATGCGGGTCAGCGCGTCGAGGTCGGTGTCGGCGAACGGCAGCGCCACCACGCAGCGGTTGCCGACCAGCGCGCGGAGCTCGGTCAGCCACGCCTTCGCGGCCTCGGCACCCTTGCCGTCGACGTTGCCCGTGTCCGTGTGGACGAGGTAGCCGCGGGTCATCGCGTCGACCGTGGCCAGCAGGTCCGGGTCGAGCGCGAAGCACATCGACTTCGCCAGGTTCGAGTTGTTCCGCACGGCCGACGCCGCCGACGTGACCAGCGCGTTCAGCCGGCCGTCCCCGCTGATCTCGCCGGCCAGCCGGTCGTCGGCCAGCACCAGCGGGCTGCCGTACGGCGCCGCGTAGACGTGCGGGATGTTGCCGGTCAGCGGCCAGAGCAGGGTCATGCTCGGCGCGCCGCCGCGGCTGGTGGCCTGCTTGCCCGGTCCGGTCAGCACCGGCATCAGCATGCTGACCGCGCCCAGCCGCGCGGGCCCGCCGAACTCCGGCGTGCCGTTGACGTTGACCAGCAGCGGGTAGACGCCGGGGCGGGCGAACCGCTCCGCCCGCGCCCCGGTCAGCGGCACGGTGAGGTTCAGCGGCGCGCTCTGGCCCGGCTCCAGCACGTCGGCGACCGACGTGAACTCGGTCAGCGGGGTGTCCTTGACGACGGCGCCGGACAGCACGTCGCCGACCCCGCGCTCGGTCGTCGCCCGGTCCCCGACCTGCAGCCGCACCTGCGGCTTGGCGACCCGGCGGTCGCCGGTGTTGGTCACCGTGCCGGTGACGGTCAGCGTCGTCGTCGAAGTCGTGATCACCCGCGGGCTCAGCCCGGCCAGGTCGATGCGCAGGCGCGCGCCCTCCTGCGCCTGGGCGACCGTGGCGCCGGCCAGGGCGGGGACGGCCAGGAAGAGGACGGACAGGAAGGCTGCGGCGAACCGCTTCACTCGGGGGCTCCCTCAGGGGCGTGCTCGTCTCGTCCGTGGACGTCCGGGCGCGCGAAAAGTTCCTTGTACATCTGACTGGCCTTCCGGACGAGCTTGCGCTCGTCGGAGTAGGCGAGTTTGGTCTCCAGCTCGGCCAGCGGGACCCAGGCCACCTCGGTGACCTCGACGTCCTCGTCGGACAGCTCACCGCCGAGCGCTTCGAGCAGGAAGTGGTGCACGGTCTTGTGGATGCGCCGCTTCTCGGCCACGAACCAGTAGTCGATGGTGCCCAGTGGCCGCAGGACGCGCGCGGAGATGCCGGTTTCCTCCTTCACCTCGCGCACGGCCGTCTCTTCCACCGTCTCCCCGTCCTCGATGTGGCCCTTGGGCAGCGACCACAGCAGTCTGCCGTGCCGGTCGAGCCGGCCGATCAGCACCGCCTGCTCGCGGTCGGCGTCCACCACGAGACCACCGGCCGACGTCTCGTCGACCGTGGTCAGCCGCCTGCCGCGCTGACGCCTGCGCCGCCTGCGCGGCTTCGAGGCGCCGGGGCGGCCGGCTGATCCAGACATGCTGCGATGCTAGAGCAAACGGTCTCCCCGGTAGGCTGGCTCTCCGTGTCCGTGTCCGGCGGTGCCTGCAGCTATCGCACCTGGAACGTAGTGGGATTTTCGTGAACGACGTGGTCGACGAGCAGGTGGTGGGGCTGATGGAGGTCTCGCCACTGGCGGAGGAGCTGGCGGAAAGGTTCGCCAGGGCGGGGCACCGCCTGTACCTCGTGGGCGGCAGCGTCCGCGACGCGCTGCTCGGCCGCAGTTCCGGTGACCTCGACTTCACCACCGACGCGCGGCCGGACCGGGTGCTGAAGATCGTCAGCGGCTGGGGCGACGCGGTCTGGGACGTCGGGATCGCCTTCGGCACGGTCGGCGTGACGAAGAAGGGCATGCAGCTCGAGATCACGACGTTCCGCGCCGACAGCTACGACCGCGTCGGCCGCAACCCCGAGGTCACCTTCGGCGACAGCATCGAGGGCGACCTGCTGCGCCGCGACTTCACGGTCAACGCGATGGCCGTCGACCTGGCGTCCAAGACGTTCATCGACCCGCACGACGGGCTCGGCGCCCTGCGCGAGCGGGTCCTGGACACGCCGGCGACGCCGCAGGAGTCGTTCGCCGACGACCCGCTGCGGATGCTGCGCGCCGCCCGCTTCGCCGCCCAGCTGGACTTCACCGCCGCGCCGCGGGTGGTCGACGCGATGACGTCGATGGCGGAGGAGATCGACCGGATCACCGCCGAGCGGGTGCAGGCCGAGCTGTCGAAGCTGCTGCTGGCGGCCGACCCGCGGCCCGGCCTGGAGCTGCTGGTCGACACCGGGCTGGCCGACCGGGTGCTGCCCGAGGTGCCCGGGATGCGGCTGGCGATCGACGAGCACCACCAGCACAAGGACGTCTACCAGCACTCGCTGACCGTGCTCGCCCAGGCGATCGACCTGGAGAAGACGCACGAGCCGACGTCGGAGCCGGACCTGATCCTGCGGCTCGCGGCGCTGCTGCACGACGTCGGCAAGCCGGCGACCCGGGAGTTCCAGCCCGGCGGCGGCGTGAGTTTTCACCACCACGAAGTGGTCGGCGCGCGGATGGCCCGCAAGCGTTTGCGGGCGCTGAAGTTCTCGAAGGAGATCGTCGACGACGTCTCCCAGCTCGTGTTCCTCCACCTGCGGTTCCACGGCTACGGCAAGGGCGAGTGGACGGACTCGGCGGTCCGCCGGTACGTCACCGACGCCGGCCCCCTGCTGACCCGGCTGCACAAGCTGGTCCGCGCCGACTGCACTACCCGCAACCGCCGGAAGGCGGCCGCGCTGCAGGCGACCTACGACGACCTCGAAGCCCGGATCGCCGCGCTCAAGGCCAAGGAGGACCTCGACCGGGTGCGGCCGGACCTCAACGGCGAGCAGATCATGGAGCTGCTCGGCCTCAAGCCGGGGCCGGACGTCGGGAAGGCGTGGAAGTTCCTCAAGGAGCTCCGGCTGGACCGCGGCCCGCTCGACCACGACGAGGCGGTCGCCGAGCTGAAGAAGTGGGCCGCGGAAAACGGCGTCGGGGACGTGTGAGCCGTGGCGGGCGGGGGCAGCTTCCTGGTGGCGCTGCTGAGGCGCGGCGCCCCCGCGATCGCCACCGCCACGAGTGAGCTGCCCGCCGAGATCGCCGACCCGGCGCCGATGCACGCGCTGCGGCGCATCTCGCGGATGTCCGGCCCGATCGACCCGGCCGAGCGGGACGGCCTGCTGCTGCGGGCCACCCGGTACGTCGTGCTCATCCCGCTGGCCTACCGGCTGCTCGCGGTGCCGGGCCAGTTCGGCGTCTACGTCCTCCAGCGCGGCACGGCCGGGCTGCTGCCGGTCGGGGTCTTCACGCTCCTGTCGGTGGCGCTCAACGTCACCGGCCTGCGCTGGATGTTCCGTTCGGCGCCCTTCAGCGGCCGCAACGCCGGGAAGCTGCTGGCCGTCGACCTGGCCTTCACCGTGCTCTCGCCGCTGCTCATCGCGCTGACCGTGCCCACCTCGGCGTACTTCGACGCGCTCGCGGTCACCAGCGTCCACCTCTACGGCGAGATCGGCCTGCTCACGCTCGCGCTCGGCCTCCCGAGCGGCGTGGTGTTCGGCCTGCTCAGCTTCCCGCTCCGGATGCTGGCGAACCGGCTGAACACCGGCGGGTTCCTGGCCGGGGCCGCCTTCTCGACGTACTCCGTGCTGCTCGCCGAGCTCTTCCTGGCCACCGCCGCGCTGGTGCTGACCGGTCTCGGCACGCGCCTGGCCCTGGCCTACGGCACCCGCAACGGGCGGCTCGCCGAGCGCGCTCAGCAGCACCGGAGGCTGCACGACACGGTGCTGCAGACCCTGGAAGCGATGGCCTTGTCCAGCCCGGGCGACCCCGCCGAGCGGCTGGTCGAGATCCAGCGGCTGGCGCGGGCGCAGGCGATGGAGATCCGGCACACGATCGAGTCGGCGGCGTCCGAGCAGGCCGAGGCCGGTGCGCGGCCGCTGGGCGAGAAGCTCGCCGCGCTCGCCGCCGAGATGGCCCGCGACGGCCTGCGCGCCCAGCTCGTGGTGGCCGAACTGGACGACGACACGCTGTCGGAGGTCCGCCAGATCGCCATCCGCGACGCCGTGCGCGAGGCGATGCGGAACACGATGAAGCACTCCGGCACCGACCGGGTCGTGGTCCGCGTCGAGGAGCGCGACGGCGGCATCGCGGTGATCACCCGCGACCACGGGAGCGGCTTCAGCGCGGCCGACCACCCGGCCGGGTTCGGCATCAGCGAGTCGATCACCGCGCGGCTGGCCGAGGTCGGCGGGACGTCGCTGGTCGAGTCGGGACTCGCCGGGGGCGGCACGCGAGTGACGTTGTGGGTCCCGTTCTGATATCTCCTGACCATGACCTCGATCGAGCTGCTCGCCGACGCTCTCGCCGCCCACCGCTCCGGCGACCGCGACCAGGCCGCCGAACTGGCCGCCCAAGCCGGGCGGGAAGGCTCCACGCTGGCGGACGAACTGCGGACCTACCTGGCCGGTGACGGCTCGGCGCCGGTGTACGACCAGCCCAGCGCGTTCACGGCGTTCATCCGCGGCGGCGGCAACGTCGAGCTGTACCGGGCCCTGAGCGCCGAGCTGGCCGCCCGGTACGACAGCGCGAAACCGGAATCGCTGCTCGACCTGGGCTGCGGTGACGGCCTCGCCGTGGTGCCCGCGCTGGAGCAGGCCTCGCACCTCCCGCCCCGGATCGACCTGGTCGAGCCGTCGGCCGCGCTCCTCGAAGGCGTCCACGAACGGGTGCCCTCGGCCCAGTGCTGGCAGTCGACCGCCCAGGACTTCCTGGCCCGCGACGACCTCGGCTGGGACTTCGTCCAGTCGACGTTCGCGCTGCAGTCCATCGAGCCGGAGCAGCGCGCCGAGGTGCTGCGGGCGCTGCAGCCGCGCACCGGCACGCTGGTGCTGGCCGAGTTCGACGTCCCCGAGTTCGAGGAAGGCTCGCCGGAGCACCTCCGCTCGCTCGTCGAGCGCTACGAGCGGGGTGTCGCCGAGTACGGCGAAGACGCCACGCTGGTCGCCCAGGGCTTCCTGCTGCCGGTGCTGCTCGGGATCGTCTCCGGGCAGCAGCGGACGAACTGGGAGCACCCGGCCGCGGTCTGGGCCGAGCAGCTGACGACGGCGGGCTTCACCGAGGTCGACGTCACCCCGCTCGCCGACTATTGGTGGTCGCCCGCCGTCCTGATCACTGCCTGCTGAGCGAGCCCGCTTCGACGTGCTGGGCGAGCGGCCGCGGCAGCAGGTAGGCGACCGCACCGCCCGGCATCCCGCCCCACGGCGCCGTCACGCCGGTCAGCACCCGGATCGCGCGCTGCACCCGGTAGCGCCGCTTCTCGCGTTCGCGTTCGAACGCCAGCGCCGTCTCGACGAACCGCGAGCCGTCGGCGTGCACCAGGTTGCCGGTCTCGTTGCCGTACCGGACGACCGTGGTGCCCGGCGGCAGCGTGAGCAGGCGCTTGCCGCGGTAGAAGTTCAACGGCGGCTCGCCGCGCATCGGCAGGATCGGCCAGTCGGCGGGCTGGTCGGACTCCTCCGCCGGCCGCGGCGGCAGCATCAGCAGCACGCCGAGGAGGAACCGGGCGGCGTCGCCGAGCGAGCCGAACGCCACCGGCTCGTCGGACGGCGGCCGCGAGACCTCCCAGCCGTTCTCGGCGCGGCGCAGCGTCCAGACGCCCTCGGCGGGGATCTCGTTCGCGCCGATCCGGTAGGCCGCGGCGGGCACGCCGTGCTCGGCGAGCCGCTGCTGGAGCAGCTCCAGGGTCTCCGCGCCCTTCAGGTTCCGGACCGGCTCGCCGCGGGCCACGCGGGTCAGCGCGCGCTCGTCCGGCAGGTCGGCGGCCGTCTGCGGCGGCCGCGGCTGGCCGAGGACCTCCGCCTCGGCCGTCGCGCGGACGAGCTCCCCGACGAACGGCGGCCGGAAGCCGGCCGCCCGGATGTGCTCGACCAGCTCCGGCTCCGGCGGTACGCCGTACTTGCGCAGGTAGTGCGGCACGGCGGCGGGCCAGATCCAGGTGCCGTCGGTGTGGAACGCGTTCGGCACGTCCGGCTTCGCCCCGGGGCCGCCGAAGATGTCCGGCAGCGGGGTGGGCCGGTGCAGGGCGACCGGCGCCCGGAACAGGTAGTCGAGCAGGCCGCGGACCTGGTCCGGCGGCACCGGCGGCCGGTTGACCACCGGGCGCTCGCCCTCGACGTGCGAATCGGCGACCCGGGCGTTCCGGAACACGACGTCCAGCGGCAGCCCGGCCTTCGCCGTCAGCCAGGCCGGCATGTGCTTCGGCGTGCGTGGGAAGGTCGCCAGTTCCAGCTCGTAGGCGGCGGTCGACGGACGGCCGCCGTCGTTGGGCGGCACCCGCCAGTCCGGCTCGCGGTCGGCGTCGAAGTCGAAGTCGAACTGCGACTGCGCGTCGAGGGTGAAGGTGCCCTGGAACCAGGTGCCCGCCTCGGCCTGGAACATCGCCGCCCGCAGCCGCGCGAAGAGCCCGCCGAGCCGGGGCACCGCGGGCAGCGAGACCGACACCGGGCCGTCCTCGTCGCCGACCGCGCGGACCTCGATCTCGGCGTAGTCCCCGACCTGCCGGAACTGCGCGCCGACCCGCGCCCAGCCGCCGGGCACGGTGTGCAGCAGCGTCCGGCCGATGGCGCGCAGCAGCGCGTTCTGGTCGCCGGTGCCCGGCTGCGGACGGGCCTCCGGCGTCTCGGTGAAGTCCAGCCGCGTCTGCCACAGCGCGGTGACCTGCTTGGCCGGCACGGTGACCGAGAAGTCGGTCAGGCCCAGCTGGGCCGCCCGCGCGGCGTCGTCAAGCACCCAGCGCAGGGTCAGCTCCGGCCGGTCGCCCGGCGCGACCTCGAAGACCTCGCCGTCGTACTCGGCGAAGGTCCGCAGCGTGAACGTCGACGGCACCTCGCTCGCCGGGACGACCTTCGCCGGACGGCCCTCGAACTCCTTGTCGAAGCCCTCCGGCGCCTCTTCCTCCGGCAAGACGGACAGCAGCACCGTGCCGTCCGTGGTCGACCGCTGCGCGCGGTAGGTCCCCTCGCCCCACGTCGCATACAGGCCGTCCGGGCGTTCGGCCACTTCAACCCGGTAACGCACGTTTGTCCTCCCCGTCCCCCGTGAACCAAGAACCTAGTCGACCGGGTACCGAGCGAACCACCGGTCGTCGCCCGGCGCATCCGGGCCGAACTCGGTGAGCGCGTCGTCCGCCAGGCCGACGATGACTTCGCGGAGTTCCAGCCGGTCGAGCCAGCTTTTCCGCAGGGCTTCCTCGCCGTACATCGCGCCGACGAGGTTGCCGCAGACCGAACCGGTCGAGTCGCTGTCGCCGCTGTGGTTGACCGCCGCGAGCAACGCCGAGTCGGCGTCCGAGGTCACCCGTGCGACGTACACCGACATCGACAACGCCGTCTCGCCGACGTTGCCCTGCCCGAGCCGTTCGAGCTTCTCCGGCGTCGGTGGGCCCTCCATCGCCAAGGCCGCGTCGAGCGCCGCGCTCTGCTCCTCGTGTCCCGGGTGCTTCACGAGCTCCGCGCGCGCGGTCGCGACCGCGTCGAGCAGCGGCTTTCCGTGCAGGAGCTCGTGCATGAGCACCGCGAAGCACCCGGACGACAAATACCCGCTCGGGTGACCGTGGGTCAGCGCCGCGCTTTCGGCGCCGAGCCGGAACACCTCGGCGAGGTCGTCCGACCACAGCGCGATCGGCGCCGCACGCATCACGCCGCCGCAGCCCTTCGAGTTGTTGACCGGCCGGTCGATGGTGCCCCGGACGCCCGAGCGGCCGTACGCCTCCAGCTCGCCGAAGCAGGTCAGCCCCGGTGCACGCCGGCTGAACAGGTCCTGGTGGGTGATCAGCCAGCCGTCGGCCGCCTCGACCGCCGACTGCGGTCCGCGAGCGCGGTCCCACGTGACGCCCTGGGTGTGCAGCCAGCGCTGGTAGGCCATCTGCAGCGAGTGGACGACGTCCGCGGACCCGGTCTTCCGCTGCTGGGCGTGGGCCCGGATCAGCGCTTCGAGCGTGAAGAGCGTCATCTGCGTGTCGTCGGTGATCCGGCCGACGCCGCCGTACGCGGGGATGAAGTCGGTGATGCCGTCCGGTCCGGCGATCTCGCGGATCCGGTCGATCGAGTCGAACTCCGTCTTCGCGCCCAGCGCGTCGCCGATCGCCCCGGCCAGCAGGCTGCCCCGCAGTCGCGATCGCAAGTCCGGTCCCTCCGGTTCCGGGGTGAACCGGCCGCTCGGGTACCGGCGCTCCCAGCGTGCGTGCTCGGCGGTCTCCGTCCGGAGGCCGTTGCGGTTGAAGTACCAGAAGACGTCACTGGCCACGTCTTCGAGCAGGCCGAGGTCGGGCAGCGACGGCACCCACGGCAGGCCGGGCACGCCGACCCGGGCGCCGACCAGCGCACCGGTGATCGCGCCCGCCACCGGCCCGGACCGAGCGGCGAGCCGGATCGCGGCCTCGGGGTCGTACCCGCGCTTGGCCGCGGCGAACAGCGCGCGGCCGAGCACCGACCGGACGCTCCGGCCGTCGCCGATGGACTCCAGCTGCGTCACGTCGTCGGCGTCGCGGTCCGCGCGCAGCGCCAGCGTCGAAGCCGCCAGGTCGCCGCCCACCTCGTGCAGGCGGACGTGCACCGGCAGCGCGAACGGCTCCCGCGTCAGCAGGCTCTGGAACAGGGAAATGAGCAGCTCGACGCCCTCGGTGACCTCGGCGCCGGCCGCGCTGCCGGTCAGTTCGCGGGCGACGTCCTTCGCGTACCGCTCGCCGTCGACGTCGGCCAACGCCACCGCCCCGGCCGGCGTCGCGGCCAGCGCCGTGGCCAGCAGCGCGGAGAACTCGGCGGGCGCGGGGCCGGCGTGCCGGGTCGCGACGGCGAGCCAGCCGACCGGGTCCGGTTCGGGCAGGGTCGCCGGGACTTCGCCGGTCGGCACCGGCGGCAGGCCGCGCAGCACGATGTCGGTGTGGAACAGCAGGTGCCGCGTCAGGCCGCCCAGCGGCAGGGAGCTCGCCGGGTCCGCGCCGCCGCCGAGAGCGTCACCGATCGCGAAGCCGACGTAAGCGCCGACGATCCGGTGCCACGCGAAGCGGTCGGGCGGCGTCCCGAAGGCGGAGAACTTGCCGAACGTCCACGGCACCGGCCGCGGCCGGGCGTCTTCGTCCACGTGCGCGATCAGGCCGTTCGCGCCCAGGTCGGCGGGCCATTCCGGCTCCTGGCCGGCCCGGCGGCGGACGCCGTTGCGGTACTGCCAGGCGAACCCGCGCAGGTACCGGACGCACTCCTCCGGCGTCAGCTCGAAGTGCTGGTCGCGGGCGTGGTCCAGGGCGTACCGCAGGTGCCGGGCCGGCAGGTCGGGCGGCTCGACGCCGAACTCCGCGACCAGCGCGGGCAGCGCCGCGGCGACCTCGGGCCCGGCTTCCGGCGCGGGCTCGGCCACGATGGGCCGGCGCTCGCCGGTCGTGCCCAGTTCGGCGGCGGTGAGGCTGCGGACCAGGGCGGTGCCGGGGTCGAGCGTCAGCCCCGACCCCGCCGGCAGCTCCCGGACCAGGACCCGCCACCGGCGCGGGTACCGCCCGGGCACCTTCGCCGACGAGCTGTAGGCGATGACTTCGCGCTCGTCCTTGCCCGGGACCGGCCGCACCAGCGGCTCACCGTTGTCGAGCAACGGCACGAGCACTTCGCACTCCAGGAGAGCGCGGACGAATTCGGCGCGGGTGATCCAGTTCGCGGCCAGGTAGTTCAGCAGCTTCCCGGCGTCGGTCGCCGGAGCCGGGAAGCCCCGCCAGACCGGGCCGGCGGTGTACTGCTCGTTGCTCCGGTACTCGCCGTTCGCCCTGGTCCAGCCGCGGACGGCCCGCACCGGGAGGTCCAGTTCGGGGAACGCCTTCTCGTCGAACTCGGGGTCGACGTCCGGCCGCCACTCGGCCTCGGCGGGCGTGCTCGCCATCGCCGCCCGGTCGTACCCGATCTCGCCTTCGTCCGGCACCACGACCACCGGGCCGGGGAACAGGCCCGCGCCGATGTCGGTGCCGTCCAGGTAGCCGGCCGTGTTGACCGTGAAGCGCCAGCCGTCCGGGCGGCGCGCGGTGAACTCCGGCCGGATCCGCAGCCGGTCGCCGCCGGGCTGCGTGCGCAGCCACTCCCGCGCGCGGGCGACGGCTTCCTCTTCGTCCATTCTCCCCATCCTCGCGCTAATGCCGCGGGTACCGCTCGATCCAGACGTCGCCGAGCGCGCTGAGCGCCGAGTGCCGGTCGAAGTGCCAGTAGGCGTCCGAAGCGACGTTCTCGACCAGGTACCGCAGCTCCAGCTGGTCGACCCACTTCTGCGGCAGCCCGGGGATCCCGGTGCGCGCCCCGAGCAGCGCCCCGGCGATCGCCCCGGTGAGCGCGCTGCGGCCGGAGTGGTTGACCGCGCGAAGCAGCGCCTGCTCCGGGTAATTCTCGAAGCCCGACAACGCGGCGAAGGCGCGTCCGAGCACCGACAGCGTCGTCTTGCCGTCGCCGATCAGCTCGGGCATCCGCAGGTCGGGTAGCCCGTGCTCGCCGAAGAACGGCACCGACTCGGCGACCAGGTCCTTGATCGCCGTCCACTCCGGGCCCTGCTGGAACTGGTTGTCCGGGTTGAGCACCTCGCGGCTGGTGTTCCAGATCGGGAAGCTGAACGCCTCCTTGGTCAGCGCGTGCTCGAACAGCCAGGTCAGGTAGGTCGCGGCGGTCAGGTCCTGCTCGTCGGGGTGGGTGACGCCGGCCAGCTCGCGCACCGCCTGCCGCGCTCCGCCGCTGAGCCCGCTGCCGGGGCCGGCCATCGTCAGCGCGGCGGGCAACGCGGGGATCAGCGCGGCCGGGCCGCTCATCGGCGGCGCACCGGCCGCCCCGGTCGCGAGCTGGTGGTAGGCGTTGAGCTCGGCGTCGTCGATGTCACGCCGGGCGTGCAGGTCCGGGACCTGCACGAGCCAGCCGTCGATGGCGTCCATCGGCGCGCCCTGGGTGCGCAGCCAGCGCTGCAGCGCCCCGCGGACGACGTCCGGGAAGAGCTGCTCGGCTTCGCGGGATTCCGGCTGCTCGCGGTGCGGGCTGCGGATGACGGCCTCGGTGTAGAAGAGCAGCCGCTGCGTCAGCGAGCCGATCCGGCCGGGCTGGTCGTACGCCGGGATCAGGTCGGTGACGCCCTCGATGCCGAACTTCGCGTGGATGTCGTGCAGCATCATCCGGTCGACGGCCGCGCCGAGGGCCTCGCCGAGCGCGAAGCCGACGTACGCGCCCGTGACGCGCTGCCAGCCGTAACGGAAGCCGTCGAGGTCGCGCTCGAAGTACTTGCCGAACGTGTCGAGCCGCGGGACCGTGCGGCCGGCGTTGTCGTACGCCGGGGCCAGGCCGTTCGCGCGCAGGTCGTTGGGCTTGCTGCGCGGCGGCTCCGGCATGTTCAGCCGCTTCAGCCAGGACTCGCCGAGCACGGTCTTCGCGCACTCCTCGGCGGTCAGCTCGAAGCCGCGCCGCCGGGCCTTCTCGGCCGCCAGGAGCGGCGGTTTCACCGGATCCGGCAGGCCCATCCGGGACGCGGTTTCGGTGGCGACCCGGACGAGGTCCTCCTCGGCCTCCGGGCAGCGGCCGTGCACGTCGATGCGCGGCTCGTGGCGCGGGAACCGCTGGACGATCTCCGCGAGCTCGCCGCTGGAGACGTCCTCGATGGTCGTCGGGCCGCCGTTGATGACCAGGTTCGGCGGGTGCTCGAACTCGGCGAGCGTGGCGACGTCGACCTTCCACCAGCCGTGCTCGCGCGAAGGCAGGTGCCGGGTCGAGCTGAACACCTTGAGCTCGTTGCGCTCTTCGGCGAAGTAGAACCGGTCGGTCTTGCCGGTCTCCAGGTCGAGCGGGACGTACACCTCGCACCGGATCAGCCCGATGAGCAGCAGTTCCCGGGTCAGCCAGCCGACGCTGCCGAACGACAGCAGCGTCTCCAGGGTGTTCTCCGGCTTCGGGTAGCCGCGGCGGATCGGCCCGGCCTTGTACTCGGGGTTCTCGCGCTCCTCGCCGGTCTGGTTGCCGTCGGCGTCGACCTTCACCCAGCCCGCGACGGCCTGCAGCGGCACGCCCAGCTCACCGAGCCCGGCCTTGACGTACTCGGGGTCGACGACCTCGCGCCAGTTCTCCTGGCCGGGGAACGCCACCGGCACGGACAGCCCGCCGGGGTGCGGGTGCGCCTGGCGCAGCTCGCCGTCCGGCTCGCGGACGACGACCGACGGCGGCGGGAAGATCTCCTTCTCCGGCCGGCCCTCGTCGAGGAACGCGATGGTGTTGTAGGGCACCGACCAGCCCTCGGGGATGCGCAGCACCTTCTCGGTGTCCACCCGCAGCCCGGCGGGGCCGGAGACGTCCGGGCCGTGCACCGCGCGCAGCCACTGGCCGACCTTGGCAATCGCTTCCGCCGCTTCCACCTACTCGATCCTCTCCAGGCTTCCGTCGGACTCGTGCTCGGCGATCGTCTTCGGCAGCACGAAGGCCACCGCGCCACCCGGCAGGTTCGCCCACGGGACCGTGATGCCGGTGATCACGTGCAGGGGGCGTCTGAGCCGGTAGCTCCGCCGCACCCGCTCGCGTTCGAGCGGCAGCGACGTCGTGGCGAACCGTACCTCGCCGTGGTGAACGAGATTGCCCGGTTCCTCGCCGAACCGCAGAACGACCGTACCCGCCACCAGCCTGGTGATGCGCTTGTTGCGGAGCAGGGTGAGGGGAGGCTCACCCGGCGCCGGGTGCACCGGCCAGTCGTCGAGCTCCTTCGCGGTTTCCAGCGGCGTTTCGTGCCCGGCGGTCATCCGGGCGGGGTGCAGCAGCAACGCGCCCAGCAGCTGCTGCGCGGCGTACTCGAGCCGGGCGAAGTACTTCGGCTCGCGAGGCTTCCCGCCGGTGTACGCGGCGACCTCCCAGCCGTCGGGCGTGTAGTTGAGGCACCAGGCGCCGTCGGCGCGCTCGCCGACCCGGTACGCCTCCGGCCACACCCCGTGTTCGCCGAGCCGCTGCACCAGCACGGTCAGCAGCTCTTCGTCGTCGAGCTGCGGGTCCGGCGTGGTCTCCAGCTCGGCGACGACGTCCCCGGCGGTCTTCTTCACGTCGGCGCGGCCCGGCTTCGGCCGCGGCTTGCCCAGCAGGTCCGCCTCGGCCGTCCGCCGGACCAGCGGCTCGACGTACGGCGGCTGGAAGTGGTGCCGGCGGATGTGCGCGACGAGGTCGGGCTCCGGCGGCACGCCGTGCTTCGCGAGCAGCAGCGGGACGGCGTCGGACCAGATCCAGGTGCCGTCGGTGTGGAAGCGCTCGTCCTCGGTCTCGTGCACGACGGCCTCGCGCTCGAGGTACTGGAGCACGAGCGGGACCTCGGTGTCGGTCAGCGGCGGCCGCTCGACGTCCGGGCCGCCGACGTCGGCGTGCCGGAACACCACGCCCAGCGGCAACTGTGCGCGCAGCCGCCACCAGTCCGGGATGTGCTCGTCGGCCCGCGGGAACGCGGCGAGCTCCTCCGGCCAGGCGGCCGGCTCGGGTGCCTCGGTCCACACCGGATCGTCGTCGAGCGCGAAGTCGAAGTCGAAGCTGCCGTCGGGGTTCAAGGCGAACCGCGCCTGCAGCCAGGTGCCGCGGCCTTCGGTGTACATCCCGGCCCGCAGCTCGGTGAAGATGCCGGCCAGCTCGTCCGGTACCGCCGTGTTGTGGCCCGCGGTCTCGGTGTGCTTCCCGACCTGCCGGAAGTCGGCGACGGCGGGCACCTCGGCGTTGACGCGATGCTCGCGCACGAGCTTTCCCAGGCGCACCAGGAGAGTGCGCTGCTCGTCAGCTGAAAGTCGATGTTCCACGTGAATCATTGCGCCAACGTCGAGGTGTAGCCGAAGGTCGGCGGCTCGCCGGCGTCGAGACGCGCGAACTCGTCCTCCCACATCCGGAAAGTACGGCGGTACAGCGAAACCTTGAGCGCGGCCTCCTCGCGGCTGAGCGGTCGCCCCTCCTCGCGGGCCACCGAGTGCATGGCGCTGATCGTGTCGTAGAGGGCGAAAATCGGTCCCCCGCCGCGGAGGTAGTCCCGTCGCAGGTCTTCGGTGCGGATGACGAACTGCTGCTCGGTCAGCGTCCCGATGTCCCCGGCCTGCGCGAACAGGACGTCGTCGATCTTGTCGTTGTCCTCGACGAACCGCCCGGTCCGCAGGCTCAGGATGGAGCCGGCCAGCCCGCCGTCGGCCGTCTTGTCGAGCCGGTACGGGCTGTCGTGGTGCCGGAAGTACGCCGGCGTCTCGATCGTCATTGCTCGGGCCTCTTGTTCAGCGCTTCCCAGAACTTCTCCCGCTCCCGCTTCAGCAGGGCGTTGATCAGGGCCTGCTCTTCCACGGTGTACGGCCGCGGCCGCTTCTTCCCGGTCTCGGGGTCGGGTCCGGGGCCTTCGTCGACGGCCCGGGCCTTGATGTCCCGGCGGACCTCGTAGAGCGCGTGGTCGTAGGCAGAGACGGCGTCGACCGCCTTGAGGTGCAACCGGAACTCGGCGACGTGCCCGTCGATCCGGACCTTCATCTGCAGGTCGCTGTACCCGGCGGGCTGCGGTTTCACGAACCGGTCCTCGAACTCGACGATCTCGATGTCGTCGCGCGCCCGGATCTTCTCCAGGGCGGCGTAGAGCATCTCGATCCGGTCGAAGCGGACGATGCCACCGGCGATGTCGGTCAGCCGAGACGGGTCGCCGCCGTAGTTGGACTCGATCTTGTCCTCGGCGCGGCCCCGGCCCTTGAGCGTCTTGCGCAGGTCCGGCTCGCCTTCGGTCTCGGCCGCGATCTCCGGCACGACCTCGCGCAGCTTCGCCATCGCGACCTCCGCGCGTTCGTAGACACCGTCCAGGTACTTCTTGAACTCCGTCGCGTTGCCGAGGTGTTCCCGCGGGTAGGGCGGCTGACGGCGGTCGGCGTCCTCGTACCGGGCGTTGTCCGCGGTCGCTTCCCCGGACAGCCGCCGCTCGGTCTCGCCCAGCTCGAGGCGCTGGGGTTCCGCGGGGATCTCCTCCGGGAGCGTGCCGTGCTCCCGCTGCTCGTGGACGTCCCGCAGGGAGTCCTCGAAGATCCGCACGGCCTCGTCGTGCGCGAGCAGGTTGCCCAGCGCGAGCGGCCGCTTGGCCAGCGAGTCGGCGATGTAGGCGTTGGCCTCGTCGCTCAGCAGCCGGACCAGCTCGGGCCGGTTCGGCAGCTGCGCTTCGAGGTAGTCCTTGAGCGGGCCGAGGTCGTGGGCGCGGCCGAGCTCGTCCTTGGCTTCGACGTGCGCGTTCGCCAGGTCCGGGTGGGCCAGCGCGGCCTGGAGGTCTTCGCGGCCGAGGAAGCGGTCCGCGCCCACCGGCTCCGCGGCCCCGTAGCCTCCGTGCGCCTCGTGCTCGGTCTGACTGTGCTCGGTTTGGGCGTGCACCTCGTCCGGCGTGCCGATGTGCATCAGCTTGACGCTGGTCGCGGGCTGCGGCAGGTGCATCAGGTCGCCGGACTGCGGGTCGATGAACGCGACCCCTTCGCGGGTGTGCACGACCATCGCCACGTGCCCGTACTCGACGCCGTTCGGGCCCGGGTACTTCACCGCGACCACGGCGTGGTGGTCCAGCGGCTTGTCCCGCATCTCGCGGATGACGTCGTCGTAGCTGCCGCGCTCGGAGAAGGTCTCCCCGAACCGGCCCTCGAGGTGTTCGAGCGTGCCGCGGCTGCCCATTTCGTGCGGCAGGATCGGCTCGGCCGTCATGTCGCCGCCGCGCTGCCGGTCCATGTAGGCCTCGGGACCCCGGGTGCAGTTCGTCAGGTAGCCGTTTTCGAAGGCGCCCGGTTGGTGGAAGCCCGGGTTGACGTCGCGCAGGTGCGGGTGGCGGTCGTGGACGTAGGCCGCGCGCTCGGACGGCGTCGTCCCGCCGGCGTGGATGGCGGGTTCGGCGGGCGGGTTGGTGGCGCGGGCCAGCCGCGAGTAGTCGTGCACCGACACCGGGGGCGGCGGCGGTGCCGCGGGAGCGTCCTGGACGTCGTGGACCGACTGGTGCTCCGGCTGCGGCGTGACGTGCTCCGGCTCGCCGAGGCCGCCGAGCCGTTCCATGATCGCGGCCTGCTTGCGGCGCTGGAACTCGGCCGCGTTGTGGTCGTTCTCGGCGCGGCGCTCGGCCATCTTCTCGCGCGCCGCCTCGGGTTCGAGGTAGCGCGGGTGGCCGGGCCCGATCTCCTCGGCCACGATGACCCACTTGCGGCGGCCGTCCGGCCCGATCTCCAGCCGCTTCTCGTGCACCAGGAGCTGCGTCCCGGGCGGCGACAGCGATTCGCGCTCGCCCGGGTTCTCGGCGAGCTTCGAGATGTCGCGCAGGTTGTCCGACCGGACGTGCAGCTCGATGTCGTCGCCGAACTTCGACGTCGAGAACTCGTCGGTCTTGATCGACGCGCTGGAGAACGCGGGCTCGACGATCACCGAGCCCGGCTCGTACGGCTTGGCGACCATGTCCGCGAGATGCGGGTCGCCGCCGACGTCGTAGGCGCGGATGGTCTCGCCGGACTCGGGCGTGATCTGGTTGAGGCCGTCCATGATCGCGCGCGTGTTCTGCTGCGCGAGGTCGAAGCCGGGGTGGCCGGGCCCGCGGCGCAGGGCCTCGTTGACGTCGTAGGCGTACTCGCCGCGGGTGTAGCCGTGCAGCGCGACGGCACCCTCGTCGGTGACCGGCAGCCCGGCGGCGTCCCGGCGGGCCAGCGCGCGGTCGTGGACCTGCTGGTAGATGTCCTCGTCGCCGACCGCCCGGCGGATGCTCTCGTGGTCGGCCGGGATGCCGCGGTGCTCGCGGTCGAAGAGGTAGCCCTCGTCGTGCACGACGCGTTCGGACGGCGGGTTGAGCCGGTCGCTGATCGGCGCGCTCTCGACGACGTGGTGCGGCGGAGCGTCCCCGCCGCCGAGCGGCAGGGTGTGGATCCCGGTAGCGTCGTGCGGCAGTTCGGCGAGCCGCCCGGTGACGGGGTCGGCGAAGAGCACCCCGTGCTCGGTGTGCACGCCGGCGATGAGCCGCGACTCCCCGTTCGGCAGCTCGAAGGCCACGGCGGTCCGCGCGCCGACGGGACGTTCGCCGAGGTCACGGGCGACGTCGTCGAAGCTGCCGCGGCTGTCCCACGGCCCACCGAACTGTTCGCCCAGGCCCTCCTGCCGAGCCGGGCCGGCCACGACGTCCTCGCCGTTCATCCGCCGATCGAAGGCGGCCATCGATTCGGCGGCGTTGGTCCGGTAACCGTTCTCGAGGCCGTCCGGGCTGTAGTGGTTGCGGGTGTTGACCGCACCGAGCTCGGGAACGGCGTCCCGCACGAGGCGAGCGTGCTGCTGCGGCGTCTCGACGGACCCGGCGTGCAGCACGGGCTGACCGCCCGGAGTGAGCGGTTCGGCGAGCTGCGCCCACCCCCCTTCCGGCTCCCCGGTGGCGGGCGGCCGGCGTTCGGGCAGCGGTTCGGCACCCGGGGGGTCGAAGGCGTTGAGCTTGCTGGCCAGATCACCGCTCGGTTTGTATTCGGGGTGCTCGGCGTAGAACTGCTCGAGCTCTTCGTCGGCTTCGCGCTGCCGGCGTGCTTCGTCGGCGCGTTCCTCGGCCCGGCGCTGCTCGATCGCCTCGCGGGCATCGGCCTCACCGAGGTGTCCCGGCTCCCCGGGCGCGACCTCTTCGGCGTGCACGATGTAGTGCGGCTCGCCGGGCTGACGCGGGTTGGCGTTGGGGTGCCCGGGGCCTTCTTCGATGCCGGTGATCTTGAACTGCGTCCCGGCCTTGAAGAGGACTTCGTGCTCGTCCTTGATGCTGGCCAGGTCCTCGACGTCCCGCCCGGTCTTGGACTGGATCCGCATCTCGACTTCGCCGGGGAACTTGCTGCGCGGGTGCTGCGCGTCGACCTTCGAGGAGCTGAGGAACGACGGTTCGGTGATGTGCGCACCGTCGTGGAACCGGGCGAGGAAGGCTTGCAGCCGCGAGAGATCGCCCTTGAAGTCGACCCGCCGCGAAACGACCCCTTCGTGCGGCGGGAGCTCGTTCAGCCCGGAGACCAGCGCGGCGGCCTGCGGGGCGAGGTGCGGAAGCTCGGGCCCGCCCATCCGGAGGGCGTGGTTGAGCGGGCCGACCATCTCGTACCGGGTGTAGGCGTGCACGGCAACGGCCCCGGCATCGGACATGCCGGGATGGGCGAGGTCCCGCTTGGCGAGCGCCTCCCGCCGGACCTGTTCGTGCCGCCACTCGCCATCGACCCGGCTGTGGTGCGCGGAGTCCATGAAGGTGTCCTCGATCCGCCTGATTCCGGCGGGATCGTCGGTGTGGAATCGAGGATCGGTGAGATAGGGCTCGTCCAGGCCGTAGTCGTGAGCTGCGGACGGTTCTTGGCCGGAGGTCACCGGCTCGGCGCCCCCGGCGGTGGCTTGCTCGCTGGGCCGCTCGTGAGCTCCTGCGTCCTGTGGTTCGCCTGCGTGGTCCTGCCCGGGCGCGTGCGGTTCGTCGGAGGCCTGCTCTGCCGACCGCTCGTGCCCGGCGGCAGTGTCGTCGATCGGCCGTTCTTGGGCGGTCGTGCTGTGCTCGGCCGTGGACGAGCTTTCGTCGGCGGGTCGTTCGTCCCCGGCCGTCCGCTGTTCGGCGGCCGGGGCCCGTTCGTCGGCGCGCTCCTGCCCGGGTGCGTGCTGGTCCGTCCGCTCGTCGGCGGGCTGCTCGGCGGGGCGTTCCCGGGCAGGCTCGCGCTCGGCCGTGGGCGAGCTTCCGTCCGCGGGCCGACCGTCAGCGGGCGTCCGCTGGTCGCCAGGGGTGCCGGGCTGCGTCTGCTCGGCGGGCGCAGGCGTACGCGAATCCGGCCGTTCAGCGACCGGCCTCTCCCGCACCGGCGACTGCTCGCCCACCGGCGACTGCTCACCCATCGGCTGCGGCGTGTGCTCGGCCGGCCGCGGCTGCTCCCCCGTCCGCGGCGGTTCGAACGGCCCCCGCGGCGGCAGGTGCTCCGGAGGCGGCCCGAACCGAGGCGGCGGAACCTGAGGCGGCCCAGCAGGCCGAACCGGCCCCAGCCGAGGATCATGCGGCGGCCGTCCCGGCGGCGGCGGCATCGGCGGCCGCCCACCCGGGTGCGGCCCGGGCCCCTGCGGACCCCGAGGCTGATGCGGATACCCAGCCGGCCGCTGCCCACCCTGAGGCGGCACCCGCCGCGGATCCTGAGGAGGCACCCCACCCTGCGGCCCCTGCCCGCCCCCATGAATCGGACGCCCCCCAGCCGGCAAGGAAGGCGGCCCACCCTGAGAACCAGGCGAACCCGAATGCGGCGGCAAACCGCCCTGCCCCCCAAGCGGCGCCTGCCCCCCATGAAGCGGCGGCCCACCGGCTTGACCCGCCGGCCCGCCGTGCGGCGATTGCCCACCGGGCTGACTCGCCGGCCCGCCGGGTGTCGGCTGCCCACCGGGCTGCGCCCCGTGAAGTGGCTGTGCACCGGGCTGACTCGCCGGCCCGCCGAGCGGCGATTGCCCGCCAGGCTGCGCCCCGTGAAGCGGCTGTGCACCGAGCTGACCCGTCGGCCCGCCAAGCGGCGGCTGTGCACCGGGCTGTCCCCCATGCGGTGGCTGCCCACCGGATTGAAGCGGCTGCCCACCGAGCGGCGGCTGACCGCCCGGCTGCCTTCCGTGCTGCGGCTGTGCACCGGGGTGAGCCGGCGGCGCGCCGTGCCGAGGTGCCTGCCCGTTGAACGGCGGTTGCCCACCCGGCTGCGCCCCGTGAAGCGGCTGACCGCCGGATGGCACCGGCGGCCCACCGTGCCTGGGCTGGGCACCCGCCTGTACCCCGTGCCGCGGTTGAGCGGTCTGCCCACCGTGCGGCGGTTGCCCACCCGGCTGCGTGACGTGCTGAGGCTGGCCACCCGGTTGCGGGCCGTGCGGCGGTGGGGCGGGCTGCCCGCCGTGCGGTGGCTGTCCACCGGACTGAAGCGGCTGCCCGCCGTGCGGCGGCTGGCCACCGAGTTGCGGCCGGCCGCCTTGCGGGGGCTGGCCCCCTGGGCGATACCCACTCGGCGGCTGACCGCCCTGCAGCATCCGGCGGGGGTCCGGCGGCGGAACCCGTCGTGGTTGGTCGCCGGCCGGCGACCCGGATGGCCGCGGACCGGGGCCGCCCACTCCGCCACCGTTCGGCAGCCCACCCGGCGGTGGGGGCGTGAAACCAGCCGGTGGGGGTGCCTGCTGCGGCGACGGTCCGTTCGGGAACGGCCCCCCATCCGCCGCGAACGGCTGGCTCGGGCCGCCGGTGAAGCCGGCCGCTCCGACGTTGTCCTGGGGACGTCCGCCGCTCTGGCGGCCCGGCTCCGGGGCGAAGCCAGGCTGGGCCATTCCGTAGCCGCCCTGGGGTGACGTGCCTGCCGGCGATGGGTGGCTCGGGGCCGGTGCCTCGCGGTGCTCCGGCTGCTGGTCCACGCTCGGCCGGGACGCCTCCGGTGCGCGGTGCTCGGCGGCCGGCGGCGACGCGGCCGGTTGCGACGCGGCCGGCTGACTCTCCGCGCGCTGCGGCGGGCCGGGCTCCCGCCGGACCTCCGGCTCGGCCGCCGTCCGCGCTTCCGGCGACGATGGCGGTGCCTCGCGCCGAGGTTCGTCGACGCGTGATTCCGATGCCGTCTCGTGGCGTGGTTGCTCGCGTTCCGCGGGGGATGCCGAGGAGGTTTCGCGGCGAGGTTCTTCACCTCGCGACTCCGGCGCGGATGCCGCCTCGTGGCGTGGTTGCTCGCTGCGCGTCTCGGGTTCGCCCGAGGCTTCCCGACGCGTTTCCGGCGCCGAGGAGGCATCCTGCCGAGGCTCCTCACCTCGCGACTCCGGCTCGGAGGCACTCTCACGACGCGACTCAGGCTCCGACGAAGACTCGCCCCGAGACTCAGACTCCGAAGCGGACCGAGACTCAGGCTCCGAACCCGACCGAGACTCCGACCCACCGGACCCACCCGAGTCCCCATCCGCGTCCGCCCGCGGAATGTTCGCCTCGTGAACCGAGTGCAGCTGCTCCTTCGCGCCCCCGACGGCGCCCCCGACAGCCCCGCTCGAAGCGCCCATCAGCAGCTGCTCCGGCGTCAACGACCCCAGATCCCCGGTCACCGCCGCCTGGCCGACGGTCTGCGCCACGCCCTCGACCGCGCCCCGCGCCCCGGCCCGCATCGCCGCGTCCGCGACCTGGCCGCTCGCGCTGTGCGAAAGCCCCTCCGTCGCCCCGCGGCCGATCGATCCCGATGCCGCTCCCACGACGCCGCCGACCGCTCCCGAGATCGCCGCGTCCGAGGTCTTCGACCAGTCCCAGTCCTTGCGGTCACCCTTCGCCATCTGCAGGCCCTGGATGCCCGCGTCCATGCCGAGGTTGATCGCCTCGTTCTTGAGGATCTCCATCCCGATCTTCTTGAGACCCTGCTTGAGCAGCTTTTCCAGCAGCTCCTTCGCGACCTGCTTGAACCCCTGCTGCGCCAGCTTCTCCAGCAGCTGCCGGAACAGCATCTGCACGGTCATCCGGGTCGCGATCTGGGCCGGCGCGATCCCCGCCGTCGAGCCGCCGAACGTCACCGCCGCCGCCGCGATCATCGCCGCGATCTGGGCCGCCAGGACGATCAGGGAAATGATGATCATGTACTTCGTGTACTCGACGTCCAACGCCGTCTGGTCACACGAATCACCCAGGGCCTTCGCCGCGTCGGCCAGTTGCTTGAAGTAGGCCTCGTCGCCCTCGACGAACTTCTTCCACTGCTCCGCGAACGCGTCGGCGCCGTCACCCGTCCAGTTGTCGCGGATGCCGGACGCCGCCTGGTTGCCCGTCTCGGACACCGGCCCGATCGCCGACGACGCCGTGTGCCACGCGTCCCGCAGCGCGCGCAGCTTCGTCTCGTCGCCTTCGGGCCAGCTCTCCCCGACGACGATCGGCAGCAGCCACTTGACCGCGTCGGGCATCTCCATACCCACGCGTCATTGCCCCTTGCCGAGCTGGGACGTCACGTCTTCGTCGGCCCCCGAAAGGGCCTTCATCGACCTGGCGACGTTCTGCTGCATCCCCCGCAAGCCCGCGACGAGGTTGGTGAAGCCTTCGACGGCGCCCTGCGCGCCCGGCACGTAGTCCTTGGCGAACTCCTTGCCGGACTCGTCGCCGCCCCAGCACTCGCCCTGCGCGGCGAGCGCGGACTGCAGCGCCTTCGCCGCGTTGTCGAGCGCGTCGGCCGCCGTCACCAGGCCGTTCGACGCGCGGACGACCGCGTCCGGCTCCGCGGTGAACCCGGAACCCCCGTCCGGCATCAGTCGCCCCTCGTCATCCAGGACGACGGTGGCTCCTCGTCGTCGTCACGCGGGGGGCGGACGCGCTTGGGAGCGGGTTTCGGGGCCGGCATCGGCGGCGCCTGCTCGTTGCGCAGGATCGAGCCGCCGTCTTCGAACGACTCGGGCCGCGGGGCGGGCGGCGGTTCCTCGTCCAGGAACTCCGGGATCGGCGGCACCAGCCCGGCCAGCGAAGGCGCACCCTCGACCAGGTCGGACAGGTCGGGCAGCCCCTCGGTGATCGGCGCCATCAGGTCCGCGATCTTCTGCTTGACCTGCAACGATCCCTGCCGCACCAGCGACTGGACGGTGTTCGCGAGCTGCGCGGGCGTCGTGCGCTCGAAGGTGTTCGGGGCGAATTCGAGTTTCGCGAGGCTGCCGCCGGCGTCGATGGTGGCGCGGACCAGCCCGTCGGGGGAACTCACCTGGGCGGTGGTTTCGGCGGCCGCGGCCTGGGCGTCGCGCAGCTGCGCGGTCTGCCTCTCGAAGTTCTCCAGGAGGGTGTCCATCCGGTCCTTCATCGCGGCATTGCGTGCTTCGAGCTGCGCACGGTCGTCGCCCGCGGTGGTCACAGGTGCCCCCGGTGTCCCTCGAACCTACTAATGACTTGCCGTCACCCTAATGCCAATGGAGCAGTCCTCGTGACCAGTTCGGGTGTTTGCGTCAGCGAATCGCACGCCGCCGGGCGAGCGCGTACCCCGCTCCGCCGACGAGGTAGCAGACCGTCGCGGCGATGAGCAGGCCCGGCGAACGGCCGTCGTCCGGCACCACCAGTGCGCCCAGGGAAACCGCCGCGACCTGGGTGATGTTGAACAGCGTGTCGTACAGCGCGAACACCCGGCCGCGGGCTTCGTCCGCGACGTCGAGCTGGATCGACGAATCGACGCAGAGCTTGAGCACCTGCCCCGCGCCGGTGATCACGAACGACGCGGCCAGCGCGAGCGGCAGCAGCATCGGCAGGCCCAGCGCGGACTGGGCGATCGCCGCCAGCAGCAGCGACCCGAGCACCGCGCGCAGCCGCCCGAACCGGCGGATGAGCCGCGCGGTCAGCAGCCCGGCCAGCAGCAGCCCGGCTCCGGCGAGCACCGCCATCTGCCCGAGTCCGGGCAGGCCGGCGCGGAAGACGCCGTGGTCGGTGAAGTAATTGCGCATCAGGAGCACGGTGACCAGCAGCGACACCCCGAACGACGCCCGGTGGGCGAACAGCGCGATGAACCCGGCGGTGACACTGGGCGCGCGCCACGCGTGCCGGGCACCGTCCGCCAGCCCGCGCGCGACGGCGAGCACCGGGTTCGTCGGCTCGTCGACCACCGTCGGGCCGAGCACGCCGCGGGCGAAGCCACGCGCGATCAGCGCCGAGACCAGCGTGCCGAGCACCGCGAACGCCGTGGTCTCCGCCGAGCCGACGTCGTTGCTGCCGAACAGCGCCCGCAAGCCGATCGCGCAGCCGCCGCCGATGACGGCGACCACCGAACCGAGGGTCGTCGCGAAGGCGTTCGCCGTCACGACACTCTCTTCTTCCGCCACGTGCGGCAGGGAGGCCGAAAGCCCCGAACCGATGAAGCGGGAGATGCCTTCCGCGGCCAGGGCCAGCGAAAACAGGCCCAATCCGCCGAAGCCGAATCCGACGGCGGCGGACGCGCAGACGATCGCCAGCCCGCGCAGAAGGTTCGCGAAGATCAGGACTTTCCGCCGGTCCCAGCGGTCCAGCAGCGCGCCGGCGAACGGCCCGACGACCGAGTACGGCAGCAACAGCGCGGCGAACCCGCCCGCGATGGCCAGCGGGTCGGCGGCACGCTCGGGGTTGAAGAGGACAGCGCCCGCGAGGCCGGCGCGGAAGACGCCGTCGCCCCAGCTCGCGGCGAAGCGGGTGAAGAGCAGACGCCGGAAGTCCGGGTCCTTGAGCAGCTCCCGAGGGCCTCTTCGCGCGGTCGCCGTCCGGGCGCTGATCGTCACGGAGTCAAGGTTAAGGCCCGGTCGTGGGACGCAGGTCAAGAGATCTGGGTGGCCGGCACACTGAGGTCGCCTCTCGGCGGCTATGCGCAGTGTGGCTCCAGCCGGACGGTATTCCACAAAGGCGGTTCTTCAGTGAGCCCGGGGGACACGGAGTGCGCCGGCCACATGTTTCAAACGGGGCTCGTGGGGCGATTGTTCCCGAGCCGAAGTAATTCGCCGGGCCAGGGGTGGGATCATGGGTCGCGTGCCAGCGGACGCCGAGGTTGAACCGGGAACGCTCCTGGTCGCCGCCCCCACGATGGTCGACCCCAACTTCCGCCGGACCGTGGTGTTCGTCATCGACCACCGCGAAGAGGGCACGCTCGGCGTGGTCCTGAACCGGCCGAGCGACGTCGCGGTGCACGACGTGCTGCCGAACTGGGGCGGGCACGTCGCCGAGCCGCAGGCCGTGTTCGTCGGCGGTCCGGTCGAGAAGAAGACGGCGTTGTGCCTGGCCGCGCTGCGCACCGGCGAGACAGCGGCGAGCGTGCCGGGCGTGATCGCGGTCCGCGGCCCGGTCGCGCTGGTCGACCTGGACACCGACCCCGAGGCGCTGGTGCCGAAGGTCCGCGGCGTGCGCGTCTTCGCCGGGTACGCGGGCTGGGACTCGGGGCAGCTGGCCGGCGAGATCGAGCGCGACGACTGGGTCATCGTGCCCGCGTTGCCGAGCGACATCCTGGCCTCGCCGGACGGCGACCTGTGGAGCCAGGTCCTGCGCCGTCAAGGCATCCCGCTCGCGCTGCTGGCCACCCACCCGGGCGACCTCCAGCGGAATTAGGCGTCGTCCTTCTTGAAGACCCCGCAGCCGCCGGCGCCGCACGCGCAGCCGCTGCAGCCGGCCGGCGCCGCCGGCGCCGGGGCGGGCACGGTCAGCGCGGCCCGGTTGCCGAGCACGCCACCGCCCATGACCAGCACGAGCATCGCGAGCACGCCCGCGAGCGCGGCGGAGACCAGGCCACCGGTCGTCGGCATGGCCAGCCCGGCCAGCCCGGTGAGCACGGCGATCGCGCCCCCGGCCATGGTCGGCAGGCCCGCGACGCGGTTGGCCAGCTTGAACGCCTCTTCGCTGCGCAGCGCCGCTTCCGTGCGCACCCCGGTGCCGCCCTCGCGCGTCAAGCGCTCGCGGAACCCGAGGAACCCACCAAAACCGACGAGCAGACCCAGCACGACCGGAACCAGCGCGATAGCGAACACGGGGTCAAGGATAAGCGTGACGTCCCGGCAACCTGCCGGATACCCTGATCGACTGTGCTACAGGCCATGTCACCGCGTGTACTGCCGACCGTCCTGACCGCTGCCCTGATCGGGGGAATCCTCGCCGCGACCCCGGCGAGCGCCACCGAGAGTCACCAGCGGCCGATCCGGCTGCTCGGCGAAAAGATCGTCCCCAACGCCCTGCAGTTCCAGGGCACCACGGTCGGCGGCCTGTCCAGCATCGACTACGACCCCCGGACCGGCGGCTACGCGCTGATCTGCGACGACCGGTCGGCGATCAACCCCGCCCGCTTCTACACGGCGACGTTCCCGGTCACCGCCCACGGCGTCGGCGACGTCACCCTCACCGGCACGAAGCCGCTGCTGCGCCCGGACGGCACGCCGTACCCGCCGCTCGCGCAGAACGACCCGGCGAAGCCGCAGAACGAGCAGACGATCGACCCCGAAGAGCTGCGCGTCGACCCGTGGACCGGCGACTACTACTGGTCGCAGGAGGGCGAGCGGACGGCGACGACGCTGATCGACCCGTCGATCCGCGAGGCGCGCCGGGACGGCGAATACGTCCGCGACCTGCCGATTCCCGCCAACGAGAAGATGACGCCGACGGCCGGGCCGCGGCAGAACCTCGTCCTCGAGGGCATCACCTTCACCGGCTTCGGCGCGCTCCTGGCCAGCGAGGTCGAGGGCCCGCTCCTGCAGGACGGTCCCGAGCCGACGACGACCACCGGCGCGCTGTCGCGGATCACCCTGCAGTCGCGGTTCGGCCCGGTGCTGGCGCAGTACGCGTACCCGCAGGAGCCGATTTTCGCGTCACCGGTGCCCGCCGGCGCGTTCGCCACCACCGGCGTCTCGTCCATGCTGGCCGTCGACCAGGCCGACCCGACGAAGTTCCTGATGATGGAGCGCTCGTTCGTCACCGGCGTCGGCAACAAGGTGCGCGTCTACGAGATCGACACGAGCGGGGCGACGAACGTCCTGAATGTGAAGTCGCTGGCCGACGCCAAGCACGTCAAGCCGGTCAAGAAGCGGTTCCTCTTCGACGCCGCCGGCCTCGGCCTGTCCACTGTGGACAACCTGGAGGGGATGACCTGGGGGCCGAAGCTGCCGACCGGCGAGCGCAGCTTGATCTTGGTCAGCGACAACAACTTCTCCGCGACCCAGGTCACCCAGTTCGTCGCACTGGCGGTCCCCTCGGAACGGCTTTGACCAGCAAGTTACGATGAAGGTATGAACACGGCTCGGCTGCTCCTTAGCCTGCCGCGCTGACCGGGCCCGGCCCGGCCGGCGCGGCGACCCCTCATGCCCTGGTGGCTGAGGGGTCGAGTTGTTTCTGGAGTAGCTCGATACGCGAAGGAAGACGGCGATGACCGAGACAACAGGGACCGACGTCCCGGCGCACCGGTATACGGCCGCGCTGGCGGGTCAGATCGAGCAGCGGTGGCAGGACCACTGGGCCGACCAGGGCACCTTCCACGCGCCCAACCCCGTCGGGCCGCTCGCCGTCGAGGGGCAGCCGGTGCCCAGCGACAAGCTGTTCGTCCAGGACATGTTCCCGTACCCGTCGGGCTCCGGCCTGCACGTCGGGCACCCGCTGGGCTTCATCAGCACCGACGTCTTCGCCCGGTACCACCGGATGATCGGGCGGAACGTGCTGCACACGATGGGCTTCGACGCGTTCGGCCTGCCGGCCGAGCAGTACGCGGTCCAGACCGGGCAGCACCCGCGCAAGACGACCGAGGAGAACATCCGGACCTACCTGCGCCAGATCCGGCGCCTGGGCCTGGGCCACGACGAACGCCGTCGCATCTCCACGATCGACCCCGAGTACTACCGCTGGACGCAGTGGATCTTCCTGCAGATCTTCAACTCCTGGTACGACCCGGAGGCGGGCAAGGCGCGCCCGATCGCCGAGTTGGAGGCCGCCTTCGCCGACGGCACCCGGCCGACGCCGGACGGCCGTGACTGGGCGGCGCTGAGCGCGTCCGAGCGGAAGAAGGTGATCGACGACCACCGGCTGGTGTACATCTCCGAAGCGCCGGTCAACTGGTGCCCGGGCCTGGGCACGGTCCTGTCGAACGAAGAGGTCACCGCCGACGGCCGCAGCGAGCGCGGCAACTTCCCGGTCTTCCGCCGCAACCTGCGGCAGTGGATGATGCGGATCACCGCGTACGCCGACCGCCTGGTCGACGACCTGGACCTGCTGGACTGGCCGGAGAAGGTCAAGTCCATGCAGCGGAACTGGATCGGCCGCTCGCACGGCGCGCGCGTCACGTTCAAGACCGGCGAAGACGCGATCGAGGTCTTCACGACCCGGCCGGACACCCTGTTCGGCGCCACCTACATGGTGCTGGCGCCGGAGCACCCGCTGGTCGACAAGCTGACGGCCGCCGCTTGGCCGGAGGGCGTCGACGAGCGCTGGACCGGTGGCGCGGCAACGCCCGCCGAGGCCATCAAGGAGTACCGCGTCGCCGCGTCGCGGAAGTCCGAGCTGGACCGGCAGGAGAACAAGGAGAAGACCGGCGTCTTCACCGGCGCGTACGCGACGAACCCGGTCAACGACAAGCAGATCCCGATCTTCGTCGCCGACTACGTGCTGATGGGCTACGGCACCGGCGCGATCATGGCCGTCCCCGGCCAGGACGTCCGCGACTGGGAGTTCGCCGAGAAGTTCGGCCTGGACATCATCCGGACCGTGCAGCCGTCGGAAGGCTTCGAGGGCAAGGCGTACACGGGCGACGGTCCGGCGATCAACTCCGGCTTCCTGGACGGCATGGACGTCGCCGAGGCCAAGAAGACGATCATCGATTGGCTGTCGGAGAAGGGCGCCGGCACCGGGACCGTGCAGTACAAGCTGCGCGACTGGCTGTTCTCGCGCCAGCGGTACTGGGGCGAGCCGTTCCCGGTCGTCTACGACTCCGAGGGGGAAGTGCACGCCGTTCCCGAGTCGATGCTGCCGATCGAGCTGCCCGAGGTCGCCGACTACTCGCCGGTGACGTTCGACCCCGAGGACCGCGACTCGACGCCGTCGTCGCCGCTGGCGCGCGCGACGGACTGGGTCGAGGTCGAGCTGGACCTGGGCGACGGCGTCAAGAAGTACCGCCGCGACATCAACACGATGCCGAACTGGGCGGGTTCCTGCTGGTACCAGCTGCGCTACCTGGACCCGACGAACACCGAGACGTTCTGCGCGCCGGAAAACGAGCAGTACTGGATGGGCCCGCGGCCCGGCGAGTACGGCGCGGACGACACCGGCGGCGTCGACCTGTACGTCGGCGGCGTCGAGCACGCGGTGCTGCACCTGCTGTACTCGCGGTTCTGGCACAAGGTGCTGTTCGACCTGGGGCACGTGACGTCCAAGGAGCCGTACCGGAAGCTGTTCAACCAGGGCTACATCGAGGCGTACGCGTACACCGATTCGCGCGGTGTCTACGTCCCGGCCGAGCAGGTCGAGGAGCGCGACGGGAAGTACTTCTTCGAGGGCGAAGAGGTCACCCAGGAGTACGGCAAGATGGGCAAGAGCCTGAAGAACGTCGTCACGCCGGATGAGATGGCCGAGAACTACGGCGCCGACACCTTCCGGTTCTACGAGATGGCGATGGGCCCGCTGGCCATGTCCCGCCCCTGGGCGACGAAGGACGTCGTCGGCGCACACCGGTTCCTGCAGCGGCTGTGGCGCCTGGTCGTCGACGAGGCGACCGGCGAGCTGCGAGTGTCCACTGAGGACGCTTCGGAGGCGGACCGCAAGGTGCTGCACAAAACCATCGCCGGCGTCCGCGAGGACTACGCGGAGATGCGGTTCAACACGGCCGGCGCGAAGCTGATCGAGCTGAACAACCACGTCACGAAGGTGTACGGCGCGGCCGCGTCGACGCCGCGCGAGCTGGCCGAGCCGCTGGTGCTGATGCTGGCGCCGCTGGCCCCGCACCTGGCCGAGGAGCTGTGGCACCGGCTGGGCCACGCGGATTCGCTGGTGCAGGGCCCGTTCCCGGTGGTGGACGAGAAGTACCTGGTCGAGGACTCCGTCGAGTACCCGATCCAGGTCAACGGCAAGGTCCGCTCCCGGGTGACGGTGCCGGCTTCGGCGTCGCAGGACGAGGTCCAGGCGGCGGCGCTGGCGGACGAGAAGGTCGCGGCGATGGTCGGCGACGGCTCGCCTCGCAAGGTCATCGTGGTGCCAGGACGGCTGGTCAACATCGTCCTGTAGCGCGCTGTCCGAAAGCTGCCGGTGCTTCTCCCCGGTTCTCGATTTGATTGAGCTGTCAACGAAAACGGCTCGATCAAAGGAGAACCGGGGATGACCCTCGACGGCAAGGTGGCGCTGGTGACGGGCGGCAGCCGCGGCATCGGCGCGGCCACGGCATTGCGGCTCGCCGAGGACGGTGCGGACGTCGCGCTGACGTACCAGCACAACGGCGCTCGGGCGGCCGAGGTGGTCGAGCAGATCAAGCACCTCGGCCGCCGCGCGCTGGCGATCCAGGCGGATTCGGCGGACGCGGCCGCGGTGTCGGCCGCCGTTTCCGCTGCGGTGGCCGAGTTCGGCCGGCTCGACGTCCTGGTGAACAACGCGGGCGTCGGCTTCGTCGGCGCGTTCGGCGAAACCTCGTTGGACGACGTCGACCGCGTGCTGGCGGTGAACGTCCGCGGCGTGTTCGCGACCACCCAGGCCGCGGCCGGCGTCCTGGCCGACGGCGGCCGCGTGATCACGATCGGCAGCTGCGTCACTGACCGCGTACCCGGCCCGGGCATGGCGCTGTACGCGACGAGCAAGGCGGCGATGGTCGGCCTGACCAAGGCGCTGGCCCGCGAGCTGGGCCCGCGCGGCATCACGGTCAACCTGGTCCACCCGGGCCCGACGGACACGGACATGAACCCGGCCGACGGCCCGTACGCGGCGGACCAGCGGGCGCTGACGGCGTTCGACCGCTACGGGAAGCCGTCGGAGGTGGCTTCGGCGGTGTCCTACCTGGCTTCACCCGGCGCCGAGTACGTGACGGCGGCGGTGCTGTCGGTGGACGGCGGCCACGCGGCCTAACCGGAGTAAAGCCCGATTTCCCGCGCCAGGTCGGCGAGCATCGATTCGAACAGGACGTCCGGTTTGGACATCGGGATCGGGTAGTTGCCGAAGACCTCGAGCGTGACGTGCCCGTAGAGCCGGGCCCAGAACTGGATCATCAGGTACGTCACGCCGAGGTCGATCTTTTCGACGGGCACCCCCTGATCGGATTCGACGAGCACGGTGATCAGCGACTCCTGGAAGGTCTTCAGGTCGTCCCGCAGCTCATCGGGCACCCCGCTGGCCGACGGCAGCACGATGTCGTGCCGCGCCAGCACCCGCCCGGCGGCGGCGAGGAAGATCCGCCCGAACGGCTCGTCGACCCGGCTCAGCGCACTCCCCGACGTCGACCCGATCCCCCCGGTCGGCGACGCGAAGACGAGCGTGAATTCCTTCGTGTGGGTGAGCGCCCACCGCCGGAAGCCCTTGCAGATGGCGAACAGCTGCAGCACGCCGTCGTCCGGCAGCTCGGCGATCTCCTCGGCGAGGTCGTCGGCCAGGTCGGCGCAGACGTCCAGCCGCAGGTTCTCGACCAGGTCGTCCCGCGACTCGTAGTACCGGTAGAGCGCGGGCGCGGTGATCCCCAGCTCCCGCGCGATGGCGCGCAGCGTGACCGCCTCCGGCCCCTGCTCGACGAGCAGTTTCCGGGCGGTCCGCCGGATGTCCTGTTCGGTAGCCGCACGCGCGCGACCCCTCCGAGTGGGGTGGCTCATCCGAACAGTCTAGGTGCTTAGTACGACAGATTTTGCATTAACGCGTTCTCCGGGGTAACGAAAGGTGCAGCTCAGGCGCGCGCCTTGAGGTTGGTCAGCACCGTGTCGGCCACGCCCCGCCCGAGCTGGCAGGCGTCTTTCCCGGCCTGGACCGCCGAGTCGCCGATGCTCAGCGAAACCGAGTACGCGAGGTTGTCCGCGATGCCGACGACGACCACGCACGTCCGGTTGTCGGTGGTTCCGACGCCGACGTAACCCACGGTGGGGTAGCCCTGCACCGGGTCCAGGTCGTCGACCCACCGCCTCGCCTTCGGCTTGACGTTCTTGTAGGTGAGGCTGATTCCCTGGCCGGTTTTCGTCTCGTAGCCGACCAGGATGCCGGCGGCACTTCCCGAGCTGCTGCTCCAGTCGCACGTGGGACCCAGTTCGGTGTCCTTCGCATCGGCTGCGTCCGTCTCTCCGAGATAACCCTTCACCTGGTCCGCAGTCAGTGCGGAACCGCATGGACTGCCGTCCAGCACCTTGGCCGGCAACGGGTTGTCGACCTTCGGAGCTCCGCCGTTCGGCAGCTCCTCGGTGCTTGCCGGCGCAGGTGTCGGAGTGCCCGACAACGCTTCTTTACCGGTACAAGAGGTAAGTAGCGTCGCTCCGGCGGCGACCACGGCTGCGGTCACGAGAATCCGATGCCTCATTCGAGCGACCCCTTGATCGTCTTGGTCGAATCCGCTGCTTGCTGATCCGCGGCTTCGGTGATGCCGAGTGCCTGTCGCAACCGGCGGATCAGTTCGGAGTAGTAGCTGAACTGGTACTGCAGGTGTCCGCGGTAGTACTCGCCGGCCTCGTTCACCCCGTTCGGCCCGTTCACGGCTGCTTGGCTGACCGGCTCCTCGGCCGGGGGCACCGCCTTCAAAGTGAATTCGGCGGCCCGCATCTGCTCACCGAGGGCCGTGCGCTGGTCTTCGGCTTTTTCGAGCATCGCCCGCATCTCGGCCGAGCTCATCGCGAACCCCTGCCCACCGGCCGGCCCCGCACTCGGCAGGTCCGTCGCCCAAAAACCGATCCCGCTGAAGATCGAGCCCGTCATCGTCCTCCCCCTAACCCGTTCAGGGTCGCGTACAGCACCTCGGCCAGCGCATCCCGGGTCCCCGGCTGGAAGCTGACCATCCGCTCGCGCCCCGGGTACACGTACGTCAGCACCCGGCCTGTGCCGGCCACGTCGACCGCGGTGATCGGTGCGCTGCGAGCACCGCTGCGCACGGCGTAGCACTGGTGCAGCCCCGTGCGCCGCGCCGCCATCAGCCGGCGTGCCCACGGCAACGGGTCGCGCCCGCGGTCGGCGGTCGGGTCGTCGAGGTCGTACGACTCCTCCACCGCGCGGCCCGAGAACCGCGCCTCCGGGATCGACACCGCCGAGATCCGCGCCGGTGGTACCGGGGGCAGCACGTCCACCAGCGACTCCGCGAGCCGCGACGGCTCCACGACGTCGATCCGGACCGTCTCGTCCTTCCGGATCAGCCGCAGCGCGTCCGGCCCGGAGGCGGACACGAGCGCCGTGCCCGATTCGTCCGCTTCGATGTCACCCAGCCACGCCGTGAACTGGTGGACGCCCTTCGCCAGGACGCGCAGGACGTCCCGGAACTCCCGCGTCAGTGTGCCGCCGGCCGCGAGCCGGAGCGAGGTCAGGACGTCGAGGACCTGCTCGTCGAGCCGCTTGCGGGTCTCGTCGCCGAGCCAGAGGTTGTCGGCGCCGAGGACCGCCGGCGGTGGGCCGTGCCGTTCCCACTCCCACGCGGTGAGCAGGGCCGTCTTGGGCAGGAAGATCACAGCCCGATCACCGGGGGCACCGTCCGCTCGTCGGAGCCGCCGAAGATGCTCTCCGGATCCGCCTCCACCAGGTACGACGCGCGCTGGTGCTCCGCGTCCTCCTCGCCTTTGCCGCCCTTGGCACCGGGGCCCATGCCGCCCATTCCTGGCGCACCCGGTTTGCCCGCCGCGCCGCCGCGGACCCCGCCCGCCGCGCCGGGACGTCCTTCGCCCGGGACGCCGGATCCGGTCGAAGCGCCCGGACCACGGACACCCGTGCCGGTGCCGCCGCTCCCGCCCGACGACGAACCCGGCCCGAAACCGCCAGGGCCGAAACCGGGACCGAACCCATCACCGGGACCGGAGCCGGGGCCGAATCCCGTCCCCGGCGGCTGGTAACCCGGCGGGTACTGCGTCGCCGACGGCGGCACGTAACCCTGCGCGCGAACACTGTCGTCGACGACGGGCGTGTGCGACCCCGGCGGGAGGACCTGTCCCGGCGGAACGACCTGCGCCGGTGGCGTCACCTGCCCGGGCGGCGTCACCTGCCCCGGAGGCGGCGGCGCGACCGGCGGGTGCACCGCGGGCGGCGGCTGAACCTGCCCGCCGATCGACCGGTCGTCGTCGCCACCGGTTCGCGTCCGCTTGCGAGGCGGTGGCTCGACCGGGTCCTGCACCGTGAACTCGCCGCCGGTGTACTCGCGGAGCTGGCCGTAGTCGATCGTCCGGGCCGCGGTGTTCGAGCTGGACTGCTGCGAATACGCGGTGTACCGCTCGACGTTCTCCTGCGCCTTCCGGTTGTACTGGTTGATCTTGTCTTCGGTGTCGGTGTCCCACGGCGTCGCGACGTCCCAGGCGCTGCGCGTCGGCGGCTGGTCGGTGACGTCCGGGTGCAGCGAGTTCTTCATCTGGTGGAACTGGTCGATCTGCGCCTGGGCCAGCGTCGAGTTGCGGTCCAGCGTCGTGGACGCCGAGGTCGCCGACGCCGTCAACGGCCGGAGCCGCTCCCGTGCCGCGTCCGACGCCCCGCCCGTCCACGCGGATTCCAGACCGGAAGTCAGCTCGCGCGTGCCCTGCTCCAACCGGCGCTGGTAGGCCGACTGGTCGACGCCCGCCTGGTGCACCTTCTGCAGCGACTCGGTGCCGGGACCGTTCATCACCGCCTGGACCAGCTGAGCGGGTGACAGCCCGGAGGCCTGCGGGTTCGCCGCCCCGGTGCCGGTCTGCGAGCCGACGTAGGCGCCCGCGACCGCGCCGGGCAGCCCACCCGCGAGCAGGCCGACACCCGCGCCGGTCAAGACGTTGCCGAGCCGCTCGCCGCCCGACTGGACGGCGTGCGCGATCTCCGACCCGACGTGCTTGGCAGCGTCGAGCATGTCGCCGAACAACCCCACCGAACCGCGCTCCCCTCGCGTTCGATCTCCCCTCTTGCGTCACGCACGATACCCCAGCGGTTACCGACGGTGTGGAGAATCGACCGGGTCAGGTGCCCGCACCTGCCACGCGCGCAGAGGGGATGGGGAAAACCGGAACTCCCCCGAAACTGTCGGACCGGTGTGCCACACTCGGTGCTCGTACGGCTACTGACGTGAACAGGGGAGGTTCGCGTGTCGAATCCTGAGCAGCTGCTGGCGAGCTTCGACGCCCAGATCGCCGAGGCCAAGCAGCGGGGCGACCGCATGCAGGCCGAGATGGCGGCGGTCTCGGTGTCCGAACGCAGCCAGGACGGCCAGATCGCGGTCGAGGTCAACCACCTCGGCAACCTGGTCGGCCTGGAGATCGGGCACGCGGTGCGGGAGAAGGCGAACCTCGCCGACGAGATCCTGCGCACCGTCCGGCGCGCGCAAAGCAGGCTGGCGGGTGCCGTGCAGGTGGGGATGCCGTCGATCGCGGGCACCGAAACCATGGACGAGCTGGTCCGGCAGCTCCACCACGAATTCCCGGAGCCGGAGCCGCAGGGTTTCGTGGACGGTGGCTACGCGGCGCCCGCGAACGACGGAGCGCGCTTCATCGCCGAGGACGAACCGCCGGCGCCGAAGCCGAAACCGGCGCCGCCGCGTCCCGCGCCCGAGGCAGGCGCCGACGACGACTACTTCAGTGACGGCGACTACCTGCGCTGACCAGGACGACGAGGGAGGGAAGACCGTGACCGACCCGCAGGCGGACATCCGGATCGAGCCGGAGCAATTGCTGTCCCACGCCAAGAAGCTCGAGCCGCTCGTCGACCGGTTCGCGAAGACGCTGGACGCGGCGGCCCAGGTCGTCGACCCGATGGCGTTCGGCCTCATCGGCCAGGCCTGCGGCCTCGGCGCGCTGTGCGGCGTCGCCCAGACCCTGGGGAGCGACTCCATCGGCCACGCGAAGAACGTGGCCCAGGAGCAGATCGACCGCGTGCGCACCTGGTCCCACCACGTCGACTGGCGCGAGCAGGACGTCAAGGCGAGTTTGGAAGGCATCCACCTTGACTGAGAACGCGTTGGTGACGGAGGCCAAGAAGAAGGTCGACGAAGGGTCGTCGGCGCTCGAAGGCGCCGGGATGGCGCAGGACTTCTGGGACGCGGCGACGAAGGCGGCCGACGGCGACTGGACCGAAGGCCTGCTCAACCTCGGCTTCGGCGCCATGGGCGTGCTCGACTTCCTCCGCGACCCGATCGCCGGCCTGGCGAGCATGGGGCTCGGCTGGCTGATCGAGCACGTCGAATTCCTGCGCGCCCCGCTCGACTGGGTCACCGGGAACCAGGAACAGCTCGACGTCATGCAGGAGACGTGGAGCGGCATCAGCGACGAGATCGACGCCATCGCCAAAGACCTCCTGGAGACCGTGAAGGCGGACAGCGCGGAGTGGCAGGGGCAAGGCGCGGACGCGTACCGCGCGTTCGTCGCCGAACTCGGCGACATGTACTCCGGAGTCGCGGGCGGTGCGAAGGCCGTCTCCGTCCTGATCGACGTCTGCAAGAGCATCCTCAACGTCGTGCGCAGCGTGCTGCGTGACCTGCTCACCGAATGCATCGGCAAGCTGATCAGCATCCTCATGCGGTACCCGGGCCCCGCGGCGCCGGCGGGCCTGGCCGGCGAAGGCACGGCCGAGATCGTCCAGTGTGGGTCGCGGATGTCGGAATGGCTGAAGAAGCTCGTGCGGGCCTTCCAGAAGGGCATCAGCCAGTTCAACCACCTCAGCGGGTTGTTCCGGACGGTCGGCCAGAAGCTGCTCGCCGCGCTGCAGGACGCGGCACGCGCGGCGCCGGGCGTCTTCAAGGACGGGCTCAAGGAACTGCCCAAGGCACTCGGCGAAGAAGCCGGGAAGGAAGCGGGCAAGAAGACCGCAGGTGCCGACGACGAAGCCGATAAGGAGTACCGCGAGAACCACTACAACGAAAAGAAACCCGACCCGGTCTTCCACCAGCAGGGTGGCCAGCGGATCTCCGGGTCGATCTAGCGCCGTGGTGTCGACGACTCCCGGCGAGCCGGAGACGGCCGTGGTGCAGGTCCGGCTGCCGATCCACCACCAGCCAACCGTGCTGCGGACGGCCGCCGGGTGCCTGGCGTTCCTCGGCCTCGCGCCCGCCGTCGCGGCCGGACTGCTGGTGTGGGCGCGCAGCCACGACCCGGTCGCGCGCTGGGTGGCGCCCGCGCTCGGCGTGCTCGCGGTGCTGTGCTTCTGCAGCGGGCCGATCATGCGGTGGTACATCCGCCGTCACGGTTCGCTGGTGACGGCGAGGGTCGAATTCGGTCCCGACGGGTTCCGGCAGCCACTCGAAGACAAGACGACGCTGGTCCTCCCCTGGGACGACGTCCGCCGCTTCGACTTCCGCGGTGGGCAGCCCGGCGGCCGGGTCGCGCTCGCCGTTTCGCTGGTGGCCGAGGAGGCGATGAAGAACCTGAACCCGGACTGCCGCCACAAGTCCGAAGACGGCTTCATCCTGTCTTCGGCGATGGCCCCGGAGGAGGCCGAAAAGGCATCGGCGGCGATCGAGCGGTACCGCCCCGGCCTCGTCCGGTGGACGTCCAAGAACGTCCGGCGCGGCGGCTTCGGCGTACCGAATCCGGTGAAGCTGCTGGTCAGGCGCTGGAGCGCGGACCAAGTGCGGACGCTCGTCCGCGCCGAGCAGGCTTCCGGCGGCCGGTTGCTCGTCCTGTGGGCGGCTTGGCTGGCCGTCATCGCCGACTTCGTGGCGCCGGCCTTCTTCGACATCCCGCCCGGCATTCCGCTGCCGGTCGTCGTGGCGATCTGGGTGCTGCTCTACCTGACGCGCTACCGGGGTCAAACCGGCAAGTTCGTCCTGGCCGCCGACGCGATCACCTGGCAGCCCGAGGAAGGCGAACCGATCAGGGTGCGACGCGCCGACCTCGCCCGGTTGACGGCCGAGCCCTCGGCGAAGAAGGCCACACGCCAGTACGTCTCGGTGCACGCGATCCTCCGCCGCGGCGAGGAGCGGCAGCTGGCAGTGAAAATCTCCCCGGGCGCGGCCAAGAACGTCATCGCACGAGGGGGCGGGGCGCCGCCGACGCCGATCACTCGGGGGGCTACGTGATCGGCGCCGGCGACCTGATGCCCTGTCCGGCTCGCGCCGGCTGGAGCACCGTCATCACGTCTCGCGTGATGACGCACCTGGAGAGCGGGACCGGTCCGCGAAGTGACGTCCGGGGGACGAGCATCCCCCGATCAGGTGACGGGCATCCGCTGCTCGCATGATTGTCGCACTCAACGCCGGATAAGTTACAAAAACCTTCACTTTCCCCTGGCGTACCCTTCCCGACCTGGTCGGACGGCTTTCGTGGGACAGTGCGGTATGAACTCCGACGTACTCGTTGTGGGATCCGCCAACGCCGACCTCGTCGTCGCCGTGGATCGGCGGCCGGCGGGTGGCGAGACCGTGCTGGGCGGGGACACCGTCCTGTCCCCGGGGGGCAAGGGGGCCAACACGGCGGTCGCGGCGGGCCGGCTCGGCGCGGACGTCGCCCTGCTCGGCGCCGTCGGCGACGATCCCTACGGCCGGCTGCTGCTCGATTCGCTCCGCGCCGCCGGCGTCGACACGGGCTTGGTGCGCACCAGCGAGCGGCCGACCGGCATCGCCTACATCACCGTCACCCCGGACGGCGAAAACTCGATCCTCGTCTCGCCCGGCGCCAACTCCAGCCTGGAGCCCGCCGACGTCGACGCCGTCTTCGACGGGGTCGAAATCATGGTCGCCTCGCTGGAGGTGCCGCTCCCGACCGTCGAGCACGCCGTCGCACGAGCCGCCGAACGGGGCGTGCGCGTGCTGCTGAACCTCTCGCCCGCGGCCAAGCTCTCCCCGGAGACGCTGGCCAAGCTCGACGTCCTGCTGGTCAACGAGCACGAGGCCGCCTGGCTCACCGGGCCCGGCGCGGACTTCCGGCAGCTGCTCGACCTCGGCCCGCGAGCGGCCGTCGTCACGCTGGGCGCGGCCGGCGCCGTGGTCGTCGAAGCCGGTTCGGTGAGCCAGGTCGAGTCGCCGAAGGTCGAAGCCGTGGACACCACCGGGGCCGGGGACGCCTTCGCGGGCGCGCTCGCCGCGTCGCTCGCCGATGGCGCCGACCTGGTCTCCGCGGCGAAGCGAGCGGTCCGCGTCGCGGCGTTCAGCGTGACGCGGCCCGGGGCTCAGCCGTCCTACCCGACCGCCGCCGACCTGGGGGAATGATCACCCAGACGCCCGTGTTGCACGTCACATGGGCGACTCGTTCGGCTCGGCCTGGTGGCGCGGCTACGCGGCTCAGCTGCGGGCGATCGCGGACGCACGCCGTCCCGACCGGCTCGCGATCATGCCGCTCGACGAAACCCTCAAGGCGCTCGGCAAGCAGACCGAGCTCGACGAAGGCGTCTACGACGTGCCGGTGGAAGGGATCGTCGGCACGGTCGCCCGCGCCGGGGACTTCGACCGCGAGTTCCGGCCGCGCAACCGCGCGCTGCGCGACCGCTGGGAACACCTGACGCGGACGTCGGCGGACCTCCCGCCGGTTCGGCTCGTGCGTCTCTCCGACATGTTCTTCGTCGAGGACGGCCACCACCGCGTCGGCATCGCGCGCGCCCGCGGCGCCCGGACCATCCGCGCGCGGGTCCGCTGGATCAGCACGGTCGCCTGCGCGTTGCGCTGCCTGACGCTCGCCGACCTGCCGTCGAAGACCGCCGAGCGGATGTTCCTCGAGCGCGTCCCGCTGCCCGACGACGTCCGGCTCGGGCTGTGGCTCGACGACCCGGCCGACTGGTTCCGGCTCGCCGACTCGGCCGAGGCCTGGGGTTTCCGCCGTATGCTGGCCGGACGGCCCGTCCGCAGCCGCGGCGAATTGGCCGACTCCTGGTGGCACGAGGAGGTCCGGCCGGTGCTCGAACAGGTACAGCAGCGCGGTTTGTGCCCGCCACCACGAGATATCCAGGCCTACCTGAGCTATGGTCTAGACCATGCCTGAGTTTGCCGCCGCCGTGCCCGAGCCTGCTGCCGCCTCCGCGGGAACCCTGTCCGGGGTCGCCGTCAGCCCTGGCCGCGCCAGCGGTCCCGTCGTCCGGGTCGCGGAGCCGCTCGGCGAGCCCGCCGCCACGCCCGCCCCGGCCGATCCGGCCGTCGAAGCCGCGCGGATCGCCCCCGCGGCCGCGACCGTCGCCGGCCGGCTGGAGAAGCAGGCCGAGACCGCCACCGGCGAGGCGGCGACGATCCTGATCACCACCGCGGCGATGGCGGCCGACCCGGCACTGGCGTCCCAGGCCGAAACGCTGGTCAAGACGCAGGGGCTGCCCGCCGCGCGCGCCGTCTACCAGGCCGCCGAGGGCTTCGCCGAAGCGCTGGCCGCGGCCGGCGGCTACATGGCCGAGCGCGTCCGCGACGTCCGCGATGTCCGGGACCGGCTGATCGCCGAGCTGCTCGGCATCGCGCCGCCGGGGGTGCCCGAGCTGGCGTCGCCGAGCGTGCTGGTCGCCCGTGACCTCGCCCCGGCCGACACCGCCGGCCTCGACCCGGCGAAGGTGCTCGCCCTGGTCACCGAAGAAGGCGGCCCCACCAGCCACACCGCGATCCTGGCGCGAGCGCTGGGCATCCCGGCCGTCGTGGCGGTGCGCGGGCTGCTGGCCCTGGACGCGCAAGCGCTTGCGGTCGACGGCGACACGGGCACGGTCGAGGTCGCGGACCCGTCGGCCCCGGTCGTCACGGCCACGGTGGCCCACCTCGCCGAGTGGAACGGCACGGGAGCGACGGCCGACGGCCACCGCGTGAAGGTCTACGGCAACGTCGGCTCCCCGGCCGACGCCCAGGCCGCGGCGGACGCGGGCGCCGAAGGGGTGGGCCTGTTCCGCACCGAGTTCTGCTACCTGGACGCCGCGGACGAGCCATCGGTGGCCGACCAGCGCGCGGCGTACACGGCGGTGCTGTCGCCGTTCCGCGGCAAGCCGGTGATCGTGCGGACCCTGGACGCGGGCGCCGACAAGCCCCTGGCGTTCCTGTCGCCGGAGGCCGAGCCGAACCCGGCGCTGGGCGTGCGGGGCTTGCGCGTGGCGTTCGACCGCCCCGAGGTACTGGACCGCCAGCTCGAGGCCATCGCCGGCGCGGCGGAGGACTCGGGCGCCGAGGTTTCGGTGATGGCCCCGATGGTGGCAACGGTCGAGGAAGCGGCCTGGTTCGCAGCGCGCGTACGCGCGGCCGGCATCGCCCGCGCGGGCGTGATGATCGAGATCCCGGCGGCGGCGCTGAGCGCCCGCGAAATCCTGGACGCGGTGGACTTCGTCTCGGTGGGAACGAACGACCTGGCCCAGTACACGTTCGCGGCCGACCGCCAGCTGGGCGCGGTGGCCAAGCTGAACGACCCGTGGCAGCCAGGCCTGTTGCGCCTCCTGAAGCTGATCGGCGACGCGGCCAAGCAAACAGGCAAACCGGCCGGCGTCTGCGGCGAAGCGGCGGCCGACCCGAGGCTCGCCCTGGTCCTGGCGGGCTTGGGCCTGACGAGCTTGTCGATGAACGCCCCGGCAGTCCGGGCGGTGGGAGCAAGCCTGGCGACGGCAACGCTCGCAGAGTGCGAGGCCCTGGCAGAGGCAACGCTGGCAACGTCCGACCCGACATCCGCCCGCGCGGCGGCTCGCCCCTGATGCCCTGACACCCGACGCCGACCTGGCCGCCCGCATACTGCGGCCAGGTCGCCCCGGCGGTGGTCGCCCCTCTTGAGCCGCCCGCCCGCCCGCCCGGCCTGCCGCGCCGCCGGCCTGCCGCGCCGCCGGCCCGCCGCGCCGCCGGCCCGCCGCGCCGCCCGGCCCGGCCGGTCAGCCCGACCTGCCGCCCTGCCTGCGGCTCAACTCAACCTGGCTGGCCGTCCGCCGCGCCCCGCGCCGGTGCCGATCGCTGCCTGGCCTGCGCCCGCAGCCTGCGCTCCGGCTCTCCTTGCCGCCCAGGATCCCGCCGCCGGGCTCGCCCGGCCGTGCCGGCGCGGCCCGAGCTGCTATCCAGCCCGGCCTGCTGCCCGCCCACCTCTGATCCGGTCCGCGGCCCGGCCCGCTCGTTTCGCCCCACCGCGAATCATCCCACCCGCAGGGGCGCCCCCCCACTTTCAGTCTATCGGTCATCACCGACAGTGCTGACCTATGCCAATCTGGATCAGCGTGGTTGTCCACATTGATCGAGGGGTGTGGGCAACCACGCCTCAAAGGCCCGCAACCCCCCAAGTGAAAAAATCCGGGCGAGTTGTCGATCCCGCCCGCACCCGCTCGACGAAGAGGTGAGAAGCGAAGCACCCCGAGTCGAGAGGACCTCACCATGACCGCCACCATCGCCGCCCCGGCCGGAGCCGGCGAGGCTGAAACCGGCGGGGCCCGAACGAGCGGGGCCCAAGCCAACGAAGCGCAAGCCAACGAAGCGCAAGCCATCGAAGCCCAAGCCATCGAAGCGCAAGCCGCGCGGGCTGGGCGTCGGGAGTGGATCGGGCTGGCCGTGCTGGCTCTGCCCACCCTGCTCGTCTCGCTCGATGTCTTCGTCCTCGTCCTCGCCCTCCCGAAGATCGCCACCGCGCTGCACGCCGATGGGACGCAGCAGCTCTGGATCATGGACACCTACGGCTTCATGGTCGCCGGGTTCATGGTCACCATGGGGACGCTCGGCGACCGGATCGGGCGGCGGAAGCTGCTGCTCGCCGGGGCCGCCGCCTTCGGGTTGGCCTCCGTCGGGGCCGCCTTCGCTCCCAGTGCCGGGATGCTCATCGCCGCGCGGGCCGTGCTCGGGATCTCCGGGGCCACCCTTGCTCCCTCGACCCTTTCCCTGATCGGGACCCTCTTCAAGAACCCGCAGCAGCGCGCTCAGGCCATCGGGATCTGGGCCGGCTGCTTCACCGTCGGCGCCATCATCGGGCCGATGGTCGGCGGGCTCCTGCTCGAGCACTTCTGGTGGGGCTCGGTTTTCCTGCTCGGCGTCCCCGCCATGGTCCTGCTCCTCGTCATCGGCCCGAAGCTGCTGCCCGAATACCGCGACGCGCAGGCCGGCCGGCTCGACCTCCCCAGCGTCTTCCTCTCGCTCGCCGCCATCCTGCCCGCCGTCTACGGCGTGAAGGAGCTCGCTCGCGATGGCTTCCACCCGGTTCCGGCCGCCGCCCTCGTCGCCGGCCTGGTCGTTGGGTATGTCTTCTACAAGCGGCAACGCGCCCTGAAGGACCCGCTCGTCGACTTCAGCCTCGTCGCCGCGAAGGCCTTCCGGACCACGCTCGGCGGGATGCTCCTGTTCAGCATGCTCGGCGGCACGACCATGCTCTTCACCGCGCAGTTCCTGCAGGTCGCGCAGCACCTCTCGCCGGTCGGGGCCGCGCTGGGGCTGCTGCCTGGGATGGCCGCCTCCACCGTCAGCTTCCTCTCCGCGCCGCACCTCGCTCGCCGGATCAAGACGCACGTTCTCATCGCCGGGGGCGTGGCCCTCGCCGCGGGCGGCATGGCGATCCTCGCTCTCGCCGATCCCGCGGCCGGGCCGGGGTGGCCCGCGCTCGGGTTCGCCGTGACGTCGCTGGGTGTCGGGCCGATGGTCGCCCTGGGCACCGACCTCGTCGTCGGCTCGGTTCCGGAACGCAAGGCCGGGGCCGCCGCGTCGCTGGCGCAGACCGTCAACGAGTTCGGCTACGCCATCGGCATCGCGACCGTCGGCACCCTCGGCAACGCCGTCGTCCGCGCGCACGGCTTCGCCGCCGGGCTGCACGTCGTCGCCGGTCTGGCCGCCGTGGCCTTCGCTTCCCTCGTCTGGTTCGTCGCGCGGAACCTGCGGACCGCCTGAACAAAACGAAGGCCTCCTCACCCGATGCCTGGGTGGGGAGGCCTTCTTGACGCCGGGGGCAGAGGGGCCCCGGCTAGCCGAAGATGCCGCGCCGCGGGTGGCGGACGACCAGGGAACCGCCGTGGACGCGGCCGCTCAGCACGTAGCGCGGGTTGCCCATGCGGCCGTTGCTGCGCGTCTTGTCCTCCATCGAGCCGAACTTGACGTCGCCGATCGCGTTGAGGTCCACCGCCGCGTGCTCCGGGATGATGATCTCGACCGAGCCCCACTTGGCGTCCAGCTCGAGGTACACCACCGGCGACTGGACCTGGGCTTCGGTGAAGTCCAGCTTCGTCGAGCCGTACTTGTTCCGCACCACCAGCTGGGACGGCACCACCCACGGCCCGCCGCGGTGCAGCGACGAGTACTTCGCGTTCAGCTCGACGCGCTGCCCGCTCGGGAAGCCGCTGTAGCCGGCCGGAGCCGCGTACGCCGGCGCGGCGGCGAGGGCCGCGGCCGGGTGGTACAGACCCGCGAGGTCGGCCAGCACCGCGTTCAGCTCGCCGCGCGTCCGCGACGCCAGCGCGCGGTCGGTGCGCTCGGTGAACTCGTCGAGGTCGATCATCCCGCGGCCGATCGCCTTCTGCAGCACGCCGACGACGTGTTCGCGCTCGTCGTCCGACACCCGGAGATCGCGCTCGCTCAACGGCTTGGTTTCGGTCACCGGTTCCGCCGCCGCGGTCTCTTCCTCGCCCATGTCCACGATGGTAGAACTGGATTTCACCAGGGAGATCGGGGGAAAACCCTGAACGGACCCGTAGTCCGCGCCATGGCCGCCGTCGCGGCCGCCCTCCTGCTGACCGGGTGCACCAACACCGCACCCCCGCCGCCGCCACCCCCTCCGGGGCCGCTGGCGGAACTCTCCGGCATCCAGGCGACCGGCGGCATCGGTGTCACCGCGCTGCTGCCGACCGTCGCCCCCACCCTGTTCGACGCCGACCGCGGCCCCGTCGCCACCCCGCCCGGCTACCCCGGCGGTGACGTCCAGCTGGATGTCGTCCGAGTCGGGGAGCACGTCGTCCTGACGGTCCGCCCGATGTACCCGAAAGACCCCGAGCCGTTCGACATCCTCGAGTACACCGGGCCGTCGAGCCCGCCGCGGTCGCTCGGCAAGGCCTGGTCGGCGGGTCCGGACGCCGGCGGCGAAGGCGTGTGGCTGATCCGGCAGGACGCGCCGGACGACTGCCGCCTCCTGCACCTCTCGTTCGCCGCCGGCGAGCTCGGCCGCGGCCAGCCCGCCAGCTGCCGCACCCAGGTGCGGACCGAGACCCGGCACGGCCTGCTGATCACCATCAACGCCGACGCCGCCGAGTCGACGGACGCCCTGATCGAACCGGCGACCGGCCGCACGATCCGGCAGGCGCCGCGCATCCTCGGCGCCGCGGGCGACTGGCTGCTGCTCGACGGCCTGACCGATCTCACTCTGGTCGACCTGCGGGACAACAGCAGCAAGAAGCTCAGCCGGCCGTCGATCGGCCCGGCACCCGCCGTGGTGCCCTCGCGCGAAGGAGCGATCTGGGCCGTCGACTTCGCGAATCCCGCCTACCGCGGCACCAGCACGCAGACGCGGGACCTCTGGCTGCTGCGCCCGGACGGGCCGACCTGGGACCACGCCCCGGGAATGCCGTTCGTCACCGAGCACCTCAAACGCGGCGGCGGCTTCGGCTGGTCGGCGGCCGGGGACTTGGTGCTCGCCGACCGCGTCCTCGCCGCCTGGCACCCCGGCGAACCGCAGTGGCGGCTGAGCCGGGCCGCCCTGCCCGCCGGCACCTGGTCGGGCCTGGCGGTCGTGCCCTGAGGGTCACTCCTCGTCGAGGCCGTGCTCGATCGCGTACCGGGCCAGCTCGACGCGGTTGTGCAGCTGCAGCTTCCGCAGCGTCGACTGCACGTGGTTCTCCACGGTCCGGTGCGACAGCACGAGCCGCTCGGCGATCTGCCGCGCGGTCAGGCCCTTCGCGACCAGGCGCAGGACGTCGGTTTCGCGCTCGGTCAGCCGCGGTGGCTCGGCGCCCTCCGCCGGCGCGTCGGCCATCCGCCGGTACTCGCCGAGCACCAGCCCGGCCAGGCCCGCGGTGAACACCGGGTCGCCGGCCGCGGTCCGGTGCACGGCGTCGACCAGCTCGACCGCGGACGCCGACTTGACCAGGTACCCGGACGCGCCCGCCTTCACCGCCTCCAGGACGTCCTTGTGCTCGCCGCTCGCCGAGAGCACCAGCACCTTCGTCGACGGCAGCGCCGCGGTGATCTCGCGGGTCGCGTCCACACCGGAAGTGCTGCCCAGGTTCAGGTCCATCAGGACGACGTCCGGCTGCACGGTGCGGGCGATCCGCACCGCCGCGTCGGCGTCCGGCGCGGTCGCCCGGACGTCGAAGCCGTGCTCGGTGAGGTCACGGGCCACCCCGTCGCGCCAGATCGGGTGGTCGTCGACCACCATGACGGAGATCCGCGGTTCGTCGCTCATCTCGCACCCCTCGTGCTCGGCACCCTGACCTCCCACTCCGTGCCCCGGCCGGGCCCGGTGTCGAGGGTCGCGCTCCCCCCGAGATCGCGGACCCGCCCCCGGATGGATTCCACCACGCCGAGGTGCCCGTCCGCGGCGGCTTGCTCGAGAACGCCGTCCGGTATGCCCGGTCCGTCGTCCCGGATGCTCACCACGACCTCGTCGCCGAGGTCCTCCAGCAGCACCCAGGCGTGCGCGTCCGGGCCTGCGTGCTTCTCCACGTTTGACAGGGCTTCGCGGGTCACAGCGACCAGTTCGCCGGTGACGTGCGCGGGCAGCTCGACGTCGTCCGCCGGGGCCGAGACCTGCACCGACGACGTCGCGAGCACCTGCAACGCCGCGCGCAGGCTCATCGTGCCGCTGTCGGTCAGCTGCACCGGCTCGGTCGTCACCAGCGACCGCAGCGCGATCTCCTGCTCGCCGGCCAGCCGGGCCAGCTCCGCCGCTTCGCCGCCGACCTCGTTGCCGCGCTTGCGGACCCGCGCGAGCACCTGCAGCACGCTGTCGTGGATCGAACGCGCCAGCCGCTCCCGCTCGGCCGTCGCCGCTTCTTTCCGCAATGCCTGCTCCAGCCGCGCCGACGACCGGCGGGCCATCGTCGAAGCCATGCCGACCAGCAGGCCGGCGGCGGCGAGCAGGACGCCGTCGCGGGCGACGTCGAGGTCGAACTTCTCCCGCGCCAGCCCGGTCGCCACCCCGACCACCAGCCCGGCGAGCACCCCGCCGGACGCGCCGAACCGGGCGCCCGCGGCGACCGGCGGCACGGCCGCCCACACCGTGGTGATGAGCGGGACGTTGAGCGCGAACTGCGTGTCGCTGAGCACCCACGGCGAGCTCAGCAGCAGCCCGGTGGTGAACACGAGGTCGAAGACGACCAGCGACGGCGGCCGCGTCCGCTCGCGCAGGTAGAGGAAGCTGCTGACGACCGACCACACGGCCATCACGCCGAGGATCGTCCACGCGAGCCACTCGCGCCGGTAGTGACCGCTCTGGACGATCACCGTGCCGCAGGCGAACGACCAGGTGAGGAAGCGGAAGGCCAGCACGCCCCGCCACATGGGCGTGACGGGGTCGGGCGTCCGCCGGACGGTCACTTCTCGTCTTCGTCTTCGCCGCGGGTCGGCACGGTGGCCCCCGGCGAGCCGGGCTCGGCGTCGTTCGGCTGGGCGGCCTGGTCCGCGAGGACGTTCACCTCGGCCGGGTCCGGGTTCTCCTCGTGCAGCAGGGACCGGACGCCCGCATTGAGCACGGCCAGGATCGGGACCGCCATCAGCGCGCCCGCGATCCCGCCCACGACGAGGCCGACGGTGATGGCGAGGACGACGGAGAGCGGGTGCAGCTTCACCGCGCGCCCGAGCAGCAGCGGCTGCAGCACGTGGCTCTCCAGCTGCATCACGCCGATCACGATGGCCAGCACGATCACCGCGCCGATGAAGCCGTTGGTGACCAGCGCGATCAGCACCGCGACCCCGCCGGTGATGACCGCGCCGATGATCGGGATGAACGCGCCGAGGAACACCAGCGTGGCCAGCGGGATCACCAGCGGCACGCCGACGATCCACAGGCCGATGCCGATGCCGACGGCGTCGACGACCGCCACGGCCGCCGTCGCCCGCACGTAGCTGACCAGCGACGCGAACCCGCGGCGCCCGGCGACGTCGACCCGGTTGCGGACCCGGCGGGGCGCGACGCGGACGAGGAACGTCCAGATGCCGTCGCCGCCGCTGAGGAAGAAAATGGTGATGAACAGCGTGAGCAGGAAGCCGGTGACGATTTCGCCGACCGTGCTCGCCGTGGTCAGCGCCGTGTCGGTGAGCCAGCTCTGGTTGTTCTGCAGGAAGCCGAAGACCTGGTTGATGAACTGCTGGATCTGCTCCTGGCGCAGGTGGATCGGGCCGTAGATCAGCCAGTCCTTGATCTGGGTGAGGCTCTCGTTGAGCTGCCGCTGCAGCTGGGGCAGGCCGCTCGAAAACTGCGTGACGACGAACGTCAGCAGCCCGCCCAGCACGGCCAGCCCGGCGATCAGCACGATCGCCGTCGCGAGTCCCCGCGGGAACCGGACCGCCACGAGCTTCTGCACGGCCGGCGCGAGCAGCGCCGAGAGGAGCAGGGCGATGCCGAGCGGGATCACGACGACGGACAGGCGGCCGATCACCCAACCCACGACGTACAGGGCCGCCGCCACCACGATCAACCGCCACGCCAGTGCGGCACTTATCCGTAGGCCCCGGGGGATCAGCCCGGTGACGTCCTCGTGCTCCGGCAGAAACGGGTCTTCACGTCGCGCGTGGGTCACCGGCTCACCGTAGCGGTTGCTCCGCCCGATTCGGCCGCTTTCCCGCGGCCGCGTCCGACACGCGTGACGGCCAGGGATGATCACCGACCGTCAAATCGGGCTACACCGTGTGTCTTTCACACGATGGGGGCATCAAGTCGTGTCGAGGGTGCGCGGCGCGGCGCCGGTTTGATTAGGTCGCTTTCGCAACGGCCGGATCACGAACCCAGCACGAGGAGACCACTAGTGGCGACCACCGCGACGAACGAGGGGCAGGGCGCCAAGCGCGTCGGCCGTCTCGTGTCGCGTGCGCTGCTGGTCCTGGGTGGCGCGATGGCGGGCACCGCCGCCGCGTGGTTCGTCTCCGACGCCGCCGCTTCCGCCGACACCGTCCAGGTGGGCACCGCCTCCGTCACCCCGGTCACCGACGCCACCGCGGCCGGGATCGGCGACGTGAACCGCGGCGCCGGGCACTTCGCGGGCGAGGTCGCCGGCTCGGTCGCCGACGCCGCCTGCCACCAGGACGCGACGACGTGGAGCGAGCCGCAGGCCCCGCGGTGCGGCCGCACCGACGCCGGCACGCTGCAGCACGAAGTCTCCGAGCACGTCAGTGCGTCGGTCACCGACCTCGCCGACGACGCGGTGCTGAGCCCGGCCCAGCGCACCCTCGGCGCGTTCGAGCACATCGCGCGCAAGCCGGAGGACACCCGCCAGGTCATCGAGGAGACCATCGCCCCCGCGCCGGCCACCGACTTCGGCCGCCACGTGTGGCAGCTGCTCGACCCGGCCGGTCACGGCGACCTGGTCCCGCTCCCCGTCCTCCCGGGCACCGCCCCGGTCGAGGAGGAGCCGGTGACCTCCGGTACCGGCGAGGTCGCGGGCACGCCCGCCGTCTCGACCGTCGAACTTCCCGCCGCGCTGCGAGCCGCGCTCGCGATGCCGGCGGGTGGCCAGCACGACGGCACCGGTGCCGCGGGGGACTCCCGCGACGGGCACCGTGAGCTGCCGTCGCCGCTGACTCCGGCGCAGCTTCCGATCGCGCCGGCCGTCCCCACCGCCCCGGGTGGCACCACGGCCCCCGGTGGACACCTCGACGGTTTCAACTTCGGCGTCCCCTTCTGGACGACCGAAGCCGTCGACTCCGCTGTCGCGGCGATGAGCCGCGCCGGCCTGCGCCACTCGCTGCGCACCCCGGGCGAACAGCCCGGCGTCACTCCTGACTGAACACCTCCCTTCACGGGTCGCTGAGGCGTCCACGTCCGTCCTTCGCTGACGGCTTGGCGTCCGCGCAATCCCCGTGACACGGCGGTGCGCTTTCTCGCGCCCGCACGAAGTTCCACCTCCCCCTGGTGCGGCTCGGACCTTTCCGATTCGACGAGCGCACCCCTATGAACCCGCAAGGGAACCCGAAATAAAGGAGAAAAACCCCATGCAGACGTGGGCAAAGCGCGGACTCCAGACCGCATTTGTCACGGGTGGGTTGCTGATGCTGGGCACCGGCATCGCCTCGGCTGACGAGAACGTCAACCCTGACACCCCTGCCTCGCCGCTCGACCTGAACGTCACGGCTCCGATCCAGGAGTCCAACAACGCGGTCGGCACCCCCTTCGGCCAGCTGGACCTGCCCGCCGGGCAGACGGAGCTGAGCACCAAGCCGGTCACCCAGGCCGCGAACGAGGCTGCGAAGCAGTTCGACGACGCGAGCCCGATCAACGAGAGCACCCTCGGCGGCAAGTTCACGCCGAGCCACAACAACCTCAAGGGCAACAAGGTCACGGGTGACCTCGTCGTCCCGATCCAGATCGTCGACAACGCCATCGGCGTGATCGGCGACGCGCACGTCCAGGGCGGCGACCACTCGCAGACGTGGACGCACGACCAGGACGTCAAGACGACCGGCAAGGACTCCAGCCTCGCGGGCAACGTCGTCGTCCTCGACTGGGCGCTCCCCGTCCAGATCGCCGGCAACGGCGGCGGGGTCGCCGGCGGCACCGGCCGCGTGACCGGCGGATCGGCCAGCCAGAGCACCACCGAGACCGGGGACGTCGACACCACCGGCGACGGCTCCGCGCTCTCCGGCAACGTGGTGGCGGGCCAGTTCGCCACTCCGGTGCAGGTCACCGGCAACGCCGCTTCCTACCTGCTCGGCAACGGGCAGAGCCACGGCTACTCGGCCGACACCGTCGCCACCTCCGGTGGTTCGCTGCTGAGCTCCGGCGACCAGGCCTCCGGGTCGGGCAACGTGATCGGCGCGCCGATCGCCCTGCCGGTCAAGTTCAACTGCAACTCCGGTGCGGTGTGGGGCTCGCTGTCGAACTCCGACGGCTGCAACACCTCCGCCGACGCCACGGCCGGGGCCACCCGCAAGGGCAGCCTGGGCATCCCGACCTACCTCGAGACCAGCGGCGACGACTCGTTCCTGTCCGGCAACGGCGGGGCGGCCTCGCTCTCCCCGATCGCGAACGTCGCGGGCGTCGCGGGCTCGTGGATCGGCAACGCCTCGGCGGGCATCCCCTGCGCCGGCAGTTCCTCCAGCACTGTCGACTCGGGTGGCTTCGTCAAGACCACCGGTGACGACTCCAGCGGGTCGGGCAACGTCCTCAACCCGTCGGTCGCGCTGCCGGTCGAGGCCTTCGGCATCGGTGGCACGTACATCGGCCAGGCGAACGCGGTCCACGACAACACGACCGACGCCAACGCCGGCAACGGCAGCTACACCAAGGGCAACGGCGCCTTCCTCGGCGGCAACATCGTCAACACCCAGGCCGCGGGCGCGCCCGAGGTCTTCGGCATCGGCGGCAGCCACATCGGCAACGCGACCGGCACGGCGACCGAGGACAAGACGGTCACCGCCGGGGCGTACGACGGCACCCAGGGCGCCAACTCGTCCGGCTCGGGCAACGTCGTCCAGGTCCCGGTGGGCCTGCCCGCCGAGGTCTTCGGCATCGGTGGCTCGTTCATCGGCCAGGGCTCCGGCGCGGCCGACGAGACCAAGGTCGTCTCCGGCGGCGGCGGTGGCAGCACCGTGGACGACGGCGGCTTCCTGAGCTCGAACCTGGGCACCGTCCCGCTGTCGACCCCGGTGCAGGCGGCCAACATCGGTGGCGCCTTGATCGGCCAGGGCCACGGCAAGGGCTCGACCGACACGACGTCCAACGCGGGCGGCGACGTCAAGGCCCACGGCCCGGCGGGTGCCGGCGCGGGCAACATCGTCGAGGCCCCGGTCGCGCTGCCCGTGCAGGCGATGGGCGTCGGTGGCGCCCTCGGCGGCATCGGCACCGGCGAGAACGACAACATCACCGACGCGACGGCGGGCGGCGACGCCGTGACCGACGGCCGCGACGGCGCGCTGACCGGCAACATCGTCAAGGCCCCGATCGCGGGCGCCGGCTCGGTCTTCGGCGACGGGATCGCCGCGGCCGCGCTGGGCACCGGCAAGGGCACCAACGACGTCGAGTCGGAGGCGGGCGGCGACGCCACCACCAGTGGCGACCGCGGCAGCGTGGCCGGCAACATCGTCGGCGTCGACCCCCTCGCGGTGGCGCAGGTCTTCGGGGACGCCGCCAGCGTGGCGGGCGTCGCCAAGGGCGCCGGCATCAACATGACCGAGGTCGAGAACGCGGGCGACGACACCACCTCCGGTGTCGAAGGCGCGATCTCGGGCAACATCCTCGACCTGCCGGTGACCGCGATCGCGCAGCTGTTCGGCGACGCGGTGACCGTGGGCGGCGTGGCGCACGCCATCGGCGACAACACGCTGACCACGGACAACGGTGGCAAGGCCGTCACCGCCGGCGACCAGTCCGCGCTGTCGGGCATCAACGCCTACCACGCGTTCGCGCTCCCGGTGCAGATCTTCGGCGTGCCGCTCGAGCTGCTCGGGGTCGCCACCGCGCACGCGACGGACATGACCAGCATCGACGACGAGGCCGCGGACCCCATCGCGTTCCCGGCCGAGGGTTCGGAGCTGGCGGCGGACGAGCTGCCGTCGCTGGCCGCGCTCCGCAGCGGCCTGCCCACCCAGGGCGGCCTGCCGTCGGTGGACGGCCTGTCCGGCAAGCTGCCGGTGGCCGGCCTGGTCGGCGGTCTGCCCTCGCTCGACGGGCTGACCGGCGCGCTGCAGACCAGCAACCTGTCCACCGAGGGCCTCCCCACCCAGGGTCTGCCCATGAGCGGGCTGCCGACGGTGACCGGCCTGGCCAGCAACCTGCCGACCGCCGGGCTGCCCACCCAGGGCCTGCCCGCGCTGCCGGTCGCGGCTCCGCTGGCCACCCAGCGCGCCGACGTGCCGTCGGTGACCAGCCCGCTGTCGGGTGTCTCGACCCTGCCGGCCCCGGCGCTGCCGAAGCCGGCCCTGCCGAAGCCGACCGTCCCGGCGCTGCCGGTGAACGGCCTGGCGTCGCTGGGCACCCTGGGCGGCCACGGCACCGAGCGGGCCGACGTGCCGGCCGCGGGCCTGCCCATCGCCGCCCCGGCGCTGCCGGCCCTGGGTGGCGTTCCGGCGCTGCCGAAGCCGGCCCTGCCGGCCCTGCCCACCGCGCTGCCCGCGGTGAACGGCCTGTCGTCGCTGGGCTCGCTCGCGGGCCACGGCACCGAGCGTGCGGACGTGCCGGCCACCGGCCTGCCCGTCGCGGCGCCGGCGCTGCCGCTGGAGGTCCCGGCCGTCCTGCCGACGGCGCTGCCCGTCGCCCCGGCCGTGCCGGTGAACGCCAAGCTGCCGGTGCTGGACAGCACCCCGCAGGTGCCGGCGATGTCGGGCCTGGACTCCACTGGCTTCCTCGCGAAGCTGATGGGCCTGGTCAAGCGCAAGTAGTGCGGTGAAGCCGGCGGGTTCTCCCGAGAGCCCGCCGGCCCACGATCCCCGCGATCACGCCGCCCGGCGCTCCACCGCGCCGCGAGGGTGACCTCGCATGGAGCGCTCCGGCGACGGACCGCGGACGCGGGCCTCCCGCGAACACCGAATAGCTCTCCTTCCCTGGAGACGACGAGCCCCAGGAGCCACCCGGCTCCTGGGGCTCGCTTGCGTCTCCGGGCCGATCAGGAGAACTGGAGGGAACGCTTCGCCAGGCCGTGCCAGAAGCCGTCGATCACCGTGCGGCCGGAGCCCTCGTCCGTGGTGGCGCCGAGGGAGACGAACAGCGGCGCGAAGTGCTCGATCCGCGGGTGCGCGAGCGCCGCCGCCGGGGCCTTGTGCCGGAAGTCGAGCAGCGTGTCGACGTCCCCGCTGCGCAGGACCTCGTCGCCCCAGTGGTCGAACTCGGCCGACCACGCCGGCGGCGTCCCGTCGGTGGCGCGGGCCATGCCGCTCAGGTTGTGGGTGAAGAAGCCGCTGCCGATGATCAGCACGCCTTCGTCGCGCAGCGGCGCGAGCTTGCGGCCGAGGTCGAATAGCTCCTGCGGGTCGAGCGAGGGCATCGAAACCTGCAGCACCGGGATGTCGGCGGCCGGGAACATCTCGACCAGCGGCACGTAGGCGCCGTGGTCCAGGCCCCGCTCCGGGGCGTCGTGCACCGGCGTTTCGGTCGAGTGGAGCAGCTTCCGGACCTTGGCCGCGAGTTCCGGGGCGCCCGGAGCCGCGTACCGCACCTGGTAGTAGCGCTCGGGGAAGCCCCAGAAGTCGTACACGAGCGGCACGGTCGTCGTCGCGCCGATGGTCAGCGGCGCTTCCTCCCAGTGCGCCGACACGATCAGGATCGCGCGGGGCGTCGGCAGGTCGGCCGACCAGCCGGCGAGCTGGCGGGTCCACGTGGCGTCGTCGGCGAGCGGCGGCGCTCCGTGGCTGAGGTAGAGGACCGGGGTGCGGGTCATCGACGGCTCCAGTGATTGAAAGTTCAACTACTAGAGTACCTGACGTCGAGGAGTCCCGGGATATTCCTCAGGCGGCTTCGAGGTTGGCGGCGCACCGCTCCAGCGTCCGCAGCGTGATGCGGTAGTCGTCGTCGCTGATGCCCGCCATGGACGTCGCGCGGAACTCCTTGATGCGTGCTTCGACGCGGGCGTGCGCTTCGCGGCCGTCGGCGGTCAAGGCGCCGTCGTCGGCGACCCAGCCGCGGGTGCGCAGGTCGGCCACCTTCGGGGCCATCGAGCCCTCGCCGGTGACGAACGGCGCCATGGCCGCGTCGACCTGCTCCGGCGTGCGGGCGCCGAGGGCGATCGTGTTGAGTACCTGCCAGTGCCGGCGGGTCAGCGACTCCGCGTCGAGGATTTGGGCCATGGAGGATTCGAGGAGCTCGTGGAGGTGGCGCAGCCACCAGCCGAGGGGTTTCATGAGTACTCCGGTATGTCAATGAACAACTACATGTAAAAGTACATGCAGTTCGGAGGTGGAGCAACCATGACGGACGCCGTGGCCGACGTCGAGCGCGCGATGATCGCGATCCGCCGCAGCCAGCAACGGCGGGCGCTGAGCCGGATCGGCAAGGCGCGGGGCCGCGGCGCGCACGACCCGGTGTTCGAGCTGCTCGACGTCGTCGAAGAGCTCGCCGAGCGCGGAGAACCCGGCACGGTGACGGCCTTGAGCGCGGCGATGGGCGTCGACCAGCCACGCGCCAGCCGCCTCGTGGCGCGCGCGGTCGACCAGGGATTGCTGCGCCGCGAAGCCGATCAGCGCGACGGACGGCGTGCGGTGCTCGTGCCGACCGAGGCCGGCCAGGCCCACCTCGAGGAGATGCACGCCTTTCGCCGCGGGGTGTTCGCCGAGGTCATGGCGGACTGGCCGGAGGAGGACCGGGAGACGTTCGGCCGGCTCCTCGCGGCGTTCGTCCGCGGGTACAGCGCCCTCGGCTGAGCCCTAGTCGTGCGAGAGGTCGACGAAGCGGCTGTAGTGCAGCTGGTGCGCGACGGTGATCGTCGCCGTCGGGCCGGCGCGGTGCTTCGCGATGATCAGGTCGGCCTCGCCCGCTCGCGGGTCGTCGCGCTCCCAGGCGTCCGGGCGGTTGACCAGGATGACGAGGTCGGCGTCCTGCTCCAGGGAGCCGGACTCACGCAGGTCGGACAGCATCGGGCGCTTGTCCGTGCGCTGTTCCGGACCACGGTTCAGCTGGCTGATCGCGATCACCGGGACCTCGATCTCCTTCGCCAGCAGCTTCATCTGCCGGGAGAACTCCGAGACTTCCTGCTGCCGGGACTCGACGCGCTTGCCGGACGTCATGAGCTGGAGGTAGTCGAGGACGACGAGCTTGAGGTCGTGGCGCTGCTTGAGCCGCCGGGCCTTCGCGCGGATCTCCATCATCGTCATGTTCGGCGAGTCGTCGACGAACAGCGGTGCCTCGGAGACCTCGCTCATCCGGCGGGCCAGCCGCGTCCAGTCGTCGTCCGACATCTTGCCGCCGCGCATGTCGGCGAGGCGGATCTTGGCCTCGGCCGACAGCATGCGCATGACGATTTCGGTGCGGCTCATTTCCAGCGAGAAGATGACGCTGGTCAGGCCGTGCCGGATCGACGCCGAACGCGCGAAGTCCAGGCCGAGGGTCGACTTGCCGACACCGGGGCGGGCGGCGACGATGATCATCTGCCCGGGGTGCAGGCCGTTGGTCAGCTCGTCGAAGTCGGCGAACCCGGTCGGGATGCCCTGGGACTGGCCGCCGCGCGAAGCGATCGCGTCGATCTCGTCCATCGTCGGCTGCAGCAGCTCTTCCAGCGCGACGTAGTCCTCGCTGGTCCGCCGCTCGGTGACGTCGTAGATCGCGGCCTGCGCGCGGTCGACGACCTCGTCGATGTTCGCGCCGTCGCCCGCCGCCGCGCCGTAGCCGTACTGCACGATCCGGGTGCCCGCCTCGACGAGCCGGCGCAGCACCGCCTTCTCCGAGACGATTTCCGCGTAGTAGCCCGCGTTCGCCGCGGTCGGCACCGTCGCGATCAGCGTGTGCAGGTAGGGCGCGCCGCCGACGCGGCCCAGCTCCCCGCGCCGCTCCAGCTCGGCCGACACCGTGATCGGGTCGGCCGGCTCGCCGCGACCGTAGAGGTCGAGGATGCAGTCGTAGATCGCCTGGTGCGCCGGCTTGTAGAAGTCGTCGGGGCCGAGCGCCTCGATGACGTCGGCGACCGCGTCCTTCGACAGCAGCATGCCGCCGAGCACGGACTGCTCGGCCGGGATGTCCTGCGGCGGCTGGCGGTCGAAACCACCCGTACCGGGGTCGCTCGGCCCCGGGTCTTCCTCCGCATACATCGGACTGCGGTCGTCGGTCAGAGCCACCGCCCCGGACACCTCCTCATCGTGTCGAACACCCGTTCGATTATGCCGGATCTTCGCTCTCGAAGCACGTGGCCGGTGCTCGTGCAGCCGGCCGCCCGGACCTCGTCCCCCGATGATCGGCGACAACGCCGGCCGGCTGCCGCAGACACGCGGAGCGCCACCGTGAGTACAGGCCCGAGCGGGCACGCTAGATCCCCCGGAAGGCCGATGGCAATTCAGGGTGGGGACCCATCTGTGGACAACCTGGGGATGAACGGGGGTAACCAATCACAGGTGCCGCAAGAGCTGTGGACAAGTTGGGGACAAGCGTGATCGGCTTTGGTGAATCCGCTGGTCAAAGGCTGTGTACAAGGTGTGGAGAACTCGCGGAAAACTCGTCCGGCGTGTCGCGGGAAGTCCGTTCTTCGGCGTGTCGTGGACCAGCTCGGACCCATTGGACCGCGCGGCCTGTGGATGAAAATCACGGAGGGTAGACGCGTAACCCGGTGGGCTGAACGGCCCGTCACTCAGGCCGCAGTGAGCCGGCCCTGTGCGCTGCGTAACCGGTCGGCGAGAACGCGCTGGTCGGCCGGGGTGAAGGCGATCCGGTTCTCGCCACGTCCCGGAACCTCCTCGGTCAGCCAGCGGCCTTCCGAGGTATCGATGTAGTTCACCGGGCGTTCGATCCGGTGCCGCGCGCCGGTGCGGCTGCGGGCCGCGACGTAGAGGCTGCCGCTCCCCATCCGGCGCAACGCGAGGATCCGGCGGAGCTCCTCGACCTCCTGCGAACCCTCGGCCGGGCGGTCGCTGCGGAGCACCGCGAACCCGCCGTCGTCGCCACGGGCGGTCCCCTCGAGCCGGCTCTTCGGCACTGCGAGCGGCGTCCCGCGGCCCGGCGCCAGCTTCGGGATCTGGCCGAGGAAGTCGTCGAGCAGCTCGCCGGGCCGCGACGACTCCAGCACGACGGCGTCCAGCTCCTCGTGCTTGGCCAGCACGAACGCCTCGCCGCCGGCGCTGCCCGCGAGCAGCCGGTAGCTCACCGGCTTGCCCTGGAACCCGCCGTCGATCCAGCCGTAGTACTCCAGCTGCGGCCGGGCGATCGCTTCGATCGTCGCGACGAACCCGGGGTGCATGCCGCGCGGGCCGAACAGCCCGGCCTTGGCGAGCTCGGCGTTGGTCTGCTCGTCCTCGGCGCGCTGGGCCTCGTCGCTGTACCAGGTCGGCGTCTCGGACAGCACCGTGTGCGGCTCGCCGCCCCGGCGCCGGATCAGGTTGATCAGGGTGCCGGTCGAAATGGTGACCTGCCTGTCCAGCACCGCGCTTGCCCCCAGTAAGAAATCGACCTCGATGAACCCGGTGATCACGGGAAACGCCGGGCGCGCCCATCTTGGCACGCGCCCGGCGGGCCCGCGTGCGCTACTCGCCGATGACCGGCGGTGCGGTGAGCTCGTCGGTCCCGAAGATGTCGTTCGGGTCGTCGCCGAGCAGGTACTTCGACGTGCGTTCCTCGTCGCCGCCGCCCTGGCCCTTGGCGCCGCCGGGGTGCATGCCGCCCATGCCACCCATCCCGGAGGCACCCGCGCGACCCGCCGCCGCGCCGCCCATCGCGCCGCCGGCACCCGCGCCGCCCCGGCCGGCGCCGGCCGCGTCCCCGCCGCCGGGCATGGCCCCGGTCGAGCCGCCGGGCCCGAAGCCCACACCGCCCGGCCCGAAGCCGGCCGACGGGTCGCCGATCCCGCCCGAGCCGCCGGGCCCGAAGCCGCCACCCGGGATGGAGAAGTCGCCCGCGCCGCCCGCGCCGCCGCCGGGACCGAACCCGCCGGCCCCGGGGATCTTCGGCGGGGTGAACCCCGACGAGTGGGTGCCGTCGCCGAAGTTCGGCGGGGTGTAGGTGCCCGCGCCGGGGATCTTGGACGGGTCGTAGGTCCCGCCCGGGATCTGCGAGGGGTCGAAGTTCGGCGGCTTCGCCGGGTCGAAGCCCGGCACCTTGCCCGGGTCGAAGCTGCCGCCCGGGGTGTTCGGCTGGCCGGGGAAGGACGGGACGCTGCCGGGGCCCGGCATGTTCACCCCGGGGACCGAGCCGGTGCCGTTGGGGTTCCCGGTGCCGTTGTTCCCGTTGCCGCGGCCGTCGTCGCCCGGCTTCTTCTTGCCGTTCTGGCCGCCGTCGACGTTGACGTTCTCCTGCTGGCCCTTCAGCGCGGAGTACGTCGGCATCTTCTGGCCGTTGTCGTTGCTCGCCTTGTAGTAGGTGTTGAAGGCGTCGACGTTGGCCTGGCCCTTGCTGTTGTAGTCGCGGATCGCCCGGTCGGTGTCGGTCGTCCACGGCGTCATCGCGTTGAGCAGGTTGTTCTTCGGCGGCTCCTTCGGCACCTGCTGCACCTGCGCGTGCACCGTGGTGAAGGCGTTGTGCTGCTCGCCGAGGTACTTGTCGGAGTCGGTGAGCTTGGTGCCGGAGTCCTCCATCCACACCCGCAGCGGGTGGGCGCCGGCCTGCTGCGCCGCTTCGGCACCGCCGCCGGTCCAGGCCGCGTCCATCTCCTTGGCGAGGGCGTCGATCGTGCCGAGGCGTTCGGCGTAGGCGCCCTTCAGCCGGCTCGCCGCGGACTGCCCGCTTTCGATCGAGCCTGCTCCGGGACCGGTGGTGATCTTCTCCCAGATGTCGTAGCAGTCGATCTTGCGGTCGCCCTGCACCGACGTGTGGTCGTCCGAATGCGTCGTCGCCATGTTGTAGGCGGCGAAACCGCCCAGGAGCACCAGCTCCAGCATCTCAGCCTCCCAGGGTGCGGATCATCGACTCGCCGAACTTCATCGCCACGGAGCACGGGTCCGAGGCGCCGGCGCCGTTGTCGTACTGGACCAGGATGTTGACCACGAGCTGGTCGGTCACCGCGACGAACAGGCCGCACTTGCCGTTCTTGCGGTCGTCCACCGCGGCGGCGTAGACGCCCGGGTAGCCGTAGGCCTGGGTTTCGCCCCAGTAGGCGTCGTTCGCCTTGGTGTCGTAGACGTCCTGCAGGCCGTTCTTGTTCGCCGTCACCGTGGTCACGTCGATCTGGTTGCCCGGGTCGGCGGCTTCCTGGAACGTGCAGCTCGGGCCGTTGCCCGTGGACCGCGACCGGCCTTCACCGAGGCCGAGCGAGGAGCGCCCGGACGCGTTCATCGTCGCGCAGGCGTCCGAGGTGATCGACGCGGTGTTCAACGGGCTCGGCACCCGCGGCGCGGTGTCGGCGGTGGACCGGGTGGTCTCGCTGCCCGATTCGGCCGTCGACGGCGCCGGGTTGGCGGTGCCGCGGGTCTTGCCGCCGCAGCCGGCGAGCGCGAGCACGGCGCAGGCCAGCGCGGGAACGGCGAGGAGTCGTCGGTTCACGTGGCCTGGTTCCCCTGCTTCGAAAGGTCGGTGTAGGCGTCCGACTCCTTGGTGGTGATCTTCTGCTTCGCGGCGGTCAGCGCCTCGATGTAGTTCTTGACGTAGTCCTGCATCTTCTGGTTCTGCTCGAGGAACGCCTTGCCGGACGGGTTCGCGAGCTTCTCCCAGTCGCCGCTGGCGAACTCCTTGCCGGGCGCCTTCACGTTCGCCATCAGGTTGGCGTCGGCGTAGTCGCGCTTCAGGTCGGCCTGCAGGTCCTGCCACTTCTTGATGACGCCGTCGATCTTGTCGGCGTCGAACGTGAAGCCGCCGCCACCGGCCGGCGCGGACATGTTGACCTCGTTAGCCATGCGATCCCATCCCCTTCGCGTCCTCGCCCATTCTCCTCCGACGCCGCCGCGGTGTCCGAGGTTCCCCGGAAAGCGTGAAGGCGGGCCACCCGCCAGGGGTGACCCGCCTTCTCACGACGTTACTGCCTTACTGCGCGACGGCCTTGACCTCGAGCCGCACGTCGACCTTGACGTCCGGGTGCAGCCGGGCGCCGACCGAGTGCTTGCCCACGGTCTTGATGTGGTCGCGCAGCTCGATGACGCGCTTGTCGAGCAACGGGCCACCGGCCGCCTTGATCGCGTCGACGATCTCGCCGGCGGTGATCGAACCGAAGAGCTTCTTCGAGCCCGCGGCCGCCTTGCCGGTCAGCTGGATGGCGCCGAGGCCCTCCAGCGTCGCCTTGATCTCCTTGGCGTGGTCGAGGTCGCGGATGCGACGGCTCTCCTGCGCGCGCTGGATCGTGCGGACGTTCTTCTCCGCGCCCTTGGAGGCCACGATCGCGTAGCCCCGCGGGAGCAGGTAGTTGCGCGCGTAGCCGTCCTTGACCTCGACGATGTCGCCGGGGCCGCCCAGGTTGGCCACGTCCGTGGTGAGGATGATCTTCGCCATTTCGGTGCCCTCCCTTAGCGCGCGGTCGAGGTGTAGGGCAGCAGCGCCATCTCGCGGGAGTTCTTGACCGCGATGGCGATGTCACGCTGGTGCTGGCTGCAGTTGCCGGTGACGCGACGGGCACGGATCTTGCCGCGGTCGGAGATGTACTTCCGCAGCAGGTTGGTGTCCTTGTAGTCGATCAGTTCCGGGCGGCCCTTCTTCTCGGCCTTGCAGAACACGCAGACCTTCTTCTTGGGCTTGCGGATGGGTGGCTTGGCCACTGTCTACTCCTGGTAATTCAAATCTTTGTGGATGTGTACGAGATCAGAAGGGGGGTTCGTCCGAGAAGCCGCCGCCACCGCTGCTCGCGGCCGGTGCGGAACCCCACGGGTCGTCGGCCGGCATGCCGCCGCCACCGCCGCCGCGGTTCCCACCGCCGCCACCGCCGCCGCCGAAGTCACCGCCGCCACCGCGGCTGACCTTGTTGACCTTGGCCGTGGCGTAGCGCAGCGAGGGGCCGATCTCGTCGACCTCGAGCTCGACGACGGTCCGCTTCTCGCCTTCCTTCGTCTCGAACGACCGCTGCTTGAGGCGGCCCTGCACGACGACGCGGGCGCCGCGGGTCAGGGACTCGGCGACGTTCTCCGCCGCCTGCCGCCAGATGTTGCAGCGCAGGAAGAGGGCCTCGCCGTCCTTCCACTCGCCGGACTGCCGGTCGAGGGTGCGCGGGGTGGACGCGACGGTGAAGTTCGCGACCGCCGCACCGGACGGGGTGAAGCGCAGCTCCGGGTCGGACGTCAGGTTGCCGACCACCGTGATGACGGTGTCTCCAGCCATCGGGGTTCCCCTCGGGCTCAGGCCTTGGCGGCAGCGGGCTTGGCCGCGGCGCGCTTGACCTCGCGACGCATGACCTTGGTGCGGAGCACGGTCTCCTGCAGCGACAGCTGCCGGTCGAGCTCCTTGACCGCGTCGGCCGAGGAGTTCAGGTCCAGCAGGGCGTAGATGCCCTCGGCGTGCTTCTTGATCTCGTACGAGAGGCGACGACGGCCCCAGACGTCGACCTTCTCCACGGAACCGCCCGAAGTGCGGATCACGTTGAGGAAGTTGTCCAGCGTGGGGGCGACCGTGCGCTCGTCGAGCGTGGGGTCCAGGATGACCATTACCTCGTAATGGCGTGACACAACCACTCACCTCCTATGGGCTCGCGGCCACGGGCTGTCCGTGGCAGGAGGGTTTGTCCAGGTAAGGCTACCTGGGGGTACCGGCAGGGCCGGACGGCGGGGTCAGCCGGCCCGGCGGAGCACCCAGGTGCGGACCAGTCCGGCGGTCACCCCGGCGAGCACGATCACCGCGATCAGCATGGGCAGCTGCACGTCGTTCGACGCGCTGTTCGAGGCCAGCGACTGCGCGTTGCCGGCGTCGCGGATGTCCGCGCCCTGACCGCTCTGGCCGCTCTGGCCGCTCTGGTCGCCCTGGCCCGCCTGCGGGGCGGAGGCGTCACCGGGCAGGGTGCCGTTCGCGGGGTAGCGCACCCCGGGGGCGACGGCCGTGCCGGCGGTCGCCGTGGGGATGCCGCTGTAGTCGCGCATCGGGGCGCTGCCGCCCGTGCCGCCGGCGGTGCCCGGGTTCAGGTTCGAGAGGTTGCCGGACGCGCCGCCGGGAGCGGTGTCGGCGCGGCCCTGCGTGCCGCCGCTCTGCTGGGCCGGGGTGCTGGGGGCCACGTAGTTGCCGGCGAGCAGCGTGAGGCCGCAGCCCTTGGCGACCGTGCTCTCCACGCTGTTCAGGGTCTTGTTCCAGTCGAGCCCGAGGCCCCACGTGCCGGAATTGGCGAGGGCGGTCCGCACCGCCTTGCCGATCGCGGCCCCGGTCACCTCGCCGCCGGCGGCGTTCGGCACCTGGCCGACCGGGATCGAGTGGTTCTTGGCGATGGAGTCGCCCGCCCAGCTGCCGATCGCCAGGGTGCCGGCGTTGTTCGCGCCGTTGGTGACCAGCGTCTTGACCGAGGCGCCGTCGATCGCCACCTGGTCGCCCATCTGCCCGGTGACCGAGCCCGTGCAGCTGGTGCTGACCAGGGTCGTCGCGGCGGAAGCCGTGCCCGTTGAGAGGAACGCGCCGCCGACGATGAACGCGGCGATGGCGGTGACGGTCAAGCTCTTCCGCACGAGCAGTCCTCCAGGGAAATCACGGGGGCGTCGTTGCACACAACATCAGGATGAACGACCGAGATACGTGAAAGATACTCGGCAGTCGGCTCAATTCGCAGCGGCCATTCGGCGGAGCACCCACGTGCGGACGAGGCCCGCGCTGACTCCGGAGAGTGCCAAAACCGCGATCAACAAGGGCAGATTCGACCCGTTCGTGAATCCGTCCGTTGCCGAGGGTAGCGCTTCCGCCTGGCCCGCGGTCTGGACGCCGGAATTGCCCTCCGCCGCGCCGTCCGGACCGGTGAGGCCGTACTGCGGCGCGTAACCCGGGATCTGGCTGCCGTACCGGATCGCCGGGGACGGCGTGAACAGCCCGGCCGTCGCGAAGGGGATGCCGCTGTAGTCGCGCATGGGGGCGTAGCCCGTGCCGAGGGTGAACGGGAAACCGCCGAACACGGGGCTGCCGGCGAAGCCGGGCAGAAGGGGGCTGTTCGCGTCCGGGATCGGCGTGGTGCCCGCCGGGGTGCCGCCCTGCGGCGCGCCCCCGGTCCCGCCCTGAGCCGGCGGCTGCTGCGGGTTCCCGCCCGTGCCGCCGGGCTGCTGCGGGGCGGGCTGGCCGCCGCCGGTGAGCGAGCGGAGGCCCTGCTGGGTGCCGCCGGTCACGCCCTGGACACCCTGGTTGATCGCGCTCGCCGCGGGGGCGCCGACCACCGGCACCGGGGAGACGACGGTGTTCACCACCTTCACGGTGACCTGGCACAGCGTGCCGAGGACCGCGTTGATCGTCCCGGTCAGCACCTTCGTGGTTTCGGTGACCACGCCGAGGTTGAGCGGCAGGCCGAGCAGCGGTGTGGTGGCCTTGATCGTGTCGCCGGGCTTGGCGCTGACCGTGTCACCGCACTTGGCCGTCACCGTGTCCGCCGAGGCGGTGCCGGGCATGCCGAGCACGGCCGAACCCGCGAGGACGACCGCCGCCGCGCCGACCGCTGTTGCCCTCCGTGTCCGATCCTGCATGCTCGCCGCCCCTGGTGTCGTCGCCTACTTCCCAGTACAACGACGCTAAGGCAGCTCGGTGACGCCCGCTCGCTCAGAAATGTCCGGCATTCGGGTGGAAGCGGCCGTGACCGTGCGTCAGGCGGGGCTGCGGCGGATCCAGGCGCGGACCAGCGCGGCCGCGACGATCGCCAGCGCCAGCACCGCGAGCAGCATCGGCAGCTTCGCCGGCGGCGTGATGCTGGGCAGGGCTTCCGCGGTGCCCGACTTCTGGGCGTCGACGGTCGGCGGCACCTGCTGGCCGGGGATGATCTGCGCGATCACCGGCGCCTGGACCAGGCTGCCCGGCAGCAGTGCGGCGTTGGTGTAGATGCCCGAGATCGCGTCACCCGGCAGGCCCGCGTTCCCCGGACCGGTCACGATCGGGCCGGTGCTGGAGCCGGGCGGGTTCGGCGCCGGGCTCGGCGGCGTCGGACCAGGCGGACCGGGCGGGGTGGGCGGCGCGGGCTGCGGCGGGTTCGGTCCCGGCGGCAGGGGCAGCGGCGGCAGCTGCGAGGCGACGCCCTGCGTCAGGCCGCCGACCGTGTTGACCGTGCCCTGCGCGGCCGGGCAGACGCCCTTCGCCGCCGCGTCGCCGACCAGCGGTACCCGGCCGATGCCGAGCGCCTTCACCGTGTCGCCGAGGGGCAGCGTGAGCAGGGGGGCCGAGCCGTTCGTGTTCCGCGAGCTCGAGTCGAGGCCGACCGTGAGCTGGTTCGGGGCGTTCAACGGGGCGCCGGCGTCGAGCGTCAGGCCCGGCGAACCACCCTGCTGCAGCGTGGCTTCGCAGCTCCCGCCGAGGGTGGGGTTGGTCTCCGCGGCGGCCGGCGCCGCGAGCGCGGCCGAGGCCGCGAGCGTGAACCCCAGTGCGGTGATCCGGGCGACGTGCTTCCCCATCATGCCCTCCGGCAGTCGGACCAATCTGGATCACGGAACGCGCTCACGGTACTCCACGAGCGTCACCAACCGGGCCCACCGGCCGGAAACGGGATCCGGAGTACCGTGCTCGGCATGCTGATTGGCGCCCATGTCCGTGACGACGACCCGTTGACCGCGGTCGCCGAGCGCAAAGCCGACGTCGTCCAGTTCTTCCTCTCCGACCCGCAGGGCTGGAAGGCCCCGAAGCCGCACCCGCACGGCGAAGCCATCGCGGCCGACCCGGTCGAGGTGTTCATCCACTCGCCGTACCTGATCAACGTGGCTTCGCTGAACAACCGGATCCGGATTCCCTCCCGGAAGAACGTCACCCAGCACGCGGACGGCGCCGCGGCGATCGGCGCCAAGGGCCTGATCGTGCACGGCGGGCACGTCGGCGCGAACGACGACGTCGAGGCGGGCCTGGACAACTGGCGCAAGCTGTTCGAGCGCGAGCAGGAAAAGGGTGGCTTCAAGGTCCCGATCCTGATCGAGAACACCGCCGGCGGCGAGAACGCGATCACCCGCGACCTCGACGTCATCGCCCGGCTGTGGGACAAGGTCGGCGAGTTCGGCGCCGGGTTCTGCCTGGACACCTGCCACGCGTTCGCCGCGGGCTGGGACCTGGCCACCGCCGTCGAAAAGGTCAAGGCCATCACCGGCCGGATCGACCTGGTGCACCTCAACAACTCCCGCGACGAGTTCGGCTCGACCCGCGACCGGCACGCCAACGTCGTCGAGGGCGAGGGCACGATCGACCCCGAGGTGCTGGTCGCCGTCGCCCGCGAGGCGGGTGCCCCGGTCGTCGTCGAGACGCCGGCCGACGGTCAGGCCACCGACATCGCCTACCTGCGCGAACAGCTCGGCTAGACGGCCACGGCCCGCCGGCGGCGCCGGGTGGCGTTCGGGATGATCACGTCCCGGGCGCCGTCGAGGAAGCCGCCGGCCGGGTCGTCGTCGCCGTCGGCCCGCACCAGGTCGGTCGCCGGGCGGTAGATCTCCCGGACCACGAGCACGCACAGCCCGGCCACGGCGAGGTCGCGGACCACGACCGTGCCCAGGAACCAGCCCTCCGGCAGGCCCTTGTGGTCGACGCCGAGGTAGTAGAACATCCGCGGCACCCAGACGACGGCGTCGATCAGCATCCAGCCGAGCAGCAGCCGCCAGCGCGGGATCGCCAGCACCGCCAGCGGGACGAGCCACAGCGAGTACTGCGGGCTCCACACCTTGTTCGTCAGCAGGAACGCGGCCACCACGAGGAACGCGAGCTGGCCGACGCGCGGCCGCCGGGGCGCGGCGAGCGCGAGGTAGGCGATCCCGGCGCAGCAGGCCAGGAACAGCACGGCGACGGTGATGTTGAGGTACGTCGGCGTCTGGTTCTTCTGCAGCACACCGTCGAACCCGGCCCAGCCGGTGGTGTACGAGAAGACGTTGTACAGCGAGTCCGGGTCCATCGGCCGCAGGGCGCTCATCCGGAAGAACTCCCACCAGCCGCGGGTCGCGGTGAGGATGAACGGCACGTTCACCGCCAGCCACGTCAGGATCGCGGCGCCCGCGGTCTTCCAGAACGGGGTCAGCTTGCCCGCGCGCAGGCACAGGAAGAACAGCACGCCGAGCAGGAGGAGCGGGTAGAGCTTCGCCGTCGCGCCCAGCCCGAGCAGGACGCCGGCGAGCACCGGGCGCCGGCGCGCCCAGGCGAGCAGGCCGGTCGCGGTGAACGCGGTCGCGATGGCGTCGAAGTTGGTGAAGGCGTGCACCAGCACCAGCGGCGAGATCGCGACCAGGACCATGTCCCACGGACGGCGTTTCACCGTCCGGCCGGTCGCCCAGACGGTGACGAGCCAGGCGAGCCCGAGGAACAACGCGGTGATGTCGAAGTAGATCGCCACCGGCAGCGCCCCGGGCAGCCAGCCGGACTCGGCGACGTTGTACCAGCCCGCCGCGAGCTTCGCGTTGACCCACTGGAAGAGCCCGGTGAGCACCGGGTACTCCATGTACCGGGTGTTGTCCTCGGCGGTCTGGGAGCTTTCCTGCCACGACGTGTAGTACGGGAAGGTGCCCGGTCGGTCGAGCCGCTCGGAGCCGTAGAGCGGCACGATGTCCGAGTAGCACATGGCGACGAACGGGCGGCCCGCCCGCCAGTCGAGCTGGGTGTTGCCGTTCGCGTCCTGGTACTGCTGGATGCAGGAGCCCTTGCCGAACCAGCACAGCATCAGCGCCAGCGTGGCCAGCAGCAGCCCGACGCGCTGGGGTGACCAGAACCAGTGCCTGCCGACCGCCGCGTGCTCACCGAGCGGGCCGCCGAGTGGTCTGGTGACCGCCGCCGCAAGGGGCTCGTTCCAGCTCGGGACGACCCGTTCCGCCCTGGTCAGCGTCACCGGACCGGGTTCCGGCTCCCGCGTGGTCTCCTCTGGCACGAGGCGGATCGTATCGGTGATCGACGTGCGCGGTGGTGAAGCCGGTGATCACGCCGGATTCGCGTAGTACGAGGCCAGCACCTCCGCGGCCGCCCCGCGCGTGACGATCTCCTCGCCGGAGCCGTCTTCGACGACCTCGATGCGCTGCCAGTGCGGCAGGGGCAGCAGTTCCCCCAGCCGGTCCGAAACGGCTTCGCGGTGGACGTCCGGCTCGTCCCGCACCGCCCGTCCGGCCAGCACGATCCGCTCCAGGTCGAGCACCTGCACCAGATCGGCCAGCCCGACGCCGAGGAAGCCCGCGGCGGCCCGGGTGTCCGGTGCCTGCTTCGCCATGATCTCGACGCAGCCGCGGCGCCCGCAGGCGCAGCGCGGCCCGTCGAAGGCGATCGTGGTGTGCCCGAACTCACCCGCGTTGGTCCGCGGCCCGCGGTAGAGCCGCCCGTCGATCAGCAGGCCGACGCCGATGCCGGTGCCGACGAGCGCCACCGCGGTCGCCGTCGGCTCGCCGTGCGGCCAGAGCTGCGCGAACGCGGCGGCGTTGGTGTTCTTGTCGAGCGTCACCGGCAGCCCGGTGCGCTGCTCGAGCAGGTCGCGCAGGGGCACGTCGTGCCAGCCGGGCATGTTGGTCGCGTCGCGGACCAGGCCGGCGCGGTGGTCCAGCGGGCCGACCGCGCCGAGGCCGAGGCCGAGCACGTCGAAGCCGTCGGCGAGTTCGAGCGCGGTGGCCCCGATGGCTTCGACGGCCTGCGCGGGGGTGAAGCCGGGCGGCAGCGGGCCGCCCGCCGTCTCCTCGACCTCGCCGACGAGGTTGGTGCGCAGCACGTGGTACTCGTCGCGGTCGAGGCGCGCGCCGAGCGCGTGCCGGGCGCCCGCCCGGATGCGCAGCGTGGTGCGGGGTTTGCCGACGCCGGCCGACGGCTGCCGCTGCTCGTCCAGCAGGCCGGTGTCGAGGAGTTCGGGGACGATCTTGGAGACGGCCTGCTGGGTGAGCCCGGTGCGTTCGGCCAGCTCGACGCGGCTGAGACCGCCGGTGCGCAGGATGTGCGAGAGCAGCAGGGCGCGGTTGTGCGCGCGCACGTCGCGCAGGTTCACCCCGGTCTCCGCCATGGACAGGATCTTCCCACGTCTGGTCAGTTAGGCAACGCTGTTGTTTAATAGCGGCATGGCGGACGACTTGCGCGTGGGCATCCTCGGGTACGGCATCGGGGGCCGCGTCTTCCACGCGCCCCTGGTGGCCGCGACGCCCGGGCTCACCCCCTCGGTGATAACGACGTCGGGCAACGCCGCCCAGGCCCGCACCGACCACCCGGGCGCGGAGGTCGTGCCGGACGCCGACGCGTTGTTCGAGCGGGCCGGCGAGCTCGACCTCGTCGTGGTCAGCACCCCGAACCGCACGCACGTGCCGCTCGCGCTGCGGGCGGTCGAAGCCGGCCTGCCGGTGGTCGTCGACAAGCCGTTCGCGCCGACCGCGGCCGAAGCCCAGCAGGTCGTCGACGCGGCGAAGGCGGCCGGCGTCGGCCTGACCGTCTTCCAGAACCGGCGCCTCGACTCCGACTTCCTCACCGTGCGGAAGGTGCTCGACTCCGGGCGCCTCGGCGAGGTGTTCCGCTTCGAGTCCCGCTACGACCGCTGGGTGCCGAAGCCCAAGGACAACTGGCGCGAGTTCGGCGACCCGGCCGAGGCCGGCGGCCTGCTCTACGACCTCGGCGCGCACATCGTCGACCAGGCGCTGCAGCTGTTCGGCCCGGTCACCCGCGTCTATGCGGAGGTCGACCGCCGCCGGGCCGGCGTCCAGGTCGACGACGACGTCTTCGTCGCGCTGCACCACGCGAACGGCGTCCGGTCGCACCTGTGGGCGACCGCCCTCGCGGCCACGCTGAACCCCCGGTTCCGCGTCCTCGGCGACCGGGCGACGTTCACCAAGTACGGCCTCGACGTGCAGGAACCGCAGATCAAGGCGGGTCTGCGTCCCGGCGACGCGGGCTGGGGCACCGAGCCCGCGGCGGACGCCGGGAAGCTCGGCGTCGGCCCGGAGATCGAGACCGTGCCCACCGAGACCGGCCGCTACGAGCAGTTCTACGCCCAGGTGCGCGACGCGCTGCGCGGCGAAGGCGAGTTCCCGGTCGACCCGGCCTCGTCGGTCGAGGCCCTGCGCGTCATCGAGGCGGCCCACCGCTCCGGCGTCGAAGGCGTCGTGGTCGACCTCTGACCCCCTGACCGGCCGTGACCTCGGTGACCCCCAGCTCCGAGGTCACGGCCTCCTCCCCCGGTTTCACGGACCGGAGTTCGACTGGCCGGTGTCGTTCCCGTTGCCGCGTCCGGGACCCCGGCCGTCGCGCCGCACGCGGTTCTGCTGCTGCTGTTGCTGCTGATCCGGGTTGCCGCCGCGGCCGATGGTGAAGCGCTGCTCCTGCTGCTGTTGTTGCTGCTGCTGGAACTGTTGCTGCTGCTGCTGTTGCTGCTGGAGCTGGAACTGCAGCTGGTCGTCCTGCGGCGAGGTGATCGCCTGGACGCGGTCGAAGCGCTCGCCCGGTTTGCCGGACAGGTAGAGCTGCATGAACCGCTGCCACACCGGTCCGGCCACCAGGGACGGGGTCAGCGGCTGGCCGGCCGGGCCGCGCAGGGCTTTGTCGCCGTCGCCGCCCACCCAGACAGCGGCGGCGACCGAGGGCGTGTACCCCACCATCCACGTCTGCGAGTTCGTGTTCGCCGCCGACGCGGGTTCGTCGTCGCCCGGCGTGTGCTGCTGGGTGCCGGTCTTGCCCGCGCACTCGTGGCCGGCCGGGCAGGTCAGCCGCGAGAACGGGATCACCGGCGCCAGCGCGGCGGTCACGTTCCCGGCGATCTGCCTGCTCTTGCCGCGGTCGTTGTCGGCGAACGCGTCCGTCGCCCGGGTGTCGGCCTCGTAGGCGGTTTCGCCCTCGGAGTTCGTCACCTTCTGCACGAAGTGGCGGCCGTGCTGGACGCCGCCGGCGGCGAAGGTCGCGTACGCCGAGGCCATGTCCGCCGGCGTGACCGCGGTCTGCCCGCCGCCGATGGAGATGTTGTTGTCGCCGGTGAACAGCACGCTGCGGCCGCCGGTGTCCTTCGTGCGGATGCCCGCTTCCTGCGCGGCTTCGGCGACCCCGCCCGGCTTGGTCACGTTGAGCACCATGTCGTAGAAGACGGTGTTGGTGGACCGCTGCATCGCCTCGGCCACCGTGCACTGCTCGGAACAGCTGCTGCTGGCGCCGGCGTTGCGCACCGGCAGCGGCACGTCGGGGAACGTCCGCGGCGAGCGGCCGTCGAAGACCGCGTTGAGCCCGCGGCCGCCCTTGAGGAACGCGGTGAGGTCGAACGGCTTCATCGACGACCCGGGGTTGTGCGCTTCGTCCGCCCAGTCGCGTCCGGCCTGGTCCTCGCCGTTCGGGCCCTTCACGATCGGCGCGCCGCCGTAGTAGGCGAGCACGCCGCCGGACTTGGGGTCGACGGCGACGAGCGCGTCGAGGATGCGGTCGTCGGTCTGTTCGGCCATGCCCTCGGCGACGGCCTTCTCGGCGGCTTCCTGTGCCTTCGAGTCGATCGTCGTGAACACCTGGAACCCGCCCGAGTAGTACTTCTCCTCGGGAATCCCGGCCGCGGCCAGCTCGGCCTTCACCTGCTTCTTGACGAACGGGTTCAGCGTGGTCCCCTGCCGCGATTCGACGAGCGGGACCGGTGCCGGGAACTTCGCCGCCTTCCGGTCGGCGGCGGAGAGGTACCCGTTGCGCTGCATGCGGTCCAGTGCCGTGCTCCACCGGTCGCGGGCGACCGTCCCGTTCTCCGACCGGCCCGGCTGCTGGATCAGGCCGGCGAGCAGCGCGGCCTCGGAGTAGTCCAGCTGGTTGGCGTCCTTGCCGAAGTACGCCTGCGCCGCCGACTGGATGCCGTACGCGCCGCGGCCGAAGTAGATGATGTTGAGGTAGGCGGTGATGATGTCCGCCTTCTCGTAGGTCTGGTTCATCTTGAACGACTTCGCGAGCTCGACCCACTTGCGCGTCAACGTCGGGGCGTCGTCGCCGGACGAGACCTTGATGTACTGCTGCGAAATCGTCGACCCGCCGCCGGACCCGCCGGTGACCTGGTTGTAGGCGGCCCGGGCGATGCCGGAGAGGTCGAAGCCGGAGTTGGTCTCGAAGGACGCGTCCTCGGTGGCGATCACCGCTTTCTTGACGACGTCCGGGATCTGGGCCGGGCTCAGGATCTGCCGGTTCCCGCCGGTGGGCACGTCCTTGCCCATCTCGGTGCCGTCGGCGTAGAGGTAGGTGACCGCCTGGCCCTGCGACTGCGCGACCGTGTCCGGCGACGGCACGTCGACGGCGAAGTACGTGATCACGAAGGCGACCGCGGGGACCAGGAAGAACAGGCCGGACAGCACGTACAGCACCCGGCGGACCGTCTTCCAGCGGCGGCGCCTGCGCGCGTCCGGCGCCGGCTCCGGGGTGACGTCGGCGGTGAACTCGTCCGGTTCGGCCGGCCGCGGCGGAAGGGGCCGGCGTGGCTGGTAACGACCACGCGGCACCGGCCTCCGGCCGGACCTCGAGCGATTTCGGTCGGTGTACACGGGGCCGTCCTCGGGTACGCAAGTGGGCTGCGGGCGCAGACCCCTCGACACTCCACACGGACCACGGGCGGCGGTGGTTCACCGGAACGGCGAAGGCCCCGCACTGTTCCCAGTGCGGGGCCTCCGATCAGCCTTCTCCGGCGCCCGGTGGCCGGGCGAGCCCGTCGCCGGGCTGTGGCGGGGTCGGTCCGCCCGTACCCGGCAGCGTCGGCCGGCTCACCCTCGTCCTCGAGGTCTCGGTCTCCGTCTCGGTCTCCGTGGGCGTCTCGGACGGCGTCGAGGTCGGGGTTTCCGTCGGCGTCGGCGTGTCCGAGGGCTTCGACTGCGTCGTGGTGACTTCGCTGACGTCCTTGCCGATCGGGTCGACCTTGTTGAACTTCTCCGGCGGGGCCCCGTCCAGGTAGTTCTTCATGAACTCCTGCCAGATGGGGCCGGAGATGGTGCTACCGAAGATCGGCTTGTTCTTGTTGTCGTGCAGCGGGATGTTGCCGTCGCCGCCGACCCAGACCGCGGCCGAGACCGACGGCGTGTAGCCGACCATCCAGGTCTGGGCGTTGCGGTCCTTGTACGAGGCGGGGTCGCCGTCGCGCGGGTCGTACTGCTGCGTACCGGTCTTGCCGGCGCACTGGTGACCGGCCGGGCACTGCAGGTTGGAGTGCTTGATGACCGGGCCGAGCGCCGTGGTCACGTTGCCGGCGATCTGCGCGGTCTTCTGCGCGTCACTGTCGAACGCGGGCTTGGCCTGGTACTTGCTCTCGTCGAACTCGACTTCGTCCTGGGCGTTGGTCAGCTTGGCGACGAAGTGGGCCGGACGCTGCATGCCATCGCCGGCGAAGGTGGCGTACCCCGCGGCCATGGCCTCCGGCGTGGCCACGGTGGCGCCACCGCCGAGTGCGATGTTGATGTCCTGGCTCATCTGCGGCGACGTCGGCACGCCCGCCTCGTTGGCGGCCTGGGCCACCTTCGCCGGTTTCGTGATGTTGTAGACCATGTCGTAGAACACGGTGTTCGCCGAGATCTCCATCGCCGTGGCGACGGTGCACTGCGGGCCGCAGCTGGAACTCTCGCCCGCGTTGCGGATCGTCTTCGGCGGGTTGCCGAACTTCCGGTTGTTGGACCCGTCGAAGGTGTCGCCGAGGCCCTTGCCCATCTTCAGGTACGCGGTGAGGTCGAACGCCTTGAACGACGAACCCGGGTTCCGCGCCTGGTTGGCCCGGTCCTGGCCGGTCTGGTCCTTCCCCTCCGCGTTCTTCACGATGTCCGGGCCGCCGTAGTAGGCGAGGATGCCGCCGGTCTTCGGGCTCACCGCGACCAGCGCGCTGAGGAGCCGGTCGTCGGTCTGGCCCTTCATCTTCTCCGCGACCGCGTCCTCGGCCGCCTTCTGGGCCTTGGGGTCGATCGTGGTGTAGACCTTGGCGCCGGTCGCGTGCAGCTTGGCGCTGTCGTAGCCCTCGTCCGCCAGCTCGTCGTCGATCCGCTGCTGGATGTGGAACGACATCGACTGGTTGGTGTCCTTGGCCGCCTTCGGGACCGGCGTCGGGAACTGCGCGCCCGCGCGTTCGTCGGCCCGCAGCCACTTGTTGGCCACCATCTGGTCCATCACGTAGTTCCAGCGGCGCTGGGCGTACTCCTGGTTCTCCGACTTGCTCGGGCCCTGGATGAGACCCGCGAGCAGCGCCGCCTCGGACGCGTTGAGGTCCTTGACGTCCTTGTTGAAGTAGGCCTTCGCGGCCGCCTGGATCCCGTTCGCCGAGCGTCCGAAGTAGATGATGTTCAGGTAGCCCGTGATGATCTCTTCCTTGGACTCCTGGTTGTTCATCTTGAACGACTTGGCCAGCTCGGTCCACTTGCGGGTGAGCGTCGGCGCGTCGTTCTCGGTGGCCTTCTTGATGTACTGCTGGGAGATGGTCGAACCACCGCCCTGGCCACCGGTCGCCTGGTTGAAGACCGCGCGCAGGATGCCGGTGAAGTCGAAGCCCGAGTTGGTCTCGAACGTCGCGTCCTCGGCCGAGTACACGGCGTGCTTGACGACGTCGGGGATCTCGCCCGGCTTGACCAGCTGCCGGTCACCGCCCTTGGGCAGGGACTTGCCCATCACCGTCTTGCCGTCGTTGTAGTAGTACGTCACCGGCTGGCTCTGCAGCGCCGCGACGCTCTCCGGCGTCGGCACGTCGACCATGAAGTAGGTGATCACGAACGCGATCGCCGGGACGACGAAGAAGACGCCGACGCAAGCGTAGGCGACCCGCCGGATGATCTTCCAGCGGCGCTTCTTCCGCTGCGCCGGGGTGAGGACCTTGCGGCCCTTCTCGTCGAGCTCCTCCTGGGGCCCGACGTCGTCGGCGAACTCGTCGAAGCGGTCGTCGTCGTACGGCTCGTAGGCGTCCTCGGTCCCGTTGTGCGCGTGGTGGGTGATGAGATCCGGCTCACGTTCGGGTTCCGGGTCCGGACGCCGTCCGGCCGGCGGAGGCTGCCGGAAACCCTGCGGCGGCGAGCCGGGCGGGCCACCGGGACGCCGTCCGGGCGGCTGGCGCCGGTCGGACGCACCGCTCTGGCCGCGTGGCGCCTGCGGACGTCGTGGCTGGTCAGCGGGCCACTGCCGGCCACCCTCGTCGCCGGCGGGCCAGGCCGGGCCGCCCTGCCCGGGGTTGCCGCGGGGCGGGGTGGCGCGCCGAGGCGACTCACCGGGCCACGCCGGTCCCGCGTCGTCACCCGGCCATGGGGCGCGACGGGGTGCGTCTGGCTCCTGGTTGGGCCAGGAGCGGTTGTCGTCGGTCACGGACGGTCCTCCCGGATCAGTCCCCGCAGGGGGTCTGACCTGCGTGTTGCGATGGTCGTACGGTGGCTCACCGGCCCGCGGTCCTTCGCGGACCCGCCGGTTCCCCTGTGCCCAGGACGTATGACCGGACCAAGTGGTTCCAGTGGCACGCCCGGCACACTTCGACGTCGTACACGGTGAACTCGGCGAACGAGCCCGCCATCCTGGCCAGCTCTTCCGGTGTCCTGGCCGAGCCCGCCACGTGCTTGAGCTCGTCGCCGTACACCCAGGACACCAGGGTCAGCGGCTCCTGGCGGCAGATCGGGCAGGGCTGGTCGCCATCCCGGCCGTGGAATTTCGCCGCTCGCAGCAGGTACGGGCTCGCGTCGCAGGCCTCGTGGCTGCCGACGCGCCCGGAGCGGACTTCGGCCAGCAGCGCACGGCGCTGCAGCGCGTAGTCCACGACCTGCCGCTGGTTAATCACGAGGACAGAGTACGGGCTCTTCCTGTGGCGTCCACGCCCCCTAGCGCCCGCAAGCCCGGGACCGGGGCGGACACGCCGGACGTTCGATAACTCTCCGGTGAATTTCGACCCTGATGGGTAGTGAGCGGAGGTTAGCTTCGCCACTTCGATGTATCGGCGCGATATAGTGGCTGAGTAGGTTGGATCGAGGCGCTCGTTCGGAGCAACGCGGGTGGTCTCGGTTTGTTCCCGAAAGGGGGTGCGGTGTGCTGGAGTTCGCGATCCTCGGTCTTCTGCACGAAGCGCCCATGCACGGGTACGTGCTGCGCAAGCGGCTGCACGAGACGCTCGGCACGTTCCGGACGTTCTCGTACGGCTCGCTGTACCCGACCCTGCGGAAGCTGTTGCGGGCCGGATACCTGGTCGAGGAGCTGGACGAGGCCGACGACCGGGCGTGGTCGCGGCGCGGACGGCGGGTCTACAAGCTCACCGCGGAGGGCAAGGAGCGCTTCGGTGAGCTGCTCGGCGACGCCGGGCCGCAGACCTGGGACGACGAAGGTTTCGGCGTCCACCTGGCCTTCTTCTCGCGGACCCCGGCCGACGTGCGGATGCGGATCCTCGAGGGCCGCCGCCGCCGCGTCGAGGAACGCCGTGAGGGTATGCGGGCGGCGCTGGCCAGGGCCGAGGAGAAGATCGATCGCTACACCCGCGAGCTGCACCGGCTGGGGCTGGAGACCAGCGAGCGGGAGGTGCGCTGGCTCAACGAGCTGATCGCGCACGAACAAGCCGAACGGCAGGGTCCGGAGACCTGAGCCGCCCGGCCCGGGCCGCAGCGTCGCGGCACCAGACCTACTGAACAGACACGGATTGAAGGAGAAACCCCCATGGGCGAGAACCGCCGCGTACGGGTGGCCATCGTGGGCGTCGGCAACTGTGCGGCGTCGCTGGTCCAGGGTGTCCAGTACTACCGCGACGCGGACCCGGCCACCCGCGTCCCCGGTCTGATGCACGTCGACTTCGGCGGCTACCACGTCCGCGACATCGAGTTCGTCGCCGCGTTCGACGTGGACGCCAAGAAGGTCAGCCGCGACCTGTCCGAGGCGATCTTCGCCTCCGAGAACAACACCATCAAGATCGCCGACGTGCCGCCGCTCGGCGTCACCGTCCAGCGCGGCCACACCCACGACGGGCTCGGCCGCTTCTACCGCGAGACGATCGAGGAGTCCGACGAGACCCCGGTCGACGTCGTCGCCGCGCTGCGCGAGGCGCAGGCCGACGTGCTCGTTTCGTACCTGCCGGTGGGCTCCGAGGTGGCGGACAAGTTCTACGCCCAGGCCGCGATCGACGCCGGCGTGGCGTTCGTCAACGCGCTGCCGGTGTTCATCGCCTCCGACCCCGAGTGGGCGCAGAAGTTCACCGACGCCGGCGTCCCGATCGTCGGTGACGACATCAAGTCCCAGGTCGGGGCCACCATCACGCACCGCGTGCTGGCGAAGCTGTTCGAGGACCGCGGCGTCCAGCTCGACCGGACGATGCAGCTCAACGTGGGCGGGAACATGGACTTCCTGAACATGAAGGAGCTCGAGCGGCTCGAGTCCAAGAAGATCTCCAAGACCCAGTCCGTCACCTCGCAGGTCGACCGCGAGCTCGGCAAGGGCAACGTCCACATCGGACCGTCGGACTACGTGCAGTGGCTCGACGACCGCAAGTGGGCCTACGTCCGGCTCGAGGGCCGCGCGTTCGGCGACGTGCCGCTGAACCTGGAGTACAAGCTCGAGGTGTGGGACTCGCCGAACTCGGCGGGCATCATCATCGACGCCGTGCGCGCCGCGAAGATCGCGCTCGACCGCGGCATCGGCGGCCCGATCCTGTCGGCGTCGTCCTACTTCATGAAGTCGCCGCCGGAGCAGTACGACGACGCGACCGCCCGCGACGCCGTCGAGAAGTTCATCCGCGGCGAGGTCGAGCGGTAGGAACTGCCGTCGGAGGAGGCCGTCACCGCTGGTGGCGGCCTTCTTCGCGTGGTGCACTAAACCGGTGGGGCGGGGCGGGCGTTGGCGGGGTGTGAGTGCGAGTGTGGGCGAGAGCGTGCCGGGGGACCTGGGCGCGCCGACCTTCCACGACCTGTTCCGGGAGTACTTCGGGCAGATGACCCGGCTGGCCCACCTGCTCGGCGCGGACGACGCGGAGAACGTCGCGCAGGAGGCGTTCGTCAAGCTCCACCAGCGCTGGGACACCCTGACCGACCACACGCGCGTGGCGGGCTACCTCCGCACGACCGTGGTGAACATGTCGCGGTCGCGGACCCGGCACCTGCGCGTCGTCCGGCGGACGCCGCAGGACCGGCCGCCGGACGAGCTGTCGGCCGAGGTCCGGGCGGTGGCCAACTGGGAGCACCAGCAGCTGCGGGCGGTGCTGGCGCGGCTGTCCCGGCGGCAGCGCGAGGTGCTGGTGCTGCGGTACTGGCTGGACCTGAGCACAGCGGCCATCGCGGAAACGCTGGGCATCTCGCCGGGCACGGTCAAGGCGACGACGCACCACGCGATGGAGAACCTGCGCAAGCACCTGGGGGACGACCTGGGAGGTGAGCGATGACCGACCTCGAACGCAAGCTGGCCGAAGCACTGCGCGAACAGGCCCGGGAGGTCTCGCCCGACCTCGAGCTGGCCTGGGCGGAACAGCAGCGCCGGCAGCGGCGGCCGTCGAGACGCCGCCGGGCCGCCGTCTGGGTGGCTCCGCTGGCCGCCGTCCTGGTCGTGCTGACCAGCGTGTCGATCGCCACCCAGGTCAACACCGCCCAGCCCCCGCCGCCGCAGCCCGCGACGCAGCCGGGGCAGGAGCTGGTGCTCGCCAAGCCCGTGATCTCCCCGGAGAACCTGGTCGGCGGGAACGAGCCGGTGGCGCTCACCGACTTCGCGGGCCAGACGAACGCGTGGACGTCGTACGCGGTCAACCCGGCCGACTTATCGGGGCGGCCGTGGTTCTGCGTCGAGACGTTCCTCAAGGGCACCACGCACGGCGGCACCGGTTCGCAGTTCGGCATCGAGTCGCCGTCGTGCGTCCCGCGGTCGGACCGGGTCGTCCGGGCCGGGTACGTGGGCAAAGACGGCGGCCCGCTGCCGGCAGGCAAGGCGGTCATCCTGGTCAGCGCCGAGGTCCGGGGCCTGCGCCTCTACGACGCGGCCGGCGACCTGAGCCCGGCGAAGGAGGTCGGTGCGCTGGGGCGGGACCGGGTGTTCCTCGCCGACGTCAAGCCCGGTTCGCCGCCGGTCCGCTACGAGGTCAACCCAGACCAAGCGCACCCGGCAAGCCGGTGATCTCCTCCACCACCGCCGTCGCCTGCTTCAGCACCTCGGGGTCGGGCGGGAAGTGCGGGTTCGGCACCGCGTAGACCGCCATCTTCGCCGCCAGCGCGGACCGCAGCCCGTTCGTCGTGTCCTCCACGGCCGCGCAATCGCCGGGCGCCACGCCCAGGAGCTCGGCCGCCCGCAGGTAGACGTCCGGCGCCGGTTTCCCGGCCCCGACCTGTTCGGAGGACACCGCCGCTCCCACCGGCAGGCCGGTCACGTCGAGGAACCCCTTGATCAGGATCACCGGCGACGAGCTCGCGATCGCCACCGGCCACCGCGCCGACACCTGCCGGACGACGTCCACCGCGCCGGGGATCAGCGGTGGCTCCGCCGCGTACCGCGCCGCCATCCGCTTGACCACGACCGTCGCGATCTCGGCCGGGGTGGTCCGGGCGCCCAGCTCCTCGACCAGGTACCGCGCCCACTCCGGCGTGCTCATCCCCTGCAGGGCGCGCGTCGCCTCCTCGCGCCACGTGCCGCCGTGCTCGGCGACGACCGCTCGCCGCACCTCGTCCCAGATCCGCTCGGAGTCCACCAGTACGCCGTCGAGGTCGAAGATCACCGCGTCCATGGCCCGAGCCTAACCTGTGAGCGGACTTACTTAGCCACCCTTACTAATTTTTGTTAGCCTAGCTAAGTGACTTCCGCGATCACCGATCTCGCCCACCGGCTGCGGCCGCTGGTCTTCCGGCTCTACCACCAGGTCCGCCGCCAGACCCCGCAGCTGACGCTGACCCTCACCCAGGGTTCGGTGCTGAGTGAGCTGGTCAACGGCGGTCCGCGGCGGATGTCCGCGCTGGCCGAGCTGGAAGGGGTGCGGCTGCCGTCGATGACCGACGTCGTCGGCCGGCTCGAACGGCTCGGCCTCGCGACCCGTCGCCCGGACCCCGCCGACGGCCGCGCGGTGCTGGTCGAAGTCACCGACGAGGGCCTGCGCTTTTACGCCGAACTGGTGACGGCTCGCGAGGAATTCCTCCGCGAGCGGCTCATCGCGATGGACGAATCCGACCGCGCAGCGATCGAAGCCGCCCTGCCCGCTCTCGCCAAGTTGCTCGTTGACACCAAGAAGGAGGAACTGATCAGCGATGAGCGCTGAACACCACTCGAGCCTGCTGGACGCGGTCAAGGGCCAGCCCAAGCAGGTGTGGATCACCGCGTTCGCCGCGGTCATCGCCTTCATGGGGATCGGCCTGGTCGACCCGATCCTGCTGTCCATCGCCAAGGGCCTGGACGCGACGCCGTCCCAGGTCACCCTGCTCTTCTCGTCCTACCTCGGCGTCCAGGTCGTCGCGATGCTGGTCACCGGCGCGGCGAGCGCCCGCTTCGGCGCCAAGCGCACGGTGCTCGTCGGGCTGACGCTGATCGTCGCGGCCACCGCCTTGTGCGCGGCCGCCGGGTCGATCGAGCAGCTCGTCGGGCTGCGCGCGGTCTGGGGCCTGGGCAACGCGTTCTTCATCGCGACTGCGCTGTCGGTGATCGTCGGCGCCGCGACCGGCGGCCAGTCCGGCGCGATCCTGCTCTACGAAGCCGCCCTCGGCGTCGGCCTGTCGGTCGGCCCGCTGCTGGGCGCCCTGCTCGGCAGCATCTCGTGGCGCGGCCCGTTCCTCGGCACCGCGATCCTGATGGCCGGCGCGCTCGTGCTGTGCGCGGTGTTCCTCAAGAGCGACAAGCACGAGCAGCGAACGCCGGTCAAGCTGCTCGACCCGCTGCGCGCGCTCAAGCACACCGGCCTGCTGCGCACCTCGGTCGCCTCGGCGCTGTACACGGCCGCGTTCTTCGCCGTGCTGGCCTGGTCACCGTTCGTCCTCGGCTGGAGCGCGATCGCCGTCGGCCTGGTGTTCTGCGGCTGGGGCCTGTGCGTCGCGGTCGCCGGGGTCGCGCTCGCGCCGCGGCTGGCCGCCCGGCTCGGCGAGCGGCACGCCGCCGCGGCCGCCGTCTTCGGGTACGCCGTGCTGATGCTGGTCCTCGCCGTGCCGAGCAAGCCGGTGCTGGTCGCCGGGATCATCGTCTCCGGGCTGGTGTCGGGCCTGCTGAACACACTGTTCACCGGCACCGCGATGTCGATCAGCGACGCGCCGCGCCCGGTCGCCAGCGCGGGCTACAACTTCTGCCGCTGGCTGGGTGGCGCGGTCGCCGCGACGCTCGTCGGGCACGTCGCCGAGTGGTTCGGCTCGCCGCAGGCGCCGTTCGTCGCCTCGGCCGTGCTGTGCGTCGTCGCGGGGGCGCTGCTCTCGCTGCGGGAGAAGAAGGCGGACCCGCACACGCTGCCGGAGGAAGCGGTGCTCGTCGGCGAAGAGTTCTGAGTCACACCCGTACGGAGCAGCAATACACCCGCCGTTCACCTGTATGTCGTGAATGGCTGGTTTGGGAAGCTTACGGTCGGTTCGTTCCCGAACTCCCACCATGGAGGCCTCGTGCCCGACCGCCTGCTTCCCCTGCTGCCCGTCCACCCCGGCGGCCGTTCCCCGGTCACCTGTGAGTACCGCTGCGGCAACGCCTGCGCCCACCCGGAGGCCAACGAATCCGGGAACGAGTACTTCGGCGACGTCGTCAAGGACATCTCGCGCCGCCGGGTGTTCAAGGCCGGCGCCGTGATGGCCGCCGCCGCGGGCGGGTTCGCCGCCCTGTCCGGGACGGCGGCGGCCTCGCCGCTCCGGAAGCCGCAGCCCCGGCCGCGTCCGGTCCCGGGCACCGACTTCACGCCGGTCCCGCCGAACAAGCTCGACGCGGTCAGCATCCCCGACGGGTACGCCCAGCGCGTCGTCGTCCGCTGGGGCGACCCGGTCGTCGCGGGCGCGCCGGAGTTCGACTTCACCAAGCAGACCGCGGCCGCGCAGGCCAAGCAGTTCGGGTACAACAACGACTTCGTCGGCCTGATCCCGCAGGACCCGCTGGGCCTGTCGAACCTGCTCGTGGTCAACCACGAGTACACGACCGAGGTCCACATGTTCCCGGCCGGCCAGTACGACCCGGCGAACCCGACCGAGGAGCAGGCGAAGATCGCCTGGGCGGCGCACGGCCTTTCGGTGCTGCAGGCCCGCCGCGACCCGATCCACGGCGGCCTGGAGGTCGTCCCGAGCCGGTACGGCCGCCGGATCACCCTCGACACGATCTTCGAGGTCCGCGGCCCGGCCGCCGGCTCGAAGTTCCTCCGGACGTCGGCCGACCCGACCGGCCGCAAGGTCCGCGGCACGCAGAACAACTGCTCCGGCGGCGTGACGCCGTGGGGCACGGTGCTCTCCGGCGAGGAGAACTTCGACCAGTACTTCGCCAACTCCGACAAGGTCACCGACCCGGTCGCGGCGGCGCGGCTCAAGCGCTACACCGTCGGCACCGGGACGAGCACCCGCAAGTGGGAGCGCTTCGACAAGCGCTGGGACGTCGCGCAGGAGCCCAACGAGCCGAACCGGTTCGGCTGGGTCGTCGAGATCGACCCGAACGACCCGAACTCGACGCCGGTCAAGCACACCGCGCTCGGCCGCTTCAAGCACGAGGCCGCGAACATCAAGATCACCGCCGACGGCCGGGTCGCCGTCTACTCCGGCGACGACAGCCGCTTCGAGTACATCTACAAGTTCGTCTCCAAGGGCAAGTACAAGCCGGGCCACAGCGCCCACGCGCGGCGGCACAACTCGGCGCTGCTCGACGAGGGCACGCTGTACGTCGGCCGCTTCACCGGCGACAGCCCGGCCGCGGAGATCGACGGCACGGGCAAGCTCCCGGCCGACGGCGAGTTCGACGGCCGCGGCGAGTGGATCCCGCTGGCCAGCGGCGACACGTCCTTTGTGGACGGATTCACCGCCGAAGAGGTCTACGTCTTCACCCGCCAGGCCGCGGACAAGGTGGCCGCCACGAAGATGGACCGGCCGGAGGACATCGAGCCGAACCCGGTCAACGGCCGGGTCTACGCGGCCCTGACCAACAACAGCGACCGCGGCGCGGCGGGCAAGGCCGGCGTCGACGAGGTCAACCCGCGCAACGGCAACAAGAACGGCCACGTCCTGGAGTGGGAAGAGGACCGCGGCGACGCGGCGTCGACCCGCTTCGCCTGGCGGCTGCTGCTGGTCTGCGGCGACCCCGCGGCGGCCGACACCTACTTCGGCGGCTTCCCGAAGAACCAGGTCAGTCCGATCTCCTGCCCGGACAACGTGGCCTTCGACCGGCACGGCAACCTGTGGATCGCCACCGACGGCAACGCGCTCGGCGCGAACGACGGCCTGTTCTCGGTGCCGGTCACCGGCCCGGAGCGCGGGCACGTCAAGCAGTTCCTGTCGGTGCCGGTCGGCGCCGAGACGTGCGGCCCGGTCGTCACCGACAACCTGGTCCTCGTCGCGGTCCAGCACCCCGGGGAGAACGCGGCGAGCTCGGCGAACCCGACGTCGCACTGGCCGGACGGCGGCACCGCCCAGCCGCGGCCGGCCATCGTGTCGGTGTGGAAGAAGGGCCGCTTCGGGCTGCCCGGCCGCATCGGCGAACGCTGACGCAGAGGTCTGCACCGGCCGAGGTTCACTCTTAAGTGGACGGTCTTCGGCCGGTGCGGGCCCGTGCCGCGCGCCATAGTCGAAGGGTGATCTTCTCGGGGCGCACGGTGGCGGTGGCGGTGGTGGCGATCGCGGCGGCGGTCGTTCCCGCGTCGGCGTCCGTCGCCGAGGACGCGCCGCCGGTCTGCGGCGGCCTCGCGGCGAACCCGAGCGTCGAGGAAACGGCGAGGAACGGCGCACCCGACGGGTACGTCTTCAACCCGGCCGCGCCGGTCCCGCCCGGAACACCGGCCGCGAAGGTGCCGAGACTGGCGACCGAGCAGCAGTACGCGGTCGACGGGCAGCGGGCGGCGGTCATCCAGACACCGGACGGCAAGACCAGCACCGCGTACCAGACCGAGCGGTTCGTGCCCGGGGGCGTCTACACCCTCGGCGTCTGGACGGCTTCGATCGCGCCGCGCTACGAACCGGCCACCGGCCTGCGGTTCTACGACGCCACCGGCACGCAGATCCAGGAGACCAAGCTCGTCGCCGACCACTACGCCGGCGACGGCACCCTCGTCCGGCAGGAGTTCCCGCCTGCGACGGCGCCCGCGAAGGCGGCCGCGGTGAAGTTCTTCGCGACGAGCACCCTCGATCGGCTGCACTGGGACTGCGTCGACCTCCAGCTCGCCGCCTACTCGGTCAAGAAGGAAGTGCAGAACCCGGCGACCGGCGCGTGGGCGTCGTTCGCGACGGTCACCGCGGGCGAACCCGCGCACTACCGCATCACCGTGACCAACGAGGGCACCCAGGACCTCACCGGTATCACGGTCCAGGACCCGTGGTGCCCCGGGTCGTTCGAACCGTTCGCGCTGGCCGCGGGCGCGAACCGGCAGCTGACCTGCGACCACGCGGACCTCACGGTGGCCGACAACGGGCACGTCAACACGGCGAAGGTGACCGGCGTGCACTACGCGGGCGGCACGCTCGGCGACAAGACGGCGTCGGCCACGATCACCGTGCTCCCGCCCCCGGCCATCGCGAAGATCGGCGACTTCGTCTGGGCGGACCGCAACCGAGACGGGCTGCAGGACCCGGACGAACCCGGCGTCGCCGGGGTCAAGGTGACGCTGAAGGACGGCGCCGGCGGCACGGTCGGCACCGCGACGACCGACGACCAGGGCAAGTACGGCTTCGAGAAGCTGAAGGACGGCACGTACCAGGTCTGTTTCGCGGTTCCGGCGGACTTCACCGTGACCCGCCGCGACGCCGGCAGCGAAGAGCGCGATTCGGACGCCGACCCGGACGGCTGCACCGCGCCGCGCACCGTGGGCGGCCCGTCCCACGAGGACCTCGCGGTGGACCTCGGGCTGCTGTCGCCGACGAACCGGATCGGCGACTTCGCCTGGGCCGACACCGACGGCAACGGCCTGCAGGACGCGGGCGAGCCGGGCCTCGCGAGCGTCAAGGTGGTGCTGAAGGACGCGAGCGGCAAGGAAGTCGCGAACGTGGTCACCGCCCCCGACGGCTCGTACGGCTTCGACGGCCTGGAAGACGGCACGTACCAGGTGTGCTTCACCGCGGACGGCCACCACCCGGCGGCCAAGGACGCGGGCGACGACACCCGCGACTCCGACGTCGACCCGGCGTCCGGCTGCACGGACCCCCGCACCCTCGGCGCCGGAAAGCGCGAAGACCGCACGGTGGACGCCGGGTTCGCCGCTACGGTGAGGTCATGACGGATCTTCCCCTGGCCCTGGTGACCGGCGCCTCCCGCGGAATCGGCGCGGCGATCGCCCACCAGCTGGCCCCGACCCACCGGGTCCTCCTCGGCGGCCGGGACGCCGACGCACTCGCCGCGCTGGCGAAGGAGCTCCCGGGCGCGAAGCCGTGGCCGGTGGAACTGACGGACCCGGCGTCGCTGGCGGCGGCGGTCGCGGACATCGCGTCCCTGGACGTCCTGGTCCACTCGGCGGGCGTCGCGCGCCTGGGCCGCATCGAGGACGCGTCGGCGTCGGCGTGGCGCGAGAACTTCGAGGTCAACACCCTGGCGGTGGTCGAGCTGACCCGCCTCCTGCTCCCGGCCCTGCGCGCGGCCCGCGGCCACGTGGTGGTGATCAACTCCGGAGCCGGCCTGAACGCCCGCCCGGGCTGGTCCCCGTACGCGGCGAGCAAGTTCGCGGCCCGCGCCTTCGCCGACGCCCTCCGCGAGGAGGAGCGCGACATCCGCGTGACGTCGGTCTACCCGGGCCGCACGGACACGGAGATGCAGCAGGCGATCTTCGCGGGCGAAGGCCGCGAGTACGACACGTCCCACCTGCTGACGGCGGACTCGGTGGCCACCGCGGTGGTGACGGCGGTGTCAGCCACCCCGGACGCCCACCCGACGGAGATCATCCTCCGCCCGCGTTAGGCCCGCTCGGGACTCCGGATCAAGCCCGCAGCCGCGCCGCTGTCTCGGCCACGCCGGCCTGCACCTTCGCGCGGTCCACCTTCGTCGACTCGCCGTCGGCCACGACCTGCTCACCCGCGACCCACACATCCCGCACGCGCCGCGAGCCTGCCGCCCACACCAGGTTCGACAGCAGCTGCGCGTCCGGCACGTCCAAGCCACAGGCGAACGCCGGGTCGTCCAGGTCGATGTGCACCAGGTCGGCCCACCGGCCCGGCTCCAAAGAGCCGATGTCGGACCGCCCCAACGCGGCCGCCCCGCCCCGAGTCGCCAGCAGGAAGACGTCGGCCGCCGTCAGTACCGTCGAATCGCCCGTGGCCAGGCGGGCGAACATGGCCGCGAGCTGCAGTTCTTCCCACAGGTCGAGGTCGTCGTTGGACGCCGGGCCGTCGGTACCTAGGCCAACCGAAACCCCCGCCGCGCGCAGGTCCGCGATCCGCGCGATGCCCGAAGCCAGCTTCGCGTTCGAGCCCGGGCAGTGCGCCATGCCGACGCCGTGGGCCGCGTACAGCGCGATGTCCGTATCCGACAGGTGGATCGAGTGCGCCGCCAGCACCCGGCCGTCCAGCATGCCCAGCTCACGAAGCAAAGCCGGCACCGAACCATGAGAAGCACGAACCGCTGTGTCCTCCGCCGCCGCCTCGGCGACGTGGATCTGGACCAACGCGCCGCGCGAGCGCGCCGACTCCGCCGTGGCGCGCAAGCCGTCGGACGAGAGCATGTACGCCGAGTGCGGGCCGTAGCCGAGCTCGATGCGGTCTCCGTGGCCGAAGCGGAGGCCGTCCGTGTCGATCCAGCGCTCGATCGCCGCCAGCTGGGTCTTCCAGTCCAGGCCCGGCAGCTCCATCACCGGGGGCGCGACCAGTACCCGGCCGCCCGTGGTCAGGACCGCGTCGACCAGCTGCTCGCCTTCGAAGTACATCTCGGCGCTGGTCGTGACGCCGTGGCGCAGCATCTCGACCGAGCCGAGCAGCATGCCGGTGCGGACGTCCTCCGGGCGCAGCTTCGCCTCGGCCGGCCAGATGATCTCGTTGAGCCAGGGCAGCAGCGGCAGGTCGCCGCCCATGCCGCGCAGCAGCGTCATCGGGCTGTGCGCGTGCGTGTTGACCAGGCCGGGCAGCAGGATGCCGGTCAGGGTGGTGACCGGTGCGGCGGATTCCGGGGCGGTGGCCGCCGGTCCGCAGTACGAAATGCGCCCATCGGCGTCGACGTCGACGACCGCGTCACGGAGAAGCGAACAGGACGGGTCGGCGGGGAGAACGACAGGGGCGTGGAAACGGCGTTGCATCTCTGGATACTACGCACCCGGAATCACGAAACGACTCCGCTCCGCCACGCCCACGCCGCGCTCTCCACCCGGTTCCGCGCGCCGATCTTGCTCTGCACCGACGCCAGGTGCGTCTTCACCGTCGACAGCGACATGAACAGCTCCGCGCCGATCTCGGTGTTGGTCAGCCCGCGCGCGACCGCCTTCAGCACGTCCAGCTCCCGCGGCGTCAGCGGCTCGGACGGCGAGGCGGCCTGCGGCTTCACCGCGCCGCCGTTGAAGTGCTTGAGCAGCCGCACGGTGATCTGCGGCGACACCAGCGCGTCACCGCGGTCGGCCGCGCGGACCGCCTCGATCAGCAGCGCCGGGCCCGCGTCCTTCAGCAGGAACCCGGACGCGCCGTTGCGCAGCGCCGTGTGGACGTACTCGTCGAGGTCGAACGTCGTGACCACGACCACCTTCAGCGGGTCCGCCACGTCCGGGCCGGCCAGCTGCCGGGTGACCTCCAGGCCGTCGAGTCCGGGCATGCGGATGTCGAGCAGGCAGACGTCCGGGCGCAGCTCGCGGGCCTTCGAGACCGCCGAGACGCCGTCCGCGACGTCGGCGACGACCTCGATGTCGTCCTGCGCGTCCAGGATCATGCGGAAACCCATCCGCACCATCTCCTGGTCGTCGGCGATCAGTACCCGGATCACTCGTCCCCTTCCTGGTCTTCTCCGGCCGCCAGCGGCAGCCAAGCTTCGACGCGCCAGCCGCCGTCCGGATCCCGCCCGGCCGACAACCGGCCCTTGAGCAGCGCGACGCGTTCGCGCATGCCGACCAGACCGTAGCCGCCCGAGCCGCCGGCCGGCCGGTGCGCCGTCTCCCGCCCGTTGTCCGTCACCCTGAGGTGCAACTGATCTCCCTGCACCTCGGCGACGACGAACGCCTCGGTCGCGCCCGAAGCGTGCTTGCCGACGTTGGTCAGCGACTCCTGCACCAGCCGCAGCGCCGAGCGGCCGACCTCGTGCGGCAGGTCCGGCGGCACGTCGAGGTGCATCGACGTCGGCACGCCGTGGTTCGCGGTCTCGACGAGCTTCCGCAGGTCCGCGCCGAGATCGGTGGTGGCCTGCTCGCTGAACTCGCTCATCCCGGCGGGTGCGTCGCCGCGCATCGAACGGACCAGCCGCCGCATCGCCGCGAGCGCCTCGACGCCGGCGTTCTCGATCCGGGCCATCGCCTCGACCGCGATCTCGGGCTTCTTCTCGGCCATCATCCGCGCGGCCTGCGCCTGCACGACGATCCCGGTGACGTGGTGGGCGACGACGTCGTGGAGCTCGCGGGCCAGCGCCATCCGCTCGGCCGTCTGCGCGTCGCTCACCGCCGTCTGCACGGCCTGGGTGCGCTGGGCGTCCCGCGAGCGCAGCATCAGGCCGACGGCGATCGAGATGCCCAGCATCAGCGCCGCGGCGAAGGCCAGCAGCGTCAAGGTTTCCGGGTCGGTCTGCAGGCCCCGGGACCGGTAGGAGTTGAGGATCGCGGCGAGCGCCACCACGCTCGACAGCACGGCGATCCGCGGCCAGGACCGGCTCAGCCCCTGGGCGCGGGTCAGGTTCACCACCACGCCCATGCCGGCGATCACCTGCACGGCCGGCACCCCGCCCGGCATCTGGTAGTCGTAGGACCGCAGGTTCAGGAACGGCGTGACGACCGCGGAGACGAGCATGATCCCGGCGAGGCCGAGCAGCGCGTCGGCGGGCCGCCGCGGCGAAAGCACCGCGATGACGGCCGCGACCAGCGAACAGAACAGGATCGGGAACCCGCGGGCGTTGCTCGAATACGTGTAGCCGAACTCGAACAGCAGCGCGAACGCCAGCAGCCCCATCAGCGGCCACTGCCCCATCGCCAGCTCGTTCACCCGGTTCAGCCGCCGCACCCGCGGATCGGCTTGCGGCCGGCGGTCCCGGGTCGCGATGGCCGGCACCAGGGCCCCGACGAGCAGCAGCAGGCCGAACAGCAGCGCCTGGGTGCCGGTGCCGCTGTCGATGTCACCGACTCCGGCGTAGCGGCCGAAGACGGCGATGAGCCCCGCGACGACCAGGAACCCGACCACGCAGAACGCCACGCCCGCCCGGGCCCGGCGGGCCACGTAGTAGACCATCAGCACCCCGGCCACGACCTCGGTGATCGTCACCTTCGGCAGCACGCTGGAGTACGGCGGGATGTGGAACGCGTGCAGGAAGAGGGTGGAGAAGATCAGCACCCCGCCGCCGGCCACGCCGGCGACCGCGGCGCGCTTCTGGGCCCAGAGGCCGCACGCCACCATCGCGAAGATGCCCGGCAGCAGGCCGAAGTCGACGAAGCGCGGGCCGTGCTCGTCGAGCGCCGCCTGCGTCGTGTAGATGACGTCGAACAGCAGCGCGGCGTACAGCACGGCGGCGGGCACGCCGATGCGCCGCACCAGGGCGGCGGCGCGGGTGTAGAGCGTTTTCGGCAGGGGCGCGGCGGGCACAACGTGACGTTACGTGATTCCCCGGTGCCCGCACCTTGGCCGAGTGGCCCGCCCTCCCTCGGCCGATCGGCCGAGGCGGCCGGGGTAGTCACTGGCCGTCTGCCCGAAGTGGACACCCCGTGGTTTCGGCGAGGCTCGTCGGCATCAAGATCCGACCGACAGGGAGAAACCTCGTGGACCCGAACACTCCACACGCGACGAACGGCCCGGTGCTCTCCGGCCGCGGGCTGGTGAAGCGCTACGGCAACCAGCACGCCCTGGCCGGCATCGACATCGACATCCAGCCGCGGGACGCCGTCGCCATCGTCGGGCCGTCCGGCTCGGGCAAGACGTCGCTGCTGCACGTCCTGGCCGGCATCCTCCGGGCCGACGACGGGCAAATCTTCCTGGCCGGGCAGCGGATCGACCACCTCGGCGAGAAGAAGCGCAGCGAACTGCGCCGCACCGAGTTCGGGTTCGTCTTCCAGTCGGGGATGCTGGTGGCCGAGCTGTCGGCCGAAGAGAACGTCGCGCTGCCGTCGCTGCTGGCCGGGCTCGGGCGCAAGGAGGCCATCGACGCCGGCCGCGTCTGGCTGTCCCGCCTCGGCCTGGCCGGCAAGGAGCGCCGCCGTCCCGGCGAGCTGTCCGGCGGCGAGGCCCAGCGCGTCGCGATCGCCCGGGCGCTGACCCACCGGCCGAAGGTCATCTTCGCCGACGAGCCGACCGGTGCGCTCGACACGCGCACCGGCCGCGACACGATGGACGCGCTGCTCGGCGCCGCCCACGAGACCGGGGCCGCGGTGATCGTGGTGACCCACGACCGCGAGCTGGCCGAGTCGATGCCCAAGACCGTCGCCATCCGGGACGGCCTGATCGCGGCGAGGCTGGCCGCGTGAACTCCCTCCAGATCGCCCTGCGGGTGCTGCGGGTCGACCGGCGGACCCGGACGTCGGCGATCCTCACCGCGATCGGGGTGGCCGTCGCGACCGGGCTGGTGCTGCTGCTGGCGACGCTGCCGTTCGCCACCCAGAACCGCGAACAGCGCGCCCTCTGGCAGGGCGAACAGTTCTACAGCCACGGCTCCGACGGCCCGGTCAACCTGCTCTTCAACGCGTCGAAGGACTACTTCGACGGCAAGCAGATCGTCCGCGTCGACGTCGCACTGGCGCCCGGCGCGACGGCCGGGTCGATCAAGCTGCCGCCGGGCGTGCCGCAGCTGCCCGGCCCCGGCGAGACCGTCGTGTCCCCCGCGCTCGGCCGGCTCCTGCAGGCCAACCCGGCCGCCCAGCTCGGCGACCGGTTCGGCAAGCCCGTCGGCTCGCTCGGCGAAGACGGTCTCCGGTTCCCGGAGCAGCTGGTCGCGCTGACCGGGCACGCCCCGGACGCGATGCCGGAGAACGTGTCCCAGGTGGCGGGGTTCCCGAGCGGGAAGGCGAGCCCGGACGCGCTGCTCATGCTGCTGTCCTGGGTCGGGATCATCGTGCTGCTGGTGCCGAGCCTGGTGCTCGTCGCGTCGTCGGCGCGCCTGACCGCGGCCCGGCGGGAACGGCGGCTGGCCGCGATCCGGCTAGCCGGGGCGACGCCGGGGCAGGTCACGAACATGGTGGCCGCCGAGACGACCTTGTCCGCGGGCATCGGCGCGGCCCTCGGGCTGCTGATCAGCCCGGCCCTGCACGGCCTCGCGTCGTTCGTGCCGTGGGCCGGCGGCACCTGGCTGGCGTCCGACTTCGCGCTGCCGGTCGGCCTGACGGTGTTCATCGTCCTGGCCATCCCGGTGCTCGTGGTGCTGGCCGGCGTCCTCGGCCTGCGCCGGGTCCTGAAGAACCCGCTGTTCGCGACCGGTGGGCACACGAAGAAGCCGCTGCACTGGTGGCGGCTGCTGGCCCTGCCCGCGGCCGGCGCGTTCTTCCTCATCGCCGTGACGACGGTGCAGGAGACCGGCGGGATCGGGCTGGTCATGGCGGGCCTGTTCTTCCTGGTCGGCTCGGCCGCGATCGTCGGGCCGTGGGTGACGTCGGCGGTCGGCGGCACGTTCGTCCGGGTCTGGCGGCGCCCGTCCGCTCTGCTCGCCGGCCGCCGCCTGCGTGACGACCCGAAGGGCGCCTACCGGGCCTCCGCCGGGATCGTGCTGGCGGTGTTCGCCGGGTCGATGGCGCTGACGCTGCTGCCGACGTTCGAATCGATGGCCGGCGGCGGGCGGTCCTACGCCGACTCCGTGCTCTACGTCGACACCGACGGCCGGCACGCGGGCACGATCGTCGACCAGGCCAACGCCGCCCTGCGGAAGTACGGCCAGAACGAGCAGGCGGTCGCGGTCGGCGAGGTCTACCTCGTCAAGGGCCAGGCGCCCAACCGGTACGGCCACCGCGCGCTGGTGATGACCTGCGCCGACGCCGTCAAGCTGACCCGCTACGGGCTCACCCCGGACAACTGCGCGGGCGGCCCGGCCGTGTTCGGCGACTCGGCGATCGACCTGGCCCAGTACAAGTTCGCCACGAACTGGGAGGGGACGGCGGTGGCCGCGAAGTCGGGGACGCGGGTGGAAGCCGTGCACCCCCGGGACGCGGACCTGTCGGACACGCTGATCGTCGACCCGGCGGCGCTGCCGGACGGTCTCGAGCTGACCGACTACACCGTCGTCGCGCCGACCACCGACGCGAACCGCGAGACCGTCCGGACGGCACTGGCCGGCCCGGCGGCGGGCGCGGAGATCGGCAGCCGCGACCAGTACCTGTACAACCAGCAGACCGAGCTCGGCGACCTGCGCCGGGTCACCGTGATCGGGCTGATCGCGGCGGGCGTCCTGGCCGGCTGCAGCGCCGCGGTCGCGACCGCGGGCTCGGTGATGGACCGCCGCCGCACGTTCGGCGCGCTGATGGCCGCGGGCACGCCGGTGCGGGTGCTGGCCAGGGCGTTGCGGATGGAAGCCGCGCTGCCGGCGCTGGTCGCCACGATCGGCGCGGGAATCGTCGGGGTACTGGTCGGCGTTGGGCTCTACAGCATGGTCGACGCGCGCGGCATCGTGCTCAGCCCGTGGCTGCTGGCGCCGGTCGTGCTCGGGGTCGGGGTGGCCCTGCTCGGCGCGTCGGTCTGCACCCCCGCGCTGAAGCGGGTCCAGGCCGAGCCGCTGGCCGACGAATAGGGCGTTCGCCCCTCTGTCGGGGGAGGGGCGGATACCGGGGGTAGTGAGCTGAAGTGGACTTTCTCCGCAGGGGATCCGGGGAGAGTCCCCTTCAGCGCTTCTCGAAGATCAGGTCGTGCGAGACGCGGCCTTCGACGTCGGCGCGCTGCTCGAACTTCGTCACCGGCCGCCACTCCGGCCGCGGCGCCCAGCCGTCGTAGCAGTTCCGCAGCGCGGGTTCGGCGGAGCAGACCTCGAGCATCTGCTCGGCGTAGTTCTCCCAGTCGGTCGCCATGTGGAAGGTGCCGCCGGGGGCGAGCCGCGACGCCACGAGCGCGGCGAACGACGGCTGCACGATCCGCCGCTTGTGGTGCTTCTTCTTCGGCCACGGGTCGGGGAAGAACAGCCGCACGCCGTGCAGCGTGTCCGGCTCGACGTGCTCGGTCAGCAGCACGACGGCGTCACCGTGCAGCAGCCGCAGGTTCTCGACGCCCAGCTTTTCGGCGCGCAGCATCAGCTGGCCGAGGCCCGGGTCGTAGACCTCGGCCGCGACGTAGTTGAGCTCCGGCGCCGCGGCGGCCAGCTGCGAGGTCGTCTCGCCCATGCCGGAGCCGATCTCCAGCATCACCGGCGCCTCGCGGCCGAACCACGCGGTGAAGTCGAGCGGCCCTTCGGGCAGCTCGCTCACCGTGCGGCCCAGCCGCGGCCAGTGGTCGTCCCACGCCCGCTGCTGCCCGACGGTCATCCGGCCACCGCGCTTGACGTAACTGACCACGCTGCGCAGCCGACGCCCGTCTTCTTTCTCCACGGAGGGAGAGGTTAACGAACGGCCTCGATCACCCCGAGACGCGACCGGAGTCCGGCGAGCCCGGCGATCGGGATCGGGTCCGGTGTCGGCCCGGTGTGCGCGGGCAGGACGTCGATCCAGCCCTCGTGCCGGTCGGTGTTCATCACCGTCGTCGGAATCGCGTGTCCCGATTTGCCGCGTTCGGACGGCATGAACTCCCAGTAGCCGGATTCACCGTCCGCGGCCCACGGGACGAATTCCCACCCCGGGCGCCTGCCGAGCAGTTGCGCGATCCGGTCCTCGACGCGGAAACCCTGCTCCCGCGAATCGAGCTTGCCGTCCGCGATCGCGCGCAGCCACCACGGCGCGGGGATCGGGCCCGCCATCCCGGCCGAAGCGCGGAACAGGGCCAGGACGCTGTCTTCGGGTGCGCGGTGCACCCACGCGCGGCGGAGTTCCGCCGGCGTCGCCGCCGTCATGGCGGCCTGCGGGAGTTCGATCGCCCGCGACCATTCGAGGTGCAGCATGGGTTCGAGCCGGGGAGCGTCGTCTTCGACGCGGGCTCGGGGAATCGTGCCGCCCAATTCTTGCCCGGTGTCCACCGTCAAGATTCACCTCCAGGGGGAGTTCAGACGGGTCCGGTGCTCTCACTTATGAATCTTGCCTGGTCGTAGCAGTATGTCCGGTGCCTGTGAGGGAAGCCACAGGTGTTTCACCTTTTGTTAACAAGGTTTTTTGCGGTATTGAGACCGCGGTCACGCTCAGGCGTCGCGTCGTGCCGTCACGAGTACACCGGCCACGAACAGGGCAACGGTGATCGCCGCGAAGTAACCGAGGTACCCCCAGGGCCCGAGCGGCGCCGGCGCCAGCCCCAGCGGCCCGGCGGCGAACCCGCCCGCCCCGACGAACTCGTCGGCGGCGTGGAACGGCATCCACTGGTAGATGTGCTTGCCGATGCCCGGGATGAAGACGAGCACGCCTTCGAGCACCTGCGTCCACACGAGGACCACCGTCAGCCCGAAGGCGACACTGCGCAGCAGGAGCGCGACGCCGACGCCGGCCACCGCGGTGAAGAGGAAGACGAGGCTCTGGCCGAGCACCGAGCGCCAGGCGGCGCCCGAGTGCAGCGCGAGGTCGGCGTCCGGCTGCACCAGCGACGCCAGTCCCCAGGAACCGAAGCCGACGACCAGCCCGAGCACGGCGCCCAGCGCGCCGACGACCAGCACCTTGGCCACCAGCGCCGGCACCCGGCTCGGCACCGCCTGGAACGTCAGCCGCATGGTGCCCCAGTTGAACTCCGATGCGGTCGCGAGCACCGCGAGCACGAGCAGCACGGTCCGGCCGTTGCCGCTCGCGAGCTGGGTGTTGCCGACCGTCGGCGGGATCTCCGGCCCGGCCAGCGCGAAGAACAGCGCGGTGAAGGCGAGCGGCGCGATGATCGCGATGGCCAGGCACCACCACGGCGCCCGGGTGCTGAAGAGCTTGATGCGCTCGGCGCGCAGGAGGTTGGTGATCATCGGGCGGCCTCCGAAGACGGCGCGGACGGCGCGGACGGCACCGCGAATTCGACGGCGTCGCGGGTCAGGTCGAGGTAGGCCTGCTCGAGCGAGCCGGTGATCGGGCTCAGCTCGTGCAGCGTGGCGCCGGCGTCGAAGGCAAGCTGCCCGATCCGGTCACTGTCCATTCCGGACACCACGAAGGCGCCGTCGGCTTCGGTGAACTCGGCCTGCCCGGTGAGCGCCGCGCGCAGCCGGTCCGCGTGCGCGGTGCGGACGCGGACGCCGTGTTCACTCGTCTGCGCGATGAACTCGTCCATGGTGCCCTGGTAGATCAGCCGGCCGCGGCCGATCACCACGAGGTCCTGCGCGGTCTGCGCCATCTCGGGCAGGAGGTGGCTGGACACGAACACGGTCCGGCCTTCGGCGGCCAGCGCGTGCAGCAGCTGCCGGATCCACGCCATGCCCTCGGGGTCGAGGCCGTTCACCGGCTCGTCGAACAGCAGCACGCGCGGGTCGCCGAGCATGGCGGCGGCGATCCCGAGCCGCTGCTGCATGCCGAGCGAGTACTGCAGGACGCGGGTCTTGCCGACGCTGGTCAGGCCGACCAGCGCCAGCACCTCTTCGACGCGCTTGTCCGGGATGCCGTTGGTGGCGGCGAGCCAGCGCAGGTGGTCGCGCCCGCTGCGGCCGGGGTGGCGCCAGGTGGCGTCCAGCATCGCGCCGACCGTCCTCAGTGGATCCGTCAGTTCCCGGTACGGGACGCCGTCGACGAGCACCCGGCCCGCGTCCGGGGTGTCGAGGCCGAGGATCAGCCGCATGGTCGTCGACTTGCCGGCGCCGTTCGGGCCGAGGAAGCCGGTGACGCGCCCCGACCGTGCGGTGAACGTCAGTTCGTCGACCGCGGTGGTCGCGCCGTACCGCTTGGTCAGTGCTGTCGCTTCGATCATGGGCTCCCCGTCCGTCGAGGCGAGCCTACTGCGAAACACCGGACCCGGGTCGCCCCCCGACAGCGCGACCCGGATCCGGTGTTCTCCCCTTTTCCCCTGTTACCCCCTACGCGTCCCGCTTCTTCGCGACCCCGAGCGCGACGAGCAGGAACACGAGCGCGATGCCGGCGAAGTACGCCAGCGCCCAGCCGGGGCTCAGCGGCGAGTCCGACGGCGGCGGGCCGTCGACCACCGCGGAGCCACGGAGGAACTTGTTGGCCACGTTGAACGGCATCCACTCGTGGATGTGGTTGCCGATCTTCGGGATCAGCTGCACGAGCTCCTCGACGGCCAAGTAGTAGATCAGCAGCAGGGCGATCGCCCCGGCGCTGTGCCGGATGAGGATGCCGAGCGCCACCGCGAGCACGGCGCTGAGCGCGAACACCGGCCCGAGCCCGGCCACGTTCATCCAGTCCTGCGAGGTGTGCAGGCCGAGGCCGTCGTTCGGCCGCATCAGCATGCCGAGGCCGAGGGCGCCGAACGCGGCGAGCTCGCCGATGACCAACGCGACCAGGGCGACCACGATCGCCTTGGCGACCAGCGCCGGCGAGCGGTGCGGCACGGCCTGGAACGTCGTGCGGATGGTGTTGAAGCGGTATTCGGTGGTCACCGCGAGCGCGGCGAGCACCATGACGACGGCGATGCCGAACTGGGAGCCGCCGAACTGGGTGGCCGGCAGCGTGAGCTGGGCGTCGGACGGCGTCGCGCCGGCGATGATGGCCGCGAAGCCGATGGTCAGGGCCAGGGTGATGAGCGCGCACCACCACGGCGAGCGGGTCGAGAACAGCTTGATGCGTTCCACGGCGAGCAGGTTCATGGTCTTGGTTTCCCCGGTTACTTGGCGGACTCGAGCACGTGCTGCGCCTCGGCGTCGAGGCCGGTGTGGTACTCGACGGAGTCGCCGGTGATCTGCATGAAGGCCTGTTCGAGCGAGCCGGTCTGCGGGCTCAGCTCGTGCAGCACGATCCGGTTGGCGGCGGCGATCTCGCCGATCTTGTCGCTGTCCATCCCGGACACCACGAGCGCGTTCGCCTCCTCGACGACGCCGGCGCTGGCGCGCTGCAGGGCGTCGCGGAGCTCGGCCAGCTGCGGAGAACGCACCTTCACCGTGTTCTCGGCCGCGCGGGCGACGAAGTCTTCGGTGGACGACTGCGAGATCAGCTGTCCCCGGCCGATCACCACGAGGTTGCTCGCGGTCAGCGCCATCTCCGAAAGCAGGTGGCTGGAGACGAACACCGTGCGGCCTTCCTCGGCCAGCCGGTGCATGAACTTCCGGATCCAGAGGATGCCCTCGGGGTCGAGGCCGTTCACCGGCTCGTCGAACAGCAGCACCTCGGGGTCGCCGAGCAGGGCGGCCGCGATGCCGAGGCGCTGCGACATGCCGAGCGAGAACCCGCCGGCGCGCTTGTTCGCGACACTCGTCAGGCCGACCGTCTCGAGGACCTCGTCGACGCGGGTGGCCGGGATGCGGTTGGACTTCGCCATCCACAGCAGGTGGGCGCGCGCCGAGCGGTTCGGGTGCACCCACTTCGCGTCCAGCAGCGCGCCGACGGTGCGCAGCGGCTCCTTGAGGTCGTGGTACTTCTTGCCCCCGATGGTGACCTGGCCGCCCGTCGGGTTGTCCAGGCCGAGGATCATCCGCATGGTGGTGGACTTGCCCGCCCCGTTCGGACCGAGGAAGCCGGTGACCTGCCCCGCGGACACGGAGAACGACAGGTTGTTCACCGCCAGCGTTTTTCCGTACCGTTTGGTGAGGCCCGTTGCCTCGATCATGACTGCTCCTCTTCCGCCCCTCGCTTACGACGCGTTCATCGTCGCGGGTCGGGGATGGTTTGCGCGTCACCCTGGAGGCCGAACCACTCCCCCTACCTGAGTAGTACCTTGCTGGCTCTTCGGCCGATGCGCGATCCGTGATGACCCTGAGTCAACCCTGAGAACCTTGTTCAGCCGTCGGCCGGCGCGACGGTCGCCGCAGGTGGGCGAGCTGCGGTCCGTGGCGCCGTCCTAACCAGAACAAGGTTCTGATTCGACCTCATTAATGAACTATGGTTCAATAACTGGGTGGCCCGGCCGAGGAGCATCACCGACGAGCGGCTGCTGGGTGCGGCGGAGACCGTGATCGGCCGCTGCGGCCCCGGTTTCACGCTGGCGCAGGTGGCGGCCGAGGCCGGGGTTTCGGTCGGCACGGTCGCGCAGCGGTTCGGCTCCAAGAGCGGCCTGTTGCAGGAGATGAGCCGGCGGGCCACGCGGCGGGCGGTCGAGCAGATGCGGGAGTGCGCCGAGCGGGCGGACGACCCGGTCGACGGCCTGCGCGCCGCGGCGGTGGCGGTCTACGCGGTGCTCGGTGACGCCGAAGAGGCGGCGAACCACCTGGGCCAGCTCGGCGTGGACATCGGCGACCCGGTGCTGCGGTCGCTGCTGGGCGAGCACTTCACGGCGGTCGAGGACGAACTGCGGCGGCTGGTGCGGGCGGCGGCTCCTTCGCTGCCGCACGCGCCGAGCGTGCCGCGCGCGGCCCGTGCGGTGCTCGGCGTGATCAACGGGGTGTCGATCGACTGGTCGATCCGGCCGCACGGGCGGCTGGCCGACCGGCTGGCGGAGGACGTCGACGCGGTGCTGTCCGCGTGGCGGGGACGGGAGGAAGCATGAGTTTGGCGGGCAAGGTCGCGGTGGTCACCGGGGCGACCCGGGGCTGCGGCCGGGCGATCGCGGTGGAGCTGGGCCGCGCGGGCGCGACGGTGTACGTCACCGGCCGCACCACGCGCGAAACGGCGTCACCGATGAAGCGCCCGGAGACGATCGAAGAGACGGGCGAGCTGGTCGAGGCGGCGGGCGGCAAGGCGGTCGTCGTCCGCTGCGACTTCACCTCACAGTCCGATGTGGACGCGCTGAAGGCCCGCATCGAGTCCGAAGTGGACGGAATCGACATCCTGGTCGACGACGTCTGGGGCGGCGACATGTACTTCCACTTCGACGCGCCCTACTGGGAGACGCCCCTCGACGACGCGCTCAAGCTGACGCACAACGCGTTGGACACCCACCTCATCGCCTTGCACAAGCTCCTGCCGCTGGTGATCGCCCGCCGCGGTCTGGTGCTCGAGGTGACCGACGGCGACAACGACGACTACGTCGGCGCCGGCTTCCCCTACTACCTGGCCAAGTGCGGCATCCGCGCGCTCGGCCGCGCCCTCGGCGCGGAGCTGAAGGAGTACGACTGCGTCGGCTTCGCGGTGACGCCGGGCTTCCTGCGCTCGGAGTCGATGCTGGACATCTTCGAGGTCACCGAGGACAACTGGCGTGACGCGGTCGGCAAGATCGCGCCGGTCGACTTCAAGATCTCCGAGACGCCGTACCTGCTGGCCCGTGGCGTCGCGGCCCTGGCGCAGGACCCGGACGTCGCCCGCTTCGCCGGCCAGACGGTGGCCTCCTGGACGCTGATGAAGGAGTACGGCTACACGGACGTCGACGGCGACCGGCCGGACTTCGGCCGCTGGCTCACCGAAGTCCGCCACGCGGGCAAGGACCCGGCGACGACCCCGCCGGACGACTTCCGCTGACCGACGTCACCACGGCACCGGCCCGGCGTCGTCGAACAGCCCGCCGGTCGGGCCGTCGTCGGGCAGGGTCGCGAGCCGGACGGCGACCTTGGCGCCGTCCTCGGGGGTGCTCGTGCCGTGGAAGCCGTTCAGCTCGGTGGCGACGTAGCCGGGACAGCTGCCGTTGATCTTGATCGGCGTGCCGGCCAGCTCCTTGGCGTACTGGACGGTGATCGCGTTGAGGAACGTCTTCGACGGCGAGTACGCCCCGCTGACCCCGCCGAGGTCGACCCCCGGCGTGGTCTGCAGGGTCAGCGACCCGACGTGGCTGGACTGGTTGACGATCCGCGGGTGCGCGGAGCGGCGCAGCAGCGGCAGCATCGCGTTGGTGACCCGGACGACGCCGATCACGTTGGTCTCGACGACCGCCCGCAGGTTCTCCGGCGTGACGGCCGACGGCTCGTCCGGCCAGGCGCCCGCGATGCCGGCGTTGTTGACCAGGACGTCGAGCCGTCCGGCGCGCCTCTCGACGAGGGCCGCGGCGGCCGCCACGCTCGCGTCGTCGGTGACGTCGAGGGGCACGCCGAACGCGTCGACGCCGGCCGCGCGCAGCTTCGCCACGGCATCCTCCCGGCGCTGGTCGTCGCGCGCCCCGACGCCGACGCTCCAGCCCAGCGCGCCGAGCCCGGCCGCGATCTCGAAGCCGATTCCCTTGTTCGCGCCGGTGACCAGCGCGACCGTCCGTTCGTTCATGCCCCGATCATGGGTGCGTCCCGGCGGAGCACCAACACCCTCGACGACGAGCGACGATACCCCGGTGGTATCGGTCTGGCGGGTAGCCTGAGCGGGTGGACTCGAGGGAGTTGCGCTACTTCGTCGCGGTCGCCGAGGAGCTGCACTTCGGCCGGGCCGCCGAACGCCTCGGCATCGCCCAGCCGCCGCTCTCGCGGACGATCGCCCAGCTCGAGCGGCGGCTCGGCGTCGCGTTGCTGGAACGCACCAGCCGCAAGGTCACGCTCACCGGTGCCGGCTCGGTGCTGCTGACCGAAGGCCGGGCGATCCTCGGCGCGCTGGCGGCGGCCGAACGACGGACCCGGGCCGCCGCCACCAGCCCGCCGTCGCTCGTCCTGTCCGCGAAGGCCGGCGCGTCCGGCGAACTGCTCGCGAAACTGCTCGACGCGTACGCGGCCGAGCCGGGTGCCGTCGCCGTCGACCTGCTGCTCTGCGAATCGCAGCCCCAGCAGGCGCTGCACGACGGCCGGGCCGACGTCGCCCTGCTGCACCAGCCCTTCGACTCGACGGCCGATCTCGACACCGAGGTCCTGGCCGTGGAAGGGCAGGTCGCCATCCTCCCCGCCGCGCACCCGCTCGCCGGCCGGTCCCAGGTCCGGCTGGCGGAGGTCACTTCACTGCCGGAACTGCCCCTGGCCCGCTGGCCCGGCCCCGGCGGCACCTACCCCGACGGCCCCGGTGCGGAAGTGCGCAACCAGACCCAGCTCTTCCACTTGATCGCGCTCGGCCGCACCACGGTGGTCATGCCCGAGTCCAGCCGCGCCGCGCTGCTCGAGGGCCTGGTCGCCGTGCCGGTTCCGGACGCGCCGACCGTGACCACGGTGATCGCCTGGCCACCGCACAGCCGTTCGCTGGCCCTCGCCGGCCTGGTCCGCGCGGCGACCCGGCTCTGACCGGGCGTCAGCCCAGGCCGGGGCGCGCGAGACCGGTTTCGTAGGCCAGCACCACGGCCTGCACCCGGTCCCGCAGCTCCAGCTTCGCCAGGATCCGCCCGACGTGCGTCTTCACCGTCGCCTCGGACAGGAACAGCGCCTCGGCGATCTCCAGGTTCGACATACCCTTGGCGATCAGCACGAGCACCTCGCGCTCGCGGTCGGTGAGCACGTCCAGCTCGGTGGTGTCCCGCATCGGCGCGCCGCCCGTGCCGACGAAGCGGTCCAGGAGGCGGCGGGTCACCGACGGCGACACCACCGCGTCGCCCGAAGCGACCGCGCGCAACGCCGAAACCAGGTGGCCGGGCTGGGTGTCCTTGAGCAGGAACCCGCTCGCCCCGCCCTGCAGCGCCGCGTAGACGTACTCGTCGAGGTCGAACGTCGTCATCACCAGCACGCGCGCGGTGCCCGCGGCGACGATCCGCTTCGTCGCCTCGACGCCGTCCAGCACCGGCATCCGGACGTCCATCAGCACGACGTCGGGGCGCAGCTTTTCGGCCAGCTCGATGGCCTGCGCGCCGTCGCCCGCCTCGCCGACGACGTCGATGTCCTCCTGGGCGCCCAGCACCATCCGGAACCCGACGCGCATCAGTTCCTGGTCGTCGACGACCACCACCCGGATCACTTGTCCAACCTAACCGGCAGGGCCGCACGGACCTGCCACCCTCCACCCGGAGCGGGGCCCACGTCGAGCGTCCCGCCGTACACGTGCGCGCGTTCGCGCATGCCGATCAGGCCGTTCCCGCCCGGCAGCCGCCGGTCGCCCCGCCCGGCCGGGACGAGCTGGGCGGCGCCCGCGCCGTCGTCGGACACCAGCACCTCGACGAGGTCGCCGGTGCGGTGCACCCGCACCGAAGCCGTCGCGCCGCGGCCGGCGTGCTTGAGCGTGTTGGTCAGCGACTCCTGCACGATCCGGTAGACGCCCAGCGAGACACCGGCCGGCAGGTCGCCGAGCTCGCCGAGCTCCAGGTCCACCGGCACGCCGGCGGTGCGCATCCGGTCGGCCAGCTCGGCGAGGGCGTGCGCGTCCGGCTGCGGCACCCGGGGCTCGCCGTCCGCGTCGTCGCTGCGGAGCACGTCCAGCAGGCGCCGCAGTTCGCCGAGCGCGCCGCGGCCGGTCTCGGAAATCGTTTGCAGAGCCCGCTGAGCGAGCTCGGGGTTGCTCTGGATCGCGTAGGACGCGCCGTCGGCCTGCACGACCATGACGCTCACCGCGTGCGCGACGACGTCGTGCAGCTCGCGGGCGATCCGCCCGCGTTCCTCGGCCACCGCGATCCGGGTGGCCTGGTCCCGTTCGGTCTCGAGCAGGTGCAACCTGGCCTCCACTTCGACGTCGTAGGCGCGCCGGGCCCCGACGAACTCGCCGAGGGTCCAGCACAGGGCGATCCCGAACGCCAGGAACAGCGCCGAGATGACGAGCTCGTCCGAGGGGCCGAGCGCGAGCATCAGGGCCGAGCCGGCCACGACCGCGCCGACGTACACCAGCCCCGGCCGCCGCCCGGCGTAGACGACGACCGAGTAGATGCTCATCGCGAGGCCGGCGATGCTCGAGATGCCCAGCTCCAGCGTCGCGTGCACGACACCGATCACCAGCACGACGTAGGCCGACCACAGTGGTGACCGCCGCCGGAACACCAGCGGCAGGATCATCGCGAGTTCCACCGGCACGGTGACGTACCAGGGCGGCAGCCCGGGGCCCTCGTCCAGAGCGCCGGCGGCGAACACCAGCAGGTCGAACAGGCCGAGCAGGACGGCGAGGACCGAGTCGCCCGCCATGGGGTGGGCACGCATCCAGAGGCTCAGCCGTCGCACCACACAACACTAGGTCGCGGCGCGGAAACCGCGCGTCGGCCGGCGGTACCACCTTCGGTGCGACCTGGGGATGACCCGCATGGCACGATTCACGGGTCGCCGAACGACGGGGAGGACTGGGGGCCGTGACGTCACCGGAGCAGGGCCGGCTCGCGGGTCCGCTGTCGATGTCGGTGGCCAACCTGTGTCACCGCCTGCAGCCGCAGGTGTCCGCGCGCACCGCCGCCGGGTTCGCCGAGGTGCTGCGCCGGCTCGGGGCGCCGCTGCAGGTGGCCGTGGCCGGCCGGATCAAGTCGGGCAAGTCGACGCTGGTCAACGCCCTGATCGGGCGCCGGGTCGCGCCGACCGACATCGGCGAGTGCACCCGGCTGGTCACCCGGTTCCAGTACGGCACGGTGGACCGCGTCGAGATCGTCTTCACCGACGGCCGCAAGCAGGTGCTCCCGTTCGCCGCCGACGGCATGATCCCCGCCGAGCTGGGCGTCGACATCGAGCAGGTGTCGCACATCGAGGCGTACCTGACCAACGCCGTCCTGCAGGGCATGACGGTGATCGACACCCCCGGCCTCGGCTCGCTCGACGCCGCTTCGGTGTCCCGCACCGAGCAGCTGCTGGGTGCGGCGAAGCACCGCAAAGAAGAGGACGACGAAGAGGGTTCGGACGAGCTCGACGACACCTCGCGCAACGCCGTCGCCGGTGCGGAAGCCGTGCTGTACGTCGTCACGCAGGGCGTCCGCGCGGACGACCAGCAGGCCCTCGCCGCCTTCACCGCGGCCACGGCGAGCCGCGAGGCGGGCCCGGTCAACGCGATCGCCGTCCTCAACAAGGCCGACACCATCGCGCCCGAGTCGGTCGACGGGTCCGGCGGCGACGTCTGGAAGGCCGCGACGCTGCTCGCCGAGAAGCAGGCGTCCACGCTGAAGCCGCGCGTCGCCGACGTGCTGCCGGTGATCGGGCTGATCGCCGAGTCCGCCGAGTCCGGCGGCTTCACCTCCGCCGACGCCGAGGCCCTGCGGCAGCTCGCCGAGCTCGACGACGACGTCCTGCAGACCATGCTGATCTCGGCCGACATCTTCACCAGCTGGGAGTGCGACGTCCCGGCGGGCACCCGGTTGCGGCTGCTGGAGAAGCTCGACCTGTTCGGCATTTCGCACGCGGTCGAGGCCATTCGCAAGGAACCGGAGATCACGGCGGGCGCGCTGCGGCGGGCGCTGCTCGACGCGTCCGGTCTCGAAGCCGTCCGGCAGCGGCTGTCGATCGTGTTCGCCGCCCGCGCCGACGGCATCAAGGCGGCCGCGGCCCTGGCCTCGGTGACCGCGCTCGCGCACGCCTCGGCCGACCCCGCCGAACGCCAGCGCGTCCACGATGCGATCGAAGTGCTCCTCGCCAAGCCCGAGGCCCACCAGCTGCGGCTGCTCGAAGCGCTGACGCTGGTCGCGTCCGGCGCGGTCGACATGCCGGAGGACCTGTCCGAAGAGGTGCTGCGGGTCGGCAGCAACGCCGACATCGGCGCCCAGCTCGGCAAGCCCGGCGCCCCGCGCCAGGAGCTGGCCGCGCACGCGCTCGAACGCGCGGGCTGGTGGCGGTCCTTCGCCTCCTTCGGGGCGACGCCGGCGCAGAGCCGCGTCGCGCACGTCGTGCACCGGGCGTACTTCTTGATCTGGCAACAGGTCCGCGAAGCCTGAGGTTGTTTCGGCTTGCCAACTCTCCCTGGTAGGCGCGTTTTTCCGCGTACTGTTGAAGCGTGCGCCTAGAAAACACGACATCCTGGCGAGCCGGCTGGAGCAGCGAGACCGAGGTCGACGTCGCGCTGTACATCCGGGACGCCTTGGCGCTGTCCGTTTCCGAGGGGCAGGTGCTGCCGCCGGTGGAGCCGCAGGTGCCGGTGCACATCCCGGCCGGGCTCGACCGCGCGGCCGTCCAGGCGCACTGGGCCGGCTGGTGGGTCGATCTGCTCGCCTTCCTGCGCAACCGCGAGGACCCGGACCCGCGCAGCCCGCGCATCCGTTACGGCAGGCCCGCACTCGCCCCCGGCTCGGCGATACGCCAGGCGATCGACTTCTTCGCTCCGGCCGCGGCCCGACACTTCGCCAACGCCCGCGGCCCCGCCCTGCGCGGGTCGCACGAGCCGTCGGGCAGCACCCCGTGGGCCCCCGGCTTCTACCGCCGCCAGATCGTGGCCGGCGAGCGGCTCGGCCAGCTGGTCCGCGAGGCCGAAGTCCGCCTGGGCCGCCGCGCCTACCCCTTCCGCCTCAACGTCATCGAAATCTCGGTCGCCGGTTCGATCTGGCTGCGCACGGCCGAGGACCAGCTGCTCGTGTCGTCCCGCCTCGCCGAGAACGGACCGGGCCTCGAAGCGGTCCTCCGCGAGGTCATCGACCAGCTCGTCTGAACCCCCGGTTTCATAAACCGAGCACGCGGTCTAATAATGGACCGCATGGAGACGACCGTCGACGAGCCGTCGTGGCTGCGCACCGGGTCCTGGGTCGGCTGCCCGCTCATCGGGGGTGCGCTCGGCGTGGGCGTCTGGGCCATCGCCGCGTGGGTCAGCGACCTGCCCGCTTTCCCCTTCCAGGGCGTGTTCAAGGTGCTCACGAAGCTGCCGCAGCCGTGGGCGACGCTGGCCGCGGTCGGCGGCGGGCTCGTGCTCGGCCTGCTGTTCGCCGCGATCTGGGCGCACGAGCGCCTCGTCGTCACGGTGTCGCCGACCCGGGTCACCATGGTCCGCGGCGACAAGACCCGCCGCATCGAGGCCGACCTCGAAGCCGTCTACCTCGACGGCAAGGAGCTCGTCCTGCGCACGACCGACGGCCGGGAGATCGCCCGCGAGAAGACCGACCTCACCGGCCGCGAGCTGGCGCCGGCCTTCGCCGAGCACGGCTACCCCTGGCAGGACGAGCCGGTCGAGCGATGAGGACGGTCGACCCGGCCAAGCACGCGGCCAAGCGCGCGTCGATCGTCGACGCGGCGGCCGGCTGCTTTGCCGAGAAGGGCTTCGAGCGGACGACGACCGCGGACATCTGCCGGGCCGCGGGCATCAGCTCCGGCAGCCTCTTCCACTACTTCCCCAGCAAGCGTGCGGTCTTCACGGCGATCTTCACCGACGACGCCGCCGAGACGGCCGATCGCCTCGAAGCCGCCGCGAAGACGGACGATCCGCTGGCCGCGCTGCTCGACGTCGTCACCGAGCTGGCGGGCCAGGTCGCGCACCCCGCGGTCGTCCGGCTCGTGCTGGAAGCCGCCGCCCAGGCCGCTCGCGACGACGAGTTCGCCGAGCTGATCCAGCGCAACGACCGGGCGATGCGGGACGGCCTGGCCGTCCTGGTCGCCCGCGCCGGCGCGGCCGGGCAGATCGACCCCGGCGTCGCCCCGCGCGCGGTCGCCGGCTGGCTGGCCGGCCTGATCGACGCGATGATTTCGCGGGCCAGCATCGACCCCGGCCTCGATCTGGCCGCCGAGCAGGCGATCCTCCGAACGATCCTGATCCGGTTCCTTCGCCCGGTTTCATCCCCGGAGGGTGGCTGAGTCCGCCAGACTGTGGGTCATGGCGTGGTTTCGCAAGGAGGGAACCGACGGCGGCGCGGCCGCGTCGGACACCGATGTGCACCCCTTGCAGCAGGTGAGTGATCTCGAGCGGGCACTCGCGGACCGCCAGGCGCTGATCCAGATGTGCCTGTACGCCCTGGACCGCGCCCGCAGCGGCGGCGTCGTCGAACGCCTGGAGGAGGGGCTCGCCGCGATCGGCGTCCAGGCCCTGCGGCCCGACGGCGAGCGCTTCGACCCGGCCCGCCACGAGGCCGGCGGCGCGGTCCCCACCGAAGACCCGGCGCTCGACGGCATCGTCGCGGAAACCGAGGTCACCGGCTTCGCCGACCACGACCGCCTGCTGCGCGCCCCCATCGTCACCGTCTACGCGAAGAAGAGCCCGTGAGCGCACCGACCGCGCCGAGCCTGCCCGCGCAGGTCGCCGCGACCCGAGACCAGCTGCTGACCGTCGTCCGCGACGCCGATCCGGACGCCGCCAAGTGGGTCGAGGACATCCGGAAGGCCCGGCCGAAGAAGCCGGCCGTCGTGGTCGTCGGCGAGACGAACCGCGGGAAGAGTTCGCTGGTCAACGCCCTGCTCGCGACACCGGGACTGTCCCCTGTGGATGCCGACGTCGCCACCGCGACCTACCTGGTGTTCGACCACGCGGACAGCTGGGGCGCGCAGGCCTGCTACCCCGGCCAGCTCGCCCCGGTGCCGATCGACCTCGGCCAGCTGATCAACTGGGTGTCCGCCGCGCACGAGCTGCCGCCGGGGCAGCTCCCGCCGCGGTACGTCGAGGTCACCGGGCCGGTGCCGCTGCTCGAACGGCTTTCGCTGGTCGACACGCCGGGGGTCGGCGGGCTCGACTCGATGCACGGCGAGCTCGCCAAGGAAGCCGCCGCGGGCGCCACCGCGCTGCTGTTCGTCGTCGACGCCTCGGCGCCGTTCACCTCGACCGAGCTGCAGTTCCTGCGGGACGTCGGCGAGCGCGTCGAGACCGTCGTGTTCGCGCTGACCAAGGTGGACATGTTCCGCGGCTGGCGCGAGGTCATGGAAGCCGACCGGCAGCTGCTGCGCGACCACGCGCCCCGCTTCGCCGAAGCGGTGTTCCACCCGGTGTCGGCGCGGATGTTCGAGACCGCGGCGAAGGCGCCCAACGAGCAGATGGCCGCGATGCTGCGGGAGAAGTCCGGCGTCGCGGCGATCCAGACGGCGTTGCAGGAGCTGCTCGTCGGCCGGTCGGCGATGCTCGGCGAGGCGAACACGCTGCGCGCGCTGTCCAGCGCACTGGGCGAGCTCAAGGCGAAGCTGCAGGCCGAGAGCCGCGCGCTGTCGGCGGGCGAGGCCGAGGCCGAGCAGCTGCGCGAACGCCGTGACCAGCTGCAGGCCGAACGCCGGAGCTCGACCCGCGGCTGGCAGCTGAAGCTGCGCGGCGAGGTGCAGCGCACCCGCGTCGAGGTCGGGCACGAAAGCAGCCGGCAGATGCGGGACGCGCAGACCCACTTCCGCCAGCTGATCGACGCCGCCAAGCGCGACGAGCTGGCCGCGCTGCCCCAGCAGGTCGACATCGCGCTGCAGACGACGTCGCAGCGCATTTCGATGCTGCTCTCGCAACGGCTGAACCAGGTCACCAACGTCTCGCTGGCGGAGCTGTTCTCGCCCGAAGAGCTCGACGTCATCCGCGCGCAGTTCGCCCGGGCGGGCGGCCCGCCCGTGGTGCTGCGCCCGCCGGACAAGAAGCCGCCGACGGCCGAGGACAAGCTGCTCGTCTTCATGGGCATCTCCGGCGGTGTCGGGGCCGGCAAGGTGGCCGCGCTGCCGCTGGCCGGCGTCGCGATCCTCAACCCGGTCGTGCTGCCCGCGACGATCATCATCGGCCTCGGCGCCGGCTGGTGGATGGCCCGCACGCGCAAGCACGCGGCCGACAAGCAGCACATGAAGCAGTGGCTGGTCGAGGCCATCGCGGACGCCCGTTCGACGCTCGACCAGCTGGTCGCCGAGCAGCTCATCGAGGCCGAGCAGCAGCTGTCGATGGCCCTGGACGAGGCGCTGGGCCGGCGCATCGACGCCATCGAGGCGGAGCTGAAGGAAGTCGACAAGACGATCAAGATGGGCGCGCAGGAGCGGGCCAAGAAGATCGCCGTCGTGTCGAAGCGGCTCAAGGAGGTCAGCGACGGCCGCGAGCGCGCCGAAGCTTTCCTGACGCGGATCCGGGCGCTGCGGGACAAAACCGCCTGAGCACCGGTCCGGTTGTGAAGCGGAACCGAACGGGCCTACGGTGAGTCATACCCTCAGACAGCAGGTCGGAGCGTGTTACCCGGTTCGAAGGGGGAAGTGCCATGTGGGTCGACGAGAGCGGCGGCAGCGACACCGACGCGAGCAGCCCGGACGCGATGACCGTCCACGTCGACGGCCAGGAGTACCAGGCCGAGGTCAACTACGACGTGAACGAAGACGGGGTGAACGACACCGCGATCATCGAGCACGACGACGGCTCGGCCCAGGCGTTCATCGACACGAACCACGACGGCGAGGCCGACCACTACGCCGTGCTGGACGAGAACGGGAAGGTCGTCGAGCAGGCGGTCTACGACGAGGCCAGCGGCCAGTGGGTCCAGGACGGCGCGGGCGGCGGCCACGACGACTCCGACACCGGCGGCCGGGACGACAGCTCCGGCGGCCACATCCACGCCGACCTGCCGGACGGCGAGGTCGACGCGGGCGTCGCGACCATCGACACCGACCACGACGGCCACAACGACACCGCCATCGTCGAGACGAAGAGCGGCGGCACCATCGCCTTCACCGACAAGGACGGCGACGGCGAAGCGGACATCGCGGTGCAGACCGAGTCCGACGGCACGACCACGACGTTCGAGCACTCCGGCCCCGGTCAGTGGACCGAAGTCTCCAGTGGACTGAGGAACGACGGCGATCCCGCCGCGGACGCGGCCTGGGGCGAGGCCGGCACGCAGACCCTGGAAGGCGTCGCGCGCATCGACTCCGGCACCGGGCAGTGGATTTCGCCGAACTGAAAGTGATCCACGTCATAGTTTGAAAGCCCGAGGCTGCGGCCTCGGGCTTTCTTCATGTCTTCAATGAAAACGAGCAGGTCACAGGTGTGTCCCGGGCCACCGCAAGATTTTCGGCGAATACACCGATCAAGTGACATCTGAATCGATTCCCTTATCGTTCTTGTGAGAGAACCTACACGTCAGCTCTCGGTTACTTGCCGGTCATGCGGCTACTCTCGGGGAATCCCAAAACATCCACACCGGTTCGCCAGCCGGTGTGCGAAGCCATTCGGTCGCCGGCAATGACGCCCGCACCGGGACAACGTCGTTCCGGTGCGGGCGCATTTGTCGTCGGAAGTCAGGAGTAGAGATGACCGCAGTCGCCATCCCCGGACTGGACACCGCGCCGACGACGCACACTGGCGTGCTGTCCTTCGTCCGGGAGGTCGCCGAGCTGACCACCCCGGACCGGGTCGTGTGGGTCGACGGGTCTGACGAAGAAGCCGCCCGGATCAACCAGGAGCTGGTCGAGGCGGGCACGTTCGTGCAGCTCAAGTCGAAGCCGAACTCCTTCTGGGCCACTTCCGACCCCGACGACGTCGCCCGCGTCGAAGACCGGACCTTCATCTGCTCGGAGCGTCCCGAGGACGCCGGTCCGACCAACAACTGGATGGACCCGGCCGAGATGAAGGCCACCATGACCGAGCTGTTCCGCGGCTCGATGCGCGGCCGCACGATGTACGTCATCCCGTTCTGCATGGGCCCGCTCGGCGACGAGAATCCCAAGCTGGGTATCGAAATCACCGATTTCGCCTACGTTGTCGCGTCGATGCGCGTGATGACCCGCGCCGGCAAGGCGGCCCTCGAGAAGTTCATCGCACCGGACGGCAGCGAGCGCGAATTCGTGCCCGCGCTGCACTCGGTCGGGCACCCGCTCGAACCGGGCGAGAAGGACGTTTCCTGGCCCTGCAACGAAACGAAGTACATTTCGCACTTCCCCGAGGAGCGCGCGATCTGGAGCTACGGCTCGGGGTACGGCGGCAACTCCCTGCTGGGCAAGAAGTGCTACTCGCTGCGCATCGCTTCGGTGATGGCGCGCGACGAGGGCTGGCTCGCCGAGCACATGCTGATCCTCAAGCTGATCTCGCCGGAGGACAAGGTCCACTACGTCGCGGCCGCGTTCCCCAGCGCCTGCGGCAAGACCAACCTCGCCATGCTGCAGCCGACCATCCCGGGCTGGCGCGCCGAGACCCTGGGCGACGACATCGCCTGGATGCGCTTCGGTGAAGACGGCCGCCTGTACGCGGTCAACCCCGAGTTCGGGTTCTTCGGCGTCGCGCCGGGCACCGACTGGCACACCAACCCGAACGCCATGCGCACGATCGAGAAGGGCAACACGGTCTTCACGAACGTCGCCCTGACCGACGACGGCGACATCTGGTGGGAGGGCATGGAGAACAAGCCCCAGCACGCCACGTCGTGGAAGGGCCAGGACTGGACGCCGGACTCCGAGGAGAAGGCCGCCCACCCCAACTCGCGCTACTGCACGCCGATGTCGCAGTGCCCGATCCTCGCGCCGGAGTGGGACGACCCGAAGGGCGTGCCGATCTCGGCGATCCTGTTCGGCGGCCGCCGCAAGACCACGGTCCCGCTGGTGAACGAGGCCCGCGACTGGCAGCACGGTGTGTTCATGGGCGCGACCATGTCGTCGGAGACGACGGCCGCGGCGGCCGGCGCGGTCGGCAACGTCCGCCGCGACCCGATGGCGATGCTGCCGTTCCTCGGCTACCACGCCGGCGACTACTTCAAGCACTGGCTGAACCTGGGCAAGAACGCCGACGCGAACAAGCTGCCGAAGATCTTCTACGTCAACTGGTTCCGCCGCGGTGACGACGGCCGCTTCCTGTGGCCGGGCTTCGGCGAGAACTCGCGGATCCTCAAGTGGGTCGTCGAGCGCGTCGAGGGTCGCGGCAACGCGGTCGAGACGCCGGTGGGCTTCGTGCCGCGGGCCGAGGACCTCGACACCGAGGGCCTGACCGAGCCGCTCGAGGACATCCAGGCCGCCCTGGACGTCAAGCCCGAGGAGTGGCGCGAGGAGCTGCCGCTGATCGAGGAGTGGTTCGAGAAGATCGGCGACAAGGTTCCGACGTCGCTGCGTGACGAGCTCGACGCGCTGGCCCAGCGCCTCAGCTGAGCTCCCTGAGACAGGGGACGCCTCCCGGCCGCATCCGGGAGGCGTCCCCTTGTTCTTTTTACCGGTAGTTTCGCGGCCATGAGACCGTTCCGCTTCGGCGTCGCGATGTACGTGCCCGGCTCGCGGGCCGAGTGGGTGGCGAAGTGCCGCCAAGCCGAGGACCTCGGCTACGACGTCGTCGGCGTGGTCGACCACCTCGGCCGGGTCGCGCCGCTCCCGGCCCTGCTCCTCGCCGCCGAGGCCACCGAGCGGATCCGGTTGAACACCTACGTCCTGAACGCGAGCTTCCACAACCCGGTGCTGCTGGCCCGGGACGTCACCGCGCTCGACGAGTTCACCGGCGGCCGGGTGGAGATCGGGATCGGCGCGGGGTACGTCCGCGCGGAGTTCGAAGCCGCCGGCGTCGACTGGGGCACGCCCGGCCGCCGGTTCGAACGGCTCGTCGACGTGGTCACCGAGCTCGAGCGCGCGTTCACCGACCGCCCGCGGCCGCCGCTGCTGCTCGGCGGCCGGGGCGACCGGATGCTGACCTTCGCCGCCGCGCACGCCGACACCATCGCCCTCACCGGCACCGCGCCCGGAGCGGCCGAGGGTCGGTTGGCCCTGGCCGGTGCCGCCGCGCTGGCCGAGCGCGCCGGCTTCGTGAAGCAGGTGCTCGACGGCCGGGACGTCGAGCTGAACCTGATGGTCCACTTCGTCCGGATCACCGATGACCGGCGAGCGGCCCTGGAAGCGGCCCACGAACTCGTGCCGCACCTCGGCGTCGAGGAACTCGGCGAGCTGGCCACGGTCGTCGCCGGCTCGGCGGAAGCGGCGGCCGAGCAGCTGCTGCGCACCCGCGAGACCCTCGGCGTCAGCTACTTCACCGTGCTCGAAGACGACCTGGCCAGGCTGGGCCCGGTGATCGAAAAGCTCCGGTGAGTACCTTGGTCGGCATGACTGGGGATTTCCGTTTCGGTGTCAACATGGTCGTGCCGGACAGCCGTGCCGCCTGGGTCGAGAAGTGCCGCAAGGCCGAGGAACTCGGCTTCGACGTCCTGTCGGCGGCCGACCACCTGGGCATGGCACCGCCGTTTCCGGCGCTCGTGCTGGCCGGCGAGGTCACCTCGCGCGTCAAGCTGAACACCTTCGTGCTCAACGCGCCGTTCTACAACCCGGTGCTGCTCGCCCGGGACGTCACGGGCACCGACCAGTTCACCGGCGGGCGCCTGGAGCTCGGGCTCGGCGCCGGGTACGTCAAGGAGGAGTTCGAGGCCGCCGGGATGCCGTTCCCGTCCGCCCGCGAGCGCGTCGACCACCTCGAGCGGACGATCGCCGAGCTCAAGCGGCGGTACGCCGACCCCGAGCACAAGCCCGCGCCGGTGCGTCCGGAAGGCCCGCCCCTGCTGCTGGGTGGCCGCGGCGACCGGGTGCTGAGCCTGGCCGCGCAGCACGCCGACATCATCGGCTTCACCGGGACCACCAAGACGCCCGACGGCTCGCCCTTGGCCGCGGCCGCGCCCGAGGAGGTCGACGAGCGCGTGGCGTTCGTGCGGGCGAAGCTCGGCGACCGCGCGTCTTCGGTCGAGTTCAACCTGCTCTGCCAGTTCGTGAAGGTCACGAACGACCGCGCGGCCGGCCTGGCCGAACTGGAGCAGCTGGTGGGCGGCCGCCTGAGCGCCACCGAGATCGGCGAGCTGCCGGTCGCCCTCGTCGGCACGCCCGCGCAGATCGCCGACCGGCTCCGGGGGCACCGCGAGCGGTTCGGGTTCAGCTACTTCACCGTCCTCGAGCCCTTCCTCGACGAGTTCGCCCCGGTCCTCGAAGCCCTCCGATGATCGACGCGAAGGCGCTCGGCGTCCGGGCCGGCGAGCTCTGGCTCTTCGACGACCTGGACTTCTCCGTCGACCCCGGCGAGTGTGCCGCGATCGTCGGGCCGAACGGTGTCGGCAAGTCGACATTGATGCGCTGCTTCTACGGCATGCAGAAGCCGCAGCGGGGCCGCGTGCTGATCGACGGCAAGGTGCCGGACGAGCGGGACGTCGAATTCCGGCGCAAGGTGTCGGTGCTCTTCGACGACTCCGACTTCTTCGCCGAGCTGACCCCGTTGCAGCACCTCGAGCTGCTGTCGGGTTCGTTCGGCGCCGACCTCGGCGACCACGAGGAACTGCTGCGCGACGCGGGCCTGGGCGAACGCATGCGCGTGACGTCCGGCCACTTCTCCGCGGGCCAGCGGCGTCGGCTGCTGCTGCTCGGCGTCACCGCGCGGCCCCACCGGGTGCTCCTGCTGGACGAGCCGGAACGCGCGCTGGACACCGCGGGCAAGGAATGGCTGGTCGGGGTGATCGCCCGGTCGACGGCGGCCGGCGCGGCGGTCGTGGTGGCCACCCACCACCCGCCGCTGCTCGAAGCCGCGGACAGCGTGCTCGAACTGTGGTGACGCTGACCCCGAGGCGGATGCGGATCCCGGGCCGGAAGCGGTTCGGCGGGATCTTCAGCGGCGACACCGCGTCCTTCGTCTTCCTGTTCGGCTTCGGGTTCCTGTTCACCGCGTTCTTCCACGTCGACGCCTGGCGCCCGGCGCTCTACGGATCATCCATTGTGGACTTCCCGGCCGTGCTCGGGCTGCTGACGCTGTGCTGCGCGGTGGGCTGGCGCGGCCTGCTGCGGCGCGGCTTCGCCTGGGTCGAACCGGCGGAGCTGACCTGGCTCGACTTCGCCCCGGTCGACCGCGGCCGCGTCGTCACGCTCCGGCTGCTCGGCGCCTGGACCGGCGTGATCGCGGTGACCGGCTACCTGGCCGCGCTGCTGCTCGCCGTCGGCGGCGCCGGGTTGAACGAGTGGCGCGCGTCGGTCGCGATCGTCGCCGCGACCGGGGTGGCGGCCTTCGCGTCGGCCCGGCGGACGTCGTTGCGCCTCGACGCGCTCGGCCCGCTGGCGCTCGCGGTGCTCGGCCTGGGCATCGCCGCGCTCCGCCTCGGCCCGGCGACGGTGCAGTTCGTCGCGGCCGGGGTGCTGGTCGCGGCGCTGCCGCTGGCCTTCGGCGGCGAACCGGTGTCGCGCGCGGGCCGGGCGGCGCTGCTCGCCGGGTGGGACGGCCGGGTGCTGCGCTCGGTCGCCGTCACCTTCCTCGACCCGATGATGCTGCTCCCGCCGTCCACGCCGATCGGCGGGCTTTCGCTGCGCCGCCCGACCCCGCTGCGGCTGGCGTGGGCGGGGACGCTCGGCCGGTCGCGGTACGCGGGGGCGGCGCTGCTGGTGGGCCTCGCGGTCGTCGCCGCGCACATCGCGGTGCCGACCGTGCCGGGCGCGGTCCTGGTCGGCCTCGGCGCGTACGTCGCGCTGACACCGTTCGCCGGCGGGCTCGGCGAGCTGTGGCGCAATCCGGGCCGCCGCCGGTGGCTGGGCTCGCGGGATCGCGACCTGGTGCTGGCCCACGGCCTGGTGCTCGCCGGGGTGGGTCTTCTTTGGGCGACAGCGCTGTTCGTGGTCACCCTCGCGGGTGGGACGTCGTTCGCCGCGGGCGCGTGGCTCGCCGTGCCGCTTTCGGTGCTCTCGATCCTGCGCACGGTCACCCGCACCGCCGTTGACTACGCGAATCCCGGGTTCGTCGACACCCCGATGGGCCCGATGCCGGCCAACCTCACCCGCCAGCTCTTCCGCGGTCTCGATCTCCAGGTCGTCGGCATCGTGCTGCTCGCCGCGGCCGTTTGACCTACGCTCGTTGCGACGAAGGGAGCAGCGAGTGGGCGGCGGGCACGCACCGGGCGTCGGGCGCAGGGCGACCAGCGAGTTCCCGGCCGGCTGGACCGACGAGCAGATCATCTCCGTGGTCAAGGACGTCGCCAACGACCCCAGCGAGGCCCGGCGCCAGCAGCGCAACGGCCGCTGGCGCTGCGCCGGCGAGCGGTTCAACGTCCACTTGATCGTGCTGGTCGAGGACAACGGGCACGTCCACACCGCCTACCCGGTGGCCGGGCCGGGCGTGGTCCGCAACCCCGACACCGCCCGCGACCCGGCGAACCCGACGGTGGCGGACCTCAAGGGCAACCGCATCAGCTTCTTCGCCGACAGCGTCCTGACGATGATCGGCAACCGCCTTTCGCCGGAGGACTACACGCACTACCGCACGCTGCTGTGGGCCGGCGAGTGGGAGGAACTGGCCGACGTCCTGGCCGCGCACGCCTACCGGGTCGGCTTCGGCTTCTCGGCCGACGAGTTTTCGGACTTCGAGAAGCTGCTGAACAGCTACGACCTGCCGGTGCCGGGCTGCGCGTTCCTCAACGACCGCGAGCACATCCTCAAGCAGCTGCGCCCGCTCTAGCTGTGATGTCCAGGGACGTTGTTCCGAGTCGAGGTGACCCGGTGTCGGCCTGTCGTGCTGACAGGTGAAGGCCTCCGGTTGTGAAGTGGAGCTGTCTAGGAACCACATCACCCGCCGGAGGCCTTCGT